>NZ_JBHUQZ010000007.1:0-447412 GCF_042674205.1 Kribbella sp. NPDC056951
ACCTGTCTACCCAACAGAGCTCCGCTGCTTTACGTTCAACACGCCCCTTGACACCACCCAACCCGCCTTAACTAACCGGCCTTGGGGTTCACCCACCAAAGCGGGGGTTCCCACACCAGATTCCGGTAGGGGAACCCCCAAGCCGGTGGGTCCACCCACCAAATGGGCCTACGGGGTGGTGGGGAGGCGGAGGGTGAAGGTGCTGCCTTGGTCGGGGGTGCTGGTGACTGAGGTGGTGCCGTGGTGGGCTTCGATGAGGCTGCGGACGATCGGGAGGCCGAGGCCGCTGCCGCCGGTGTGGCGGTTGCGGGACTGCTCGGCGCGCCAGAAGCGGTCGAAGACCTTGGGGAGGTCTTCGAGCGCGATGCCGGCGCCGGTGTCGGTGACATCGATCAGTACGTCGGTGCCTTCGCGGCGGGCGTCGATCCGAACCGTACCGCCGGCGGGGGTGAAGCGCAGCGCGTTGGCGACCAGGTTGCCGATGGCCTGGCGGAGGCGAACCGGATCGGCGTCCAGCTCGATGTCACCATCGGTTGCCGAGGACAACGTGATCTCGGCGTGCTCGGCCTGGCTGAGGTAGGTGGCGACGACCTGTTCGAGCAGCAGACCGAGGTAGACGCGTTCGGGGTGGATGCGGAGGTTGCCGGCGTCGGCGGTGGCCAGGTCACGGAGGTCGTCGATGATGTGCTGGAGCAGCGCGGCCTCCTCCGACAGCGAGGCGATGAAGGCCTGATCGGGCTGGGCGACACCGTCCTCGACGGCTTCGAGCCAGCCGCGGATGTTGCTCAGCGGGGTGCGCAGCTCGTGCGCGATATCGCTGACCATTGCCCTGCGCAACGATTCGGTCTTGGCTCGGCTGTCGGCGAGCTCATTGAAAGCGAGCGACAGCTGGCCGATTTCATCCTTACCGCGAACCCGGACCCGGATCTCCTCGTCGCCACTGGTCATCTGCCGCGACGCCTTGGTCAACGCCCGCAGCGGGTGCACCAGCCGGATCCCGCCGAGTACCGCGATCAGCACAGTGATCCCGAGAATCGCGGCCGCGACTCCGGCGATCCGTTTCTGATTGGCCGCCGACAGGTCGAACTCGGCCGACGCGCTACTGCCCTGACTGCTCACGAACAGCAGTGCCAACGGAGCGACGTACGGCTTGAGTAGGTCGCGGCGTGCGTTCGTCAAGCAGTTCTCGACGGCCTCGGTCGTCGGCGGCACTGGCGCAACGGCCGGGGCTTCCTGTGCCGGGGCGGTGGGGATGGACCAGTTCAGGTAGGCATCGAGCTTGATCGTTGCCTTGGGCCCCCGGGCGTTCAGGCAGCGGGTGACGTCCTTCTGCAACTGATCGTAGGCCTTCAGTTGGGGCGGCTCGATGAGGGCGAGGCGGTCGCCTTGGCAACCAGCCACCGTTGCCTCCGGGGCATCCAGGATCTCGGGCCGGCCGGTTGATCCCACCTCGATCCTGCCCTGGCCGGTGCGTCCCTGAACGCACTCCAGGACCTCCTTCGCCACCGCGTTGTACGCCGTCCGCTGCGCCGGCGTCAGTGCGAACGGACCGGCCACTCGCGGATCGATCAGGTCACCGCCGCCCTCCGCGGCGACCAGGTTGGGGTCGAGGCGGAGCGGATCGATGAATGCCGACGGCTTCCTCGTGTCCGGGACCGGCTTGCCGGCGATCGGTGTGTGATCGCGGAGGGACAGGCTGATCTGCCGGCCGGTGTCCTTGCCGAGTTTGGTGAGCAACGGGTCGACACCTTGCCAGGTCCGGTGCGTCGCGGCGTACTCGAGCAGGGTGTTGTAGATCTTCGCGTCGTCGGCGAGCGCCTGGCCCTGCTGTTCCTGGATCGCGACCGTCGTACTGCGGGCCGCCAGCCAGGCCGTCGCGGCGATCGAGCAGAGCGCGATCAGGACGGCACCAGCCAGTAAGCGGACCAGAATGCTTCGCCGAGCGGCCATGTCAGCCGTCGGTCAGCTTGTAGCCGACCCCGTAGACCGTCAGCAGCCGCACCGGCCGGCGCGGGTCCGGCTCGATCTTCTTCCGCAGGTTCAGCACGTGGGTGTCGATCGTGCGGGTGGTGATGTACTGGTCGATCCCGTGCATGTTCTCCAGCAGTTGGGCGCGGGTGAAGACCCGGTGCGGTCGCGCGGCCATCGTCGCGATCAGGCGGAACTCTCCTGGCGTACAGGTGATTTTGGTGCCGTCGGCAAACAATTCGTGCCGCTCGAGATCCACCGCGATTTCGCCGACCTGCAGCAACGTGCTGGGCTCAGCGGCCGCAGGGACCCTGGTACGGCGGAGCAGGGTGCGCACGCGCGCGGCCAGTTCGCGCGGACTGAACGGCTTGGTCATGTAGTCGTCCGCGCCAAGGTCGAGGCCGAGCAGCATGTCGTCCTCCTCGGTCCGCGCGGTCAGCATCAGCACGGGAATATCGGACTCGCGCCGCAGGATCCGGCACACGTCGAGCCCGTCCACGCCGGGCAGCATCACGTCGAGAACCAGGAGATCAGGCTGCCGCCGCCGTACCTCCTCCAGAGCGGATCGGCCGTCGGTCACGACGATCACCGTGTGGTTCTCCCGCTCGAGATAGCGCCGTACCAGCTCGGCCTGCTTCTCGTCATCCTCGGCCAGCACGACCTGCGCACCCATGCCGTCGACTATATGCCGTCTCAATCCGAGGCCAGCGCTTCTGTTGGCGTGAGCAACGATGCGCGGACGGCCGGATAGACCCCCGCCAGCACGCCGACCGAGATCGATGCGGCCAGGCCGGTGAGCAGTGCGGAGGCCGGGATCACCACGGGCCAGTCCTGCGATTCGGCGTACCCGATCACGCCGATCACCCCGAGGACCGCGCCCATCAGACCACCGATCGCGCACAGTACGACGGACTCGGTCAGAAACTGGCCGCGGATCTGGCGCCGGTTGGCGCCGAGTGCGCGGCGCAGGCCGATCTCGCGGCGGCGTTCGAGCACGGAGATCACCATCGTGTTCGCGACCCCGATGCCGCCGACCAAGAGCGCGACCCCGGCCAGGCCGAGGAACAGTGTGGAGAAGGCGTTCTGGGTGATGCGTTTCGCGGCGAGTGCTTCGGATGGCCGGCTGATCTGAACCAGGCCGGGCTGTTCGGGGCTGAGCGTGCGGCCGAGTACGGCGCGGACGTCCTCGACCGCGGTGTCGGTGGACCGGACGTAGACCACCGATGGTCGCCCGTCGAAACCGAGGTTGGTCTTGGCGGCGTCCCACCCGATCAGCACGGATTGCGCGACATCCGGTGCGAGCGGGGAGTCTGCGAGTACGCCGATCACGGTGAACCAGGTGTCGTTGAGCAGGATCCGGGGGAGCGCTTGCCCGGCGGGCAGGCTGGTGATTCCCAGCCAGGTAGCGGCTTTCGCGCCGAGTACGACGGTGGGGAACTGGTCGGTCGCGGGGGACAGGAACTTGCCGGAGTACATCTTGGCGCTGAGCAGGTTTATTAGGTTGGGGGTACCGGCCAGGACGGTGATCCCGCTGCTGTTGGTGGTCGCGTCGATCTTGTCGGAACGCCGTACGCTCGCGTGCACGTTGGCCACGCCGCTGACGTCCTGTACCGGTCCGATCCGGCCGGCCATGCCTACCGCCTCGACCGGAAGCCCGGCGGGAGCGCCGCTCTTGTCGGTCGCATCCGGTACGGCGGCCGCCCGGAGCAGGTCGGGTCCGAGGGTCGACAGTTCGTCGAGTACCGCCTGCTGGCTGGAGGCTGGGATTCCGGTCACGACGATCATGGTGGCGATGCCGATGGAGATGCCGAGGGCGGATAGGGCGGCGCGCAGCGGTCTGGTGCGGACCCGGGTGAGGCCGAGCAGCAGTAGATCGGACAGCGCCAGGCGGACGGGTCGGGTGAGCTCGGGTCTGCGTGCGGTCATGCGGTTACCACCTGGCCGTCGCGCATCTCGACTTGGCGGGGGAGCTGGGCGGCGATCTCGCGGTCGTGGGTGATGACGGCGATCGTCGTACCGGCTGCGTGGAGCTGCGTCAGCAGGTCGAGGACGGCGAGGCCGTTGGCGGTGTCCAGGGCGCCGGTTGGTTCGTCGGCCAGCACGATCGACGGGTTGTTGACCAGGGCTCGCGCGATGGCGACTCGTTGGCGCTCACCGCCGGAGAGCTGGTGCGGGCGGTGGTCGGCTCGGTGGGACAGACCGACTTTGGCGAGTGCTTCGAGTGCTAGTGGTTTCCGCGCGCGCCGCGGCGTACCGGCGTACAGGAGTCCGGTGGCGACGTTCTCGGTCGCGGTGTGACCGTCGGAGAGGTGGAACTGCTGGAAGACGAAGCCGATCGAGCGACCGCGCAGGGCGGACAACTCGCGATCGGACAGGCCGGCCACGTCGTGGCCGCTGATCGCGACCGTCCCTTCGGTGGGACGGTCGAGCGTGCCCATCAGGTTGAGCAACGTCGACTTCCCGGAACCGGATGGGCCGACGATCGCGATGAGTTCGCCCTTGGCGATGACTAGCGAAACGTCGTCCAGGGCGCGGACTCCACCGGGGTACTCCTTGACCGCATGGGTGAGTTCGACGACCGCGGTCATGAGGTGGTCACGACCTTCTGACCCGCCTGCAGACCCGTCCCGGTGATCTCGACGTTGCCATCGGCAAACATTCCGGTCTGGACGCCGACCAGCGAGGTCGTCGTACCGTTCACCACCTGGACGGCGTACCCACCCTCGCGCAGCGCGAGCAGCGCAGCCACCGGTACGACGAGGACGTCTTTGCGACTGGGACCGGGCACAGTGACCTGCACCGGGCCGGTGTCGACACCTTTGCTCGCGGCCTGCTGGTCGAGGGCGATCGTCGCGATCAGCTGCGGCTTCTTGCCGCTGTCGGATGGATTGCCGTCATCGGGCGGAGCGGTGGCGTCCGTGCCGACGCTGCGCCGGTCGGCTGCTGGTCTGTTGCCTTCTGCCACTTCTTGATCGCCTTGGTGGTGGCGGGAGTGAGCTTGTCGGTCGTCGTCGTGGGCAAGAAACCGAGTGCCGTGAGGTTCTCCTTGACCACGCGGATGTCGGGTCCCTCGAGCGGCTCAGAAGGCGGCGCGCTGGGCGGTGTACTTGGCGAAGTCGGCGGCGAAGTCGGTGGCGTGGTGGGCGGCGGACTCCCTGCACCGGTGCCGATCGTCCGGAAGAGCGGCGTGGATCCGAAGAACAGTGTCACCGGTTTGTTGTCCACCCGGAACAACGCGTCCCCGCGGTCCACCACGGTGTTTGCCTTGGGCAACCACGTGATCGTGCCGGTGGCATGACTCTTGATGGTCGAACTGCCGCCGTACCCGAGCTGCCCGGTGACCTCCTTGGCCTGGGACAGATCGGTCCGGGTGATCTCCACCGTCTGCGCCGGATCAGGGCCATTCGCGGCGACCGCCTTCTCCGGGCGATCGACGTACCGGAAGCCGGCCAGACCGCCGCCGCCAACCACGGCTAGTGCCACGACAGCCAAGAGAAAACGGCGCAGTACCATGCGTCGCCGAGAGCTCACTTGCCGGCCACCTCGCGCTGGCATTCCGGCATCAGGTCCATGCCCTTGGTGATGGACTGCATGTCGTTGTTCTTGCCGCCGAGCGCCGGGCCGACGATGCCGGACGACGTGTCCTTGGACAGCTCGACGTACTTGACGCCCTTGTCCTTGAGGCACTGCACGACCTTGCGGCCGAAGTCCAGCGCATCCGGGTTGTTGGCGTCGACCTCCCAGGCAGGCAGTGGCAGCTTCGGCTCGCAGACCTTGCCGGCCGTCTTCGCCTTCTGCGGGTTCGTGGTCGGCCCACTACCCAGTACGCCGGCCTCCTTCCGCTGCGCGAGGACATCGATCCCGTTGTCCTTCATGCATTGCAGATACGGCTCGAGCAACCGCCGGCGATCCGCATCGGTCATGTCGATCCGCTCCCGGACACGGCCGGCGTCCGGGTCCTTCGGAGTCGCCTTGGTGCTACTGCTCTTGCCGGGTGTCGGCGTCACGAGCGTCGCGACATCCGGCGCATTGGTGGTGTGCGCCTGCGTGTCCGCCTTCGAGGCCGAACATCCGGCCGCCAACACCACCACCAGCACCATCGGTGCCCACTGCAACAGTCTTCTGGTCGTCATGCCCGCCACGATGCCGACCGAATGTCAGGAAATTGTCGGCTCCCGGTGCCGATCCTGTCCTCGCTACTTGGACTCGGTGCCCGCGAGTGCGGCCAGCTCCTCCGAGGCCTCTTGCCACGCGGTGTTGGCGGGGTTGAACTGCGTGTGGAGGTAGGCGGCGGTGAGGCGGGCGATGGCGGCGACTCGCTGCGGATCCTCGTCGGTGGTCTCAGCGGCGTCGTACCCCTGGATGCCGCCGAGGAGATGCTCGGCGCCGAAGACGGTGAGGAGGGTCTTGGGCGCCGGGGCGAGGTGGTACGGGTCGGCGTGCCAGTCGGGGCCCAGGTCGGTGAAGTGTTGCGAGTCGTCCTTGTCGCGACGACCACCAGGGCCGGCGTCGTCATCGTGCTGAAGTCGATCGTCCGCGCGAAGTCGATGGCGTCCGCCATCGGGCCGTTCAGTACGTCGCCGCGGCCGGGCGCGGCCAGGACGATGCCCTGCTTGATCCGCGGCTCGCGCAGGTCCGCGATCTCGCCGGTCTCGGGGTCGGTGATGCGGGCCCCGAGCAACTGAGTGGTGGTGAAACCGCCGAGGGAGTGACCGGCCACGGCAATCTGTTCGCGGTTCACCCGACCGGCGAGCTGCGGTACGGCGTTCTCGACGAGATCGAACTGGTCGAGGATCTGGGACATGTCCTCGGCGCGCGATCGCCAGAAGTACGGCGCTCCGGGCGCATCGCCGACCGCGTTGGTCAGCGTCCGCGAGCTGAGGTGAGTCGGCTGGATGACGACGAAGCCGCGCGCGGCCCAGTCGTTGGCGAGCGGGGCATAGCCGTTCAGCGAGGACAGGTTGTTCGCGAAACCGTGGCCGTGCGACAGCAGGATGACCGGCAGATCGGTACCGGTCGCGGGTGCAGTGACGCGGACCTCCAGGTCGACGGGCCGGCCGGGGACAGACAGGATCACCGGGCTGTAGGAGATGACGGGCGTGCTCATATCGCTTCCTTCGATGCACTAAAGTGAGAACCGGGACGTTGTTCCACTTACGATACGGAACGTTGTTCCGGTTATCAAGTGGGACGTCGTTCCGGTTGTCCTGGCTGAAGGGAGTTGGGTGATGGAGGCCGGTCGGAGTAGGCGGTCCGATGCGCTGCGGAATGAGCAGAAGCTGCTGACCGCGGCGGCTGAGGTGTTCCTGGTCTCCGGCGTCGATGCGCCGATCCGGGAGATCGCGGCCCAGGCCGGCATCGGCACCGGGACGATCTACCGGAACTTCCCGACGCGCGCGGATCTGGTGGTTGCGGTCTATCGGCACCAGGTCGAGGAGTGCGCCGGGGCCGGCCCGCGGCTGCTGGCCGACCTCGACTCGCCGTTGGAAGCGCTGCGGCAATGGGTCGATCTCTTCGTGGACTTCCTGGTCACGAAGCACGGCCTCGCGCACGCAATGCAGTCGGACAGCAGTGGCTTCGAAGCCCTGCATGTCTACTTCCTCGAGCGCCTGCTGCCGATCTGCACCGAGCTACTCGCGGCCGCCTCCGAGGCCGGCGAGATCGACTCCGACATCCAGGCCTACGAGCTGATGCGCGGCATCGGGAATCTCTGCATCGGCCGCGAAGGTGACACCGCCTACGACCCGCGGCGCCTGATCACGTTGCTGCTGGACGGTCTCCAGGTGCACTGAGGAGATACTCCCCGGCTAGCTTGACCGTCTCGGCGCGCGTCCGGCCGGGGTGGTCGAACGCGATGAAGTGCCGGCCGATGGCCAGTGTGAACGCGAGGATGCTGCGCGCCTCGACCTCGTCCGGGTCACTGATGAACGACCCGAACATCGTGCGCAGGAAGTCCATCCGCTCGGTGTCGATCCGGCGAAGTCGCTCCGCCACCGCCTCGTCATGGCGTGCCCAAGCGCGGACGGCGAGGTCGATCTGGTGGACGTCCTCGGAGAAGGTCAGCTGACCGGCGCGTCGAATCCGGGTGGCCGCATCGCCGCCCTCGGCCTCGACGTGCAGCAGAACCTCGCGAGTACAGCGGCGCTCCCACTCGTCGAGCATCTCGTCGAGCAGCGCAGCCCGGCCGTTGAAGTACCCGTAGAAACCGCCCTTGGTGACACCGAGGTCCGCGGCCAGTACCTCGACGCGGACGGCGTCAGGTCCGCCCCGGGCCAGTGCGGTCAGACCGGCTTCGATCCAGCGGGTTCGCGGAGTCCGGGCGACGGCGGGAATCGGTCCTCCTCCATTGATGACGGCCAAGTTGTACGTTACCGTACAGATCAATTGTACGGCGACGTATAAATGGAAGGCGGAGTCATGGCGCGACTCGAAACGAGCGCTCACACCGAGCTGAACTGGCGGATCCACGAGCTCGCGAGCGACTTCACGGTCGAGGATGTGTGGTCCTTCCGTACGCCGGGCGCAGGGCCGGACGACTTCCCCGTCATGCTCGCCGCGATGCGGGCGGCCGGGGGAATCGATAACCAGCCCGGGGTGGCCAAGTTCCTGTTCGCCTTCCGCTGGAAGGTCGGTGAGCTGTTCGGCTGGGACAAGCCGGCCGCGGGTCTCAACAGTCGGATCGCCTCGCTGCGCGATCGGTTGCCGAGTGATCTCCCCGCCACTTCGACCGAGCTCGACGACGATCGCCTGCCGCTCAAGCCGGTGTACGCGCTGGAGCGGGAGGCTGCGCTCGAGATCGCGAACAAGACCGTGCACGCCCTCATGCACCTCGGCTGGGTCCAGGGATCGCAGGGTGATTACGAGCTGCGGATGGCCGTGCTGGTCAAACCCAACGGGTCGTTCGGGCGGCGCTACATGGCCGCGATCGCGCCGTTCCGCTATCTCGTCATCTACCCCGCGCTCACCCGCCGCTGGGAGCAGGCCTGGCTCGACCGCGAGCAGCTGCTCACGCAGTAATCTTGTTGCAAAGAAAGCTTTGCAAAGCTACCTTTGCATCATGCAGGAGGAATTCACGAGGGCGCCGGCTTTGGGTACGGCGGCGTTGCGGGCGCTCGCGCATCCGCTCCGAGTGCGGATTCTCGATGAGCTGTCGATGTACGGGCCGCTGACGGCGAGTGGGTTGGGGGAGCGGCTCGGTGAGTCGAGCGGCGCCACCAGCTACCACCTTCGCCAACTGGAGAAGCAGGGGCTCGTCGCCGAGGACGTCGGGCGCGGTACGGCGCGAGAGCGCTGGTGGAAGCGGGCGCCGGGCTCGATCACCCTGCCGGACGCCCATCGGCAGCCGGAGGGCAGTGCCGAGCGGCTCGCCACCGAGCTGATCGACCAGGAGTGGATGAGCCGCCGGGATGACACCGTCCGCGAGTTCCGGTCGCGCGGCGAGGAAGTGTTCGGGCCGGAGTGGCTCGACGTTGCGTCGTTCGACACCGTCAACCTGCGACTCACCGCCGACGAACTGCGTGAGCTTGTCGCCGAAATCGACGGTGTCGTCGCTCGTCGCCTCCAAGCCCAATCGTCTGCGGATGCGCGACCCGTGCAGTTGCAGCTCAACGCGTTCCCGCTGGTGCGCGGACAGGGAGTAACCCTATGAACCCCTTCACGATCGCCGTACCCGAGTCCGAACTCGACGATCTCCGGTCACGACTCCGGCGGACGCGATTCGCCGTACCGACTGCGAAGGACTGGGACGCCGGCGTCGATCCGGACTACCTGCGCTCGCTCGTCTCCTACTGGGCCGACGAGTTCGACTGGCGGGCGGCCGAGGCGCGGTTGAACGAATACCCGCAGTACATCGTGGACGGCACCCACTTCGTCCACATCCGGCGCGATCCGACGCGGCCTCCGGTCCTGCTCACTCATGGTTGGCCGAGCACGTTCGCCGAGCTGTTGCCGCTGGCCGACCTGCTCGACGTCGACGTGGTGATCCCTTCCCTGCCTGGGTTCCTGTGGTCGACGCCGACCGACGGACCGACCACGAAGGCCGCGATCGCCGAGCGGTACCACCGGCTGATGACGGAAACCCTCGGGTACGAACGCTACTTCGCCTTCGGCGGCGACATCGGCGGCTCGGTGTGCGGGTGGCTCGCGACGATGTACCCCAACCAGGTCGCGGGGATCCATGTCATCCACGGCCCGTTCCCGGCGGACTTCGCTGAGCCGATCACCGAGGCCGAGCAGGTGTGGCTCGACTCGGACGACGAACGCGGCGAGGAGGACGGCGGCTACGGTGCGATCATCGGCACCCGGCCTGACACGGTCGCCGCGGCACTGCTGGATTCACCGTCCGGGCTGGCCGCCTTCATCATCGACAAACTCCGAGCCTGGAGCGACTGCCACGGCGATCTCGAATCACGCTTCACCCGCGACGACCTCTGCACGATCATCACGCTCTATTGGGTGACCGCCTCCATCGGTACGTCGTTCCGCCCGTACTACGACGGTTCGCACAACGGGGTCCGCCCGACCATCGCCGTACCGGTCGCGGTCACGCAAAGCCAGGAATGGAACATGCCCCTGTTCCCCCGATCGATCGCCGAACGCGCAGCCACCGACATCCGCCGCTACCTGGCCCCCGCCGCAGGCGGGCACTTCATGCCCTTCGAAGAACCCAAACTCGTAGCCACCGAACTCACCGCCTTCATGCACGACCTCGCCTAGCGTGTCATCGAAATGTCAGCCGGTGGCGGCACCATGCACTCCATGAGTACCGCTCTCGCCGCCGTTGCCGCCACCCTGTTCCTGATCCGCCTCGGCCTGTTCGTCGCACTCCACCTGGTCCGCAGCGACTACAACCCCATCGAACACGCCGTCAGCGACTACGCCGTAGGCCCCACCCGCCGCCTAGCCACGACCGCCACCTGGGTCTGGGCAGCAGCCTGGGCAACCCTCGCCGGAGCCGTAGACCAAGGCACCATCTGGCTCCTGCTCCTAGCCGCCATCTTCGCCGTACTCCCCTTCCTCCCCACCGACCTAGAAGGCGCCCGCCAGACCGCGATCGGCCGGATCCACTACGTCGCCGCGATCGCCTGGTTCGCCATCAGCTTCACCCTCACCAGCACCTTCACCGCCCAGTACAACCTCGTAGTCCTCAACGCCCTGCGCTGGATAGCCCTCGTCTCCCTAACCGCCCTAGTCGTCGCCCTCGTAGTCCGCCCGTTACGCCGCCGCTTCTTCGGCCTCTCCGAACGAATCTTCATCGTCGCAATCAACCTCTTCTACCTAGTAGTCCCCATCGCCATCCTCACCCGCTAACCACGTTCTGTACGGCGGGAGTCGTGGCCGGGCCGCGGTGGTCTGCCGCGCGGGGTTGGCGACCGGGGCCCGCTGCCATGCGGCCGGGATCGAGGCGCCGGGTCCTCGCCGCTGCGGCCGGCTTACAAAGGAGGTGTGGCTGGGCGAGCCTGTGGCTGAGCGGGATGGCGAGGCCGCGACCACCTGCACGTCGCCTGTGTCTGACGGGCTTCGGTTGCGGTACAAGAGCTGCGTGGAACATATGTGCCCGCATGTGACGAATAGTTGCCCAAACACCAGCAACCAAAGGCGAAACCGCACTTCGCGGATCGTGACTGCCACAGAACGGCAGCGAGCTTCCGTGAATCCGCGCCGAAGGCCAATTCGCCTCGGCAGACGGAGTGTGGGGTGCATCCTGGCCCGCTCAGGCCCGACGCACTCCCACACCAGTCCAACCACCCGCCCGGGCCAACTCCCCGCCCGGCCAAACCACCCGGCCGTCCGTGCACGGCTTGTCACTCGGCGGTCCGTGCACGGCTCCCTCCCGGGCTCGGGTTGCTGCGACAGACGTGATGGAGAGATCGCGATCGGATGCCCGCTGCGTGTGTCTGACGAGCTTGGTTGCTGCGACGAGGATGGAGAGATGGCGATCGGATGCCGGCTGCGTGTGACTGACGGGCTCGGGTTGCAGCGACAGAGGGTGGAGTCGGGTTTCATCGATCCTCGGAGTGCTACTGCCACAGAGCGGCAGCGATCTTCCGTGAAGAGTCTCTGGGGGACCGACATCGTCCCGGGACGTGGAGTGCGGAGTGAACCCTGGGCCGCGAGGGATCGTGCGGGGCGCATCTTGCGCCGGTGAGGCCCAGTACCTTCGCCACCCTCCCCCCAACCGCCCGCCCGGGGCCCGATACCTTTCCCGCACCGGCTGAACCACCCGCGACGGTTACCTGCAGGGCAACCTCTTCTTCAACCGCAACCGAAGCCCGTCAGCCCCAGGCAACGCTCGCGCGGTCGCCGGCCTCGCCATCCCGCTCAGCCACAGGTTCGCCCAGCCGCACCTCCTCTGTAAGGCGGCCGCGGCGGCGCGCAACCCCCGCCGTACGTTCCCGGCCGCATCCCAGCGCACCCGGGCCCTCAACCCCACCTCTGTGGTAGATCGCGGTCACGGAGAGACGAAGTGCGTATCGACAGGAGGTGTCCGCTGGAGAACGGCGGTCAGGGGGTCGGCTCAGGTGGGGACGGCGGTGTACGTGGGCGGCTACGTCCTGTCCTTCGGGGGATGCGGGGAGTCAGGAACTACAGTCGGGGCGTGACTGGTGGGTTTTCGGTGCGGCCGTTGGCGACGGCTGACCCGGTGCGGGCGGTGCTGGAGGCGCGGGAGCGTGGGGTGCCGATTGCGTTGGGTACGTCGGGGACGACCGACCGGCCGCGGTTCGTGGTGCGGGATCCGGAGTCGTGGTGGGCTTCGTTTGAGGCTTACTCGGAGTTGACCGGGGTTGGCTCAGGCGCAGCGGTGTGGGTTCCGGGGCCGTTGAGCGCGACGATGAACCTGTTTGCGGCGGTTCATGCGGCGGCGGTTGGCGCCCGGGTGGTGGAGGAGCCGGGTGAGGCGACTCATGCTTGTCTGACTCCGGCTCAGCTTGAGCGGCTGGGTGGCGAGTTGGCGTCGGATGTAGTGATCTGTGTGGCGGGTGCGAGGTTGGCGCGGCGGTCGGCGGCGGCGAATGTGGTGCATTACTACGGTGCTGCTGAGTTGTCGTTTGTTGCCGCTGGCAGTCATGCGGATGATCTGCGCCCGTTCGACGGGGTCGAGGTCGACCTCCGGGACGGCGAGATCTGGGTGCGGTCGCCATACATCTGCCTCGGGTACGCCGACGGCGCCGCCGGCCCGTTGCGAACCGACTCGGAGGGCTGGGCGACGGTGGGTGATCGCGGCCGCTGGTCCGGTACGACGCTCTGTGTGCTCGGCCGCCCCGGCGCGGTCACGACAGCCGGTGCGACCGTGGTAATCGCCGAGGTCGAGGAACGGCTCGCGAGTGTCGCCCAGGGACCGGTAGTCGTCTACGGAGTACCGCACGCAGTTCTCGGCGAAGTGCTCGCGGTTGCGGTTGTCGCGGAGGCGGACGTGGCGACGCTGCGGGAGTACGCGCGCGAACACCTGCCGCCGTCCCACCGCCCGCGCCACTGGCGAGTCGTCGACGAATTGCCGCTGACGCCCGGCGGGAAGATCGATCGAGCGAGGTTGGCGCGTGTCTGACGTGTTCATCGCCCACGCACTCCGGACGCCGATCGGCACCGCAGGTAAGGCGTTCCGCGACCTCACCGCTGCCGACCTCGGCGCCGCGGTGCTGAAGGAGCTGACCCGAAGACTCCCCGCCGACCAGATCGAAGACGTTGTCCTAGGCAACTGCATGGGACCGGGCGGCAACGTCGCCCGAGTAGCCGCCCTAACAGCAGGCATCGCCAACCACGTGCCGGCGATCACCGTCGACCGCCAATGCGCCAGCGGCCTAGCCGCAATCCAACTCGCGGCCGCGGCGCACGCGGATGGTGGTCACGGCGGAAGCGGCGCGACCGGGGTTGACTCCGCGGCCACCGAGGGTGGGTTTGTGTTGGTGGGTGGAGTGGAGAGTGCTTCTACTGCGCCTTGGCGGTTCTGGCCGCCGGTGGGGGAGGCGGAGCCGGTGCGGTACGAGCGTGCACCGTTCGCGCCCGCGGATCGGGATCCCGAGATGGGGTTGGCTGCTGACCTGTTGGCTGAGTTGCATGGGATCACGCGGGAGCGTCAGGACGAGTACGCCGCTCGGTCGCATGAGCGGGCCGCGGCGGCGCAAGTGGCGGGGGCGTTTGATGACGAGATCGTGCCGGTTGGCGGGCAGACGATTGATGAGCGGATCAGGGGCGGACTGACTGCCCAGCGGTTGGCGAAGTTGCCGGCGGTGTTTCGGGCTGGCGGCACGGTGACCGCGGGGAACTCGTGCGGGATCAACGATGGGGCCGCCGTGGTAGCGCTGTCCCATACTGGCCCCGGGCTCAAGGTGCTGGCGGCGGCCTCTGCCGGAGTCGATCCGACGACACCCGGGCTTGGGTTGGTGCCGGCTGTGCAACGGGTGCTCAAGGCAACGGGTCTCACCATCGAGCAGATCGACGTCTGGGAGTTCAACGAAGCTTTCGCCGGTCAAGTGCTTGCGTGTTGCGACGTGCTAGGACTCCCCGACGAGCGCGTCTGCGCGCAAGGTGGCGCGTTGGCGCTCGGGCATCCGTGGGGTGCGAGTGGCGCCGTACTTGCGGTGCGGTTGTTCAGTCAGCTCATCACCCAGCAGAGCGGCCGGTACGGCGTGGCGGCGATTGCTGCCGGTGGTGGCCAAGGTACGGCGATTCTGGTCGAAGCATGCCGCTGATCGAATTCGCCGAGGTGACGCACGCGTTCGGCGACGGCGAGCCCGTGCTCCAAGACATCACCGTCGAACTCCACGAACGCCGCATCGGCATCATCGGCGCCAACGGCTCGGGTAAGTCGACCTTCGTGCGGATGATCAACGGGCTGGTCGTTCCGGAGACCGGAACCGTACGGGTCGACGGTGACAGTACGGCGAACCAGGCGCGCCGGATCCGCCGCAAGGTCGGCTTCTGTTTCACGAATCCGGACTCGCAGATCGTGATGCCGACGGTTGCCGAAGATGTTGCCTTCGGCCTCCGTCGGCTGCACTTGTCCAAGACCGAAGTGCATCAGCGCGTCAACGATGTCCTCGCCACCTACGGCCTGTCCCAGTTGAAGGATCGGCCCGCGCACACGTTGTCCGGTGGCCAGAAGCAACTGCTCGCCCTAGCCTCCGTCATCGTCACCGAACCCGAGGTCCTGGTACTCGACGAGCCGACCACACTCCTTGACCTGAGCAACGAACGACGGATCCGCCACGAGATCGAACGCCTTGACCTGCAAGTGATCCTGGTGACCCACCACCTGCACCTGCTCGACGGGTTCGACCGCACACTCGTCTTCGACAACGGCCGCCTCGTCTGCGACGACGAGCCGGATCAGGCCCGCACGGCGTACCGGGACCTCGCACAATGAGCGACCTGATGACGTACGTCCCCGGTACGTCGATCCTGCACCGAACGAGAGCCGTTTCGAAGGTGCTAGCGCTGGCCGTGGTCTCGATCGCAACCGTCGTCCTCGACGACCCATGGTTGACCGCAGCCGCGCTCACCCTCGCGGTCATCGCCACCATCGTCGCCCGCGTTCCCCGCCGAATCCTCACCAGACAGTGGAAGGCCTACCTGCTCATCGTCGTACTGCTCGGCGGCTACCAATGGTTGACCGACGGCCCAGCGACCGCCTTCCACGTCGCCGGCGGTCTGGCCGCGCTCCTCATCCTCGCGGGCGTGATCAGCAGTACGACGCGCACGACCGACCTGCTCGACCTCGCAGTCAGATGTGCCCGGCCGCTAAAGCGAGTAGGCGTCGACCCCGAGCGTTTCGGGATCGCCCTTGCCCTCGGCATCCGTTCGGTCGCCGTCGTCCTCGACCTGGCCCGCGATGTCCGAGAAGCCCAGCTGGCCCGCGGACTCGGCTTCAGCCTGCGAGCGTTCGCCGTACCGCTGGTTGTCCGCTCGCTCCGTCAGGCCGACGGATTGGCCGAGGCTTTGATCGCGCGCGGCTTCGACGACTGACGCCGCGGCAGCAGATCCGGTACGGCGCGATGGACGGCGTCGGCGACGACAGTCGCGATGACCGCCTTCACGCTGTCCCCGATCAGGAAGAACGCGCTCCCGGTGATCGCCGTACCGAGGTCGAGGTGCGCGCGCCACGCGGTGACCGGGATGCCGATGCAGTACAGCACCACGATCCCGCCGAAGACGATGCTCGGCAGTCCCAGCCACATCCGGTACGGCGCTCCGAACCGGTACACGAGGCTGCCGATCACGAACGCGGCGACCGGGAACCCGATCACGTAGCCCGCGCTCGGTCCGGTGAACACAGCCAGCCCACCTCGGCCCCCGGACAGCAGCGGCAAGCCGAGAGCGACGAGCGCCAGGAAGAGCAGCATCGAGAGTCCACCGCGGCGGCCGCCGAGGACCGCGCCGGTGATCATCACGCCCAGTGTCTGCACGGTGACCGGCACCGGGAACCCGAACGGCGACACTCCCGGCACCAGGCCCATGGCGCCGACCAGACCGGCGAAGGTCGCGATCAACGCGAGGTCACGGGTTCGTTTGTCCCTGTTCATGCCGTCATTGTGCCTGTCAAGAGCCTGATCACTGACATCGAAACGATAGGCGGGATATCCGGGAATCCTTACGTTGTTCGGCATGGCGACGAACTGGTCCAGACGAACTTTCCTTGCCACCGGTAGTGGCGCACTCGCGGCAACCGCTGTCCCCAGCGGAACCGCGGCCGCATCGGTGGGCAGCGCCGCGGTGGCTCCGGCGGTCTCCGGGCTTGCCGGGGTCGAGCCTGATATCGAGCTGGCCAAGCTGTGGTGGCCGAATCCACGCAACGTGTGGACGCCGATCGGCTGGAAGGACCACCTGTTCCGGTTCAACGTCACCTACAACGGCAGCGTGATCGGTGCGCCCTCCCCGCTCGCGCGCAAGATCAAGGAGTTCGAGAAGGAAAGCAACCCGAACGACGACAAGCACTACGAGAAAGACCGGCTGCAGCTGGACATGACGCCGTGGGGCGGCAACGCGTTCAGCAGGCAGGATCCGGACGATCCGACGCCGCGGATGCCGGACCTGTACCCGGGCCACTTCTACGTCTACCGCGAGGACCAAGGCCTGTACGGCCGCGGCCGCCAGAGCTGGGCCGACCACCCGACGCCGGTGCTGCAAACGGAGTGGACGTTCTCCGAAGCAGGGCTGGTACTACGGCAGTCGGTGTTCGCCCATGCCATGAACGGCGCTGACGCGGTGACCGGCGAGGAGTCACTCTTCGCGTGGATCCGGCTTGAGGTCGTAGCCGCTGATGCACGACTGGTGAAGCCCAACCGCGACTACGGATTCGCGATCCGGGTGTGCCGCGCGTACTACACCCAGGAGCTCCCGTACAACTGGCAGGACGGCATCGTCCTCACGGGCTTCCCGGAGCTGGCGCCGTTCACCTACACCCGCTGGAAGAAGGACCTGAGCGCCAACGGGATGACCGGCTTCTCGATGTGGCAGCCGCGCGGCCCACAGCTCGGCGTACTGGCGATGAACGGGGCGCCGGCACCGGAATTCCTTGACCCCAAGGTTGCCGGCAAGAACATCTACGAGATCGCCGCCCGGCTCAAGCCGGAGGTCGGCTCGCGCGTCGACATCCTGCAGTGCATGCGGCCGGTCCACGAGACCAACGAGTTCAACCCGGAGATCAACCTCGGGTACGACGGCGCGCTCGCCGACTCGAACCGGTATTGGTCCCGCAAGCCGGCGACCGCGGCCACGGTCAGCACGCCGGAGAAGTACGTCAACGACCTGGTCACCCGGAACATCCAGTTCTCGGAGGTGGTCGCCTGCAAGGTGCCGGGGAAGACCTACTCGACCTTCCTGACCGGGTCGATGGGGTACGACGTGCTGTGGTCGACGCCGACGTCGATGACCAGCCACATGTTCCTGTCCTTGCTCGGCCATCACGACACGGTCGCGAAGCACCTCGATCTCTACCTCGGCAACCAGGGCAAGAAGACGCCCAAGGGGGAGCTGTACCCGTCGCATCTTGGGTACTACTCGACCCCGGAGGAAGTGAAGGCGGTCGACTGGCTGCCCGACCACGGTGCGGTGATGATGTCGGTCGCGACCCATGCGTTGATGACGGGTGACCAGGCCTTCATCGACAAGTGGCTGCCGTCGCTGCTGCTGGCCTGCGACTGGATCGAGATGGCGTGCAAGCTCACCGGGCACGGTGGTGTCGTGGGTCTGCCGCCGGCGGCGGAGGCGTCTGACGAGGAGATCTCGGTCCAGAGCATCTGGGCGACGGCCTGGATCTACAAGGGTCTGGCGACGACCATCCGGCTCCTGAAGCGGCTCAACCACGCGCGTGTGCCGGCGTTGACGGCTCTGGCGGCCGACTACCGCGCCAAGGCCAGTACCGGCCTGGACGCGATCGGCCGGGTCTCGCCGAAGTGGCGTCATCCGGATGGGAGCGACTATCCGATCTACGGGCACAACTACTTCGGTCCGGCGGGCAACTTCGGCGAAGCGATGCGGCTCGACGCCGGCGCGATGGTGATGGTCTGGGCCGGACTGCTCCCGGCTTCCGACGAGCGGATGGTCAAGTACTGCGACTACTTCCGCGTCGGCCCGAACGCGAAGCTGTGGAACGGCGGCTCCCGCAAGCACCCGCTCGACGCCCCGATCCTCGAGCACGAGATCTCCAGCTTCGAACCGATCTACAGCTGGAACATCTTCCACTCCTGGCAGCTCGGCAACCGCGCCCGCTTCCTCGAAGGCATGTACTCCCTGGCCGCAGGCGGCGTCTCACCGCAGACCTACATCCCCTTCGAACACCGCGGCGGCATGTCGGCCTCACTCGGCACCCACGCGACCATCTTCACCCTGATGCGACTGGCGGTCGTCGACGACCAGCTCTCCGAGACCGACCTCAACCTGCTCCGCCTCTGCCCGATGGCCTGGCTAACCACCGACCAAGACACAGTCTTCGACAAAATGGCCACCGTCTACGGCCCCGTCAGCCTCAAATTCCGCCGTACCGGCTCCACCCAACTGACCCTCACCTGGACCGCCACCTGGCGCACCAAGCCCGAGCGCCTCCTGGTTCACGCCCCACCCGGCTTCACGACGCTCATCATCAACGGCACGACCTACGCCGTACCGGCGGAGGGGTATGTCGTAGTACCGATCTAGAGGGATTTTGCGTAGCAGTGGGTGCCGGGCTGGTTGAGGTACTTGCCCCAAGGCTCGGTACGGCGGTAGCCGGCGGACTCGTAGAGGGCGATGGCGGCCGGTTGGAGGTGGCCAGTGGTGAGCCGGAGCGCGGGGTGTCCGGCCTCTCGGGCTACGTGTTCGAGGCACGTGAGCAGGACTCGGGCGAGTCCGCGCCCACGTGCTTCGGGGGCGACGTACATGCGCTTCACTTCACCGTCGCCCGCATGTTCGTGGGACGACTCGAAGGCTTGTACGGCGCCGCAGCCGACCGCGGTGTCATCGTCCAGTACGACGAGGTAGCGGGCACCGTCCTTCACCTGGGACCGGCCTTCCGCGCCGTACCGGCCGACGAGTTCGTCGAACGCGGCGGCCAGCAGGCGGGCCAGTTCCGGGTCGTCGACGGGACGTTCCTCGATCACCAAGTCAGTCGCCACCGCGCCATTCTAGAGTCGGGCGGCGGCTCGCATGACGGCGTACACCTCGGTGTTGTCGAGGACGCGGCCGAGGCGGTCGGATCCGGGGCCGGATGCGGTCAGGGGAGTGTCGGCGCCGGTGTGGCTGTTGGTGACCCAGTCGACGGCGAAGCGCAGGTTCGAACCAGGGATCGGGAAGGGGCCCTCCTGGCGCGGGTCGGTCTTCTCCTCGTCGGTGTCGTAGTCCTGAATGCTCAGACCGCCGGTCTCGTGGTCGCCGTTGATGATGACGAGGGTGTCCGGGTGCTTGGCGACGAACCGCATGACCTCGGCGACGGTGTTGTCGAGGGCGCGCCCGGCGTCGATCACACCGGCGGCGTTGTTGTCGTGGGACAGCCCGTCGGTGCCTTCTTCTTCGAGGAAGAGGAAGAAACCGCGCGGATTCTTGGACAGGACATCCAGCGCCTTGCGAGCCATCTGCTGCAGGGGAACACGCGGCGCGTACTTGCCGTGCTCCCCGTAGTCGACCATGTCCTCGTTGGCGAAGAGCCCGAGCAGCCGGTTCGATCGAGTGGTGCGCAGTTCGTCGGCGTTGCGCACGTAGGTGTAGCCCGTGCGCTGAGCCTGCTCGACCAGGTTGCCGTACGGACTGTTGCTCTCCTCCTCACCCGGCTTGTCCGGAAACTGCCCCGGGTTGCCCTTCGGGAACCACCAGTCCTCACCACCACCGAGCAGTACGTCGGGCCTCACGTTCTCGATGTACTGCTTGGCAATGTCGTTCTGCAGATCGCGACTAGGCACATGAGCAGCAAACGACGCCGGCGACGCACCCGTGACCGTGGCGGTAGTCACCAGCCCAGTCGACTTCCCCGCCTTCTTCGCCAACTCCAGAATCGTCTCGACCGGCCGCCCCTTCGGATCCATCCCGACGACCCCGTTGTTCGTCTTGTGACCGGTCGCCAACGCAGTCGCCGAAGCAGCCGAGTCGGTGACCACCTCATCCGGATCGACCGACGTAGTCCGCACCATCCCCGCAACCGGCAGCTTGTCGAGCGCCAATTCGCCGTACCGGCCCTTGGTAGCCAGCCGAATCAGGTTCCGCTGCCCAGGCCCCAGACCATCACCTTGGATATAAATGATGTTCTTCGCAACCCGAGGCCGCTCATGAGTCGTCTGCGCAACAGCAACCGCCGTACCACCACTGAGAACCGTCAACGCCACCGCCACAACAAGACTGCGCATATCGCCTCCTAGGGAGAGAATTTCGTTACAGGCAAGGGAGAGAACCGGCGCGGAGTGCGTGGCCGCCGGTGTTGTCGTCGTCGGCCCAGACGACCGGCTTGCGGCCGGAGACACACGCGGGCGCGATCGCGAAGCCTTCGAGGTTGTAGTTGGGGAGTTGGGCTGGGCGGTCGTAGGTCGTGGAGACGGTGAATTTGCCGTTCACGATCGTGAGCGCGGCGCTGCGGCCCTGGCAGTGGTTGTCGCAGGTTGACCACAGGCGGCCGGTGTCTGGCTCGAACTCGAGGTCCATGATGGATGGGAAGCCGCCAGCGAAAGCGGCTACTTGGGTGAAGGTGCCGCCTGACTGATTCAGGGCGTAGGCGTAGACCATCCCGTTGTCTTCGAGACCGACGAAGTACAGACCGGTGCCGTGGTTGGCGTAGGAGCTTGGTTTGTAGGCGGCGCTCGTGCGCTCGTCGCGGAAGCCCTTCGCGGTGAGGAACGAGTCCGGTACCCAGGAGATCGCTTCGAGGCCGGAGTTGTCCTCGACCTCGGGAAGGTCCGAGGTGAGATCCCATTCGGCAACGGCATTGACAGATTTCGCCGTGGAGCTCGGGTTGTAGCGGAGAACCTTCAGCAGGCTGGTGCTGTCGTCGTCGCCGTCGCGTTCGGTCGCGACCACCAAGCCGTCGGGTGTACGGACCACGCCTTCGGCATCAGGATCACCGCTGCCGTCGCGATAGCTCAGCGACCGCGCGCCAATCGAGTCCGGCTTCCAGCGCGTTCCATCCCGGACCAAGCGGTACAACGTACTGGGCCCGTTCTTGACTGCCCACAACACATCTGGACTCTCGAACGAGAGCCCACTCAGGTTCGTCCCGAACACATTGCTGCCATCGGCAACAGTCACCGCCGGGCCACCAGGCCAGGCGGTGGCCGCGTGGGCCGGGGTAGCGATCAGGGACACCGCGACAACAACAGCGGAGACGGTCGTACGGCGGAACAGGGACACGTCGCGCTCCTTCCGGCCAACGGGGGCGGGGCTCGGTGACAGCAGCGAAACTATAAGTAAACTTTCCTAACAGAAACCAGACTGTACCCACCGACCTCCGTCCCGGCAACCGTCCGGTGAGCACGGCGGCGGAATAGGAACGGCGGCGAAGTGATTGACAACTGAACCGACTACTCCTGTGGAGGCACAGCTTGAGCAACGCCGATACCGTCATCATCGCGCTCCGGAGCGGCTACGAGCGGCTCGCGGATCTGGTGGACAAGTTCGACGACGAGACCCTGGCCGGGCAGTCGGCGGCCACGGAGTGGGATATCGCGCAGGTGCTGAGCCACCTCGGCAGTGGCGCGGAGATCATGACCAACACCCTGCAGTTGGCGGTGGACGGGAAACCGCCCGCGGCCGGCGACTTCAACCAGTCCGTCTGGGACCGGTGGAACTCGTCGTCTCGCCGTGAGCAGGCCGAAGGTTTCCTCGAGTGGAACGAGAAGCTGCTCGCGCTCTTCGAGTCGCTGACCGAGGAGCAGCGCGACGCTATCCAGATCGAGTTCTCCTGGCTGCCCGCTCCGATCGACCTGGCGACGTTCGCGCGGATGCGCCTCAGCGAGCTCACCTACCACTCCTGGGACGTCCGCAGTGCCTCCGATCCCGCGGCCACACTCGACGCGGCGGCGGTCCCCGAGATGCTGCAGACCGACCGCGACGTCAGCTGGATTACGAAACCCGCCGAGCTCAACGGACAGACCGCCGTACTGACTGTTGTCACGACCGACCCGGCCGAGGAGTTCACCCTGCGGCTGGCCGACCCGGTCACCCTCGAGGCGACCGCGGCTGATGAGTCCGACGGCACGCTGACGCTGTCGGCCGAGGCATGGCTGCGGCTCGCGGCCGGTCGCCTGGGTCCGGACCGTACGCCGGAATCGGTCGAGCTGACCGGCCCGATCAGCTTGGACACCCTGCGCAGCGTCTTCGGCGGCTACTGAGCCTCGACGGATGGTCGTAGTGGACGTACGCCCACAGGATGAGCAGAGGCCATCCTGTGGGTGGTCCCGGTAGTCGCAGCCGGGTGCCAACCTCCTCGAAGGGGAGTTCGATGAACCTTCGAGAGGGAGTTATGCGACCGATGAAGCGAGCACTCGGGGCGTTGACCGCGGGTGTGATGGTGCTGTCTGCCGTGGCAGTGCCGGCACACGCGGGTACGGCGAAGATCGTGTGGAAGCCGTGTGCCGGAGAGCAGCCCGGGTATGAGTGCGGCACGCTGGTTCTGCCGATCGACCGGAGCAAGCCCGGGGGGCCGACGTTCGAGCTGGCCGTGAACCGGCACAAGGCGACCGATCCGGCGCACCGCGTCGGCGTACTGTTCGTCAATCCTGGTGGGCCGGGCGGCTCGGGTGTGCAGTTCGCCGGCGAGGCCGAGCAGTACTTCTCGCCGCAGATCCTGGAGCGGTTCGACATCATCGGTTTCGATCCGCGCGGGGTTGCCGGCAGCAAGCCGGTGCTCTGCGACCAGGACCTGGTCGAGAAGCAGCAGGCGGCGATCTATCCGCGCACGGCCACTGAGTTCGCCCAGCTGGTCACGGTCGAGAAGCGGTTGCGCGCCGACTGCCGCGCGCGGACCGGATCGATGTACGACCACATGTCAGCGGTCGACGTCGCCGATGACATGGATGCACTGCGCGGCGCATTGGGCGAGGCAAAACTCAACTACTACGGCATTTCGTACGGCACGTTGTTCGGGCAGATGTACGCCGAGCGCTACGCCGGTCGCGTGCGCGCCATGGTGATCGATTCGACCGTGGATCACAGCCTGGGCACCGAGGCCTTCCTGACCAGCGAGGCGCGAGCGGTCGAGGATTCCTTCCATGAGTGGGTGAAGTGGAATCAGCGAACGGCCTCGTCGCCACTGCATGGCCAGGACGTCGTGAAGATCTGGGACGGCTTGATGGCCAAGGCCGAACGCGGTGCGCTGACCGATGCCGACGGCAACAAAGTGACTGCGACCAAGCTGAAGGACGAAGCCGGCAGCATGGGCTACGGGCCCGATTGGCCTCGATTCAGCGCGTGGGTTGCGGCTCTGCACACCGGCAAGAAGGCTCCCGCGCCGAGTCGCGCGGCCGCGCTGGGCGAGCCGGTCGCAGAACCCGTGGCCGCCTCGCTATGCAGCGACTTCAACTTCACCATCCGCGACTTCAAGCACTACCAGCAGCTCACTGCGGCTGAGCTTCGAAACGCCCCGCATGTCCGCGGTTCCCATCTGGGCCACGCCGCGACCACGGCCTGCCTGGCATCACCGAAGGCCAGCAATCCCCAGCACATCCCGACGCTCAGAACCCCGAACAAGATCCTGATGCTCAATTCGGCGCACGACCCCTCCACGCCGTACGAGTGGGCCGCAGCCATTCACGGGCAGAACAAGGCCGGCACGGTTCTGCTGAGCTATGGCGGTTGGGGGCACGGCGTCTACCCGTACACGGGGTGCACGCGGTCGACGACCGACAACTACCTGACGGCTTTGAAGGTCCCGGCCGGCAACCTGCACTGTGCAGCGCAGGAGCCGGCCGGAGCCGATTCAGATCAGGGGTAGTTGACCACATTCACCGGGACTGTGCCGGGTGGTGTGACTGCACCGGTGTCGTTGATGACGTGGGTGATGGTGCCCTGGTAGTTCAGCGACACCGTGCAGAGACTGTGGAAGCGCACGTTCGCGTTGTTGGGTGCCTCGAAGGCGTTGTAGGCGCTGACCGAGGGGTTCACGTTGAAGAAGTTGTAGCTTCCCAACCCCCACGCCTCGTGCGAGGTGACGTTGTCGCCGACCTTGTACGCCGCGTACCCGTTGCGGCCGCTCGGTCGGTTCCAGCTCGCCTGGTCCGGGACGTCGTACGGCATCTCGTTCTGGAAGAAGATGGTCTTGCCGCCTTGGCCGTTCCAGATCACCTGAGTCTTCTGGTAGTGCTCCACGAACAGGCCGGTGGCCAACACGTTGTTGCCGTTGACAATCAATCCGGTATCCGCGGTCGCCTGGGTCCAGCCCCAGGTGCCCGCGTTCCCGTGGTCGGCGCGCCAGGCCCAGATGTGGTCGATGATCGTGTTGTGACTGTTGACGATGAGGCTGGTCGTCGCGTGGCCGGCGATCGATCCGCCGATCCGGAAGAACACGTCCTGAAGGGTTGTCGGGTTCGCGGAATGGTTCGCCGACGAGCCCGAGGGTCCGACGGTGAGCAGGGCCGCGGAGTTCGTCGTACCGGCGTCGAACAGCAGACCCTTGACCCGTACGCCGTCAACGTCGGCGATCTGCATAGCGTTGACGCCGTTGTCCGGGATCAGCGTCGGGTAGCCGATGCCCAGTACGACGGTGTTCGCCCGGGTCACGTTGAGCGTCTGGTTCAGGTGGTAGATGCCCGGCGTGAAGAACAGGTTGCAGCCCGACGCGAGCGCCGAGTTGATTGTCGAGGCGGTGTCGCCGGCCTTGACGACATAGAACTGGCTCATCGGGATCGACGTACCGGGGGTTGACCCGTTCGCCCAGCTCGCGCCGGAGGCGTTGGTGCGGAGCGACGGGGTGAACACGCGGTACTTGCCCGCGCCGTCGAGGTAGAGATACGGCACGTCACGCGAGACCGGGGTGGTCGCCAGCGTCGTCTCGGGCGGGTTCGGGAAGGTGGTCGGCGGCGCGCCGGGGGTGCCCGAGAAGACCATGTTCCAGACGCCGCCGTCCCAGCTACCGAGGTTGCTGTCCCGCGTGTACCACTGCTGCTGCGAGATGGACGCTGTCTGCCCGGACACCTTGGAGTCGGCGATGTAACCGCCACTGGCGAAGCCGTAGCTGGCCGGGTACAGCTGCAGGTTGCCGCGGATGTCCATCCGACGGAACGGCGCCGCCTGCGCGACCGCCCAGCGGTTGGAACCACCGATCGGGTTGACCGCCATGTTCTCCGCGGACCGCCAGAAGTTCTGCAAGGCGACACCGTGGTCGGACTCGTTGAACGCATCGACCGTGATAGCGCCGTTGATGACGACATCGCCCGGGTTCTGACCGAGACCCGCGACCGAGGTGTAGTAGCCGACATCATCGTGCACGCTGTACGCACCGGGCTTGAACAGGTGCGCGATCCGCCCGCTGCCCATCTGGTGCGTGAGGGTGTCCTTCTGCGCGTTGAAGTCCGCATCGAGCTGCGCCTGGATGGCGGTGGACGACATGCTCGGGTCGAAGATCCGCGTGTTCGGCCCGAAGTTCGGTACGTCGGGCTGCGTCGTGCAGCTGACTTGCGTCGTACCGATCGTGTACGTCGCACTCGCCACCGCGGAGTTCGTGAGACCGGCCTTGATCCCGATCGCGTTGACCGTGCGGGTCGAAGGCACGCTGATCGGTCCGCTGTACAACGTCGACGATGCGGTCGGTGTCGAGCCGTCCACGGTGTAGCGAATCGTCGAGCCGGCCGTCGCCGTCGAGATCGTCACCGTCTGCGCAGTCGCATAACTGCCGCCGCCTGGGGAGAAGGTCGGTGTCGCAACGGTGGGCGTCGTCGTACCGCCGTGGGTGTAGCTGAAGTGCGGTGTGTCGTACTGCGGCCCGCTCTTCTCATACGTGAACCAGTAGTCGATGACGCTCCCCGACGACAGACCACCCACGGTCTTGCGCCACGTACCGCCACTCAGATCCATCCGGAAGTTCTGTTGACCTTGGCCCGCGACGATGTAGTGGACGTCGACATAGACCGCCGCCGTCGTCGGCGTGAAGGCAATCTGCGCCTGGGTCGCGCTGAGCGACGTGACCGTCTGCGTGTAGTCGTCAGCGGCCTTCGCTACGCCACCCACCAGGAGGCTCGAGCAAACAGCCAGCACCACCGAGACAACAACCGCACGCCATCGACGGCGACGATCTCTTCTGGAACTCCTGAACACGGGGAACCACCTCCGGGGCGGTAGAGGGGATGAGGTGAGAGCGCTCTCATTTCAGCGGACCCTAGACCGATTCCCGCCCCGGCGGAAGAGCTCGCCCGTTAGCGAGCGTTCTTGATGGCGTCGATGATGCCTTGCTGGGTCACCGCGTTGTTGGCTCGATTGAACAGGCCGAAGCCGTACTGGCCGTTGTGTCCGTTGTCCCAGTAGACGGTCGCGGCGCCGTACTTCTTCGAGGTCGACACCACGGCGCGCGCGTAGTCGGCGCGGTACCGGTTGTTTGTGGAGTCGGCCGAGGTCTTGTCGATCGAACCGTACTCACCGACGACCACCGGATAGCCGCGGACGACGAACTTGTCGTACATCAGCTTGAGCTGCGCATCCAGGTAGTCCTCCTGACCCCAGGTCGACTTCCGTGCCGGGTTGGTTGCCCCGCGCCCCCATTGGGTGATGTTGCCGTTCTCCTCACCGGCGAAGTCCCAGGGGGAGTAGTAGTGCACGGAGATCATGAGCCGCTGCTCGTTGGCCGGAATGGACGAGGACCGATACTGATCGGTCGGTACGACGAAGCCGTAGTTGCCGGCGGTGTAGTCGATGTTGGTGTTCCAGCCGGGGACGAGCAACCAGCGCGAGCTGTTGTTCCCGCCGGCTCGCCGTACGGTGTCGACGAAGATCTGGTTCCAGGCGTTGATATTCGAGTAACACGGCTGGGTGGGAGCGCCGTACTGGCCGTCGAAGTTCTCGTTCATCGACTCGAGAATCAGCCGGTTGTCATAGCTCTGGAATCGGGTGGCGATCTGCTGCCAGACCTTCAGGTACTTCGCTCTGATCTCGGTCTGATTGGCAGCATCGCAGATCAGCCAGGCGTAGGGAATGGACTTGTAGCCGTCGCCGTGCATGTTGATGATGACGTACAGGCCGCGGTTGTAGGCGTAGTTGACGACCTGCTGGATCCGGTTCAGCCAGGCGGAGTCGATGGTGTAGTTCGGGCCGGCGCCGATGGTGCGTAGGTAGGAGACCGGGATCCGGATCGACTTGAAGCCGGCGGCCTTGACCTTGTCGATGAGTGCTTGGGTGATGGCCGGGTTACCCCAGGCCGTCTCGCTCGGGTAGCCGTTGGAGTTGGCTTCGAGCTGGTTGCCGAGATTCCAGCCGACGCCGAGGTCGGCCACGATCTGAGCAGCACCGGCTTCAGGGCTAGCAGTGGCCGTGTTCGTCATACCAGGCACGACCATCAGAGCAGCAGTGAGCAGCGCAATTCTGAGCTTGCGTGAACCCATCGGAATATCTCCCTTCCGGGTCTGTCGAACGAAGCGTCGAAGCGCTTCGACGATGGGGGCGGATAGTTCGGGCAAGATCACCAGGGATTGGGCGGGATCCTAAGCGCGCCTCACGGCTGGTGACAAGACCTCGACGATCCGAAGTTTAGTTGCCTGTGGCAAGGATCAGGCTGCGCTCGGATTGGTAGCGGCAGCCGAGGGCGTCGAACGTCGCCGCCGTGGCTCGCGCCGCCGCCGGATCGTTGTTGAAGAGAGCTGCGGCTCGTTCGACCTGGGCCGCGGCGAGTGGGTTGCCGGACACGATGGTCTGGGCCTCGGTCAGGCGCGCGCGAGCCTCGGGATGCCCGGCGAGTACGGCGGCCTCGGCGCGAAGGGCGACGTACCAGTGGTGCCAGATCCAGGTGACCCACTTCCAGATCTCGGAAGGGGGCCGGGCGATCCGCTCGAGGGCTTCGGGCAGTTGGCCGTTGTGGAGCAGGAGCGTGGTGTCGAAGACTGCGCCGTAGCCGAAGGCGTGCTCTGGGGGAGTGTTGAGGTGATCGAAAATCTCCAGCCACTCCTGGCGGGCGTCCTGATCGCCTTGGAGGCCGTGGACCATCGCGACCGCGGCGACCGCGGGGCCTAGGGATGGACGAGCTGGGCTGCCTGCGCGTCGCCAGGCGTCGAGGAAGCGGACGCTGCCGGCGAGCACCTGGTCCACGTTGCCTGCAAAGGCGTCCGCGACGAGGAGCCAGCTTGTGGCGCGGTGACCGACTTCCGCGAGCAGGGGATGCTCGGCGAGTTGGGTCGCCCACCGCCGGGCCGCGTGCAGGTCGCCGGTGCCGAGGCTGGCTTCGGCTGCTTCGCCGAGCGCCTCGATCAGCTCGTGCGTGGCAGCCGGCGTCACCGGCGCGGATGCGAGCAGGGTGACGCGGCGCTGAGTTGTCGTCGCGGCGGCGAAGGTGTCGCCGGCCCAGCTCTGAGCGCCGGTCAGTACGTCGAGCGCGATGGACTCGGCGAGCGCATCGCCTGCGCTGTGCGTCAGCTCAACAGCTCGTACGGCGAGCGCGATCGTATCCGCGACGGAATTGCCGGGAAGGCCGTCCGCGGCGGTGATCGAAGCGTTGAGCGCCTGCCCAGCCTCGGCCACCGCCACCATGACCTGCGCGGCCTCGTCCTGACCGGCCAGCTCGCGGGCCTGGGCAACCAGCGCGTCGGATTCCGCCGCGGGAAGCTGACGCACGAACCCCGCGAATCGGTACGACGAGATGGCGATCGTCGCCAGATCGCGGGCCGCGCCAGCCGTGTTCCCGACGCTGAGGTCGGCGTCCGCCGCAGCGCGGTAGAGGCGGTACAGGTCGTCGCCCCGCATCCGGCACGCCGCCACGGCCGCGGCATTCCGTAGCTCGGTTGCCGCTTCCTCAGAGAGCGACGCCGCCTGCTCATACCGCAGCTGGGACTCGCCGATCAGCGTGCGGGTGAACGTCAGCTCGGCCAGCCGCTGAGCGAGGCGGTACGCGTTCGCGCGCTGTTCCGGTTCCTGCGCCGCCCACGCGAGAGCCGCGCGGAGGTCGTCGGCAACCGCATCGAACCCGGCTCGCCAGTCCGGTCGATCCACCGTCAGCCCGGCCGCCTGCTCCAAACACCAGTGCAGGTGCCGCGCCCGGACCGCACCGAGCTCATCAGCGAGTTGCTCGGTCCCGTACTGACGAATCGTCTCCAATGCCCGGTACGTCGTACCGCGGGGTGACGCCGTCACCACCAGCAGGCTCTGCTCGGCCAACCGGGCCAGGCCGTCGGCCACCAGGAACTCGTCCGACTCGGCCACCTGAGCTGCCGCGGTAGCGGTGAATGGCGCGACGAACACGGACACCCGGCGAAGGAGCTCCTGGTCGACGGGATCCAGAAGCGCATGGCTCCAGTCCAGTGCCGCACGCACCGAACGATGCCGCTCGTTGGCGCGGAAGCCGCCAGTGAGCATGCGGAGTGGATGCGACAGTGCAGCGGTGATGCCGTCGAGCCCGAGGGTCCGATAGCGGGCCGCGGCCAATTCGATAGCCAGCGCCATCCCGTCCAGTCGCTCACAGATGACCGCGATCTGCTCACGCGCTGCCGCGTCCAACGTCGTACCGTCCACTGCCGCACGATCGAGGAACAACGCGACCGCATCCGATTCACCGTCGACGGGGAGTGACAGCGGCGGGACCTGGTACACGTGCTCGAACGGCACCATCAGCTGGGCGCGGCTGGTCGCCAGTACGGTCAACCGGGGACAGGTCGCGAGCAACCGCTCGACAACCAGTGCCACGCCGTCCAGGACCTGCTCGCAGTTGTCGAGCACCAGCAGCGCGTGCCGATCCGACAGTGCGGCGATCACGGACTCGGTGATGTCCCGGCCGGGCTGCTCACCGAGGCCGAGGGTGGCGGCGACCGCGGTCGCGATCATCTCCGGATCGGTGACCGGGACAAGATCGACGTACCAGACCGTGTCGAAGTGCTCACCGGCTGCCTCGGCCGCCACCGCGAGCGCAAGGCGGGTCTTGCCCACGCCGCCGGGGCCGACCGCGGTCACTTCGCGACGGGTCGTGATCAGCTCGATCAGAGCCGCCTGCTCGCCGGCCCGGCCGACGTACGAGGTGAGCACCGCAGGCAGCACCGGCGCTGCGGAGACTGCGCCTCCGGGGCTGGTCGGCTCGGGTGCACGGTGGGCGAGCGCCCGCCGATCCGGTACCTCGAGCTTGCGCAGCAGGGAGGAGACGTGGCTCTCCACGGTGCGCACCGAGATGCTCAGCCGCGCCGCGATCTCCGCGTTGCTGAAGTGCGCCCCGACCAGTTCCAGCACGTCACCTTCGCGGGGCGAGATGTCGACAGTGGCGGTCACCGCCCAATCTTCCCTCATTTCAGTGGCGGGATCCGTACCCCTATCCGTGGTGAGGTTTCCGTGGTTGGCACGGATGTGGCGAGGGCGCTCCCAACGGCAAGCTGTGACTACAGCAAGCAACGAACCACAACAGGAGCGACCGTGACCACCCAGGGAATCAAGACCGTGCTGCACCCCGTGTCCGACCTCACCAAGGCCAAGGCCGTCTACGCCGCCCTACTCGGCATCGAGCCGCAGACAGACTCGCCGTACTACGTCGGTTTCGACGCCGAGGGCCAGCACATCGGCCTGGTACCCGACGGCGGACCGCAGGGCATGACCTCACCGGTGACGTACTGGCACGTGCCGGACATCGCCGCCAAGCTCGCCGAGGTCACCGCAGCCGGCGCAACCGTGCAGGAAGCCCCGCACGAGGTCGGCGCCGGCCGGGTGGTCGCCACTGTCATCGACGTCGACGGAAACGTCCTCGGACTCATCCAGGACCGCTGAACCACCTCCACCTCTCGTTAGCAAAGGACACCGCCATGAACACTCTCGCCTCCGTCACCGTCGAAGCCTCCGACCCGACCGCCGCCGACGCCTTCTACCGAGCCACCGGCCTCGACACCTACGTAACAGTCCGCGGCACCGACAAGCCGTCAACCGGCTTCCGCGGCTTCGCCCTCTCCCTGGTCGCCTCCCAGCCCGGCGACGTCGACGCCATCATCGGAGCCACCGCCGCAGCCGGCGCCACCACCCTCAAGCCCGCCACCAAGAGCTTCTGGGGCTACGGCGGCATCGTCCAGACCCCCGACGGAACGATCATCAAGGTCGCCAGCTCCAGCAAGAAGGACACCGCCCCCGTCACCGGCACCATCGACCAGGTAGCCCTCCTGCTAGGCGTCGACGACGTCAAGGCCAGCAAGCGCTTCTACGTAGACAACGGCCTGGCCGTAGGCCGCAGCTTCGGCGGCAAATACGTCGAGTTCGACACCCCGTCCTCCGCCGTCACCCTCGCCCTCTACCCCCGCCGCGCCCTGGCCAAAGACACCGGCATGCCCCAAGAAGGCACCGGCTCCCACCACCTGGTCCTAGGCACCGACGCCGCCCCCCTCACCGACCCCGACGGCTTCATCTGGGAGACCACGGCTTGATGCCCGATGCCCGATGCCTGATGCCGGCCGAGGCCCAGCCAAGGCCGGCCAGGACAACGGGCGGGCGTTCTCCAGGTCGGTGTGCGTAGTGCCGATCTGTACGGCCGTCACCAGCCCGAAGGCGGACGGCGGCACCGGCAGTAGGCCGACACTCGTCACCGCCCGCGGGATCTGCCGAGCACCCCACGCCGCTTACCCTCCATCGCGAGCAGTACGGCACCGCCCCACACACCGCCGAATCCGCAGCCCTGAACAACCCCGCAAGATCACCGGCAGCACGCCGGGCAAGCTGCCGATCTGCTCGTATAACCACCGCCCACCACGCCCATCAGACAACTGGTGATGGCTGGCACCCGCGCAGCCGGCAGACGCTGCGCCGCTGGGTTCGACAGGCCGAGATCGACGCGGGACAGGTTGTACGTGCGCCTGCGACCAGCACGTTCGCCTGCACCGCGTTCGTGGAACGGGCCATCGCCCAGGCCGCGGCGATACGCAGAAGACAAGGCAATCCCTTGCAGAACAAGACGATTCATCACCCGACGCCGGGTCGCAATACACCTCGGTGCACCTGACCGAACTCTGCAGTTGCACGGCCTCAGTTCGTCGATCGGGACCGTCGGTGACGCTTACGACAACTCGCGACGACCTACCAGTCGTCCACACATATCCGAGGGTGCACCAAACCCGGGACGGTTCGAACCGCCGTCAAGATGTGGGCAAATTGAATGTGCAACTAGCCCCCAAACAGCCCACACTTCCTTTGTAAATAAGGGGTTCTGGCCTCGAAAACTGTCGGTGGCCGTGTCTAAGCTGTTGGGTATGGAGATGTTGGCGTTGCCCCCGGTGTGGTCGCTGAGCGGCAGCGAACTGCTGTCCACTCTCGACACCGTGGAGGCTGCCACCGCCCTACTGAAGACCTACACACTCCAACTCCTGGGCGGACTCGACGACCTGGGCCTCGCCCAGGAACTGGGCGCCCGCAACACCGTCGAACTGGTCTCGGAACGCTACCGCCGCGACCCGGTCGAAGTCCGCAAAGACCTCGCCTTCACCACCGCCCTGCACAAGTACCCGGCAGTGACTGCCGCGCTGCCCGACCCGTCGGATCCGGCGCGCCTCGCGGCGGTGTCTCCTGACCAGGCCAAGGTCATCGTCAAGATCTTGGAGAAGGCCCCCGCGACCGTCCCGGTCGAGACCCTGACCGTCGCCGAAGAACAGATGATCGCAGCCGCCCGGATCACGAACCCGCGTGAGCTGACCCGGTTTGGGCACAAGGTGCTGTCTACTTTGGACACTGATGGTCCGGAGCCGGCCGAGGATGTGGCGCGTGCGAAAGAGTTCTTGCGGCTACGGCCCACCGAGGACGGCGTGAAGATCTCCGGGTTCATGGCCGGTGCCTATGCCGAACTTCTCAAGACTCAGCTCCACACCCTGTCCAAGCCCCACAAGACCGTCGACGGTGAACGCGACCCACGCACGGCCGACCAGCGAGGCGCCGACGCGCTGAAGATCATCCTGGACCGCGCTGCAGGTAACCCCGACTCACCCGGTGTCCCGCACCTGACAGTCACCATCGACTTCGAAGACCTCAAAGCCACCCTCGCCAATGCTGCCCCAGCCGCTCTCGGCGGCACAGCCGAAGCCGGTGCGACCAGTGGACATGGCGGAGTGGGTGAACTGGTGTTCGGCGGGAACCTGTCCGCAGGCGCGGTCCGCCTCCTGGCGTGTGATGCCGCGGTGCTGCCGATCGTGCTCGGCGGTGATTCCCAACCCCTGGATGTCGGCACCGAGCAACGGTTCGTGAACCGCTACATCCGCCGCGCGTTGAACAAACGCGACAAGGGCTGCGTGGTGTGCCAAGCACCACCCTGGATGTGTCATGCCCATCACTTGATCCATTGGGCCCACGGCGGTCCGACCAGTCTGCAGAATCTGGCGTTGCTGTGCGCGTTCCATCACCGCGCGGTCCATGACGGTCAATGGGCGCTGTCGATCACCGCGGCCGGTGTGCAGGTCTCCCGCCCGTCGTGGGCCGACCCGCCACCCAGAACCGACCGCACCGCACTCGCCAAGGTCATCGGCTGGGTCACCCCTGCCCCCAGCCCCAACACTAGCGAGAGCGATGCCAGTAGGGGCGGTGTCAGCACCACCAGTGCCGACTGGAGCGGCCTCGTCACCAGCAACCCGACCCACCAGCAACCCGAACGGCTCCCAGCCGCCAGCACTCTTCCCAACCCGGCACTGGCCGCGGCCTGCGAAGCCCTCAGCCGACTGACCGCCCTCGCCCCCCACCACACCGACCCCTGGGGCACCAACGCCACCCCCACCGCCGGACCGTAACCCCACCACCTCGGTCCACCAACACCACCAACCCACCCACCCCATCACCCCCACCGCGGCAGCCGGTCCCCAGACCGGCCCGCGGACCTACCCACGCCCGCCACACCACCACCGCCACCACCGCGGCCACCGCCCACACCACCGGATCAGCCCCCAACCCCGTGATTTCCAAGCAGCACCTACACCGACGGGTCAGTCGCAACAGCCACCTGATCCCCGGGGTAGCCCCTGCACCAATGGGTCAGCCGCAGATCCACCTGCCGGTCGGGTCAGCACCTACAACGGTGGGTCACCTGCAAGCCGCCTAGTCGCCGGGACAGCAACCACAGCCCGTCAGCCTCAGTCGAGGGAGACGATGGTCGCCGGCAGCAACCATCTCCCTCAGCCATCGGATCGCCCAGCCACACTGCTTTTGGTCGGCCGCGGTGGTGATCAGCCAGCGCGGACGTGATCGGCCGAGTCCATGCCCAGGGGAAGGCGCCGGACCCCATCAGCTGGAAAGTCGCCTGATCCTGAAGCAGCAACAGTCGGCACGGCGGTCAGCTGTCGCGTACGTTGTCGGCTTGGGACGGGTCGAGGGGTGCCGGTGCGTGGCTGCTGTAGGTGAGGTGTGATCGTCTTGGACGTCAGCGCTGTCCTCCCCGTGGCGGGACGCGGTGAACATCCACGAGGATCACATCTCGAAGATGGGGACTAGTAGTTGCAGACGTCTACTCCGGGGATGTAGCCGTCGTAGCCGGAGTTGATTTGGGACTCGTGGACGTAGCCTTGGGGGCCGTTGTGGACGACGATGTAGTACCAGGCTTCGGAGCCGGCGATGACGTCTCCCCAGTGCTGGCAGACGACGTGGACGGTCCAGCCGCGGTTCATGGTGGTGTAGTTGGTGCAGCCGAGCCCCGGTTGCGACGGGTGTGTCGGGTGGTAGCAGTCGCGCAGTTTGGCGCCGGTGTACAACACGGTGCCGGGGTGCCATGAGGCGTTGGCCGGTAGGGCAGTTGTGGCGGCGAGGCCCAGGCCGATGGCGGCCGCGATGATGGCGATCCTTCGCTTCATCTCACATCTCCTTGCTCGATGGAGCCACCAGCATCGGCTCGCATCGAGCCTCGCCGGAGCCGGTTGTGCATGAAACGGTTGATGGTGCACAACCTCTTGCCGGACAGGATTGTGGGTAGGAAAGTTTCGCCGCAGTGGGCCGTAACGTTGTCGATGGTGGCAGCGATGTGACCCGTGTTGTTGGACGGCAAATTTTGGGGGGACCAGAAATGCCGCACCGGATGCGCATGCCTGCGCTCATTCGCGGGCTGTCGCTCGCATTGGCCTGTCTGTTGACGATCGGGTTGCTGGTCGCGCGATCAGCGCAGGCCGATCCACCGCCGGACACCCCGAGTACGCCGACGGCCGGCGAACCGTCGGCGACCGCGACACCCGGGCCGACGGCAACACCTCAGCCCACGGCAACACCGCAGGCGACGGCAACACCGCCGGCGACCCCGACACCGCAGGAGTCCGAGACTCCGCGGAACCCGGGCACGCCGCGCCTGGTCCCGCCACCGACTGCGCCGCCGAAGCCGAAGGTGACCAGCAGGGCAACGGCTGCCGACGACACCTGCCAGGCCACGCCCCTCGGGCAGTGGGGCGATGGACTACCGGTCTCAGCCAGCCGAGGTACGACGACCTCCGAGTGCTTCACGGTCACGACCGGTGCCTTCGGCATGTATGCGTGGCGGTTTGTGCAGACGTCGCTGAACTGGACTGGGACCTTGACCGTGTACGACGGATCCGGCACCCAGGTCTACCGGAGTTCGCTGGGCAACGGGTTCGGCACGCTGCAGTTGTTCGCGGCCAGGCAGTACCGGCTGGAGATCAGTGGCAACGTCGGCTCGAACCCGGCCAGCTACCAGTTGGGCCTGTTCGAGGTCGCCGCCAGCGGCACCTGCGCACTGGCCCCGACCACTGCCTTCGGCACCGAGCCACTCTCCGGAACATTTGCTGACGGCAACGAACTCGACTGCCGGCAGGTCTCCGTGACCACCGGATCCCTGCTGCGAGTCGATACCCAGGCCAGTACGCCGTACCTCTCGACCGTCGTCCTCGACTCGTCCGGGGAGATGGTCTGCAGCTGGTACGCGTACTCGTCAGCGAACGACTGTCGGCTGACCGGCACCGCGCCGTACCGGGTTGTCACCCGCTCGTCGAGCGGCGCGGACGCCGTACCGTCCACCTACAAGACCTGGCTCGACAACCTCACGTCGGCACAGGGGTGTACCAGTTCGACTCTCACGAGCTGGAACTCGGCGCCGAGTATCAGCGCCAACCGGACGGCGAATGCGGCCGACTGCTACCTGGTGCCGAGCGCCGCCTTCGGTCAGTATGCGTTGCGAATCATGCAGGAGAACGCCAGCTGGACGGCCCGCGTCGCCGTCTACGAACCCGGCGGAACACGCGTCTACGACTCGGCGTCCGGCTACAGCTCTGTTGAGCTCAAAGCAGGTCTGAGCTACCGCATCCTCGTGACCGGCGATCCGAACGGATACCCACCCGGCTACGCGGTCGCGCTCGCCCAGATCCAGGGCTCGGCCGGCTGTCCGGCGATCTCCTCGACGGCCTGGAACTCAACCGGCACGGCGATCTCGCTGCCCACCGGGCAGGAGCTCGACTGCCGGCAGTTCGGCGACGCGCAGGGGTCGATGCTGCGGATCAAACTCGGCACGGACGCGCTGTATGCCGACGTCTACAATGCCGGTGGCTCGCAGGTGTGCTCGGTGACGCCGTACAGCGACGCCTATGACTGCCGCCTGACCGGTGCGGCGCCGTGGCGCATCGTCACGCGCTCCGGTTCCAGCAGCGGCGACCATGACCCAGCCACCGCCACACTCTGGACCTACAACATCGCCAGTACGACGGGATGCACCACCAGCACGCTTGGGACCTGGCAGCAGCCGCTGCCCGTCTCGGTCGACCGCTCAGCCCAGGCGGCCGACTGCGCCTTGATCACCTCGGACACCTTCGGCGACTACGTGCTCCGCTATGCGCAGGACAACGGGAGCTGGTCCGGCCGCGTGACGGTTTACGAGCCGACCGGCGCCCGCGTCTACTCGACGTCCAGTGCGTACACCATGCTGCAGCTCAAGGCCTCGACCACGTACCGGGTGCTGTTCACCGGTGACCCGAACGGCTACCCATCGGGCGTTCGCTTCGGCTTGTACCGGCTCACAGGCAGCGGGACATGCCCGGCGGCGACCGACGTCAGCTGGACCGCAGCTGCGATCTCGCAGTCGTTCACCGCTGGTCCAGAGCTGGGCTGCCGAGAACTGCCGGGAACATCCGGTACGGCGCTCCGCATCACCGCGCCCGTGAATTCGGAGGGACAGTCCCTGCGCGGCCTGGTCTACAACGCCGCAGGCGCGCAGTTGTGCGACACCTCGTACGCGTCGTCCGGTGTGACCTGCATGCTGACCGGCAACGCGCCGTACCGTCTGATCACTCGGACCGACTACAGCTCGTCCGACGACCCACGCGCAGGCACGTACCGGTTCTGGGTGAATGACTTCGGCTCGACAGCAGGCTGCAACTCGATCGACTCCACCGTGCCGATCACCGCACCAGCTGCGACCGGCGCCATGTCACCGGCCGCGGCCGGGAGCTGCTGGACGAGCGGGCTGGTCCGCGAGGACCGGGCCTGGCTGAGCCTTGTCTCGACCTCGGGCAACCTGCGGGTCACCTTGTTCAGCGGAACCGGCCAGTCCATCTGTTCGGTGAGTAGCTCTGCTCATACGAACTGTGCACTCACGCAGCCCGGACCCTACCGACTGATCGTCACCGGCCCGATCGATGACGACAGCGGGTACCGCGTCGCCCTGCGGCGAACGAACAACCCCGTCGGCTGCCAACGCGTGGAGGGCGTCGCGTCCGGCATCGCGCAACAACGCGGAGACGTGGGTGAGGTCGACCAGCTGGCGTGTTACCGGTTCGCCGAGGCGGTCGGGGACCAGATGAACTTCACTGCGACCAATCCCGTCATCATGGGCAACCCGGCCCACGACGTAGATGTCTACGGTCCGAACGGGTCTTTCATCTGCAGCCCGCGGTCGTGGTACTCCTCACCACATTGCACCTTCGACACGGCCGGCGATCACCTCGCGATTGTTTCGCCCGACGGCTATCCCGGGAAGTTCGTCTTCAGCTCCGTCTGCGTCAACCCGGCCTGTGGGCCGGAGATGCTGACCCTGGCCGCCGTCACACCCCAGCGTGTCGGCGCGGCCGCCGCGACCACGATTACCCTGCAGGGCAAGGCGATGGCGACCTCCCAGAAGGTCGAGCTCGTCCGCGGAACCGCGCGAGTCACCGGTCAACCGCTCGCGGTTTCGGCGGACGGACGTGAGCTCCAGGTGTCCTTCGATCTGACTGCTGCGACGCTGGGTCTGTACGACGTCGTGGTCACCTCGACCACCGAAGGCACCGTTCGAGTGAATGGCGCGCTGACCGTGGAGGGCATCCGTCCCGCGCACATCGAGACCGGCCTCGTGACTTTGGGCCGCTTCGTCGCGAACCGTCCGCAGACCGTCTCCGTGACGGTCCGGAACACCGGCAACGTCGACGCCCTCGGCGCGCCGGTGATCCTGGACGGTCTGCCGGCCGGATCGATCATCACGCCACAGTTCGACCTCGTCGGGGCGGCCGATGCGAACGCGCCGGTGCGTGACTGGGACTGGACGCCCGAACGTTCCGTCTACACCGCCGCAGACGGCAAGCGCGGCGTACCGCTGTTCGTCGGGCGCATTCCGGCCGGCGCCAGCCATCAGTACGACTTCACGGTCACCGTCCCGAGTGCGTCGAACTACGACCTCGCCGTACTGTCCTCCGACTGCATGGTGTCCTCGACAACCGCTCGTTCTGCCGCGGCGGACTCGGTCAAGGACAGCTGTGCGGATGCCGTGTTCGACGTCGCTATCGACTGGATGCCCGGCGGCGACTGCCTGAAGTTCGCCCTGGGGGCGGAGAAGGCGATTGTCGAGAACATCGCGGACCACGCGCCGCCGTTCCAGGCCTCCTCGACGTCGGAGATGTTCTGGTCGGCGGTGAGTGCCGCCCAATGCGTGGCGGACGTGTGGCCCGTCAGCTCGGTGCTCCTCAATGTGCTCGACGGCGTCTCCAAGGCCAAGAACATCATTGCCGTCGGCACCAGATGCTTCGGGGGCCCGTCCGCGCCACAGACTTCGGTGGCATCGCTGGATCCGAACGAGCTGGCCGGACCCATCGGCGGTGGTCCTCAGCGTGCCGTGACCACGAGCGGCGTCCATACGTTCGCCGTCTACTTCGAGAATGCGAAGACCGCCAGTGCCCCGGCGCAGGAGGTTCGGGTGACCGATCACCTGAATCCGGCGCAGTACGACCTGAGCACCTTGCGCTTCGGCGCGGTCCAGTTCGGTACGACGCGTTGGACGCCGGCGTCGGAGTCGACCACGATCGGCCATGTCCTCGAGCTCGGTGGGGGACTGCAGTTGGACATGCAGGCGTCGTACGACGCACAAGGTTCGGTGAAGTGGACCCTCGCGACCCAGGACGTCGTCACCGGCGCGCTGCCGGAGGATCCGCTGAAGGGCTTCCTGCCGCCGAACGTCGACGGTACCGAGGGACAAGGCGTGCTCTACTTTACGGTCAAGCCGAAGGTCGTTGCCGACGGCACCGTCCTGAGCAGCCGTGCCGACATCGTCTTCGACCTCAACCCGGCCATCGCCACCAACACCTGGACCAATCTGGTCGACAACACCGTGCCCACGGCGAAAGCGATCGCGCCGGTGTCGGTCACCACGAAGACGTTCACGGTGTCGTGGAGCGGCACGGACGCGACCTCGGGCATCGCGTCGTACGACGTGCTGGTGGCCACCGACAGCGGCGCCTACACGACCTGGAAACAAGGCGTCCCGGCCGGCAATGCGACCTTCACCGGCGCAACCGGCCATGTCTATCGCGTCTCCGCGATCGCGCATGACTTCGCCGGCAACGTGTCCCTGCTACCACCGACGCCACACGCCACCACCGCCGTCCGCAACGCCACCTCGCTGACCATCGGCAAGGCCGCAACCATCAAGTACGGCGGCTCCCTGGTCGTCAGCACGCAAGCCAAAGACATCACCACCGGCGCAGTGTTGGCCAAGGTCCCCGTCGTCCTCTACAAGCGAACCGCAACAACGGGCGCCTGGACCAAGGTCGCCACGGTCACCACCAGCACCACCGGCGTTGCCTCCAGCACCCAAGTCCCGAAGACGTACACCCAGTTCATGTGGTCGTACGCCGGCGACGCCACCCGCGCCGCGGCAAACTCGGCCAACCAACCCGTCTCGGTAGCCCAGTTGCTGTCAGCCCGCGCAACCGCGACGTCCGTGGTCCGCGGAACCACCGTCAAGTTCTACGGAGCAGCCACCCCGACCGTCACCAACCAGGTAGTCAACCTCCAACGCCTGATCGGCTCCACCTGGAAGGCAGCCGGAACCGCAAAGCAACTCCGCCAACGCATGCCCAACGGAACCACCTCAACGGGCTACCTCTTCACCCTCAAGTTCTCCACTCCAGGCACCTACACCTACCGCGTCTACAAACCAGCCGTACCCGGCCTGGGCGCCGTCTCATCGTCCTCAATCGTCATCCGAGTGCGGTAGCAACCGCCGGAGAATCCGGTCGGCCTGTCCCGGGGTCATGGTGTTGGTGATCACCAAGGTGGACAGGCCGATCGCGGTGGCCAGCAGTTGTTGAGCTTCGGCTTGTTGACCGTCGAGGAGCAGCGTGAAGAGGGCGGCCAGGTCTGTGTAGCCCTGTTTGAGGTGCTTGGCGAGTTCTGGGTTGGTGAGGGCGTAGGTCTCGAAGGACTGCTGGATTCGGAAGAGCCTGCGGTCGTCCTCGGTGCGGGGGATCAGGACAGTCAGTACGGCGTGCAGTACGTCGGCCGGCTCGGCGGTGGCTTGTTGCTGCACTCGGGCGGCGCCGAGGTCGTTGATGGCGGTGAAGGCGGCGTGGAGTAGGTCGTCCTTGGTGGGGAAGTAGTGCTGGACCCGGCCGATCGAGACGCCGGCCTGGTCGGCGACTCGCCGTACCGTCACCTGGTCGACGCCGCCGGTGTCGACGAGGGCGAAGACTGCTTCGACGATCGCGGTTCGCCGCTCGTCGTGGGCGGCACCCTGACCTCTCACTGCGTTAGCCTCCTGAGCAGAACAATACGCTAGTATTGATTAGGTGAGGACCTCATGGTGAAGATACTCGCGCTCGCGCTGGCCGCTCTGCTCCCGGCGCCGGTGGTTGCCGTTGACGATCCGCTGGTTGTGCGGATCGAGCAGGGTGCGGTCCGCGGCGTCAAGAAGGGGGAGTACCGCGAGTTCAACGGCATCCCGTACGCCGCGCCGCCGGTCGGCGCTCTCCGTTGGCGCTCACCGCAGCCCGCGGCGGCGTGGACCGGCGTACGGGCGGCCTCAGCAATCGGACCGCGGTGCGCTCAGGCGGAGTCCGCGACTGGTACGCCGCCCAGTATCGAGGAGGACTGTCTCTATCTGAACGTCACGACGCCAGCCAAAACTGGACCGCGCAAACCGGTGATGGTCTGGCTGCATGGCGGCGGGTTCGTGGAGGGGTCGGGTGGTGAGTACGACCCGCATCGGCTGGCGGTTCGCGGTGAGGTGGTCGTGGTGACGATCAACTACCGCCTCGGCATCTTCGGGAACTTCGGCTATCCCGGGCTTGATGGCTCAGGGGCTTTCGGGATCGAGGATCAGCAGGCCGCGCTCCGGTGGGTCCGGCAGAACGCGGCCGCCTTCGGAGGTGACCCGGGCAACGTCACGTTGTTCGGGCAGTCGGCTGGTGGGCAAAGCGTGTGCGCGCAGCTCGCGGCGCCCGCTGCGGCGGGCCTGTTCGACAGAGCGATCATCCAGAGTTCGTTGTGTACGTCGCCCATCCCGGCCAACGCGCTGGCGCCAGGGCTGCCGACCGTTTCACCGTGGGAGGCGGTGGGCAGCGTCGCTGCGCGCGGCCGATCCGTTGCCGCCACCCACGGTTGTTCCACGGTCGACTGCTTGCGGCTGAAGAGCCCGACGGAACTGATGCCGGTCTTCGGCCAGTTCGCCGGACTCGCCTACGGCAGTTCGACGCTGCCGGAGAATCCAGCGGAGAGCCGAGCGCACGACGTACCGATGCTGTCCGGTACGACGCGCGACGAGATGACGTACGTGCAGGGCATGGTCGATCAGGCGACTCAGCCGCTCACCAGCCGGCAGTATCGCGACTACCTGGTCAAAGCATTCGGCGAGGACGCCGACCGTGTCGCACGCCGCTATCCACTGAGCAGCAAAGTCCCGCCGAGCCGGACCTGGGCGTCGGTCACGACCGACAGCGCCTTCGCCTGCCCGACGCTGAAACGCAACCAGGCCTTCGCGCGCCATGTTCCGACGTACGCGTATGAGTTCGCCGACCGCACCGCGCCGCCGACCTTGCCGCCTGCAACCTACCCGTACGGCGCCTATCACTCGGCCGACGCGTTGTATCTCTTCGCGTTGCGAGGCGGTGTCGCCAACCCACCCCTCACCAGCGCCCAGCGACGCCTGTCCGACGCGATGATCGACTACTGGTCGGCGTTCGCCCGCACTGGCAACCCGAACATGCCGGGCCTCCCGCACTGGCCGCGGCTACACCCGACCGATGTCGTCGCCCAATCCCTCGCGCGCACCATTCGGCGGACCAATCTGAGCCGCGCGCACAATTGCGACCTGTGGAGCACGATCGAGTTTTGACATGAGTTATTGCCGGAGCACCTCCTGTGGGGCGACGGGAGGTGCTCCGGGGTTCAATAAAGCTGAATTCAGATTTTGCCGGTGCCAGCACCGCCGGTCACGATCGACTTCACACTTTCGGCGGCGTCGACCACGTAAGAATAGGGAATCGCCGCGACGCTGCCGGCATTTCGGGAAACCGGGGTGCCCGAGTTGGCCAGGTAGTTGTTGAGGAGTTTGACGTTGCCTTCGGGGGAGTCGCCGGTCTGGGCGACGACCGTCTTCGACACGCCGTCGAAGTAGTTCCGCTCGACGTAGACACCGGCGTTGCAGGTCGAGGCGACGCCGTACCCGCTGGTGCCTCGGTAGTAGTTGTTGAAGACGTGGACCGGGTTGCCGAAGCGGACCCGGGGGTGGCGCTGGGTGGTGCCGTCGAACCAGTTGGCGTAGTAGGTGACGCGCAGTTTGCCGCGGTCTTCACCGCCGTTGTCGTCGCTGTGACCGATCAGCCCGACCTTGTCGTGGTTGGAGAACTTGTTCCAGGACACGGTCACGTAGTCCGAGGCGCGCTTGACGTCGACAGCGCCGTCGTACCCGTTGCTGAAGCTGTTGTGGTCGATCCAGACGCGGGTCGAGTACTGCACGTTGATCGCGTCGTCATCCCAGTTGCGGAAGTTGAGGTTGCGGATGATCACGTTGCTGACGCTCGCGACGTTCAGGCCGCCGCCGACGATCGCCGAACCGCTGCCGACGCCGATGATCGTCTTGTTGGCGGCGACCTTGTTCATTCCGGACAGGGTGATCGTGCCGGAGACGCGGATCACGCGCGCTCCGCTGGCCTGCATATTGCTGATCAGGGCGGCGGCGGTCGTCACGGTGACGGCTGAGGCGCTGCCGCCGCCGGTTGTGCCGCCTCCCTGGGTTGCCCAGCCTTGCAGGGCGTACGTCGATGCTGCGGCTTTGGGCAGGAGTTGCGGTGCGGCGACCGTGGTGCCGGCGGTGGCCGTCAGGACGGCTGCCACCACCAGGAAAGGCAGCCGTCGAGTGATGGATCGCATGGGAAAACCTCCAGTGAAACGGGGCGGGACTGAGAGGAAAACGCTTTCCATCGAAGAATTTACAAAGCTGCGCCGATGCGGTCAAGGGTTCGCGGGGTGATAAATCGAAGCGATTCGATAGAACGATCAAATCGGGAAATAGATCTAAACCCTTCGAATGTCGGGCGCCAGGGCTTGACGGACCGCGAAGGATCGATCAAAGTACCAGCACTGTTAACGTTAACACCCTGGTGAGGTCGACGTGAAGATCCGCATCCGCCCCATGCTCCACGCAGCCATCGCAGTCCTTGCTCTCCTCGGTGCGCAGGTCGCCCACGCGAACGCCGCCGACACACCACCCGAGCGCCCGGCGGCGGCGCCGTACGTCGGTTATGTGTTCAGCTACTTCACCGGCAACTCGGTCGCCGGTGAGAAGATCTACTTCGCCGCCAGCCGCGGCAACACCGCGCTCAAGTGGGACGAGCTCAACAACGGCCAGCCCGTGCTCGAGTCCACGAAGGGCACGCTCGGTCTGCGCGATCCGTTCCTGATCCGGTCTCCTGACGGTGGCCGGTTCTTCCTGATCGCCACCGATCTGTCGATCGGCCGCAACGGCGACTGGGATGCGGCGCAACGCCGAGGCAGCCGCTATCTCGAAGTCTGGGAGTCCACCGACCTCGTCAACTGGTCCGAGCAGCGCCATGTCCTCGTGTCGCCCGAGACCGCCGGCAACACCTGGGCGCCCGAGGCCTACTGGGACACGGAACTCCAGCAGTACGTCGTCTTCTGGGCATCGAAGCTGTATGCCGCGGACGACCCCGGCCACACGGGTTCGACGTACAACCGGATGCTCTACGCAACGACTAGCGACTTCCGGACGTTCAGCACACCGAAGATCTGGCAGGACCGCGCCGAGTCGCGCATCGACTCGACCGTCATCAAGGAGAGCGGCACCTACTACCGCTTCACCAAGGACGAAGGTGGTGGCGGCACCGGCTGCTCGGACATCATCCAAGAGAAGTCCACGTCGCTGACCGCGGTCGACCTGCCGGGCAAGCCGGCATGGGCAATGCAGGACTCGTGTATCGGTCGCGACGCGGGGACCTCGGCGGTCGAAGGCCCGACGGTCTTCAAGGCCAACCCCGGCGACACCTCCGGCTCCAAGTACTACCTGTTCGTCGACGAGTACGGCGGCCGCGGCTACATCCCGCTCGGCACCAACGACCTCGAAGCACCGAACTGGAAGGTCCCCACCAAGTACTCGCTGCCGTCCAGCCCTCGCCACGGCACGGTGATACCGGTCACCCAGGCCGAGCTCGACCGCCTGCGCAGCGGCATCGTCCTGCCAGACCCGGTGAAGGCGGATGCGAACGGACTGGTTGCCCACTACCCCCTGAACCAGACCAGCGGCACCAAAGCAACCGACACAACAGGACATGGGTACGACGGCCAGGTGGCTGGCGACGCGAGTTGGGTCGGCGGCGCGCTCGCCCTCGGCGGTACCAACGGTCACGTGAAACTCCCCGACAACCTGATGGCCGGGCTCACCGCGACCACGGTCTCGACTCGGGTCTGGATCGACGCCGGCCAGACCACGCCGTACTTCATCTGGGGACTGGGCAACACCGCGAACAACATCGGCAACGGCTATCTGTTCACCACCGGCGATGCCTACCGTACGTCGATTGCCAGCGGCAACTGGTCGACCGAACAGACCGCGTCGTCGAGCGCCGTACCGCGTGGTGCCTGGAAGGCGCTCACCTACACACTCACGACCCAAGGCGTCGCCACGATCTATCTCGACGGAGTTCAGGTCGGCCAGAAGACCGGTGTCACCATCGACCCCGGCGACATCGGCGGCGGGCGCACGGCGGCCAACTACATCGGGCGTTCCGTCTACACCTCCGACAAGTACCTCAAAGGCAAGGTGCGCGACTTCCGGCTCTACAACCGCGCCCTGTCGCCCGCCGAGGTCCGTGACCGGGATGCCGATCCGCGCGCGATCCTGGGCGCCGACGCAGAAGGTCTGAAGGTTCCCGCGGTCATCGACGACGCATCGTCGACCGTCACCTTGCCAGTCCGCCCCGGCACGGATCTCAGCAGAGTGCGACCGGATTTCACCCTCGTCTCCGACTCGAAGATCTCGCCGAAGGGCCCTGTCGACCTCACGTCGCCCAAGACGTTCATCGTGAAGGCCAAGGACCGAACCATGCGGGCGTGGAAGGTCAAGGCCGTCGTCATGCGCTCGCCGGTGCTGCCCGGATACAACGCCGATCCGAACATCGCCGTCTTCGGCGACACCTACTACCTCTACCCAACCACCGACGGAGTCCCCGGTTGGGGCGGCAAGGACTTCTACGTCTGGAAGTCCAAGAACCTCAGAGACTGGGAGCGATCCGCCAAGCCGATCCTCACCCTCGACGGTGCAAACGTGCCTTGGGCAACAGGCAACGCCTGGGCGCCGACGATCATCGAGCGCAACGGCAAGTACTACTTCTACTTCTCCGGCCACAACCCGACGTACAACCGGAAGACGATCGGCGTCGCGGTGGCGGACAGCCCGGAGGGACCGTTCACCGCGCAGCCGACCGCGATGATCCTCAACAACGAGGCGGTCACGTCCGGCCAGGCGATCGACCCGGCCGCGTTCCGGGACCCGCGGACCGGGAAGTACTACCTGTTCTGGGGCAACGGCTCACCCGTGTACGCCGAACTGGGCGACGACATGGTGTCCATCAAACCGGAGACGCTGAAGGCGATCAGCGGTCTGACCAGCTTCCGCGAGGGCGCATTCGTCAACTACCGCAAGGGTTTGTACCATCTGACGTACTCGATCGACGACACCGGTTCGCCCGACTATCGCGTCGGCTACGCGACCGCGACGAGTGTCGACGGACCGTGGACCTACCGCGGTGTCATCCTCGAGAAGGATCCCGCGCAAGGCATTCTCGGCACCGGCCACAACTCGATCATCCAGGTCCCCGGCACGGACGATTGGTACGTCGCCTACCACCGCTTCGGTATGCCGGGCGGCGACGGGACTCATCGCGAGACCACCATCGACCGGCTGACCTTCGCCCCCGACGGGACGATGGCGAAGGTCAAGCCGACCCTGACCGGATCAGGGATTCACGATGTGGTCACCAACCAGCGCTAGGGACTGGATCGCCGCCAGACCGTAGAGTGCCGTCGCGTTCGTGGAGACCCACTTGGCAACCTCGGTCGGGTTGAGGGTGGAGTCGACCGGGTCGGCCTTCCACGGCAGGCCCGGACCATAGCCGTCACCGGTGTAGAACTCCTTCCAGGCCCGGTTCGCGAGATCGTCGCGCTGCAATCGCACCGCGGCGTACGCCGTGAGCCGGGCATGGCCCTGCCGGAGGATCAGGTTGCCGAAGTACGCGCCGCACTCGGCCGTCTGCTCGGCGCGGGTGCCGTTGAAGAGCCGGCAGTACTGCAACCAAGCCGCCTCGAACGCCGGCATCTCCACCAGGTCGATCAGTTCGGCGCAGATCTCCACCTGACCGAACATCGCGCTCAGGTGTGACACGCTCACCGTCTTCTCGGTGACCGGCGCGAAGCGACCAGTGTCCAGGTCGTACAGCCCGCCGCCGGTGACGAAGCCGTTGGGCATCGCCGCGATCGTCTCCATCGTCCCGAGCAGTTTCGCTTTGGCGATCGTTGCCTTCGGCCCCTGACGCTCCCACTCGGTCAGCCAGGCCGCGGCCAGTCCGCTCCAGTCCGTCCCGAGCCCGATGGACAACGCGTGCGGATCCGGCGTGTACGGCTCGGTCCGGATCTTGCGGATCGGGTCGAGGACCAGGAAGGTCCGGTCGGAATCGACCAGCTCGGACAGCAGATCACCGGTGCGTTCGTCGGCGGTCAGGTAGTAGTAGAACCGCCGATAGATCGCCGTACTGATCCGTTGCTGTTTCGCGCTGTCCGCCCAATGCTGTACGCCGTGCCGCGTGCCAAGGCCGGCCCACTTGCCAAGGTGATAGACGTCGACCTCACCGGTGTGCCGCGTCATCGCCTCCGCGAATCGGAAGATGTCGGCGCGACCGGACCGCAGGAACGAGTACCACAGCCACAAGTCAGGCGAGAGCTCCGAATTGTCCCAGGCGTACCCACCGACGTCGTACCGCCAGACCGACCGGTCCTCGTCGAACGAGTGCATGACATCGCCGTAGTCCCAGAACCCGTACCAGTGCCGCGACTCGACCTGCCCACGGTAGTAGTCGAAGAGGAAGTCCAGATGATCCTCGATCGACTTCTTCGCAGGGACCGACCGATCGACCGGACTGATCAGCCCACCGAAGACCCGCGTCGACATCAGCTGGTCCACGGGGTTGATCAGCTGAGGCGGTACGCGCAACTGGTCCGCCATGTCGCCCAGCCGAGCCGCGGTCGGTGTCGCGGCCACCGCCCACAGCATGAGCTCCGACGTCCGCGCGATCCCGTACGGCGTCCCGAACCCAGGCTCGTAGTCCTCGTAGGTGATGTTGAGACCCTCGAGCTGTTCGGGGTACGTGTCCTGTCCCATGCCGTCGTGATAGAACCGCGTGTCCATCGGACCGGCGTCCGGCGACCACAGCCAGACCGTGACTTCGGCCTCGTCGGTCGCCGCATCGCGGATGTCCAGCTGGGTGGGATGCCGCTGCCAGAAGTCACGCAGTCCGAAGGCCACTCCGCCGCTGACACCGCCGACATACCCGAGTCCGGACGCACGACGCCCTTGGTCGACAGGGATCCAGCCGTATCCCTTCGCGGTCCGCTTCTTCACCGTGAAGCCGTCGGCGGTGAGCTGGCTCAGCGAGTAGTCGCCCCACTCGGGGATGTACTGCAGCCGAGTGGTGACCCGCTGGTCCCAGGTCGACGGGTCCGGCAGCTTGGTTCCGGCGACCTGCGCAGCGCGGACGACGGCACCCGGATCGCGTCGCAGTCCGGTGATTCCCTTGACCGCCTCGGCGACCATGCCGTGGTTCTCGCCGACGAAACGGACATGCCGGTCGTACGCCGGATCGCGCAGCGGCACGCGGAATCGCACGCCCAGCCCGGCGATGTGGTCCTTCTGACCGTCCCGGTCGTAGACGAACGTGTGCACGATACGAACGTTCTCGGCACCGGCCGCGAAGTACAGCCGGATCGAGAAAGGCAACCAGGTCTTGCCCTTGCGGGACTTGTGCCGGCCCTCGACCCGCACCACCGCACGGACCGGCCCGGCCTGCTCGACGGTGACGCGGGTGATGTCGCTCTCGTAGCGCTCCCGGACGCTCCCGCTCTCCTCGTCCTCCGGAATCCTTTCCTGCCTGAGGTTCACGAGCTTGCCCTGTCGCGCGATCAGTACGTCGCCACGCCAGATCTGGCTGATCACCTCGGACCCGTGCTTGCGGATCCGCGCCCTGATCACGCCGGTGTCGACATCGACGTACTGCCGCTCGTCCTTGACCGTGACCGGCTGCGCCGGGGCGGCCGGCGTACCCGGACCAAGCGTGTACGAGTCGGCGGGCTCGGCCACCGCGATGGCGTGTGCACTCCACTTGAGTGAGCCATCAGGCCAATAGGCGAGCGGTCTGCTCTGCATCGGTACGGCGCTGCCGTCGGGTGCCGTCAGCGCGAACGACTGGCCGGCCGGTACGGCGCCCTTCGGCCACGGCGTACCCCAGTTGGTGACAGCAGCCGTGGCCGGCTTCCCCTCCAGCCAGGTGAGCTTCACCTCTGAGGGTGCGGCGGAGGCGCTTGGGGTGTCGAGCAGCGACACCACGGGGACGGCGGCCATACCTGCTAGGACTGTGCGTCGGGAGATCTCCATACCGGTCCACCTCTGTCATGTCGGTGTTCGGGGATCAGGGTCAGGTTCTGAATCGCGGCGAGCGCGTACTGCGACGCGTCGTTGGTGCTGACGAACGGCGCCTCGTCGACCGGCATCAAGGAACCGGTGACCGGCGTGGTCCGCCATTCCGCCTCGCGCTGTAAGGCGTTGCGGTTGAGTTGATCGCCTTCGTCGACGAAGAACGCGCGCCAGGCCAGGCGAGCGAGCTCGACGTCACCGGTCCGAGCCGCGGCGTACGCGGCCAACCGGCTGTGTGCCTGGACGAGCGAGATGCCTTGCAACGCGGCACCGACCTCGGCGGCCTGCCGCTCGGGTGGCAACAGATAGAGCCGACAGTAGTCGAGCCAGGCCTTCTCGAACCCCGGTACGTCGAGGTCCAGGTCGATGAGTTCCGCGCAGATCTCGGGGAGTCCGAAGACTGCGGACAGGTGGGAGACCGAGATGTCCCGCCGACTCGTGTCGAAGCGCCCGGTCGACGCATCGAGCGCGGCATTGCCGGTCAGGAATCCATAGCGGAGTACGGCGATATCGGCCATGGTGCCGAGAAGCCGCGAGCGGGCGCGCTCGTCGTCGTACCGCTCCCAGCGCGTGAGCCAGCTGGCCGCGAGAGCACCCCAGTCGACGCCGAGCCCGACCTCCAGCGCACGCGGGTCGGGCGTGTAGGCGTCGGTGCGCACCTTGCGGAGCGGATCGACCGTCAGGAAGGTCTCCTCGGCGGTGGCCAGCTCGTCCAGCAGATCACCGGTGCGTTCGTCGGCGGTGAGGTAGTAGTAGAACCGGCGGTAGATCGCGCTGGAGATGCGGAGCTGCTTGCAGCTGCAACCCCAGTGCTGCACGTTGTGCCGCGATCCCAGACCCTTCCAGCGGCCGAGATGGTGTACGTCGACCTCTCCGGTGTGCCGAGTCATCGCCTCCGCGAACCGGAACACGTCTGCCCGGCCGGTCCGCAGGTACTGATACCAGAGCCACAGGTCCGGCGAGAGCTCCGAGTTGTCCCAGGCATAGCCACCCACGTCGTACCGCCAGGTGTGCCGGTCGCGGTCGTAGGTGTGCATGACATCGCCGTAGTCCCAGAACCCGTACCATCGGCGCTGCTCGCGCTGGCCGACGTAGTACTGGAAGAGGAAGTTCAGTCGGGCCTCGAGGTCCTGGTGATCGGCGGTCGGCAGACTCCAGGTGCCGAAGACACCGGCCTCGAGCATCCGGTTGGGGGAGACCGTCAGGAGACCGGGGGAGTCGAGTAGCGCAGTGTGTCGCGCGAGGTCCTCGGCAGTCGGGGTGCTGTCGTGGGCCCGCAGCGTCAGCTCGTGGGTGCGGGCGATGCCATGGGCGTTGCCGAAGCCTGGTTCGTAGTCCTCGTAGGTGATCTCGAGTCCTTCGAGCTGCTCGGCGTGACTGTCCTGGTCCATGCCGTCGTGCCAGTAGCGCACGTCCATGGCCTGTGCGCTGGGCGACCACATCCAGACTGTCGCCGTCGCGAGGTCAGTGGCCGCATTGCGGATGTCGAGTCTGGTCGGATGGAGCTTCCAGAAGTCACGCAGTCCGAAGCCCAGTCCGCCGGTGGCACCGCCGACGTACCCGTAGCCCGGCGACCTGGTCCCGGCTGGCACGGTCACCCAGGCGTGCTCAGCGCCGGTGCGTTTGCGCAGGGTGAATCCGTCGGCGCTGCTCTGGTCGAGTGTGTAATCGTTCCATTGCGGGATGAGCTGGAGGCGGCCGGAGACCTCAGGGTTCGGGATCTCGCCGATCGCTTGCCCGGTTATCTGGGCCTGCTTGACCTCTGCACCCGGGTCGCGGCGCAGACCGGTCAGTCCGCGGACTGCCTCGGTGAGGAAGCCGGATGGGCCGGCCAGTCTGATGTGGCGGTTGTGCGGTTCGTCGCGCATCACGACGTCCGCGCTGAGCCCGAGGCCGGCCAGGAAGTCCCGGTCCGGATCGCCGTCCCAGATGAAGCTGTGGATGATCCGTACGTCGGTCGCGCCCGCGTAGAAGTAGAGCCGCACCGAGAACGGAAGCCAGTCGCCATGCCTTCCCTCGAGCTTGACCACCGCCCGGACGGGCCCGGACTGTTCCACGGTGATGGTGTCCACGGTCGCCGTCGTCCGCCTCCGATCGCGGCCTCGGACCCGGTCCCCGTCATCGTCCTCGTCCGGGGCATCCTGGCGCAGGCTAACCAGCCGGACGTCCCGCACGATCTCGCGGTCGTCGATGCGAATGGACGAGATCAGCAGGGGCGCACCGAGCACCCAGGTAACCGCGCCGGTCGTCACCCGGATCTCCGCGCCCGCGTGCTCCGCGCCGGCCTGGTCCGCACCCACCTCCTCCACGCGGACCGGGTCGGGCGGCTCGGTCGGCTGACCTTCGACTACCTCGTACGACGAGGGCGGGTGCTCGGCGGGGCCGATCGCGTGCGCGGACCACTTGACCGAACCGTCGGGCCAAGTCGCGGTCGTCCAGCTCTGCACCGCCGTACCGTCGGTCAGCGCGAACTGTGTGCCGTCGGCAACCGTTCCACGCGGCCAGGGAACTCCCCAGGTCACGCCTTGCCGACACGGCGTCTCGAGCCAGTGCACCGTGGTCATTCCTTCACCGACCCGATCAGCACGCCCTTCGCGAAGTGCTTCTGCAGGAACGGGTAGAAGAACAGGATCGGCAGAGTCGCGACGACCACCACCGCGAACTTCAGGCCCTGCTCGGGGAAGGTCACCGTCTCGAGTTGTTGCAGGACGTTCGCCGAGTCCGCGTTGGCCGCGGTCAGTTGGCGGACGATCATCTGCAGCGTCCACTTCTTGCTGTCGTCGATGTAGAGCAACGGCGACATGTAGTCGTTCCAGATCCCGACCGCGTAGAACAACGAGAAGGTGGCGATGATCGGCTTCGACAGCGGCAGCACGATCCGCAGGAAGACGTTCAGCTCGTTGCACCCGTCGATCCGGGCCGCTTCTTCGAGCGCCTCGGGTAGTTCCTGGAAGAAGCTCTTCACGACGATCAGATAGAACGGGTTGATGGCCAGCGGCAGGATCAGTGCCCAGTAGCTGTCCAGCAGACCGAGGTCACGCACAACCAGGTACGTCGGGATCATGCCGCCGCTGAACACGAGGGTGAAGATCACCAGGTTCAGCACCAGTGCACGTCCAGGCAGGAACCGTTTAGCCAGCGGATAGGCCATGGTCAACGTGAGTGTCAGCTGGACGACAGTGCCAACTGCAGTCACGCAGACTGTGGTCAACAGCGCGCGGACGAACGTGTCGGTGGAGAAGATGTACTGGTAGGTGTCAGTGACGAACTTCTCCGGCCACAGGAAGAACGGCCGCGAGCTGATCTCGGACTCGGTGGCGAACGATCCTGCCAGGACGTAGATCAGCGGCAACACCGTGATGAGGCCGAGACCGCACAGCAGCACGACATTCAGTACGTCGAACAACCGGCTGCCGCGAGAGTCGTAGTACCGGACGGACCGCCGCTTGGGCCGGATGGGTGACTTCTTCAGCATCTGCTCGCCTCCTCAGAACAGTCCGCGCTGGCCGAGCCGCTTGGCCAGGAAGTTGGAGCCGAAGATCAGCACAACCCCGACGAGCCCCTTGAACAGACCGACCGCCGTCGCGTAGCTGAACGCGCCTTGGGTGATGCCGATGAAGTAGACGAACGTGTCGAACACATCGGCGACATCGCGGTTGAGCGAGGTCGTCATCAGCCAGATCTGTTCGAACCCGGAGTCCAGCAGGTGACCCGAGGTCAGGATCGCCATGATCACGATCGTCGGCCGGATCGCCGGCAATGTGATGTGCCAGAACTGCCGCCACCGGCCGGCACCATCGACCCGGGACGCCTCGTACAGCTGCGAGTCCACCCCGGCCAAGGCGGCCAGGTAGATGATCGTGCCCCACCCGGTCTGCTTCCACAGCAGCTGCGCCACGATCAGCGGACGGAACCAGTCGGCCTGTGCCACGTAGTCGGTCTTCTGACCGCCGACCAGGCCGTGGATCCAGTTCGCGATCACACCGAAGTCCACCGAGAACAGCAGATAGGTGAGCGAGGCAACGATCGTCCAGGACAGGAAGTGCGGGATGTAGATCAGCGACTGCACCGACCGCTTCACCACGTTGACGCGCAGCTCGTTCAGGAGCAGCGCGACAACGATCGGTGCCGGGAAGACGAACACCACCGTCAGCAGGGCCAGCAGCATCGTGTTGCCGAGCAGCCGGCCGAAATCCGGTCCGGTGAACAGTTCCTGGAAGTGCTTCAGACCGACCCACTCGCTGCCGGAGTAGCCGAGGAACGGCACGTAGTCCTTGAACGCGATGGTGAGGCCGTACATCGGCAGGTACTTGAAGACGACGAAGTACGCGAGGCCCGGCAACAGCAGGAGATACAGCCAGCGGTAGCGCAGCATGTCCCGCCAGAGATGGTTGGTCACTTGGCGACCAGATCGTTGACCTCTTGCGCGATCTGGGTGCCGCCGGCGTCGTACCAGCGCTTGATCTGTGCCTTCAGCTGGTCCTCGGTGATGGCGCCGGACAGGTACTTGATCCGGGCGTCCGGGATGATCGTGTCGAGGGTCTGCCCCTTCGAGACCGCGGTCGGTGCGATCACGCCGAGCGCCGGGTTGAACACCGCGGTCTTCAGGTCCTCGTTCATCAGTACGTCGAACTTGTCGCGCATCGCCCGGCTGGCTTCGTCGGCCGGCCGCAACCGGTAGGCGCCGAGGCCGACGCTGGCCCGGGTACCGAGCTGGATGAAGGCTTTGTCGACGTCGTTCTGGATCGCCTTGATCTTGGGATCGTCCTGGTTCAGCGGTACGGCGAACTCGCCCTCGGCCTTGAAGTTGCGACCCTCGATGCCGTTGGTGAGCAGGATCGAGCCCTCCTTGGACTCGAGTTTGTCCAGCGTCTGCAGCACCTGGGCGAGCTGGTCCTCCGTGCGCACGTGCTGCTTGGAGATCGCCATCACCATGTTGTAGCCAGTGAAGGGGTAGGAGAACTTCTGGCCGTCGGAGCGCTTCAGGTTGCCGACCAGCGTGACCTTGTCGAAGTCCTTGGGGTTCTTCTCCTTGAACAGGTCCAGCAGCTGGGTGGCGCGCACGTTGACGTCGATGATCATGCCGCCCTTGCCCTGGACGAACGCGTCGTTCCAGTTCGCGCTGTCCAGCGTGGCGAAGTCCGGGTTGACCAGGCCTTCGGTGACCCAGCCGCGCAGCCAGCGGTTCGCGGCCAGGAACTCCGGGGTGTCGAAGCCGGGGACCAGTTTGCCGTCGCGCTCACCCCACCCGTTCGGAGCACCGAACCAGGTCTCGATCACGTCGTACGGGCTGGCACTGGCGTAGTTGCCCGGCCACTTCGGCACGATCAGGCCGTAGGTGTCCTTCTTGCCGTTGCCGTCCGGGTCCTGTTCGGTGAAGGCCTTGGCGACCGCCCGCAGTTCGTCGACGGTCTGCGGCTCCTTCAGACCGAGCTTGGCCAGCCAGTCCTTGCGGATCACGATGCCGGACCGCAGCAGCGGCCGGACCCGGTAGATCCCGTAGGTCTTGCCGTTGGTCATCGTGTTCTTGGCGGTCTGCTCGTTGGCCGGCTTCAGGTTCGGGTACTTGTCGAGCTTGCCGGTCAGGTCCCAGAACGCGCCGGCTTCGGCCGCCTTCACGAACGACGGGCCCTTCTCGTTGACCACCATCACGTCCGGGATCTTGTCCGAGGCCAGCGTGACGTTGGACTTGTCGCCGTACTCGGCGTTCGGTACCCAGGTGATCTTGAGCTTCTTGCCGATCAGTTTCTCGACCGCCTGCTGGAGTTCACCGCCCGGATCGGGTGCGGTACCGAACAGCGGCGCCATCACGGTGAGCTCGTCGGCGGCCTGGCCCTGGTCGTCGCTGCCACCGGAACAGCCGGCGACGGCGAGCAGCGCCACGGACGCGGCCAGCGCGACGCGACGTGAGGAGAAGATGGTCATGAGGTCCCTTTCAGATGCAGACGCGCCTCGTTCTCGGCGAAGAAGCGCAGGCAGAGCCAGGTGTTCAGGTGGATCCAGGCGCCGCCGGCCAGCAGGATCCCGAGCACCGGGAACCTCGCCGAGACGTAGCCGATGGAGATCGCGACGAAGAGCAGCACCGCCGACGAGGCCGGTCGCGCGAGCGCGATCAACGATGCCTTGGGCAACAACTCGCGGGTCCGAAGGTCGAAGTGCACGGCCATCGGAAGTAGGTAGGCGCTGATGACGCCGAGCACGGCGAGCGCGCCCAGGCTGGCGAGGCGGGGGATTGTTGCCTGCACTCCGAGCGACGCGAAGTACAGGTAGTTGCCGACCAGCAGCACCACGGCGACGCTCGCCGGCAGCCCCAGGAGGGTGCCTCGACGGAACTCGCTTTTGAACGCTGCGCGGTACGCAGGGAAGATATGAAACGATTCACCAATATTGCGGCGTCTAGACAGGGTGTACGCCGCTAACGTAGCCGGGCCGATACTCAGCGCGACACCGCCGAGCAGCGTGAAACCGAGCCAGAGGCCGTTCAGCCGGACAGCCCAGATCACTTCGTCTGCAGCGTGATAGAGCTTGATCGACCATCCGGTGGCACTCATCATCACTCCTTGGCGGACACCTGCTGCAGGCGAAAAGTGATGTGACCGTATGGTTGAATCGTCTCAATGTCAAGGCTTGGGAAAGCGCTTGTCGGAGACTGGTCGAGGGGCTGAGATCAGCGGTTGACGGCGCTGGAGGCGCGGACGATCAGGTCCGGCTGGAAGATCACCTGACGATGGCGGTGGCTGTCGGCAGCCTCCACCTCTTCCTGCAGCAGCTCCATCGCCGACCGGCCGAGCAGCTCGGCGGGCTGACGCACCGACGACAGCGGTACGGCGGCCGCCCGCGCGAAGTCGATGTCGTCGTACCCGACGATCGCCATGTCGTCCGGCACCCGCAGTCCGGCGGCTGCCATCGCCTGCAGGAATCCCAGCGCCAGCAGGTCGTTGGCCAGGAATGCGGCGGTCGGTCGCGACTTCTTGGGTAGCGCGGCGAGCTGCTCGCCGATCACCCGGCCTTCCGTCACACCCATCACGTCGACCTCGTGGTACTCGAGCTCCACGTCACTGGCCTGCTCGACGACGGCTGTGATCCCGGCCATCCGGTCGGCGACCTGCTGTACGCCGAAAGGCCCGCCGATGAAGGCGATCCGGCGATGGCCGGTCTCGATCAGGTGCTTGCCGGCCAACCGCCCGCCGAGCTGGTCGTCGACACTCACCGAGCAGAGCCCGCTCTCCGCCGTACGGTCGACCAGGACCACCGGCGTACCGCGATCGACGATGGCCGTCAGCCGGGGATCGTTGCTGTCGAACGGCGTGATCAGGATGCCGAGGACGCGCTGCTGCTCGAGTTGGTCCAGGTGATGACCTTCGCGGACCCGGTCGGTCTTGCTGTTGCAGAGCATCACCATCGTGTCGTGCGCGTAGGCGAGCGCCTCCGCGCCCTCGGCGATCGCGGTGAAGAACGGGTTGGCGACGTCGAAGACGATCAGCCCGACCGTCCGGCTGCGGCCGGCCCGGAGGTGCCGGGCCGCCTCGTTGCGGACAAAACCGAGGGCCTGGATGCTGTCCTGCACGCGTTGTCGGGTGGTCGCCGCAACGATCCAAGGCCGGTTCAGGACGTTGCTGACGGTCCCTACCGAGACCCCTGCCCGCTGGGCGACTTCTTTGATGCTGGGCGTCGCCATCGTCCTCCGTCCGGTGTGCGCGGCAGTTTACAAGGGTGGCTGCGAACCGCCCTGCTGTGCTCGTCCTCTTCGACTGTTCACGTTCACAGGTTTCGCGATCAGGTCTTGTCAGGTTCGTGAACATGCGCTTTCATCATGGTGATCGCGCGATGCCACAGAGTGTTCACGCTCACAGTCGTTGCCGCTGCGTCCGCCTTTCGCCCCCTGCCGGACCGCGCTACGACCGCTTTTTCCTTCGCCCATTGAGGAAGAGGTACCGCCCCATGTCCAGCCTCCGAACAGTGCTCCTCGCCTCGGCACTGACCATCGCTTCCGTGACCCCGCTACCGGCGGCCGCGCAGCCGTCCGCCCAACCGTCGGCCCTGCCCGCCGGCTGCTCGGGAACAGCGCCGATCCAGTGTCATTTCGACGTTGCTCCTGGCAACTATGACGTCACAGTCGATCTCGGCAGCCCGACCCGAGCTGCCACCACCGGTATGTCGGTGGAAGCCCGCAGACAGGTGTTGCCGGCCGTCTCGACCCGCGCGGGCCAAGTGGTCCGCAGTACCGCCACAGTCAACGTCCGGATCCCGGAAGGACAGCCGACCGGCCAAGGCGGAACCGGCACACCGGGCCTGAGCATCACCTTCGACGGCAGTGCGCCGGCGATCGGTGCGCTGACGGTCAAGCCGGCCGCCGCACCGCTGGTCGCCTACCTCGCCGGCGACTCGACCGTCTGCGACCAGCCGGGCGCGCCTTATGCCGGTTGGGGACAGCTCCTGCCAACCCGCATCCGCAATGGTGCGGTCGTCGCGAACTACGGGGATTCCGGCGAGAGCTCCGGCAGTTTCCTCGCCAACTCCGCGCTGTTTCCCACGATGAAACCGCTGATCAAGAGCAAGGATCTGGTCTTCATCCAGTTCGGGCACAACGACAAGGACACCACCGCGACGGCCTTTCGAGACAACCTCACGAAGCTGGTCAACGGCGTACGCGAACGTGGCGGCACGCCGGTCCTGATGACACCGCCGGTACGACGGTTGTTCAGCGGCAACACGCTGACCCCGACCGCGTTGCACGTGAATGGTCGCGGTGTGGACCTGCCCGCGGTGATCCGGGCGCTCGGTCAGAGCGCGAACGTTGCGGTGATCGATTTGACCGCCAAGAGCAAGGCGTTGGTGGAGTCGCTCGGACCGACGGCCTCGCAGCAACTGTTCCTCACCAAGGAAGCCAACGACAACACGCACTTCTCCACGTACGGCGCTACGCAGATGGCGGACCTGGTCGTCCAGGGTATTCGCGAGCGCAACCTGTCGCTGACAGGGTTCCTGCGCCCGAGTGCTTCTGCTGAGTCCGAGACGCTCGACCGAGGTGTGATCAGTGTGCACACGGCGAAGGGCAACCGCGTCAGCTGGCGGTTGCTCGCGGAAGACCCTGCGGATGTGGCGTACAACGTCTATCGCGATGGCACCAAGGTGAACACCACGCCGGTCACGGGCCCGACGAGTTTCGTGGACGCGGAAGGAACGGCTGACGCGAAGTACGTCGTACGGGCTGTTGCCGATGGGGTCGAGCGGCAGGCGAAGTTTGCCGCCGAGGAGTCGCTGTCGTTGGACAGCGTCAACGGTGCGAACGCGAGCAGCCGGGATGTGCCTTTGCAGATCCCGGCCGGTGGTACGACGCCGTCGGGCGAGGCCTACACCTACACGGCCAACGACACGAGTGTCGGTGATCTGGACGGGGACGGGCAGTACGAGTTGGTGGTGAAGTGGGATCCGACGAACGCGAAGGACAACTCGCAGTCGGGGTACACCGGCAACGTCTACCTGGACGCGTACAAGCTGAACGGGACGCGGTTGTGGCGGATCGATCTCGGCCGGAACATCCGGGCGGGTGCGCACTATACGCAGTTCCAGGTCTTCGACTACGACGGTGACGGCCGTGCCGAGGTGGCGGTGAAGACCGCGGACGGCACCCGATCCGGTACCGGGCAGGTGATCGGGAATGCGAGTGCCGACCACCGCAACTCGTCCGGTTACATCCTGGCCGGGCCGGAGTTCCTGTCGGTGTTCCGCGGGACCGATGGCGCCGTACTGGCGACTGCCAACTACCAACCCCCGCGCGGCACTGTGTCGTCCTGGGGCGACAACTACGGCAACCGGGTCGACCGCTTCCTGGCCGGTACGGCGTACTTGGATGGCTCGCGGCCGAGCATCATCATGGCGCGTGGCTACTACACGCGTTCCGTCATCACCGCGTGGGATTTCCGCAACGGGGCATTGACGCAGCGCTGGATCTTCGACTCGAACTCGGCCGGAAGTCAGTGGACCGGGAAGGGTAATCACCAGCTCTCCATCGCGGATGTGGATGCCGACGGTCGCGACGAGGTGCTCTACGGGTCGATGGCGATCGACGACAACGGCCGCGGGTTGTGGCAGAACAGCACTCATCACGGCGACGCGTATCACGTCAGCGACTTCATCCCGTCCCGTCCTGGGTTGGAGGTGTTCAAGCCGTCGGAGTCGACCAGTGAAGTGGCGCATTGGATGGGTGATGCGCGGACCGGGCAGATTATTTGGAGTGCGCCGTCCTGTGGATGTGACAACGGGCGGGCGGTCGCGGCGGACATCTGGGCCGGCAATCGCGGCGCGGAGGCCTGGTCGGCGGCGGTCGGCGGACTGCGCAGTGCCACCAACGGGAGTGAGGTCGCGGCGCGCAAGCCGGGGTCGATCAACTTCGTGATCTGGTGGGACGGTGACGCGCAACGCGAGCTGCTCGACGGCACACATATCGACAAGTACGGAACGAGTGGGGACACCCGGCTGCTGACCGGCTCGGGGGTGTCGTCGAACAACGGGACGAAGTCGACGCCTGCGCTGTCGGCCGACATCCTCGGCGACTGGCGCGAGGAAGTGATCTGGCGGACGTCGGACAACCGCGCGCTGCGGATCTACTCGACGACGGACAGTACGTCGATCAGTCGGCCGTCGCTGATGCAGGACCGCCAGTACCGGGTGGCCGTGGCTTGGCAGAACACCGGGTACAACCAGCCGCCGCACCCCAGCTTCGCGATCGACAACACGGCCGTCGCCGCTGCTGTTCCGGCCGGGACCGGGGCGCCGAATGACGCGAACATTCAGTACTACGGTCGCTGGAATCGCGCTAACTCGTCGTACTACTCGATGGGTTGGGCCGGCGGGTATCTCGAGGCGGGGTTCACTGGGACCTCGATTGGAGTGCGGCAGCGCAACACCATCGACCTGTACTACTCGATCGACGGGAAGCCGCTGCAGTGGCGGCGCAATGTCTCCGGGACTGTCACTCTCGCGACCGGGTTGTCGAGCGGTTCGCATCGGGTTCGGATCGGGTATCGGGAGCGGGCCGGTTCGTACACGGGTGATCCGGTCTTCGGCGGTCTCGTGCTGGGCGGTGGTGGGCAGACGACCGCGATCAGCCGGCCGCAGAAGCTGGTCGAATTCATCGGTGACTCGATCACTGTCGGGCAGCCGAATGGCAATCGCCCGTTCACGGCTTACCCGTGGCTCACCGGGGAGGCGCTGAAGGCCGGTCACACGCAGGTCGCGCAAGGTGGTGCCTGCCTGGTCAACCAGGACTGCTACGGGATGGTCGACTGGTTCCGCCGGTCCTCGGCCGCGGCAACCACCGATGACTGGAACTTCTCGACGTACCAGGCCTCGGCGGTGGTGATCAACCTGGGCACCAACGATGCCGGGCGAAGTATTCCGGCCGCCACGTTCCAGCAGAACTACGTGACCATGCTCGAACGCGTACGGCGCGCCTACCCGTCCGCGCAGATCTTCGCGATGGGCACCTTCCGCAACCGCTACGTACCGGAGACCCGCAACGCGGTGGCGGCTCGCACCGCGGCCGGGGACACCCGAGTCCGCTTCGTCGACACCACGGGGTGGATCAACCCGGCCACGGACACCAGCGACAACGTCCACCCCACCGAAGCAGGCCACGCAAAGATCGCCCAACGCCTCACCTCCGTCCTAGCAGCCAGTACGGCGAGCGCCGCGGCGCCGGCGACCGCGAACCCCTGCGCGTCATCGCCCACCACTTCATCGGCGGGACCGGCCGCGCAGACCCCCATCACGGTCTGGCTCGCGGGTGACTCCACGATGGCCGCGCCCTCCAGCGGCACGACGTGTCCGGCCGGGTGGGGATCTCAGGTCGCCCCCTACTTCAACTCCAACGTGACCATCCGGAACAGCGCCGTCGGCGGACGCAGTATCCAGACCTGGCTGTACGAGGGCAACGTCACGGGGACGAAGAACTCGGCCGGTGAGTGTGTCCTCAGTTCGAACACCTATTCATCGCGCTGGCAGGCGATGCTCAACTCGACGACCGGTATGAAGGCCGGCGACTACCTACTCATCCAGTTCGGCATCAACGACGGCGACCCCAACTGCCCACGGCACGTCGGCTCGGCCCGCTACCGCGAACTGCTCGGCGTGATGGCCGCCGCGGCCAAGGCCCGTGGCGCAAAGCCTGTCTTCTTGACCCCGGTCTCTGCGATCAGGTGCTCGGGCAGTACGGCAGTCGGCACCCGCGGTTTCATCAGCGAGACGAACGCCGCCGCGAGCGCCAACCAGGTGCCGGTCATCGACCTCCATCGCCTGAGCTACACGCTCTACAACACCCTGAAGTTCTGTCCGAACAACGGCGACTACAACTCAGGCCCGGTCGGTGCCTTCTTCTGCAAGGACCACACCCACTTCGAACCCGCCGGCGCCCGTCAAATCGCCGGCGTGGTTACCAAGGCAGTCCGAGACCAGCAGATCCCCCTATCGGCGTACCTGAAGTAGCCGCTCAGCAGTAAGCCCGAGCTGGCCTGTCGAGCTGGGGGGTTGCCCACTGAAAATCTCGGTGGGCAACCCCCCAGCTGAGGGGGCAACCCCCAAGGCCGGTGACTTAACGCGGCTCGGGTGGTGTCAACCGGGCCCGTCGTGATCCAGCTCCCAAACCGGTTGGGGAGGATCGGCACCACGTGTCCAGAACGGTGGGGAGTCCTACCACCCGACTCGGTGGGGTAGCGCTCCCCAACGCCGCCGGACAGCACCGCAGGTAACGCGACCCCGAACCGCCTGACGAACCGGCTTCGGGGTCAGCCCCAGGGCCGGTCGGTTGAGGCTTTCCACACGTGCCGGTACGGCGTTGTGCACGGTTCAACCATGCGCGCGGGTTGGAAGTGGTTGAGGGGTGCTCAAGGTGACTCCTGCCGCACGATCTCGGGTCCCTGGGGATGGTTAGCGCGTTAGGTGGTAATAGACCGGCGACGACCCGAAAAACTCACTTGTAACGCAGAACTCCATCACGCACCTCAGCCACCGCCCGTCCGTCCCAGACGACGTGGAACCGCGGTCGCCGGGCCTCGCCATCCCGCTCAGCCAACTGCTTGGCCCGCCTCGCGCTTTCAGTCGGCCGCCCTTGGCGGTCGAGTGGGTTGAGGTCCGAAAGGACTCGGCCGGGGACGTGCGCTGTGGCTTGTCACCGCTCCCGGCCGACTCTAAAAGACAGGGTGGCCGGGCGCCGCGGTGGCTGGGGGTGGATGGCGAGGCTGGTGACCGAGGCTCCACGTTGCCTTGGGTTGCCGGGCTGTGGTTGCGGTGCGGAACGAGGCCGACAATCGGCTGACCCGACCCTCTCACCCGCACGCACGCAGGTGCGGTCCGGCCACACCGAACGTCCGACGATCCGGAGACCGGGCCTGCGGGTTTCTTCGGACGTTGTGGTGGAGTTGGGATCCGCAGAGGCCTAACGTCCGATGGTTCGGAGGCGGGTCCTCCGGTTTCGGACGTTAGCTCAGCGACGGATTTGATGTTCGGAGGAGTCAGCGGGTGACGCCGTCGATCTGGATTGTCTGTACGGCGCCTGCTGCGAAGGGCACCTGAACGAGTTCCCCGCTGACAGTCAGGTCCTGGCGACGCGTGTACCGGTCGCCAGAGCCTGAGGTCAGCGTGGACCAGCGAGTGGCTGTGCCGTTCGGTGCCGTGCCGAACGGCGACAGGTCGAAGGTGAGGTTCTGTGCGGCTCCGTTGTTCGCGGCAACGATCACCAGGCGTCGCGCCGCCGCATCATGAGCCGCCACGGCGTAGTCGACTCCGGTGTTGATGATCCGCATGCCAGGGCGGATGTGCCGGGTGAACTGGGCGACGACGTACAGCTTGGTCTCGACTGCACCTGCCTGGCCGGAGTTTCCGTCGTACCGGAGCAGGCCCCAGCCGGCGGTCGGGTCCATCACCTGCCAGTAGCACCAGGCGGACGGCTTGAGCCACCGGAAGTCCATCAGCAGGCAGAGGGCGGTCATCATGCCGGTGCCGTCGGAGTCACCGTGCTCGGAGTTCCACAGCACCTTGCCCGATGCCCGGACCTCGTTGCCCAGCAGATCGCGACGTCCGCTCAGGCCCTCGTAACCGTGCACGTTGACCTGTTGGACCCGGCCCTTGGTGGCCGAGTCGAAGCTGCTCCACGTCGTCCGGGCCAGGTCATAGTTCGTCTCGTCGGAGGCGGAGATTCCGACATTGCTGAGGCCGACCCGGTCGAGTTCGGTCCGCAGGTTGGTGATGACGCTGCGCTGGGTCGTGGCGTCGATGTGGCAGCCCTCCTGGCCGCCGTCGGCCTTCCACCAGCCGGATGACGGCTCGTTGAACGGGTCCACGGTCCGGAAGTTCACACCCCACTGATCGCGGGCGCGACGGGCGGTCGTCGCCAGATGCAGTGCGTGCTGGCGGTGGTTCCACGACTGGAGGTTGTTGCCGCCGTCCGGGGCGCCGGACGGGTTGTGGTTCGAGCACATCCACCACATCGGCGAGTTCGCGAACAGCTCGCTGATCGCGCCACGCTGGGTCGCCTTGGACAGCATCGCCCGCTGCTTGGCGTCGGCGTTCCAGTTCCACGCCGCGGACGCCGGGTCCTCGTTGCTCCAGTCCTGCCAGAATCCCTCGATCTGCTTGAACCGCGGGATGTTGGGCGAGACCGCCATCCGCTCACTGCCGACGGCGTTCCAGCTGCACGCACCGAGGTTGTAGCGGGCGATGTTCATCCCGAGACCCGGCAGCGAGGCGCCGTTGTAGCTCACCGTCTTGGTGGTGAAGAAGAGGTCGGCGAAGTCATCCCGGTCGCCGAAGACATTCGCCCACCAGGCCAGCGAGGTTCCCCACCCCTCCCAGCCCCCCTGATCGGCGGCCGGATCGACGCGCACGGTCGCATCGGCGCGCGCCGTACCGGTGCTGAGCACCGCGGACGCAGCGGTGACGCCGGCCGCGGCGAGTAGTGTCCGGCGGTGGATGTTCACAGGTGAGTCCATGGGGCGGTCTCCTCGCTGAGAGTGGCTTGGGGTCATCGCAGTGGGCGTCCGGCCCCGAAGCAATACTCCGAACACAGACGACCACAATCGACCGACATGTATCTGCCTCGTCAAGGAATTGTGGGCTGTGGTTACAGGGTGATGCACGTTCGCTACGATGCGGGTTACTGCACGGGCGGCGTCGAGGAGTTTGTATGAGTGACCACAGCGATGACACCGAAGTCGACATGGTGGAACGGCTCAATCTGAGTGTTCCGCACAGTGCGCGGGTCTATGACTACTTCCTGGGTGGCAAGACGAACTTCGCGCCGGACCGCGCGGTCGCCGAGCACCTGCTCGAGGCCTTCCCCGGGTTCCGGACCGCGGCGCAGTCGAACCGGATGTGGATGCACCGAGCGGCCCGGTACGTCGCCGAGCAGGGCATCACGCAGTTCCTCGACATCGGTACCGGGATCCCGACCAGCCCGAACCTGCACGAGGTTGTGCAAGAGGTCGTGCCGGAGGCCCACGTCGTGTACGTCGACAACGACCCGATCGTGCTCGCCCACTCCCGCGCGCTGCTGGTCAGCACGCGGGAAGGCCGCACGGCGTACCTCGAAGCCGACATCTCCGACCCGCAGGCGATCCTCGACTCCGACGAGGTCCGCGACGTCCTCGACCTGAGCAAGCCGGTCGCCCTGAGCATCGTCGGCGTCTTCCACTACCTCCCCGACGACGCCAAGCCCTACGAGCTCCTCCAGCAGTTGGTCGACGCTCTGGCCCCCGGCTCCTACCTGCTCTTCTCCCACTGCACCCCGGACTTCGCCCCCGAGATGTGGGAACAAGCCATCCAGGTCTACAAGGCCGACGGCGGCGACGCCCAGGTCCGCAGCCGCGAAGAGATCGCCCGCTTCTTCACCGGCCTGGAACTCGTCGACCCCGGCGTAGAGGTCCCCTACCGCTGGCACCCCGACGCCGAAACCGACCGCCTGGTCGAGAACGACACCTTCAACGACATCAGCTGCAGCCTCTGGGTAGGCGTAGCCAAAAAGCCGTAACAGCCTGACATCAACTGGCCGAGCGGGCATACCCTCCACCCATGCTCGTCTCGGCCAGTGCTGGACCGCACCAGTTCGAGGTCGTTCCCGCGCTCCGCTATCGGCGGCATCTGGATCGCCCACCGTGGGAGTCCGACCTCCATCTCGATCTGCTCGTTCCGCGCGGAGCAGGTCGCACGCCGCTCGCCGTCTACTTCCACGGTGGAGGATGGCAGTCGGGCGGTCGCGAGCTCGCGATGTACCCGTGGATCAGCCCGCTGCTCGCCGCCAACGGCATCGCCGCGGCCAGTGTCAGCTATCGACTGACAACCACCGATCCGTTCCCGGCCCAGCTCGACGATGCCCAAGCCGCAGTCCGCTGGCTGCGCACTCACGCCGGCAGCTACAACATCGACCCCGATCGGATGGCAGTCTGGGGAGACTCCGCCGGAGGGCACCTCGCGCTTCTGCTCGCCACGCGGCCCAATCCCGCCGTACAGGCTGTTGTTGCTCGCTGCGCACCCACCGACTTCCGCACCTGGCACCTGACCGACGAGAACGACCCCGGCTCGGTCTTCCATGACCTGTTCGGCGGACCCAACACCACCAACAGCCAGCTCCGAGCCGCGGCGAGCCCTGCCCACCACCTCCACCTGGTCGACTCGACCTTGCCACCGATCCTCCTGTGCCACGGCGACCGCGACGAGACCGTCCCGTACCGCCAGAGCGTCGATTTCGCCGACCAGGTCCGTTCCCTCGGCGGCGACATCACGCTCCGCACCGTCCACGGTGGACACCACAACCTGACCGACGACGCGCACGCCCCGTGGACCGACCAGCCCTGGGAACAGCTCGGCCACGAGGCCCTGCACTTCTTCCAACGTCACCTGTAGCGGGACCGCCGTAGCACCGGACTGGGCTGTTGAGCGCGAATTGTGCATGGGGCGTCGGCTTGTGCACAGAGGCGTCGCGGCGGTCGCGATGGCGGTGAGGCTGGTGGGGTCGTCATTGTCGAACCGGTGGGAGTCTCCATGAAGAAGGTGCCCCGGCTGCTTGTCGGCCTAGCGATTCTGATGGCGGGGCTCAGCCCGCTGTCTGCCGATGCCAAGACCACTGCAACCTGCAGTGGAACCGGCTGTAACAACAAGGATCCGTATGCGACCGGCTGCAATGTCGGTGCGAGTCCGATCCACGACTTCTATCCGCCCGGCGGTGGCCGCTTCCGGATGTTCTACTCCGGCACTTGCGGGACCAACTGGATTCAGTGGGACGGTGCAGCTGTCTGCACGTGGAAGCGGGTGCAGTCGCCGTACGGGAGCTGGACCCAGTGGGAGAAGGATCACGCGACCTGGTCGTACTCGATGCAGATCTACGCGCCCGGCAACTCGTGGGTCCAGGTCGAGTGGGCCGTTGGCAGCCTCGCCTACGGCAACGGCACCTGCGAGGCCGGGGCCTGGGACTACGCCCACGCTGTCGGCAAGCACGGCTGGTACACCGTGACGTAATACCCAGTCTTCAGCTGACCACGGGCCAGGCGGCGCTGTCCCAGGTGAGCCAGTTGATGCCTAGGAGGGGTGTGCCGTCGTTGGCGTAGTAGTGGTAGACGAGGATGTCGTGGTCGGTGTCGGGGAAGACGTCTTGGTGGCCGGGGCCGTGGATGGTGTCGTGGGAGGCGAGGATTTGGGTGCCGCCTCCCGCGTTCAGGTCGGTGCCGTTGCGGTCGCGGTAGGGGCCGGTGACTGTGGTGGAGCGGCCGACCATGACGCGGTAGGTGCTGTCGGCGCCGCGGCAGCAGTAGTCGAAGGACACGAAGAGGTAGTAGTAGCTGCCTCGTTTGATGATGTTCGGGGCTTCGATCGGGCCGCCGTTGCGGCCGGCGAGGGCGCGCAGGGTGGAGTCGGCGCGTAGGCCGGTGGTGGGGTTGAGGGCGATCTGCTTGATGCCGGACCAGAACGAGCCGAACGAGAGCCACCAGCGACCCTGGTCGTCGACGACGAGGTCAGGGTCGATGGCGTTGTAGTTGTCGGTGGTGCGGGATTCGACGACCAGGCCGCGATTTGTCCAGGTGCCGGAGTTGCCGGTGGGGCTGGTGGCGAGGAAGATCGCTGAGCGGTTGGAGCCGAAGGTGGAGGCTGAGTAGTACAGGTAGTACTGGCCGTTGCGGTAGGAGATGTCGGGCGCCCACAGGTGCGGGCTGCCGTTGGTGTAGGCGGTTGTCCAGGGGGCGCCGCCCGGGAAGACCGAGCCGGCGTTGCGGAAGGCCGTTCTGTCGGTGGATGTCTTCAGCGAGATGTTGTCACCGGTGTGGGCGACCAGGTAGCCACCGCCTGGTCGCTTCACGACGCTCGGGTCGTGCACTCCGATATCCCCGGTGACGTGGCCGGGTCCTGGATAGGCGGCCCAGGCGTTGGGAGCCATCGCGGCGGTTACTGCAATGGCTCCGGCGAGCAAGCTGGCGAGTGGTTTCGTGAAACGACGCATGGCGTCCTCGATCCGTGGGGCGACGGGGCGGGGGTCAGACGGACAGGCTCAGGGCGCTCCAGCTGATGGCGGGCAAGGTGAGTGTCAGCTTGCCGTTCACCAGTTGGGCTGAGTCATGGTGCTGCGCGGTGACGCGGTCCGGGGCGACCGCGGAGTTGGTGGCGAGTGGGTCCTCGTCGTGGATGATGACTGCTTCGTCGATCGAGTTGACGCCGGTCCGGCTGAGGTCGACGGTGATCTCGACGGGCCCCTCGGTGGAGCGATTGACGGCGAACAGCGACAGCCGGCCCTCGTCGTACGTCGCCACTGCGTCGACGGCCGCTACTTCGCCGTGCTTGGCCGTGGTCACCGTGGGGGAGTTGGTCTCGACCCGCAGGACCTGGCCGGCGGCGAGGCGCGAGGTGATGGCGAACGGGTGGAAGGTCGGTTGCCGCCAGGCAGCGCCGCCGGGCTCGGTCATGATCGGCGCGATCACGTTGGCCAGCTGGGCCAGACACGCGACCGCGACCCGGTCGCTGTGTCGCAGCAGCGAGATCAACAGGTTGCCGACGACAACGGCATCCGTGACGTTGTACTCGTCCTCGATGCGCCGCGGCGCGACCTCCCACTGGTCGGCCGGACCATCGGTACGGCGGGAGCGATCGCCGTACCAGACGTTCCATTCGTCGAAGGAGATGTCAATGCGTTTGCGGCTCTTGAGCTCGACACCCACGTGGTCGGCGGTCGCCGTGACGGAGTCGATGAAGTGGTCCATGTCCACGGCCGAGGCGAGGAAGGACGCGGTGTCACCGTCGTCATTGCCGTAGTAGGCGTGGCAGGAGATGTAGTCGACGAATTCGTAGGTCTCGCGCAGTACGTCGCGCTCCCAGGTACCGAACAACGGCATCTTCGACGACGACGAGCCACACGCGACGAGCTGCAGATCCGGTTCGACCATCCGCATCGCCCGAGCCGTCTCGGCCGCCAGCCGCCCGTATTCGGTCGGAGTCTTGTGCCCGACCTGCCATGGCCCGTCGAGTTCGTTGCCGAGGCACCACAACTTCACCCCGTACGGCGAGGCTCCGTGCTGCGCGCGCAGTTCGGACAACGCCGTACCGTCCGGGTGGTTCGTGTACTCGAGCAGGTCGAGTGCCTCCTGTACGCCGCGGGTACCGAGGTTGAGCGCCATCATCGGCTCCACCCCGGCCTTGGCGCACCAGCGCATGAATTCGTCCAGCCCGAACTCGTTGGTCTCGACGCTGTGCCAGGCGAGGTCGAGCCGTCGGGGCCGTTCCTCCCGCGGACCGACACCGTCCTCCCAGCGGTACCCGGAGACGAAGTTGCCGCCGGGGTAGCGAACCACCGAAGCGCCGAGCTCCCGCGTCAGCTCGAGGACGTCCTTGCGGAAGCCGTCCTCGTCGGCGGTCGCGTGGCCGGGCTCGTAGATCCCGGTGTAGACACATCGGCCCATGTGTTCGACGAAGGTCCCGAAGGTCCGGCGGTTCACCGGGGCGATCGCGAAGGCGGGATCGATGGTCAGGTGGGCAGTGCGCACCAGCTTGCTCCTGTCAGTGAAAATGTTGTAGCGGTCAGCCTTTGATGCCGGCGTCGCCGACCCCGCGGACCACCTGACGCTGGAACAGCGCGTAGACGATCAGCAGCGGCAGGCCGCCCAGCACGGCCGAGGCCATGATCTGGGCGTAACGCAGGCCGTACGAACCCTGGACGTTCGCGAGCCCGACCGGGATCGTCATCATCGACGGGTCAGTGGTCACGATGAAGGGCCACAGAAAGTTGTTCCAGGCACCGATGAAGGTGAAGATGCCGACGGCAACGAGAATCGGGCGTGACATCGGCACCATCACGCTCCAGACGATCCGCCACCGGGACGCGCCGTCGACCCGGGCCGCGTCCTCGTAGTCGCGGGAGATGCCGTCGAAGAACTTCTTCAGCACGAACACCATCACCGGTGCCACCACCTGCGGCAGCACGATGCCCCAGTAGGTGTCGACCAGCCCGAGGCCGGTCATCTCCTGGAACAGCGGCACGATCAGCACCTGCGGCGGCACCAGGATGCCGGCCACGACCAGCCCGAAGAGCACCCGTCGGCCGGGGAAGTCCGTGCGGGAGAAGCCGAATGCAGCCAGTACCGACACGAGCAGCGTCAGCACAGTGACCAGAACCGAGACCACGCTGCTGTTGACGAACCAGCGGATCAGATCACCCTGGCTGAGGATGCTGCGGTAGGCATCCACCGTCGGTGCCGCGGGCCACCACGTGATCGGCGACCGGGTGGTCTCCGGTTCCGGCTTGAGCGACGTACTGACGGCCCATAGCAGCGGAATCAGCCAGACCACGCCCAGGATCAGCGCGCCGACCGTGGTGGCGACCTTCGGGAACGTCCAGGCCGGCCTCATTCGCTGGTCTCCTTCGAGCCGGAGAACAGCTTGAACTGCAGCACGGCCACCACCACGATGATCGCGAAGAACATGTACGAGATCGCCGAGGCGTAGCCGATCCGGTAGTTGGTGAAGCCGTTCTGGTAGATGTACTGAATGATCGGCCGGGTCGCGTAGTTCGGACCGCCGTTGGTCATCAGGTAGATCTGGTCGAAGATCTTCAGCGAGGCCACCAGTTGCAGTACGGCGATCAGCGCGGTCGTCCGGCGCAGCAGCGGCAACGTGATCCGGAACAACTTCTGCCGCTCACCCGCACCGTCGATCGCCGCCGCCTCGTAGACCTGCTCCGGAATCCCTTGCAGAGCGGCCAGATAGAGCAGGAAGTTGAACCCGACCGTCCACCAGACGGTCGTGATCACCACCGCGAGCATCGCCCGGTTCTCGGTGTTCAGCCAGTCGATCTCGGCGAACCCACCGGCCGTCAGCAGTCCGTTCACCAAACCGAATCCTGGTTCGTAGATCCAGACCCAGATCAGTGTCACGACTGTGGCCGGCAGCACGAACGGAGCGAAGTACGCGAATCGCAACAGCCACCCGAGCACACCGGTGCGATTGGCCAGCAGGGCCATCACGAGCGCGATGATCACCAGCGGTGGCGTGCTCATCGCGGTGAAGATCAGCGTGTTCTTCAGCGACGACCAGACCGCGGAGTCGCTGAACATCTCGCGCCAGTTCTGCAGCCCAAGGAACTCCTGCTCAACACCCGCCAGGCTCGTGTTGAAGAAGCTGTTCCACAGCCCGGAGATGGTCGGCCACACCAGGAATACCGCGAACAGCAGCAAGAACGGGCCGACGAAGAACAACCCGGCCCAGCGTTCCCGCCAAGGCTTTTGGGAAGACATGTGTACCTCCTAGACCGGGGACGGAGTGTCGAGGAGCTTCTGGGTCGCCGCCTTGAACTGCGCGAGCGCGGCCTGGGGTGTCGTCTGTCCGGAGAAGACGCCACTGAACGCCGCACCGGCCTCGTTCTGCAGCTGCGCCCCGGAGCCGCTGAACCAGGCGTCGGGGTCGAACAGCACGTCAGGCGCGACACTGCGGTACTCCGCCTGTGGCTTGAGACTCAGGTATTCCTGGCTGGTGACCACTGGCTGGTACGCCGGGATGTGGCCGCCGACCGCCCAGTCCGTACTGTGCTTGAGCATCCACGCGATGTACTCGACCGTCGCCTTCGTGTCGGCCCGGTTCCGGTTCGCCTGGTGCGGGAGCACGAAGGTGTGCGCATCACCGGCGTACTTGGGAACGTCGTACAGGACCGGAAAGGGCGCCATGCTGAACGGCAGTTTCGCCGTCTGGTAGGTCGTCACCTCCCACTCGCCGTTGAAACTCAGGCCCGCCTCGCCGTTGCTGAACTGCGCAACCAGGGCGGCGTAGTTGGCCGATCGAGGCGTGAGCCCGTCGGCCGCGAGCTTCGCCATCAGCGACAGGGCTTCGAGCGCCTTGGCGTCGTCGAGCGCCAGGCGCTGACCGGAGTCGTCGAAGAACTTGCCTTCGAGCTGGCCGTAGAGCGTCCACCACATCCGCCAGGGGTTGGTGGTCTCGACCGAGGCGGCGAACTTGCCGGTGGTCTCCTTGACCGCCTTGAGCATGTCCAGGAAGGCGGGGATGCCTTCGACCGGTTTTAGGCGGCCGTCGGGTGCGAGCAGCCCGGCCTTCTGACAGATCTCGGTGTTGTAGTACAGAACGAACGGGTGCTGGTCGAGGGGAACGGCGTACAGGACGCCGTCGACGTGGCAGCGGTTCCAGATCTCCGGCAGGAAGTCGGACTCGCTGATGCCGGCCTCGGTCAGCAGGTCGAGCGGGATCGGGTCGAGCATGGTCGTCGGGCTGAAGCCCTTCAGCCGCGACAGGTGGAGGGTGGCCACCTCGGGCGCACGCCCGCCGGCCGCCGACATCGCGAGTTTGGTGTAGAACGGCGGTCCCCAGGCGAGCGTGTGGGCCTCGAACCGTACGTCGGGATGTTCGGCGACGTACTGCTGGTGGATCTGCTGCAGGCGGGCGCCGTCACCGCCGCCGAAGAGGTTCCATTCGCGAACGCGGGTCTTCGACTGCAGGCCGGCACAGCCGGTCAGGGACAACGCGCCGGCGCCGAGCAGACCGCCGAGTACGGCGCGGCGACGTGGGCGAGAGGGGGCGGAGCCGTCGGCCATTGCAGGGTTCCTCCGGCCTTCTACATCGGTGTACTACATCGGTGTAGAAAGGATGCACGCCAGCCCTGAGCCGGTCAAGACGTCAGCTGACGGTCGACTCGCGGACGTGCAATCGGTACGGCGCGACGAGCTCCTCGTGCTCCGAGGTGTCGCCGCCCATCCGCCGGACGAGCAGGTCGACGGCGGTCCGGGCGATGTGCACCCGGTTGGGATCGACCGTGGTCAGCGTCGGAGTGCTGTACTCGGCCTCGTCGATGTTGTCGAAGCCGGCCACCGCGATGTCGTCCGGAATCCGGAGCCCATGCGTGGTGATCGCGCGGATCGCACCCAGCGCGAGCGTGTCGTTCAAGGCCAGGACCGCGTCGAAGTCCCGCGTGCGGGAGAGCAGGTCGTTCATGGCGTCGGCTCCACTCGAGCGGTGCCACTTGCCGCCCGAGACGGCCAGGTCCTCCGGGACAGGTACGCCGTACTCCTCGTGAGCCTCGATGTACGCGCGGTGCCGGATGGCGGCGGTGCCGATCTGCTCAGTGGGTTTGCTGCCGAGCAGCGCGATCCGCCGTCGGCCCTGGTCGAGCAGGTGCTTGACCACGGCCTTGGTCCCCTCGACGTTGTCGATCATCACGTGGTCGACCGGGCCGTGAAAGATCCGTTCGCCGAGGAGCACCATCGGACTGCGGGTCGGCAGCTCGTCCACGTCTTCTTGCCCCAGCCCGAGCGGGCTGTACAGCAGACCGTCGACCAGGTGACCGCCGGGCCGGGCGAGCGCGGTCAGTTCGCGCTCGCGGTCGGCATTGGTGGTCTCGATCATCACCGTCAACCCGTGCTCACCGGCGGCTGCGATCGCCGCATCGGCGAGCTCCGCGAAGTACGGGTTGCTCAGCTCGGGCAGCACGAGGGCGATGACACCGGTCCGCCCGGACTTCAGCGTGCGAGCGGAGATGTTCACCCGGTAACCGAGATCGTCGATCGCCGCGAGCACCCTGACCCGAGTCTCTTCGCGGATGTACGGGTACCCGTTCATCACGTTCGAGACCGTCTTCGGCGAGACGCCCGCATGCCGCGCGACGTCGCGCATCGTCACCGCCACCAGCCCACCTCCTCAGGGGCCAGCTTAGAGCCGGATGGTCAGCTTTCGGGTGGAGCCCGCTGCGTTGGTGACGTCCGCGGTGATCTCGAGGCCGTAGCCGGTACGGCGGAGGTGGACTCCTTCGTCGGCGCTGACGATGGTAGCCCTGGGCAATGACAGTCGGACACGTACCTCGGTGGCCAGTTGGGTCGGGTCGGAGAGGGCGATGTCGATCTCGCGACCACGAGCTCGCCGTACGACTGAGCATGGGGTGTCCGCGGTGAGTTCGGCGGCCCGGCCTGGGGACCAGAAGTTGGCCAGGAGGAGCCGACCACTGAGGATGGCCTGTACGTCGGCTGTGTTGCGGAGCACGAGGACTGAGCAGTGGCGAGCGAGTTCGGCGGTTCGTACGGCGGTTGCGCCCGGTGCGATGAGATAGCTGTACGTCGCGTTGGTCGGATCGACGCCGTGGTCCAGCCACATCGTCAGGTACCGGCGGTCGACCGGCGTGGTGGGGCCTCCCGTGTTGATGTCGCGCCAGGTGCCGGTCCGGGTTTCGCGGCGGAGCTGCAGTGGGGTGCTGCCGTCGAGGAAGACGTAGCCGGCGACTCCGTCCAGGTGAGCCCAACGAGCAGCGACGGTCTTTGCGTCACCGAGCTCCGGGACCTCTGCGGATCCGTTGACCAGCAGGGCGTTCGTGCCATCGCTGTGCAGGTTGCGGTTCTCGACGATCGTCTCGACGGGGTGCCCGCTGGTCCCGGTGATTCCGGCGCCGAGGGCAACGACGTACTCGTCCAGGCAGAACCAGGATTTGCGGGCGCGCATTGGTGAGCCCAGGCCTTGGAGGTCCTGGCCGACGGCTGCATAACCGGCGAGGGTGGATCCACCTACCCAGTTCGTAGTCGGTCGGCTGGCTCCCCATTCGCCGCCGGTTTTCGGTGCCAGGGGCAACTTGTCGACGGTGATGCCGGGGAGGCGGTAGCGGTCGACGGTGGGCCAGAAGGCGTCGGCGTACTGGCCGTTGTCCTTGTCATAGAGATACGTCATCCCGGAGCCGGTGTGGAAGCCCTGGTCGTTCTCGCCGTTGCCGCATTCGTAGTACGCGATCCGGGCGCTGGCCATCGAGATCGAGTAGGCCCAGCCGGAACGGCGGTGGACCGCGCGATCCATGCTGGCGAACAACGTGTGGCCGTCGGGCTCAGGTGCCGGGGTCACGCCCTGCAGGCTTTTGATCAGCGCGACGCGGGGGATGCTGGCCCCGGCGAGCACGCTGCCGAACGTGTCTCGCGAGACCCAACCGGCGACCGCGGCACGCCACTTTGTCGCGAGGGTGGCATCGACTCCGTTGGCCAGGCGCAGGATCGCCTCCATCACGGTGTAGCCGTCGTTGTGGTCGGAGGCGTTGTACCGCGAGACTGCGCGGCCGCGGACGAAGTCCATCATCCGTGTGTCGTGGACGACCGGGAGATACGCCTTCGCGACCGAGTCGAACAGGATCTGCCGCTTCGGGTCGGTGACTTCCCAAGGCGACTGTGCGAGCAGGGCGAGGAGCTTGCCGATGCCGTTGAGCAGGACGTGACCGTAGGTTCCGGTGTACGCAACCCAGGTGTGCTGGATGAACGAACCGTCGCGGTAGAACCCGTCGCCGCTGGTGACGTACTGCCAGGTGTCGCTGAGACCGTCGCGGGCATGGATGAGTTTCGCTTCGTCGTCGGTGACCAGCGAGCGCACGATGATCGCCTGGCAGAGGTCGACCCGGTTCGCGCCGGTCGACACGACCGAGCGCGCGGGCGGAAACATCAGGTACGGGTCGGGGACGAAGTGGTCGATGGCCGCGCAGTACCGATCACGCGCCTCGGCCGGCAGGACGTCGTACAGGAGGACCATGATGCTTGCGAGCGGCCGCGTCGCGCCGATCTCCCACGACCACCAGTTGCCGAACTCGGCAGTCGTCGTGTTGTAGATCAGCTGGTTCATCGACTCGAGCGCAGCCAGTACGTCGGTCAGTAGCGCGGCATCTTGGTGGTACGTCGAACCTGGCGTTGCCCAGGCGGTTGCCAGTTGCTCGAGCCGGACGTAGGTGTTCGCGACCGACGGGTCGGCGGTCAGCGGGTAGTCGGTGAAGACCCGCGTTCGTTGCGGAGCGCGGTCGAGTTTGCCAAGCGACGACGCAACCGCGGTGTCCAGGCGACGGAGTGCGGCAGTGTAGTCCGGATCGGCTGGGTCGATCGCCGTACCTCCGGTCAGGCTGGCGGCCCACCTGGCCCGCAGGGCGGCGAAGTCCGACGGGGCTGCGGCGGCCGGTAGATGGAGGGTGAGGGCTGCGGTGGCGGCAGTCGTGCCGACCAGGAAGGCGCGTCGATTCACGGGGGATCTCCTGAGGCGGATTCAGGGGGTGTTCGGATGAGTGTGGGCCAGGTCATCTGCTGGGTCAACAGATTGATACGAATGAATTTCCGGAGTGCTGCCCAGTAGAGTCGGCGCGTGAGCGGATCCGAGGTGCCGGCGGCTGACGTGCAGCGCGGGCAGAAAGCGCGGCATCTCGCGCTTGACCTGCGGCGCGGGATCGCCGAGCTGCGATGGCCCGGGGGCAAGCTGCCGACCGAGCAGCAGTTGGCCCGTGAGCAGGGGGTCAGCCTCAGTACCGTCCGGCGGGCGGTGGATCTGCTGGTCCAGGACGGACTGGTCTACCGGCGGCAGGGCTCGGGGATGTACATCGCGAGCAGCGACACCGGGCCGCTGATCGGCGTGGCGGTGCCGTCGATGACGTACTACTTTCCGCGCATCATCGTCGGTATCGAGCGCGAACTGGCTGTCCACGGTGCGCAGATGCTGTTGCGGTCAACGGAGTGGGACGCGGTCGCGGAGCGGCAGGCAGTCGAGGGGCTCGTGAGAGCCGGCGCGGCCGGGCTGATCCTCGCGGCGGACGTGCCGGGGCTGGACGATCTCGACGTACCGGTGGTGCTGGTGGAGCGTGGTCTGGAGGATCCGGGCACGTTGCACGAGTTCGTCGGGTCGAACCACGCCGCCGGAGCACGGGCTGCGGTTGAGCACTTGCGCGGGCTGGGGCACACGCGGATCGCTTACCTGGAACGGACGAGCCCGCATACGGCACCGCAGCTTCGCGACGGACTTGGCGACGTACCGGTGGTGTCGGAGACGCGGGACCGCTGGACGAGTGCCGACGCGAGCCGATTCCTTGCCGAACTCATGCGTGAGCAGGTCACCGCTGTCATCTGCTTCGCCGACCGCGAGGCGACCTTGCTGGTCAACGCGGCGGCCGCGAACGGCATCGCGATCCCCGGCGACCTCTCCGTGATCAGCTACGACGACGAGGTGGCCGACCTCTCCGATGTCCCGCTGACCGCGGTCTCCCCGGCCAAGCTCGATGTCGGCCGCCTTGCCGTCGAAACCCTGCGCGCGCGGCTCGCAGACCCCGACTCGCCGCGGCGGCAGATCTCGCTGATCCCCAGGCTCGTCGTACGCGACTCGACGGGTCCGGCCGCTCAGTACTCGTAGGCGCCCGCGTCGTACGGGACCGAACGGGTCTTGCCGTCAGCGTCCGTCGATGGCGCGTCGGTGGTGGTGCCGAATCCGATCGCGGGACTGCCGGACTTGAGGTGGACGTTTCCGGCGGCGTAGTCCACGAAGTACGTCGAGTACGCCGCGCCAACGGTCACGTTGTTGCTGTGCCGGGTATTGGTTCCGGCGCCGGTGTTGAAGGCGTGGGCCACGTTGTTGCGGATTACATTGTTGTCGGACGGGGTGCCGTCCTTCTGGTTGGTCAGCCGGATCTCGCTGTCGACCCCGAGCGCATTGGGCACGACCGTGTTGTTGACGATCCGGCTGTTGTTCATGCCGTAGAGGCCGATCGCGAGATTCACCTCGACCATCACGACATTGTTCTCGATGGTCCAGTTGTCGTACGGACCGTCGAAGGCGCCAATGCCTTGAGTGGTGTATTTCCCGTTGTACTGAAAGGGAATCTTCGAGTACCGGGTGCCCTGCCGACTGATGAAGACGTTGCCCCGAAGCACCACGTTCGTGATCGGCGTGAAGCTGCCGTCGCCGCGATAGCTCTGAAACATGTCGCGGTGCGGCGGATCGTTCTCCATGCCTGGCGGTACGACGGCGTAGCTGTTGATCGCGGAATTGCGCTCCAGGAGACAGCCGCTGACCTTGCAGCGGAAGGCATCCTCCCAGAAGTGGTTGACACTGTTGCCCCGGACAACAGCGCCGGTCGCGCCGGCACCGGCGGTCGTCGTCCGCTCGAGCATGACTCCGTTGCGGACATTGCGAATCTGGTTGCCCAGCACCTGATTGTTGCTGCCGACCACCATCACCGCGGTGCCGCTGCGGTTGACCCAATCGTCGTTCGCCCAGCCGGCCGCCGTACTGTCACTCGCGGCGCGGATCTGCGAGTTCTGTACGACGTCATTCGTGGCACCCGCGTCGAACTGGACCAGGTTGGCGGTGGTGAACGACCCGTCGGCCTCCTGTGGAGACACCACCACACCGTCGACCGTCCAGCGCGTGGCGCCGCTCTGGAAACGCAGTGTCCGCATTCTCGGTGTCTGGCCCGCTTCCGCCTTGATCGTCCGAACACCGGAGGCGACCCCGCCCCGAATCACGGGATTCCCGTGGTTGCCGCTCCGCAGGTAGATGACATCACCGGCCGCGAAAGTGCGGCCGGAGTCGAAGACCTCCTGCAACGTGCGCCACGGGCTGCCCGCGGTGCCGGGATTGGACGACGAGCCAGTCGACGGATCGACGTAGTACGCGGCGGCCGTGGGAACCGGCGCAAGCGACGCGGTGATGATCAGGGCGGCAGTGGCGAGAGGCAGCATTCGAAAGCTCCTTCAGTGGGGCGGCGACTGAGGGATTTCGAACGAGTGTGATCCAGGTCATGCCCGCCGTCAATAATTCATCCGAATGACTTTTCCTCGGTGAGTTAGCCGTTGACGTCGACCGGTGGGCAGGTTGGGTCTAGGCGGATGAGGGCTAGGTCTCGGCCGGCTAGGGTCCAGGCGTTCCAGGTGCTGGGTTGGAAGGCCAGTTGGGGGTTGGTGTACCACTCGTCGCCTAGGCCGGTGGCGATGAGTTGGGCGGTGGTTCCGCTGAGTTCGTGGACGTTGCCGCCGCCGTAGTAGGTGGCGGTGAAGACCTTGCCTCGTTGGAGGTGCAGTTCGCCGTAGCCGGCCAGTGATCCCTTGCGGACGATCTTGCGGGTGGCGAGGTCCATGGCGAACCAGCTCGAGGTGCGTTTGTAGACGCCGTACAGGAGGTTGACGTTCGGGTGGACCTTGAGGTCCTGGAAGGTTTGGTAGTTGGCGATCGGGCTGTTTCGCCAAAGGACCTTGCGGGTGGGCAGGTCGAAGGCGGCGATCGAGGCGGTGGTCTGGGTGGGGGTCGTGCCGCCGCCGCCTCGTACGTCGCCTCCGAGGTAGACGATGCCTTTCGCGCTGTCCAGGGACAGGGTCATCAGGGACTGGTCGGGGATGACGTCGACGTAGACGTTCATCTCGCCGGTGTCGGGGTCGACGATCGACAGTGCGCCTTTGAGGCTGGCGCCGAGAGCGCTCGACGCGACCAGGAGTTTGTCGGTCACAGCGTCGTACTCGAGATCCCACGGGCGTTGCTGGCCGTGGCCGAGGTAGCCGAGGCTGCGGATCGCGTCGGTGGCCTGGTCGATCTCGATGATCTGCCCGCTGGGGTAGATCGCGGCGTAGACCTTGTCGCCGCGCTGGACGAGTGCCTTGGGCTCTCCCGGCACCCAGAACCGCCGATGCAGTCCGGTGGCCAGATTCCTTACTGTCATGGAGAAGTGGCCGCCGATGTACACCGCTTTGCCCGAGATGAGCAGCATCGACTGCGGTCGTTCGGCCCCGGCGGGCAGGCCCGCTGCCATCAGATCGGTGTACGTCGATTGCCCGGTGCCGGGGTCCATTTCCCACCATCCGCCGCTTCCGGTGAAGCCGGTCAGGTGGCCGTCGACGGGCACGATCGTGCGCGTCTCCTCTTCCGCTCTCGGAGTCCCGACCTCGACGACGGCGGTATCTCCGCTGCGGTAGGAGAGGATCGCGCCGCGTGGCCGAGTCGAGAGATACGCAGTGCCGTCGGGGGAGACGGTGATCGCATCCGCACTCCGTCCGCCCAGGTCAATCGACTTGAGGTCCGTGCCGTCCTTGCGGACGTCGATCAGCGTGCCTCCGCTGCCGGCCAGTATCCGGTCGCCGTTGGTCGTCAGCACTGTGAACCCGGTCGGCCCCGTAGCCAGCTGACGCTTCGCCCCGGACGAGCGATCGATCGCGATCAACCGCGCCTTGTCCAGCAGACCGGCGTACACAGTGGTGTCGTCGACCGCGAGGGATCGCACATACCGTTCCCCTGTGGCGAGGACACCGAAGTCGCGGACTGCGCCGGTCGACGGAACGTACTCCCAGACCTTGCCGTCGGGGTAGGTGCCGAGATAGAGCGTCCCGTTCGAAGCGGCCGCCATACTCCAGATGAAGCCACCGTTGGCCCCGAACGACCGCAGCAAGGTCGCCTTGCCAGTTGCCAGGTCGTACCGATACAGATCCGGCACCGGGTAGGTCCCGAAGTAAACGTTGCCCCCGGCAACTGCCGAGGCCCAGGCGCCTTCGGGCCTCCCTTCCCCGGGCCCGTCCGGCAGCGTGGCGGACCGCACGACCTGACGAGTCGCCAGGTCGACGTCGCCGACGACAGGCGGGGTCTGTCCCCGCGTGACGACGTACGCGTGGCCCTTGTCAACCGCCGCCGTCACGATCGCGCCACTCACCGACGCCGGCCCGAACCGCTGAACCGCAGGATCCGCACAAGCCGTCTGCCCGGCCAACGCTTCCTCAGGTAAAGCGACCACGGACAAAGCCACCAGCGCCAGAGCCAACACCATCCGGAAAGATCGAAACACAGCTGCCCCCAGCGGATCCGCGACGTGAACCGCGTCAGACTATCGTGAGGGGATGCGTCGTCGATCGGCTTTTGCCTCTCGGTTGGTGCGGACGTCCGGCGCCGGCCGGACGCCGTCGCTGGAGGCTGACCTGCGGCGTGCCATCCTGACCGGCGATCAACAGCCCGGTACGCCGATTCCGATCGACGAGGTGGCGGCGTTCTTCGGGGTCAGTCCCATCCCGGTCCGGGAGGCGCTCAAGACCCTGTTGGCCGAAGGACTCGTCGAGCATCGGTCGCACGTGGGGTACAGCGTCGCCAAGTTGACGTTCAGCGAGTTCAAGGAGCTGTACGACGTCCGCCAGGCGCTCGAGGCGGCGGCTCTTCGGGCGGCCGTCGGCCGGGTCGATGTCGAGCACGAGGCGGAAGTCCGGGCGGCCCACGAGCAGCTTGGTGATGCGGTCGAGCGAGGAGACGACCGCGGGTACGACGCGGCGGCCCGCCGGTTCCATCTGGCCCTGATCGCGCCATCGGGGATGCAGCGCTTGGTCAAGATGTACGAATCCGCCTGGAATATCACCGAACCTGCCCGGCCGATGTCGCGCGTCCCCGCCGCCGACCGGGCCGCGCTGCACGCCGACCACGAGCGGATGATCGAGGCGTTCCAGGCCCGCGATGCAGATGCGCTGATCGCCCAGTCCGATGAGCACTACACACGTCTCCGGACCGTGATCAGCCGGTTCGCCGACGACCCCGATTGCTTCGTCGACCCTGCGTGATCGTTCGCGCTGCATATATTTGAGCGGAAACCTTGGGTTTACCGGCGGTGTCCGTCGCCGAAACGAGGTCTTCTTAGCGTCACTTCATGACCGACACCGCGACGCAGATCGACCCCGGGACCAGCTACGACCCGCGGCTCACGAACGAGGATCTGGCTCCGCTGCAGAAGCAGTCCTGGGGCAGCTACAACATCTTCGCGTTCTGGATGTCCGACGTACACAGCGTTGGCGGCTATCTGACCGCGGGCAGTCTGTTCGCGCTCGGCCTGACCAGTTGGCAGGTGTTCGTCTGCCTGATCGCCGGTATCTGCATCGTGCAGTTCTTCTGCAACCTGGTGGCCAAGCCGAGCCAGCTCGCCGGTGTCCCGTACCCCGTGATCTGCCGGGTCTCCTTCGGTGTCCGGGGCGCCAACATCGCGGCGATCATCCGCGGCCTGATCGCGGTCGCCTGGTACGGCGTGCAGACGTTCCTGGCCGCCGCTGCGCTCAATATCGTGTTCCTGAAGCTCTGGCCGGGTCTGGCCCCGTGGGCGGATGTCACGCAGCACGGATTCCTCGGTCTGTCCGTCCTCGGGTATGTCGGGTTCGCGATTCTCTGGGTGGCTCAGGCGGCGCTGTTCTGGCGGGGGATGGAGACGATCCGCAAGTTCATCGACCTGGCCGGCCCAGCCGTCTACGTGACCATGCTCCTGTTGTGCGGCTACCTGCTGATCAAGGCCGACTTCCACATCGACCTCAGCCTGTCGGACCACAAGCTCTCGGGCTGGGCGACGGTCGGCACGATGCTCAGCGCGATCGCGCTCGTGGTGTCCTACTTCTCCGGACCGATGCTGAACTTTGGTGACTTCTCCCGCTATGGCAAGAGCTTCGCAGCCGTGAAGAAGGGGAACCTCTGGGGTCTGCCGCTCAACTTCATCTTCTTCTCCCTGCTGACAGTGGTCACCGCGGCCGCCACCGTCCCGGTGTACGGCGAGCTGATCACCGATCCGATCCAGACCGTGCAGCGGATCGACAGCACGTTCGCCATCCTCCTCGGTGCCGCCACCTTCGTCACCGCCACCGTGGGGATCAACATCGTGGCGAATTTCATCTCACCGGCGTTCGACTTCTCCAACGTCAGTCCGCAGCGGATCAGCTGGCGGGCGGGCGGCATGATCGCGGCGGTCGGCTCGGTCGTCCTCACCCCGTGGAACTGGTACAACAACGAGACCGCCATCCACTACACCCTGGGCATCCTGGGAGCGTTGATCGGTCCATTGTTCGGCATCCTGATCGCCGACTTCTACCTGATCCGCAAGCAGAAACTCGTCGTCGACGACATGTTCACGATGGACGAAGACGGCGAGTACTTCTACTCGAAGGGCTACAACCCCAGCGCAGTCAAGGCAGTCGTCGCAGCGGGGCTGATCTCCATCGCCTCAGTACTGGTTCCGCGGTGGATCGATGCGGCGTTGTGGATCAGTGACTACAGCTGGTTCATCGGCTGCGGCGTCGGCTTCGCGGCCTACTCGGTCCTGGCGAAACGCGCCAACGTGGCCGCCGCGTGAAACTCAAGATCATCAACCCCAACACCACTGCATCGATGACCGCCAAGATCGGCGACTGCGCCCGAGCCGCGGCCGGCCCGGGAGTCAGAGTCGACGCGACGAGTCCTCGCCACGGACCGCCGGCGATCGAGAGCCACGCTGACGCGGCCCTCGCCGTACCGGGGGTGCTCGAGGAGATCGCCAAAGGCGAGGCCGAGGGGTACGACGGCTACGTCATCGCCTGTTTCGGCGATCCCGGCCTGAAGGCCGCGCGAGAACTCGCACGCGGTCCAGTGGTCGGTATCGCGGAGGCAGCGATGCGGACAGCGGCCTATCTCGGACGCGGTTTCAGCGTGGTCACCACACTGTCCAGAACCGTCGGGCAGGCTCAAGACCTTGCCGACGAGTACGGCGTCTCTCGGAGCTGCCTCGGTATTCATGCGTGCGAGATTCCGGTACTCGACCTCGAGACCGACCCGCAAGCCCGGGCAATCATCCAGCAGGCCTGCAAGGACGCCCTCGCCAGCGACGGCTCCGACGCGATCGTCCTCGGCTGCGCGGGCATGGCCGACCTGTGCCACGACCTGTCAGCCAACCTGGGCGTGAGCGTCGTCGACGGCGTCGCCGCAGCGACTGTCGCCGTCGAAGGTCTGGTGCGAATGCGGCTGACGACCGGCAAGCTCGGCGAGTTCGCCCTACCTCCGTCAGGGCGCTAGTTCGTAGCCGTGGTCTCGGAGTAGGCGGCGGAGTGAGTCCTTGAGTTCTTCCTCGCCGAGGCTGCTGTTCTCTGGAGCCCAGAGCATGAAGGCGATGCGGGAGGGTCCGGCTTCTTGGAGCCAGATGCCGGGGCGTCCGCGGTCGCGGGCGTACAGGAGATAGGTACCTCGTCGTTCGCCGGGACCCTTCCAGGATCCGCCGGTGGCGTCGGCCTGGTTGGGTTTGCCGAAGCTGAAGGGGATCACGGCCGAGGAGTACTGGGTGTAGACGACCCAGATCCCTTCGGCGGTTCGGCAGCTGTAGATCAGCCGGGTGATCTGACTGCCCTTGGCTTCCGGCTCTTCCTGCCAACTGCGGCAGGTATCCGACCATTGTGCGAGGTCGGCGCGGAGAGGGTGGTCAGCGGGGAAGCCGAGGGGGATGACAGACACAGTGGGGTTGCCGGCCGGCTGGGGGGTTGAAAGCGGCCCCGGCGATACGGTCGCGCCGGCGTTCGGCTGGGCGGATCCGCCACTGCGGCCGGCGAGCAGAACGATGCAGGCGACGAGCAACGCGCCCGCAGCGATTTGGAAGGCAAGGACCTTGGACTTGAGACTTCCTTCGCGCTGGGCCGACTCGGTCACGGTCCGCAATTCGGCCGACAGGATCTCCGCCGCAGGCCGGTCGCTGCTCTCCAGGCGCTCGATGACATCCTTCACATCCGCTGGTGCGAACGTGCTGAGTACCCGGGCAGCCTGGTGCGGCTCCATGTGGCCGAGGTAGACGGCGCGGTGCGTGGCTGGAAAGGCCGCGAGCACCTTCGCCGCCGTACCGATATCGCGTCGTGCGAGGTCCGACAACAACGGTGCACCGTCAGCAGACCCCATGCTGCCGATGATGCGCGCCGGGTTGCCATGGGCTTCCATCAAAGCCGCTCTGGCCGAAGGTTTCATCAACAGCATGAGCTTCCCGGCGAAGGCAGGGGCCAGCTGCCGGACGAGTTGCCGGGCGCCGGCCTCATCAGCCGTGACGAGCTTCGCGACGAGATCGGACGCACGACGGGGGTCCTTGGCGGCGAGATCGCCAAGAACACCCGCCTTGAGCTCGATCTTCCGGAACCTTTGGAATGCCGCGTTCAAACTCAGATGCTGAAGCTCGAGAACGAGGTCGTTGATCGACGACGGACTACCGATGTGAATGTCGCGCCCGGCGGCCAGACCCGCGATCGAACCGTCGCTGGCAATCGTCGGTCCGGTTTGCTGCGACGGCTTCCGGGCAGCGTTCTCGTCCGGGTCCGGCACGGTGATCAAACGCCTTCGTCAGGTCGCTCCGGCCGAGGTGTAGGCGGCGTACCGATGTTGATGTCGTTACCGGCCGCCAGCCCCGCAATCGAGCCCCCGCTCGCAAACGTCGTCCCGGTCTGCTGGCTGGGCCTCCCCTGACTTGGCGGCTCTGCCTTGGAGCGGGACGCGAGGGAACTCCCGATAGCGACCGTCGCTGTGCAACACACACCGGCCAATCCGATCGCCCAGGCCTTGACCTCACCGGTCAGCAGGTAAGTGCCCAGCACGATGACTGTGAAGAGCACCAGCACGGCACTGATGGTCGCAACCCACACCTTGGACCTGCTCATGCGCACCTCCTACGCCCTAACAGAATGGAGTGGAGAAAGGTCGCAGGCAAGAGCCGAAGGAATTGGTCAATCGACTGAATTGAAGGGGAGCGAGAGGCCGAGGGCGGGACGGATGGGGGAGTTGTGCTCGCGGATTCGGGTGAGTTCGGTGGGGGAGAGGGCGCGGCGGTAGACGCGGACCTCGTCGAGGTTTCCGCGCAAGCGGTTGGCGCCGTCGACACGCTGACCAATGTGAATGCCTTGTACGCCGAACTCCTGGCCGGCGGTGACTGAGCCAGGGGGCGCGGTCGCCGTACCGACCTCGGCTCCGTCGACGAGCAGGCGGAGTTTGCCGTTGGCACGTTGGAGGACGACGTGGTGCCACTGGTTGTCGTTGTACGCCGACGTCGACTGCACCGTGATGTTGAAGCGGTCGACCGCGATCAGCCCGCGGATTCGGTTGCTTTCGGGTTCGGCGCGGAGCCAGACCTGGGGTGTCGTGCCCGAGCCGGTGCGGTAGGCCCAGAGGAGCGCGTGTGATCCGGTGGTTGCGCCGTACTTGATCCACGTCATCATCGTGAAGTCCTGTGCACCGACGTCGATCGAGCGGTCGAACGGCACCTCGACGCGATCGTCAACGCCGTCCAGCGCAAGACCGCTGCCGAACTTGCCCTCGGCAACTGTTGCTCCACCACGCACGTACGCCGGGTTGTGGGCCGGCCCGAGGTTAGCCGTCGTCGGGCCTGGTGCGGGCGGGCCGGGGATGCCCGGGGGAGTGCCGTTCGGCGTTGCCAGGTAGGCCTCGTTGAACCGCGCGTACCGGATCGACTCGTACGGTGTCGCGACGCCGGCCTCGTAGAGCAGCGCGGCCTGATCGCCTTCCAGGCGAACCAGGTCGGAGTACGCCGTCGGTCCCCACCAGAAGACCTTGCCCTGCTGCCACGTGTCCCAGGTGCGCGCTTCGTCGTACGACGATCGGATCGCCATCACCTCGCGGGCAGCCGGGTGGGCCGGTGCGGAGAACAGGATCCGGTTCCGCCGATCGCCGTCGTACGGTGCGCTGAATCGGAGCAGCGATCCTTGGACGTCGGGCATCTCGAGTCGGGGCAGCGTCCGGAACGGGCGGTCGAACGACTCACCGCCGTCGCTGCTGATCGCGTACGCGCGGCTGCCCGGATCGGTGCCGCGTTCTCGAGCCAGTGAATAGATCCGGCCGTCCGCCAACTCGATCACGGTGACCTCTTGAGCGATCACCGTGCCGTCGTCGCGGGAGGTGGTCGCGCCGATATGCCAGGTCTGGCCGGAGTCGTCGCTATAGAGGAGGTGCGTGCCGTAGACGTGCGCGCCAACGCCGTCGTATGACTCGAAGTTGGCGCCGACGATCAGCCGACCTGCGTGCCGACCGTGTTGGAGCTGGATGCCGTGCATCGGTCCGGTTGCGTACCAGAAGTTCCAGCTCGGCAGTTTGCCGTCGGTGATCTCTCGCGGCGCTGTCCAGGTCGCCCCGGAGTCGTCACTGGTCTGCACGTAGGGGTCGCGGTCACACCCGTTCGGACAGGGGGCCGCGCCGTTGTGAGTCGTCACCAGGACGATTCGGCCGGTCCGGTTGTCCACCATCGGCACGGGATTGCCGTGGGTGTCGCCGGCTCCCTCGGACACCACCTGCAGCGGCCCCCAGGTCTTGCCGCCGTCGGTCGACCTTCGCAGTACGACGTCGATGTCGCCATCGTCACCGCAATCCGCGACCCGGCCCTCGGCGAACGCGAGAACCGTGTTGTTGGCCGCCCGCACGATCGCCGGGATGCGGAAACACGCGTACCCGTTCGTGCGCTGTTGGAACAAGGGGCCGTCTTCGACGAAGGGCGCAGCGGCGGCCGGCTCGGTGGCCTGGGCCGGAACGACGGATGCGAGCAGCGCGCCGACGGCGAGCAGAACTGGAGCCGCGACGCGGCCAAGACTGAACTTGCGCATAGGACTCTCCCTGAGAGTGGAGATAGGACGTGGGATGTCCGGCGTCAAGGTAGCCGACCTGGCGTGGTTCGCCAAGAGGTCAGTTGCTGCTGGGGGCCCGCGGACTGCGATAGGGGCCGGTGCCGAGGCGGTCGCGAACCTCGTCGAAGTGGGCGTGCACGGACTGCTCGGCCTGGTCGGCGTCGCCGGATCCGATCGCGTCGACGACCCGCTGATGCCGCGCCGCGGTCTCGGCCGGCGAGGGGGCCACGGTCTCCACGCTTTCGACGGCTCGGTAGACGTCCCAGAACAGACCGACCAACTCCCGAGCGAGCGGAACTCCCGCGGCATCGCAGATGTGCTCGTGGAACTCGCGGTCCGCGGTGGCCGCGTCCTGGCCCTCGACGCGCATCCGGTCGACGCAGGCGGACAGCTTCTTCAAAAGCTCGGCGTTGTCGGTGCGGGCGACCCGGCGGGTGAGCTCGGTCTCCAGGATCTCCCGGATCTCGAGCAGCTCGCTCAGCCGCTCGACGCTGCTGCCGGACGACCGGGTCCGGAACAGCAACCACGGGTGCAGCGCTGCTGAGCTGGCTGAGCCGACGAAGGTGCCGTAGCCGTGCCGGATCTCGACGATCCCGAGCGCCTGCAAGGCCTTGAGCGACTCCCGGACCGAGTTGCGGCTGACCTGGAAGTCGGCCATCAGCACGTTCTCGGTCGGCAGCGGGGCACCGGGTTGCAGGTTGCGCTCGATGATCAGGTCCGCGATGGCGTTGGCGAGCTCATCACTGCGTTTCGGCCGCGTCAGTGCCACAACGCACTCCCACTCTTCCGCTCCTGCATGGCCCCACATCCTACGTCCGAGGTCAGCCGGCTCCCGGGCTTGACCGACCGGCGACGGTCTCCTAAGGTCGGCGGTCATAGGACGTAGGATGTGGGATGAATGGCTGCAGCCTACCTCCTGCGACGCACCATCACACCCCTGTAGTCGGAGGCATCGTGAACGAATTCGCAGGATCTGGGTTCGACCGCCGGTCGTTCCTGAAGTACTCCGGCGTGCTGGGGGCAGCCGCGACGATCACTGGTGGATTGTCGGCCTGTTCCGGTGGGCCGGCCTCGACCGGATCCGTAGGCGCCGGTGGCGACACCGACCTGGTCACCGCGGTGATCGGCTACGGCAACAACCAGAGCTGGGATCCGACGCTGAGCGCATCCGCGTTCACGATGGCGGCGATGCAGCACATCTACGAGGGCCTGCTCGACACCGACCCGATCACCCGCCAGCCGTACGCCGCGCTGGGCACCGAGGTGCCGGCCGACCTGAACGCGACCTCGTGGAAGTTCACCCTGCGCGACGGCGCGAAGTGGCACGACGGTCAGCCGGTCACCGCCGACGACGTCGTGTTCACCTTCGAGCGGATCCTCGACCCGAAGCTGAAGGTACTGACCTACAACTTCTTCGCGGCCTGGCTGAAAGAGGTCAAGAAGGTCGACGACAAGTCCGTCGAACTGGTCCTGAACTTCCCGTTCCCCGACGGTGCGCCCCGGCTGACCATCGCGAAGATCATGCCCAAGCACGTCTTCTCCCAGCCGGGTGCCTGGGACCTGGCCAAGAACGGCAAAGCGGTCGGGTCCGGCCCGTACAAGCAGGTCTCGCACCAGCCGAAGTCGAACACCACCTTCGAGGCGTTCGCGGACTACAACGGTCCGCGTCCGGCGGCGTTCAAGAAGATGAACTGGCTGAGCATCGTCGACGCCTCGGCCCGGGTCGCGAAGATCTCCGGTGCCAGTGCGGAGGCACAGATCTCCGACAACATCCCGTACGCCAACATCGAGCAGCTGAAGAGTTCGGGCCTCACCGTCGAGGGCGGCAAGGGCATGAACCACATGTTCCTGATGTTCAACACCGCGAACAAGCCGTTCGACGACGTCCGGGTCCGGCAGGCGCTGTTCATGGCGATCGACACCCAGAAGATGATCGAGGTCGCGCTCAAGGGCCGGGGCCGGGCCAGTACGTCGTTCCTGAACGAGGAAAACCCGGCGTACGCCAAGGCGAAGACGGTGTACAGCTATGACCCGGCGAAGGCGAAGGCACTGCTGGCCGAGGCCGGCGTGACGAACCTGTCGATCAACCTGCTCGCGGTGAACCTCAGCTGGATCGTCGACTGCCTGCCGACCATCGCGGCCTCCTGGAACGCGATCGGCGTGAAGACCACGCTGCAGCCGCAGGACACCGCCGCGGTGTTCACCAAGATGGACCAGAACGCCGACTACCAGGTGGTCGCGGCGGCCTCGAACCCGAACCAGTTCGGTGCCGACGCGGACCTGATCCTGCGCTACAACTACACCCAGGGCGGGTCGTGGATGAAGTACACGCGCTGGGAGAACAGCGCCGGCGCGAAGGCGATCTTCGCGAAGATGGACCAGGCGGTCCGGGCACCCGACGCGGACACCAGGCTCAAGCTGACCCACGAGTACCTCGATCTGGTCGCCGAGCAGGCGGTGCTGTATCCGGTCGTCCACACCGAGCTGATGACGGCCTGGAACCCGAAGAAGCTGAGCGATGTCGAGGCGCAGCCTTATCCGGGGATCAACCTGCTGCAGTCCAAGCGAGCCTGAGGTAACCGACTGTGGCTGTCATCGTCCGCATGCTGGTTCGCCGGCTGCTTCTGCTGGTTCCGTTGCTGCTCGGCATCATCGCGTTCGTCTTCCTGGTGATGCGGTTCTCGACCAACGATCCCGCGGTCGCCTACTTCCAGGGCGCGAACCCGACCGAAGAGCAGTTGCACATGTTCCGGCAGGAGAACGGCCTGCTGGATCCGCTGCCGCTGCGCTACGTGCACTTCGTCGGCGACCTGTTGCAAGGTGATCTCGGGACCAGCGTGCTCACCAAGGCGTCGGTGCTGCAATCGATCACGACGGCGATGCCGTTGACGTTCCAGCTCACTCTGCTGGGACTGCTGATTGCAATAGTGCTGGCGTTGCTGCTCGGTGTCACCGCAGCGATCTTCCGGGACCGCTGGCCGGACCAGGCGATCCGTCTGGTCTCGCTGATCGGCGTCGCCGCCCCGTCGTTCTGGCTCGCGCTACTGATGATCCAGTACGCCGCTGTCGACCGAGGCTGGTTCCCGCCGAGCGGATACGTGAATCCGGCCGACGGGGTGGGCCCGTGGTTGCGGACGATGACGTTGCCTGCGCTCGCGCTGTCGCTGCCGGTGGCCGCGCAGCTGATCAGGATCATTCGTACGTCGGTTGTCGAGGAACTGGACAAGGACTACGTCCGGACCGCCATCGGCAGCGGCCTGCCACCGATGGTGGTCGTGGGACGCAACGTCCTGCGGAACGCGTTGATCAACCCGCTGACCGTGCTGGGCCTGCGGATCGGCTATCTGCTCGGCGGAGCGGTCGTGATCGAGCAGATCTTCACCCTGCCGGGGATGGGCACGCTGATGATCAACGCCGTCCGCGACGGCGATCCGGCGGTCGTGCAGGGCGTCGTACTGACGATTGCGATCGGGTTCGTGGTGGTCAACCTCGTCGTCGACGTGCTGTACCTGCTGGTCAATCCGCGACTGAGGAGCGCTGCCTGATGCGTGCACGCCTGGCCCGGCAGTTGTCTCGCCCCGGGATCAACTTCAGGCGGCTGCCACTGCCCGCCTGGATCGCGGTCGCCGTACTGGCGGTGGTGATCCTGGCTGCGGTGTTCGCTCCGCTGCTGACGCCGTACGACATCCTGACGCAGGAGGACGCCGGCGGTGGGCCTTCGGGTGCGCACTGGTTCGGACTGGACAGTGCGAACCGCGACATCTTCACCCGACTCGTGTACGGCGCTCGCTGGTCGCTGATGATCGGTCTCGGCGCAACCGCGCTCGCGTTGACCGCGGGCGCGATCATCGGAGCAATCGCGGCCACTTCGCGTAAGGCGGTCGACGAGACCGTGATGCGGATCCTGGACATCGTGATGGCGTTCCCCGGGATCGCGTTGGCCGCCGTACTGGTTGCGGTGTTCGGTGGGTCGATCCCGGTGCTCGTGTTCGCGATCGCCTTCCTGTACACACCGCCGGTGGCCAGGGTGGTCCGCGCCAACGTGCTCGCGCAGTACGGCGAGGACTACGTGGTGGCGGAGAAGATCATCGGAGCCCGTACGCCGCACATCCTGATCCGGCATGTGGCGATCAACTGTGCCGCGCCGGTGCTGGTGTTCTGCACGGTGATGGTTGCCGATGCCATCGTTTTCGAGGCGTCACTGTCCTTCATCGGAGCAGGCGTCCGGCCACCAGAGCCGTCGTGGGGCTCGGTCATTGCCGATGGCAAGAATATGGTGCTGCTGGGTGGCTGGTGGGCGACGGTGTTCCCGGGATTGCTGATCCTGATCACCGTGCTGTCGCTGAACATCCTGTCCGAGGGCGTCTCTGACGCCTGGGCGGCGCCGGGCGGGCGTCGGGCGGAGAGCAAGAAGGACAAGGATGCGTTGGAGACCGCGCAGCCGGGCTCCGGTGAACTCGTCGAACTGCCCGGTCTCGACCTGGCGGCGGCTCGGCTGCGGGAACGCGCGCGACCGTTGCCGGACGGCGAACCCGTGCTGTCCGTGCAGCAGTTGGCGATCGGCTTCGAAGGCCGGCATGACGGCGTCGACATCGTCGATGGGATCAGCTTCGACGTACGGCCGGGTGAGGTCCTCGGCCTGGTTGGCGAGTCCGGGTGTGGCAAGTCGCTGACCGCGCTCGCCGTGATGGGACTTGAGCCGCGCGGCGCCCGGATCCGGGGCCGGATCCGGTTCGACGGCAAGGACCTGCTGAGCCTGCGCCGCACCGAACGGCGCCGGCTGCTCGGCCACGACATGGCGATGATCTATCAGGACGCGTTGTCCTCGCTGAACCCTGCGATGACGATCAAGGCCCAGTTGAAGCAGGTGGTGCGCCGGGGCGGTCGACGTACTCCGACTGAGCTGCTGGAACTGGTCGGCCTGGATCCCGAACGCACCCTGACCAGCTACCCGCACGAGCTCTCCGGCGGTCAACGCCAGCGAGTGCTCATCGCCATGGCGCTGTCTCGGGACCCCAAGCTCATCGTCGCGGACGAGCCGACCACGGCACTCGACGTCACCGTGCAGGCCCAGGTGATCCAGTTGCTGCTGCGACTGCGAGCCGAGCTCGGTTTCGCCTTGATCCTGGTGTCGCACGACCTGGCGCTGGTCGCGGACGTCACCGATCGAGTGGTCGTGATGTACGGCGGCCAGATCGTCGAGACCGGCGTCACGGCCGACCTGGTCGGCGAGCCGGCGCACCACTACGCCCGTGGTCTGCTGGGTTCGGTCTTGTCGCTGGAATCCGGCGCGGCCCGGCTGACCCAGATCCGCGGCGTCGTACCTTCACCGGCTGACTTCCCGGCCGGTTGCCGGTTCGCCGACCGGTGCCCGATGGTCACCGAGCTGTGCCGCAGCACCGCTCCGGCGCTGACTGGGCAGGCGCAACACCGGGTGGCATGCCATCACCCCGCGATCGCACTCGCCGTACCGGAGCCGTCGGAGCCCTTGGAGAAGGAGGCACTGCGATGACGGAGCCTGTGCTCGAACTGTCCGGCGTACACGTCGTCCACCGGGCTCGGTCCGGCGGTCTGTTCCGCAAGGACCGGGTCTACGCGCTGACCGGGGCCGACCTGACCATTGCCGCGGGGGAGACCGTCGGAGTGGTGGGGGAGTCCGGCTGCGGGAAATCCACGCTGGCCAAGGTGTTGGTCGGCGTACAGGAACCGACCGAGGGTACGGCGTCGTTCCGCGGCCGAGACATCTGGTCGATGAAACCCGCCGAGCGTCGCCAGGCGATCGGCACCGGGACCGGAATGATCTTCCAGGACCCGTCGACCGCGCTGAACCGCCGGCTACCCGTACGCCGGGTGCTGCGCGATCCACTCGACGTACACCATCGTGGGACCGTTGCTCAGCGCAACGAACGGGTCCAGGAGTTGATGGCGCTGGTCGGCCTGCCCCGCAGCGTCGCCGATGCCCTGCCGGGCCAGCTGTCCGGCGGGCAGCGGCAACGGGTGGCGATCGCACGTGCACTCGCGCTCGAGCCGTCGCTGCTGGTTGCCGACGAACCGACGAGTGCGCTCGACGTGTCGGTCCGCGCGCAGATCCTCAACCTGCTGCTGGATCTCAAGGAACGCCTCGGTCTTTCGCTCGTGTTCGTTTCGCACGACATCCAGACCGTTCGAAGGATGAGTGATCGAGTGATCACCATGTATCTCGGCCGGATCGTCGAGGAGGCACCAGTCGCCGGCATCGCCAGGCGGGCGCGGCACCCGTACACCCGGGCGCTCTTCTCTGCGACTCCCGGACTCATCTCTCCGATCGATCCGATCCCACTGACCGGCCCGGTGCCGTCGGCGACCCGACCACCGAGCGGCTGCCCGTTCCGCACCCGCTGCTGGAAGGCCGACGACAGCTGCGCCGGCTCAATGCCGGACTTCGAGTCCGACGCCGCCCATCCGGCACACCGGTTCCGCTGCTATCACCCGGTCGTGGAGCGCGAGTCCACCGATGACCTGATCACCCAAGCATTGGAGCGTTCATGACCTTGCCAGCCCGCCTGACCGGTGTCATCCCACCTGTCTGTACGCCGTTGACCCCGGATCACGAGGTGGACACCGCCTCCCTGGTTCGGCTGGTCGACCACCTGATCGACGGCGGCGTGAGCGGACTGTTCGTGCTCGGTTCCACCTCCGAGGTGGCCTACCTACCGGACGGACACCGCAAGGTCGTGCTCGACACCGTGGTCGGCCACGTAGCCGGCCGACTGCCAGTGCTTGCAGGTGTGATCGACACCGCGACCCTGCGCGTCATCGACCACGTCCGCACCGCAGTCGCCGCCGGCGTCGACGGCATCGTCGTGACCGCGCCCTTCTACACCCGCACGCACCCGGCCGAGATCGACCAACACTTCCGCCTGGTCGCAGCGGCCGCCGGACTACCCGTGTTCGCGTACGACCTCCCGGTCTCCGTCCACTCCAAACTCGGCGCGGATCTAGTGCTGCAGCTAGCGGCGGACGGCGTACTGGCTGGCCTGAAGGACTCCAGCGGCGACGAGGCCGGCCTACGCAACGTCATCCTGGGCGCCCGCGACCGCGGCGACATCACCAACTTCAGCATCCTCACCGGCTCCGAACTAACCGTCGACAACGCCCTGCGAATGGGCGCCGACGGAGTAGTCCCAGGCCTAGGCAACGTAGACCCCCACGGCTATGTAAACCTCGTCAACCAAGCCACCGCCGGCAACTGGGAAGCCGCCCGCACCGAGCAGGAACGCCTAATCCGCCTCTTCGACCTGATCCGAGTAGGCGACCCGACCCGCATGGGCGTGAGCTCCTCCGCCCTCGGCGCCTTCAAAGCAGCCCTCCACCTCCGCGGCATCATCGAATCCGGCACCATGGCCCCACCCCAAATCCCCCTCAACCCCGACGAGATAGCCCAAGTCGAAAAGCACCTGGTCACCGCGAACCTGCTCTGACCGATACCTCGTCGATCTGTCGCCGTCATCTGGCGGGTTCGGGCGCGCGGTCAGCTCTGAAAGGGGTTTGGGGGCTGCCCCTGGATGCCCCGAGCTCTGGCCTTCCCAACGATGCGGGTTCGTGGCGAGACTCGTCGTACGAACGCGACCGCGTCCGGAGTGCTCGCGCAGGTTCTGTGTGACTTGGGGACGGATTCGACCGTTGAGGCTTACGTTAGATTCGCGTAAAGGTGAAAGTGGTTGAAGATCATCACGTTAGGGACACTGTGCGGTCGGGTGCCTGTTGCTCGGGCTCGGCTCGTGCCAGGGTCGTGCCACGAGCAATCGCTGAGGGGAATGTTGTGGAGCCGCTAGGGGATATGTCCGGACCCGAACGAGCCGTCGCCGCGGCGCGAGACCCCGACGAATACTTCGCTCGGGTACGCGCTGAGAGCGAAGCGGCCGCGGCTGCCGACGTCCGCGAGCGAGAGCAGCGACGCGCCCTCGAGACAAGAGTGAAGCTCTTGCGTCTCATCGGCCTCCGCGGTCTGGCAGAACGGCTGGCCGGCAGGGCCTGAGAAGTCCGGCACCCCGACTGAATTCGCCGTTGGGATGACCGAATGTGCGCGAAGTGTCGGCGTGGCGAGAGGTTTCGGCCTGCGCCGGATTCCGCCGGCCGTGTCGACAAGCCTTGTAGACAAGGCGAAACGCCGACGCTGAGCGTGTCCCGCGACGTTGCGAGCCGTTCCGGCATCGCTCTGCTACTGTCGCCGACAGTCCAGTGAGTAACTGGACTGTTTGTGTGTCAACGCCGAACCCTGCCGGACACACGGACTCCCCTCGAAGGACTGTGGCAGGGGTGGGGGACCCAGGAGGTTGGAGTCTCGACTGTGAGTGGTCGGGACCCTTGGGGTGAAGTCCGCGGGAGCGGACCGGGTCTTGACTCTCAGCCCGAACCCGACAGCTAACTTCACAGGCGTTGGGAGTTGTGCATGCTCGAATTCAACGGGCGTCGCAGGTCGGAGGCCCCCGACGTGCGTCCCTGGTACCGCCGCCTGTCGTGGTGGCGGTTGTCGCTGTGGGGCGTGGTGATCGCGGCCGGGCTCGGGGCCTGGGCGCTGCAGGTCGACTACGGCGAGGTGCTGCCTGGCCAGACCGGGTGGTGGATCTTCTCCGGCGACCGGAAGAAGATCATCCGGCTGATGGGGATGGTGTGTGCCGCGGTGATCGTCGCCATCCCGGCGTTCTTGGCCTGGGAGGCCGGCATGCGGGCGAAGCGGGCAGGCGCCCGCGAGAAGGACGAGATCGCGTTTCGCGTGCAGACGGTCAACGGTGTCATCGCCCCGCTGGCGGAACACTTGGGAGGGCTCGCGCAGCTGGACCCCGGCGAGACATTGCCGAGACAGCGACTCGCCGGCGCGGCGGAGACGGCCACCTTGGCTGGTCTCGCCAATCTGCATGGTGGAGCAGACGCCGGTGTGCGAGTGTGTCTGTACTTGGTGGAAGGCGACATCTCCGATCGTCGTCTGGTGTTCCGGCACCGCGCTGGTCGGGGTAATTCCAAGCCGATGCGCGCGGTGTTCGAGGGCGACGGCGGCCGCGGCACGGAGACCTTCAACGCGCTGGATGCGCGGGAGCCCCGCACCTGGCGTTACGTCGAGGGAGAGACTCCGGCGGTCGGTTGGAACCCCCGCAAGAAGTACCGCTCGTTCATGGCGGTGCCGGTCGCGTCGGGTGACACGCTGTTCGGGATGATCTCCATCGATGCTGTGGATCCGGCGGCGTTCCACGTCGCAGTGGATCTGCCGACCATTCAGACCGTGGCGGGACTCTATGCTGCGTTCCTGGCCGGGATGTCTGCGCCCAAGGATCATCCGGATCAGTCCGGAGCAACCTTCATGTGACGGCGGGCAACGATCCGTAAATTGCCTACCTAACACATCAGGTCTTCGTGAGTTTCCTCCGTTGCCCACTGCGACAACGCGGTCACGCTCTGCTTGCCTTGACGGAACAAGCCCTCCCGTCGCAGTTGAGAGTGAAAGGCAACCATCATGAGGTCAGCTTTTGTTCGCTCGTTCACGCGTCTGACCGCGACCGCCGCCGTGCTCGGCGGGCTGGTCGTCACTGTTCCGGCCACCGCGACAGCAACTCCCGCGCCGGCGCCGATCGCCAGTACGTCGTTCGGTCCGCAGTCGCGGGCCGATGACGCGATCGCGTGGTTCAGGGCCCGTAACGGCTCCACGTCGTACCAGGGGTACTGCGAGAAGGCCGTCGAGAACGCGTATGGCCGGACCGGCATCTATGCGTCGGCGATCGCCAACTGGAACGACGCCGTACGGCGGGGCGCGGCGCACCGGGGTGACCTGAACCCGCCGAAGGGAGCGCTGGTGTTCTGGAACATCAGCTCCTACGGACATGTCGGCATCGCGACGGGTGACGGCAACTTCTGGGCGACCAGTGTCAACGGGAGGATCGGCAAGGCGAGCCTGCCGTACTTCAACAGCTACCTCGGCTGGGCGCAGCCGAACTTCTAAAGAACTTGCCTACCGCAACGAACGCGGCTCGGCGACGGCTGCGAGGAAGCCGCCGACGAAGGTGTCGCCGAGTCCGACGGTGGTGGGGTTCTCGATGTCGAGGACGAATCCGGGGACACAGTGGACCGCGGCGCCCATCCGCTCGTGGAGCGCCGCGGCGAACGTGATGGACTCGGGCCATCGCGGTTGCGCGCGCAGGCGGTCGACGTCGTCTGCGGTGAAGTCGTCGCCGTGGCGGTAGCGGGCGGTGGCCATCACGGTGCCGGTGTCGAGAGCGTCGGCGTACTGGTCGGCGCGTTCGCCGAACGCCGCCACCCAGTACTTCGTGTGCACTACCAGCGTCGGTACGGCGATGAGCGCGTGCAGCGCCGTGAGCGCGTCTGCGACTTCGGTTGCGGAGAGCAGGTTCACGGGGTGCCCGACGAACGACTGCAGCTCGTCCTCGTTCAACCCGTACACGTCGATCATCTCGAGCAATGCGTCGCGGACGTGGCGGCTGAACGCGGGCTCGTGGAAGGCCGCGTCCTCGAAGTAGGTCACCGCATCCGGTGGCAGTTGCCGCAGGTGTGATCGCAGTTCGGTGAGTCGCCGGTCGAGCTCCTCTTGGTCGCGCATGGCGTTGAAGCCCGAGATCAGGAACACGGACGCTTTGCTCAGCCGGTCGCCCAGTTCGTCGGCCAGCAACATGGCGCCGTTGGCCGGGTCGTTGACGTAGATCAGCCGATTCGGGTACGGCGCGGTGATGTCGAGATCGCCGGTGCGGATCCGCAGGCCCGCGTCGTACTGGACGATCAGGTGCGGGTAGAAGGTGTCCTCGACGCTGCTGGAGATGTACTCGGTGTCCGGCGGCAGCAGTCCGCGCATGGTGTCGTTGATGCTGACCAGGTGCAGCGTTGACGGCACGCCCAGCCGACTCATCACGATCCCGGCCCGCACCGAGGTGCCGCCGAGGGCAACTCGATGCGGGAACCGGTTGGCGAAAGTCCCCAGTGTGGCGGCAGAGGCGACGTACTGCTCGCCTCCGCCGCCGCGGGCGACGTACTGGAGGATGGACACGACAAGGTCCCGCTCGCCGCCGACCGGGACCGGCGACGTCAGCTCCGCGGCGCTGATGTTGTAGTCGGCAACCAGCTGTTCCAGTACGCCGGCGGTGAGCTTCAACTCGTAGTCGACGCATCCGCCGAGGCCCAGCAGTACACGGGAGGCATCGGTCATATCAGTAGAGTGAACCCTTGCCGGTGGCACCGAACAGGTCGATCTTCTGGGCGGCGACGATCTTCATGGCGTCGATGCAGGCCGGCTGGATGGCGTTCGGCTCGCGCGTCTTCGGATCGTTGCCCAGTACCTCGCGCATCTTGTCGTGGTACGCGACCTTGATATCGGTCGAGATGTTGATCTTGTTGATGCCGATCCGCGCGGCCTCGGCGATCTCGTCGTCCGGGTTGCCGGAGCCGCCGTGCAGCACCAGCGGAATCCGCACCTGACTCTTGATCTCCTTGAGCAGGTCGAGTTTCAGCTCGGGCTTCAGGTGCGCCGGATAGAAGCCGTGGTACGTGCCGATCGCCACCGCGAGGCAGTCCACGCCGGTCTGTTCGACGAACGTCACCGCATCGTCGGGATCGGTGTAGATGATCGTGGCGGCGCCGGCCTCGGCGTAGCTGTCGTTCGCGCCGATGGTGCCGAGCTCGGCCTCCACCGACAGACCGAGCGCGTGCGCGGAGTCGGTGACCTTCTTCGAGAGCGCGACGTTCTCTTCGAACGGCTTCAACGAGGCGTCGATCATCACCGAGGTGAAGCCGTACTGGATCGCCTCCAGCACTTGCTCGTACGTCGCTCCGTGGTCCCAGTGGATCGCGATCGGCACACTCGATCGGTGTGATCGCTCGATCATGCCGGTGATCATTTCGCGGCCGATGTGCTTCACCTCGTCCGGGTGGATCCCGACGATCAGCGGCGCGTCCTTCTCCTCGCTGATCTCGACGATCCCCTGGAACATCGCCCAGTCGCTGATGTTGAAGGCCGGTACGGCGAAGCTGTGCTCGTTGGCGACGTCAAGTATCACCTTGGTGGTCGTCAGCATGCGTGATCTCCTTTGAGGGGGTGTCAGGATTTGACGGCGCCGGCGGTGAGTCCGCCGATGAACCGTCGCTGGAAGAGCAGGAAGAGGACCAGGACGGGAACCGAGCCGAGGATGCTCATCGCCATCATCTGGTTCCACTCGTACGAGTGCTGGCCCATCAGCAACTGGATGCCGATCGGCACTGTGCGCATGTCGTCGGTGCGGGTCAGCGTCAGCGCGAACAGGTATTCGTTCCACGAGATCATGAACGTGTAGACCCCGACCGCGATCAGACCGGGAACCGAGATCGGCACCAGGACCCGCCACAGAGCGCTCCAGCCGGTGCCGCCGTCGACCTTGACGGACTCGTCCAGCTCGCGCGGCAGTGTGTTCAGGTACGCGGTGATCATGATGATCGCGTAGGGGAGGGTGAACACCATGTGCGTGAGGATCAGGCCCGGATAGGTGTTGTACAGACCGAGCGCGACCACGAGCCCGAAGTACGGGACGACCAGCGTGATCGGCGGGACGGCCTGGACGCTGACGATCGCGGCGTTGATGGTCCGCTGGAACGGAAACCGGAAGCGGCTGAACGCGTAACCAGCCAGCAGCGCCACCAGGAGCGTCAGGATGGTGACCGCGAAAGCGACGATGTAGCTGTTGAGGAAGAACCGGAGCTGGGCGCCGTTGCCGAGGATCTCGCGATAGGCGTCGAGCGAGAAGCTCTCGGTGAGCAGCTTCGGCGGGCTCTGGAAAACTTCCCCGTTGCTCTTGAACGACGTGGAGAGCATCCACAGGACCGGCAGTCCGGCGAAGAGCGCGCCCAGGATCAGCCCGGCGATGACGCCGGCCTTCGCGAGGGTACGGCGGGTCTCGACTCTGGCCATGTCAGCGCTCCCTTTGCTGGCGCACGTAGAAGAAGGCCAGCACCATCGTCAGCAGCAACACGATCACGGCGGCCGCAGATGCGGTGGCGAACTCGTATTCGCTGAAAGCCCGTTTGTACGTGTAGGTACTGAGCATCTCGGTCGAGTTGAGCGGCCCGCCGCCGGTCGTCATCCAGATCAGCGCGAACTGCTGCGACGTCCAGATCAGGTCGAGCACCGCCATACTGATGATCACCGGCCGCAACTGCGGAAGCGTGACGTTCAGGAACCGCTGGAACGGGTTCGCCCCGTCCACGGCGGCCGCTTCGTACAGGTCGTGCGGAATGCCCTGGAGCCCGGCGAGCAGGCTGATCATGAAGAACGGATAGCCGGACCAGATATTGACGAACGTCACCGCCCAGAGCGCCGTACCGGGGTCGCCGAGCCAGTTCACACCCTCCTGGACCACGCCCAGCGTGTGCAGCACGTAGTTGACCACGCCGGACGGATCGAGCAGCAGCCGCCAGATGACGGCGATCACCGCGATCGTGAACAGCCACGGCAGGATGTAGACGATCCGGAAGACGGCCTTCGTGACTCCGCTCAGCAGTTGCGTGTTGAGCATCATCGCGAAGGCCAGGCCCAGGAGCAGGTGGGCCACGGTACTGACCGAGATGAACACCCCCGTGTTCTTCAGCGCGGCCAGGAAGTCCGGGTCGGTGAGGACCTTGGTGTAGTTGGTGATCCCGGCGAACACCGAGTTCTCCTGGACGATCACGTTGTCCCGGAACGAGTAGCCGATCACCATGACGATCGGAATCACCATCAGGACCACGATCAGCAGAATCGTGGGACTCAGATAGCCGTAGGGGATCAGGGCACGGGCCCGGGCGGGGCGGCGGCCCGGACCGACCTGCTTGGCCGGCGTCACTGTCTCGGTTGCGGTGAGCGTCATCGATGCCTCTCCTTGATCGGGCGCCCTGGCGGGCTACTGGATCACCGAGGTCCAGGACTCCTGGGACTTGGCGAGCGCGTCGTCGACGCCGGTCTTGCCGGTCAGCACCAGCTGGAGCTGCTCGTCGAAGCTGCGCATCAGGTCCTCGGACTTGGGCAGACCGACGAACTCGTTGGCCGGGTAGCCCTGCTGGTAGATGTCGAACGCGGTCTTGAACAGCGGGTCGCTGTCGCTGAAGTCGGGCTTCGCGTTCTTGTTGCCGGGGAAGCCGTTGGCCATCGTGCTGAGTTTCGCGTTGGTCTCCTGGCTCATCAGGTAGGACACCAACTTGAATGCCTCGGCCTTGTGCTTGGTGGAGTTGGAGATGCCGATTCCCCAGGACGCGTACGGGATCCCGCGCTTACCGGTGTAGCCGTCCTCGGCCGGCAGCGCTGCCACCTCGAATTTCAGGCCCGGCTTGTTCTTCTTGATCAGGTTGATGTGCGCGAGCGAGTCGATCATCATGCCGACCTGGCCGTTGGTGAACTTCTCGACCTTGTCCTGCTCTTTCATGGTGAGCGAGCCGGGCGCGATCACCCCGGCGTCGTTCAGGCTCTTGACGAATTCGACTGTGCTCTTGACCGGAGCGCTGGTCAGGTTCGGCTTGCCGTCCTGCAGCATGCTGCCGCCGGATGCCCACAACCACGACATCACGTCGTTCTGGACGCCGTTCGGTACGGCGGTGTCGAGCGGAAGCGCCCAGCCTTTGACGTCACCGCCGCTCGCACTGATCTTCTTGGCCGCGTCCAGGAACTCGGTGCGTGTGCTGGGAACCGCCGTGACACCGGCCTTGGCGAGTAGATCCTTGTTGACGAAGAGCGGGTAGACGAAGTTGACCACCGGGATCATGTAGGTCTTGCCCTCGAGCTGCACCTGGCTGGCGAGCTGGCCGGCGTCGTACTTGGCGTCGGTCATCAGCTTGGACAGATCGGTGATCGCGCCCTGCTTGGCGAAGTCGTTGACCCAGGCACCGTCGAGCCCCACGACGTCGGGCAGGGTCTTGGACGCAGCGCCGGTGACGAGTTGCTGCTTGGTCGACGCGTACGGCGCGCTGAGCAGCTTCACCTTGATGTTCGGGTTCTGCGCCGTGAAGTCATCGATGAGCTTCTCGAAATTCCCGGCGGGGAGTTCGGCTCCCCACCACTGGGCGAACTCCAGCGTCACGGTGCCGTCCGCTGCGGCGCCGTCCGAGCCACCAGAGCCGCACGCCGCCAGTGACGCGACGGTCGCAATCGCCGTCATCCCCCCTACCAGACGCCTCAGCCGGGATCTGCGTGTCGCCATGGCGAGCTCCTTCGTTCTGTTCTTTGCGGGATTGGCGCCAAGCTAACAGCGAGATATCGCAAGCACAAGAGTAGAGCTGCAAAGAGCCGCAACGTATGGCAGACTAATGCACAGCAGAGAGTGTTCGCGGCAGGCATGTGCGCGTGGTTGTGGCATACTTCCGCACGAATCGGGAGGAAGAGTGAGCGTGGACAAGGACGACAGGCGGGATCTGCCCGCTGGCCGCAAAGCCCAGCTCGCGGCGTACGTCGCCGAGACCGGTCAGGTCACGGTCGGCGAACTGGCCGAGCGCTTCGGCGTCTCCATCGACACCGTCAGACGCGACCTCGATCAGCTGAGCGCCGATGGCGTCCTCGTGCGCACGTACGGCGGCGCTGTCAGCCTGTCGACGATCTCCCGCACCGACCGCGCCGTCGACCAGCGGCTGACCCTGCAGGAGCAGGAGAAGGAAAAGATCGCGACGCTGGCCGCCGCCCTGGTCCAGGACGGCTCCACCATCATGATCAACGGCGGGACGACCACCCTCGCGCTAGCTCGGAGCCTGCGCCAGCACCGCGATCTCACCGTGGCCACGAACAACCTGCTCGTCCCGGCCGCGCTACCCCCGTCGGCCGTCCGCGACATCTACGTCTTCGGCGGCGCGGTGCGCTCACTCACCCTGGCCACGATCGGCCCGGTCAGCTTCCGCGTCAACGGAGGCGCCGAGCTGGACATCAGCTGCGACCTCGCCCTGATCGGCGTCGGCGCAATCTCCGCCGACGCCGGCTACACCACCAGCAATCTCGCCGAAGCCGCGATGATGCAAGAAATGCTCTCGCGCGCCACCCGCGTAGCAATCCTCGCCGACTCCTCCAAGTTCGGCCGCCGCCTCTTCGCCCAAGTCTCCGAACTGAGCAGCGCCGACTACCTGATCACCGATACCCCGCCCCCCGCCGACCTGCGAGAGGCCCTCACCGCAAGCAAGGTAGAGCTGATCACCCCCTAACCTTCAGGGCTTGGACCGAGCGGCCAGCATCTCGAGGTAGTGCGGGTTGTGGTAGACGCCGAGCACGTTCCCGAACGGGTCGATGACCGAGGCGGTCACGAATCCTGATCCGGCGCCGCCCTGCTCGGTGATCGGCTCATGCTCGGTGGCACCCATCGCCAGCAGGGTTTCCATCGTCGCCTTCAGGTCATCAACGTGCCAAGCGACGGTTGCGGCATTCACGGTGCCGGATGGCGTGTAGCGGCGGTCGATGAACCCGAGCTCGACCTGGTCGTCGCCGACCCTGAACTCGATGTATCCCAGCCGCATAGCGGTACCGCATTCGGCGCAACGATCGTCACCGAACGCTCGCGCCCCACACGTCTCGCACTCGTAGGCGCGAAAGTACGGCTCGATGCCCAGCAAACCGGCGTACCAGCGTCCTGCCGCCTCCAGATCATCGGCAGCGAACCCCACGGTGCAAACTCCTCGCAGCATGATCATCATTCCTTTCCCTGGCCTGATGACAACCATCCTGCGACCTGTAGCGGCCAGCTTCTGACCTCCACCAGAAGGACCCGTGTCGGCGGCTCCGGGCCCGCCGCTCGGGACGGCGGGCCCGGAGGGATCGAGTCGAGCCGGTTGGCTCGGTGGGTCAGTTTCCGTTGATCAGGTGCATGGCCAGGACGGGACTGAAGGTGCCGGCCGGGATGCCGGCGCCGGTCCCGCAGGAGCCGTCGGAGTCGCCCGGGACCTTGATCCACAGCAGCATCTCCGCGCCGCCGCCGAGCCGAGACGTGGTACCGAGCTTGCGGCCGGGCGGGTTGCACCAGTCGCTGCCGGGGCCGTTGCCGTTCCGGCTGGTGTCGATTACGTAGGGCTTGGCCGCGGACAGTTTGCCGTTGACTGCGTTGCCGTAGCTGACCGTCTGGGCGGTGGTGTAGTAGTTCGATACGTTCAGCGTGAAGCCGTGGGCGCTCGCGAGGCCGGCGCCGGTCAGTCGCTGCGCCATCACGTCGGCGGCGACCCAGCCGGCGTTGCCGCCGTCGAGGTAGGCCCAGGTGTTCGGAGCCAGATCCTTGAACTGCTGTACGGCGTACTTCAGCATGCCGTTGCGGACGGCGATCTGGTCCGCGTTCATGCAGTTGAAGTCACCGAGCGCGTCGGGTTCGATCACGACCACCGCCGGACGGTTGCCGATGGCAACGGCAAAGTCGTGGATCCAGGTGCGGTACGCCGCGGGTGTGCCCGCGCCGCCGCCCGAGTGACCGCCGCAGGCGTCCCGGCCGGGGATGTTGTACGCGACCAGCACGGGCAGCTTGTCGGCGGCGTCCGCGGCCCCGACGAAGTTGCCGACGGAGGTGCCGATCGGGTTGCTCCAGTTGCCGAACCAGCGCGCCATCGGCTTGCTCGCGATCGAGTTCTGGATCGCGGTACGGCGGCTGTCGTTGGGGTTGTTCCGAACCCAGGTGGCTGGATTCGAGTTTGGATCGACATAGAACCCGCTGGTCAGCTGCGTCGGGTCGCCGGCGGTCACGGTGGCTTGGGCGCCCTGCGTCACTGGCGCGACGACCGCGACCATCAGGCCGGCGGCGACCAGGCCGCGGGTGATCCTTCTCGTTCTCATTGCTGCTCCTGTCTCGGGGTGGGGCGATCTCCGGGAGCGCTTCCGGTTTGCTCAGTCCGTGAGCGATGTGTGACCGATAGTGTCGGATGGCATCGGTGGCCGTCAATGCCTCGATTTGCTGACGAATCTTCGCGTTTGCCGCGGGGAAGGCCGATCAGTACGGTGACCGGGAGCGCTTCCAGAAATCTGACTCGTTGCGCTCCTTGACGTGATGAAGGAGGACTCCGGGCATGCAGCACCGGCGGCTCGGCCGCAGCGGTTTGAAGGTCAGCGAGATCACCTACGGGAACTGGATCACCCATGGTTCCCAGATCGAGCAGGATGCGGCCGTTGCGTGCGTTCGTGCGGCGCTCGACGCCGGCATCACCACCTTCGACACCGCGGATGCGTACGCGGAGACTCGGGCCGAGCAGGTGCTGGGGCGAGCGTTGGCAGGTGTCCGACGGGAGTCGGTCGAGGTCCTGACCAAGCTCTACTGGCCGACCGGACCCGGGGCGAACGAGCGCGGCCTGTCGCGCAAGCACATCATGAACGCGGCACATGCCTCGCTCCGCCGGTTGGGCACCGAGTACATCGATCTCTATCAGGCGCACCGGTTCGACGAGGACACGCCGCTGGAAGAAACGCTCCGGGCCTTCGATGACCTGATCCGGCAGGGCAAGGTCCTGTACGTCGGCGTTTCCGAGTGGACCGCTGCGCAGATCAGCGAGGCCGTCGAGATCGCCGACGGCCTCGGGCTGGACCGGATGGTTGCCCATCAACCGCAGTACAACATGCTGCACCGGACGATCGAAGCCGAGGTGGTCCCCGTGTGCCTCGAAGCCGGGATCGGGCAGATCGTCTACCAACCTGTGGCGCAAGGCGTTCTGGCCGGCAAGTACCTCCCCGGTGAGTCGGCCCCGGCCGGCTCCCGGGCCACCGATCCGACGGGATCCGAGTTCATCCAGCGCCTGCTGAGGGAAGAGATCCTCGAGCGCGTACAACGACTCCAGCCGCTCGCGGACGAGGCCGGGCTGTCGATGGCGCAGTTGGCGATCGCGTGGGTTCTGCAGCAGCCAGGCATCTCCTCGGCCATCGTCGGAGCCTCACGCCCTGAGCAGATCACCAACTCTGCTGCCGCATCCGGCGTGAAGCTCGACCCATCGCTCCTGCAGACGATCGACGCAATCCTCGGCGACTGCGTGGTGCGCGCCGCCTGATCAGGTAGGTCGCAGCAGTTCGATCAGATGGTCCAGTACGTCGCCTGGCTCGTCCGGAAGCCCGAACTGGGACTGGATCTGCAGGCCGTCGGACAAGGCGATCAGCAGGGTGGCTATCTTCTCCGGATCCGCCGCCGCGCTGATCGTTCCGTCCGCCTGCCGGTGCTGGATGCTTGCGGCCAGTACCTCGCGCAGATCGCCGTACCGTTCCACGAAGTACTCGTGGGCGCCGTGCTGGGGATCCCCGGCCTCCGCGGAGAAGGTCGAGTACAGCTGGACGAGGCCCGGAACGCCGGCGTTGTGCCGCATGATGGCGCCGAGTTTGCCGACCGCGTCGGACTCCTCGCCGAGTCGCTCGGTGTCGGCGGTGTCACGCGCTCGCAGTACCTCCTCGAAGAGCTTCTCCTTCGATCCGAAGTAGTGCAGCAGCCCGGCCTCGCTCAGCCCGGCCGCACTCGCCAGTTCACGCGTCGACGTCTTGCGGTACCCCTGCCGCGCGATCACCTCGAGCGCCGTGGTCAGGATCTCCTCGCGCTTGGCGACCCCCTTCGCGTACGGGCCTCTCGGTGCCATGTCCCAAAACCTAGCATCACTCGGTTTTCGCGCCTACAGTGACACTCATGAGCCCGACTCCCGCTGACTTCGCCGATCGCCTCGGTCGCCTCACGCTCGAGGACAAGGTCCGGATCCTCACCGGACAGGACTTCTGGTCGACGCACCCGCTCCCCGCGATCGGGCTGCGGTCGATGATCCTGTCCGACGGTCCGAGCGGCGTACGGGGCCCGGTCTGGGACGAGCGCGATCCGTCGCTCAACCTGCCGTCCGCGACCGCGCTCTCGTCGTCCTGGGATCTCGAGATCGCGCACCGGTACGGCGTGGTGTCCGCGCTCGAAGCCCGTCGCAAGGGCGTGGACGTGGTGCTCGGCCCGACGATCAATCTGCACCGATCGCCCCTCGGTGGGCGTCATTTCGAGGCGTTCAGCGAGGACCCGGTCCTGACCGCCGAGCTCGCCGCCGCCTACGTGGCCGGCGTCCAGGAGCTCGGCGTCGGCGCCACCCCGAAACACTATGTGGCCAACGATTTCGAGACCGACCGCTTCACCGCCGATGTCGTGGTCAGCGAGCGGGCGCTGCGCGAGGTGTACCTGCTCGCCTTCGAGAAGGCGGTCACCGAGTCGAAGGCCTGGCTGGTGATGAGTGCCTACAACTCGATCAACGGTGCGACCGCGTCGGAGAACGAGTTGCTCGAGACTCCACTGAACAGCGAGTGGGGCTTCGACGGCGTCGTGGTCAGCGACTGGACCGCCGTACGCAGCGTGGAAAGCGCCAACTACCCGCAGGACCTGGCGATGCCGGGCCCGGTCGGGGCGTGGGGCGACGCCTTGGTCGAGGCTGTGCAGTCGGGAGCGGTCAAGGAGGAGGCGATCGACCGGAAGGTGCTGCGTCTGCTCGCGCTGGCTGCCCGGGTCGGCGCGCTCGAAGGGTTCGTGAAGCGAGTTGCCGTTCCGTCGATCGACACAGTCGCCTTCGCGCGCTCCGCGGCGGCCGAAGGATCGGTCCTGCTGCGCAACGCCGACGAGCTGCCCTGGAACGCGACCGGGCTCCAGCGGGTCGCGGTCATCGGCCACAACGCGCGGGACGCGCGGACCCAGGGCGGTGGTAGCGCGACCGTCATACCCTCGTCGGTGGTCTCACCGCTCGATGGACTCCGGGCCGCGCTGCCCGCTGCTGAGGTGACCTACTCGATCGGCGCGGTGGTCCAGGAGGGTGTCGCGGAGTTGCCGCTGTCGACGATGACCAACCCGGTCACCGGCCGACCCGGCGCCCGGGCACGCTTCCTCGCCGCGGACGGGTCCGAGCTGTACGCCGAGGATCGCTTCTCCAGCGCGCTCGTCTACCTCGGTGGGGACGCGCCGATCGCCGACACCGCGGTCTTCGAGTTCAGTACGACGTACACACCGACGGAGTCCGCATCGGCGCTGCTCGGGTTCGCCTCGGTCGGCCGTGGCCGTATCTTTGCCGATGGCAACCTTCTTCAGGAGGAATTCGTCGTACCGGCCGGCACCGATCTCGGCGCCGCCCTGCTGTCCCCGCCGTCCGTCTCCACCCCGCTCGACCTGGTCGCCGGCCGGCCGGTCGACATCCGCGTAGAGCTCGAAGTGCCGACCGCGGACGGCGGCCTCGGCAACGCCCTGAGTATCACCGTCGGACTCGAGCCGGACCGCTCGAACCCGCAGGCGCTGATCGACGAAGCCGTCGCCGCCGCCCGCGCCGCGGAGGTGGCGGTCGTGGTGGTCGGCACCAACTCCAAGGTCGAATCCGAGGGCCACGACCGGACCACCCTCGCACTCCCCGGCCGCCAGGACGACCTCGTCCGGGCCGTCGTCGCCGCGAACCCCCGGACGGTAGTCGTCGTCAACGCGGGCTCACCCGTCCTGCTGCCGTGGCGTGACGAGGTCGCGGCCCTCCTGGTCACCTACTTCGGCGGCCAGGAGTACGGCAACGCATTGGCCGACGTACTTCTCGGCCTCGCCGAGCCCGGCGGCCGACTCCCCACGACGTGGCCGCGCGACGAGGCCGACGTACCGGTCATCGACGTCACGCCGCACAACGGGACGGTCCGCTACGACGAAGGCATCCACCTCGGCTATCGCGCCTGGCTCCGCGCCGGAACCGAGCCCGCGTTCGAATTCGGCCACGGCCTCGGCTACACCACCTGGTCCCTGTCCGACCTCCAAGCCACCGCGACCACCGCCTCGGTAACCGTCCGGAACACCGGCCGACGACCCGGCAAACACGTCGTCCAGGTATACGCCGAACGCCCCGAAACCACCGTAGATCGCCCACTCCGCTGGCTAGCCGGCTTCGCCGTCGTACGCCTGCAAGCAGGCGAGACCACCGAACTCACCATCCCCCTGCACAACCACACCTTCCACCACTGGGACAACACCTGGACCACCGAGCCCGGCACCTTCACCCTCCGAGCCGGCTCCTCAGTCACAGACCTCCCCCTCTCAACCGACCTCAATCTCAGCTAGCGCGTCGTGGCGCGTGGTGGGTCTGCTGTGTCAGCCTGGCTGGCATGGGTTCATTGGTGTTGTTGCATGGGCTTGGGGCGACGGGGCGCGTGTGGGACGGGTGGCCGCAGCCGCGGCTAGCGCGGGACTTGCCCGGGCATGGGCGGACGGCGCCGTTGGCGCACTACACGTTCGAGTCCATGACGGCCGCCCTGGCTGAGGCGCTGCCGGTACGGCGAGGCCTGGTCGTCGTCGGACACTCGTTAGGCGGGGTCCTCGCGCTCGAGCTGGCCAGCGGACGGTACGGCGTACAGGTTGACCGCGTAATCGCCCTTGGCGTGAAGGTGTCCTGGACGGACGCCGAACTCGCCAAGGCCGCCGCCTTGGCGCAGAAGGAGGTCGCCTGGTTCGACAGCCGGGAGGAAGCAGCCGCGCGATACCTCAAGGTATCCGGGCTGCAAGGCCTGGTGGATCCGGCCGACGAGTCCGTGGACGAGGGGTTGCAGGAGGTCGACGGTCGCTGGCGGCTCGCCATGGATCCGGCCACCTTCGGCGTCGGGGCGCCCCAGATGCCCCAACTGATCGCGGCAAGCCAGGCGGACGTCCTCCTGGCGCGCGGCGAACTAGACCCAATGAACACCGACACCGACCTAGCCGCCCTGCACGACCAAACCCTCACCCTGCCCGGCCTCGGCCACAACGCCCACGTGCAGGCCCCATCCGCCTTCAACCACCTCCACGCCCAAGCCACCCACACCTAAAAGGACGGCGAAAGCCCGAGCAACGGCGGCAACCAGGGACTCGAACCCCGAACCCGCTGATTTCCAGCTGAGGCTGATCGTTGGTTGTCATTAATGCGCGGAATCGCCTGCTGGTAAGGGATTCCGCAGCTCACGGGTGATCGTGAGTTCTCATCGCTGTCCATCGTCTCGCGCTGATTGAGGTGCGTAAAGGGGTGCGTTCTGACGCCGAACTCGCGGCGGTGTCAATAACGAGCCCAAGCTCAGACTTGATCCTGAACGAGACGATCTCATGGGACGACTGCGCGCCCAGTTCGGCTATGACACGCGCCATCAACCAAGGTCACGACCTCACATTGGTCGCCCTGGCCGGTAGCCGCGCCCAGCATGTCTTAGCACTCACCCCACCAGTCGACCAATGCCACCGACAGCCTCACCTGAGCGGCTGTGTTCAAGCGCTCGCGCTTCGGGCGTGGCTCGATCGAGAAGCGGCTGTGGAGTGCGGACCAGACCAAACTCCACTCAAGGCGATCGGTCCGGTTCCGCCCCGTCGCACCTGCGGGATCCGCGACAGCTTCGAAGGCGCCCAGCGGATCCAGCCACTTGTCGGCGTCGCGCGTCGTGCTCCGCGACGTCGAGATGCCGGCGCGGTGACAGTCGAGTGTCTTTCGGCGTAGGCCGCAAGTCGGCGCACCCCGACGAATTTCGAGAGTCTTAAGTTTGATCAAAGGTGAGTTCTGCTGTCGTTGGAGGGCTCGCCGACCGGCTGCGGTGGGTATATGTTCTGCACCCTCAGTAGTTGCTCGGGGAGAAGAATGAAGGTTCAAGAAGGGCCGACCGGCAGTGCGGGCGAGTCGGGGAAAGTGGCGCGGATCGTTCCGCCGCTGATCACTCTCGGTCCGCCCGTGCTGGTCACCGGATGGTTGTGGGACAAGGCCCAGGACAACGTTGTCCTGACGATCGTTTTCGTCTGTGTGTATTGGATCGCGGTGAGCACGATTCGTTTCGTGCTGCGCGTGACGCGTACGGTCGGCGATCTGTGGGTCGGGCGGCTGTCAGGAGGCTTGGATCGTCGGCTGAGCGCGATGGTCCGGGGATACCGGGCCCGGTACATCCATCAGTTGCTGGCTAGTGTGCGCGACGTTGAGATGCTTGGTATGGCGACGCAGGGGGAGTTCTCCCTGCAGCTCAAGCACATCTACGTCGACGTCAGCCTGGCGCCGTCGCCTTTGCAGACCACCGCGCATGCGCCCTTCGTCGGACCGGAGTTCGCGGTAGGAGATCGTCGTACGCTGGAGTCGTTCCTGGTCAGCGGCGGACCGCGGGTGTTCGCGGTGATCGGTGGCCCAGGGTCCGGGAAGACCACGTTGCTGCGGCATACCGCGATGTCGCTCGGTGAACATCGGCGAGGAAAGCGGGCGTTGCCGATTGTTCTGTACCTGCGCGACCACGTCCAGGAGATCGTCCGCAATCCCGCGGTGACTGTGGCCGAGCTTGCGGCCGGGGTGACCTGGTTGCGGGGCATGGTGACCGCCGACTGGTTCGAGCGGTGCCTGCAACGAGGGCAATGCGTCGTCATGCTCGACGGTCTCGATGAGGTCGCTGTTGAGGAACAACGTGGCCTGACGACGAGCTGGGTCCGCGATCAGGTGGCGCGATATCCGGAGAACACCTACGTGCTGACGTCGCGGCCACACGGCTATCAAGCGAACCCGCTGACCGGTGCGGACGTTCTTCAGGTACGGCGGTTCACCGGGGACCAGATCGTCAAGTTCGTCCATGGGTGGTACTACGCGATCGAGTGTCGCAGTACAGGGGAGAGCAGCGAGCGGACGCGGCGGCTCGCCGACGAGCACTCCGAGGACCTGCTGCGGCGAATGCGGCAGCAACCGTCGTTGTACGACCTGGCGGCGAACCCGATGCTGCTGACGATGATCGCCAACGTGCACAAGTACCGCGGTGCCTTGCCCGGTAGCCGAGCGGCCTTGTACGGCGAGATGTGCGACCTGCTGCTGCAGCGTCGCCAGGAGGCCAAGAACCTTCCGGCCGCGTCGCAGCTCAAGCCGGAGCAACGCGCCAAGGTTGTGCGCGAGCTGGCGCTGGCGATGATGTCGCAGGAGGTCCGCGACGTCACGCCGGAGGCCGCGCAAACCATCATCGGGCCGATGCTGGGCCGGATCCCGAGAACGGTCTCCGCGAGCGCGTTCCTCGGCGAACTGACGAAGAGCGGCCTGGTTGTCGAGCGTGAGATCGGCATGTACTCGTTCGCTCACCAGACGTTGCAGGAGTACCTGGCTGCGGTGGAGATCCGGGACAGTCCGACGAGCGATCTGCTGCCGTCGATGGTCGGGAACCCGTGGTGGCGCGAGACCATCCTGTTGTGGGCGGCCAATGCGAACGCGTCGTCCGTCGTCGAGGCGTGTCTGCACATCGGGTCGGTCGACGCGCTCGCACTAGCCTTCGACTGCATGGATGAGGCGCGCGAGGTCGACGGCGACCTGATCAAGAAGCTGGAAGGACTGCTGTACGCCGTACCAGCGGACGCCGATGAGTCGGCTCGCGAAGCGCACCGACGGCTGATCGCAGCGGTCCGCGCATCCCGAAGCCTTCGGCATACGGTGACTCTGGCGACGGGCGCGGTGGCGTGCGCACGTCCGATTCCCTTGTCGATGGTCCACTTGTACGAACAGTGGGGTGACCCTTCGCCTGATCAGACGGTGCCGGTCCAAGCGCAGGACGACACGGCAGAGGCGATCGGCGTCGGCTCGCGGGAGGTGGCCGACTTCGTTGCCTGGACCAACGGACTGTTCGACGACGGCACGGCGTACCGGCTTCCGACGCGCACGGAACTGGCAGATCCGATGACCGGAGTTGTCGTCGACCTGACCCAGCGAACAATCTGGTACGACGACGAAGAGCCTCCGAGCGCGGACCGGTACGGCGGTCCGCGGCTGTTCGTGCCCGAGACGGGCCGGCACCCATACCTCGCGCCCGTTGATCAGCTGCGTGCGGTGGTTCGGAGTGACCTGACTGGGCTCTCAGGCATGTTGCCGTTCGTTATGTCGTACAGCCTCGTTCGCAAGGTCGACCTGGCGTCTGCCCGTGACTTCACCGATCCGTTGGCCAGGCTGAAGAAGCTCGGCGAGAGTGAGACGCCGGCGCTGGTGGTCGATCCGAATCACATTGACCGGGCGATCGCGAGAAGCCGCAACGGGGACCTGTCCCAGGGCCGCGAGTTGGCGCAGCAGATCGAGCGCGTCAGAGGCTTTGCCGATGGCCTGATCATGGCCGGGATGGATGGCGAGGCGCGCGCGGTCAAGGGGCTCCGGAACGCCGTACGCCGGAACCCCGCGGTGTCCGAGGCGTTGGGTCAGGCACTGGACATTGTCCTGACCCATTCGCTGCAAGCAGATGATCTGCACCTCTTGCAACAGGACCTGCTGGAGATGGCGGACGGAAACACAGCTCGCCGGCTCGCCGGCGAGGACGTCGAGCTGGTCGTCCTCGCATTCAGCGTCTTGCTGTCGACCTGGCAACCGCCACGCTCCAAAGCTCGACCCGGCCAATCCTGGGAGCACTTCGTCCAATTCGTCGCCGCGCTCCTCGACGAGTCTCGCGCTGTTACGCCGGTCATCCCCGAGGTGGCGCCTTTCATACTGCGCGGCACCGCCCAGCAACTGAAGTACGCGAAGTGGAGCGGACCGGCCTACAGCGGCGCCGAAGGCAAACGCGATCAACAGGCCTGGCGCATCCTGGCTCGCCGGATGACCACGCTGGCCGTCGGCACGGTGACGGCGATCACAGCATCCCCGGAGCTGGTGTCGGCCAGGGGACCTGCAGCTCGGCTGGGCCTACTGGCCGCCACCGTCGTGGCCGACATGTTCGACGACGAGGTCGCGAATGGCCTCCGTGGCGTCCACAGCAGCATGCACTGCCTGGAGGCCCGGCGGACCAACAGCCATCTAGCGTCCGAGGTGATGCTGCTGGTCCGCGCCTGAGCTCACCGCACAGAGGCGCCGGGCCGTCGACGACATCGCGCTCGGCCGTATGCGGTCAACGGTCGGATCTGAGCAGAGAACGGCCCAGCGGGGTGACGGCGTGGCGGACGGATTGACCGGTTCGGGTGGTGGTTACGAGGCCGGCCTCGCGCAGGGTCTTTGTATGTTGGCTGATGGCGGCCGGGGTGACGTGTAGGCGGTGAGCCAGTTGGTTGGTGGACGCGGCGATGCCGACAGCGGCGAGCAGTTTGGCGCGGGTATGGCCGATCAGGTCGCCGAGGCCGGCGATGGTGTCAATGGTTGGGGTGATCGTGCCGATGCCGTCCCAGTCCCGGACAGCTGGGCAGACCAGGGTCGGTGGCTGGTCGCCGTCGATGAAGGTGAGGGGTCCGCCGAAGTTGAAGTACGCCGGGACGATCTGCAGGCCGCGACCGCCCAGTTCGAGATCCAGATCGTACGAGTAGTCCGCCTCGAGGACGGGCGCTTTCCAGCGGATCGACGGGTGCAGGCCGGCTAGTAGAACGTCGAGCCCGCCGCTCAGGAGGTCATGTGCGTAGCGGGCCCGGGCGGTCTCGACGTGTCGATGTACCTCGCCCCAGACCGGGCCTTGCAGTGCGATGGCCCGGTAGTCGCGCAGGAGTCGGACCACCCCGTCGGGTCGGCCTAGTTCGTGCAACCGGTGGGCCCAGCGTGGTGGCTGGTCGAGGCGGCGGTAGGTGCGGGTGAGATCGGCCCGCACAGCGGCGGCCGGCAGTGCCAGCATGGACTCGAAGTGAGCCTGTGCATCGAGCTCATCGACTGTGGGGGTCAGGAAGTCGGCGAAGTTGCCGGCGGCTGGGACCACGGCGCACGCGGACTGCAGCACCCTAGCATCGAGTGCGCGAGCGCGGCCCCGGGTCCCCACCGAGTCCCGCCAGCTCCAGTACTGCGGCGGCAAATCGTCTTGCTGGAGACAGTTGATACTCAGGACCAGTTCCCACAACGGGTGCGGCCCGCCCGCGATCCGCACTCTCCGAAGGTCCTCGCTCGTGAAGTAGATCCGCAGCACCATCGCTTCCCCCGTCCGTGATCGGCCGTTCTCCGCATGCTCACAGACCGACTTCCAGAAAAGTTCCAAGCGACTTCCAACTGCTTACGGTACGGCGCAGGTTTCGTCCAGGGTCGCGATTTCTGTGCGGAGGGCATCGGCCTCGGGGAGGTGCTGGTCGGCGTACAGAGCTAGTGCCTGGTGCCACTGGCGGTGGGCCACGTCGTGCCGGTCGAGTGTGTGGTTGGCTCGGGCGAGGCCGTGGTGGGCGGCGGCTTGCGTTCGGCGGTTGCCGGTGCGGAGGGCGTGGCGCAGTGCCAGCTCGTACTCTGTGGCGGCCGCGTCATGGTCGGCGACGGCGAGGTGGTGCTCGCCGAGACTGTTCCGGATGCTGCTCTCCAGTTCGCTGTCGCCGAGCTCGTTGCTGATGGCAAGCGCCTCCTTCTGATGCTGCAGCGACTCGTCGTACCGGCCGAGCCGGCAGAGCACCGAGCCGAGATTGCTGATGGCGTTCGCCTCGCTCCAGCGTTCGCCGAGTTCGCGGTGCAGTTCGAGGGCAGCCTGTTGGTGTTCGAGGGCCGCGGGATAATCGCTCAGTGCCTCGTACGTCTTGCCGAGCGCGCCAAGAGCATGGGCTTCACCGATCCGGTTCCCTGACTGACGGAACAGTTCCAGTGCCTCTCCGAGCCGATCGAGCGCCTCCGCGTTGCGTCCGGTCGCATGATCGAGCAGACCCAGGTTGATCAGCGCCATCGCGCGATGGGGAGGCCCGGCTGTCACCCGGAGGATCGCAAGACATTGCTCGAGATCGTCGCGCGCCAGCAGGTTCTCGCCGAGCATCATCCGAATCGTCCCGAGAGTGCCCAGGGTGGCTGCCTCGCCGGCTAGATCACCGCATCGACGACGCATCACGAGCGCGCGCTCGCCGTACGCGATAGCTACAGCGGTGTCTCCAGAACGTCGCCAAGCCCCGGCGAGGTTGTGCAGTGTCTCTCCCAGAGCCCATTCGCCACCCATTTGCTCGCACGCCTTCAATGCGGCTTCGTGGGTGCTGATCCAGTCCTGCTGGTAGCCACGAATGTAGAAGAACCGCCAGAGCGTCTGCGGGAACTGCCACACGCGATCGTTGCGGCCTCGCCGCCCTGCATCCGCCGTCAAGGCCAGCAGGGCAGGCCGCTCGGCTTCCAGCCACTCCATCGCCTGTTGATGGGTCTCGAAGACCGGTACGCCGATGGGCGGCGGCGCCGGGGGATTCGGCAGCTGGACCCGTCGCGGGTCGATCTGGTTCATGGCGGCGCCGGCCGCTGTCAGGTACCAGTCGGCTAGCCGGTCGCTTGCCGCATCGCGGTCGGCGGCTGAATCTTCCTGCTGTACCAGTTGCACGGCATAGGCCCGCAGGAGGTCGTGAAAGGTGTACCGGTCGGTGACCGGCTCCTCCACGAGATGTGCCGCGACCAACTGCCGCAACAGTCGGGTCGCCTCCACGACCGAGACGTCGGCGAGGGCGGCCGCGGCATACGGGCCCACCTCGGGCATCGGGATCAGGCCGAGCAGCCGGAACATGCGTTGCTGCGGCCCGGTCAGGCGGAGATACGAGTGGTCGAACTGCCGCCGTACGACGGCCTCGGGATCACCGTCGACGGCGAGGAGCCCGAGCTGATCCTCTGCGAGGCGGTCGACCGAGTCGGCGATGGTCGCGCCGATGCCGGCGGCCGCCAGGCGCAGCGCGAGCGGGAGGCGTGCGCAGAGTTCGATGAGCCTCGCGACGGCGGCCGACTCCGCTTCCACCCGCTCGGGGCCGAGCAGGCGGGCCAGTAGATCGAGCGACTCCTCGTCAGTCAGTACGCCGAGGTCGACCCGTCGCGCGCCGTTGAGCGCGACCAAGCCGGTCAGGGAATCTCGGCTGGTGATGAGGGCAAGACAGCCTGGTGAGCCTGGAAGCAGCGGGCGGACCTGGGAGACGGCGCTCACGTTGTCAAGCACGATCAGCAGCCGACGCCCGGCCAGCGCAGACCGGTACATGCCTGTCTTCGACTCCAGATCAGGCGGGACCTGGTCTCCCGGTACGCCGAGCGCGTGGAGCATCCATTCGAGTGCCTGGCCTGGTTCGATCGGGCGGCCGGTCGAGTAGCCCTGCAGATTGAGGTACAGCTGCCCATCGGCGAAACGGTCAGCCACGGAGTGCGCCCAGTGAACGGCCAGCGCGGTCTTCCCGACTCCCGCCGTACCGGTGATGGCACTGATCACGACCGCGGACACGCCGCTCTCCAGGGAGACAAGATTGTCGAGGTACTTCAAGGCATCCCGGCGACCGGTGAAATCCGGCACCGCAGCAGGCAACTGCGCCGGTACCAGGACCCCCGGCATCGCTGATGGCTTGGGGCGATCCGCTGTTGGTCGAGTTGCCGACAGAATCTGAGCTTGTAGTTCCTTGAGCCGCGGACCTGGTTCGACACCCAACTCTTCGCCGAGGAACCGGTAGACCCGCTGGAACGCGTCGAGTGCTTCGGCACGCCGCCCGCAGCCGTCCAACGCGAGCATCAGTTGCTCCCACCGATGTTCCCGCGTCGGCTGCGCGGTCACCGCCTCTTGCACCCGGCCGATCACCGCCGCGTGCTGCCCGAGTTCCAGCCGCAGATCGATCAGCTCCTCCTCGACCTGCCAGCGACTCTCCAGCAGCGGCGCCGCAGCCTCGTGCAGCATCGGGGACCCGAGGCCTTCGAACGGCACGCCTCGCCATAATCCCAAGGCCTCTTCGAACCGGGCCGCGGCTTCCTCACGGTCGCCCGCGTCCTCGGCCTGGCGCCCTGCAGCCACTAGATCCTCGAAAGTGAAACTGTCGAGCTCGGCCCGCTCGACACTCAGCCGATAGCGCCCCGACCCCCGCCCGATCCGCGCCGCTCCCGCCCGAGTCGGCGGCAGCACCAGCCCAAGACCCCACAGATAGGTCGACAAGTTGCCTGCCGCGGAACGGGGCGGATCTGTTTCCCACAAGAAGTCGATCAGGCGGTGTGAGCTGACCCAACGGTTGGCGAACAACAACAGGACGCCGAGCGCGGTGAGTTGCTTGCCGCCCCCGGCCTTGATCCGCCCACCATCCGCATCCTGAACCTCAAACGTCCCCAGCACGTTGAAGAGCAAGAACACCATCCCCTTCGCGTCCAACTCATGACGTTAGACCAACGGGGGAGCACGAACGGTTGCAGCTTTCCTGGAACGGATCTGGAAGGTTTGCTGCGACGGAAGGTGTTGTCGCCTGCCTGGGACGTGTGAAGCCTCGTAGTTCTCTTTGCGCGAGTCCGCGGAAGACGAGCCGCAGCACCTGAGGCTCCTCCTACAAGCACGACAGCGCCAGGGCGAGACACCTGCTGGTCTCGCCCTGGCGCCGCTTGATGCCTGGGTGGGATTCTGAGTCAGACCCTTCGCCAGAGTTGGTACAGACTTCCAGGATCACATTCGACCAATAGCAGGTCGCGCGGTCCGCTGATTCGCAGGCATCGGGCCCACTGCGGGTTGCGGATCAATCCACGCGACAGGTTTACCTCCCAGTCTTGATCTGGCTCGGCCGAATTGCACGTATGCCCATAAACTTCGTACTGGAACACATCTAGGCAGGATCCGTTCCGGACGTTCCTGATCCGGTACTTTCCGTTAGGAATCGGATCCAACACCCAGAATCTATATGCGTCATTCTGGCAATTTCCCATGTAGGCTTTGTCGTTACGGCTGTAGTTCACGAGGCAGAGGCTGCTGTAGAGGTTCTGGATCCGGAAGGATGACGCTGCAGGTTCAGGTGTCGCCACAGCCCGGGTGGTGGCCGCCGGTGCGGCCAGAGTCGTCGCAAGAACTGCGCCAATCATCGCGAGGTGAGCGAGGATCCGTCTTGGCGAGTTGGTGTACACGGATGCTTCCCTTCGGTAAGGAATGTCAGCAGCAGGGCTTCTTGATCATCGTCACGCCAATCACTGGTTTCGGACACCGCTATTAAGGCAGAACTAAACAGTCATCAGGTCAGTCCAGTGGTCCGCCGCCGTAGCGGCGGAGAATGTCCAGGAGCCTGAAGATGATGTAGCCGATCTTCTGTCCGTCGTTTGGTACATCTCCCGGGGTTGGTTGCCACGGCTCCCGCACCGGATCGGCTTTCTCGCCCTTCCATGTGGACGGGTCGCGTTTGGGGAGCTGCTTGTACTCGTCGGGCAGGCGTTGCTGCTTGGGGAGTTTGGTTGCGGGTTCGCGCAGGAAGGTGTCGCTCTCCGGTGCCTCGTGCTTGCCCTGGTAGTCGCCGTCCGGTTTGCGGTGCCTTCCGGGTTTCGGCTGATTCCGGTGCTGTGGTGGCCGACGGAACTGCTTCGGCGGCTTCTTCGGGTTGACGCGTGGTGGCTTCGGGGTCTTCGGCGCGGAGGTGCGAGCCTTGCTGGCCGGCCGGGTGACCTTCTTGGCGATCCACTTGACCACCCGCTGGGTGATCTTCTTCCACATCGTCACTTGCTGCTTGACCCAGGTGACGACAGTGTCGACCACCTTGTTCCACAAGCCTTTGACGCCGTCCCAGAAATCCTTCACCTCGTCCCTGGCCTGTGGAACGAAGATGTAGGCAAGGACTGCGACGACGACGACCACGATGGCGATCGCCATCACCAACTGACCGACCGTCATGGCAACCGCGACGCCGGCGATCACCACGGCGAACCGGCCGTCGGCGTCGTTGAAGCTGGTCGGGTTGTTCTGTGCGTAGCTGTACCCGTTCAGCTGCTGCGGGTCTTGGTAGTCCGGCACCGGGTCGACTGAAACGAACTTGCCGATCCTCGGGTCGTATTCGCGAGCGCCGAGGTGGACCAGCCCGGTGGACGGATCACCGGTACCGCCGACGAAGTCCTTCTGTCCCGGCCAGGCCGTCGGCTGTGGGCCGCGGGCATTGCCGTACGGATCGGTACGCCGCCGCTGTACCTGCTGGGTCGTGGCATCGACGGTGAGTTTCGGCGTCCCCTGGAGATCGGTGCCCACCCAGCTGACCTTGGCGCCGGTCCGTACCGACACGAGCTTGTCGCCATGGCTGTAGTACCTGGTTCCGGTCAGGGTGCCGTCCGGATGCATCAGTACTTCGGTCTTCCCCAGATACAGCGTCGTTCCCGAGGAGTCGCGGCGAATGATGCGGTTGCCTTCGGCGTCGTACAGGAAGGACGTCGTGGCGCTGTCCTTCACGACCTTCTCCAAGTGACCCTCCGCATCCCAGCTGAAGGTGTCGCCGTTGCGTTGCTTCAGGTTGCCGGACCGGTCGTAGCTGTACTCGTCGACCGCAGTGCCGGTCGGTCCGGTCGTGCTGACGTTCCGGACTGCATGGGGCTGGCCGTCTCCGGGCGCCGGGTACGTATAGGAGCTGGTCGATGTACCGGCTGGTGATGTCCGCGTCTCGGTCTTGCGGTTCCCTGTCTTGTCGAAGGTCCACGAGTGCCAGTACGGCGCAGGGCCGCCCAGTGCCGACTGAGCGGGCGCTGCGGCGCAGTCACCGGCGCCAGGTGTCCACGCGTCGGTCAGTCGCCGGAGGCTGTCGTACTTGAAGCACTGCGTGTCGGTCTGCTCGCCGGGCTGTGTGGCCGTGTCGGTGATCTTGGTGACGTTGCCACTCGGGTCGTAGCCATAGCTCGTATCGGCCACCCGTCGAGGCAGTGTCTGGCGCTCGGTGACGACTCGGGTGAGCCGTCGAGTGCCGATCTCGTACTCGTAGTTGTTCTGGACCCACTTGCCGCCTGTCTGGGCCAGCGTCACCACGGACTGCTCGCCGTACGGCGTGTATTCGGTATCGCTGACGTAGGTGCTGGTGTCGCTGGCCAGCGTGGTGGGCCGGCTGTCGGCGTTGTAGCCGTACCGGAGGATCTCGGCCGGCAGGTCGGCAATGCCAGGCAGTGATTCGGCCGACGGCGTCCCGTCCGGGTTGTAGGTCGTCTCAGTCGTATAGGTCCCACCGAGCGCCCCTTCGGACGCAGGAATTGTGACCTGCGCGCCCTTAGGGCGACCTGCGGTGTCGTATCCGGTGATACGAGTTGTGTAGGCGTCGTCGCCGACGTAGCGCGTCGCGGAGGTCGGAGAACCTTTGGCCAGCGTGTCGTAGACCCACTCCGCGCGCTTCGGACCTGTCACAGAGCCGTCCCGGACGGAGGTTCTCCGGCCGAGCTCGTCGTAGCTGAAGGCGAGCGTCGTACCTGTTGCATCAGTCGACGAGACGATCTGATCCAGGTCGTTGTAGGCGTACGTCGTGATCCCCTTGTCGGGATCGTCATCCTTGACCTTGCGGCCCCTGACGTCATAGGTGAAGCGCCAGACGTTGTCGGCCGGATCGGTGACGGAGGCGAGCCGACCGCCTGCCGTGTAGGTGTATCGCGTGCGGTCGAATTCGCCGTCTCCCATGTCTTGGCGGAGTTCGGTCAGTTGGCCTTCGCTGTTGAAGATCTTGGTTTTCGGCTGATCACCAGCAGGCGGCGTGGTGGTGTAGTGATCGGCCTGAGCGCTGTACGCCGTGCGCCACTTCTCTTGGCCCTCGGACCGGAAGATCTGCGCTGTCGGCTGCTCGGAGGCGTCGTACTGCGTGATCGTCTGCCCCGGCAGCGACGCTTCGTTCGGAAGCAGGACAGCCGTCCCGGGTGGCGCGTCGTTGTAGTACGGACCGTTCTGCTTGATCTCCAGCCCACGGGAATCGTAGATGTGGTCGGTCACCATGCGGCCGCCGCCAGGCGCCGGTTCCTGTGATTGACGCGGCCGCATCAGCCCGTCCGTGAGGTCGTAGCTGGTCTCGAAGCTGCCGTCTGCCTGGAGCTCCTTGGTGGCGACCACTCCGGGAGCGTCGGGCCGGATCTGGTAGGTGTACTCGGTGTTGGGGGTGTCGATGCCCTTCTTCCGGCCTGGCTCCCACACCTTGGTCGTGCGGCCGAGCGGGTCGTAGGCGACATCGGTACGGCGCCCGTCCGGGCCGGTGATCGTGGTCTCCTCGTTCCATGCCGGTTCGAACTCGGTGACGGTCTGATGCCCGTTGGCCCGAGTGACCACCGTTTTGGTGACCGGCCCGGCCGTCGCCGGTGTGAACTCGGTCCGGGTCGGCCGACCGAGGGCGTCGGTGGTGCTTGTCGGACGACCGAGAGCGTCGTACGCGGCGGTGAAGACGGTCTGGTAGGTCGCTTGCCCGGCGGCGTCGAAGCCCGCAAGCCGCTCGCCCTTGGTCACGTCCCCCTTGGTCGCGGTGCCGACGGTCGAACTGTTGTCGTAGTAGAGCCGCTCGTCGTTGACCACGTCGTCCTTGGTCCACGGCTGATCGCAGCCGACCGACACTGACTGGACGCGGGCCTGTAGCTCGGACACACCAGTGCTCGAGTTGCCGGCGTACTGGAATCGGGTGCACTGGTCGTCCGCTGCGGTACTGACGTCGTTGAGATCGCTGGTCTGCAGCAGGGTTCCGTCGGCAGCATAAGTGTTCGTTGTGGCGGTCTTGCGGAGTCCGCCGGTGACCGCCTGGTCCTGGCGCAGGCCACCTTGTTCGGTCGCGAAGGATCGCGTGGTCCCCCAAGGGCGGGTTCGGGTGGAGGTCGCCGATGATGACCAATGATCGGTGATCACTCGATCGATCACCGCAGTACCGTCGTACTTGGTGACCTCACGCGGTCGACCGGCAAACTGCTCGGAGTCTGCGACCGCGGCTCCGGTGGAGTCGGTGACCTGGACCGATTTCGTTCCGCCGTTGGCGAGTTTGTCACCGTTCATGCCGCGAAAGTAGCGGTTCTCGACGACGGACTTCGGGCCGCTTGCGGAGCCTTTGGTGACGCGGACACGGTCGTAGCCGCGCCATTGGGACCAGGTCTTGCGCCCGATCTCGACCAGGCCGTCTTCTTCGTCGTGATGCCAGGCCGGCGGTGAGAGGTATTCGACGTGGGTGACGACCGGCTCCAGACCGCTGATGAGGTCGCTTTCGGTGACATCGGTGACGACGTACTTGTTGAACCAGTCTTGCCGCTCGGCCTGCCCTTCCGGGGTCCACTTGACCGGATGGCATCGCTTGCCATTGGTGTCCGGAGCCGGCACGTTGCCGGGCAGGCTGCAGTCCTTGCCGGAGTAGGCGATGGCCAACTCGCCACCGGTGCCGTAGTGGATGGCGGAGACGCGCCACCAGTTCAGCGGCGGGATGCCGTCGACACCGTCGACGCGGTTGGCCAGTTGGATGCCGTCGAAGTTCACCTCCGGCGCGGCGACCGCGCCTCCGACCAGACCAGTGTTGGTGATCCCTTCCAGCCACATGCCGGGGCGTGTCCCGTCACCGGGGGCGGGGAAGGTGTGTCGCAGTGTCCACGATTCGACGTCGCCGAACGTCGTACCTCGCCAAACCTGGGTAGTGACCTTGGCCAGGCGTTTCTTGGTCCAGAACGATGGGCTGTAGTGGTTCTTGCAGTTGGTTGTGCTGGCGCAGGCGAGGTCGAGTGGGGTGTCCGGATACGAGGTGCATTGCGTGTCGCTGCACCTTTCCGCGGTGCTGAAAAGGGCTCGGGCAGTGGCCGGCGTCGTGTAGACCTGGCCATCGCGCTGGCCGTACTCGATCCGCGCGATGTTGCCGCCCCGGGTGTATTCGCTGACGGTGGTGTCGGTCTGGTTGCGCGAGTAGTGATCCTGCTCGCGGTCGTAGAAGAGGCTCATGGTGTTGCCGTGTGGATCCACCACGTAATCGAGGTTCCAGCGGTAGGCCTGGTTGCAGTACGACGCCGCGAAGTCGGCCAAGTGGCAGGGCTCGCCCGCGTGGTTGCCGAAGACCGGGACGGTCCACGCCGAGCCGGTGTTCTGCGTCTCGTTCTGCCAGCCCGGAAGGTGGTTCAGGCCGAAATAGTACTGCGTGCCGTCCTTACTGGTGATCCGCCAGTACTCGCCGTCGTTGTCGCCATTGGCTGCCTTGTTCAGCCGTTCGACCTTGGAACCGTCGTCGGAGCGGGCGTGCCAGACCTTCGTCTGGTCGTCCTGAACGAGCTCACCACCCTTGCCGTTCAACGTGTACGTCGCGTTGTCGGTCGCCCAGCAGAGGTCGCCGACCGTCTTCTTGCCGTTGTTCCCGGTCTGCTCGGACTTGGCCGCACAGGACGCGTACCGGCGCTCGATCGAGCCGCCCGGTGTCAGGTCGAAGCCCTCCCCGGCCCAGGACGGCTGGTTGTTGGTGGCGGTCGTTCGGCCATCGACGCTGCCCGAGGAGTAGGCGACTGTCAGGTCGAGCCTCGGACCGGCTGTACCAGGCGGCAGCGTCATCGGATAGGACCAGGTGAAGTCGCCGGCTGAGCCGCCGACGCTCCAGGTGGCGGTGGGAGCCAGGGATGAGGCCGTGAAGTCGCCGGAAGTGCCGGCCGGGCCGGCTTGGACGAAGTACTCCGTGGTGGAGGCGTCGGCGCCGACGTCGGCGGTCAGGAAACCGCTGCCGGTGTTAGTGGTGGGGATGGGTTTACACACGACAGCACAACTGGTGACTCGGAGCCGGCTGGACCAGTCCCCGCCGAAGGTGTCGCGGAAGGCGCTGTAGTCGAGTTGAAGATTGACTGTGCCGGGCTGCCTGAGCCCGTCGGCGCGCGCCAGCCGTAGTACGAGGCCGTTGTCCTTGCGGCCGACCAGCTCGACCTTGACCTTGGCCGGTGTGGTGCCCGGGGCTTTGGATTGCTTGTGGGCAGGGGCGATGGCGATCGGCAACGCCCCGGCCTTGGCCGGCGTGATCAGGCTGGCCGGTTTGGGTTGGCTGGGTTGCCGGGCTGACGGTGTCCTGCTGTCGGCCAGCGGTACGGCGACCTCCGCCGTGCCGGGGCTCGGCCAGGTGACCGCGGTGGCGCGGGGGCGGGCGGCGGCTTCGGCCGGGTCCGGTTTGCCAGGTGAGAAGGTGGCGTTGACGCCGGGGACGGACTTTTCCTTCCGCGGTGTGAAGGGTTTGCTGTCGGGCGGTCGCTGCGCGGCGGCCTCGGCGGCCGGGCCGTGCAGGCCGATGATCAGGGCGGAGCCGACCAGGATCCCGAGTGATCGGTACCAGGTACGGCGGTGTCGTTGTCGCATGCGGTGTAACCCCTCCCCAGGGATGTGGACTCATCGAGGTCCGCCCTTTGTCGCAGTGGTTCTGGCGCGCGTCGAGAGCCTTTTAGCCGTGGCTAAAGAGCCGTTGAGCGCCTTGGACGAGCGTGGTGTGCTCCGTGCGTCACGAACCGTGACGATCGCGGACCTGTGGGGGTGGACATGCTGAATGCACGCAGATGGTTGATTCTGTTACTCGGGTTGCTGGTCGCATTGCCAGTGACACTGCAGCCACGGATTCCGGTGGCCACGGCCGCTCCGTTGGCGGCCCAGGCGACGGGGTTGTCGTACACGGGGACGGCGTATCGCTGGACGCATGTGAATCAGATGGCGCCGAATCAGTCGTACTGGAACTACGACCGTGCCGAGGGTGCGAAGGTCGGGTTTTCGTGGGACCGTGAGGTCCGGTACCGGTCGTTCTTCCAGTTGCCGACCGGTCCGATCGGCGGCGCGCGGATCATCAGCGCGACGTTCTCGATCATCCTGGATCACAGCCCGACCTCGACGTCGACGCCGGTCAACCTGTACGAGACCGGGCCGATCGATCCGGCCGTTCCGTTGACCTGGAACAACCAGGGCGCCCTTCCGTGGAAGGGTTTTCTCGACAGCGCGAGCGGCCACGCCTGGACGGCTGGTGGTGAGCCGAACATGGGGATGGAGTTCGCCAGCTCGAACCTGACGGCGATGGTTCAGCGGGCCGCGAACAACAAGACCGGGTTCGTCACCGTTGGTCTGCAGGCGCCGGATGAGGGCAATGTCAACCAGTGGAAGAAGTTCGTGCCTGGCAGCGCGAAGATCACCATCGTCTACAACCATGCGCCGGTGATGCCGACGCAGCTGAACTTCACCCGGCCGCTGCCGTGTGGCTCGGCGGCCGATCCGACGCCGATCGGTACGACGCAGCCGCAGTTCTCCGCGGTGGCCACTGATCCGAACGGGCAGAACCTGACCTCCCAGTTGCAGTTGCACAAGGCGGACGGCACGCTGGTCCATGCCGTGACCTCGAGTACGACGACATCGGGGGCGGCGTTCGCCTGGCCGGTGATCCCGGATGGCAAGCTGATCGACGGTCAGGTGTACTCGTACTCGGCGAACAGCTCCGACGGACTCGACAACGGGCCGTGGACCGGGCGGTGCTCTTTCCGCATCGACACCAGCCGGCCGCAGACTCCGAGCATCGAGTCCGCCGACTTTCCCGACGGCGAACCGAAGATCGACGTCGGGAAGACCGGGCGGATCACCCTTCGGCCGGCTGCCGGTGACGCCGGGGTCGCCGAGTACGCCTACGGCTTCCAGCAGGACAAGACCACGATGCGGGTGAAGGCTGGGCCGGACGGTACGGCGGTGATCCCGGTAACCGTTTGGCCGGGGACTGGAGGGGTTCCGACCAAACGGTTGTACGTCCGCGCAGTCGATGCCGCAGGCAACATCAGCCCGGCCGGACCGGCGTACGGGTTGTCGGCCAACGAGCCCACCGAGCCGAAGCCGGTGCCGCATGTTCGCGGCGATGTGAATGGCGATGGGCGGGCGGATGTTTCGCTGGTCCTCGACCACGGGTTCGGCCGGACCTCGGTCTGGAACGTGGACGCCAAGGAGGATGGTTTCGAGACCGGCTTCGTTGGATGGGACAGCGGCAACAACGGCGGCTTTCCGCTGTTCCGCAGCCGAGCGGCGCAGGGAGACTTCGACGGTGACGGACGGACCGATGCCGCGCTGTTCCGGGAGGAAGCCGGGCGGCGGAACTCGCTGTATCTGCTGAAGTCCGACGGTAACCGTTACGACAGCGCGGCGACTCCGGTCTGGAGCAGCGGCACCTCGAGCTGGGCGCTGTCGACCGCACGGGTGCTTGCCGGTGACGTCGACGGCGACAAGAAGTCCGATATCGTCGTGCAGCGCAACCTCGGTGCCGGCCGCTGGGAGACGCTGGTGTTCCGCGGCGGCGACTTGGGCAACCCTGTCAGCTGGCTGGACACGCCGGGGGAGTGGGCGGGCAGTGCGCCCGTGTTGACCGACATCGACGGGGACAGCAAGGCTGATCTGGTCGACCAGCGCAACTTGGGCGGCTGTCACACGGTCACGTCCTGGTTCCGCTCGACCGGTACGGCGTTCGCGGCGACACCGGCCGTACTGGCGGACAACACGTCGTACTGCTGGGAACGCTCTCGCCCGGAGGTGGCAGACGTCGACGGCGACGGTAAGGACGACTTGGTTGCGCTGTACGACTATGGCTCGAAGGACACTGGTCTGTGGGTGTTCAAGAACACCGGTACGGCGCTCAGCCCGGCACTGTGGTGGCGCAAGGCCGGGACGTTCGACCCGGCAGACACGGCACTAGCCACCGGTGACTACGACCTGGACGGCAAGGACGATGTAGCTCTCGTGGCATCGTCGGGCACGCGTGGAACCGGTCGCCAGGTGTGGAGCCTCGCATCGACCGGTACGACGTACTCGGCACCCGTTCTCGGCTGGGATGAGGCCGCGGTCGGTGCCGCGACCAACCCGGGCTTCGACATCGAGAATCGGACCTACGAGATCGTCGCGCGCCACAGCGGCAAGTGCCTGGAACTGCCGGCCGCGAATGTCGACGATCGCGCGCTGCACCAGCAATGGGACTGCCAGAACACGCTGCACCAGCGCTTCCGGCTGAATCGGGTCGCCGGGACTGACCGGTTCGAGGTTCGGCCGGCTCACGCGCCATCCAAGTGTCTGGGGGTCGATGCCGCTTCGACTGCTGACCACGCACGAATGATGCAATGGTCGTGTGTGGGCGCAGCCAATCAGCAACTGACGCTCGACTACGTCGAGGGCAGCTCCTACGACACCGTCGTACAGCTCCGTTTCGGGCACAGCAGCAAATGCGCAGAGGTGATCGGGGCCTCGCAGGCAAACGGCGCCCGACTCGAGCAACTGCCCTGCTCGGCCGCGGCAAGCCAGCAATGGATCATCCGAGCAGCCCTGAACACGCCACAGCTCGACCGGCAGTACAAGATCCGGTCCGAGGTGAACGTCGGCCGCGTCATCGACATCGAGAACTGCAACACCGCCGATGGTGCCAACGTGCGGATCTGGGACTACTCAGCCGCACTGCCTTGCCAGAAGTGGCAGTTCGAGAGCCTGGGCGACGACGCCTACCGGATCCTCGACAGCAACTCCGGGAAGCCACTGAACGCCGCCGCCTGCGGGTCGACGCTCGGAACGGTCGTCGACATCGCCACGGCCAACGACCAGGCCTGCCAGACCTGGCGCGTCGAGCCCAGTGCCAACGGCACCTACAGCATCATCTCCACAGTCAGCGGTCTCGCCGTCGACATCCCGCAAAGTAACCCCAACCGAGGCGCCGAGGTCCACCTGTGGCAATACCTCGGCACCAGCAACCAACGCTGGTACCTCGACCGCCCGTAGCTCTTCGGAGGCCTACGACCTCGGCTGTCGGCGAGGCTCATCGTGCCGGAGATGATGGCGCGGCCGGTTTTGGCGGTTGAGGTGCCGGATCGGTCGCTGATGGTGGTGATGACTTTGTCGAGTCTCTGGGTGGTGGCTTCGCCGGTGCGGAGTTTGGCGATGGCGGGGCGGATGTGGTTGTGGATGACGCGTTCGTAGGTGTCGTAGGAGGTGGGGGAGCGTTTGCCGAGCTCGACGAGTTTCTTGAACTTCTTCTCCCATAGATCGATCAGGTGGCTGATCTTGTGCATCGCCGTGAGCTCACCCGCGTGAGCTGACCTTGCACGGTCTTGGAGCTTCTTGAGGACGGCTGCTTCGGCGGCGGTCTCAGTCTTGTCGTAGGCGCTGACAGGACGGAGATGGCCGTCGGGGTCGCGATACCGCGCCTGGGCGTGTGCTTGACCGGCTTGCCCTTGGCGTCGGTCTCGGTGACTCAGGTGGAGATCGCTCCCCAGGATCCGATGGGTGTCGGTGGTCTCGCCATCTCGGGCCTCCAACCGGGGTGATGGTTGGAACCTCAACGGCCGTCTGGGAGAAGATCCGGGAGACCGGCAACGACGAGCGTCGATGTGACATGACGCACAGTTACGATCAGATCGGGGGCGTCGATCGGCAATCTGGTGCGTTTGTGGTGTGTTGGAGACACACGAAGGCCCGGTGCACATTGCGATGTGTGCCCGGGCCTGCATGTTTGTGCGCCGCCAGGGACTCGAACCCCGAACCCGCTGATTAAGAGTCAGCTGCTCTGCCAATTGAGCTAGCGGCGCATGTTCTTTTGTGGTCTTGCTTGCGAACGAAGAGGAGCTTAGCAGGGGATTTGGGGAGATGCGAAATCGGTTAGCGGGTCAGGATCGTCATGGCTGCGTTGTGGCCGCCGAGGCCGGAGACGGCGCCGCCGCGGCGGGCGCCGGAGCCGCAGATGAGGAGGTTGGCGGTGTCGGTTTCGGTGCCCCAGCGGCCGATGGTGGTGTCGTCGGTGGACCAGGGCCATTGGAGGTCGCCGTGGAAGATGTGGCCGCCGGGCATGCCGACGGATTCCTCGATGTCGTACGGCGTTTTGGCCTCGATGCAGGGGTTGCCGTCGGCGTCGTGGGCGATGCAGTCGGCGAGGGGTTCGGCGAGGTAGGACTCGAGGCCGGCCAGGGTACGACGGGTGGCTTCGGCGCGGGCCGATTCGTTGTCGGAGGCAAACAAACGGGCGGGGAAGTGGACGCCGAAGACGGTCAGGGTGTGGTGGCCGGAGGCAATCAGGTCGGGGGAGAGGATGGACGGGTCGGTCAGGGAGTGGCAGTAGACCTCTGAGGGCGGTACGGCGGGGAGGGTGCCGCCGGCTGCGGAGCGGTAGGCGGTTTCGAGTTGGGTGTAGTCCTCGTCGATGTGGAACGTGCCGGCGAAGGCGCGGGTGGGGTCGTCGCCGGACCGCAGGGCGGGGAGGCGGGAGAGCAGCAGGTTGATCTTGAGCTGCGAACCTTCGGGCTTCACCGAGACCTCACGGCCACGCAGAGTGTCCAGGGTTGCCGGGGCGACGTTGGCGAGTACGTAGGAGCAGTCGACCGAGCGTTCTCCGTCGCCGCCGAGCCAGGTGACTGAGCCGCGTACGCCGTCGACCTCGACCGATGTCACGGAGGCGTTGGTGATGAGGGAGGCGCCGGCTCGGCGGGCTGCGGCGGCCAGGGCGTCGGTGACGGCGCCCATGCCGCCTACGGGTACGCGCCACTCGCCGGTGCCGTTGCCGATCAGGTGGTAGAGGAAGCAGCGGTTCTGGATCAGAGACGGGTCGTGTAGCCCGGCGAAGGTGCCGATGACGGAGTCGGTTGCGACTACGCCGCGGACGGTGTCGTCGGTGAAGCGGCGTTCGACGGACTCACCGAAGGGGCGCTCGATCAGTTCGTCCCAGAGCGCCGGGTCGACGCGGGAGCGCAAAGCAGAAGCGGACTGGAGAGGTTCGAGCAGGGTCGGCGCTATGGCTTCGGCCAGTGTGCCGACCGCACCGTAGAAGGCGGTCCACGCGTCGTACTCGGCGTCGCTGCCAGTGAGCCGCGCGAACGACTCCCGGGTCGCCGCACCCTCCGGGCGCTCCACCATGAGGCCGACGTCGCGACCGGAACGACGTACAGGCGTGTATGACGCCACTGCGCGCGAGCGGAGTTCCAGGGACAGGCCCAGGTCGGCCACGATCTTGTCGGGGAGCAGGCTGACCAGGTACGAGTAGCGCGACAGGCGTGCGTCGACGCCGGGGAACACCTGCTGGCTGACCGCTGCGCCGCCGGTGTGGGGCTGCTGCTCGAGGACGAGCGTGGACATGCCGGCCTGGGCCAGGTAGGTGGCGGCGACGAGGCCGTTGTGCCCGCCACCGACGATCACGACGTCGTAGAAGTCCATTGTTCAGACCGGCCAATCCAGCTTGGTGTACGCGGCGTCCCAGAACATCCATTCGTAGCGACACGTGGTCGCGAAGTGCTGGTGACAACGTTCCCGCTCCGACGCTCCGACGTCCAGTACGTCGGTCACCGCCAGCACGGACTCGACCACCGCATCGAACTCGTCCGAACCGTACGTCTCGATCCACTGCCGGTAGACCGGGTCCGGCGACGACCGCTTCAGCAGCTCGCGCCCGACGTCCCGGTAGATCCAGTAGCAGGGCAGTACGGCGGCCACGGCCTCGGCGTACGTCCCGGTGGCGCAGACTGCGGTCAGGTAGGACATGTACGCCGTGGTGGTCGGCTTGGAGCCAGCCGCCTCGACATCTGCCGTGGTGAGCCCCAAGTCGGTCAGCAGTGTGCTGTGGAGCTCCCGCTCGACCGCAATGGCGTTGGCAGCGTGCAGCGCGAACATGCTGACCGCGTCCTCGTCGGTCGCCCGCCCCGCAACCAGACTGAGCGCCCGCGAGTACGCACGCAGGTAGTGACTGTCCTGGACGATGAAGTAGCGGAACGCATCGTGGTCGAGCGTCCCGTCCGTCAGCCCGGTGATGAACGGATGCCGCACGATCTCGTCGTACACATCGGCCCCGCCGCGAGCCCACAACTCACCGGAAAACGTCATGGCCCCGACCTTATCCACAGGAGCCCAGGACGGCACCTGGAGAAGTGTTACCGGACTAGCCGCTCGCGGATCTACGCTGGCCCCATGACCATCCAGGGGGAACGCGTGGAGGCGCCGCCGGAGTCGCCGTTGTTGCGGCGGATCCGCGCTTCGGTGATCGGTGACGACCAGGTGATGCCGGGGCCGTACGGGCCGCGGCGGGTGACGTATGCCGACTACACCGCGTCGGGGCGGGCGTTGACGTTCCTCGAGGACTTCATTCGGGAGGAGGTCCTGCCGCGGTACGCGAACACGCACACCGAGTCGAGCGGGACCGGCTTGCAGACGACTCGGTTACGCGAGGACGCGCGGCGGATCATCCACGAGAGCGTGGGTGGCGACGACGAGACTGCGTTGATCTTCTGTGGGTCCGGAGCGACCGGGGCGATCGACAAACTCGTTGGTGTGCTGGGGTTGCGGGTGCCGGCACAGCTGGACGACGAGCATCATCTGAGCGAGCAGATCCCGGCTGAGCAGCGCCCGGTGGTCTTCATCGGGCCGTATGAGCACCACTCGAACGAGTTGCCCTGGCGGGAGTCGATCGCCGATGTGGTGACGATCAGCCAGGACGCCGACGGGCACATCGACATCCCGCAGCTGGAAGCGCGCCTGATCGAGTACGCCGATCGTCCGCTGAAGATCGGGTCGTTCTCGGCCGCGAGTAACGTCACCGGGATCGTCAGCAACACCCACCGTGTCTCCGCGCTACTGCATCGCCACGGTGCGTTGTCGTTCTGGGACTGCGCCGCCGCCGCGCCGTACGTCGAGATCGACATGTACGGCGGTCGCGACGCGGACCCGTTGTCGTACAAGGACGCGATCTTCCTCAGCCCGCACAAGCTGATCGGCGGTCCCGGAACCCCGGGCGTGCTGGTCGCCCGGCGAGAACTCCTGCGGAACCGGGTGCCCGACGTACCGGGTGGTGGCACGGTCGCGTTCGTGAACCCGACCGCGCACCGCTACCTGGACGACCCGGTCCATCGCGAGGAGGGCGGGACGCCGGACATCATCGGGTCGATCCGGGCCGGGCTGGCGTTCCAGCTGAAGCAGGCGGTCGGGATCGACGTGATCCGGGCGCACGAGGACTCGTACCTGCGGCGCGCGGTCGAGGCGTGGCGCAGCGAACCGAATATCGAGATCCTCGGCAACCTGGACTCCGAGCGGCTCTCGATCGTGTCGTTCGTGGTCAAGGCGCCGTCCGGTCGCTACCTGCACCACAACTACGTGGTCGCGTTGCTGAACGACCTGTTCGGTATCCAGTCCCGTGGCGGCTGTTCGTGCGCCGGACCGTACGGGCATTCGCTGCTGGGCATCGACCTGGCGCGCTCGGCCGAGTTCGCCGAGGAGATCATGCACGGCTGCGAGGGCATCAAGCCCGGCTGGGTGCGGGTCAACTTCAACTACTTCATCTCCGAGCCCGTCTTCGAGTACGTCGTGGAGGCGGTCAAGCTGGTTGCCGAGGGCGGCGCGCGGTTGCTCGGGGACTACCGTTTCGACCCGGCGACCGGCCTGTGGCGGCACCACCGTGGACCGGTGGAACCGCCGATGCGCCTGTCCGCGGTCGGGTACGACGCCGACGGCAAACTGCGGTATCCGCGGCACGACCACACCGCCCCCGAGTCGGCGCTCCAGGACTACCTGGCCGAGGCCCGCGAACTGCTCTCGACCTGCCAGGACCGCAACGCCGACACCGAAGGCACCGTCAACACCGACTTCGACCACCTACGCTGGTTCGACCTACCGTCCCGCTGCCTGACCTGAGTCCCTACTTGGAGGCCTTGGCCGGGTACGTCCACAGCTTGCTCTCGGCGAGCTCGGTCAGCTGCGCGACGCTGAGGATCGGCGAGGTGCGGGTCGGCTTGGTGTCCTTCTCGCCGGCCGCGTTGTAGCTGGTCAACCCGATGAACCTGCCGTCCTTCCGGGTGATCTCGACGAAGTTCGAGATGATTCCGTTGCCCTCCTGACCGAGCTGCTGCGACCTGATCGTGGAACCGTCCGGCCGCATCGTGCAGCCGGGGAGGTCCTTGCAGCTCACCGGCCTGTTCAGCAGCATCCGCTGGGTGAGCACCTGGACCTGCGACTTCCCCTTGCCGTCGTCGACCACCAACGCGGCGGCGAAGAACCCGTCGTTCTCGCTACCCCAGGACTCCGGCGCACTCAGCGTCCGTCCAGGTGCCTTGAGCAACGACCGCAAGGTGGCCAGCGTCGGGCCGCCGGGCTTCGGCTTCGGGATCTTCGTCGGCTGCGTCGACGGCAGACCGGACAGAGTGTTGGTCGGCTTGGTGGACGCCACCGGCGGACCGGCCACCATCGGCCCAGCGTCCCCGCGGTGATCGAAATGCTGGAAACCGGCGACCACCAGCCCCATCGTCACCAGTACGGCGCCTCCCGCGGCCACGCCGGCAGCCGTACTACGCCGGCGCCGCAATCGAACCCCCTGCGCCAGACTGCGCTGCACCAGATCAACCGACTCCGGCTCCAGCCCGTCGGTGGCCCGAGCCATCAAGCCGGGCAGCTGACCATCAAGCTTGTTCACACCTTCTCCTGTTCACTGAGCGATCAACTGTCCGACGTCGTCCCCGAGCACCGCGCGCAACCGCTCCAGCGCCCGCGCCGTCCGGGTGGTGATCGCACTCGGCTTCTTCCCCAGATCCAGCGCCACCTGCTCGACGCTGCGATCTTCGAAGTACCGCAGCACCAACACCGCCCGATCCAACGGAAGCAACTCCCGAAGCGCCCCCTGCAAAGCCACCCGCAGCTCGACATCCACACCAGGCCCGGCGCTCTCCGGCAGCGCCGACGTAGGCCGCTCCGACCAACTCTTCCGCCGCCGCTGCGAAACAAAGGTCCGCACCAGCGCAGTCCGCGCGTAAGCCTCCGGACTGTCGATCCGGTTCCAGGCCTTCAGCATGTTCGCCAAGGTCTCCTGCACCAGATCCTCGGCATGATGCCGATCCCCGCACAACAACCAAGCAGTCCGGTACAAAGGCCCCACCCGAGCCCGAGCGAACTCCTCGAACTCCGCAATCCCCTTCATCCACCCTCCACCAGGTCGCCTACACCCCCTAGACGCACCCAACACCTCGCTGGGTCACACCCCTGGCAAGATAAGACCGTGAATGGAAGCTCCTGGTTCGCCTACGCAGTAGTCGTCGCCGTGACGTTCGCCGTGGCGCTGGTGGCGTTCACCGTCTGGGTGCTCAGCCTCGTCTTCTGACGAGTCAGCGGGGGCCGCCGGTGAAGAGGAGGCGGTTGGGGGAGCCCTGGAGGGGACCCTTCAGAGCGCCTTGGGTGGCGTTCTTGATCAGCCAGGTGCGCACTTCCTCCGGCGTGGCTGTCCTGTGGACGGAGAGGTAGAGGGCGGCCGCGCCGCTGACGATCGGGGCTGCCCAGGACGTCGCGGCGCCCTCCGAGGCGGCGATGCCGCTCGGGACGAGGGTTTTGTCCACCAGTGAGGTGACGTTCTCGGCGGGGGCGAAAAGGTCCACACAGCGGCCGTGGTTCAGGCCGGCGTCTTCGTCGGTCTCGGTCGATGCGGCCACCGTGACGACCTTGGGCAGGCCGGCCGGGGGATGCTTGCAGGCGTCCTCGCCGTCGTTACCGGCCGAGGCGACAACCGTGAGGCCGGCGTCGACGATCCGCTGCACGGCAGCAGTGATCGCGGGTACCGGCGGACTCACGTTGAAGGACAGATTCACCACCGCGGGCTTGGTCGCGTGGTCGGCCACCCAGTTGAGAGCCTCGGCGAGCCGCGCCACCCGCTGGGCCTCGGTCACCTCCCCTTCGAGGCCCTCGCAGCCGTAGCTCGAACCGACCGAGACGACCTTTGCCTGCTTGGCGACGCCGGTACGCCGGCCTGCCACCAACCCGGCCACGAAGAGCCCATGGTTGGTGCCGTCCTCCAAACTGCACGCCACCCCGGCTTTGAGGCCCACCGATGCCCGGCCGCCGAAGTCGGAGTGGAGTACGTCGAAGAGCCCGTCGACGACGTAGACCGTCACGCCCTGTCCTTCACCGGTGGTGCTGAAGCGCTGGTTCAGCGGCCGCTGGTGCTGGTCGATCCGGTCCAGCGCCCACCCCGGGTTCCGCTGCGTCACCTCCGCGGGCCGGACTGTCGAAGGCGGCGGGTTCGGGGCACCGGACTCCGGCGCGGAGTCCCCGCCGGAGCAGCCGCTGACACCGATAAGCAGCGCGGCCAAACCGGTCGCGAGCACGCTGCGCCGCCGGCGCCATCCCAAGATCATGGCGCCAGCGTAGGACCGAGCCGCCCGCGAATTCGCGACCGAAACGAGCAGCCGAACGGGCAGACCCTACTGCCGGAGATCTGGGCGGTGTCGTTCCGCCTCCTTTTCGCCCAGATCGAAAAGGCGGCGACCCCCGGACCCTGTGGTCGTCGATCGTCGTCGAAAAGATGGCTCCTGGGACAGCGGCGACGTACTAAATGTTCATGGTTGAGACTGGGGAAAACGAACGCTGGGTACTCGCCTTCGACGCGGCGTGCAGTACTTGTGACGAGATCGCGCGGGCGGCGGAAGCCGCCGCGGGCGGACGTCTGCAGGTGTTGCCGTTGAAGGATTCGCAAGTGGAGCGGTGGCGCGCGACAGCCTTCGGCGCGGAGCCGCCGTTCGGGCCCACCCTGCTGCGGATCCGGCACAACGGGCAGCAGGTGCGAGGCTGGACCGGGCGCCAGCTGGTGGCACCACTCGTCGGCCGCCTGGGGATGAGCCGAACCATCCGCGTACTTGACGCCCTGGGGCAGCTGCAGGCAAGGGTGCGCCAGCCACTCCAAGCGACCACGCGGCCGGTCGGCGTCAGCCGCGCGCAGTTCCTTCGGTGGGGTGCGATGCTCGCCGGTGGCGTCGTGCTAGGCGGAGCAGCCCCCGCCTTCGCAGCAGAGCGAGCCACCGCCGCCAAAAACTGGGTCGCCGCCAACCGGAACAACCTCCCCCGCACATACGGCGAGTTCAGCCGCTACCAACTTGCGTTCCGCAAGGAAATCTTCCGCAAGCTCCCCGTCTCCACCCGGGCCACCCTGTGGCGCGAACACATCCTCCGCTACCGCGCCGAGCACAAGTCCCTAACAGCCGCCCAGCACAAAGCACTGGCCGCCCTGGACAACTTCATTGCCACCGATTCCGTCTTCGACCCGAACACCCCAAACCAAGACACCAAGGCACTGAAGTCCCACATAACCGCTGCCTTCGGCGCCCCCGAGACAGCCCACCTACTCTCGTCCCTCGGCTCACCCGCGAGCCCCGCGGACAGAATCCCCGACCCCGACTGCAACTGCTGCAAACACGACGACTACTGCAACGGCCCCTCCTACTGCGCCCCCCGCGGCTGCGTCTGGGACGACTCCGGCTGCGGCACCTTCTGGCAAGAAGAATGCGACGGCATGTGCGCCTAACCCAACAGAGGAAGCTGCTTGTAGTACGCCGACCGTAGTAGCCCAGCAAACAGCGCCCCCCAGCCACAGCGCGGACCCGGGAAGCCTGCCCCAGCCACAGCAGCCGAGCGAAGCGAAGGCGAAGGGCGAGAAGCAACCTCAGCCACAGCAGCCGAGCGAAGCGAAGGCGAAGGGGGTGCGGGTGGCGAAGCCCCCGCCCGCGCCAAGCGAAGCGCAGGCGCACAAAATGCCGAAGGCGACCCGGTCCGCGCTTTCCGCGGACACAGGTCGCCTTCGCCTGAGGGTGAGTGACGGGACTTGAACCCGCGACCACCTGGACCACAACCAGGTGCTCTACCAGCTGAGCTACACCCACCATTGCCGCTCAGTACTGCGGCGGCTGGGTAATCATAGCGATGATGTGCTGCTACTAAAAATCGGGGGTTCAGGACTCCGAGACGGCGGCTGCGGCGGCTCTGGCGGTGTCCGAATCCGGGCCGGGTTGGGGGACGAAGACGGTCTGCCGGTAGTAGCGGAGTTCGGAGATGCTCTCGCGGATGTCGGCGAGGGCTCGGTGGTTGCCGGTCTTGGCGGGGGTGGCGTAGTAGACGCGGGGGTACCAGCGGCGGACGAGTTCCTTGATGGAGCTGACGTCGACGTTGCGGTAGTGCAGGTGCGCTTCGACGCGGGGCATGTCGCGGACCAGGAAGGTGCGGTCGGTGCCGACGGAGTTGCCGGCCAGGGCGGCTTTGCGGGGGTCTTTGACGTAGCCGGCGATGAAGTCGAGGACCTGTTGTTCGGCGTCGGCGAGGTCGATGCCCTGGTCGAGCTCGGCGAGCAGGCCGGAGCCGGTGTGCATGTCGCGGACGAAGTCGCCCATCTGCTCGAGGGCGGCGGCGGGCGGCTTGATCACCAGGTCGATCCCGTCACCGAGCACGTTCAGTTCGTAGTCGGTGACCAGCACCGCGACCTCGATCAGGGCGTCTGCCGCCAGGTCGAGGCCGGTCATCTCGCAGTCGATCCACACCAGCCGGTCATTCATGGGCACCCACCTTACGGCTGACCGTGGACAGTCCCGTGACCGGCTGGCCGCGGGGCGGCTGTTTCCGTTGCCGGTACGGCGAGAATCCGAGACTATTCACCACGGTTGGGTGACAACCTGGTTGCGCTCCGGATGCTGCTGGTGCTGTCCTGTTGCGGGGAGCTGGGGAGGAGGTGCGGGGCTGATGGAACCTGGGGCGGGGACGGTGGGCCGGCCGCGGCTGACGGCGTTGCTGGACGAGGGCGTGCACCGACGGTTGCTGACCGTGGTGGCCGACGCTGGATTCGGCAAGTCGACTTTGTTGTCGGCCTGGGCGGCTGGACGCACCTGTGCCTGGCACACCGTGCGAGCCGAGGACGCGTCGCTGGCCGGCATGGTGGCGCGTCTGGTGGCCGCTCTGCGCAGTCAGGTGCCAGCGCTCGCTTCTATCCCGGCTGAGCTGCAGAGTCCCCGCGGACCGGACGCAGACGCCGAGCAGGAGACCAGAGCCCTCGCGTACGCCGCTCTGCTGGCAGACGCCCTTGATCACAACCTCAACGAGGACCTGGTCCTGGTGCTCGACGATCTGCACGAGCTAGGCCCAGATGCACCAGCGACGCGGCTGATCGAGGGCCTCGTGCGGATAGCGCCAGCGAACGTGCACCTGGTTGTCGCGTCCCGCACCTCGATGCCGTTCGGGATCGACAGGTTGCGTGGCCGGGGTCAGGTCCTGGAGATCGACGCGACCGCGCTGGCGTTCACAGTCCCCGAGACTGTCGCCGTACTGGAGAAGGTGCTCGGTGAAGGTACGGCGGACCTCGCGGAGCCGTTGCAGGCGGCGGTGCAGGGCTGGCCGGCAGCCGTACGGCTGGCTGTCGAGGCGCTGCGGACTGCACCGGCGGCTGAGCGGGCTGGTCGGCTGCGGCGGGCGCTGCGCTCGGACGGTCCGCTCTATGACTACCTGGCTGAGGAGGTCTTCGCCGCCGAGCCTCCATTGGTACGTCGTCTGGTGGCGGGCGTTGCGGTACTGCCCAGGTTCGGATCTGAGCTGTGTCAGGCGATCGGCCTCACCGACAACGCCGACACGCTGCACCAACTGCGGACCCGGGGTCTGTTGGTCTCAGCGGGTGAGGCGGATGGCTACGAGCTCAATCCGCTCGTCAAGAACTTCGCCAACGACAGGCTGGTGGTGGACGAGCCGGAGCTTGCCGAGCTGACTCTGCGAGCTGGGAAGTGGTTCGAGTCTGTCGGTGAGCACCGTGACGCACTGGCCTGCTATCAGTCGGTCGACCCGGCCAGAGTGGCCCGGATGCTCACCGAGACCGGCCACTCGATGGTTGCGGGTGGGCTGGCCGAGGTAGTGGTCGCAGCGGTCGCCGCACTGCCGGCCGACCTGCGCGGTGCTGCGCTGGACCAGCTCGAAGGGGAAGCCCGGCAGGTGCTGGGGGACTGGCAGGGTGCAGTCGAGTGTTTCGACCGCATCATCGAACCGGACGGCGAGATCCCGGTGGGCGTGGCTTGGCGGCTGGGGCTCATCCACCATCTGCGTGGTCAGACCGATGTGGCGATCGCGACGTACCAGCGTGGTCGCATCGACGGGCAGCAGCCGACTGACGAGGCTCTACTGCAGGCGTGGTGGGCGGGCGCACACTGGCTGCGTGGTGAGTTCGAAGAGTGCCGGGCGCTGATCAACTCGGCCTACGAGACGGCCAAGGTGTCTGGTGATGACAGGGCGCTGGCTATCTCGCACACTGTGCTGGCGATGCTGGCTGCGGTCGACAGCGACCCGAGTGGCAACTCGTCGCACTACCTGTATGCGCTGGACCATGCAGAGCGTGCCGGTGACCTCCTGCAGTCGATCCGGATCCGGGTGAACCGCTCGTCGCACCACATCGCCGAGGGCGACTACGAGCTGGGTCTACAGCAGCTCGACATCGCGTTGGAGCTCGCGGATCGCGCCGGCTTCGCAGTGTTCCGTGCGCTGGCCCTCAACAACCGTGGCGAGGCGCTGCTGCGTCGTGGCCGGCTGGATGAGGCGATCGGTGAGCTGGAAGCGTCCCGTGCGCTCTACCAGAAGCTGGACTCCAAGCGGGTCGCCCAGCCGCTGTCGGTACTTGGCGAGGTCTATCGCCAGCGTGGCGACCGTGCGATGGCCAGGGCGTGTTTTGAGGAGGCCATTGCGATCGGTGAGGCGACCAAGGACATGCAGTCGCTGGTCCCGTCGCTGGCTGGCTTGGCGCGAGTCCTGGCAGTAGAGGAGCCGCAGCGCGCAGCGGAGCTGGCTGAGTTGGCCCGGCAGGCCGTTGCCTATGGCCCGGTTCTGGGGCTCTCGGGTGCGCTGGTCGCTTTGGGCTGGGTCACGCTGCACGCCGGCAACCGTGCTGACGCTGCGGCGACTGCAGAGGAGGCTGCCGCGCTCTGCCGTAAGCGGCGCGACCGTGCCGGTCTGGCCGACGCTCTGGAGCTGTACGCCGAGGCTGGTGGCGCATCGGTCCTCCACGAGGTGCTGAACATTCGCAGCGAGCTGGGCGACCAGTTGGGTGAGGCCCGCGCGGAGCTGATGCTGGCCAAGCGGACCAGTGGTGCAGAGGGACGCGAACTCGCCATGCGAGCGCACCAACGCTTCCTGGCGGCCGGTGCGACGCGCTATGCGGCCGCAGCACTGGCTACTAGCGACCAGACCGGTCCTGCTGCGGTGAAGGTGGAGTGTCTGGGCGGCTTCCGGGTGCTGCGCGCCGGCAAGGCGGTCCAACTGGGGGAGTGGCCGTCCAAGAAGGCCCGGGACCTGCTGAAGATCCTGGTCGCCCGCCGCTGCCGACCGGTCGCGCGGGTGCAGCTGCTGGACCTGCTCTGGCCGGACCAGGACGAAACGGTCGCGTCCCCGCGGCTGTCGGTCGCCCTGTCGACCGTGCGGTCCGTGCTCGACCCGGAGAAGAAGTACCCGCCGGACCGCTTCGTCGGCGCCGACCGGGCGACTATCTGGCTCGATGGCGACCAGACGGCGGTCGACGTCGAGCTGTTCCTGCGCGATGCCCGCGAGGGGCTCAATGCCAGCGATCTGCGGTTGCTGCGGGCGGCAGAGGCGGCGTACAGCGGTGACTTCCTTGAAGAGGACGTGTACGCCGACTGGGCCGCAGGGATGCGTGAGGAGGCCAGGGCGCTCTATGTCCGGGTGGCACGGGTCCTGGCCGAGCGGGGACGACGTGACCCGGACGCGACGGCCGGGTACCTGCTCCGCATCCTCCAGCGGGACCAGTACGACGAGCGCGCGCACCTGGGCCTGGTTTCGGCGTTCCAGGCGAGCGGTGCACACGGCGAAGCACGTCGGGCGTACCGGACCTACGTGCAGCGGATGGGCGAGCTGGAGGTCGAGCCTGCGCCCTACCCCGCCGTACCGGCTCGGCTTTAAGACTGGCTGAAGGTCTGCCAGCACCATCTGGTCATGGCAGCACCGGTGCACAAGCCAGTGGTGGTTCGCGAGTACGAGCCCGCGGACCATTCAGGTCGTGACTACCGCACCCAGCCCGGAGGAACGGTCCGGGCGACTTTGGCCGGTGTGGTGGTGCACGTGGACGGTGACCAGGTCGTGGTCGAGTCGAACGCGATCTGGCACCTCTACCGGCCGCTGTCCGAACCGACGGTCAGCCAGGGGGAGACCGTCGAAACGGGTGAACTGCTGGGGTGCGCCGCCGACGCCGCTCTGCACTACGAGGAGCGGGTCGCGCCGTACCGGGCCGGCGATCATCGCAAGCCCCAGTTCGATACGCACACCAACGCCCGGATGCGGGTGGTGGCGCCGGGTGAGTCGGCAGTGGAGGGATCTGCCGAGCCGCCCGGCGCTACCGTGACTACGTGATCGCAACCGCCTTCAGCACCTCTCGCCTGACACTGCTCCCACTGGCACCCCAGTACGCCGAGGAGATGGCCGGCGTACTGTCCGACCCGGCTCTGTATTCCTTCACTGGTGGTGAGCCGCCGACCGTGGACGCGCTCCGGGCCCGGTACGAGCGTCAGGTCGCGGGACCCGGGCGAGCGGACGAGCACTGGCTCAATTGGGTGATCCGGGCCGGTGACGAGCTCATCGGCTTTGTGCAGAGCACTGTGACCGGCAGTACGGCGGAGATCGCCTGGGTGATCGGTTCTGCCTGGCAGGGTCACGGCTACGCCAAGGAAGCGGCTATCGGGCTGGCCGATCGGCTGAAGGCTCAGGATCTTCGGATCATTGCCCATATTCACCCCGACCACCTGGCCTCGGCTGCAGTCGCCGCGGCTGTCGGGCTGAGCCGCACTGATCAGCTCACCGACGGCGAATATCTCTGGACATAAAGAAAAAGCCCCGGGTCGCCGAAGCGAACCGGGGCCTTTCTAAGTCGTTCAGACCGGGCGAACGTTCTCCGCCTGCGGGCCCTTCTGGCCCTGGGTCAGGTCGAACTCGACCTTCTGGTTCTCGTCGAGGCTACGGAAGCCGTCGGTCGCGATCGCCGAGTAGTGCACGAACACGTCGGCGCCGCCGCCGTCCGGGGAGATGAAGCCGAAGCCCTTCTCGCCGTTGAACCACTTCACTGTACCGCTGGCCATGATGTACCGCTTTCTAAAGAAATTAATGAACTGGTTGCGGTCATCCGGCCCGGGACAGAAAAAACGCCCAGCGGATCACAAATCCGCGGGCGTCAATGAACGATCGAGGAACTGCAAAAACTGCAACCGGTAACGACAGTAGCACACGGTACCGGTCCGCAACCGGCGGACGACGTGAACATCCGGCGTCGAATGTGATCTTGACCGCACTGCAGCGGCGGCCTACTGTATCCGGTATACAACGCCCTGCGGGAAGGTGGGATCGATGAACACTGCCCGGTTCGCCGTCAACTGTTCGATCCTGTTCACCGAACTGCCGCTGCTGGAGCGCCCGGCGGCGGCCAAGGCGGCCGGGTTCGAGGCGGTCGAGTTCTGGTGGCCGTTCGACACCCATCTGCCGGGCGATGCCGAGGTCGACGCGTTCGAACGCGCGATCACCGACGCCGGTGTCCAGCTCATCGGGCTGAACTTCGCAGCCGGTGACCTGCCGTCCGGTGACCGCGGTCTGCTCTCGTCGCCGGACACGGCCCGTGAGTTCCGCGACAACATCCCGGTCGCCCTCGGCATCGGGGAGCGGCTCGGCTGCCGTGCGTTCAACGCGCTCTACGGCAACCGCGTGGACGGGTTCAGCCCGCAGGTGCAGGACGAGCTCGCCGCCGAGAACCTCGCGCTGGCCGCAACTGCCGCCGGTGCGCTGGGTGGCGTCGTACTGATCGAGCCGGTCAGTGGCGTCGACCGCTACCCGCTCAAGACCGCGGCCGACGCGGTCGCCGTGGTCGATCGGGTACGGCGGCAGTCCGGCGCGATCGGTCTGCTGCTCGACATCTACCACCTCACTGTCAACGGGGACGACGTGAGTACGGCGATCACCAGGTTCGCGGACCGGATCGCGCACGTACAGATCGCCGACGCGCCCGGCCGGAACGAACCCGGTACCGGGAAGATCCCGGTCGACCAGCACCTCGCCGACCTCGCCACCGCGGGGTACGACGGCTGGATCGCCCTGGAGTACAAGCCGTCCGGCTCGACCGCCGAGAGCTTCGACTGGATCCGCTGAGCCGGATCGCCCTTCGTCTGCCTGAAGCACAGCGTCTTCCGCTCGATTGGAGCTGGTATGCCCCGAATGACCGCTGCCCGCGCTGCCGTGGAGATCCTCCGCCGCGAAGGCGTCACCCACCTGTTCGGCCTGCCCGGAGCGGCCATCAACCCGTTCTACTCCGCCGTCCGCGCCCAGGGCGAGTTGCGCCACGTACTTGCTAGGCACGTCGAGGGCGCCTCGCACATGGCGGAGGGCTACACCCGGGCCCAGGCCGGCAATATCGGCGTCTGCGTCGGTACGTCGGGACCGGCCGGAACTGACATGATCACCGGACTGTATTCGGCCAGCGCCGACTCGATCCCGATCCTCTGTATCACCGGCCAGGCACCCGTGGCCAAGCTGCACAAGGAGGACTTCCAAGCCGTCGACATCTCGTCGATCGCTGCCCCCGTAGCGAAGTGGGCGGTCACGGTGATGGAGGCCGCGCAGGTACCGGGCGCGTTTCAGAAGGCGTTCCAGCTGATGCGGTCGGGCCGGCCGGGGCCGGTACTGATCGATCTGCCGCTCGATGTGCAGCTCACCGAGATCGACTTCGACCCGGAGCTGTACACATCGTTGCCGGTGGCAACGCCAAGAGCAAGCGTCGCGCAGGCGAAGGCGGTGCTGGAAATGCTCGCGCAGGCGGAACGGCCGTTGATCGTGGCCGGTGGCGGGATCGTCAACGCGGACGCGGCCGACCTGCTGGTCGAATTCGCCGAGCTGGCGAACGTGCCCGTCGTACCGACCCTCATGGGCTGGGGGACGATTCCGGACGACCACCGGCTGATGGCTGGGATGGTCGGTCTGCAGACGTCGCATCGCTACGGCAACCAGACGATGCTGGCGGCCGACCTGGTGATCGGGATCGGGAACCGCTGGGCCAATCGGCACACCGGTGGGCTCGACACCTATCGGGCCGGGCGGAAGTTCGTTCATATCGATATCGAGCCGACGCAGATCGGTCGGGTGTTCGCGCCGGATCTCGGGATCGTGTCCGACGCGAAGGCTGCGCTCGAGGTGCTCATCCATGTCGCGCGGCAACAGGCGCCGCTGGACGATCGCTCCGAATGGGCGGCCGCTTGCCGGGACCGCAAGGCGCGACTGCGACGCCGTACCGACTTCGATGATGTGCCGATCAAGCCGCAGCGTGTGTACCAGGAGATGAACAACGCCTTCGGGCCGGAGACGCGGTATGTGTCGACGATCGGGTTGTCGCAGATCCAGGCCGCGCAGATGTTGCACGTGTATCGGCCGAGGCACTGGATCAACGCCGGCCAGGCCGGTCCGCTGGGGTGGACCGGGCCGGCTGCACTCGGGGTCGCGGTGGCGGATCCGGAGACGCCGGTGGTCGCGCTATCGGGCGACTACGACTTCCAGTTCCTGATCGAGGAACTGGCGGTCGGTGCCCAGTTCAACATTCCGTACATCCATGTGGTCGTGAACAATGCGTACCTCGGGCTGATCCGGCAGGCGCAGCGCAACTTCGATATGGACTTCTGCGTACAGCTTGCCTTCGACAACATCAACACGCCGGAGCTCGCCGGGTACGGCGTCGACCACGTGAAGGTGGCCGAAGGCCTTGGCTGCAAGGCGTTGCGCGTGTTCGAACCCGACGGCATCCAGCCCGCACTGGATGAGGCGAAGAAGCTGCTGGCCGAATACAAGGTGCCGGTGGTCGTCGAGGTGATCCTCGAGCGCATCACGAACGTTGCCATGGGCACCGAGATCGACAAGGTGGTCGAGTTCGACGAACTGACCGACGTACGGCACCCGGTGCCGACGGCGTCCGGGCCGAGGGAGTGATGACGATGAAGGTTGCGGTTCTCGGCGCCGGGGCGATCGGTGCGTACGTCGGCGCTGCGTTGCACCGTGGTGGGACCGAGGTGCACCTGATCGCGCGCGGTGCGCATCTGGAGGCGATCCGGCGCGACGGTGTTCGGGTCCTCAGCCCACGTGGCGACTTCGAGGCGCGGACCCCGGCCACGGACGACCCGGCCGAGGTGGGACCGGTGGACTTCGTGTTCCTCGGCCTGAAGGCGAACTCGTACGCCTCGGCCGGACCGCTGCTGGAGCCGTTGCTGCACGACAAGACCGCGGTGATCGCAGCGCAGAACGGCATCCCGTGGTGGTACTTCCACGGACTGAAGGGCCCGTACGAGGGTCGCCGGATCGAGTCCGTGGATCCGGACGGCTCGGTGACGAAGGTGATCTCGCTCGACCGGGCGGTCGGGTGCGTCGTGTACTGCTCGACCGAGCTCGAAGGACCAGGGCTGGTTCGGCATCTGGAGGGCACCCGGTTCTCGATCGGTGAGCCCGGTGGTGGAATCTCCGCCCGGTGCACGGAGTTCAGCGACGCGATGATCGCCGGCGGGCTGAAGTGCCCGGTCGAGGACGACATCCGCAAGGACATCTGGATCAAGCTGCTCGGCAATGCGGCGTTCAATCCGATCAGCGCGCTGGCCCGGGCGACCATGGTCGAGATCGCGACCCACCAGGGCACCCGGGCGATGATCCGGCTGATGATGGAGGAGTCGCTGGAGATCGCGGCCGCGGTCGGTTGCACGCCGGAGATCTCGGTGGACAAGCGGATCGACGGCGCCGAGCGGGTCGGCGAGCACAAGACGTCGATGCTGCAGGACCTCGAGAAGGACAAGCCGCTCGAACTCGACGTCATCCTGGCCGCCGTCGTCGAGCTCGCCGACCTCACCGGTACGCCGGCGCCGACGCTCCGCGCCGTCCATGCGGTCGCCGACCTGCTGTCTCGCAAGATCGGTACCGGCCCGGCCATCGCCCACGCCCCCACCGCCGCGCCCGCCCCGGTGCGCTCCTGAATCAGGTCCGCTCCGGCCCACAGCGACGGCCGGGGCGGACCTGCACCACCCACCAAGTTCCGGAACCGCCGGTCACTTCTCAACGTCCTTGTCCGGTCGTAGTGTTCACGTAAACACGGCCGGATGGGGGAAGTTTGGGTACGACGGGACGACCGCGGCGCGGGCCCTCGATGGCCGACGTCGCCGCCCTCGCGGGGGTCTCCGGGCAGACCGTGTCCCGGGTGGCCAACAACCGAACCAACGTGGACGCGACCACGCGAGCCCGGGTGCGGGCTGCCATGCGAGAGCTCGGCTATCGGCCGAACGGGGCTGCGAGGGCGTTGCGGAACGGCGAGTTCCGGGGCATCGGCGTGATCGTCTTCGAGCTCTCGACCTTCGGTACGACGCGCGTCCTCGACGCGATCGCGACCGCCGCCACCGAGCGCGGCTACTCGGTCAACCTGATGCCGGTCCTGGACATCAACCAGCGCGCGGTCAACGACGCGTTCAACCGACTCAGCGCGCAGGCGGTCGACGGCGTCATCATCCTGACCGAGGCCTACCTCCTCGACGAGGCCGGCGTGCAGCTACCGCACGGGCTGGCCGTGGTGATCGTCGACTCCAGCGCGCACTACGACTATCCGGTGGTCGACACCGACCAGTTCGATGGCGCCCGGCAGGCCGTGGTCCACCTGCTCGAGCTGGGCCACCGGACGGTTCATCACGTCGGTGGCCCGCGGACGTCGTACCCGGCTGCTCATCGTCGTCATGGTTGGGAGCAGACGCTGATCGACCACGGTCGCGAGCTGCCCCCGCCCCACTTCGGCGACTGGACCGCGCAGTCCGGCTACGAGGCCGGCCGCGCGCTGGCGGCGGACCCATCGGTCACCGCCGTCTTCGCCGCCAATGACCAGATGGCGCTCGGCGTGCTGCGCGCACTCCACGAACACAACCGTCAGGTCCCGACCCAGGTGAGCGTGGTGGGCTTCGACGACATGGAGGAGTCCGCGCACTTCTGGCCGCCTCTGACCACAGTCCGCCAGTGCTTCGCCGAACTCGGTCGCTACTCAGTCGAGTCCCTGCTCACCACCTTGGCGAACGGCGAACCGCAGCCGATCGCCGTACCGACCGAACTGATCATCCGGGCGAGCACCACCTCACCGGGACAGTGACTCGATGGTTTTGAGGAGGGCTGAGTGGTCCAGGGAACCGTGACCTTGGGAGCGGGCTGCGGCTACTAGTTGGGCCACGACGCCGGTGACGGGGAGCGAGACGCCGGCGGCTCGGGCTGAGGCCAGGGCGATGCCCATGTCTTTGTGGTGGAGGTCGATGCGGAAGCCGGGCGTGAACTCGCGGGCCAGCATGGTGGTCGACTTCAGGTCGAGGATGCGGTTGCCGGCCAGCCCACCGGCGAGGACTTCGAGACCCCGAGTGCTGTCGACGCCCGAGGCTTCGAGCAGGACGATGGCTTCGGAGACCAAAGAGATGATGCCGGCGACCATCAGCTGGTTGGCGGCCTTCACTGTCTGACCGGAGCCGTGCGGGCCGACGTGCACGATGGTGCGGCCGAGGGCCTCGAAGATCGGGCGGGCGGTTTCGAAGTCCTCGGCCGAACCGCCGACCATGATGGACAGCGAGGCCTTGATGGCACCTTGTTCGCCACCGCTGACCGGTGCGTCCAGGACCTGTACGCCGCGCTCGGCACCGGCCGCCGCGACGGCGATCGAGGTCTCCGGGGCGATCGAGCTCATATCGATCAGCAGTACGCCGGACTCGATCGCCGACAGTACGCCGTCCGGGCCGAGCACGACCTCGGCGACCTGCGGTGAGTCCGGCAGCATCGTGATCACGACCTCGGCCCCGGCGACGGCCGAGGCGATGTCGGGAGCCGGTTTGCCTCCGGCCTGAGCCAGGCGATCCACAGCCGCCGGTACGACGTCGTACCCGGTCACCGCGTGTCCCGCGGCGATGAGGTTCGCCGCCATGTGCGAGCCCATGATCCCCAGGCCGATGAACCCGATGGCGGTCATACAGCAACCAGCACTGAGCGGAGGAGTTCGGCGGTTTCGGTGGGGGTCTTGCCGACGCGAACGCCGGCCGCCTCAAGCGCCTCCTGCTTGGCGGCTGCGGTGCCGGAGGAGCCGGAGACAATCGCGCCGGCGTGGCCCATGGTCTTGCCCTCCGGGGCGGTGAAGCCCGCCACGTACCCGACCACCGGCTTGGTGACGTGGGCCGCGATGTACGCCGCCGCCCGCTCCTCGGCGTCGCCGCCGATCTCGCCGATCATCACGATCGCGTCGGTGTCGGGGTCGTCCTGAAACGCTTGCAGGGCGTCGATGTGGGTGGTCCCGATGATCGGGTCACCGCCGATCCCGATCGCGGTGGAGAAGCCGAAGTCCCGCAGTTCGTACATCATCTGGTAGGTCAGCGTCCCCGACTTCGAGACCAGCCCGATCCGTCCGGGTCCGGCGATGTCGGCCGGGATGATGCCGGCGTTCGCCTGTCCCGGGCTGATGATTCCCGGGCAGTTCGGCCCGATCACGCGGACTCCCGCAGCGGAAGCGTGGGCGAAGAAGGCAGCCGTGTCGTGGACCGGCACGCCCTCGGTGATCACCACCACCAGCGGGATCCCGGCGTCCACCGCCTCGATCACCGCACCCTTGGTGAACCGCGGCGGCACGAACACCACCGACACGTCCGCACCGGTCGCCGCGACCGCGTCCGCGCACGACCCGTAGACCGGGATCGAGCGTTTCGCGAAGTCGACCGACTGGCCGCCCTTGCCCGGCGTCACGCCGCCGACGATATCGGTGCCGGCGGCAAGCATCCGGCTGGTGTGTTTCTGTCCTTCGGCGCCGGTCATCCCCTGGACGACGACGCGGCTCTTCTCGGTCAGGAAGATCGCCATCAGATAAGTCCCTTCAGTCTCAAGCGGCGGCGAGCTCGGCGGCCTTGGCCGCGGCGCCGTCCATCGTGTCGACCACGGTCACCAGCGGATGGTTGGCCTGGGCAAGGATCCGGCGGCCCTCCTCGACGCTGTTCCCGTCGAGCCGAACCACCAGTGGCTTGTCGGCGGCAGCGCCGAGCAGTTCGAGCGCCTGGACGATCCCGTTCGAGACCGCGTCGCACGCAGTGATCCCGCCGAAGACGTTCACGAACACACTGCGCACCTGCGCATCGCTCAGGATGATCCCGAGGCCGTTCGCCATCACCTCGGCCGAGGCGCCGCCGCCGATATCCAGGAAGTTCGCGGGCTTCACGCCGTACTGCGAACCGGCGTACGCGACCACGTCGAGGGTCGACATGACGAGCCCGGCGCCGTTCCCGATGATGCCGACCGAGCCGTCGAGCTTGACGTAGTTCAGGCCCTTGTCGTGCGCGGCCGCCTCGAGCGGATCCGCGGGGGCGCGGTCCTCGAAGGCGGCATGATCCGGATGCCGGTACGCCGTACTGTCGTCCAGCGTCACCTTCCCGTCCAGCGCTTCGAGCGATCCGTCGGCCAGTTTCACCAACGGGTTCACCTCGACCAGCGTGGCGTCCTCGGCGATGAACACATCCCACAGCCGCCGTACGACGTCCTCCGCGCCGGCGGGGAATCCGGCCGCGGCCACGATCTCCGCCGCCTTGGCCTCGTCGACACCGACCGCCGGATCAATAGCCACCTTCGCGATGGCGTCGGGGTTCGTGTGCGCGACCTCCTCGATCTCCACACCGCCTTCGGTGCTGGCGATACAGAGATACGTGCGGTTGGCCCGGTCGACGAGGAAGGAGAAGTAGTACTCCTCGGCGATCGCGGCGGCCGGTGCGAGCAGCACCCGGTGCACGGTGTGGCCCTTGATATCCATGCCGAGGATCTCGCCGGCCCGGGCGACGGCCTCGTCGGGGGAGGCGGCGAGTTTGACCCCGCCGGCCTTGCCGCGGCCACCGGTCTTCACCTGGGCCTTCACCACGACCCGGCCACCGAGTTCCGCGGCGGCTGCGGCCGCGTCGGCCGGATCCTCGATCACGCGGCCGAGCGTCACCGGGACGCCGTGCCGTGCGAACAGCTCTTTGGCTTGGTACTCCATCAGGTCCACAGGGGCAGTCCTTCCGATCCGAGCGGTCGTGTGCCGACTGTATGCGGTATGCAATCTGGTCACAAGAGGCAGCTGCAACACGCCAGGTCTGGACAACCGACGGCGGAGAGGAGTACCACAGATCTCATACGGTATGCAGTAGTCAGGAGGCGCGACATGAATCACGTGACTGCCCGAGACGTGCGTGACGTGTACGGCCGGCGCTATCGGGTCGGCGAGGATCCTCGCGATCTGACCGGGCACTCGCGCCGCTGGCAGTTGTGGGCCGCGTGGGCCTGCATGATCGCCATCAGCCCGTTGCAGTACTCGTTCGGTACGGCGGCGCTCGGTCTCGAGTCCGACCGTGGTTGGGGCGCGGTGCAAACCCTGTGGCTGCTGGCGATCTTCGTCGCCTGCCAAGCCCTGGTCGCCATTCCGGCCGCCTGGGTGCAGCGGGTACGGCGGGCCTCGCCGACCCAGCTCGTGGTTCTCGGTGGCCTGCTGTCCGCCGTCGGCCTCGCGACCCTCGCGCACGCGGACAGCTATGCAGTCGTGGTGATCGGCTACGCCCTGCTCGGCGGAACCGGCGCCGGCATCGTCTACGCCGCATGCATCACCACCTCGGCCCGCTGGTTCCCCGATCGGCGGACATCGACGATCGGATTCGTCACGGGCGGGTTCGCGATCGGCGCCGTACCGAGCATTGTGTTGCTGACGCTGGCCGACAGTCCTGGCAGTCGGCGGCTTGTCTTCGACCTGACTGCGGTTGTCGCGGTGCTGGCCACGGCGATCGGTGGTGGGTTGCTGAAGGATCCGCCGCGGCATTGGTGGCCGGCCGCGATCGACGCGCAGGCCTGGGCGATCGACCGCAAGCTCAATCGCAGCATCCCGCACAACGCACCTGCCGTGCGGCACTACCGTCCGGCCGAGGCGATGCGGACCGGTGCGCTGCCGCTGATGTGGCTGATGCTCGCGATCAGCGCCGCGTTGTCGTTGTTCGGCATCGCCTTCGTCGTGAGCTTCGCAGTGGCCACCGGACTCGGGATGGCGGTCGCGGGCTTCGCCGCCGGATTGCTTGCCGCAGTCAACGGTCTCGGCCGCTCACTCGCAGGCACGCTCTCCGACCGATTCGGCCGGCGGCGCGTACTGGCCGCCGTACTGATGGTCGAGAGCTTCACCCACGTCGGCCTGGTCGTCGCCGGTGAGGCGAGTGTGGGTTGGGCGTTCGTCGTCTGCGCGATGTTCGCCGGCCTCGGTGGCGGAGCGTTCTACGCGATCATGGCCAACCTCGTGCTGGAGTTCTTCGGCGAGAACAGCCTGGTGCAGAACCAGGCGATCCTGTACTCCGCCAAGGCCGTCGGCGGTCTCGTCGGAGTCGGAGTGGCCGCTTCGGTGATCGCGGTGGTTGGCTACCGGCCGCTGTTCCTCGGCGCGGGACTGCTCGGCGTACTGGCTGCACTGAGTGTGCGATTGCTCAAGCAGCCCGGGCGACCTGCGCTACCGGTGCGGCCCCAACTAGGTACGCCGGTCGCCGGGTCGAACGAGTGAGTGAGTACGGGCGCGTTGTGCGGCCCGACCCCTGTGTGATGGAGCTGGTGTCCAAGCTGGCCCGGGAGCCGTGGACGGATCGGCCGTCTTGCGTGCATCCGACTCTGAGCGCGGCGGCCCGGGCCGTCCACGACCACTCCAGCCGGGCCGGACGGCGAGCCCTGCTGCCACTGGCGCCGAAGTTCATCGACACCGCCCGCCCCGGTCTGGAGGTGTCGGCGCGGGTGGTCGCGCTCTGCGTGTCCACCGCGCTGGCCGGCGGTGACATGACCGGAGACGAGGCAGCGCGGCTCGGCAAAGCGCACGAGACCGCGCTGCATCTCTTGACTGGGCGAGGAGAGCCACGCTGGTGGCTGTCTCTCCTTGGCCGGTTCGGCTGGAGCGAACCGTTCTACCGGACCTTCGTCGCCACCGAACAAGTCGCAGAAGCAATCGCGGTCACCGCTCGCCAGGCGAACGGTGACCGCGATCTACGACTACGGCAGCTGCTCAAGCAGTGCCTGGCGGTGCAATTTGCTACGCCTCCGGCGCAGCGGGTCATGGGGCCTTGATTCCCGTGCTTCCCTCGTCGCTCCAGTCGCTTCGCTCCCTGCGCTCCTCAGTCCAGAACGGGGGCCCCATGACCGGTCACGGCGCTCTGCGCCCCGGAGCTCCGACTCCCTCATGATCCACATCCCCGGCGCCCCACAACCCATGGTCGCGGTCGTCGTCGGGGATCACCATCAGCTCGCCGCGGACCGGCACCTGGACCTGGTCCTCGAGCCGGCGCAGGTCCGACGTACAACGTTCGAGATCGTCCAGCAGGCGGAGGACGTCGAGATGCTCACCCAGGTGATTCCTCAACGACATAAGGGACTTCTCGAGGGCCAGCAGTGCGGTCCGGGTTCGGTGCAGCTCCTCGTGAATTGTCATGCAGTCCTCCCTCTGGACAACCACCGTGGCGTGGGATAAGACTACGACTACCACATACGGTATGCAATCTACATTGACCCCAAAAGCCGAGCCCCGGCTCTTTCCGAGGAGATGACTGCAGATGGCGCAGACAGTGTCGGAGAACCAGTCCGTCGCGCAGGTGAAGGAGCCGGAGACGATCTCGGGCGGTCACCTGGTCGCCAAGGCCCTGAAGGCCGAGGGGGTCGACGTGATCTTCACCCTCTGCGGCGGCCACATCATCGACATCTACGACGGCTGCGTCGACGAGGGCATCGCGGTCGTCGACGTCCGGCACGAGCAGGTCGCCGCGCACGCGGCCGACGGCTACGCGCGGATCACCGGCAAGCCCGGCTGCGCGGTCGTCACCGCCGGCCCCGGTACGACGAACGCCGTGACCGGTGTCGCGAACGCCTTCCGCGCCGAGAGCCCGATGCTGCTGATCGGCGGCCAGGGCGCACTGAACCAGCACAAGATGGGGTCCCTGCAGGACCTGCCGCACGTCGACATGATGACGCCGATCACCAAGTTCGCCGCGACCGTGCCGCACACCGCACGCGCCGCCGACATGGTCTCGATGGCGTTCCGCGAGTGCTACAACGGCGCGCTCGGCCCGTCGTTCCTGGAGATCCCGCGCGACATCCTGGACGGTTCGGTCCCGGTCGAGTCCGCGACCGTACCGGAGGCCGGTCACTACCGCGCCTCCACGAAGAGCGTCGGCGACCCGGCCGCGATCGAGGCGCTCGCGGATCTCATCGCGCACGCCGAGAAGCCCGTCGTACTGCTCGGTGGTCAGGTGTGGACCTCGCGCGGCAGCGACGCGGCCACCGACTTCGTGCGGGCGCTCGACGTACCGGCCTTCATGAACGGCGCCGCCCGCGGCACGCTCGCCCCAGGCGACCCGCACCACTTCCACCTGTCCCGGCGGTACGGGTTCAACAACGCCGACCTGATCATCATCGTCGGTACGCCGTTCGACTTCCGGATGGGTTACGGGCGGCGGCTGCCGAAGTCGGCGACCGTCGTACAGATCGACATGGACTACCGCACGGTGGGCAAGAACCGCGATGTCGACCTCGGTCTGGTCGGCGACCCGGGTGCGATCCTGGCCGCGGTCACGCAGGCCTCGACGGGTCGGGTCCGGAAGTCGGATCGCAAGGCCTGGTTCAAGGAACTGCGTGCGGAGGAGGAGGCGGCGTACCAGAAGCGGCTGCCCCGCCAGCTGTCCGACGCGAACCCGATCCACCCGCTGCGGCTCGCGCACGAGATCAACGAGTTCCTCACCGAGGACTCGATCTACATCGGCGACGGCGGCGACATCGTCACCTTCTCCGGTGGCGTCGTCCAGCCGAAGTCGCCCGGCCACTGGATGGACCCGGGCCCGCTCGGCACCCTCGGCGTCGGCGTCCCGTTCGTGCTCGCGGCGAAGTACGCGCGGCCGGACAAGGAGGTCGTCGCGCTGTTCGGTGACGGCGCCTTCTCGATGACCGGCTGGGACTTCGAGACCCTGGTCCGCTTCAAGCTCCCGTTCGTCGGTGTCATCGGCAACAACTCGTCGATGAACCAGATCCGCTACGGCCAGGAGGTCAAGTACGGCCACGACCGCGGCCGGGTCGGCAACACCCTCGGCGACGTCAAGTACGACGAGTTCGCGCGCAACCTCGGCGGGTACGGCGAGGAGGTCCGCGACCCGAAGGACATCGGGCCGGCCATGCAGCGGGCTCGCGAGTCCGGACTGCCGTCGCTGATCAACGTCTGGGTCGACCCGGACGCGTACGCCCCCGGAACCATGAACCAGACCATGTACAAGTGAGAGGACCCCGCCATGTCTAAGGCCCTCGATGGTGTCCGCGTACTCGACATGACGCATGTGCAGTCCGGACCTTCCTGCACCCAGATTCTTGCCTGGCTCGGCGCCGATGTGATCAAGCTCGAAGCGCCCACCGGTGACATCACCCGCCAGCAGCTGCGCGACGTACCGGACGTCGACAGCCTCTACTTCACGATGCTGAACTGCAACAAGCGCAGCATCACGCTGAACATGAAATCCGAGCGGGGCAAGGAGATCTTCGTCGACCTGGTGAAGAACTCCGACGTCCTGGTGGAGAACTTCGCCCCCGGCGCGATCGACCGGATGGGCTTCACCTGGGAGCGCCTGCAGGAGATCAACCCCGAGCTGGTCTTCGCCTCGATCAAGGGCTTCGGCCCGGGCCGGTACGAGAACTTCAAGGCCTACGAGGTGGTTGCCCAGGCGATGGGCGGCGCGATGAGTACGACGGGCTTCGAAGAGGGCCCGCCGACCGCGACCGGCGCTCAGATCGGCGACTCCGGCACCGGGATCCACCTGGTCGCCGGCATCCTCGCCGCGCTCTATCAGCGCACGCACACCGGCAAGGGCCAGCGCGTCTCGGTGGCGATGCAGGAGGCCGTGCTGAACCTGACGCGGGTCAAGCTGCGTGACCAGCAGCGGCTGACGCACGGCCCGCTGAAGGAGTACCCGAACGACAACTTCGGCACCGAGGTGCCGCGGTCCGGGAACGCCTCCGGCGGCGGCCAGCCGGGCTGGGCGGTTCGTACGGCGCCTGGTGGGCCGAACGACTACATCTACGTGATCGTCCAGCCGCCCGGCTGGGCCCCGATCGCGAACCTGATCGGTAAGCCCGAGCTGGCCGAGGACCCGGACTGGGCCACGCCCGCGTCCCGCCTCGACAAGCTGGACAAGATGTTCGCGCTGATCGAGCAGTGGACCGAGCAGCACACCAAGTTCGAGGTGATGGACAAGCTCAACGCGCTGAACGTGCCGTGCGGGCCGATCATGTCCACCCGCGAGCTGATCGAGGACGAGACGCTGGCCGAGCTCGGCGCCGTCGTCGAGGTCGAGCACCCGCAGCGCGGCAGCTTCAAGACCGTCGGCTGCCCGATCAAGCTGTCCGACTCCCCGGTCGACATCGAGACCTCACCCGGTCTCGGTGAGCACAACTCCGCCGTCTACGGATCGCTCGGGATCGACACCGCCGAACTCTCCGAACTCAAGGCCGCCGGCGTCGTCTGACGCCACCATCTTCTGAAATGGAGTGCAGGGCATGACCTATGACAAGGCAGCAGTCCAGACCATCCTCGACCAGGCTCTGGCGGACGGCCGCACCTCGCTGAGCGCGCCCGAGGCCAAGCTGGTCGCGGACGCGTACGGGATCCCGACGCCGGGTGAGGGGCTGGCCACGACTGCCGAGGGAGCCGCCGGTCTCGCGGCCGAGATCGGGTTCCCGGTCGTCCTCAAGATCAGTTCGCCGGACATCCTGCACAAGACCGACGCGGGTGGCGTGGTGGTCGGGGTCGACAGTCCCGAGGCGGCCCAGGCGGCGTACGAGCAGATCATCGCGAACGCCAAGGCGTACAAGGCGGACGCGCAGATCAGCGGTGTCCAGGTGCAGAAGATGCTGGTCACCGGCGGTGACGTCCAGGAGGTCATCGTCGGGGCGGTGACGGATCAGACCTTCGGGAAGATCGTCGCCTTCGGCCTCGGCGGTGTCCTGGTAGAGGTGCTGAAGGACGTCACCTTCCGGCTCGCGCCGCTGAACGACGCCGAGGCGCGGGAGATGATCGACGGGATCAACGCCCACGAGATGCTCGAAGGTGTTCGCGGCGCCAAGCCGGTGGACAAGGACGCGCTGGGCGAGCTGGTCAAGCGGCTGTCCGACCTGGTCACCGACTTCCCGCAGTTCGCCGAGGTGGACCTGAACCCGGTGCTGGCCGGGCCGGACGGCGCCACCGCGGTGGACTTCCGGATCATCGTCGACGCCGAGGCCGGCAAGCCGGTCGAGCGGTACAGCCAGGAGGAGATCCTGACGGCGATGACGCGGATCATGAAACCGCGGGCGGTCGCCGTGATCGGGGCGTCCAACGAGGACGGCAAGATCGGCAACTCGGTGATGAAGAACCTGGTCAACGGCGGGTACGCCGGGGACATCTACCCGATCAACCCCAAGGGCGGCGAAGTCCTTGGGCTCAAGGCCTTCCCGAGCATCCTCGACGTACCGGGTGACGTGGACGTGGCGGTGTTCGCCGTACCGGCCAAGTTCGTCGGCGGAGCGCTCGAGCAGTGTGGCGAGAAGGGCGTGGCCGGGGCGATCCTGATCCCGTCCGGGTTCGCCGAGACCGGTGAGCAGGAGCTCCAGGACGAGATCGTCGCGATCGCGCGGAAGCACAACGTCCGGATTCTCGGGCCGAACATCTACGGCTACTACTACCTGCCGGAGAAGCTCTGCGCGACCTTCTGCACACCGTACGACGTCCAGGGCAGTGTTGCGTTGTCGTCACAGTCCGGTGGGATCGGGATGGCGATCCTGGGCTTCAGCCGGTCCAGCCGGATGGGCGTCTCCGCGATCGTTGGGGTAGGCAACAAGGCCGACATCGACGAGGATGACCTCCTGACGTTCTTCGAGAACGACGACAACACCAACCTGATCGCCATGCATCTAGAGGATCTGAAGGACGGCCGGGCGTTCGCCGAGACGGCGGCCCGGGTGTCGAAGAAGAAGCCGGTCGTCGTGCTCAAGGCCGGCCGCACCGCCATGGGCGCCAAGGCGGCCAGCTCGCACACCGGTGCGCTGGCGGGCAACGACAAGGTGTACGACGACATCCTGCGGCAGAGCGGGGTGGTCCGGGCACCGGGGCTGAACGAGATGCTCCAGTACGCCCGCGGGATCCCGCTGCTGCCGACTCCGAAGGGTGAGAACGTCGTCATCATCACCGGTGCGGGCGGTTCCGGTGTCCTGCTTTCGGACGCCTGTGTCGACAACGGCCTGCAGCTGATGACGATCCCGCCGGATCTGGACGCGGCGTTCAAGAAGTTCATCCCGCCGTTCGGTGCCGCCGGCAACCCGATCGACATCACCGGCGGTGAGCCACCGTCGACGTACCGGAACACGGTCGCGCTCGGTCTGGAAGACGAGCGGATCCATGCGCTGATCCTCGGTTACTGGCACACGATCGTGACACCGCCGATGGTGTTCGCGAAGCTGGTCGCCGAGGTGGTCGAGGAGTACCGGGCCAAGGGCATCGACAAGCCCGTCGTCGCCTCGCTGTCGGGTGACGTCGAGGTCGAAGAGGCCGCTCAGTACCTGTTCGAGCACGGCGTGGTCGCCTATCCGTACACCACCGAGACACCGGTTCAGGTGCTCGGCGCCAAGTACCGCTGGGCCCGCAACGCGGGACCCCTCGGTTCGTAACTCTCCGAGGAGGAAAGTCAGCGGGGGTTTTTCATATTCCAGGTGCCTGGCGTCGATCTAAGGAGTCCGCCTTGGACGTCACAAGCAAGACCTCAGAAGTCCCCGACGAGCCCGCCGCGGCGGCCGTCACCGAGAAGGTCTGGAAAGCCGGCCGGCTCGAACCGATGCCGATCCGGAAACTTCCGGACGCACCACCGTCCCTGCACATCCTCGGCCCGACCGTCTTCCTGGTCGCGCTCGGGGTGGGCATGGGGGAGTCGTACATGTGGCCCCGGCTCGTCCTGGTGTTCGGGCCGGACATCCGCTGGCTGTTCATGGTCGGCGTCACCCTGCAGGCGTTCGTGCTGCTGGAGATGGCGCGGTACGCGATGGCGACCGGGGAGAGCATCTTCTTCGGCGCCGCCCGGATCTTCAAACCGTTGATGTGGTTCTTCTACGTCGCGGCGATCCTGATCTACATGTGGCCCGGTCACCTGTCGGCCGGCGCCGCGGCGTTCGAGGAAGTGAGCGGAATACCCTGGCAGGTGTCGGCGTGCGTGGCTCTGGTGTTCGTCGGCGTCCTGTTCAGCATGTTGTCGGTCATCTACAACTTCCTCGAGAAACTCCTCGGCCTGCTGATCGGCTTCCTGGTCGTCGGTACGTCGATCATCGCGGCACTCGTCGGTAGCTGGGACGATCTGGCCAAGACCATTTCCGGCATGTTCGCCTTCGGGTACTTCCCCGACCAGGCGATGACGAGTGTCTGGTTCCCGGTCGTGGTCGGATCGATCGCGTTTGCCGGACCGTCGGGTATGCAGCAGATGTGGTACACGCTGCAACTGCGCGACAGCGGTGCCGGTATGGGTGCGCACATCCCGAAGATCCGCGGTCTGCGCGCCTCCGGCGAGGCCGAGGCGATGCCGTCGCGGGGCTTCATGTTCGACACCGAGGACCCGGCCGAGATGGCGAAGTGGAAGGGCTGGCGCAAGTGGGTCACGTTCGACGCGCTGCTGCTCTTCTGGGGTATCACGATGCTGGTGACGATCTCGTTCACCGTGCTGGCCATGTCGGCGGCCCGGACGAACCCGAACCTGGCCAGCATCATCCAGGAGGACGACTCGCGGTCCGCGGCGCTCCAGGCGATGTCGGATGCGTTCGCCTCCGCGGGTTCGCCGATCCTGGGTACGTTGTTCTTCGCCTTCATCGCGCTGATCGGACTGAACGCGACCCTGGGTCTGTTCGACTCGTTCTCCCGTGGCCAGGCCGACATGACGTACTACTTCGTCCCGGGCGCCAAGAAGTTCTCGATGTCCCGGATCTACGCCGGGTTCCTGTGGGGCGTGATCGTCTTCGGCATCCTGATCCTCCTGTTCGGCCCGGCCGACGGTCCGGCCGGGATCCTGGACACGCTCGCCTTCCTGTCCACGTTCGCGATGGGCGCCTACTGCATCGTGTTGCTCCTGGTGAACAACAAGTTGCTGCCCAAACCGATCAGGCCCGGTCCGATCCGCAACGTGATCATCGGGTTCGGCGCGGTGTTCTACCTGGGCATGTTGTTCTACTGCCTGTTCCGCTTCGGCGTGGCAGTGGGCTGACATGACCTCGGTCAAGGAACTCGCAGAGTTCACGGCCCCGGCCGCGGTCGTGGGTGCCGCGGCCGGGCTGGTCGCCGGCCTGCTCGGCTCGGTCGCCGGACAGTCCCTCGGCGTGGCCCTGGTCACCGGCCTCGGCCTGGGCCTGCCACTGATCGTGTTCGGCACCGGGTACGCCGTACTCGTTGCCCTAGGCAAAGTCCCGGCCGGGGTGTTCGCCCCGGCCGCGGTCTACTGGGTGGTCGCGTTCCCGCTCTCGCTGCTGGTGCACGCGATCGCCACCGAATGGGTCATCGCCGGCACCCCCGGCCTGCCCGCCGAACCCTGGAAGTTCCTCGCGTTCCGCGCCCTGCTCAGCATGGGCTTCGCGATCGGCTTCCTCTGGATGCACGAACAGATCGGCCGCCACTGGTGGCCACACATCCTCGAGCACAACCGCTACGCCCGCCGTACCGTCGAGCAGTACGTCCACCTCGCCAACGCCATGGAGGCCCGCAAAGCCGCCACCGGCCGAGGCCGCAAGAAGCGCGGCGTAGCCCTGAAGTTCTGACGCCGCATCCCCTGCCGATCGCCCGCCGACCCCACCAGGGCCTGCGGGCGATCGCCTGTGTCAGCGATCCCACTCCCAGTCCTGTATCCGCGAGTGGACCGCGATCGCATTGACAACCAAGTTGGTGCGACCTCCCGCCTCTAGTCGCGCCATACAAGCCTCCGCCATCTCCTCGGAGAAGAAAGCACCGATCTGGCCGTAGCTCTTGTCGTCCTCATCGAGCCACTCGCCGGAGTAGATCAACTCCGGCGCGCGGTACCCGCTCGGCAGCTTCAGAACCCAAGACGGCCAAGTCCGGAAGTGCCATCGCCCGATCCGGAGGCGAATGCGGTGAGGATCTTCAATCGCGAACTCGAACACCACCTGAGCCTAAATCAGCTGGCAAACGAGCTGCGCAGCGATCCGCTCAGGCGCCTCGGATGGAGTCGAGCTGCTGCCTCAGCGAAGCGAACTTGCCGGCCGTGAAGCCGCAGATGGCGCTGACCTCGATCTGATCCCAGACGTTGGTCGCATAGTGCTCGATGGTGAGCAGTGCAGCCCGGACGGCGTCGGTTTCCTCTGGGCTGAAAGTGACCTCGCCCCGCTCTCCGATCTCCATGTCGCGACACCCTGGTCGTGCAGGTGCGTCAGCTGAGGGTGCGGCGTCGGCGGCGGGGTTCGGGTTCGGGGGTCGGCTCGGTGGGGCCTTCGGTGGCGCGGAGGTCGTGGTAGGCCTTGCGGGTGTGTTCGGTGTGCTCGCGCATGGTCTGGGCGGCCTTGTCCTCGTCGCCGTCGCTGATGGCCTTCACGAGGCGGCTGTGTTCGCGCCAGGAAGCGGCGCCGCGGACGGGGGCCAGCGGGGTGTAGTACCAGCGGACGCGGCGGTCGACCTGGGCGGCGAAGTCGATCAGGAAGCGGTTGCCGGACATCTGGGTGATGAAGGCGTGCAGTTCGCCGTTCGTGCGGACGGCGCCGTCGGTGTCGCCGGACTCGTGGAACGCCGTACCGACCTTGCAGAGCTCTTTGAGCTTGGCCAGGTCTTCCTTGGTGGCGTGCCGGGCGGCCAGACGAGCGGACTCGGACTCCAGCGCGGCACGGGCGGCCAGGAGCTGGTCGACCTCGTCCTCGGCCGGGACGTGCACCATGGCGCCGAAACCGGGCCGCAGGTCCACCCAACCTTCGTTGTTGAGCCGCTGCAGCGCCTCACGCACGGGCTGCCGGGAAACACCGAGCAGACCGGCCAGCTCGACCTCGACCAGGTGCCGGCCGCGTTCGAGCGTGCCGTCGATGATCATCTCGGTCAGAGCCTCGTACACCGACTCGCGCAACGGTTGCGGCCGCTTGACGTGCCGTACACCGGCCGGTTCCGCTCCTGTGCTGATGGTCGTCATCGAGGTCCTCCGGTTTGCCTGGGGCAACAGCATGGCACTTGGTAGACAGTCTACCAAGTGCCATGACCGTACATAGTGTTCGTCGCAGCCTTGGGTCAAGCGATTCAGGCGGCCGATTCCTCGGCGCGCTTCTTCTCGTCGGTGCTGGTCAGCTCGGCGAGCTCGGCATCCAGGTCCACGGGGGTGTCCAGTTCATGCTGCAGCTCCGGGGCATCCGGAAACTGCGGGCGCGCCGCCAGAGCACCGAACCTACGGGTGAAGATCATTGCTTTCCCTTCCTGCTCCCGAGAGGAGCTTTCTTGAATTCTGGCTTCTGTATACATTCAACCAGGTGTACTGACCGGTTATGCCCGCATCTCACGTGATGCGCCTTACATACGGGTCGAATACGAATGCGCTCCGGTACCCGCCAGTCGCCCACCGTCAACAATCAGGTATTCGTCGCGGATCGGGGTCCCCGCCAGCCACGATTCCAGGATCTCGCGGGTGCCCGCGGCGTACCGGGCCTGGGCGGACAGCGATGAGCCGGAGATGTGTGGGGTCATGCCGTGGTTCGGCATCGTCCGCCACGGGTGGTCGGCCGGGGCCGGCTGCGGGTACCAGACATCACCGGCGTATCCGGCCAGCTGCCCGCTCTCCAGGGCGCTGACGATCGCGTCGCGGTCGGCGATCTTCGCCCGGGCGGTGTTGATGAGGTAGGAACCACGCTTCATCGTCGCCAGCAGCTTCTCCCCGAAGAGCCCCTCCGTCTCCGGGTGCAGCGGCGCGTTGATCGTCACGACGTCACAGTGCGGCACCATCTCGGCCGCGCTCGCGTGGAACGTCAGGTTCAGCTCGCGCTCGACTGACTCCGGCAGCCGGTGCCGGTCGGTGTAATGCAGGTTAACGTCGAACGGCGCGAGCCGCCGCAGGACCGCCGTACCGATCCGTCCGGCGGCGACCGTACCGACATGCATCCCCTCGAGGTCGTACGACCGCTGCACGCAATCCGCGATGTTCCAGCCACCGTCGACTACGACCTGGTACGACGGGATGTAGTTCCGCACGAGCCCGAGAATCATCATCACCACGTGCTCGGCGACGCTGATGCTGTTGCTGAAGGTGACCTCGGCAACTGTCACGCCATGCTGAACGGCGGCGTCGAGATCGACATGGTCGGAGCCGATGCCGGCGGTGATCGCGATTTTGAGGTTGGGCGCCTTTGCGATCCGCTCGGCGGTCAGATACGCCGGCCAGAATGGTTGCGAGATCACCACATCGGCATCCGGCAACTCTCGATCGAGAACCGAACCGTCGCCGTCCTTGTCCGACGTCACGACCAGTGTGTGCCCCTGACTTTCCAGGAAGCTGCGCAGGCCGAGTTCGCCGGAAACGCTGCCGAGCAATTCGCCCGGTGTGAAGTCGATCGCCTTCGGGGTCGGTGCCGTCTGACCACCGGGATAGCCGGTGATCGTGGGGATGTCATCGCGGGCATATGGCTTCGGGTAACCGGTCGCCGGGTCGTCGTACAGAACACAGAGGATCTTCGCCATGATGTGGAATCTCCTTGTTTGTAAGGTGATTCCACAGTCCCGCTGTTAGGTGCCGACGGTCAAAGACTTGCTCGTTATCGCGTGATAGCCAGAACCCATCAAATGCACATCGAGCAGATCGTCGAGGGCTTTGTGCACACCGGCCTGACGCGCGACATCGAGTAATGCTCTGGCCAGCACGGGTTCCGGGCTGCGGGCGGCGATCACCAGTCCCACCCGCGGTCCGTCGGCCGGGCCCTTCAGCGGTACGACGCGCATTCCGTCCGGTACGCCGAACATGTGCAGCCAGGCATGGGAGATCACCGTCGACCAGTGGTTGCCGTGCAGGTGGCTGTAGAGGCCCGAGACGGTGTCGCTCTCGATGGCCGGTGTGGCGATCGCGCCGTCGTCGGTGAAGTAGCCGTTCATGATCCGGCGGTTGCGCATGTCCGGCGACAACAGGCACAACGGCAGCTCGGCAACCTGCGACCACGTTGCCATCGGCACCTCGGCCAGCGGCGAGTGCTGCGGTGTCAGCAGGAGATAGCGCTCCTCGTAGAGCGGCGTCTTGCGAACCTGACCGAGCGTGTCGTCGTCGAGATAGGTCATCGCGACATCAAGGTCGAACTCGGCCAGCTTGTGCGTGATGTCGCGGGACGACAACGACTCGATCGTCACGCGCGCGTTCCCATGGCGTTCGCAGAACGGCGTCGTGAGGAGCGACACCACTGGCATCGCGGTCGGGATCGCGCCCAGTCGCAGAGTGCCGGTCAGACCGCCGCGCAGGACCGACAACTCGTGTCGCAGTGCGTCCTGCTCGGCGAGGATTCGCTGGGCCCACAGCAGTACCCGCTCACCTTCAGGAGTCAGCCCCTCGAAGCGGCGCCCGCGCCGTACGATCGGTACGTCGAGCTCCTGCTCGAGCTTGCGGATCGCGGCCGAGAGCGACGGCTGCGACACATAACAAGCATCGGCCGCCCGGGCGAAGTGCTTCTCCCGAGCCAGCGCCACGAGATACTCCAGCTGCCTCAACAGCATCGCGCATACCAGCTGTCTGTATACATAATGCAACTGTACGGACTGGACCAACCTTTGGCTATCTGTGAGCCAGGTCACAATTCGCTGCTGTCTGCTTCGCTGCCCGCCGATCGACGCTCAGGCAAAGGACTTCTTCTTCACGAAAGGCAGCGAGATGCAGAAGGTCGCTTCACTGGACGGCACCGAGATCGCGTACGACGTGGTCGGTAGCGGGCCCGGTCTGGTCCTGATCGCCGGTGCGTTCACCGGCCGGGCGTACTTCACGCCGTACGTCGAGGCGCTGTCGACCGCCTTCACCGTGGTGAACTACGACCGCCGCGGCCGCGGTGACTCCGGCGACACCGCGCCGTACACGGTTGAGCGCGAGTGGGAAGACCTGGCAGCTGTGCAGGCGGCAACGGGCGCACGGTTCGCCTGTGCGTTCTCGTCCGGGGTGATGGTGCTGCTCCAGTCCGGTGTGCCGTTCGAGCGGATCGCTGTCGTCGAACCGCCGTTCCGGGTCGAGGGTGCACCGCCGGTGCCGGAGCGGTACCTCGAGCGACTGCAGGAGTTGGTCGCGGCTGGGAACCCGGCTGGGGTGGCCGAGCTGTTCATGGTCGAGGCTGTCGGTCAGCCAAAGGAGGCCGTCGACCAGATCCGCGAGACGCCCATGTGGCCGGGGCTGGTCGCCATGGCGCCGACCCTCGTGTACGACACCCTGCAGATGGGCGACAGCGCCGTACCGACTGCTCTGCTCAAGTCGTACGACACACCGACGCTCGCGCTCTTCAGCAACGCCAGCCCGGCCTGGCTACAAGAGTCCATCCGCCAAACCGCCGCCGCCCTCCCACACGCGACCGCCGAAGGCCACGAAGGCACCTTCCACACCCTCTCCCCAGAAACCCTCACCCGAGTTCTGGCCGACCACTTCGCCTAGCTGACCTGCATCCTGCGATGGACAGGACGTATACGTCTGCTGATCCACCAGACCGCCGACCGTGAGCGCGGCGGCGACATCCAGTGCACGCATACGTCCTGTTCCTCGGAGGATTGCTGGCGTGGGGCACATCTCGGGGGTGTGCACCCCGTGCGGGGGGCTTGAACAAGTTATGCCTTGTTCACGGCCCTCAGTTGTTGTTCACGCCCCCAGCAGTTGCACGCCAGCTGACCCGGCACGCTCTTCGAGTGAAGAAGTGGTCAGCCGAGGACCACCCGGAGAATGCTGCCGTTGGTTTCGCTGATCACCCAAAGGGAGCCGTCGGCGGCGTTGGCTACCGTGCGGATACGGCCTTGCTGGTTGGTGAAGCTGGCGACCGTGTTCCCGTCGCGGACGCCGCCGCGGACCGGGATGGCCCATAGGCGCTGGCCGCGGAGGGCGGCCATCCACATGGTGTTGCGGGAGAAGGCCAGGCCGGACGGGGACGCCTGGGCGGTCGTCCAGGTGGCCTGGGGGTTGATGAAGCGGCTGTCGTTGCAGCTGCCTTCGCAGGTCGGCCAACCGTAGTTGCCGCCGGCCCGGATCTGGTTGAGCTCGTCGGTGGTGTTCTGGCCGAGCTCGCTGGCCCAGAGCCGGTTGCCTTCGTCCCAGGCGAGGCCCTGGACGTTGCGGTGCCCGAGGCTGTACACGCGGGTTCCGCTCGGGTTGCCGGGCGCGGGACTGCCGGTCGGGGTGACCCGGAGGATCTTGCCGCCGAGCGAGTTCGGGTTCTGTGCGTTGGCGGTGTTCGCGGCGTCACCGGTGCTGATGTAGAGGAAGCCGTCGGGCCCGAAGGCGAGCCGGCCGCCATTGTGGATGTTGGCCCGCGGGATCCCGGTGACGACGGTCTGCGGGGTACCGAGGGTGGTGCCGTCATAAGTCATCCGGACGACTCGGTTGTCACCGGAGGCGGTGTGGTAGGCGTAGAGCAGCCGGTCGGTACCGAAGGTCGATGCGACCGCGATCCCGAGCAGACCGCCTTCGCCGCCGTGCTGGACATTCGGGACGCGGCCGATCTGGCGGACCACGCCGGCCGCGGTGACGTGCTTGATCAGGCCAGTGTCTCGCTCGGAGAGCAGTGCCGAGCCGTCCGGCAGGACCGCGAGGCCCCATGGGGACTGGAATCCACTCGCCACCGTCCCGGCGATCCGGGGTGTCGGTGGCACGGCGGCGACCGCGGATGGTGCGGCTGTCACCAGGAGCAGGGCGGTAACGGAGGCCAGGGCGGAGAGTCGTTTACGCATGAACTCGGGTCCTCACTGTCGATCCCCCTCTTCGGACAGCAAGCCTGCCGTACTTCCGCCCGCGAGGCCACCCACAGTGATGGGAGGATCACTGTGGGCGTTCCATTTGGGTCAGGAGCCGGGTGGGCGGATCAGGCCGGGGTGGGCGGCGGCTAGCTGGCTGTAGGCGGTGAGGACTGCGGGTGGGATGTCGATGTGGTCGAGGTAGTTCTTGCCTCGGGGGCCGTAGCCGGTGGGGGTGTCGTGGAGGCGTTGGATCTCGCCGAGGATGAGGGAGCGGAAGCGTTCGAGGCTCCAGATCTCGGGGTGATCGGGGCCGGCGCTCACGAAGCCGGGCCCGATCCAGGGGATGAGCGGTGCGTGGCTGATGAGGTGCGTGCCGGGGAGGTCGGCGAAGGAGCGCTCGAAGCTGGCGTGGGTTCGCCGTTGCATGGTCGGGTCCTGGATCAGCAGGAGCGTGGTTGGTTGGTCGATGAGGCGGCGGGTGAAGGAGGCGTTCTCGCCGCAGTTCGTCGACTCGTCCTCGACCTCGATGGCTGACGCCGGTACGTCGTACTGCGTGGTGAGGAGGTCGCGGAAGACGTGCGACTCGGGGCGGCCGCCGATCTCGACGGGCAGACCTCGGCGCGTGACCGCGGTGTCGAGGTGATGGGTCGAGTGGCCGATCCCGCCACTGATCAGGATCCGCGCGGACGTGTCCTGGTGGAGTCGGGCGGCGACTTCGACCGACTCCAGTACGGCGGATCCCATCAGCACGATGACGTCGACGTGCTCGACCGGCTCGTCGCGGCGGGCGAGGTAGCGGGCGATGACTGCTTCAGGCACCTGCATCAGTTTGGCATCAGCTGATCCCTCGGAGTGGGACGACGATGTACGCCGAGTGGCCGTCCGGGGTTTCGTCGGGGGAGTGCAGGCCGACGATGTTGACCGGTTTGGTCGGCTCGGTGAAGGAGAAATGCGTGAACGGTGTGCCGAGCGAACCGAGCGCATCCACGAGGTAGCCCGTGTTGAACCCGATCACCAGGGGATCGCCGGTGAGCGTTGCCTCGATCGGCTCGGTGGCCTCGGCCTCCTCACCGCTGCCGGCGCTGAGGATCGCCGTCCCCTCGGTGAACTCGAACCGCAGCGGCGACGTGCGCTCCGCGACGAGCGAGACCCGCTTCACCGCCTCGATGAGACTGGCGGTGTCCGCCGTGACCGTCCTGGTGATCGAGCCCGGTGCCGGAATCAGCTTGCGCACCTTGGGGAACTCGGCGTCGATCAACCGGCTGGTGGCCCGGCGGCCGGCCCCCTCGAACCCGATCAACCCGTCCCCTGTGCGAGTTGAACCGAGTGCGAGGGTGACCTCGTGACCGGCCATCGTCCTGGCCAGGCCGGACAGCACCTTGGCCGGGACGAGCGCGTCCGCCTCGATCTCCGGATCGTTCGGCTCCCAGGCGAAACTGCGGACCGCCAGCCGGTAGCGATCCGTGGCCAGCAACGTGATCACCGGCCCGCGGATCTCCACCCGAACTCCGGTGAGGACCGGCAGGGTGTCGTCCCGCCCCGCAGCGGTCACCACCTGAGTGACCGCCCGCGCGAACACCTCACCGCTCACCACCCCGCCGGCGGCCGGAAGCTCCGGCAGTGCCGGGTACTCATCGAGCGGCAGCGTCTGGAGCGCGAACCTGGCGGCACCGCTCGACACCGCGACCCGAGCCCCCTCCGAACTCAGATCCACGGTGTCCCGCGGCATCGCCCGGCAAATACCGGCCAATAGCCGCCCCGAAACCAGGACCCGGCCGTCGTCCCCGACCTCGGCCGGTAGGGAGACCTGCGCCGAGCTCTCGTAGTCGAACCCGGACACCGTCAGCATTCCGTCGGCCGCCTCGACCGACATCCCGGCCAGAATCGGCACACTCGGCCGGCTCGGCAGCCCTTTGGCTACCCAACCAACCGCCTCGGCGAGCACCTCACGCCCCACTCGAACCTTCACGGTCACCTCTCCCGATCGCGAGGTTCAACCCAATCAGGCGCCACCGACAGTTTCCGTGAAACCCTTGTCAGGCCACGGCGATCACGACTTTCCCGCGCACGTGACCATCGATCAGGTACTGGATCGCCGCCGCTGCCTCGGCCAGCGGGAAGACCCGATCGACGGCCGGAACCACCTTGCCGGTCTCGATCAGTTCGGTCATCGCCTGCAGGTCGACGTGGTTCTCGGAGCTGATGAACGGACGCAGCCGCTGGCCGACGAACCCGGTCAGCACCATCGCCCGCAACAGGCGGTCCATACCGCCCAACCACCGGCCACCCGTCTCACCTCCGACGATGACAAGCGTCCCCTTCGGCGTCAGCGCCTCCCGCAACCGACCCAGCGACGAGTGCCCGTTGATGTCGAGGATGACGTCGAACGGCCCGTACTGCGTGAAGTCGTCGCTGCTGTAGTCGAGCACCTGATGCGCGCCGAGCGCACTGACCAGATCGCCCTTGCTCTTGCTGCAAACCCCGGTCACGTCGGCACCGAATGTCGCGGCCACCTGCACCGCGTAGCTGCCGACCCCGCCCGAGGCGCCCAGAATCAGTACCCGGTCGCCACGCTTGACCTTCGCCTGATCACGAACCGCCTGGAGAGCAGTCAGCGACGAAACCGGTACGGCGGCCGCCTGCTCGAACGTCAGATTCGCCGGCTTCGGCGCGAGCTTCTTCTCCAGAACCCGGGCGTATTCGGCGAACGTCCCGATCCCGAGCCCGTACACCTCGTCGCCCGGCTTGAATCGGCTGACCCCGGCCCCGACCGAGCTGACCACCCCGGCCACGTCCATGCCGATCACCGGGTTCTTCGGCGCACGAACGCCGTACCCGGCGAGCCGGACGGGGTAGGGAAGGCCGGTCATGAGGTGCCAGACGCCCCGGTCCACCCCGGCCGCGCGGACCTCGACCAGCACCTCGTCGTCAGCTGGCACCGGCACGTCGACTTCGCGGAGCGCGAGCACGCCGGGATCGCCGTACCGGTTCTGTGTGATGGCAAGCATTGTGTTCCCCCCACTCTCGTACTTACGGCGTAAGCTTACGATGTAAGGTTAGAGTCTGTCCATGACACCGCGGGGAGATCCACTCAACCGGGAACGCGTCCTGCGGGCCGCGATTGCGCTCGCCGACCGGGACGGGCTGGACGCGCTGAGCATGCGCAAACTCGGCACCGAGCTCGGCATCGAGGCGATGTCGCTCTACAACCACGTGAAGAACAAGAGCGATCTGCTGGACGCGATCGTCGATCTGGTGCTGACCGACATCGAGGTGCCACCGACCGGGACGCCGTGGAAGGAAGCCATGCGGCGGCGGTCGATCTCCGCACACGATGTGCTGGTCGCGCATCCGTGGGCGGCGCTGCAGATCATGTCCCGGTTCACGATCGGTCCGGGGATGACGAAGTACCTGGACTCGACGCTCGGTCGGCTGCTCGAGGGCGGCTTCACCGTCGAGGGCGCGCTGGATGCCTGGCACACGCTCGACAGCCACCTGTACGGCTTCACGCTGCAGGAGGTGAACCTGCCATTCGCGGTCGACGCGGCCCCGGATGTGTCGGCTCAGGTGGTGGGCGGACTGGATCCCGAGCGGTTCCCACATGTCGTGCGGATCATCACGCACGTGATGGAGTCCGGCCGGGTCGAGGACTTCGAGTTCGGCCTCGACCTGGTCCTGGACGGCCTGGAGGCCAAACTCAACGGAAGGTGATCGCCTGCAGCCGGCTCGCCTGACGCCGGCTCAGCACGATCGCGGACCGCGCACCCGGAACCACCTGTCCGGGGTCCTGAGTTGCCCGAGCGAGCAGCTGCGGCCAGCGCCGGCAGTGCGTCTCCATACTGCTGGTCCGTACGACGCGTCCGCGCGACCACTGGCCGTCCCGCGCCACCTCACCCGGTACGTCGATCAGGATCAGGTGCAACGGCAGTCCGGCGCGACGCGCACGCCATCCGAGCACTCGCCGTACCCACGGGCGCGTGGCGCAGTCATGGATCACCATGGGACCGCTGTGCATCGCTCTGAGCACCTGCACGTAGTAGGTCAGGTGCAGCAGCGGACGCCAGTAGGAATAAGGAACAGGACTCAGCACGCGCATCCACCGTGCCCGCAACCGCTCGGAGTCGAAGACCCGCAAGCCACCGTGGTCCTCACCCTCGGGGTAGAGCCGACGCAGCAGCGTGCTCTTGCCGGCTCCCGGAATCCCGGCCAGCACGACCACAGCATCCCCTGAGTACCGAATCTCTTCCTCGGCGCCGACAACCGCCAAGTTCATCATCGCTACCACGTCAGTGCCCTTCCCTAGCCTGCCAGTACTCGTTTAGACGAACGGGGTTCCCACCTGGCCCCGTGCCTGCACTAAGAACTCCCTAGGAGTTCCCTGAGAGGAATCACGTCATGGACTGGTCCACCTGGCACGACGACTACGACCGCCCCGGTACGCCGCTCGCCCGGCGACTGGCCGACGTACAGGGGCATGTGCGCGCGGCCCTGTCCGACGCCCCGCCTGGCCCGCTCAAAGTCATCAGCCTTTGCGCGGGGCAGGGCCGGGACCTCATCGAGGTGTTGGCCGACCACCCTCGTCGTGCTGACGTCCACGCTCGCCTCGTCGAACTGGACCCGCGCAACACCGCCGTAGCCACCGCAGCTGTCGAGAGTCTCGGACTCTCCGGGGTCGAGGTCGTCACCGGCGACGCGTCGCTCACCGACCAGTACGCCGGCCTGGTGCCCGCCGACCTCGTGCTCGCCTGTGGCATCTTCGGCAACATCTCGGACCGGGATGTCGAGCGCACGGTCTCGCTCAGCCCGCAGTTCTGCAAACCCGGTGCTGTGCTGATCTGGACACGCCACCGCGAGGCGCCCGACCTGGCGCCGACGATCTGCGGCTGGTTCGAGTCGGCGGGGTTCGAACGCGTGTATCTGTCTCCTGCCGACGCCGGGTACGGCGTGGGCGTGCACCGCTATATCGGGGATGAGCAGGCTTTTGTGCCGGGTGTGAGCCTCTTCACCTTCGGATCGGCGCGCTCGTAGGTCGAACGAACTTGTTCGTAACGAACATGTTCGTTATGGTCGGTGTATGACTACTCATCACCCCATTGCGATCATCGGCGCCGGGCTCGGCGGGCTGACGGCTGCGCGGGTTCTGCAGGTGAACGGGATCGAGGCGGCGCTGTTCGAGCTGGAGCCGTCGGCGGAGGCGCGGGTGCAGGGCGGGATGCTCGACATCCACGTGGAGAGCGGGCAGCGGGCACTCCACGCCGCGGGCCTGTACGACGACTTCCGCAAGCTCATCCATGAGGGTGGCGAGGCCATGCGCCTGGTTGGTCGTGATGGCACGGTCCACGCCGCTATGGAGGACGACGGCAACGGCGGACGACCGGAGGTGGATCGCGGCGACCTGCGCAAGCTGCTGCTGGATTCGCTACACGACGGTGCGATCCACTGGGGCAAGAAGGTCACCGGCGTGCGGCCGTTGGACGGCGGACGTCACCAGGTGTCCTTCGCCGACGGGTCCACCATCACCACCGACCTCTTGATCGGTGCCGACGGCGCGTGGTCGCGTGTTCGGTCGCTGGTTTCGGATGCAGTGCCGACGTACACCGGCATCTCCTTCGCCGAGTTCGACCTACTGGACGCCGAGGTGCGCCACCCGCGCAGCGCTGCGCTGATCGGCAGCGGCTTCTTCATCTGCCTGGGTGACGAGCGCGGCATCCTGGCGCACCGGGAGACCGATGGCAGCCTGCATGTCTACGCCGGGCTGAAGGTGGACGAGGATTGGCTCGACATCGTCGACCCCACTTCCACCACAGTGCTGCGCTACTTCGACGGCTGGGACGAAGGCCTCCGAGAGCTGATCGCAGCTGCCGACGGTTCTCCAGTGCTGCGCCGCATTCACGCGCTGCCGGTCGGACACCGCTGGGAGCGCACCGCCGGTGTGACGCTGCTGGGCGACGCCGCTCACCTGATGTCGCCGTTCGCCGGTGAAGGCGCCAACCTGGCGATGTTCGACGGCGCCGAGCTGGCACAGGCGATCGCGGCACACCGCAACGACACCGAGGCTGCACTGACGGCGTACGAGAGCTCTCTCTTCCCGCGCGGTGAGGCCAGCGCTGCGGAGTCCGCTGAGAGCCTGGAGATGATGTTCGGTGCGGACGGTCTGGAACGCATGACCGAGTTCTTCACAGGCGGTGCAGTAGCTTGAGTGCATGCCTGCGCTGAGCCGCCGGGAGCGTCCCGCCAAACCTGCACTGACCCGTGAAGGCATCATCGACACGGCAGTGCGGGTGATGGATAGCGAGGGTCTGCAGCGCGTCACGATGCGCCGCCTCGCGCAGGAGCTCGACACCGGCCCCGCCTCGCTTTATGTGTACGTCGCCAACACCCACGAACTCCATGGCGCGATCCTCGATCGCCTGCTGGCGCAGGTCGACCTGACACCGGCCCAGCACGCAGACGACTGGCGGGAGGCGTTGCAGCAAGTCCTCGGCAGCTACACCGACCTGCTGCTCGCCCATCCGAGCCTGGCGCAGTCCGCGCTCAACACCCGCCCCGACGGGCCTAACTATCTAGCGCTGGTCGACAGCTTGCTCGGCCTGCTCGCCGCCGGGCGAGTACCCGCCGGCCAGGCGGCCTGGGGTTTGGACTACCTCCTTCAGACAGCCACCGCCACGGCCGCGGAACACGCTACCGACGGCAAGGACGGCAACTCCGAAGCCGAGTGGCAACGACTCAGCGAATCCATCACCAGCGCCTCGGCACAGCAGTTCCCGCACCTGACCGAACACGGCGCCGACCTGCTCTCCGGTACGCCGTCCGAACGCCGCCGCTGGGCGGTCGACATGCTCATCAACGGCATCATCGCCACGGCCAGGCCCTGACATGCGCACCGATGTGGTCGTCGTCGGCCTGGGAGCGTTCGGTTCGGCAGCGCTGTGGCGGTTGGCTGCTCGCGGAGTGAACGTGGTCGGGATCGAGCGTCAGGCGATCGGTCACCCGCTCGGTTCCTCGCACGGTACGACGCGGCTGTTCCGGGTCGCCTGTATGGAGCACCCCGGGCTGACTGCGATCGCGCGGAAGTCGCTGGAGCTGTGGACCGAGCTGGGGGAGCGGACCGGCGAGACGTACGTCCGGCAGACCGGCTCACTGAACGTCGGTGCGCCCGACAGCAGGCCGGTCAGCGGCGCACTTAGGGCCGCAACCGAGGCCGGCGCGCCAACCACCGACCTGTCTCACCACGAGCTCAGGGCGCGGTACCCGCAGTACGGCGGTCTCGCCGCCGGCGATGTCGCTGTACTGGATCCAGGTGCGGGGATCTGCTTCGCCGAACCGATCGTCCGCGCGCACGTCACCGAGGCCCGCCGCCTGGGTGCCGAGGTCTACGAGCACACGATGGTGACCGAGATCGACCCGCGCGCCGACGAAGTGATCGTGCGCACGCCGACGGCTGAGTTCCACGCCGATCAGGTCATCGTGTGTGCGGGCGCCTGGCTGGGGTCGCTGTATCCCGAGTTGCCGCTGACACCTCGCCGTACGCCGATGTTCTGGTTCGCACCGAAGGACCCGGACTCGGAGGCGTTCCGGCTCGCGAACTTCCCGTCGTTCATCTGGGAGCTCGCCGATGGACGCGGCCTGTGGGGCCACGGCTCCGACGACGGCTTCGGTGTGAAGGTCGGCCTCGAGGGCGACACCTCCCACGTGACCGGCTTCGCCGCCGACGACCTGGACCGCTCGATCCGCCCGATCGAAGACATCGCCGAACTGGCCGCCGCCGTCGGTCATGCCTTCCCCGGCCTAGACCCGGCACCCGTCCAGGTCATCCCGTGCATGGTCACCGACTCACCCGACGGACAGTTCCTGGCCGGCCGGTACGGCGATCGCGTGGTGGTCGCCGGCGGCGACAGCGGTCACGGCTTCAAACACAGCGGCGGACTCGGCGAACTCCTCGCCCAGATAGCGATGAAGGAAACGCCGTACACGGACGCATCCTTCATCGACCCCCATCGCTTCGGACCTTCCGTGCCCTAGGTTTCGAGCATGACCGTCGACTTGCTGAACCCGGACGACCTGCCGACCCCGACGATGTACAGCCACGTGGCGATCGCCACCGGCACCAAGCTGGTCTTCATCGCCGGGCAGGAGCCGGAAGATCTCCAAGGCGAACTGGTCGGCCCCGGCGACCTCGCGGTCCAGGCCCGGCAGACGTTCGCGAACCTGGCCCGCGCCCTGGCCGCGGCCGGCGCCCGACCCGATCAGGTCACCCGGCTCGGCATCTACCTGGTCGGCTACCTCCGCGAACACCAGGCAATCGTCCAGGCAGCCCGCCACGAAGTGTTCGGCGACCACAAGCCGACCGACGTCATGATCGGCGTCGCGGCCCTCGCCCGCCCCGAGCAACTCATCGAGGTGGAGGCCATCGCCGTCATCTGACCGCCTGAAGCTGCGTCCTCGCAGGTCAGGGGGTGGTTTGCGCGCCAGGCAGGACTCGAACCTGCGACCAACGGATTAGAAGTCCGACGCTCTATCCAGCTGAGCTACTGGCGCATGCCAGGAAGAGTCTGTCAGATGGGCGGGTGATCGCGCTGCCGGGTTACCGGGTGTGGCGTGCTTCGGCGGTGGGGAAGTACAGGGTTGTCGTTCCATCCCGGTAACGCCGCGTGGGCGGTTCTGCCCTCGGGTGGATGATCCAACTAGGCTGCGGGCATGAGTTACCCCTCACCAGGCCCGGCCGGGTCGCCGCAACCCGCGGCGTCGTCGGCGTACCCGCCCGGCGGACAGTACCCACAGCCGAACGTGCTCGGGAACCATCCGGTCCCTGGGCAGCAGCGGAACCGGCGGGTTCTGATCGGCATCGTGATCGCCGTCCTGATGGCGATCGCCGGGCTGGCGATCTTCGCGATCGTGGCGAACTCGACGGGTGCGGGTGGTTTCACCTGGGGGATGGCGTTCGCGATGGTCCCGGTGATCCCGGTGATCGGGCTCTACCTCTGGCTGGACCGTTACGAACCGGAGCCGACCAAGTACATTCTGTTCGCGCTCTGCTGGGGTGCCTTCATCGCGACGCTGGTCGCGATCTTCATCAACACCGAGGTCGCGAAGCAGTTGGCCGAGACCGGCGCCGGCGGCGACCGGTCGGCCGTCTTCGTCGCCCCGCCGGTGGAGGAGTTCGCCAAGGGCTCCGTGATCCTGCTGCTGGCGCTGGTGCGCCGCAAGGAGTTCGACGGCATCATCGACGGTCTGGTGTACGCCGGGATGGTCGGTGTCGGCTTCGCCTTCACCGAGAACATCCTCTACTACGGCCGCATCTTCAGTGAGCTGTCCCACGAGGCCGGTAGCGACGAGGGCCTGCGTGGCGTCCTTGTCCTCTTCGTCCTGCGCGGCGTGATGTCGCCGTTCGCGCATCCACTCTTCACCTCTTTCACTGCGATCGGGATCGGCATCGCCGTCCGCCATCGCAGTACGGCGGTGCGGTACCTGGCCCCGGTCGTCGGCTACCTGGCCGCCGTACTCGCGCACGCAGCCTGGAACGCCTCGGCCAGCTGGGCCGAGGGCACCGGCTTCCTGGTGGCCTACTTCCTGCTGATGGTGCCGATCTTCATCGGCATGGTGGCGTTCGCGCTGGTACTGCGGTCCCGCGAAGGCAAGATGATCGCCTCGCGGCTCTACGACTACGTGCGGTTCGGCTGGATGGTCGCCCCGGAAGTACCACTGATCGCCACGATGCGCGGCCGCAAGGCCCTCCGCCAGAACGCCCGGCGGTACGGCGGTCAGGCCGAAGCCGCCGCGAAGGCGTTCCAGCAGAACGCGACCGACCTCGCCTACCTGCGGGACAAGATCGTCCGCCAGGTGATCGGGCCCGAGGCGCTGCAGGACGAGAAGCGGCTGCTCGACGAGCTACGTGCCCGGCGAGCCAGCGTCCCCTTCCCGCCGATGCCAGCCTTCCCCCAGGCGATGCCCCCGGGCGGACCAGGTGGGCCCGGGATGCCGGGACCGGGCGGTCCCGGGGTCCAGGACGCACCGATCGGGTACGGCGCGCCGCAGCCTGGCCCGGGTGGTTACGGAGCGCCCCAGCCGGGGTATCCCTCGGGGCAACCCGGTTACCCAGCGGGCCAGCCCGGTTACCCATCGGGACCCCCTGGTTCGCAAGGATCGCCGGGAGGATACGGTCCGTATCCACCATCGCAGTGACTGCCACCCGTCCACGCCGCCAAACGGGGATGACGATGACTTTGCTTCTGTGCTGTCCGACCGGGCACTCTGTGCTCGTGGGCGGACGCCGTGGCTGACATCAAGTCAGCAGCTGGTGAAGGTCCGGAGCCACAGGTTCCGGGCCGGGACCAGCCTGCCCAGGAGCTGGCCAACTTGATCGCGCAGTCCGAGGCCGGTGCCAAAGGCAAGGGCTTCTGGCGCCGCCGCCGCCGCAAGAACACCACCCCCGAGCCCACTCCAGCCCCCGAGCAGAACCCCGCCACCGACGAGCCGCCGAAAGCGACCACGCCTGGCGACCCCACCGAGCCCGCCCACGCGGCGGCCAGCGGGTCAACCGGGGCGAGCGGTGAGTCCGCCGGGTCAACCGGTACGGCGAGCGGTGAGTCGGTTGCGGCGACCGGTGGGGTCGCTGAGGCAACGGGTACGTCGAGCGGTGAGCCGGCGGAGACTGCTGCGTCGGCGACCGGGAAGTCCGCGGAGGCTGCTGAGGACAAGAGCAGCGCGTCCGAGGCTGCTGAGTCTGCGAGCAGCGGGTCCAAGGGATCTACCGAGCCCGCGGCCGGCGGTTCCGAGGCGGCTGCCGAGCCTGCGAGCGGTGCGGACGTGAAGGCTGACGGTTCTGGTGCGGATGAGTCTGCCAAGCCGGGTGACGCGGCGGCGGATGATGGCGCCGAGGTGTCTGCAGGCGAAAGCTCGGCTGAGGTGAGCGCCGCTGACGCTGGCGAGGGTGAGCCGAAGGACGAGAACTCCGCCGAGGTGGCCGAATCAGCTGATGGCGGTGCGGCAAGTGTCGATGCCGAGGATGGTGCGGCGGAGGTAGTCGGCGAGGTCGCCGCCGAGAGCGTGGATAAGGCTGAGAACGCGGGCGAGGGTGTGGCGGCGAAGGGTGAGCGGCCGCGGCCGACTGTTGGTGTGGTGTACGAGCCGGATGAGTCTCCGGACGGGTTCCCGCTCGAGTATGGCAACATCATCGTGGGGCTCCCCAAACAAGCTGATGGATCGTCGGTCGAGGTCGACGAGGCGCGGGCGTACGCGGAAGAGCTAGCCGCTGTCCAGTCCGCAGGCATGGAGTCGGCGCAGGCCGAGGAGCCGGCCGAGCAGGCCGCAGCCGACAAGCCTGGCGAAGATGTCGCGCAGGCCGAGCAGGCTGCAACCGACCAGCCCGGCGACGAGGCCGCCGAAGCCGCGGAGGCCGCCTCGGAGCAGCCTGCGGCCGAGGCTGAGCCGGCGTCCGACCACTCTTCGGACCAGGTCGAGACGGCTGAGGCGCCGGAGGGCGCGGTCGTCGAGGACTCGAAGGAGTCGGCTGAGTCGGCCGCTGGTGACGAGTCTGCGGATGACGTTGCGGAGCCGGTAGCCGAGGAGCCTGCCGACGAGAAGTCGGCCGAGGATGGTGCGCCGGCGGCCGCGGACGGCGAGCAGGCGTCGGATGGCGAACAGGCGTCGGGCGATGCTGAGGTGGCGTCGGGCGCGGAGCCGGCGGCTGCGGTTGCCGAGAAGGCTGCTGAGGTTGCCGAGGGCGAGTCCGGTGCTGGGGTCGCGGAGACTGCTGCAGGTGAGGCTGCGGAGGCTGTGGCCGGCGCCGAGGCAGACGCCGAGCAGGGTTCGGAGGACGCCGTAGAGGGTGCTCAGGAGTCCGCTGACGCAGGTTCGGCTGAGGAGCCCGAGGACGAGTCCGCCCGGGAGTCGGCTGACGCCGGTTCGGCTGAGGAGGGCGGGGGCGAGTCCGTCCGGGAGTCGGCTGACGCGGGATCGGCTGAGGAGGGCGGGGACGAGTCCGCTCAGGAGTCGGCTGAGGTGGCTTCGGCTGATGGGGCTGCTGAGGGCGACTCTGGTGGTGAGGTCGCGGAGACTGCCGCGGGTGAGCCGGCGGAGGATGTGGTCGCCGAGGAGGCGGCTGGTGCTCCGGCGGTGGCTGCTGCGGACGGCGAGCAGGCGTCGGGTGACGCTGAAGTGGCATCGGCCGAGGCGGACTCGGCTGAGGAGTCCGATCAGGAGTCTGCTGACGAGCCCGCCGAAGAGCCCTCGGAGGATGCTGAGGCGGTTGAGGTTGAGCTGACTGCTGAGGAGTTGGCTGAGCGGTTGGCGGCTGAGCAGGCTGCTATGGCGCTGATTACCTCGTTGATGAAGTTGCGGGGGGCGTTGGCTGGGAGTCGGTTGCCTTTGGATGTTGTGGGGGCTGATGAGGCTCGGCAGCAGCAGAAGGCGATGCTGGATCAGCTGGATGACTACATCTTGCCGCGGCTCGTGCAGCTGGAAGCTCCGATTTTGGCTGTGGTGGGCGGGTCTACCGGTGCCGGCAAGTCGACCTTGGTGAACTCGGTGATCGGGAAGGTCGTGAGCGAGCCGGGTGTACTGCGGCCGACTACGCGGTCGCCGGTGCTGATTCATCACCCGGCTGATGCGGACTGGTTCATCGGTGACCGGGTGCTGCCGGGGATGGCGCGGACTACCGCGGAGAGCCCTGGGGGCATGGAGGATCCGGGGCAGCTGCGGTTGGTTGCTTCGGACACTGTGCCGCGTGGGCTTGCGGTTCTGGACGCACCGGACATCGACTCGGTTGTCGAGGCGAACCGGGACCTGGCTACCCAACTGCTTGCGGCTGCTGACCTCTGGTTGTTCGTGACGACGGCGGCGCGGTACTCGGATGCGGTGCCGTGGGAGTTCCTGCAGAGTGCGTCGGATCGCAGTACGGCGGTTGCCGTGGTGCTCGACCGCGCACCGGCGGAGACGATCGACGACATCACGGGGCACCTGGCGCAGATGCTGCTGGAGCGTGGGCTCGGCGACTCGCCGCTGTTCTCGATTCGGGAGACGGTTGTCGACGGCAACGGAATGCTGCCGGGCGAGACTGTTGCTTCGATCAAGGACTGGCTGGTCGACCTGGCGGCCGACGCTGAGGCGCGGGCGGCGGTTGTGCGCCGGACGCTTCATGGTGCGGTCACCTCGATGGTGAAGACGACGCCGCCGTTCGCGGCGGCGGTGCGGGCCCAGGGTGACACTGCGGTCGAACTGCGGTCGAGCGTGGAGGCGGCATACGACCAGGCGGTCAAGGACATTGCGACCTCGACCCAGGACGCGAGCCTGTTGCGTGGCGAGGTGCTGGCCAGGTGGCAGGAGTTCGTCGGGACGGGCGAGCTGCTGAAGGGTCTGCAAGGCAACTCGGGCAAGCTGCGCGAGAAGGTGAAGAAGTCGATCGCCGCTGCGCCGGCCCCGACCCGCGATCTGAACGATGCGATCGAATCCGGGTTGTCGTCGTTGCTGGTCGAGCAGGCCGAGGCGGCTGCCGAGCGCGCGGAGAAGATCTGGCAGGCGACGCCGGCCGGACGCCAACTGCTCGCGGTGGCCCGGGCCGCGGCTGAGCCGGCCACGGAGACCGGGGCGGACACATCGACCGGCTCCGAGATCGCCCTCGGGGCGATGTCGCCGGAGTTCCAGGCGAATGCCGAGCGGGCTGTGCGGGAGTGGCAGGCCGGTGTGCTCGATCTGGTGCGCCAGGTCGGTACCGAGAAGCGGCTGGCGGCGCGCATCCTGGATGCCGGGGTGAACGGGCTGTCGTTGTCGGTCATGGTGGTCCTTTTTGCCGAGAATGCGGGCATTCCGACCGGTGCCGAGGCGAGTATCGGGGTCGGTAGCGCGGTCGTCGGGCAGAAGCTGCTGACCGCGGTCTTCGGCGACGCAGCCGTCCAGACCCTGATGTCGAAGGCACGCGCTGATCTTGACGGTAAGGTTCATGCCTTGATGGATGCCGAATTCGCCCGGTATCTGGCTGTCCTCGACCAGCATCCGGTCGATCCCGAGGCTGCCAGGCAACTGACCGAGGCCGCGCGCGCGGTGGAGGACTGCACGTGACGGAAACGACGGAGACGGTCAAAGGCCCGGTACGGGGTGCGACCGACGTCCTGACCAAGATCGACGCTCTCGAGAAGGCTTCGGCCGCCGGCCAAGGCCGGCTCGATCCGGTGGTGCTGTCCGAGGCCACCCAGATCGTCGACCGCGCCGGGCAACGCCTGCGGATGTCGGGTGAGCTGACCGTGGTCGCGCTGGCCGGCGCCACCGGCTCCGGGAAGTCGTCGCTGTTCAACGCGATGACCGGCCTGGACCTGGCCGCGATCGGGACCCGCCGCCCGACCAGCTCGATGCCGCTGGCCTGTGTCTGGGGTGAGGAGCCGGCCGGTGAGGTGCTGAACTGGCTGGGTATCCCACGCCGGCACCAGGTGCAGCACCGCAGCTCGCTGGAGGACGCGCAGTCGGAGGACCTCGACGGCCTGATCCTGCTCGACCTGCCTGACCACGACTCGATCGAGGTCGAGCACCGGTTGATCGTCGACCGCCTGGTCGAGCTGGTCGACATGCTGGTCTGGGTCGTCGATCCGCAGAAGTACGCCGATGCGGCCCTGCACGACCGCTACATCAAGCCCTACGCCTCGCACTCCGGCGTGATGGTCTTCGCGCTGAACCATGTCGACAAGCTCACTCCGGACCAGCGGAAGAGCTGCCTGAACGACCTTGAGCGACTGCTGAAGACCGACGGCCTGAAGGCCCCGACGGTCGTCGCGACCTCGGCTGTCAGTGGCGACGGACTGGACGAGGTGCGCGGCCTGCTGGTCAAGCGGGTCAGCAACAAGCGCTCGGCCCGGGAGCGGATCGCCGCCGACGTGGATCGCGTCGCGGACCGGATGGCGAAGCAGTGCGGCACGGCCAAGACTCCGGAGATCGCCGAGGCCGAGGTCACCGAGCTGGTCGAGGCGCTCTCGGATGCGAGCGGTCTGCCGGTGGTCGTCGACGCCGTACGCCGGTCCTACCTGCAGCGCGCTCAGGCCGCGACCGGATGGCCGTTGACGAAGTGGATCGGCCGGTTCCGCCCGGATCCGCTCCGCGGACTGCAGCTCGATGAGGTCTCCCGCCAGCAGGGCAAGGCGTTGCGCAAGTCCGCGACGAGCGAGGTCGCGAGTGCGCGCATCTCGTTGCCTGCGGCAACACCGGTGCAGCGGGCCCGGATGGACAGTGCGGTCCGCACGATCACCGACCGGGCCGCGGCAGGTCTGTCGCGGCCGTGGGCCGATTCCGTGCGGACGCAGATCCGGCGTCGTGAGGAGTCGCTCGGCGACGAGCTCGACCAGGCCGTGGCCCGGACCGACCTCGGCAACACCACCAACCCGGGTTGGTGGGGTGCTGCGAAGTTCGTCCAGTGGTTGCTGTTCCTGGTGGCGCTGGGTGGTGCGGCCTGGCTGCTTGCGGCACTGGTGGCGCGGATCGCCGATGCCGGCGATGTGCCGCTGCCGGGCGCGGGCGGAATCGCCTACGCGTGGATCATGCTGGTCGGTGGTGCAGCCCTTGGCGTCGGCCTCGCGGTGCTTTGCCGGCTGGCGGCTGTCAGCGGCGCTGCGCGGCGGGCCCGGGCAGCCGAGCAGGCGCTGCGCAGCGAGCTCGAGAAGGTTGCCGACAGCCACGTCGTGGCGCCGGCCCGAGCCGAGCTCGATGCCTACAGCACCTGCCGCGACGCCCTCGCGATCGCTCGCGGCTAGACCTCGCGGAGGCTGACAAAGAAGGTCCGGATGTCCTCGGCGAGGAGATCCGGCACCTCCATCGCCGCGAAGTGCCCGCCGCGATCGAACTCGGACCAGTGCCTGATGTCGTACAGCCGCTCGGCCAGTGGCCGCACCGACTGGGTGATGTCGTAGGGGAAGACGGCGACCCCGAGCGGGACTGGGCATGGTTGAGCTCCTCTTGGTGTCTCGTGGTGCAGCCGCGCCGAGGAAGCTGCGGTGGCCGTCAACCAGTAGAGCGAGATACCGGTGAGCAGCCGTTCGTCGGTGATGGTGGAGCGCGGGTCCGTCCACTGTGCGAAGCGCTCGGCGATCCAGACCAGCTGACCGACCGGAGAGTCGGTCAGTGCGTACCCGATGGTCTGCGGCGTGAGTGCCTGCAGAGCCTGGTACGGCGGACGATTCGCCATCAGCTCCCGGACCTTCTGCAGGCGGGCCTCGTCGACAGGGGATAGGTCGACCTCGACGGTCGGATCAGGCCGTGTCGGGAGGTAGTTGACGTGCACCCCGACCACTTGCTCGGGAGCCGCCGCTCCGAGTGCCATCGAGATTCCTGACCCGAAGTCGCCGCCCTGTGCGCCGTACCGCTCGTAGCCGAGGCGGCGCATCAGCTCGGCCCAGGCCAGCGCGATCCTGTCGACGCTCCAGCCGCGCTCGTGCGTCGGTCCGGAGAAGCCATATCCCGGGATCGACGGAATCACCAGGTGAAAGTCGCGTGACAGCGGCTCGATCACGTCGAGGAACTCGAGGAACGAACCCGGCCAGCCGTGGGTCAGGATCAGCGCGAGCGCGTCCGGTCGCGAAGATCTGACATGGACGAAGTGGATGGTCTGGCCGTCGATCTCGGTGCGGAAGTGCGGCAACTCGTTCAGCGCGGCCTCGTGTTTGCGCCAGTCGTAGCTGGTGCGCCAATGGTCGGCAAGCTCCTGGAGTCGTGCCAGCGGGAAGCCGTAGTCGGACCCGGCGTCGGTCACCTCGTTCGGCCAGCGGGTGCGGCCCAGGCGGTCGGTTAGGTCGTCGAGGTCGGCTTGGGGGACGGCGATGTGGAAGGGGGTGATCATGTCCTCACTCCTGCGGAATCGATCGGCGGCGAAATGTTAGGGCGACTAACGTTAGTGTTCCGAACGGTAACACAATCGTTGGTCGGCCGAACGATTCGCTAGACTCGCCGGATGGATGGTGCGGAGAGTGAGGCTGCCCGGTGGGCGGGCATGCCCACCTGGCTGCTCGGGCAGACGGCTCAGCATGCTGCCCGGCTGGTGGTCGACGGCTTCTCGTCTGTCGGTGCTCGCGGCTACCACTACCGCCTGCTGGCGACACTGGACGACTTCGGCCCGGCCAGTCAGGCGTCGCTGGGTCGTCGGAGCGGTATTCACCTGAGCGACATGGTCGCGACGATCAATGAGCTGGCCGAGCTCGGGTTCGTCGAGCGTGCTGCCGATCCGTCCGATCGTCGGCGCAACGTCATCTCGCTGACCACGGCGGGGAAGCGGCAGTTGCGACGGCTGGAGAGCAGGCTGGCGGCTGCTCAGGAGGAGATACTCGCTCCGTTGTCGGCCGAGGAGCGACGGCGGTTGACCGCGCTCCTGTCGACCGTGCTTGATCACCACAACCGCCAAGCCGGCGTCCCGGACGAGCGGTGGCGTTGACTGCGAGATAGGGCAGGTTAGAGCTCGACGCCTGGGGCGAACTGGGCCATCGAGACCTTGGCGGCCTCCAGCAGGTCCTCCTCGCTCGTCGTGCCCGAATCGCGGACGACCTTCAGCCAGGCGCGGACGGACTGCTCGTTGAACTTGAGCATCTCCGGGGAGTCGGCGAACGTGACCGGGTTGTGGTCGTCTGGAAGCCCGGCGACGTAGAGCGCCAGGCCGAGGAGACCGCCGTCCCAGCCAGGGCCGACGTACAGAGCGCCACCGGCGCCGGGCGCCGGGATCCCCGTCACGACGTGCTCCAGCTCGAGATCCGTCGAGTTGCCGGCCGCAGGGTGCAGCCGGATCTCCAGAAAGCTGTTCGGTCCGCCGTACGTCACCTTGAAGCCCTTGGGGGGCTCGCATTCGAGGATGTCGCCGCCTGCCATGTCCTGCAGCTGGAAGCTGCCGCCGACCTGGAAGTCGCCGGTCGTCGGCCAGAACCAGCGGGCCAGCCGAGTCGGGTCGGTCAGTGCGTCCCACAGCTCCTCGGGTGTCGCCCGGTACGCGCGGCGCATCTGCAGGCTCACGGTCTCGCCGGTGCGGCTGACCTCCCGCTGGACAGCGTTGATGTGCTCGAGAATGTCGATCATGCCGTCCAGAATGCCGGGCGCTGCTTATATAAGTCAAGGCTGAGATAGTCATGCCGCCTCGGCCTCCCGGGTGGTCGGGGTGAGGGGGAGAGGCTTGGCGGGGAACTCGTCGGGTGGGTAGGGCGCGACAAGGTCAGGGTCGGGCGCGGCTTGGTGAAGAGGTGCGGGAGCGGTGGGAGTGATGGCGCCTTGAGCGGCTACGGGCCCCGGTGACATGGGGTCGGCGGGTGTCGCGGCGTTGGGGTCTGGCCAGGCTGCTTCGGTGCGGGGTGCGGACTTGGTGAAGGTGGTGGTGCCTCGGGAGAGGTCGTGGCCCACCGAGAGGGCGTCCAGGACTACTCGGGAGCGTTGCTCGCCGGCGTCGGTGGTCCATTCGTAGGTGCGGAGGCGGCCGGTGACGATGACTGGCTGGCCGACGTGGACCGATTCGAAGGTGTTCTGGGCGAGGGCGCGCCAGCATTCGACGTTGAACCAGGTGGTGGGTCGGTCGGACCAGCCGCGCTCCGGCTGGAAATGCCGCGGGGTGGAACCGATCCGGAAGCTGGCTTGCGGTGTCCGGCCGCCGACTTCCTTGAACTGGGGTTCGCTGCCGACCCAGCCCTGCACTGTCACGTAGGTCTCGCTCATCGTGGCCACTGTCCTTTCGATCGCTTTGTCACCGGAGAAGATGCAGGCGATCGGGCCTCGAATCAGCGCTGACTTGGGGCCTGTGGACAACCGGTTGGGCTCGGGCGGTGCCGAGCGCATAGGCTCTGGGGTATGGCGGAATTCATCTACACCCTTCGCAACGTCCGGAAGGCGTTCGGCGACAAGGTCGTCCTCGACAACGTCACGCTGAACTTCCTGACCGGGGCGAAGATCGGCGTGGTCGGGCCGAACGGCACCGGCAAGTCCTCGCTGTTCAAGATCATGGCGGGGCTCGATCACGCCTCCAACGGTGAGGCGCGGCTGGCGGAGGACGCCACGGTCGGGATCCTGCTCCAGGAGCCGCCGCTGACCGAAGGCAAGACCGTGCTGGAGAACGTCGAGGAGGGGGTCGGCGACACCAAGCAGAAGCTCGACCGCTTCAACGAGATCTCCGCCGAGCTGGCCGACCCGGACGCGGACTACGACACGCTGCTCGCCGAGATGGGCGACCTGCAGACCGAGCTCGACCACCGCAACGCCTGGGACGTCGACGCGCAACTCGAGCAGGCGATGGACGCACTGCGGTGCCCGCCGGCCGACGTACTGGTGGACAACCTGTCCGGTGGTGAGCGCCGCCGGGTTGCGCTGTGCAAGCTGCTGCTGCAGCAGCCCGACCTGCTGCTCCTGGACGAGCCCACCAACCACCTGGACGCGGAGTCCGTGCTGTGGCTGGAGCAGCACCTGCAGAAGTACCCGGGCGCCGTCCTCGCGATCACCCACGACCGGTACTTCCTGGACAACGTCGCCGAGTGGATCCTGGAAATGGACCGCGGCAAGACCTACGGCTACGAGGGCAACTACTCGAAGTACCTGGAGACCAAGCAGCAGCGGCTGGTGGTCGAGGGCCAGAAGGACGCGAAGCGGCAGAAGATCCTGGAGCGCGAGCTCGAGTGGGTCCGGTCGAACGCGAAGGCCCGGCAGACCAAGAGCAAGTCCCGGCTGGCCCGCTACGAGGAGCTCGCGGCCGAGGCCGAGCGGTCCAAGAAGCTGGACATCGACGAGATCAACATCCCGGCCGGTCCGCGGCTGGGCAGCACGGTGCTCGAGGTCAGCAAGCTGGAGAAGGGCTTCGGCGACCGCAAGCTGATCGACGGCCTGAGCTTCTCCCTCCCGCGCGCCGGCATCGTCGGCATCGTCGGCCCGAACGGCGTCGGCAAGTCGACCCTGTTCCGGATGATCGTCGGCGAGGAGACGCCGGACAAGGGCAGCCTGAAGCTCGGCGAGACGGTCAAGATCTCGTACGTCGACCAGTCCCGCGGCGGCCTGGACCCGAAGAAGACGGTCTGGCAGCAGGTCTCCGACGAGCTCGACTACATCAAGGTCGCGAACTTCGAGATGCCGAGCCGGGCGTACGTCGCCTCGTTCGGCTTCAAGGGCCCGGACCAGCAGAAGCCCACCGGCGTCCTGTCCGGCGGTGAGCGCAACCGGCTGAACCTGGCGCTGACCCTGAAGATGGGCGGCAACCTGCTGCTCCTCGACGAGCCGACCAACGACCTGGATGTGGAGACTCTGCAGTCCCTCGAGGATGCCCTGCTGGAGTTCCCGGGCTGTGCCGTGGTCGTCTCCCACGACCGGTGGTTCCTGGACCGTGTCGCAACCCACATCCTGGCCTGGGAGGGCACGGACGAGGACCCGGCGAGCTGGTTCTGGTTCGAAGGCAACTTTGCGTCGTACGAGGCCAACAAGATCGAGCGCCTCGGCCCCGAGGCCGCCCGCCCGCACCGCGTCACCCACCGCAAGCTCACCCGCGACTGACCGACGTCGTCCCAAGAACCCACCTCCGCGACGGAGGTGGGGTTCTTGCGTTCCCAATACTTAGCCCTTGCGCTAAGTATTGTCGTGAGCTAATACTTAGCCTCATGGCACAGTATTCGGGTGAGGTCGACGGGGTGTTCGTCGCGCTCGCGGATCCGACGCGGCGCGATGTGATTCGGCGGCTGGGGCGGGGGCCGACGAGCGTGGGGGAGTTGGCGGCGGAGTTCCCGATGACGCTGCCGTCGTTCATGAAACATGTCCGGACGCTGGAGTCGAACGGGCTGATCCGGACGGTCAAGACCGGGCGGGTGCGGACCTGTGTGCTCAATCGCGAGCGGCTGGCGCTCGTGGACGACTGGCTCGCTGAGCAGCGGCGGATCTGGGTGGACCGCACTGATCGGCTGGAGCGGTTCGTCAGCGAATCGATGGAGGAGCAGTGATGAATCCCGACCTGGATCTCAGCGTGGAGCGGATCATTCGGGCGCCGCGTTCGGTGGTGTGGAAGGCGTGGACGGACCCGGACAGCTTCGCGAAATGGTGGGTGCCGGCGCCGATGGTGTGTCGGGTCGAGCGCTTCGAGGCGCGGTCCGGCGGTGCGCTGGTGACGCGGATGAGTGAGGACGGCGTGGACTTCGTGCCGCAGCTCGATGCGATGTTCCTGGTGGTCGAGGAGCTGGAGCGGATCGTGTTCACGAACGCGATCGACAGCGGGTGGCGGCCGGTCAATCCCGAGCCGGTGACGATGGCGGCCGAGATCACCTTGGCCGATCATCCGAACGGTACGGCGTACAAGGCCGTCGTACGGCATGGTGATCCGGCCTCGCGCAAACGCCATGCGGAGCTGGGGTTTGCGGATGGTTGGGGGACTGTCACCCGGCAGCTTGCCGAGCTTGTGGAGGCGGCGCGATGAAGCTCGTACTCACGGAGTTCGTGACGCTGGACGGCGTTAGCCAGGGACCAGGTTCCGCGACCGAAGACACCAGCGACGGTTTCACGCGCGGCGGCTGGCTGGTCCCGTTCATTGACGAGGCGTTTGTACGACGTACTGCCGACTGGCTGGCGTTGGCCGATGGGCTGGTGCTCGGGCGGCGCACGTACGACGCCTTTGCGCGGGACTGGCCGCAGATCACCGACCCCGATGATCCGTTCACCGAGCGGATGAACGCACTGCCGAAGTACGTCGTGAGTCGCACGCTGACCGAAGGTTCGTGGCATCCGGCGACCGTCGTCAGCGGTCTCGAAGGTGTTGCGGAGCTGAAGAAGTTGCCGGGGAATGAGCTGCAGATCCACGGCAGCGCGCGGCTCGGTGATGCGCTGGTGAAGGCCGGTCTGGTTGACGTGGTGCGATTGGTGGTGGCGCCGACGGTGATCGGCGCCGGTCGGCGGTTGTTCGAGCACTCGGACGGCACTGCCGGGTTGAAGCTGGTCAAGCATGAGTCCACGCCGGGCGGGTTGATGCTGCTCGAGTACGAGACTGTCGGCGCGGCGCCGGTCGCGGAGTACGAAGGTGTTACTGCGTTCGTGTGACGTGGTCGTCGAGGACTCGCTCGACGATGGGGAGGTTCTCCGTGATGAGCGCCTTCCAGAGCGCCCAGCCGCGGGCGCGCGCCCACGTCTCGGCGTCCTGCCGAACAGCCGAACGGAAGGCTTCCCGCGACGAACCGGAGAAGAAGTTGAAGGCGATCACCAGGTCACAGGCCGGGTCGCCGACACCGGACGTACCGAAGTCGATGACAGCCGACAGCCGCCCGTCCTGGACCAATAAGTTGCCGTGGGCAATATCTCCGTGGAACCACACCGGCGGCCGATCCCAGGAACTGGCGAGAGCGGCGTCCCAGACCTCGCGGGCCAGGTCGGCATCGATGCGATCCTTCAGCGTGGCAAGGGCGTCCACGGTTTCGGAGTGGTAGTGCGAGGGTGGCGCGCCTCGGTAGAAGCTGTGTTCGCCGGCCAGTGGTCCACCGGTCGCATCGCACTGCTGGAGAGCCAGGATGAACGAGGCGATGTCGTGGGCAAAGGCGTCGAGGTCGGGGATATTCTCCAGCGACGCTGTGGAGCCGTCGATCCAGCGGCGGATCGCCCAGTGGTGTGGATATCCCTGCCCTGGCTCGCCTTTCGCAACAGCCTCCGGGATCGGCACCGGAAGGGCGGGTGCCAGCGCGGGCAGCCAGCGATGCTCTTTGTGTACGGCGGCCTCGTACGCCTGATGCGTGGGCAGCCGCGCGGTCAGTTCGTCGCCAAGCCGATACGTGCGGTTGTCCCAGCCGTCGATCTTGACCGGCGTGATCGGCAGGTCCGCCCACTGCGGGAACTGGTCGGCGAGGAGACGCCGTACAAGGTCTGCGGAGATGCCGGCGCGGCCGTCCTGATGCTCTGTCACGGCTCAATTCTCAAAGCAGAGGCGGAGTCCGGGCCAACGGTTTAGTCGGCGGCTACAGAGTCGGCGAAGAAGGCGAGGATCGTCCGCAACTCGTCGTCGCTGCGGCTCGCCAGGATCGACTGCATGCGGGCGCCCTGTTCGGCGTACAAAGGCATGAACGTCTTCTGGATCGCCTCGAATGACGGGGTCACGACCACCTTGCGGCGGTCGGAGCGATCGGCCTGGCGGGTGACGAAACCGTGCGACTCGAGCCGGTCGATGACGCCGGTGACCGTGCCGGAGGTGAGGCCGCTGTACTCCGCGAGTTGCCGCGGGGTAAGCGGGCCGTGGGTCTGCAGCAGGGTCATGAACTGCGAGTCGCTGGCGCCGAGCCCGAGCTTGGCGGAGACCGAGTGGTTGAACAGGATCACGTCCGCGATGAACCGAATCACCTGCTGCTGGATCCCGGCGGTGAGCTCTTCTCTGGCTTTCGTCATGGTCCGCCTCAGCATAGAGCTTGTATCTCTCTCGGATTTCCAAGATACTCGGATTGACAAGATACTTGAAGAGGCGAGAGATCAGGGAGAAATCATGAAGGTGCTGGTGATCGGTGGCGGGACCGGCGGGCTGGCGTTGGCCCACGGGCTGCTGCGGTCCGGGATCGAGGTGGCGGTGTTCGAGCGCGACGCGTTGCGCACCGACGGCCTGCACGGCTACCGGGTCGGCATCGATCCGGACGGGAGCCGGGCGCTGCACGCGCTGCTGCCGCCGGAGCTCTACGACACGTTCGTGGCGACGCGAGCCCGCGACCCGAAGTACTTCAACATGGTCACCGAGGACCTGAAGGAGGTCCTGTCGATGGACCTGCCGGCGGTCACTGATCCGATCGCCAGCGAGAAGTCGATCAGCCGGATGACGATGCGGCAGGTGCTGCTGACCGGCCTGGATGACGTGGTCGAGTACGGCAAGGAGTTCACCCGCTTCGAGCAGCACGGCGATCGGGTGACGGCCTATTTTGCGGACGGTACGTCGGCCACCGGCGATCTCCTGGTTGGCGCGGACGGGTCTGGTTCGCGGGTACGGCGGCAGTACCTCCCGCACGCGAAGACCGAGGAGACCGGGATCGTCGCGATCGCGGGGAAGCTGCCGATCACTGCGGAGAGCGCAGCGCTTGTTCCGCCGAAGGTGTTCGAGGGGATCACCATCGTCAATGCTCCGCGCGGACTGGCCTGCATCCTGCATGTGATGGAGTTCCAGTGGGACCGGGACGGCAAGGTCAAGAACGGCATCGGCGGGAACACTGAGGAGCTGATTCGCCGGTGGCCGGGGTTGCAGTTCGACAACACGCGCGACTACATCAACTGGGGTCTGTCAGGTACCAAGGACAAGTTGCCCGCGAATGTGATGGAGCTGCGTGGCCGGGAGTTGGTTGATGCCGCACTTGAGCTCACGCCTGGCTGGCATCCGGATCTGCGCCGGCTGTTCGAGCTGACCGATCCGAGCACCTGCTTCCCGGTGAACATCTGGACCTCGGTACCGCTTGAGGCATGGGAGTCGACGAATGTGACGCTGATCGGTGACGCGATTCACACCATGACGCCGGGGCGTGGAGTGGGCGCGAATACGGCGCTGCGGGACGCGGTGAACCTGTGTCGTCAGTTGATCGAGGTTCGGGATGGTCGGAGCGAGCTGGTGCCGGCGGTGCGCGAGTACGAGGCCAAGATGATCGACTACGGCTTCGATGCGGTGCGCAAGTCTCGCGCGCAGATGACCTCGGCCGATCCCGTCCACAAGCCGGTGATCGGTCGGCTGGCGCTCGCCGGGATGCGGACGGCAATGCGCACCGTCAATCACCTCGCGCCGGTCAAGCGCCGCATGCGCGACTCGATGATGGCCTATCGCGGCGCCGACCGGGATGAGTTGGATCTGAAGATCTAGTGCTGGCCGATGTGCTCGGACACGGCGTCGAAGACTCGTCCTACGGCTGCGAAATCCTCCGGGCTGGCTAGGTCGACCAGGTTCTCACGGACGCTGTCCACGTGCGTGGGTGCCGCCTCGACGAGCAGGTTGTAGCCCGCCTCGGTCAGCTCCGCCCAGACACCGCGCTTATCGCTGGTGCACGACTTCCGCCGTACCAGCTCGGCCGCTTCCAGCCGGCCGACGGTGTGCGTGAGCCGGGAGCGGCTCTGGTGGAGCCGGTCGGCCAGATCCGCCATGCGGAGCCGCCGATCGGGCGACTCGGACAACCGGACCAGGATCTCGTAGTCGTTGATCCCGATGCCGAATCGGCGCAGCTCGTCATCGAGCTTCGCCATCAGGCGCGCCGTGCCCAGCAGGTACGCGCGCCACGCCACCTGCTGCTCTGCGTTCAGCCACCGAGTGTCAGTCGTCGTCGTCACGATCACAGTGTACCGGGAATGTAGTTGACTTTTAAACCGTTGATCCGTAACGTCGTCGGCAACAGGTTGACACTTCAACCCAAGCCTACGTCGCCCCCAGACCTGTACTTCCCGAGAGGACCTCATGACCGAGACCGTCAGCACCCCGACCACCACCATCCCCGGACTGGTTTCGGGGACCTACTCCCTCGACACGGCGCACACCGAGATCGGTTTCACCGTTCGCCACCTGATGACCAAGGTGCGCGGCACCTTCCAGGAGTTCAGCGGCGAGATCGTCGTCAAGGACTCGCTCGAGGAGTCGACTGCCAACGTCAGCATCGAGCTCGCCTCCGTCCACACCCGCAACGAGCAGCGCGACGGCCACCTGCGCTCCGGCGACTTCTTCGACGCCGAGAACTCCCCGAAGATGACGTTCGTGAGCACCGCGCTGAAGGCCGAGGGTGACGACTACATCCTGGCCGGCGACCTGACCATCAAGGACGTCACCAAGCCGGTCGAGCTCGCCTTCGAGTTCCTCGGCGTCGACCAGAACGCCTACGGCCAGACCATCCTCGGCTTCGAGGCCTCCACCTCGATCAGCCGCAAGGACTGGGGCATCGACTTCAACGTCCCGCTCGAGGGCGGCAAGCTCCTCATCGGCGACAAGGTCGACATCCACCTCGACATCCAGGCCGCGCTGAACGCCTGATCTGCCCCAAAAGCCCCGCATCCAGGTGGATGCGGGGCTTTTCTGTTTCGGGCGCAGGTGGTCCACCCACCCGTGAACCACCTTCGTGCCTGGGTGATGTTGCCCGCCCAGGCTGCCGCGGGTACCCGCCGCGGCGCGGCCGGGTGGACCTGTGCCACTCACCAACCCGCTCCTGACCACTCCTGGCCGCTCGCGCTGAGCGTGAACCCAGCAGCCCACCCAGACTTGGTGAGTGCCGGCGGTCCGCCCTCACCCCAGGTCACCCCTTCGGCACGGTGGCTTCGCTCGTCGTGTCACACAAACAGCCCCGCGTCGACTGTGGGGAGAGTGCCGCCGGTAATCGATGGACAACAGCACGGAGATCGCAGTCGACCGCCCGCTCCCCACTCTCGTCGACCAGGCGAGCCCAATCACATCCGGCGGACTGGTTCGCTCAGCCCGGCGACCGCCTCATCGGCCGCGAGGGTGATCTGCGAGTGCCTGAACTGCTTCCATCGGCTGCTCGACTCGGGCCCGGCCCGCGGCATCGGTGTGGGGTGGGGGAAAGTGCGTGTGCACGAACTGCGTGCACGGGTGGGGTTGACCGCGGTTGCTAGGACTGGACCATTCGGTGGGCTAGGTCGCCGTACAGCTTGCCTAGGGCGTCGGGGTCGCCGCGGTGGGGGGTGTACCAGCGGGCTACGTCGATGGCGAGGGACAGTACGGCGAGGGTTGTGCCGGGGAGGTCTGGGACGGCGAAGGAGCCGTCGCGGACGCCGTCGGTCAGGACCTGCTCGATCTCCGTGGAGATGGCTCGGCGGATGGTGGCTACCTCGGCGAGGTGGTCGGGGGAGAGGGCGTTCAGTTCGTACTGGACTACGTGGGCGATGGTGTGGTGGCGGGCGTGCCAGGCGGTGAAGGCGGCGACCAGGGCGCGGAGGCGGTCGGCGGGGGTGCCGCCGGTGTCGGCGGAGCGTAGGACTTCCAGGGCTGCGTTGTGGCCGTAGAGGCTGATCTCGAAGAGGAGGCGCTCTTTCGAGGGGTAGTGCACGTAGAGGGCGGCCGGGCTCATGCCTGCGCGGGAGGCGATGTCGCGGGTGGTGGTGGCCTGGAAGCCGCGTTCGGCGAAGGCGTCGATGGCGCCCGTCAGCAGCCGGCGGGCGGCGGCGGGCTCTACGTGGGCCCAATCGAGGGAATCGGTGACTGCGGACACGTTGACACCCTGCACCAAAAGCGTGAAGCTAAGCAAGCGCTTAGCCACGAATCTCACAACCCGGGGAGTCCACGATGGAACGCGTCATCTTCAACGAGGATCACCACGCCTTCCGGGCCAGTGCCAAGGAGTACTGCGACCGCTCGCTGGTGCCGCGGATGGAGCAGTTCCTCGAGGAGAAGACGATCGATCGGGCCGCTTGGCTCGAGGCCGGTAAGCAGGGCTTCCTTGGTCTCGACGTGCCCGAGGAGTACGGCGGTTCCAGCGTTGGCGACTACCGGTTCAACCAGGTGTTCGCCGAGGAGGTCTCGAAGGTCTCCGCTGCGCTGTCGAGCTGTTTCGGGATCCACTACGACTGTGCCGCGCCGTACTTTGTCGACCTCGGGACCGAGGAGCAGAAGCAGCGTTGGCTGCCGAAGTTCTGCTCCGGTGAGTACGTCGCCGCGATCGGGATGACCGAGCCGTCGGGTGGCTCCGACCTGGCCGCGCTGAAGACGACCGCGAAGAAGGCCGACGGCGGCTGGGTGCTGAACGGGTCCAAGACCTTCATCACCAACGGCGACATGGCCGATCTGGTGATCGTGGCCGCCCGCACCACCCCGGAGAAAGGCGCGAAGGGCATCACGCTGTTCGTCGTCGAGGAGGGGATGGAGGGCTTCGCCCGCGGCCGCAAGCTGGACAAGGTCGGGCAGACTGAGTCTGGTACGTCGGAGTTGTTCTTCGAGGACCTGTTCGTTGCCGATGACAACGTCCTTGGCGAACTCGACCGCGGTTTCATCCACATGATGGAGCGCCTGGCGCAGGAGCGGATCGGCGCCGCGGTGTCGAATATCGCCCACGCGACCCAGATCCTCGACGAGACCATCGAGTATGTGAAGCAGCGCAAGGCCTTCGGGCAGTCGGTCGGCTCGTTCCAGTACAACAAGTTCCTGATCGCCGAGCTGGTCACCAAGGTCGAGGTCACGCAGGCGTACGTCGACAACGGTGTGGTCGCGCACGACGAGAACCGGCTGACCGCGGTCGACGCGGCGAAGACCAAGTGGTGGAGTGCCCACGTGCAGAACGAGGTGCTCGACGCCTGTGTCCAGCTGCACGGCGGCTACGGCTACATGAACGAGTACCGCGTGGCCCGCGCCTGGCGCGACGCGCGCGTCACCAAGATCTGGGCGGGATCGAACGAGATCATGAAGGAACTCATCGGCCGCGACCTGGGCCTGTAGAAGGAGATTCACGAAATGCCTGAAGCAGTCATCGTCTCGACGGCCCGCTCGCCGATCGGCCGCGCGAACAAGGGATCGCTGACCACGATCCGGCCGGACGACCTCGCCGTCCAGATGATCAAGGCGGCGACCGACAAGATCGGTCTGACCGGCGACCAGATCGAGGACCTGATGCTCGGGTGTGCGGAGCCGCACGACGAGCACGGTGGCAACATGGCCCGCCGGGTCGCGGTGCAGCTCGGCTGGGACAACGCGCCGGCGACCACGGTGAACCGGTTCTGCGCGTCGTCGACCCAGACCGCGCGGATGGCGTTCCACGCGATCAAGTCCGGTGAGGGCGACATCTTCGTCAGCGCCGGGGTCGAGTGCGTCTCGCGGTACAAGAACTTCGGTTCCGCCGGGGTCGGCGACCCGAGCTCGTTCAACGACCAGTTCACCGACGCGGTCGCGCGGACCGCGAAATACGCGGAGACCAACGAGACCTGGCACGACCCGCGGCAGGACGGCTACCTGCCGGACATCTACATCTCGATGGGCCAGACCGCGGAGAACGTGGCGACCCTCAAGGGCATCACCCGCGCCGACCAGGACGCGTTCGGTGTCCGCTCGCAGAACCTGGCCGAGAAGGCGATCAACAACGGCTTCTTCGAGCGCGAGATCGTTCCGGTGACGCTGCCGGACGGCACGGTCGTGAGCAAGGACGACGGTCCGCGCGCCGGCACCACGCTCGAAGGTGTGAGCGGTCTGAAGCCGGTGTTCCGCCCCGACGGCACGGTGACGGCAGGTAACTGCTGCCCGCTGAACGACGGCGCTGCCGCGGTCGTGATCATGAGCGACACCAAGGCACGCGAGCTCGGGCTGACCCCGTTGGCCCGGATCGTCTCCACCGGTGTGAGCGGTCTGTCGCCGGAGATCATGGGCCTCGGTCCGGTCGAGGCGTCGCAGCAGGCGCTGGCCCGGGCCGGCATGAGCATCAACGACATCGACCTGGTCGAGATCAACGAGGCCTTCGCGGTCCAGGTGATCGGCTCCGCGCGTGAGCTCGGCATCCAGGAGGACCGGCTGAACGTGCACGGCGGCGCGATCGCGCTCGGCCACCCGTTCGGTTCGACCGGAGCCCGGATCATGACCACGTTGGTGAACGGTCTGCAGTTCGAGGACAAGCAGTTCGGGCTCGAGACCATGTGTGTCGGTGGCGGTCAGGGCATGGCCATCGTCCTGGAGCGCCTCAGCTGATGAGTCTGGAGAACCGTACGGCGATCGTCACCGGAGCCTCCCGCGGTATCGGGCTGGCGATCGCCCACCGGCTGGTTGCCGACGGCGCCCGTGTCGTCATCACCGGCCGCAATCAGGAAGCTCTCGACGAGGCCGTCAAGTCATTGGGCGGTCGCGAGCACGCGCTGGGCATTGCGGGTAACGCAGCCGATGGCGCGCACCGCGGATCCACGGTCGCAGCGGCCGTGGCGACGTACGGGTCGCTTGACCTGCTGGTGAACAACACCGGTATCAATCCGATCTACGGCGACCTGCTCGACATCGAGGCCGGTGTCGCCGCGAAGATGGTCGACACCAACGTGCTGGCCACGATCTCGTGGGTGAAGGCCTGCCGGGATGCGTGGATGGGCAACCACGGCGGTGCGGTGGTGAACGTGTCCTCGCTGGCCGGCCAGTCGCCGTCGCCGGGGATCGGCTGGTACGGCGCGACGAAGGCGATGCTGTCCCGCGTCACGGCCGAGCTCGCGCTCGAACTCGCGCCGGAGATCCGGGTGAACGCAGTGGCTCCGGCGGTCGTGAAGACCAAGTTCGCCGGAGCCCTTTACGAAGGACGTGAGGAAGAGGTCGCGGGGACGTACCCGCTCGCTCGCCTCGGCCGCCCCGAGGATGTTGCCTCGCTGGTGTGGTTCCTGCTGTCCGACGAGTCGTCCTGGATCACCGGACAGACCATCACCATCGACGGCGGCCTCACCCTCAGCGGCGGCATCGTCGGCTAAGGCCCTATGGCCCTAGGGCGTGCGGCCCTGCCAGGCCGCCAACCGGTCGTAGGGCGATGCGTCGTCGGCGACCGGTACGACGGGGCCGAACGGGATGTCGCCACCCCGCGGTTCGGCCGGAAGGAACTGTCGAACCAGCGTCAGCACGTGCTCGGCAAGTTCGTCGTCGAGCTGGTCGAGTCGACCGGTGGCCTTGGCGAGGTCCCATGAGTGTGTCGTGAGCTCACCGGTGTAGGCGGCGATCGCTGCTGCGCCTGGCAGCGTGCCGAACGGCAGCTTGCAGATCAGCGCGAGGATGCTGTCGTCGGTCAGCGTCGCGTCGAGTGCGGTCCGGTGTTCCTTCCAGGTACCGGCGATGTCCGGGCTGTCGGTCACCTTCGGAATCGTTAGCGGGTCGCCACCGGTCAGTGCAAGGTTAATGCGGTGGGCAACTGACAGCAGATGCCCGAGCAGGGTGCGGACGTCGTACTCCGGGCACGGTGTCGGCCTGGTGAACTCATCAGGGCCGACGGTGTCGATGAGGTGCTGGGTCTGGTCGAGTGCGCGGATGAACATCGGGCGTGGATCAGGATTCGTCATGAGTCCACCCTCGTGCTCTATAGGTGACATCTTCTGTCGCCTATTCTGAGAGAGTGCGAGCCGACCGGTTGTTGCAGATCATTCTCTTGTTGCAACGGCATGCGCGGTTGAGCACTCGCGAGCTGGCCGAGCGGCTCGAGGTCTCGAAGCGCACCGTGATGCGAGACATGGAGGCACTGTCCGCAGCCGGAGTCCCCGTGTACGCCGAACGTGGGCGCAACGGTGGGTGTGTCTTGCTGCCGGGGTATCGCGCCGACGTGAGCGGCCTGACGCCGAGAGAGGCGCAGGCGTTGTTCGCGTGGTCCGGGCGGTCCGAGCTGTCGGACGAGCTAGGGCTTCGGGGGAGTCTCAAGTCGGCTATGGGCAAGCTCTCGGCGACTCTGCCGGCGGAACTGCAGAGTGATGCCGCAGCGTTGTCCGGTGCGATCGTGGTGGACCGCCGACGCTGGTTCGCCGAGGCTGAGGATCACGGTGCTTTGCCGGTACTGCGTCAGGCCGTGGTGGCCGAGCGTCGCGTGCGACTGCGGTACGCATCGGCGAGTAGCGGGCTCCAACGTCGTACCGTCGATCCGTGGGGTCTGGTCGAGCAGGCCGGGCGCTGGTACCTGGTGGCGGCGCATCGGGGCGCACCACGGATGTATCGGGTGTCGCGGATCGAGCAGGTCGACGTACTGGAAGAGGCGGCGGACAGACCGGACGGTCTGGATGTGCGGGCGGAGTGGGAGCGACTGCGCGCCAATCTGGAGCAGCCTGGTGGCGGTCCGAAGGGTGTGCAGGTTGAGGTTCGGGTGCATCCCGATCGGGTCGAGCTCTTCCGCCGCGTGGTCACCTCGATGCTGGCCAAAGGGGCAGTGCCGCAAGAGCGGCCCAGCGACGATGCATGGCCGCATCTGTGGCTCGACTTCCGTATCCGCGAGGCCGCGTGCGGGATGCTGATCGCGTTCGGGCCGGACGTCGAAGTACTGGCGCCTGTCGACCTGCGGGCGCAGTTGCTGGCGCTGGCTCAGGGGGCCGTGGAGCTCTACAGCTGAAGGGCTGTGGACTCCCCGCCGCCGGTGACCCCGTCGTGTCCCAGCACGATGGCACTTCCGGCGGTCGGGGCGATTAGTCCGACAGCACCGGCTCACTCTAATACCCCGGAGCTGCACGACCGAATCACAGTCCGCACGTACCGGTTGCGATCGCGTTACGCCCTAATTCCGTGGCGTGGCAGGAGTGCGGCTGGTTATGGTCCGGCCATGACGACAGGGGTGCAGATCCGGCCGGTGACGGGCGACGATGCCGAGGCGGTCGCCGCACTGCGCCGCGTTGTTTATGGATACAAGGTGTTGTCGCCGGCTGCGGCACATCACATGATCACGGTGTTCTCGCCGGCCGAACGCTTCCTGGCGCTGGTGGCCGAAGCAGACGGTGAGCTGGTCGCGTGGGGGTCGGCCGGGCTCAACACCTGGACGAGTGAGCCCGGGCGCAGCAACATCTCGATCTACGTGCATCCGGAGTACCGCAAGCAGGGCATCGGCGGCGCACTCGCCGACCGGTTGCACCAGCACCTCACTGAGGTCGGTGCGACCAAGGTGGGGGTGTTCGTGCAGCCGGAGGGGCTGGAGTTCGCCCGCAACCGTGGGTACGACGGCACTCGGCAGATGCACTTCGCCGGAGTCGACACAGCTGACGTGCCGGAGCAGCCGCCGACACCCGCGGACATTCAGTTGGTGACGATGGATCAGGTGGATCCGCGACAGGCGTTCGCGGCCGACACAGCAGCTTCGCTCGACGAGCCCAGCGACGCTCCGATCGACGCAGTCGACTACGACGACTGGTACGGCGAGGTCTGGACGGCGCCTGCTCTCGACAAGTCGCTGAGTGTCGCGGCAGTGGTCGGTGACGAGGTGGTGTGCTTCACCGCGGTCGAGACTGCGGGCGACCGGGCCTGGTCCGGCATGACCGGCACGATTCCGGCGTACCGCGGCCGTGGCCTCGCCAAGCTGGTCAAGTCGGTAGCGCTGCGTCGCTGCGCGGCCGCGGGCATCACCTCGGCGTACACGTCCAACGACGACGTCAACGGTCCGATGCTTGCCGTCAACAACTGGCTGGGTTATCGCCGCGTCGCTACCGAGTACGGTCTGATGCGTACGCTCTGACACATGCCTCTTCGCACAACCGTCGTCTCCGACGCCGATGCACTGGGTGAACTGTTCGCACTGGTGCGACCGCACGTCGTTCTGCCGCCCGGTGCGACGCGGCGGGTCCTGGAGCGGTCGGTCGGCGACGAGCGGGCCGGCGGCTGGGTGTACGAGCAGGACGGCGCAATTGTCGGTTGGGGGCGAGTGGCTCCGGCGGAGTACCGCACCGAAGCTGATGCCTACCAGGCGACGCTGATGGTGCACCCGGACCATCGCGGTCAGGGAATCGGCCGCGCGCTGGCCGACCTGATGCAGGAACACCTGCGTGCGCACGAAGCAAAGCGACTGGACGCGATGACCGAGGAAGCGACCGGTTTGGCCTTTGCAGTTGCCCGAGGTGGTGTCCCTGGTGAGAAGGCCCGGGTGGCGTCCGTTCGACTCGACGAGTTGCCTGCGGCACCCGACGTACCGGCTGAGCTGACGGTACGGCGACTCAGCGAGCTGGAGCCGAGGGACGTTCACCCGGTGTATGCCGAGACGGTGCTGCAAATTCCCGGCTTCGACGAGGGCTACGACGTCTCGTACGACAACTTTGTCGCCCACGCCTGGGACCCGGCGAGAGGTAACCAGCTCGACCTGGGCTCGGCAGCTGTTGTCGACGGCAAGGTTGTCGGTATGTCGACGGTGCAGCGCGCCGGCGAGAGGTTGTGGACCAATCTGACCGCCACGTCGACTGCGTACCGTGGCCGCGGGCTGGCCAAGATCCTCAAGTGGTCTTCTCTGACCTGGGCGGCGGAAGCGGGCTGCACTGTCGGCTATACGCAGAACAGTCCGCGCAATGCGCCGATGCTCGCTGTGAACGAATGGCTCGGCTACCAGGAGACGGCGACCGGAACTGCGGTTACGTGGCGTGTTGAGTCCGATCTGTAACGTGAGAATGTATGCAAGATACGCCGGGTGGGAGGCTATCTTTCGGAGAACTTCGGTGAAGGAGTTCTCGTGGAGATCAGAGCTGCTGAAGCGGGGGATCTATCGAGCGCACTGGCGTTGCACGACACGCTAGTGCCGTATCTCGTCGTCACATCGACCGCACTGAACGCACGCCTCGCTACGCCACCGGCTCCGGGGCGAGCGACCTTTGTGGCGGTGGATCGCGGCGAGGTGGTCGGCTGGGGCGTTGCCAATCTGGTGGCCGGGTCCGACCCGCTCGATGGTGAGGTGCGGGTGCTGGTCCGTCCCGACCATCAGCGTCGTGGCCTGGGAACCCAGTTGCTGGAGGCTGTTCATGACTCACTGCGGGCAGCCGGGGCAACGCGTGCTCGCGTGTTCGCGGAGCCGTCGACGGTCACGTGGGCGTCCCGCTGGGGCTACCAGCAGACGCGCCAGGTGCACTATGCCGGGATCGATCCGCGGAAGGCACCGGATCCCCCTGGACTCCCGTCCGATGTCCAGCTGGTGCCGTTGACGGAGGTGACACCCGAGGCGCTGTACGCCGCAGATGTCATTGCCCAGCGCACCAAACCGGGTGATGCCAGGATCATCGCGCAACCGTACGACGAGTGGTTGCAGGGGAAGTGGAACCATCCGGAGACGCAGCATGATCTCGGCGTCGCCGCCGTGCACGAGGACGAGATCATCGGTTTCACGTTCAATGTCGGCGACCGAACCAGGATCTGGTCGCGGATGACGGCCACCATGCCGGAGTATCGCGGTCGTGGGCTCGCCAAGCTGGTCAAGACCGCGGCCCTGCGGCGTGCGGCCGACGCCGGCGTCCAGAACGCGTACACGGCCAACTACGACGGCAATGCGCCGATGCTGGCCGTGAACGAGTGGCTGGGCTACTACCGGATCGCGACCCACGCCGTACTGGTCTGTCCTCTTTAAGGAACGAGCAGTACGACGGTCTCCGCGACGCAGGCGGGCTTTGTGGAGTTCTCCAGTTCGATCACCCAGTTGAGCGACACCTGGACGCCGGCCGGGGTCTCGGCCGTGTTCGCGATCGAGGCGCCGGCCCGGACCCGGGCGCCGACTGGGACCGGGGTCGGGAAGCGGACCTTGTTCACGCCGTAGTTGAGCTTCGCGGTGACGCCGGAGACGGAGAACAGCTCGTCACCGAAGCGCGCGATCAGGCTCAGGGTCAGATAGCCGTGGGCGATCGTGCCGCCGTACGGGCCCTTGGCGGCGCGCTCGACGTCGACGTGGATCCACTGGTGGTCACCGGTCGCCTCGGCGAACTGGTTCACCTGCTCCTGGGTGATCTCGAGCCACTCCGACTCGCCCAGGGTGGTGCCGACGGCGTTGACGACCTCGTCGACTCCGGTGAAGGACTTGGGCATGTTCGATTCCTCAGTTCCGGGGTCCGCCGGCGACGTACAGGACCTGGCCGGACACGAAGCCGGCCTCCTCGCTGCAGAAGAACGACGCAGCGGCGGCGATGTCGTCCGGCGTGCCGGTGCGCTGCACCGGGATCGCGGCCGCGGTCGCCTTCTTGAACTCCTCGAAGTCCACGCCGACCCGGGCCGCGGTGGCTGCCGTCATGTCGGTCTCGATGAACCCCGGGGCGATCGCGTTCGCGGTGACGCCGAACTTGCCCAGCTCGATCGCCAGCGTCTTGGCCAGGCCCTGCAGACCGGCCTTCGCGGAGGCGTAGTTCGCCTGGCCGCGGTTGCCCAGTGCGGAGGTCGACGACAGGAACACCATCCGGCCGTACCCGGCCTCGACCATGTGCGCCTGGACGCCCTTCGACATCAGGAAGCTGCCCTTGAGGTGCACGGACATGACCGTGTCCCAGTCGTCCTCGGACATCTTGAAGAGCAGGTTGTCGCGCAGTACGCCGGCGTTGTTCACCAGGATCGTCGGGGCGCCGAGCTCGGCCACGACCCGCTCGATCGCGGCGGCGACCTGGTCGGACTTGCTGACGTCGGCGCCGATCGCGACGGCCTTGCCGCCGGCCTCGGTGATCGCCTTGACGGTGCCTTCGCAGGCGCCCTCGTCCAGGTCGAGGACCGCGACCGCGTTCCCGTCCTTGGCCAGGCGGAGCGCGACAGCCGCGCCGATTCCCCGGGCTGCCCCGGTCACGATCGCCACTCGCTGCTGCGTCATCGCCGCTCCCTACTGGTAGGTACATGTTGCCGGGGATGACATTACCCACGCTGCGTCATGCCGGGAGCACCCAGGATGCGATGATCGCCGTGTGGCTCATCACAACCGGCACGTTTACCACTGTCCGCTCAGGTGGGGCGATATGGATGCGCTGGGCCACGTGAACAACGGCCGGTACGTCGACTATCTCCAGGACGCCCGGGTCGACTTCCTCTTCCGGACCGCCGCCGAACTGGGCGCGGACACGCTGGAGACCGGTCTGCTGGTGGCCCGGCACGAGGTCCACTACCGAGCGCCACTGCGGTTCCGGTCCGAGCCGGTCCGGATCGAGCTGTGGATCAGTGAGATCAAGGCGGCCCAGTTCACCGTCGACTACGAGATTCTCGACCTCGAACCGACCCGGACGACGTACGTCGAGGCGCGGACCAAGCTCGTCCCGTTCGACTTCAAGGCCAACCGCCTCCGCCGCATCACCCCGGAGGAACGAGTGGTCCTCTCGAGGCTGGTGGCGTCATGACCTTCACGCACCCGGTCCTGGTCCGCTGGTCGGACATCGACTCCTACGACCACGTCAACAACGTCCGGTACTTCGACTACCTCCAGGAAGCCCGCATTGCCTTCCTGAGCGACGTGCTGGGGACAGCTGGAGTGTTCTTCGACGATTACCCGTGTGTGCTGGCCAGTCTGACCGTTGACTACCTCCGTCCGATCCTGCTGCGACACCCGCCGTACGACGTCGATGTGTGGATCGAGTCGATCGGTACGTCGTCGTACACGCTCCGCTCGCACATTCTGGACCGGTCCGGTGCCAGCGAGGACGTGTACGCGAAATCGGTCGCCGTACTGGTCGCAGTGGACGGTGTGACGCACGCCAAACGCCCGCTCGGAGACGCCGAACGGGCAGCCCTCGAACAGCACGTTAGGGCGACTTGAGACACTGGTCTCGACATGAGTGACGCAGAGAGCTTCTACGACGCCGTCGGTGGGGCGGACACCTTCCACCGGCTGGTGGCGGCGTTCTACCGTGGCGTCGCCGCCGACCCCGAGCTTCGGCCGATGTACCCGGAGGAGGACCTCGGTCCGGCCGAGGTGCGCTTCCGGATGTTCCTGGAGCAGTACTGGGGTGGGCCGCGCACCTACTCCGACGAGCGCGGTCATCCGCGGCTGCGGATGCGGCACATGCCGTTCGCGGTCACACCGAGTGCGCGCGACCGCTGGCTCGGCCACATGCGGGCCGCCCTGGACGAGATCGCCCTGACGCCCGATCGGGACGAGGAGATCTGGCGCTACATGGTGATGGCCGCCCACAGCATGGTGAACACCGACGAACCGAACTATCCCGGCGCGATCGACGTGTCCGGCAACTAAAGCCTCGCAAGGAGAACAGACGAGCATGGCAACCACTCGTACGGCCAAGACGCACTGGGAAGGCTCGCTGCTGGAGGGCGCCGGGCAGGTCGCCCTGGAGTCCTCCGGGGTCGGCACCTTCGACGTCTCGTGGGCGTCCCGCGCCAACGACGCGAACGGCAAGACCAGCCCGGAAGAACTGATCGCGGCCGCGCACTCGGCCTGCTTCTCGATGGCGCTGTCGCACGCGCTGTCCCAGGGCGGCAACGCACCGGAGTCCCTGGACACCTCGGCCGACGTCACCTTCCAGCCGGGTGAGGGCATCACCGGGATCGTGCTGTCGGTCAACGGCAAGGTCCCGGGCCTGACCGCGGACGAGTTCGCGGAGTTCGCCGAGGACGCGAAGAAGAACTGCCCGGTCTCCCAGGCGCTGACCGGTACGACGATCACGCTGGACGTCACCTTCACCGCCTGAGCAACGCCTGAGCAAACGACGTACGAAGGCGCCCGGTGGATCACACCGGGCGCCTTCCCCCGTCCCCCCGGGTCTCAGCCGCGGAACTGCGCGACGACCTTGGTGAAGTCGTACGGGTTCTGCGCGATACCGCTGCAGTTCGCACCGGGGTCTGAGCCGCCGCTGCACGGCCGGTCCCGGTTGACGGCCCAGAAGGTGAAGCGGGCCAGGTGGTGCTGCTGGGCGTAGCTCAGCATGGTCCGGAAGTCCTGCAGCCGGACGGTCTCACTGGGTACGTCGGTCTTGCCGTTCATCGACGAGATACCCATCCGCCGGTAGGCCTGGTCGTCGCTGTACCCGTAGGCGCTCTTCAGCTTGGCCTTCAGGCCCTCCGAGGCCCGCGTGGTGAGTGTGGCCATGTTGGTCGAGCCACCGCCGAAGTCGAACGGCATGATCACCCAGCCGTCGTTGGCCAGCCCGGCTGCGGCCGCCTTGTTGATCAGCGCGGTACCCCACGAGTCCGGACCGGTCGTGGTGGTGCCGAAGGTGATGTAGGTCTTGATCCCGGCGTTCTTGTTCTTGACGATCTTCAGCGCGTCGACGACCCGCTGCTGGACGGTGTGGTTCTGGAACTCCTTGTCCTCGATGTCGATGTCGATCGCCTTCAGCTTGTAGGCGTCGATCACCTTCTGGTACGCCGCAGCCAGCGCGGAGGCCGATGAGCACTTCTGACCGAGTTTGTTCCCCGACCAGCCGCCGAACGACGGGATGATGTCGCCACCGGCGCCGCGGATGCTGTTGATGACGGACTGGTCGTTGCCGCCGGTGAGGCTGCGGTTGCCGTCCCACTTCGGGTTGCAGCCGCCGTCGGACAGCACGAAGGCCATCGTGAACCACTGGTTGCCGGCGGCCTTCATCACGTCGGTCGCCTTCTGCGGATTGCCCCAGCCGAGGTACAGGTACGGCGCCGCGCCCATGGCGGCCGGGTCGGCCTGTACTGCGGACGTGGCCAGGCTCTTCGGGCGGAGCTGTTCGTTCATGATCAGGAACGCGCCGAGGCCGTGGAAGTCGTTCGTGGCGCGCTGCCGGGCGATGTAGTAGCTGTAGTTGCCGACGTTGGTGCCGATGCTGATGTCTTTCAGGTTGGTGCGCCCGTCGCTGCCCAGCGAGATCTTGCCCAGCACACCTTGGTAGCCGCGATCGGCCACCGCCTGGTACGACGAGTCGACGTACCCACGCTGGATCGCCCGGGAGATGACGAAGGTGTACATCGACGAGCAGGAGGTCTCGGTCCAGTTGTCGGTCCGGCTGCCCTTGTCGACGACCTGGAACCAGCGCCCGGTCTTGGGGTCCTGATACCGCGCATAGCCGGCGACCAGCTTCCGCAGTACGTCGATCAGTTCGGCCCGCCGCGGCTGGTTCGCCGGGACCACCTCGAGCACGTCGATGACCGCCATCCCGTACCAGCCCTCGGCGCGGCACCAGACCTCCGGCGCCAGCCCGGTGTTCGGATCCGCCCAGGTCTGCGCCCGCGCCTCGTCGTACGCGTGCCGCAGTAGTCCGCTTGGGCGCTGCAGGTGCTTGGCAGTCGTCAGTAGCTGATCGACGGTCTCCTTGTTCGTGTACGTCGAGTCGCCGAACTCGCGACCGTACTCGGCGAGGAACGGGTCGACCATGAACACCCCGTCGCCCCAGAGCTGGTGCTGGCGGCTGGTGGCGTGCCAGAACCCGCCGTCCGCGGTCCGTGGGTAGCTGTTGAGCCGGGTGCGGATCTTGGTCGCCGCGACCTTGTAGCGGTTGTCGCCGGTCTCGTGATGCAGCAGGACGAGCAGTCGACCGGAGAGCATGCTGTCGAGGTTGTTGAAGCTGTTGCTGATGTTCCCGGACGAGTCGACGAACCTGTCGACCCACGTCTTGATGTAGCTCAGGTACTTCGGGTCATGGGTGCGCTGGTAGACCAGGTACTGCCCGTAGAGGTACAGGCCGATCGGGTAGGACCAGCCGCCGATCGCTGTCGGCTTGTAGCGCGCCATGGTCGAGTCGACCATCTCCTTCGACCAGTCCGTCGCCGCCAAAGCGTGTGCAGTGGCGGTGGTCGTGACGTCGAGGTAGTCGAGGTTCGGAGCGCCGTCGGCGGTTGTTGCCGTCACGCGGATGGTGTTCGCGCCGGCGTTGAGGTTCGCACTGGTCACCAGCGTGCGCCACAGCGTCCAGGCGCCGGTGGACGGTACTGCGACGTTCTTGGCGACCACAGTCCCGTTGACTGCGATGTCCACGGCCCGGTTGGCTGTAGTGCCATTGGCGTGGTCGAAGGCGAGGGTGGCCGGGCCAGCCTCTGGCCGGTTGACAGTCCACTGCACGTAGCTGCCGACTGCGTTGGGCGTGTTGACGAAACCAGTGCCCGAGAAGCCGGAGTGGTTGGTGTCGACCGTGCTACCCGCCGAGTACGTCGCCGCCTCCGCCTCCGACCGAGTCGTCGTACCGGCCCGACTGACGTGGTAGAGCACGGTGCCGTGCGCCGGGACCGAGGCGCTGATCGCACCTGAGGTGGTCCGGGTCGCCTTACTCCACAGGTCTTTCAGCGTGTACGACGAAGATCCGCCGAGGCCGAGTGCTGCCGCAGTCGTGGAGATGGTGGCTGCCGACGTCGTTTCGTTGGACAGGGCAACGGCACGGTCGCCGTTGGCCAGAGTCTTGCCATAGACCACCAGTCCGTTGGACGAGCTGACCACAGTGGCCTGGCGGCCGAGCTTGTCCTGATCGATCGCGATCACGTCGCGGTTGTTGAGGATCTCGAACGTCTCGGCGGATGCCTTGCGCAGGTCGGTGCCGATGAGCAGGGGAGCGGACATGATCGCCCACAGGCTCATGTGCGTGCGGTACTCGGTCGCAGTCATCCCACCGTTGCCGACCTCGAGCATGTCCGGGTCGTTCCAGTGCCCGGGGCCGGCGTACTGGGTGAGCACCCGGTTGGCCTGGGCCTTGCCGATCATGCTGCCCCAGTTGTCACTGATGTCACCTGTGGTCCGCCACAGGTTGCCGACATCCTTGCCCCACTGCCACACCCGCGGGGGACCGGTACGGCCCCACTCACAGATCGAGTAGACGATCGGACGACCAGTGTTGAGCAGTGCGTCCCGCATGGCCTTGTAGCGCTGCTGAGCGTCTACGCCCTGGTTGTTGCAGTTGTCGTACTTGAGGTAGTCGACACCCCAGGAGGCGAACAGGTTGGCGTCCTGCTGCTCGTGACCGAGACCGCCGGGGAAGCCCGCGGTGTTGCAGGTCTTGGTGCCGGCACTGGTGTAGATGCCGAACTTGAGTCCCTTGCTGTGCACGTAGTCCGCGACACTCTTGATGCCGTTCGGGAAGCGGGCCGGGTCGGGCACCAGGTTGCCTTGGGCGTTGCGCTGGGGGAGCGCCCAGCAGTCGTCGATGTTGACGTACTGGTACCCGGAGTCCTTCAGACCCTTGCTCACGAACAGGTCCGCGATGCTCTTGATCATCGACTCGTTGAAGGTGCTGGAGCACTTGGTCGAGTTCCAGTTGTTGAAGCCCATTGGGGGTGTCTTGGCCAGACCGTTGTCGAGCATCACTGCATTAGCGGGACAGTTGCTCGTCGAGCCGGTCGCACTGATCCGCAGCGCGCCACCGGTGGTGTTCTTGCCAGTAGCGCAGTACCCGGCCACTGTCTGGAACCCGAGGTCGTGTGGGCTCGCAGTACCGCGTTCGGCGACGAAATCGGTCAGTCCGACGTTTCCGGACTCGTTGGTGATCACTCCGGGCCGACCGTCGTTCTTGGTGAACCGGACCGAGCTGTTGGTGAACTTCACTCCGTTCACGCGACGCATGTACCACCCGTACGACGGCCTGGTGCCGATGCTGTTCGGGTTGTAGTTCTTCGGGTCGTTGGTCGGTACGCCGGTGCTCATCGTGCCGTTACCGCCGGGCACGTTCAGCTGCACGTTGTCGAACGTCAGGTCGTGGATGCGGTTGCCGGACTCGCCCCACAACGTCGGGCTGTACGCCGTCCCGCGGGAGCCGTCGTACGTGCCGGTGATGTTCTGGTAGGTGATGTTGCTGATCGAACCGACACCGGGGTTGTCGCCGCAGCGCTTGCGGGTGCCGACCTTCTGCATGATGTGGCTGCGGGTGCCGGTCATGGTGATGTCGCGGTAGTGCACGTCGGAGATGTTGCTGCCGTCCATCGACACCATGCCGAGGCCGGACTTGGTGGCTCCGGTGATCTTGATCCGCTCGAAGTTGTAGCCGGTGAAGTCACCACAGGTCTCCGAGCCGAACATCAACGCGTTGCAGCAGCCGGCCGACAGTTCGGCGTCGGAGACGCGGACGTTGCCGTTGTCGATCGTGCGGCCGAGAGCCCAGTCGCTCTTGAAGGCGAGGGCATCGTCGTTCGCGGCGAACTTCGCGTGCGTGATGGTCACGTTCTTCGCGTTGATCACGTTCCAGCCGTCGCGATCGCTGGCTGTGTCGATCACCAGGTTGTCCGAGCTGATGTTGTCGCAGCCGTTGGTGAGCATCGCGAAATGACCGCCGCGGCGCAGCCGGATGCCATCCACCCGGAGCCCGTTGCAGCGGGTCAGCGAGATGATCTTGTCCGCCTCGCCGGCCTTCGGATTGCCGGTGATCAGGTGTCCGCCACCGTCGATCGTGCCGGTCCCGGTGAACGCGATGTCGGTGAGCTGGTCGCCCCACATCATCGCGTTGTGGAAGTGGCTGTGCCCGTAGTCCTGGTAGTCGTCGTACGGGTTCGGTTCGGCCGCGTCGTAGGTGTCGTTACTCGCGCCGAGGATGGTCGCGCCGGAGTCGAGCTGGTAGGTGATCTTGCTCTTCAGGTGGATCGAGTTGGCGCTCTTGTAGGTGCCCGCGGGGAAGCGGACCGTGCCGCCACCGGCGTTGGCCGCGGCGGTGATCGTCTTGTTGATCGCCGCGGTGTCGTTGGCGCTGCCGTCCCCCTTCGCGCCGTAGGTCTTCACGTTGAACTCGGCAGCGGTCGCGGCCTGCGCAACCACGCCGGCGGATCGCGCGTACGCCGTACCGACCCAGGTCTCGTCGATGCGCAAGCGCTTGTAGCGGGTGGTGTCGCTGGAGGCAGCGTGCGTGTTGACGACCTCCAGCCTCACGTGGCGGGCGGTGGTCGCCGGTACGTCGATGTAGACCACGCCGCGGCGACTGGGCAGGGTGCCGGTCTTGATCGGCGAGCCCCAGTTCGTCCCGTCGGAGCTGGTGTAGACGCGGTAGTCCTTGATCCGGGCGGACTGCTCAGTGGCGGAGCGGGCGTAGGAGACCGAGTCCTCGCGCTGGTTGATGCCGAGGAACCGCACCGGCTTGGCTGAGCCGAGGTCGAAGCGCAGCGACACCGGAGTGGTCTTGCTGCTGTCCCAGTAGGTCGAGTAGTTGCCGTCTGCGGCCGCGGCAGCGTTGGTGCCGGCTGAAGCGGTGACGGTCGCCGGAACGAACCCCTCGCGGCCGACGGTCTCGACCTTGAACACGGTGTCGTACTGGTCCCACGCGCTGATGCCGGTCAGCGTCAGTACGCCGGTCGCCTGCGTGTGGGGAATCACGGCGCCTGTCCGGAGATCGGTCACTCGAGAGACCCGGTAGCCGTTGTCGCGGACCCGCAGGGTGTTCGTCGACGGCCGGGTGAGCACGTGGATGTAGTGCTCGTTGGGGTTGCTGCGGCTCACCGTGGTGACGCCGTGGGCCCCGTCGTTCCAGAAACCGGGCTTCAGGCCGCCGTACGCGTACCCGCCGCCCTCGGTGCCGTGCAGCGACGGCCAGATGGGCTGGAGAAATTTGTCAACAAGGTTGTTAAAACTCTCTTGCTTCGCCGGGAAGCGGCCGTTGACCATGGCGGTCTCGGCCATCAAGGCCTTGATCGACGAACCGGCGTTGGTGACGAGGCGGCCGATCGTGAGCTTGGCGTCCACGGTCGGGTCGGAGCCGTTGTACCACCAGGCTCCGGTCGACGGGAGCTTGAAATCGGCCTCGATCAGCCGCGGCGCGGCGGTGTAGACGGCTTGCGGGTAGTCGTAGTTCGGGGACATGCCGGTCTTCTGCTCGTTGCTGATCATGTCCATGATCGGCGTGTCCTCGTTGTTGTTGCTCAGCGTGTACGACGGGCGCTCGCGCCGGATCCGCTCGTACAGTCCGTTGCGTTCCCAGTAGGCGTTGTCGTTGTCGATCCAGAAGCCGCCGAGGTTCGGGTAGCGCTGCATCACCTCGACGAAGTTGTCGTAGCTGAACTCGCCGAATCCGTCGCGCGTGCTCAGGTCGACCGAGTGGCCCTTGTACTTCGAGTAGGCGGCGGAATCGAGCCAACTCTTGCCTGCAGGCAAGCCTTCGGCGTGCCACTGCGGATCGTCGGTCATGTAGAGGATGACCTTCAGGCCCTTGGCGGTCGCGGCGTCGATGGTCTCCTGGACGAGGTCGCGGCCGGTGTGGCAGCTGCCCGGGATCTTGCTCGGCCACGGCCGGGCGTAGCCGAGCCGGCTGTGGAAGGTCGCCAGGACCAGGTACTGCGTGTGCAGCTTCTGGGCCTCGCGAACCCAGTACGCCGGATCCCAGCCGCCGGACTTCACGGCGCTCTCCCAGGTGCTGCAACTCGTGTACCCGGGGGAGGTCCGCATTCCCCAGTGCAGGAACAGTCCGCCGACCGAGTCGCGGAGGAACTGCTGCCGGGGGTGTTGCGGCTCGGCGTTGGCTGGTTGGGTGGGGGCGACCAGCAGAGTGGTCGCCAGAGTGAGGGACAGGAGCGCCACCAGGGCGCGACGCAACGATCGACGCATCTCGAGCTCCAAAACCGGGGCGGGTGAGTTGGATGACTCTGGGAATTTGGTTAGGAAGGTTTCCTAATCCACTGCCGATGATGGCGCGCCGTACTCGTGCGGTCAAGATCTGTGATGATGAATTGTGTTCTATTCCGTCGGAAGGTGAGCGTCTTCCTCGGCCTTCTCGGTGCCGCTGCCGACGCCTGAGGAGCCGGTGGCTCCCGGGTCGCGGGTGGTCAGGTTGCCGATCCGCAGGACTTCGCCGTTCCGGACGTACCAGGTGGTGCCGTCCTCACCGCGCAGCGTGGTGATCCGCAGGCCGACCGCGATCACGGTGCCGGTCGCCTTCTCCATGTCGATCAGGTCGCCGACGCCGTACTGGTCCTCGAAGATCATGAAGACGCCGGCCAGGAAGTCCTTGACCAGCGTCTGGGCGCCGAAACCGAGCGCGACGCCGATGATGCTCGCGGAGGCGATCACCGGCAGGATGTTGAAGCCGAGCTCGGCCAGCACCATCACCACCAGGACGGCGCTGAGCACGATCGTCACGATGCTGCTCAGCAGTGAAGCGATCGTTTCGGCGCGCTGGGCCCGGCGCGTGGTGGCCAGGTTGTTCTCGACGAAGTCCTGGCCGAGCTTCGACTTCGACAGCACGCCGGCCACGGCGCCGTTGCCGGTGCGGCGGGCGAAGCGCCGGATCACCTTGTGCAGCACCCAGCGGAGCAGGAAGAAGCCGATGACGAGCGCGAGGATCCGGGCCGGCACACGGATGATTTCGTCGGTCACCTCGAGCTTGCCGTCGTTGCCCCACCGGAAGAAGGTTGGGAGCTCCAGCGGACGGGAAAACAGGGGGTGACTGATCGCGGACACAAGGTAGCTGGTCAGAATAGGCATATCGCCGCCCATGTTAGAGGGCGTCTGGGAACTCCACGCCTACTGCGCTGCACTCGGTACGGCACCTCGCCGCACTGGAGGAAAGGCCACGATGAACCACATCGAGGCCTCCCCTCCAGCACGACGATGCACCGCACCGAGCACATGCTCGCTACGGCGCGGAGTACCCAGACACCCTCTCAGTGACCTCGACCAGGGAGACGAATCGCATGCCCAGCCGCTTGGACGACGAGCTGCTCAGGCTCGTGAGCGCGGGCGTGCTGCGCCAGTACCAGGCGGAGGCGCTGCGCGCGGCGGCCGACGCCGAACTCGATGCCGCCCTGGAGCGGTACAAGCCTGAGCCCCCGGCCGCTCCGCCGCCGAAGCCCCGGACGCCGCCGGTTGCCCCGCATTCGAATGCACTGATCGAGGTGCTCGGGTACGTCGGCGGTGCGCTCCTGCTCGGCGCTGTGGCGCTGCTCACGCTGGCCAACTGGGGCGAGATGGGCCGGGCGGCCCGGATCAGCACCGGGACTGTGGCTGCAGTCGTGCTGCTCGGGGCGGCCGTCGTACTGAAGACCTTCCGGCGCCGGGACCAGCTCGCCTCGGCGCTGGCCTCGCTTGGCTGCTGTGTGGCCGGTTTCGCCACCTATGTCGCGATCGAGGGCGAGGCGGGCCGGGTCACCGGGGTCGCTGTCGCGCTCACTCTGGCCGGTCTCGGCCTGTGGTGGCTGGCCGGGTCGTCGTTGCTGGTGGCAACGTTCGGCATCCTGGCCGTCGGGGTGCTGGTGATCACCGCCGACGTGCTGACCCCGGACGACGGATCGGCGTCGAACTCGGCCGGGATCGCCGGGACCGGTTTCATCCTGGTCGCGTTCGTGCTGGCCATGCTCGGGCTGGTTCGTGACCAGCCCACCGCCTGGTCGCTGGCCGGTGCAGCGATGTTCAGCTCGTCGATCTGCTGGCTGATCCAGGAGCGCGGCGAGATCATGGCACTGGCCGTCGGAACCGCCGGTCCGGCCGCACTGCTGGTCGCCTACGGGAGGCGGCGCGCATCGGCGTACGCGGTGGTCGGTTGCTCGATCCTGCTGGTCATCTGGCCGACTGCGCTCTACCAGCTCACCGACAACGTCGCAGGGGTCGCCATCGGGCTCGTGGTGGCCAGTGTGGCCCTCCTGTTCGCCGTACTGGTGCTCAGCAAGCGCCGACCGGCCGACTGACACGGCGCTGCGTTACACACCAAGGGCCTTGATGCGGCAGACTCGCTGAGGTGACTGCTCCCACTCCGGCCCTTGTCGAGCTAGCGGTTGCCCATGGCGTGGCGACGGAGTACTGGAACTGGCAAGGCGAGCATGTGATCGTCTCCAGCGAGGTTGTCTCCACTGTGCTCGCGGCACTCGGTGTGGATGCGTCCACACCGGATAAGGCTGCTGAGGCGCTGGATGAGCACCAGTTGGCGCGTTGGCGACGGACACTGCCGGCCACTGTGGTGATGCGCGCGGGCTGGACGCCATGGTTCGCCGTACACCTGCCGCACGGGTCCACTGCTGAGGTGTGGGTGGACCTGGAGGATGGCGGCCAGCGACGGGATATCCCGCAGCAGGAGCACTGGGTCGAGCCGGAGTGGGTCGACGGCGTGCAGACCGGCGAGGCGACGTACCAGCTGCCTGGAGACTTGCCGCTGGGCTACCACCGGCTGTGCGCGCGGATCGGTAGTAGTCCGGAGATCTCGGTCGGCTCGCTGATCGTCACTCCCGCGAAGCTGGAGCCGGAGAAGCTCAACCGCACCTGGGGCTGGGTACTGCAGCTGTACTCCGTCCGCTCGCGACGCTCGTGGGGGATCGGCGATCTGCACGACCTCGCCGATCTGGCCGCTTGGTCCGCCAACGACCTGGGTGCCGGGTTCGTGCTGATCAACCCGCTGCATGCGGCGGAACTGGCCGGTCGAATGGAGCCCTCGCCGTACCTGCCGGCTTCGCGGCGGTTCGGCAACCCGATCTACCTGCGCATCGAGGACATCGACGAGTACGGCGATCTGGCACCGGCCGAGCGGGATCGGGTCCGGACGCTCAGTCTGCAGGCGCGGGCTCTGAGCGAGGACGCGAACGCTCTGGACCGTGACACTGTCTGGGCCGCCAAGCGCGAGGCGCTGCAGCTCCTGTTCGGCGTGCGACCCTCGATCGGCCGTATCGCCGAGTACGGCGCGTACTGCGACCGTGAGAACCAGGGGCTGGTCGATTTCGCGACGTGGGCGGCGATCTCCGACGTACACGGGCCTGAGTGGAGTAAGTGGCCCGAGGAACTGCAGGACCCGACCAGCTCGGCGGTCACCGCGTTCCGGAACGAGAACCCCGACGCAGTGGAGTTCCACTGCTGGCTGCAGTGGCAGATGGACGATCAGCTCGCCCGCACGCAGGCCCGGGCCAAGGCCGCCGGCATGTCGCTGGGCGTCGTACACGACCTGGCAGTCGGCGTGCACCCGGACGGTGCGGACGCGTGGGCGCTGCAGCACGTGCTGGCACAGGGCATCCACGTCGGAGCGCCGCCGGACGCGTTCAACCAGCAGGGGCAGGACTGGTCCCAGCCGCCCTGGCGGCCGAACGCACTGGCCGAGACCGGGTACGCCGCCTGGCGGGACCTGGTCCGCGCGGTGATGCGCCACGGCGGTGGACTGCGGATCGACCACATCCTCGGCATGTTCCGCCTCTGGTGGGTGACCTCACCGGAGGCGCCGACCGAGGGCACCTACGTGCGCTACGACCACGAGGCGCTGATCGGCATCCTCGTACTGGAGGCCACCCGCGCTGGAGTGACAGTCGTGGGGGAGGACCTCGGCACTGTCGAGCCCTGGGTGCGCGACTACCTCACCGAGCGCGGAGTGCTCGGTACGTCGGTGCTGTGGTTCGAGCGGGATGCCGACGGCAAGCCGCTCGCCCCTGAGCGCTGGCGCGAGCTGTGCCTGGCCACCGTCACCACACACGACCTGCCGCCGACCGCGGGCTACCTGGCCGGCGACCATGTCGAGCTGCGCAACCGCCTCGGCCTGCTGACCCGCCCGGTCGCCGAAGAGCTGGCCGTCGACGAGGCGGATCGGGATGCGTGGCTGGACGCACTGCGCGAGCGCCACCTGCTCCGCTACACCGACGGCGATGTCGAACGCATCGTGGAGGCACTGCACCAGTACGTCGCTCACACTCCGTCGAAACTCGTCGGTGTCGCACTGACCGATGCCGTCGGAGAGCGCCGTACCCAGAACCAGCCGGGCACCACCGACGAGTACCCGAACTGGCGGGTCCCGCTCGGCGGCCCCGACGGCGAACCGGTGCTCATCGAGGACCTCCCCAACAATCTCCGACTCAGACGCTTGATCGGCGCTCTGACAATCTAGCTTTCCGTATTTCCCTAGTCACGAGTTGTTGACAATAGATTTGAAGAGTTGTTTTCTATTGGTCAACCACGAAGGCGCCTTCCTTCACTGTCACCGCCCCTACAGTTGAAGGAGTTATCTCATGCTGCGATCACGCAAAGTCAGCATGGCCGGTGTTGCTGTCGGTGCCCTGGCATTGACGTTCAGCACCTCGGTCCCGATGGCCAGTGCACACGGCTGGACCAACGCACCGATCAGCCGAGCCAAGCACTGCCAGGCCAATCAGTCGCTGAACTGCGGCAACATCCAATGGGAGCCGCAGAGTGTCGAGGGGCCGAAGGGCTTCCCGAACGGCGGCCCGCCGGACGGCAAGATCTGCTCGGCCGGGATCGGTGCCTTCGCGCAACTGGATGACCAGCGGAACGGCAGTTGGCCGACCAATCGCCTGACCTCAGGCGCGAACTTCACGTTCAAGTGGCACTTCACCGCCTCGCACTCGACGACCGACTTCCGGTACTACGTCACCAAGAACGGCTGGAACCAGAACGCTCCGCTGACCCGCGGGGCGCTGGAGCTGAACCCGTTCCTGACCGTTCCGTTCAGCGGCCGGCCGCCGTCGGACCTGGCGCACAGCGGCAACCTGCCGAGCGGTAAGAGCGGCCGGCACATGATCCTGTCGGTCTGGACCATCGCCGACACGGGGAACGCCTTCTACCAGTGTTCGGATGTTAACTTCTGATCTATCTAAAGGTTTGGTAAATAACTTTCTTGGGCATTCCACTCCTTGAAATAACCGCCCCTATTTCAAGGAGTGTCCCCATGAAGGTTGTGCTCCGTGTTCTGACCGCCGCCGTCGTGATGGTGGCCGGCCTGCTGCCGGCCGTCGAAGCGTCCGCGCTGACCAAGCTGACGCACTCGCAAGCCGCCTCGATCTTCAGCGCGGCCGGCATCACCTGGTCGTCGAGCGGCAACTGCTCGGACTGGAACAACTCGACCTGCACGTCGTTCACCAACATCAACGACAGCACCGTGTACGGCGTCCGCACGCTGAAGCAGGCGAGCGGGTGTGCCGTGAACGTCACCGGCGGTACCGAGACCGGTCACGCGAGTGGTACCTACAGCCACCGCAACGGCTACAAGGTCGACATCTCCGTCTACACCTGCGTGAGCAACTACATCCGCAACACCTTCACCCGGATCGCCGACCGTGGTGACGGCGCCCAGCAGTGGCGCTCCGGCGCGGGCAACATCTACGCCAACGAGGGCAACCACTGGGACATCCTCTACTACAACTGCGGCGGCTGCTGACGATCTGAGGCTCCCGGCTGCTGCAGGCGAGGCCCTGGAGCAGCCGGCGGTCCGGAAGTACTAGGCTGCGGGTGTGATTGCTGAGCTGTCCGGCCACACGGTGTTGGTGTTCGTCGGCATTCCTGTGTTGGTGGCTGCGGTGCTGGCCCTGCTGGTGTTCGCGGGGTCGATCGCGAGCGGCCCGCGGTACCGGCCGGGGTTGTCCTGGTGGGCGCCGCCGGTCTGGATCAACGGACCGGTCGCCACCAAGCCCGACCCTGCCAACCTGCCCGAGCTGCCCGCCGCTCCGGGAACCCTCGCGACCGCCGGTGCCGGCGTCGCCCGTACGACCGGAGGCGCAAGTGCCAGTTGGTGACGCGTTCACGCCCGACCAGCTCTACGACATCGAGCGCGCGGTCCGGCACGCCGAGGAGGCGTCCGGCCTGCACTTCTCCGTGTACGTCGGTGGCGCGGACTCCGAGACCCGTCCGTTCGCCGTCGAGCTGCTGAACGAGCTCGAGGACCCCGACCACACCGTCCTGGTGTACGTCGACCCGGCCGGTCGCCGGCTGGAGATCGTCACCGGTTCGGAGGCGAAGCGCCAGCTGTCGGACACCGCAGCCGGCCTGGCCGCGCTGACGATGCAGACGTCGTTCGCCACTGGTGACCTCACCGGCGGTCTGGTGACCGGAGTGCAGCAGTTGGGTACCAACGCGCACCAGGCGCCGCTGCTGCACGCCAACGAGCCCCACAAGCAGTGACCCCGGCCCTGCAGCCGCACCGCATCGAGCTGGACGACGTCGTACTGCGTCCGTTCGTAGCCTCTGATGAGGAGGCGGTGGCCGAGGCGCTGCGGGATCCTGACGTACTGCGCTGGACCGCGGGGACTGCGGTGATCCGTACTCCCGCGGACCAGCGGGCGCGGCGCTGGCTCGGCCCGCGCCTGGACGCCTGGGCGCGTGGCAACGCCATCTTCGCCATCGCGGACCGCAGTACCGACTACGTGCTCGGGAACGTCGCCTTGCGGGATGTGCACCGGGTCCCGGACCAGGCGGTCGCCGCCTACTGGGTCAGTCCGGCCGCTCGCGGTCGAGCCCTCGGGGCCCGCGCTCTGGACGCGGCTGCACGATGGGCGTTCGCCCCGGACGGTCTGGGGCTGCACCGCATCTCGCTCGACCACTCGCTGGTCAACGAGGGGTCCTGTCGGGTCGCTCTCCGCGCAGGGTTCCAGCTGGAAGGGACCATGCGGGACTACTACGTCGAGCCGGACGGCGAGCGGCATGACTCACACCTGCACGCCCGGCTGGCGACCGATCACCTGCCGGCGGTCGCCGGTTCGAAGGTCGGGCAGGCAGGGTTGTCGTAGGCGCGCTGCGTCTTCGGTGCGGTGCACAGATTGAGCATCTGGGCCGACGACGTACCAGGGCCGAGGTAGACGACCCATGTGTCGAGCACCGGCTCGCCTGAGCTGTTGGCGAAGCCCGGGTACTGGCCGTTGACCAGCATGGCCTTCGCGGGGACACCAGCCGCGATGATCTTCGCCGCCGTGTTCTGCGCGAGCTGACCGGCGTCCAGTCCGGTGTCGGACGAGTACTTGTCGAGCACCGCGATCCACTGGCCGCGTGTGAAGCGAGGTGAGGTCGGCCCAGTGTTTGGCGGTGTACTCGTTGTCATCTCGGGAGCAGAGCGGCTGGTCGGCGGCTTCCGGTCGGCCTTGGACACGACCGAGGGGTGCGCACTGGGAGTCGGCGTCGAGGCAGGGCTGTCCGGTACGGCGGCTGCGCGCACCGCGTCGTCATCCGGTGGCGTGGATTCGCCTTTGGTCAGGATGAACGCGGACACGGTGGCGATCGCGGCAGTCGCAACTATGGCGGCACCGACCGCGCTGCGCGAGCGTTGCTGCTTCTTTTTCCGGCGATGTGATGTCACGGCACAGGACCCCTCCCCAGGTCTCTCCGCGTGAGCTTAAACCGAACCGGGCTGGAAGTGAGTGTTCTTCAAGTGGTGAGAATCTCCTTCTGAGCAAGGAGATCGCAGTCCGCGCACGACTCCTCACGGTGTGCCGACGAGCAATCGTTTGATGGCTACAGGTCGCGTTCGCGCTACCACTGTCCGGGTCCGTAGGCGATGGTGACGTGATTGGTGCGTTGAAAGCCTTCGAGACATGAGAAGACGACTTTTCGCCGCCATCGCCCTGACGCTGGTGGCAACCGCCGTACCGGTCAGTGCCGAGGCCGGCCGATCCACACTGCAACGAGACGCCGACGGAATCGTCGCCACCGGAGTGACCGGCGTACTGGCTCGAGAGACGTCACCACACGGCTCGCGAACTGCAGTCAGTGGAGTGCAGGTGCGCCCAGACGGCCGGTTCCGGATCGGCAGCACCAACAAGGTGCTGGTGGGGACTGTTGTGCTCCAACTGGTCGCCGAAGGCCGCATGCGGCTGGACGACTCGGTGGAGAAGTGGCTGCCCGGTCGCACTGCCGGTACCGAGTACAACGGGCGGAAGATCACTGTGCGGCAGTTGCTGCAGCACACCGCCGGCATCTCCGACGAGAGCTTCCCGAACATCGAGAGCGCGCAGCAGTACTACGAGCGCCGGTACCTCGTGCACACCGAGGAGGCGATCGTGCAAGCGGGTCTGAAGAACCAGCCGACGTTCCCGCCGGGGAAGGGCTGGAGCTACTCGAACACCGGCTACGACCTCGTGGGTCTGGTGATCCAGGCCGTCACCGGGCGGACCTGGTACGACGAGGTCGACCGCCGGATCGTCCGCCCGCTGCACCTGCGCGACACATACTTCCCGCGCACGGACCCGCGGATCGCCGGTCCGCATGCACGCGGCTACACCCGCTTCACGGCGGGCGAGTACACCGACACCACCGACGTGATCGACGCGGACGCGTCCGGCGGCTACATCTCCACGCTGAAGGACCTGGATCGGATTCTGCGCTCGATCTTCGACGGACGGTTACTCGCACCGGCTCAGCTGGATGAACTGACCACGACGGTCGAGACCGACGAGACAGCCGAGCTGGTGTGGCGGAACCCCCGCTACGGACTAGGGGTCTTCTCCCGTGATCTGCCGTGTGGCGGGCGGGTCTGGATTCCGGGTGGTGACCAGATCGGCTTCAAGACTCGTGCAGCTGTCAGCGCCGACGGCCGCCGCAGTGTGGTGGTCTCGATGTCCACGCAGCTGTACGACTCGATGGACGCGCTGCTGGCTCAGGAGAAGGCGGCCAGCAAGCTCATCGACGAGGTCATGTGCCGCTAGGGATGCCGTCCGGCTTCGGCTGGGGGCGTGTGTCGAGCGCGTCCTCCAGCCAGGCGTCCACGTCGACGCCACCGCTCAGGATGTGCGTCACGTACGCCGTTCGCTCGTGGCTGAGCACCTCGAGCTCCCACACGCTCGGTGCGACGCCGGTCGGCACCGGCCGCAAGTCGTCCACGTCGACGCCGCTGAATCGGCTCAGTCTGGACTGGTAGTCCTTCGTCCAGCTGTGCACGACCAGGTAGGCACCGTCGTCACTCAGATGCAGTACGACGACGGCCAGGCCGACCGAGCCCATCGCATCGTCGAAGTCGAGCTGCCGGCTCGCACCGGCCCGAGCGAACTCGACCATCTGGTCGTCCCACTGCCTACCGCGCGCAGTAATGATGTACGGCTTGACCAGCCGATGCGGATCCCGCCAGGGGAGCAGGGGTGTGACAGGGCGCGGGCGGTACGCCTCAGCGAGTCCAGTCAGCGCGACAGCGGCTGCACCGGCCAGGGCGGGGTCAGAAGCAGGCATCTGCTCTGTTCTACCCCGGCCGGGTGCACGCTGTCTCCCTAGCTCGCGTCTCGGACCTGTGCGGCGATCGCCCGAGTGAGGTCGGCCTGGGCCTCGGAGACGTAGCGCCGGGTCGGTGCGTCGACCGCCGTCGACTCTGCGGCCAGCCAGTCGGTGAGCGCGTCCAGCGTCGGCTGCTCGGCCAGGTTGCGCGGCGACAGGTAGACCAGCACGTTCTCGCCCATGGACGAGCCGAGCCGGGTGTAGACGTCCTTGGCCGCGCTCAGGTACTTCCCGACGTACGGGCGGAGCAGGTCCTCCTGGCCGGGCTGCTGGAAGCCGAGGATGGTCCGGAACTGCGTCTCGTTCGGAGTGTCTCCGGACTCGACCGCGATCCGCCACGCCTCTTCCTTGGCCTCGGCGGTCGGCCGCGCAGCGCGGGCCTGGGCGGCCCGCTCGCCACCGGTGATGGTGGTGTCGCGGGTCAGCTCGTCGTCGATCTCGTCGGCGCCGATCCGGCCTAGCCGGGACAGTGCGACGATCAGCGTCCAGCGCAGGTCGGTGTCGACGACCAGGTCGGCGGGCAGCTCCCGGTCGTCGAGCCACGCGACCAGCCGGTCCGCACCGGCCTCGGAGAAGACCGCGCTGGTGTAGGCCCGGACGAACGCGAGCTGGTGATCGCTACCGGCTTCGGCGTCGTTGACGAGACCCAGCAGGGCCTCCTCGAACTGGATCCGCAAGGCGTCCCGCTTGTCCGGTGCGGCGTACAGGTTGATGGCGCTGGTCACCTGCGAGAGCAGCGACCGGACGCCGGTCAGGTCGCTCTCGGCGCGAATCCCGCGCAGCACGATGTCGACGTACTGGCTGGCCGGCATCTCGGCGTCCCGGGTCATGTCCCAGGCCGCACCCCAGGCGAGTGCTCGGGGCAGCGACTCCGACAGCTGGTCGATGGACTCGACCAGAGTGGCCCGCGAGCGCTCGTCGAGCCGGATCTTCGCGTAGGTGAGGTCGTCGTCGTTCAGCAGCACGAGGTCCGGCTGCGTGGCGCCGACGAGCTCGGCCAGCTCAGTGCGGGCGCCGTCGATGTCCACCTCGAACCGCTCGGTGCGGACCAGGCCCTCGTCGGTACGCCGGTACAGACCGACGGCCAGCCGGTGCGGACGCAGTACGGGATACTCCGCGGCAGCGGTCTGCTCGATCGCGAACGACGTGAACTTGCCGTCCGCGTCGACGCCGAAGTCCGCCTGCAGCGTGTTCACGCCGGCGGTCCGCAGCCAGCGCTCGGTCCAGTCGTCGAGGTCGCGGCCGGAGGCCTTCTCGAGCGGCTTGAGCAGGTCGGTCAGCTCGGTGTTGCCGAACGCGTGATCGGCGAAGTACTCCTTCAGGGCGGTGATGAAGGTGTCCTCACCGACGAACGCGACCAGCTGCCGCAGGGTGGAGGCGCCCTTGGCGTAGGTGATGCCGTCGAAGTTCACCTCGACCGCGTGGAAGTCGACCATGTCGGCCGCGATCGGGTGCGTCGAGGGCAGCTGGTCCTGCCGGTACGCCCAGTTCTTGCGGGCGTTGCAGAACGTCGTCCAGGCACCGGCGTACTTGGTGGTGGCCGTCGCCTGCGCCCAGTGCGAGGCCCACTCGGCGAACGACTCGTTCAGCCACAGGTCGTCCCACCAGGTCATCGTGACCAGGTCGCCGAACCACATGTGGGCCAGCTCGTGCAGCACGGTGTTGGCGCGGCTCTCGAGCTCCGCGTGCGTGGTGCGGCTGCGGAAGATGTACTCGTCGCGAAGGGTCACGCAGCCCGCGTTCTCCATCGCGCCCATGTTGTACTCCGGCACGAACGCCTGGTCGTACTTGTGGAACGGGTACGGCGTCCCGAAGGCCTCCTCGAAGAGCGCGAAGCCCTGCTTGGTCACCTCGAACAGGTCCTCGGTGTCGAGTGAGTCCTTGAGCGACGGACGGCACAGCAGCGACAGCGGGTAGGTGCCATGCGGGCCTTCGTAGGCGTCGGTGACCACGTGGTACGGGCCGGCTACCACAGCGGTGATGTACGTCGACATCCGCTCGGTCGGCGGGAACTCCCAGCGCGCGAGCTCCTCGCCGCTCGGACCGGCGTACGGCGTCGGCTCGGGGGTGGGGGAGTTGGAGATGACGACCCAGCGGGCCGGGGCGGAGACGGTGAAAGTGAAAGGGGCCTTGAGGTTCGGCTGCTCGAAAGTGGTGAACACCCGGCGGGCGTCCGGCACCTCGAACTGGGTGTAGAGGTAGGTCTCCTTGTCGGCCGGATCGACCGAGCGGTGCAGCCCTTCACCGGTCCGCGAGTACAGGCAGTCCGCGACCACGCGCAGCTCGTTCGCGGCCGCGAGACCGTCGAGCTGGATGCGAGCGCCGTCGTACACCGTGTCCGGGTCGAGGGAGGTGCCGTTCAGCGTGACCTCACGGACCTTGTCCGCGATCAGATCGGCGAACGTGCTCGCGCCGTCGGTCGCGGTGAAGGTGATCGTGGTCACGGACGGGAAGGTCGGCGCTCCACTCGGGGCGTTGGTCAGATCCAGCTCGATGGCGTAGCTGACATCGCTGACCACACCGGCACGGGTACGCGCCTCATCGCGCGTCAGGTTGGTTCCAGGCATATCGGCATCCTATGCACCTGACGCTTCCGTTGGATGCGGGTTTCCCCGCGACATCCATCGATGGATACCAAGCCGGTACCTCTGATCTTTCAATTTTGTATGATCGAGCACATGACTGCTTCCGCCGATTTCTGGTTCGACCCGGCCTGCCCCTGGGCCTGGATGACGTCCCGCTGGATGCTCGAGGTCGAGCAGGTCCGCGACGTGACCACGACCTGGCATGTGATGAGCCTCGCCGTACTGAACGAGGAACGTGACGAACACGACGCCAACTGGCACCGCAAACTCGGCTACGTCCGGGTCCTGATCGCCGCCGAGCAGGCGCACGGCAACGAGGTGCTGCTGCCGCTCTACACCGCACTCGGCCGCCGGATCCACAACGACGGCCGCGGCACCAAGGACGAGCAGGTCCTGCCCGAGGCGCTCGCCGAAGCCGGTCTGCCGCCGTCACTGATCGAGGCCTTCGGCGACAGCCGGTACGACGAGGCGCTGCGCAAGTCGCATCACGCCGGGATGGACCAGGTCGGGATGGAGGTCGGTACGCCGGTCATCTCGGTCGCGGGCACCGCGTTCTTCGGACCGGTCGTGACGCCGGCGCCGAAGGGCGAGGCGGCGGGCAAGTTGTGGGACGGCGTCCTGCTGGTGGCCGGCACCGACGGATTCTTCGAGATCAAGCGCAGCCGCGACCGCGACCCGATCTTCGACTGAAGGTTTGATCTAAGGCCCGGCCGGAAAGATTCGGTCTGGGGTTCAAGGGTTGAACTGAGCTGCCCGTGCCGGTGAAGGTTGCTCACCAACGGGAATTCTTCAAGTGGTGAGTAGGTATCACATGACGTTACGTGACGAGCGCACCGAGCTCGATGTCGTCCCCGCCGGTGTGACCGCCGGCATCGCCGTGTTCGACCGGCACACCGGGCGGTTCGTGCAGCAGTCCAACGCCGACCATCGGTTTCGCTCCGCCTCGGTGGTGAAGCTCCTGATCGTCCTGGACCTGCTGTGGGAACTCGGGCCGACGTACACCGTCGAGGCGGCGGACCGGGCGCGTTTAGAGGTAATGCTGCGCAGTAGTGACGACGATGCAGCCAGTTACTACTGGGATCACAACGGTGGCGCGGCCATCGTCGAGCGGATGGTGCGGCGACTCGGGCTGACTCACACCGACGGCCCGCCGCCTACCCATCCGGGCTTCTGGGGCTACGTCGCGATCACTGCCGCGGACACCGTCCGGATCTATCGATACATCCTGGATCACGCGCCGGCGCCGGTCCGGAACCTGGTGATGGACCTGCTGCACGAGCCGACCAGGTACGGCACCGACGGCTTCGATCAGTTCTTCGGGATCGCCTCGGTATTCGATCCTGATTTCAGCATCAAGCAGGGCTGGTCCGGCTTCCTCGGCTCGAGTGGCTACAGCAGCGACCGCGCCAAGCCGGTGGCCAGCCTCGACCTCGTCAGCGACGCCTTGCACACCACCGGCACCGTCGGCAAGGACGACCGCTGCATCGTGTCGGTCTACACACTGCATCCGCGGGGGACGCAGTACGGGAAGGCATACACCGATGTGACCCGGTTGACCCGGTCGCTGATCGTTCCGGGCGGGGTGCGGACCAGTGGGAGCTGGCTGGCCACGACCGGGGAGGGAGTGCGGGTCCGGACGGCCCCGAACACCTCCTGCGGGATCCTGGGCATGCTGCCGGCCGGAGTCGAGGTTCTGGTCAGTGGTCAGAAGCAGGGTGAGCTCATCGACGTACCGCCGCGCTCCAGCGACTGGTGGGCCTATCTGCCCAAGTACGGCGGCTACGTGACCACCGTGTACGTCGGGTCCGGTGCACCCAAGCTGCCAGGCGTTCCGGTGTATCAGTAGATTGCAGCTCATGCGAGTGCACATCGGCTCTGACCATGCCGGCTTCGAGCTCAAGAATCACCTGGTCCAGCACCTCACCGCTGCTGGCCACGACGTCGTCGACCACGGTCCCGCCGTGTACGACGCGGTGGACGACTACCCGCCGTACTGTCTGCGGGCCGGTGCCGGAGTGGTGGCGGACCCGGGCAGCCTGGGTGTGGTGATCGGCGGCTCCGGCAACGGGGAGCAGATCGCGGCGAACAAGGTGAAGGGCGTGCGGGCCGTGCTGGCCTGGAGCACCGACACCGCCAAGCTGGGGCGTGAGCACAACAACGCCAACGTGGTCAGCGTCGGGGCGCGGATGCACTCGACCGAAGAGGCGGTCGGGTTCGTGGAGACGTTCCTGGCCACCGACTACTCCGGCGAGGCGCGGCACACCCGGCGGATCGACATGCTGAGTGCTTACGAGTCGACGGGCGAGTTGCCGCCGCTCTCCTGATCCTGATCCTCCGGAGGCTTGACCCCGCGGCGTTTGAACGGCTCTCGTGGCCGGGAGACGTCGCGGGCCCGCATCGACCGGCCGATGCCGACCACGGCCGGTGTGGCCGGTCCGGACCGGCCCTTCGGCGTACCACCTGCAATCCCCATAAGAGGAATCATGCCTGAAGGCCACACTCTGCACCGGCTGGCGAACGACGTCTGGGACGCGTTCGGCGGCCGGCCGGTCCGGGCGAGCAGTCCGCAGGGACGGTTCGTCGACGGCGCCGCACTGCTCGACGGGCACGTGCTGCGGCAGACAGAGGCCCACGGCAAGCACTTCCTCGCCGACTTCGAGGGAGCGGGCTGGCTGCACATCCACCTCGGTCTGATCGGCAAGGTCGACTTCGGGGCGGCCCCGGTCCCCGAACCGGTCGGCCAGGTCCGCCTGCGGCTGCAGAACGAGACGTCGTACGCCGATCTGCGCGGTGCGGCCGTTTGTGAGGTGCTGACCGACGGCGAACGCGAGGTGCTGATCGGACGGCTCGGTCCGGACCCGCTGCGCGACGACGCCGACCCGGAGCTCGCCTGGAAGCGGATCCATCGCAGCAAGCAGCCGATCGGGCAGCTGCTGATGGACCAGGAGGTGTTGAGCGGCGTCGGCAACGTCTACCGCGCCGAGGTGCTCTTCCGCGCCAAGCTGCACCCGATGACCCGCGGCAACCGGGTCAAGAAGCGCGAGTGGCAGGGCATGTGGGACGACCTGCTCGAGCTGATGAAGTACGGCGTCGAGACCGGCCGCATCGACACTGTTGCCGACGACCACACACCCGAGGCGATGGGCCGCGACCCACGCCAGGACGATCACGGCGGCGAGGTCTACGTCTACCGCCGGCAGGGGCAGCGCTGCCATGTCTGTCACTCGGTGATCCGCACCGAGATCCTGGCCCAGCGCAACCTTTTCTGGTGCCCGAAGTGCCAGCGCACCGGGCTCACCAGAAAGTAAGTCTGAACAGTTATCAAGTTTTTTGATGCGCGGACCAAGGAGTGCCGTTATCTTCTTCACACCATGATCAGGAGTGGCGGACGCGCTGTAGTACGACGAGTCGGCCGCTTGGTCGTCGCGGTGGTCAGACGCGCGCGTCGGTTGCACCCGCTCGCCTTCTTCGCGTTGCTCTCGTTGTCAGTCGTGTTCGCGATCGCCAGTGCGGCGTGGCCAACGCACGTTCCGGCCTCTGCGCTGGTCATCCCGTTGTTGCTGGGTGGCTTGGTTCTGGGCTTCCGGCAACTGGTCGTCTTCACGCTGGTGACGTTGATGATCGCGTCGTTCGTGCTCGTGTCCCGGCAGGCGCCGGTTCCGATGACCGGGTTCCTGCTGGTGATCGGTGCGATCGGCTGGATCGTCATCGCGGGCGCGAAGGTTCGCAATCAGCTCGGCGTCCCCGGCACCCGTGGTGAGTCGATGCTGATGGAGTTGCGCGACACCCTCACCGCTCAGGGCGAGTTACCGCCACTGCCGAGTGGGTGGCGGGCCGAGGTCGCGATCCAGTCGGCGGGTAAGTCGAAGTTCTCCGGCGACTTCGTGGTGTCGACCCAACGGGACGACGTACTGGAGGTCGCGCTGGTCGATGTCTCGGGCAAGGGAGTCGATGCGGGGACACGGGCGCTGCTGCTCTCCGGTGCCTTCGGCGGACTGCTCGGCGTCGTACCGGTCGACGACTTCCTCCCGGCCGCCAACCGCTATCTGCGGCGGCAGGACTGGGAGGACGACTTCGCGACCGTCGTCCATGTCGCGGTCGAGCTGACCACCGGACAGTTCTGCGTGCGGACCGCCGGGCATCCGCCGGCGATTCAGTTCGACGCCTGGTCGGGGCGGTGGCAGACGCGGGACGCGGACGGGCCGTTGCTCGGGCTGATGGAAGCACCGGAGTTCGCGCCGAACCACGGCCAGCTGAAGCCGGGCGACGCGCTGTTCCTGTACAGCGACGGCATGGTCGAGACGCCGCGGCGCGACATCGGGCGCGGTACCGACCGGCTCGCCGGGGCCGCGGAACGCCTGGTGGCACAGGGATTTCGGGGCGGCGCGGCCGAGCTGGTCGCCGCGGCCGGGGGACCGGGGGACGACTCGGCGATCGTGATCATCCACCGGCTCGAGCATTCCTAACCTGGCGATGGCGTAGCCTGCTCCGTCGTGATGGATGCTGCTGATCGGAGTGCGCCGGACGTCTCGTTCGACGAGCTGGTCGCGTCGATGCCGGACGAGCTGCGCGCAGTCTTCCCGCCGACCCGATGGCAGCTCGAGAAGCTGTGGGCGCTCGACCTCAAGGTCGAACCGATCGAGGTCGCGGACCTGGTCTGGATGTTCGACCTGCCGTTGTGGCACCTCGACGGCGAACGCTTCAAGGTGACGCCGAACCAGGTCGCCGAGACGCCGATGAACTACCGCCCGCACTACCAGCGGGTGATGGACGCCGACCTGGAGCTCCCGATCAACCTGGTCGCCTACCGCGGCCGGCTGGTCGTGCTGGACGGCGTCCACCGGTTGCTGAAGGCGCACTTCCTGCGCCGCCGCTGGGTCGAGGCGACGATCGCCACTGCCACCCAGCTGCAGTCCTGCGCGCCGTGATGGCGCGCGGTCATTGTGGATGATGATGCGTCACCATTATCATGGGTGACATGACCACCAACGACGAATACGCCCCGAGCACCTCCGACTGGGTCCGCGAGCAGGTAGACAAGGTCGCCGAGGCCGGTACCACCGACGCCGTCGACATCATGGGCCTGAAGGTCGTCCTGCTGACCATGCGCGGCGCCAAGTCCGGCAAGATCCGCAAGGTCCCGCTGATGCGGGTCGAGCGGGACGGTGTGTACGTCGCGGTCGCGTCGCTCGGCGGCGCCCCGAAGAACCCCGTCTGGTACTACAACCTGAAGGCCGACCCGAACCTCACCCTGCAGGACGGTGACGTCACCAAGCAGTACGTCGCCCGCGAGATCGACGGCGCCGAGTACGACGAGTGGTGGCCGATCGCGGTCGCCGCCTACCCGCCGTACGAGGAGTACAAGGCCAAGACGACCCGCAAGATGCCGTTCTTCGTGCTCGAGCCGGTCGAGTAGTTCCCGTGCGTGCGCACACCCGATCCGGCGTGTGCGCACAGCCGGTGCGTAGGTCAGGACCTGCTCTGTGAGACGCTGGCGGCGGCGCGTTGCGCCGAATTCTGGGCCTGTTTGAGTTCTGGGAGTCGTCCTGACCACACACGACGCGGTGCGGGAGCCGTTCGTCGGGTCGACGCGGTTGCGTCTGGCCGGATTCGCGCTGCACGCCTATACCGCGAGCGGAACCGTGCTCGCGCTGCTGATCGTCATCGCCGCCATCGACGGCGACGCCGTTCGCGCCCTCTGGCTCGGGCTGGCCGCACTGATCATCGACGGCACCGACGGGATGCTCGCCCGCAAACTGCGGGTCAAGGAGACCATCCCGTGGTTCGACGGCGCGATGCTCGACAACATCGTCGACTACCTGACGTATGCGTTCGCACCGATCGTGCTGCTCTGGACCGGTCACTACCTACCGTCGGGCGGGTGGGGCGCGGTGCTGGCCGCGCTGCCGCTGCTTGCCTCGAGCTACCAGTTCTGCCGGACCGATGCGAAGACCGACGACCACTTCTTCCTCGGCTTCCCCAGCTACTGGAACGTGGTCGCCTTCTATGTGGTGATCCTCGGCCTCAGCCCGACCACCACCGGCCTGATCCTGGTGATCTGCTCGATCCTGGTCTTCGTCCCGGTCAAGTACGTCTACCCGTCCCGGACGAAGGTGTTCCGGTCGCTGAACCTGCTGACGACCGCGATCTGGATGGCCTCGTACGCCGTACTGCTGGCCCAGATGCCGAACCCGAACGCGATCGTGGTCGCGATCTCGCTCGCCTACCTGCTGTACTACGGGGCGCTCAGTCTGTATCTGACGTTCTGGGTGCCGCGCCGCAAGGTCGCCTGACTTGACCCTAGGACTCGGTCTCGGGGCAGCGCTGGCTGCCGCTGTCCTGTTCGGTATCGCCGCGATCCTGCAGGCGGTCGGCTCCCGCAAGGTGCCGACGCAGTCCGAGTTGGACCCGCGGCAGTTCGCCGGGTTCGTCGTCGCGCTGCTCCGGCAGCCCGCGTTCCTCGGCGCGCTGGCGCTCCAGTTGGCCGGCTTCGGCCTGCACTTCGTCGCGCTCCGGCTGCTCCCGCTCTACCTGGCCCAGGCCGGGATTGCGGTCAGCCTCGTCGTCACCGCGCTGCTCGCGACCCGGCTGATGTCGGACCAGCTGAGCGTCGTCGAGTGGTCCGCGGTGATTGCTGTCGTGGTCGGTCTCGGCCTGCTCGCGGTGTCCGCCGGTGACGCGGGACCGAACATTCAGCACCACGGGCTCACCATCGGGGTCATCGTCGGGCTGGTCGCGATCGCCGTTCTCGGTGCGCTGGCCAGTCGCTCGCAGCACGGGATCTCCACGGCTCTGCTGGGCATGCTGTCGGGACTCGGGTACGCCGGGGTCGCGATCTCCGCCCGTCTGCTCCAGGACGGTTCGATCGGCGAGCTCCTTCGCAGCCCCACGGCGTACACGCTCCCGGTGAGTGGCGCGCTGGCCTTCATCCTCTACTCGCTCGCCCTCCAACGCGGCTCGGTCACGCTCGCCACCACGCCGATGATCGCGCTGCAGACCATCACCCCGGCGGTCGTCGGCGTCGTCGTACTGTCCGATGCCGTGCGTGCGGGTTGGTGGCCGCTGGCTCTCGTCGGTTTCCTCCTGTCGGCTGCCGGATCTGTCGTCCTGGTGCGGTTCGAGTCCGTCAAGTAGCTCTGTGACCGGGGTCACATTATGGTGATGTCGTCTTCGGGCGACCCCGGTCGACGCTGTGATGTCAGCAGCAACCACCTTCTTGGAGGAGAAGTCAGATGCGCACTCTCATCACCACCGCGTTCGTTTCGCTCGACGGCGTGATCGAGGCGCCGGGCGGGGAGCCGGGCTACCGGAACTCCGGCTGGACGTTCAAGGACATCGCGGTCGACGAGGCGGCGTACGAGCTGAAGGGCCAGGAGCAGGACGAGGCGACCGCGATGATGATCGGTCGCGTCAGCTACGAGTCGTTCTCGAAGGTCTGGCCGTCGATCACCGACTTCCCGCGGTACAACGCGATGCCGAAGTACGTCGTCTCGAGCAGCCTGCAGGAGTCCGACCTCGTCGACAACTGGGGCGAGACCACCATCCTGCGGTCCCTCGACGACGTCGCCGCGCTGAAGGAGACCGAGGGCGGCCCGATCAGCATCCACGGCAGCGCCACCCTGAACCGCAACCTCGCTGACGCCGGCCTGATCGACCGCTACAGCCTGCTCGTCTTCCCGGTCCTGCTCGGCGCCGGCAAGCGCCTGTTCAGTGAGAGCGACAAGGACAAGCAGCGCCTGCAGTTGGTCGACAACGCGTCGTACTCGAACGGCATCCAGAAGCTTGTGTACGACGTTGTTCGCTGATTCTTGGGGATGTGGCCGTCAGCGTGACGGCCACTTCCAGGGTGGCTCGTCGAGCGGTCCTTGCCCGGCGATCGTCGTGGCACCGTGGTCCTTGACCAGCTCGATCGTGTGCAGGTCGTCGTTGAGTGCCTGAAGTGACGCGGTGAACGGTCTGGAGTGCGTCACCACGATCACCTGAGTCTCTTTGGCGGCCGTGACGACCAGATTCGCCAGTGCAGGAAGCAGATCCGGGTGCAGACTCGTCTCCGGCTCGTTCAGCACCAGCAACTCCGGCGGTCGCGGTGTCAGCAGTGCCGCGACCCACAGCAGGTATCGCAGCGTCCCGTCCGACAGCTCCGCCCCTTGGAGCGGCCGCAGCAGCCCGTGCTGGTGGAACGCCAGCTCGAACCGGCCCGCGTTGCTAAGGATCTCGACGCTGCTCCCCGGAAAGGCCTGATCAACAGCCTCCGCCACCGCTGATGCCGACCCGATCTCCTGGATCGTCTGCAGCGCCGCGGCCAGATCCGCACCCTCCGGCCCGAGCACCGGCGTCCGCGTCCCCACCTGCGCCTGCCGCGCCGGCGCGTCCGCATCCGTCCTCAAGTGGTCGTAGAACCGCCACGACCGCATCCGCTCCCGCACCTGCAACAACTCCGGTGCCCGCTGCGGATCCGCGAACTGACTCAACATGCTGTCGAACGTCTGCAACTCCGGCCCGCCGCGATCCCACCCACCGCCCTCGCCCCGGATCCGCACCTGACTGTTCACCCGCTCCACCAGCAAAGCCGCCGGCCGCAGAAAAGGCCCGGCCCACAACGACTCCCGCTTGATCTCCGGATCCTTCGCAAACATCGAAGCAGACGGCATCGGCAACCCAAGATCCATCAGATAGCCGTAGTCGTCCGCCGCAAACCCCATCCGCAAAGTCACCGGCCCCATCCGCCGCGTCCCCTGCACCGGCCGATCCGTCCGCACAAACTCCGGCCCCGCCCACAACGTCGACCCCAGCCCACCCTCCCGAGCCAACGCCGCCACCGCCCCATTCCGCGAAGCATCCGCCAGCAGCCGCAAAGCCCGGTACAAACTCGACTTCCCGCTCCCGTTGGCCCCTGTCACCACGTTCAACCCCCGCAACGGCATCACCACCCGCCGCAACGACCGATAGTTTTCCACCGCCAACGTCCGCAACATGCCGCCAACGTACAGACCTCGTCGGACAGTGCCGAAGACTGCCTCTGATGTTAGTATCATGGGAGATAGTATCTTTGGTGTTAGTTAATAGGTCAGGTGGTCTTGGTGAGCGGGTTTGTTGGGCGGCGGGCTGAGCTCGGGGTCCTCGAGGAGTTGTTGACGGCTGTCCGCGATGGCGGGCGAGTGGGTCGGCCGGGGCGCGCTGTGTCGGTTCGTGGGCGGCGCCGGGTCGGGAAATCGCGGTTGGTCGAGGAGTTCCTGGAGCGGGCCGACGTACCGCATGTCTATTTCACTGCTGTCGGAGGATCGACGGCGAACGACCTGAGCGGATTCGCCCACGAGGTCGCGATCTCGTCGCTTCCTGGTGCGGCCGGGGCTGCAGGATTCGCCGCGCCGCAGACCTGGGATGCGGCGTTCGGGGTGCTGGCTGCTGCGTTGCCGGCCGATCAGCCGAGCGTCGTGGTCATCGACGAGTTGCCTTACCTGATTCGTGAAGACAGCACCGTGGAAGGCGCACTGCAGAAAGCGTTCGATCGGACGCTGTCCAAGCTCCCGGTGCTGCTGATCCTGATCGGCTCGGACATCGCCATGATGGAACGGCTCAACACCTACGGCCGGCCGTTCTACCAGCGCGGTACCGAGCTGGTTGTCCCGCCGCTCAGCCCGGCCGACGTCGCCGCCATGCTCGACCTGGCTCCGGCCGACGCCTTCGACGCCTTCCTCGTGTCCGGGGGACTTCCGCTGATCCTGGAGGAATGGCCGCGCGGAGCCGGCGTGTGGGACTACCTCGACCATGCGTTACGACGACCGACATCCGCGTTGCTGGTCAGCGGCGAACGCGTGCTGTCCGCGGAGTTCCCCACGGAAGCCCAAGCCCAGAAGGTGTTGCAGACCATCGGGAGTGGCGAACGCACCTTCAGCTCCATCGGCCGAGCCGCCGGCGGCCTTCAAGCCACCTCCTTGCAGCGCGCGCTGGGTGAGCTCACCAGCCGTCGTGTCGTCGCAGCAGAACGCCCCCTGTCGACCAAGCCCAGCAAGGAAACGCGCTACTGGGTCGACGACTCGTATCTGCGCTTCTGGCTCGCCTTCGTCGGCGCGGCGATCCCAACGATCGAGCGCGGCCGCGGCGACCTCGTGATCGAGTCGGTACGGCGGGGTTGGACGTCCTGGCGTGGACGCGCCATCGAACCCGTGATCCGAGAAGCCCTCTGGCGCATCGCCGACGACCGCCTCCCGGCGGACACCCAGGTGATCGGCGGCTACTGGACCCGCAGCAACAACCCAGAGATCGACATCATCGGCGCGGACCGCGCACCGGTCGCAGACAAGGTCACCATGGTCGGATCGATCAAGTGGCTGGAGAAGAAGCCTTTCGACGCACGCGACCTGGCGACCTTGATCAACCACCGGGCCCAACTCCCCGGCGCCACCGCCGACACCCCCCTGATCGCAGTCAGCCGCAGCGGATGCACCGCGAAGGGAGTCCTGGCCTTCGCGCCCGAGGACCTGATCGCCGCCTGGCGCTGAGGCGGTCGCACGCAGCGTTGACGCGTGGTCCGGCCCAGCCTTCATTGCCTCCTGGTCCCGTCGGGCCACCGGGCCCCGAGTCGCCCCTTGGGCGAACCTGCACGCCATCACAACTGCACCTCGGCGCGCACGTCGAGGCGTGCGTCGGCCCGCATTCCCCAGTTGTGATGGCCTTTGCGTCTCGGGTTACCGACCGCCTCCTGGAAACCCGAGAGCATGCACCGTTGGGGGTGGTGGGAGCGCCGCGAGCACGCGACGGAGGATCGGGTGCGTGGGGTGGGGTGTGGTCGGCGCGTGGGGGGTGAGCCACGCGCCGACCGGACTTAGGCCAGGGAGTCTTCCCAGGCTTGGTGGAGGCCGGCGTAGTTGCCGCCGCTGGTGATGAGGATTTCTGGGGGGCCGTCTTCGAGGATGCGGCCGTGTTCGAGGACGAGGACTCGGTCGGCTGTTTCCACCGTGGAGAGGCGGTGGGCGATGACGATGGCGGTGCGGTCCGCGAGGATGGTGCGGAGGGCTCGCTGGATGAGGCGTTCGCTGGGGATGTCCAGGCTGGAGGTTGCCTCGTCCAGGATCAGTACGGCGGGGTCGGCGAGGAAGGCTCGGGCGAACGCGACCAGTTGGCGCTGGCCGGCGGACAGGCGGCTGCCTCGTTTCTCCACTTGGGTTTCGTAGCCCTGGGGGAGTGCGGTGATGAAGTCGTGCGCGCCGATGACCTTGGCTGCTTCGACTACCTCGTCCAGGGTGGCGTCGGGCTTGCCGAAGCGGATGTTGTCGGCGACCGAGCCGGTGAAGAGGAAGTTCTCCTGGGTCACCATCACGACGCGCTCGCGCAGGTCGTCCTCGGTCAGGTCACGCAGGTCCTGGCCGTCCAGCAGTACGCGGCCGCCGGTCGGGTCGTAGAAACGTGAGACCAGCTTGGCGATCGTCGTCTTCCCGGCGCCCGTCGTACCAACCAGGGCTAGCGTCTGCCCCGCCGGCACATCCAGGTCGAGACCGGGCAGCACCGGTACGCCGTCGACGTACTGGAACTGGACTCCGCGCAGCTCGAGGTGACCGCGGGCCACTCCGGGCTTCACGGGCTTGACGGGCTCAGCCACGTCCGGCTCCTCGTTGAGTACGCCGGACAGCTTCTCCAGCGCCGCACTCGCGGACAGGAACGTGTTGTAGAACTGCGAGATGTCCTGCAGCGGCTCGAAGAACTGGCGCAGGTAGAGCAGGAACGCGGTCAGTACGCCGACGGTGACATGACCGTGGTACGCCTGGTACCCGCCGTACGCGAGGATCGCCACGATGGTCACGTTGCCGACGCCCTTGATGGACGGCATGAAGACCGCGTTCAGCCGGAACGACTCGTAGTTCGCCTCCCGGTACTGGTCGTTGACGCCGGCGAAGATCTCCTCGTTGCGCGGCTCGCGGCGGAACGCCTGGACCGCGCGGATGCCGGTCATCGACTCGACGAAGTGCACGATGACGAGTACGACGGCCTCGCGCGTCCGCCGGTAGACGACCGCCGACCGCTTCCGGAACCACGCTGTCAGCAACAGCAGGACCGGGAACGACAGCAGCGCGATCAGACCGAGCTTCAGATCGAGCACCAGCAACAGGATCATCGTGCCGAACAGCGTCAGTACCGCGGTCACCAGACCGTCGAACCCGTTGGCGAGCAGTTCGTCGATGACGCTGACGTCGGAGGTCAGGCGGGAGATCACCCGGCCGGACGTGTACTGGTCGTGGAACGCCGGGCTCAACCGCTGGAAGTGGTCGAACACGCGCCGGCGCAGACCGAGCAGGATCGTCTGCCCGAGCCGGCCGGACCGCATCAGGAAGATCTGCCGGGTGAACGCCTGCAGCAGTGCGCTGAAGAGGACAGCGATCACAACTGTGATCAGTGCTCTCGGTCCGTCGCCGGCGAGGATCGGCGGGATGCCGTTGTCGATGCCGAGGTGGACCAGGTAGGGCACCGCGAGCCGGGCCGCGTTCTCGATCACGACGATCGCGACCAGGATCCAGATCAGCTTCTTGTACGGCCGGAGCAGCTCCCCGAGCAGTTTGCGCGAGTCCTCCTTCAGCCGCACAGTCGTTGCCTTCGACAACTCCTTGCTGCCCTCGTCCTCGTACACCCCGCGCCAGGACTGTTCCGGCTTGTCCGGTTCCTCCTCCTGAGGAGGTGTCTGCTGCTGGGTCGTCGTCATGCGTGCACCTCCTCTTCTTCCGCTGCGAGCAGATGCCGGTACGCCGGTACTGTCGCGAGCAACTCCTGATGGGTACCGACGTGGGTGATCGTGCCGCCCTGCAACAGCGCCACCTGGTCGGCCAGCATCACCGTGGATGCGCGGTGCGCCACCACGATGCCGGTGGTGTCGGCCAGCACCCGGCGGAGTGCCTCCTCGACCAGTGCCTCGGTGTGAACGTCCAGCGCGGACAGGGTGTCGTCCAGCACCAGTACGGCGGGTTTGGCGAGCACTGCACGTGCTAGCGCGAGTCGCTGCCGCTGGCCACCCGACAGCGACATGCCCTGCTCGCCGACCCGAGTATCCAGACCCCACGGGAGGTCGTTGGCGAACTCGGCCTGGGCGACCTGCAGCGCCTCCTGGATCTCGGCGTCCGTCGCGTCGGGACGACCGAGGGTGAGGTTCTCCCGGACACTCATCGAGAACAGCGTCGGGTCGTCGAACGCCGAGGCGACCGCCGTCCGCAGCGAGTTCAGCGTGAGCTCCCGGATGTCGTGCCCGTCGATGGTGATCCGGCCGGCGGTCACGTCGTACAGGCGCGGGACCAGCGCGGTCAGCGTGGTCTTGCCCGACCCCGTTGCCCCGACGAGGGCGAGCGTCGTACCGGGGGTGAGGTCGAGGTTGATGTCGTGCAGGATCTCCGCGGAGTCGTCGGAGAACTGGAAACCGACGTGCTCGAAGCGGAGGTGACCGCGGGAGTTCGTCAGCTCGAGCGGACCGGACGTGATCACCGAGTGGGTGTCGAGGATCTCGCTGATCCGGTCTGCCGCGGTCATCGCCTCCTGCGCCATCGCGAGGATCCCGCCGAGCGAAGTGACCGGCCAGACCAGCGACAGCATCAGGGTGATGAACGCGACCAGGGTGCCGAGGGTGATCGCCTCCCGGCCGACTGCGAGCGCGCCGAGCAGCAGCACGATCACCAGCGTCAGGTTCGGGATGACGCCGAGGAAGCTCCAGAACTTGGATGCGAGCCGGACCTTGTCGACCTCGGTGTTGTAGAGGGTGATCGCCTCGTCGTCGAACTGCCGCTGCACGTGCTGCCGGCGGCCGAACGCCTTCACTACCCGGAAGCCGAGTGCCGACTCCTCGATGCGGGTGGCCAGGTCACCCTGCTGGTCCTGGACCTGGCGGGAGATCCGCAGGTACTTCTTCTCGAAGCGCAGCGACAGCAGGACGATCGGTACGGCGGCCGCGAGCACGACGATGCCGAGTGGCCAGTACAGCCGCAGCAGCAGGATCGTGACGACGGCCAGCTGCAGGATATTCATCACCAGGAACAGCAGGCCGAAGCCCATGAACCGGCGGATGGTGGACAAGTCTGTGGTGACCCGGGACAGCAGCTGACCGCTCTGCCAGCGGGTGTGGAACTCCATCGGCAGGGACTGCAGACGGACGTACAGGTCGTGCCGGAGCGATGCCTCCAGGTCGGAGACGGTCCGGGACTGGGCCATCCGGCGGATCCAGACCAGCAGGACCTCGGCGATGCTCAGCCCGAGCGCCAGGAACGCGAGGGGGACGAGCAGATCCAGCTCACGGCGGGTGACCGGGCCGTCGATGATGGATCGGGTGACCAGGGGAACGGAGAGGCTGACCCCGACGCCCAGCATGGCCGTGGAGAACATCAACACCAGCCGCCAGCGGTGCGGCCGCAGATAGGGCCGGAGTCGCCAGAGGTTGCGGCTGCGTTCGGGGGACCGGGGGGAAGGTGCAGCGATTGAGGGGGCTGCTGGTGAGGGAGCAGGGATCGAGGGAGCTTGGACAGGGTGCTCTGAGGGCATCTGGACGGGCGCACTTCCCATCATCAACTAGGCAGGGGGTTCGCGACCGGAAGACGGCGCACTTTCCAGTATCGCTCAGTAGGTAAGCGCTTGTCGTGCCATTTCCATTCCCCGTGGATGAATTACAGCTTGTTGCAATAGGCCGGCTTGGGGCCGAGCGGTGACCGGCGTCACAGTCATTACGAACCGCGATAGGTTGCCGCACATGGTGTGGCTGGTGCGAGGTGAAGTCCGGAAGCTGTGGGTCGGGCAGGCGGTCTCCACAGCGGGTAGCTCGATCACCACGGTCGCCCTGCCGTTGGTGGCCGTGCTGACGTTGCAGGCGTCGCCACTCCAGATGGGACTGCTGTCTGCGCTGACTGTCTTGCCGCATCTCGTGTTCGGACTGCCTGCCGGGCTAGTGGTCGACAGGGTGTCGCTGCGACGGCTCCTGATCACGGCGGACGTCGGGCGCGCCGTACTGCTCGGGTCGATTCCGGCAGCCGCTGCCGCGGGCGTGCTGCACATGGGCCAGCTGTACGGCGTCGCCGTACTGGCGGGGGTGCTCGCTCTGCTCGCGGATACCGCGGCTCAGACGTTGCTGCCGGCGCTGGTGTCGCGTGCGGACTTGATGCGGGCGAACAGCGCGTCCCTGCTCACGACCAACGTGGCGTCGACCACCGGGCCGTCGGCGGCCGGGTTTCTGGTGCAGGCGGTCAGTGCGCCGTTCGCGATAGTGGTCGATGCGCTGTCGTTCGTGGTGTCGGCGGTGACGTCGTACCTGATTCGGGAACCTTCGCGCATTGGTCTGCGGGAGCGGACGCCGGTGCGGCTGTCGACTGGCCTGCGGGTGCTGTTCGCCGACCGCGTGCTCGGTCCGCTGACGCTGTCGGCGACTGTCGCCTCGCTCTTCGGCGCCATGCAGGGGCCGCTAGTGGTGCTGTACCTGGTCCGCGAGCTGCACTGGTCCCCGGCGTACATCGGTATTGCCCTCACCGCCTCCGGGGCCTCGGCCATAGTCGGCACACTGCTAGCCACCGCGTGGTGCAACCGCGTCGGGATCGGTCGCGCGTATCTGTCTGGGCAACTGCTGTCTGTCGTGTCCGGTGCCGCCATGGCAACCGGTCTGGCCCCCGTCATCTACCTGGGCCAGATGGTCTCCGGACTAGGTATGGCACTCTTCGGCGTCCCGCAACGCACACTCCGGCAGTCCCGCATCCCACCGCACCACCTGGGCCAAGCCACCGCCACCTGGCGCACCCTGGTCATCGGCGGCCAAGCCCTCGGCGCCGCACTGGCCGGTCTGCTCGCCACCGCCCTCGGACTCCGCCCGACACTCCTGCTCTCCAGCGCCGGCATGCTCATCGGCGTACTGATCGCCGCGCTATCACCTCTGCGCAGCATCAAAACCCTCAGCGCGGACTGACGTCGTACGGGAGACTGCGCGCATGCCTTTGTTCTACGTGGCCGGTGTGTCCGGAGCCGGGAAGACGACGGTGTGCGCGGAGCTGGTACGACGAGGTCACCCCGCGTACGACGTGGATGCGGACGGGCTGGCGGAGTGGGTGGACGACACCTACACGCTGTCGCCCGCGACGGTCCGTCGACTGGCGGCCGAGGTGGGGGACGCGGTCGGGTTCGTCTGCGGGGCTGTGGGCAACGAGGGGGAGATCTGGGAGCTGTTCGCTCACGTGATCAGTCTGTCGGTGGACGCCGATACCGTGCGGAGGAGGATCGCCCAGCGGCCCAATGGCTTCGGCTCCACCGATGAGGAGCTCCAGCGCATCTTGGGCTGGCACGCGACCATCGACGCCGACAACGCCCGCTTCGGCGCCACCTTGGTCGATGCTGGCCAGCCGGTGGTCGCCGTGACCGACCAGGTCTTACGCATCGCCGAGGAGTACCGATGAAACTTGAGTTGTTGGAGAGGCTGCGGCGTAGTCGTGCGCAGGTGTTGGCTGCGGTTGATGGGATCTCGGAGTACGACCGTCGGCGTCCGCTGGTGTCTAGCGGGACCAATCTGCTTGGGCTGGTCAAGCATCTGGCTGGCGAAGAGCATGGGTACCTGGGCGAGTCTCTGGGTCACACACCCTTGCTACGACCGACCTGGTTCCGCTACGACCCCTACGAAGAGCACGACATGTGGGCGGAACCGGACGAGTCCACCGACTACATCACCACCGTCTACCGAGAGCTGTCCGCCCAATCCGACCAGGTCATCCTGTCCCTCGATCTGGACAGTCCCGGCCACGTCGCGCACTGGGAGAATCACGAGACCACACTGGGCGTTCTCCTCTTCACCATGGCCACAGAAACCGCCCACCACGCCGGTCACGCCACAGCCCTCCGCCAACTGATCGACCGCGGCTAGTGCGCAATCGGCTCGTTGATCGCCCCGCCAGAGGTCCAGTCGAGGTCGGTGAGGATCCGGTCGACCGTCTGCTCCAGCGTGCTGTCGACACCGATCACCTGCTCGCCCGGAACACCCAGTAGGTCGACTGTCCGGTACCAGTCGCGCATCTGCTCGGCTGTGACCACCTTCGACAGCTCTCGCGTCGAGTGTCGCCGGATCGTCTCCTCGAACGGCAGTTGGAAGTAGTACGCCCCAGTCACCCCGGCGTGGTCGTCGATCAGCCGCCGAAGAGTGTCGCCGTACGTCGGGTTGTTCAGAATGCCTTCCAGTACGACGTGATACCCGTGGTCGAGCGCATACCGCACCGTCAGGTCGATCAACCCGACATTCGGCTGCCCGAACTTGTCGTGCTCCCGCAACAGAGTCCGCCGGAAATAATCCTGCTCCACCCAAGCCACGCCGTACCCCAGCCGCCGCCGAATCTCCTGCGCCGTACTGCTCTTCCCCGACCCCGAATTCCCCCGCACCACCACAAGCCGCGTCGTACCGTCCCCGATCTGAGCCACCCGCAGACCCTAACCGCTCACCAGCCGCCGCCGAATAACCTCCGCACACTCGTCCGCCCTGAGCACCGACGTGTCGACCTCAACGTCGTACAAGCCCGGCGTATGCACCGCCTCATGCCACAACCCAACCGGGTCGGCGACACTGCCGCCCTGGTTGTACCCGACCCCACCCCACGTCGCCCGACGCCGTTCCAGCACGACATCCACCGGGCAATGCACACCCACCATCAGCACCGGCAACCCCTCCAGCCGACGAGCACAGTCCGCGAGAATCCCCAGCGGCCTCGAGTAGAAATCGTGGTGCACAGCATCAACCACCACGTTCAGACCGAGCCGGCTATGAGCGGCGATCGAGTCATACATGGCGGCGTACAGCGTCACAACCAGCGCCTCGAGATCAGGCCGCTCCCCACCCGGCCGAAGCCCGACACCAGGCCGAAAGGAAGCCGGCGTCATCGCCTGAAAGTGGTCGACGCCAAGGTTCATCCACACCCCGTCAAAGGTGTTCTGAATGACCGTCGCGATACTCGACTTCCCAGCCCGCGGCGGCCCGTTGAGGATGACAATCCGCCCGGGTTTGGTGTCCACTAACAGCTCTCCTCGACGACGACCAGAGAGCGAGTTTCGTTCTTGAACTCGGCCAGTCGGAAGTCGGTGTGGTCCTCAGGCCGATTCCGCGCGTCCTCGACGTACGGCCCGATCCGCATCACCAGCGCACTGCGTTCACCAGGCGTGACCGCGCGAATGTCATCCAGATAGACGTGCAGCACGTCCACTTCCGCGTCCTGAATCAACCGCCGCATCCGCGTCCACCGCACCTCGCCCCCACGAAGACGCCAACTCACGCCGTCCCGGTCCACGAACAGTCCGTCCCGGATGGGCGAGGGGTAGGACCGCTCGAGTTCGGTGTCCACCTGGAGACCCTATTCGACGCGAAAGACCGGGCCACGTGGAGTGAAGAACGCCCGGAACGCGGGAGCGCGCGCCGCCGACAAGGTGTCGAAGGCAAGCACCCGCTTTGTCTCGTCGGTGACTCCGCCCCGTACCCCTGTCACGCGATCTTCCACCAACACCCCGACCGGCTCCCCGGCCCCGCAGGCTCTGTGCGACCTTGATCCGGTAACCATCAGCAGCCGCTTGGCGCGACGAATCGCCCGCGACTTCCCAGCCCCCGGCAGCGCCGCCGAGATCGAGCGCCTGGTCGAGTCCAAGACTGGCCCAACCACCTAACCCAACAACTAGGCCCACCCGACTAACCCGTCCACCCGCACATTCACCGCCGAGCACAAAGCAACCCCAGCCACCGCCCCAAGCTTGGAAGCGAACCCCAGCCACAGCCAGCAGCTTGGAGGCGGCCCCAGCCCCAGGAGCCGAGCGCAGCGAGGTTGGGGGTGCGGGTGGCGAAGCCCCCGCTCGCGCCGAGCGGAGCGACGGCGCACAAATGGCGAGAGCGAGGCGGCCGGCGCTTTCCGCCGGCACACCTCGCCCTCGATCGAGCGGGTGACGAGAATCGAACTCGCGTAGTCAGTTTGGAAGACTGGGGCTCTACCATTGAGCTACACCCGCGTGTGCCCACCGGAATGGGTACGGCGGACATGATTCCACATGACCTGGCCGGGGCTCAAACCGGTTCCGGGGTGGGGTGGTGGCGCGAGCACCCCTTCGGGTCGACTAGACTCGTGCGGTCACTGCGGGGCGTAGCGTAGTGGCTAGCGCGCCTGCTTTGGGAGCAGGAGACCGCAGGTTCGAGTCCTGTCGCCCCGACACACCCCCTGCAGCACCGCTGTGGTGCGGGCTGTCCGCCGCGCCGGTTATGTCATCAGATCAAGGAGAACCGCCACCGTGAAGAGCACCGTCGAGTCCTTGAGCCCGACGAAGGTCAAGCTCATCGTCGAGGTGCCGTTCGAGGAGCTCAAGCCGAGCCTCGACGCGGCGTACCAGAGCATCGCCTCGCAGATCCAGGTTCCTGGGTTCCGCAAGGGGAAGATCCCGCCGCAGGTGATCGACCAGCGGGTCGGCCGCGGGCCGGTTCTCGAAGAGGCCATCAACGACGCGCTGCCGAAGCTGTACTCGCAGGCGGTCCAGGACAACCAGGTGAAGGCGATCGGCCGGCCTGAGGTGGACGTCACCGAGTTCAACGACAAGGAGAGCCTGCAGTTCTCCGCCGAGGTCGAGGTGCGCCCGGAGATCACGCTGCCGGACCTGGAGGGTCTGGAGGCCGAGGTCGAGGACATCGCGATCGCCGACTCCGAGGTCGAGGAGCAGATCGAGGCGCTGCGGCAGCGGTTCGGCTCGCTGAACCCGGTCGAGCGGGCGGTGGCGGACAAGGACTACATCACCATCGACCTGTCGGCCAGCAAGGACGGTGAGAAGGTCGAGGAGGCGCAGGCCACCGGACTGTCGTACCAGGTCGGCAGCGGTCAACTGCTGGACGGGCTCGACGAGGCGGTCACCGGGCTGAGCGCGGGCGAGAGCAAGACCTTCGTCACGCAACTGGTGGGCGGTTCGCTCAAGGGTGACGACGTCGATGTCGAGGTCACCGTGACCGCGGTCAAGGAGCAGGAGCTCCCGGCCTTCGACGACGAGTTCGCGCAGACCGCGTCGGAGTTCGACACCGCCGACGAGCTGAAGGCCGACGTACAGGCCCGGCTGGAGCGCGGCAAGCGGCTCGAGCAGGCCGGCGAGGCCCGCGACGCGGTGCTCGAGAAGATCCTGACCCTGGTCGACGTGCCGGTGCCGGAGGGTCTGCTGACCGACGAGCTGGCCGCCCGCAAGGAGAACCTGGAGCAGCAGCTCGGGTACTCCGGGATGTCGTTCGAGCAGTTCCTGGAGGGCGAGGAGCAGACCCAGGACGAGTTCGACGAGGACCTGAAGAAGCGTTCCGAGGACGCGATCAAGGCGCAGTTCGTGCTCGACCTGGTGGCCGAGCAGCAGGAGCTGAGCGTCAACGACCAGGAGCTCACCGAGCACATCGTCCGGCACGCGCAGCGTTCCGGCGTCAGCCCGGACCAGTTCGCCCAGCACGCGGTCGAGAACAACCTGGTCCCGAGCCTGGTCTCCGAGGTCGTCCGCGGCAAGGCGCTGGCGCACTTGGTGGAGCACGCGAAGGTCAAGGACGCTTCCGGCAACGTGGTCGAGCTGAAGACCCTGCAGCCGGACGGCACCTATGCCGACCCCGAGGCCGCCGAGGCCCCGGTGGAAGAGCCTGCACAGGCCTGATCTGTACGTCGAACGGCCCGAACCCCAAACGGGGTTCCGGGCCGTTTCGCGTTTGACAGTGTGCTGAAAGCGGCGGCGATTACCGTCGCGGTATGCCCTGCACGGTGGAAGATTTCGACGACAGTGATCTGCCGGAGGCTGACGTCTCCGGTGAGCGACCCGTTGAGAGGGACTTCGACTCGGCCGCGCTCTGCTCCTGGTGACCCTCGATCCGGGCCGGTTCGGTGCGCCGTGAGCGAACACCTGCGGCCCAGCCTTAGGTCTGTCGCCGCCGCCCAGTAATGTCGGCTTCGTGAACGAGACATTTGCAGCCAGCCCCACCGCCGCGGGCGGCAATGGATCCGGCGGACACGACGACCACATCTACCAGCGCCTGCTGCAGAACCGGATCATCTTCCTGGGGTCCGAGGTTCGCGACGACAACGCGAACGCGATCTGCGCGCAGATGTTGCTCCTCAACGCCGAGGACCCCAACAAGGACATCTGGCTGTACATCAACTCGCCGGGTGGCTCGGTGGACTCCGGTATGGCGATCTACGACACCATGCAGTGGATCTCCAACGACGTGGCCACGGTCGGGATGGGCCTGGCGGCCTCGATGGGCCAGTTCCTGCTCTGCGCCGGCGCGAAGAACAAGCGCTACGCACTGCCGCACGCCCGGATCATGATGCACCAGCCCTCCGGTGGTATGGGTGGCACGGCGTCCGACATCAAGATCCAGGCCGAGCAGTCGCTGCACCTGAAGGCGCTGCTGTTCAAGCTGATCTCCGAGCACACCGGCCAGCCGCTCGAGCAGGTCGAGAGCGACGCGGACCGCGACCGCTGGTTCACGGCCGACAAGGCCAAGGAGTACGGCTTCATCGACCACGTGGTCAACAGCGCCGCTCAGCTCAGCTCCGGCAGCCCGAACTCCTGATCTCCCACCCGACAGAGGACGCACACACATGAACTACTTCATCCCGCAGTGGGAGGAGCGCACGTCGTACGGCATGCGCCGCATCGACCCCTACACCAAGCTGTTCGAGGACCGGATCATCTTCCTCGGTACGCCGATCACGGACGAGATCGCGAACGCCGTGATGGCGCAGCTGCTCTGCCTGCAGTCGATGGACTCCGACCGCGACATCAGCATCTACATCAACTCGCCGGGTGGTTCGTTCACCGCGCTGACCGCGATCTACGACACCGTGCGCTACATCAAGCCGGACGTCCAGACCGTGTGCCTGGGCCAGGCCGCCTCGGCCGCCGCCGTGCTGCTCGCCGCCGGTACGCCGGGTAAGCGGCTGGCGCTGCCGAACAGCCGGATCATCATCCACCAGCCGGCCACCGAGGGCACCTACGGGCAGTCCAGCGACATCGAGATCCAGGCGAACGAGATCCTCCGGCTGCGCGCGCTGCTGGAGAAGATGATCGCCGACGCCAGCGGCAAGTCGCACGAAGAGGTCTCCCGCGACATCGAGCGGGACAAGTTCCTGACCGCCGAGCAGGCGATCGAGTACGGCCTGATCGACGACGTGCTGCAGACCCTGAAGCCGGTTCCGGCCGGAGTCTGACAGCTGAGACGGTGGGCTCCTGCCTGGGGCCCACCGCTCCACCCCTGGCTCGGCGGCTGCTGTCAAGGCCCCGCCGCGTTCGCCACCGGCGTAGACACAACCCGGCACAGAGCGCGGTGTTTCGGCTCCTGACGGGGTACCGTCGAAAAAGGTTTGGTGGGGTACCTGATCGACTGCTCAGAGAAGGGATCTGTCCCGGTGGCACGCATAGGTGACGGCGGCGACCTGCTCAAATGCTCGTTCTGCGGAAAGAGCCAGAAGCAGGTCAAGAAGCTCATCGCCGGTCCCGGCGTCTACATCTGCGACGAGTGCATCGATCTCTGCAACGAGATCATCGAGGAGGAGCTGAACGAGGGCTCCGAGGTCGGACTCACCGAGCTGCCCAAGCCGCGGGAGATCTACGACTTCCTCAATGCCTACGTCGTCGGACAGGACGTGGCGAAGAAGGCGCTCGCGGTGGCGGTGTACAACCACTACAAGCGGGTCCGCGACGGTCAGGGCTCCTCGAGCGCCGGCCGGCACGCGAAGGACGAGGCCGTCGAGCTGGCCAAGTCGAACATTCTGCTGATCGGCCCGACCGGGTGCGGTAAGACCTACCTCGCGCAGACCCTGGCCCGGATGCTGAACGTCCCGTTCGCGATCGCGGACGCGACGGCGCTGACCGAGGCCGGGTATGTCGGTGAGGACGTCGAGAACATCCTGCTGAAGCTGATCCAGGCGGCCGACTACGACGTCAAGAAGGCCGAGACCGGGATCATCTACATCGACGAGGTCGACAAGATCGCCCGCAAGAGCGAGAACCCGTCGATCACCCGCGATGTCTCCGGCGAGGGTGTCCAGCAGGCGTTGCTGAAGATCCTCGAGGGTACGACGGCCTCGGTGCCGCCGCAGGGCGGTCGCAAGCACCCGCACCAGGAGTTCATCCAGATCGACACCACCAACGTGCTGTTCATCGTCGGTGGCGCGTTCGCCGGTCTGGACCACATGGTGGAGCAGCGGGTCGGCAAGAAGACGCTCGGTTTCAACGCCTCCCGCGAGCCGGAGAAGCCGAAGGAGGTCGGCGGGTACGCCGATGTGATGCCGGAGGATCTGCTGAAGTTCGGGCTGATCCCCGAGTTCATCGGCCGTCTCCCGGTGATCACCACGGTCTCGCCGCTGGACCGCGACGCGCTGATCAAGATCCTGTCCGAGCCGAAGAACGCGCTGGTCAAGCAGTACCGGCGGCTGTTCGAGATCGACAATGTCGAGCTCGAGTTCAGCGACGACGCGGTCGAGGCGATCGCGGACCAGGCGCTGCTGCGCGGCACCGGTGCCCGCGGTCTGCGCGCCATCATGGAGGAGGTGCTCCTCAACGTGATGTACGAGGTGCCCAGCCGTGAGGATGTCGCGAAGGTCGTCGTGACCGGCGAGGTCGTGCTGGAGAACGTGAACCCCACGCTGATCCCGCGCGACCAGATCGAGCGCAAGCGCGAGCGTCGGGACAAGACGGCGTAAGCACAACACTCCGCAGAGGGAGGCCGGGTCCGCCGTACGGCGGGTGCCCGGCCTCCTTCTCGTGGTGGACGCCAACCGAGAGTGGTGCTTTCTACTGTCGGTGCCATGAGGCAACGAAGAATCGTTCGAAGTCTGACCATCGCCGCCACCGCACTCGCCCTGGTCGTGCCGATGACCGCGGTCGCTCAAGCGCGGACCGTCGTACCGAAGATCAACTGGGGTAGCTGCGGTCCCGCGCCGGAGCTGAAGCCGTTCCAGTGCGCGTCGGTCGAGGTACCGACCGACTACGACCGGCCGAACGGGCCGACCACCACGATCGCGCTCACCCGGTTGCCCGCCAGCGACCCGGCGAAGAAGATCGGCACCCTGTTCACCAACCCGGGCGGTCCGGGTGGGCCCGGCGTCGACTTCATCCACCAGATCGCCCAGACCCTCTACTCGCCGCAGCTGCGCGCGCAGTTCGACATCCTCGGGTTCGATCCGCGCGGTGTCGGCAAGTCCGACCCGGCCACCTGCTACCCGACCGAGGCCGAGGAGCAGGCCGCGCTGGCCACGTTGCCGGCGTTCCCGGTGACCGCCAAGGAGGAGCGGCAGTTCATCGCGGACGCCGCGAAGCTGGCGATCAACTGCCGGACCACGTCGCCCGACCGCCTGAAGCACTACTCGACCGCGAACGTTGCCCGGGACATGGACCTGCTCCGGCAGGCGGTCGGCGACCAGAAGCTGACGTACGTCGGCTATTCGTACGGCACGTACCTGGGCGCGACCTACGCCAAGCTGTTCCCGAACAACGTCCGTGCGCTGGCTCTGGACGGCACTCTGCTCCCGGAGTGGTACTCCGGCTCGAACGGCGAACGTCAGCCGCTCGGTGCGCGGATCCGGCAGGGTGAGGGTGCATCCGACAGCTACAACCAGTTCCTGCTGGAGTGCAAGAAGGCCGGGGCGGCCTGCGCGTTGAACAAGCTCGGTGACCCGAGAACGGTTTCCGAGGGCCTCCTGGCGAAGCTGAAGACCACGCCGGTGGAGGTACCGGTGCCGGACGGGACGACGGTGACCATCGACTACCCGGCCGCGGTGTCTTACATGTTCACCCAGTTCTACTCGTCCTACGCGTACCCGGGGCTGGCCGAGACGCTGGCTGAGCTGGCGAAACTGGCCATGCCGACGCGCGCCAAGGCGGCTGCGCCGAAGGCTACCCAGTCACTGATCGAGTGGAACCGCCGCAAGGAGGACTACAGCTCGATCGGCACCGCTCTGCAGCCGTGCATCGAAGCGAAGCAGACCGGTCGCCCGTTGTCCTACCCCGCGTACGCCGACGCTGCCGACGCGCGGGCTCCGCACTTCGGCCGGTTCCGCTCGTGGGTCGGCGTGCAGTGCGAGTTCCTTGGTCTGAAGGACAACGACGCGTTCCTCGGGCCGTGGAAGAACAAGGTGCAGGAGCCGGTGCTGGTGTTCGGCACGCGGCACGACCCGGCCACGCCGTACCAGGCCACTCGCCCGTACGCCGACCTGTGGCCGGACGCGCGGATGGTCACGATCGAGGGCTGGGGGCACTCGACCAGCCTCGGTGGGAGCGTTTGCGCGGACCAGTTGCTGACGAAGTACCTGACCACGCTCCAGGCGCCGGCCGACGGCAGCACCTGCCAGCAGGACCGCAAGCCGTTCGACCCGCTGCCAACGGGTAAGTCGGTGGCGAACCTGATTCGATGAGCGAAAGCTAGTGACAACCGGGAGTGCGACCAGGCAAACTGGAAGCGCTCCCGGTTTCTCATGCCGGCCCCTTTCGCCCCAAGAGGAGCAGTACATGCGATGGATCGTCCGCGGCGTCGTCACTGCCGCACTCGCCTTCGGAGTGGTAATTCCTGGCAGCGCTCCCACGGCCAGCGCCGCCACCGAACTGATCGTGAACGGCGCCTTCACCACCAGTACAGCGAACTGGTGGGGGACCGGTAACACGCCGATCAGCGTGGACGCCGGGCAACTCAAGGCCGCCGTCCCGGGCGGTACCGCCAAGCCGTGGGACGCGCTGGTCGGCCAGAAGGTCCCGGCGTTCCCGATCCGCCAGGGTCACAAGTACATCCTGGCCTTCGACGCGCGCGCGTCCGCTGCCCGCACGCTGCAGACTACGGTGCAGCTCAACGTGGAGCCGTTCACCGGCACCCTCAACAAGCCCTTCGCGGTCACCACGAAGAAGCAGCGGTTCGCCTTCGGCTTCACCGGCGGCTTCGAGACCACCCAGGCCGAGCTCACCTTCCAGCTCGGCGGGCTGGCCGGCGGCGCCTACACGTTCTGGCTGGACAACGTCTCGCTGCTCGACATCACCGGCACGCCCGCGGGCAACCCGGTCGCGCAGACCAACGGCTTCCACGTCGACCCGCTCTCCAACCCGAAAGAGTGGATCCGCCTGAACCCGAACGACGACCGGAAGACGACGATCGACAACGCGCTGGCCAGCAAGCCGATGGCCCGCTGGTTCGGCGGCTGGGTCCCCAATATCTCCGACGAGATCCAGCAGTACATCGCTCCGGCGAACGCGGCCGGCAAGTTGCCGGTGCTGGTCGCCTACAACATTCCGGGTCGCGACGCCTGCGGCGGTCATTCCAGCGGTGGTGCGGGGAACGTGGCGGCGTACAAGGAATGGATCCAGACTTTCGCGGCGGCGATCGGTACCCGGCCGGCCCTGGTGATCGTGGAGCCGGACTCGATCGGCGACATCGGATGCATCCTGGACACCGAGGAACGCAAGCGGCGGTACGAGATGCTCAACTTCGCGCTGCAGACCTTCAAGGAGTTCGCGCCGAACACCTGGACGTACGCCGATGCGACCAACAAGGGCTGGGGTTACGACATCAAGCTCCCCGAACTGTCCACCCGGCTGAAGCTGGCCGGGGTGGCGAACGCCCACGGGCTGGCGGTCAACGTGTCGAACTACTTTTTCACCGACGAGTCGATCGCGTTCGCCACTGAACTCAACTCCCACCTTGACACTCCCAAGCCGTTCATCGTGGACACCAGCCGCAACGGCAAGGGGCCGGGCAACGAGCAGGTCGACCCATGGTGCAACCCGCGCGACCGCAAGCTCGGCTCGGTCGCGCAGCAAGGCGGCGGTGCGGAGATGCTGTTGTGGGTCAAGGTTCCCGGTGACTCCGACGGCGTGTGCAACGCATCGACAGAGCCGGCCGGCAGGTTCGACCCCAACCTCGCGATGATGCTGATCAACAGCCGATAGTCAGGTCGTCGGGCCGCAGCGTGGCGACCAGTTCGCCACGACTGCGGACGCCGACCTTGGCGAACGCCGCCTTCAGGTGGTCCTGGATGGTGTGCGGCGAGATCGACAACCGATCGGCGATCTCGGTGGTGGTGTGCCCGGAGATCACCTCGAGGCAGATCTCGCGCTCACGGGCGGTCAACCCGTACGCCGCCAGCAGCATGTTGACCAGGTGCTGACCGGACGCGGGCTCGATGGTGACGACGACCTCGGACTGGTCGTCGTCACTGATCAGCCGACTGCCTTGCAACAACACCCAGCCGCCCGAGACGGTCTGGACGCGCGCCTGGAAGGTGCCGCTCTCCGAGACTCGCGTGCCGGTCACGACGGCCTGCAGCAGTACGGCGAACCGCCCGGGCGCGATCTGGTCCAATTCGTCCTGCCAGATCTGGGCGGCCGCGGTGACGGCCCGCGGGTCGCCGTTCGGTCCGGTGACGACGATCGACGGGCCGACCCCTCCGCGGTACCCGTGAGCGTCGGTCCGGACCGCGACCCGCGTGGCCGCGCCGATCGCCGGTGCGACCGCCGCCAGGAACTCCACCTCCCGATCGCTGAAGTCGGTACCGGCCCGGACGAACCCGGCCGCACCCCAGCAATCGCCGTCCACGAGGAACGTCGTACGGACCTCCTGGTCGAGGCCGAGCGGGCGCCAGACCTCGTTCAGCCGGCGATGGCCGACCACCTCGCGATGCGGTAGGTCGGACATCCTGGCCACGCCCTGCGCACGGCGGGCCAGCTCGGCGAACGAGTTCGGTACGTCGCCGGCGTACTCGGTCTGGGCCAGCAGCGGCTCGTACTCCGGTGGAATCCGCTCACGGCCACTCGTCATCGAGCTGATCACCAGAGTGCCCGGGTCGAGCGAGGCCCAGCAGGTGAGCTCACTGGTCACGACTCCGGCGATCACCTCGATCGCGGCGGCGTGCAGGGCCTCGACGCCCAGTCCGGACGTCGCCAGCGCCGCGATCTCCCGGCGCGCGGATCGCGCACGACCCTCCCACATGGCCTCAGTATGCGCCGCGGTAGGAGTGTCGCCTATCCCTGAATTGTGGGGATTCGAGCCGTCGTGGGATGCCTCGTTCGACGGGATGGTAGGTCGCGATCCTGCTTCCTACCGTCACCGGTATGACAGTTCATCTGAGTTCAGCAGGAACCGGGCAGGAGTACGTCGCGCCGGACGCGACTGTGACCGTGAAGATCGCGGCGGAGCACACCGATAGCGAGTTCGAGTTGTTCGAGATCGACGCACCACGGGGACCGAGTGGACCGCCGCACACAGAGCCGTGGAGCAAGGCGTTCTACGTGTTGCAGGGCCGGATCCTGGTCCAGGCCGGCGACGAGGGCTACGACCTCGGCCCCGGCGCCTCGATCAGCATCCCGGCCGGCACGGTGAACACCTTCTCGGTGCTCACCCCGAGCGCGAAGTTCCTCGCCTTCAGCCGAACCGGCGGGATGAGCGCGTTCTTCGCCGAGCTGACGACCACCGACCAGACCGACTACGCCGCGCTCGGTGCGGTCGCAGCGCGGCATCGCATCGAGTTGGTCGACTCATGAGTACGGCGGCGCAGGTGCTGGCCGTGGTCATCGCGGCGCTGCTGGTGATGGTCTGGGTGATGGAGTCGTTCCTGTACCGGCATCCGCGGCTGTACCCGCTGTTCCTGACCAAGCCGGCCGACTTCGACGCGGTTCGGTTGTGGACGGTCAACCTCGGCTTCTACAACCTGACGACGGCGGCTGCCCTGGTGGCCGGCGTGATCCTGGTCCGCAACGGTCACGCTGAGGCCGGGCAGGCGTTGGTTGTGTTCACCGCCGCTCAGCACACGTTCTTGTCGGTCGTGCTGCTCTTCGTCGAACGGAGGCTGTGGCTGAACACGCTGCTGGAGGGCATTCCGGCGTTGGGACTGCTTATTTTGGCCACGGGGTGAGCAGAACTAGACCAAAAGGTAGGAAAGTTACCGCGATTGCGCAAAGATGGCCACCGCACCACGAACGCTCCCCGCCCCGAGTATCCGTGAAGGTGAGGCCTCATGAGCCCAATCAGTCGCAGAACCCTTGTCCTTGGAGGACTCGCCGCGGCCGGCGTCAGCGCACTCCCGGTCCGCTCAGCGGTGATCGCCGCGACCGCGGCAGTCCCGTATCCGTTCCAGCTCGGGGTTGCCTCGGGCGACCCCGACTCGTCCAGCGTGGTCCTGTGGACCCGCCTGGCTCCCTCTCCGCTGAATGCCGATGGTCTCGGCGGGATGGGGACCGCGGATGTGACCGTCGACTGGCAGGTGTCGACCACCGACACCTTTGCCACGTTGGTCGCGTCCGGTTCCGTCGTGGCGAAGTCCGCCGGTGCTCACTCGGTGCATGTCATCGCCGGTGGTCTCAATCCGGACTTCGACTACTTCTACCGGTTCCGCGCGCAGGGTCACCTCTCACCGGTCGGCCGCACCCGGACCGCGCCCGCAGCCGGTACCAACGGCCGTGACCTCGTCATGGCGTTCGCCTCGTGCGCTCACTACGAGGAGGGCTACTACACCGCCTACCGCAAGATGGCCGAGGACAACCCCGGTCTGATCCTGCACCTGGGCGACTACATCTACGAGTACGGCGCCACCGCCGGCCGGCCGCGGTTGCACGCGGGTGCGACCGAGATCGTGTCGCTGGCCGACTACCGCCGCCGGTACGCGCAGTACAAGAGTGACCCAGACCTGCAGGCGGCTCACGCGGCTGCGCCGTGGATCGTCGTACCGGACGACCATGAGGTCGAGAACAACCGGGCGGGCAACATCCGGGCCGACAGCACACCTGCGCTCACCGCTGCGGAGTGGACTGCCCGGCAGGCGGCGGCGTACAAGGCGTACTACGAGAACATGCCGCTGCGGGCGGCGCAGGTGAACAACGGTGCGGCCATCCAGCTCTACCGGCGCCTGCAGTGGGGGAGCCTGGCGACGTTCCACATGCTCGACACGCGGCAGTACCGCAACGACCAGGCCTGTGGCGACGGGTGGAAGGTCTGCTCGGATGCTGACCTCGCCTCGCGCAGTCTGCCGGGTAACGCTCAGGAGACCTGGCTGCTGAACGGTCTGAACGAGCACACCGGCACCTGGGACATCATCGGCCAGCAGGTGTTCTTCTCCCGCCGGTTCAACGCGAGTGGCGCCAGCATGGACTCGTGGGACGGCTACCGCGCTTCGCGGGCCCGGATCCAGCAGGGCTGGCAGGACCGCGGTACGCGCAACCCCGTCGTACTGACTGGTGACGTGCACCGCGCGTGGGCCAACGACCTCAAGAAGGACTACAACAACGCCAGCTCGGCCACCATCGGCAGTGAGCTCGTCTGTACGTCGGTCACGTCAGGTGGTGACGGTGATGCCACCACAACTGTCCCTGACGTCGGGACGAACCCGTGGCTGAAGTTCTACAGCAACCGGCGCGGCTATGTCCGTACGACGATCACACCGACCCAGATGCAGGCCGACTTCCGCGGTCTGTCCAAGGTCTCGGAGCACGACGGCACGGTGTCGACACTGAAGTCGTTCGTCATCCAAGAGGGTCAGCCCGGATTGCAGGCGGTGTGACGATGCTGAAGCGAGCACTGGCCATCACAGGCGTTGCTGTCACTGCACTCGGACTCATGGCGCCAACGGCGTCCGCACACATCGCTGCACCGGTCTGGGTGACTGCCAACAGCTCATCCACCGGCGACCAGGATGCGCCGGCCATTGCGATCAACCGGACCGGGTACGTCGCTGTGGTCTGGGAGGACGACCGCGACACGGACAACGCCACCGACAACGTGCACAGCGACATCTGGCTGCGCCTGTTCCGCGACGGGACCGCTGTCTACGAGAAGAAGCTGTCTGCCGGTGGCGACTCCGGTGTGACGAACTGGCGGCACCTGCACCCGGACGTCGACCTGGACGACAAGGGCAACGCAGTAGTGGTCTGGCAAGACGACCCGGATGGCAACGGCTTCTACAACATCCCCTACCGGGTCGTGAATACCGCTGGCACCGTCACTGCCTCCGGTAACGCCAACAGCAGCGCTACCGGTCAGCAGATCAACCCCCGCGTGGCTGTAGACCCAGATGGCGCACCCAGTGGTGGCGCTGTCGCGTTCACTGCTGTCTGGGAAGACATCCAGACCGGTACGCCGGCCACGGTGAAGGCGGCCGGGTACACCGGGCCGACGACTCGGGCCTGGGAGGTCACCGCATCGCAGACGACCGGTCAGCACCACAACCCGGATGTGGCCGTCCCAGCCTCAGGTGACGCGGTCGTCGTGTGGGACGAGGACGGTGACGCAAACGCGGCGTACAACGTCGGTCTGGTCCGGCTGGCGAAGGCAAACGGCGCAGTGAACCTCTCGCGCCGCATCGCGAACTCCAACGGCGACGGTCAGCAGACTCACGCCTCGGTAGCAGCGAACTTCAACGGTGACTTCGCAGTCGCGTGGGAGTCCGACCACACCGGTACGGCGGGCGCGTGGACCCGCACGTTCGACGCCACCGGCACCGCACGCTTCGCCGACGTACAGGTCGCTGCTGGCGGCAAGGCTCCCTCGGTCGGCATTGACGACGCTGAGCAGACAGTGGTCGGCTGGACGACGCAGGCCACCGACCTGGACGTCTGGGTGCGCGGCTTCACCCCCGCCGGTACCGACACCGGCCGGCTCTCCGCCCAGCAGCTCAGCTCGGTCACGGCCGGTCGCCAGGAGCAGATGGTGGTCGCCGTGTCGTCGTACGCCGAGGTAGCCGTCGCCTACACCGACGACAACGACGGCAACACGTACGACCAGATCCACCTCGGCACCTCAATCTCCAACAACAGCTGGTAAAACGACCTGCCTGAACCGGCCACGGTTGTTGCGTGATCGCGCACGATGCCTTCGGTGCGCGATCACGCGAGGTGATGATGGACAGGTGCCCACCGCGAAGGCAGTTGACTACTTCGACCTGTTGCGCCGCCCGTACGACGAGCTCGTGGCGATGTACCGGCGGCGTGGCGAGGTGGTGAAGACGCGGCTCGGGCCGATTCACTACACGTACCTGTTCGGCGCCGAGGCCAATCGGTTCGTGTTCGCCAACTCGGAGCTGTTCCGGTGGCGAGAGGCGTTCGAGTTCCTGGTGCCGATCACCGGAGAGACGGCGCTGATCACGAGTGACGGCGCGCCGCACAAGCGCCGACGGCGGCTGGTGCAGCCCGCGTTCCACCACCGTCAGATCGCCGGGTACGTCGATACCTTCCGGCGCAACGCGGATCGTGTCATCGACAGCTGGCAGCCGGGGACCGTGGTGGATGCGTATGCCGAGTTCCGGCGGGCCATCCGGCGGAGCACGATCGAGCTGCTGTTCGGGGAGCGGCTGGCTGCGGACGAACAGCGGCTGGGGGATCAGCTGCAGCTCGTGCTGGATCTGCTGGACCTGTTGCCGTTCGAGCGGCTGCTGCAGGAGCGACTCGGCCTGCCGAAGTGGCGTCGTGCGTTGGCGGCCAAGGCTGAGGTCGACGCCCGGGTGTTCGAGGAGATCGCGTATCGGCGGGCACATCCGGACGATGCCGGGACAGATGTGTTGTCGTCGTTGGTGGAGGCGGTCGACGAGGACGGTGATCGGCTGTCCGACGAGGAGATCCGGGATCAGGTGATCAGCCTGATCTCGGCCGGCTACGAGACCACGAGTGCTGCGATGGGTTGGCTCATTCATGAGCTGGTCAACGCACCGAAGCACTGGCAGCCGGCGCCGTACGACGACCCGTCGATCGCCAACCTGGTGTCCGAAGCGTTGCGGCTGCATCCGCCGGCCGTGTTGTCGGCGCGCTATGTCGCGACGGAGTTCGAGTTCGCCGGGGAGCGGATCCCGGTCGGCACCCAGCTGATCATCAGTCCGTACGTCACGCATCGGCTCGCCGAGATCTGGCCGGAGCCGACGCGTTTCGACCCAGACCGGTGGGATCCGCAGCAACCGTCGTACCGGAAGCCGACTCCGGCCGAGTTCCTGCCGTTCGCCGCGGGGGCCCACCGGTGTATCGGGTCGACCTTCGCGACTGTCGAGCTGCAGGTGGTCCTCAGCCGGCTGCTCGAGCGCGCCACGCTGAGCCCGATAGCGCAGCGGATCGAGCCGATCGGCTACGGCGCGATGCGGCCCCGGTACGGCGTCCAGGTCCGCATCGACGACGTACGTCCGGCGAGCTGAGTCGATTGGTCAGGCGGCGTCGTGCTCATCCTCGGCAAAGCCAGGAAGGGCCGGGCCGCGCGGTGGGATGGCGGTTGCGGCCGCCGGGTCGATGGTGTGCACGGAGCCGTTCGCGGCGGACCGTGCGATGGCGAGCATCGAGGCGAGTGCATCGGAGATCTGGTGCTGCTCACGACCGGGGATGTCGCTGAGCTCGACCAGCACGCTGCCACTGCCCAGCAGGCCGTAGCCGTTGCGGGCGATGCCTTGGTAGTCGCCACCGGGGTACTGCGACACGTTGCCGCCGGCGCCGTTGATCGACCGCTGCACCACGACCGCGATCTGCTTGGCGAAGTCGCCGTCCGCGGGCTTCACGCCTGCGTTCGTCGGCCACAGCGTGGAGGCGGTGATTTCCTTGCCGGAGGCATCTTTGTAGCGACCCTGCATGTGGTAGTCGACCATGATGTCCGGCTGGAACGCGGCGAACCGGCGCTGGATCAGCCCGGCCTCGGTCGCCGGGTTGTCGGCCGGCGCGACCGCCGGATCGTGATACCGGTTGATGTCGTACCCCTTGCCGGCTTCACCGTACTCGGGGACGGCGGTGGGGTCGTAGTTGTAGCGCCAGTTGCGTTCGTGGCCGTCCGGGTTCGCGCGCACGACGATGTCGACGGTCACCTGCGACAACAGCTTGCGCTGCCATGCGCTGTTGCCGACGCCGACCGTGCGCAAGAACTCCAGCGCCGCCGGAGTCCCGAGCGGCTCGTCGCCGTGCTGCTGGGTGACGTACTGGATCTTGACCTTGCCGTGGCCGACCCGCGCTGCCCAGACCGGCCGGTTCTCGTTACTACGGCCGATCGGGGTGACGCGGACCTTGCCATGGCTCTGGATGGCGAGTTTGTGCAGCTGTACGGCGAGCTTCGCGGTCGACGGGCGTGGATCGACGGGCGCGGTGTCGACGGCCTGGGCGGTTGGTGCAACGAGTAGCCCGGCGGTGACGAGGGCGGACATCAGGAAAATTCGGGGCGTAATCCTCATCCCCGCAGACTAGGTTTGATGACGTGGACTTTCGAGTGGCAACGGTGGATGACGCCGAACAGGTCGCAGCACTGCACGCGGACAGCTGGCGGCGACACTACCGAGGCGCGTACGCCGACACCTTCCTGGACGGCGACATCGAGTCCGAACGACGCAAGGTCTGGACGGAACGACTCGCCGTACCGGCTCGCACCGAGACGATGCTGGCCGAGGAATCCGGTCAGCTGATCGGATTCGTGCACGTGATGCTCGACAAGGATCCGCAGTGGGGCAGTCTGGTCGACAACCTCCACGTGCGCACCGCGCGACGCCGGTCCGGGATCGGCGGCCGCTTGCTGCGGCATGCGGCCAGTGCTGTTGAGCAGCGGGCGGCGACGCGCGCCATGTACTTGTGGGTGCTCGAGCAGAACGTTGCGGCACAGGGCTTCTACCGCGCCAACGGAGGTGACGCTGTGGAGACCGCGCCGGTACCGCCGCCCGGTGGCGATCCGAGCCGACTCAACGGGAGCCCTGCCTGCCTGCGGATCGCCTGGGCGGATGTCGCCGTACTGAGTTAGGCGGCTTGGTGTTGGTACGCCGGGTAGGTCAGGTAGCCGTGGTTGCCGCCCTCGAAGTAGGTGGCCTCGTCGGGGGTGGCGAGGGGGAGGCCGAGTCGTAGGCGCTCGACCAAGTCGGGGTTGGCGATGAACGCGCGGCCGAAGCTGATGAGGTCCGCGCCCTGCCGAAGCCAGTGGTCGGCGTCGGAGGGTCCGGCCTGAACAGGGCCCAGCCCGGCGCCGGGGTTGATGATCAGGGTGCCCGGCCAGATGTCGCGCAGTGCGGCGAGGGTCGCCTCGTCGGTGGTGACTTCGAGGTGCAGGTAGGCGAGGTCGAAGGCCGCCAGTTCCTTGACCAACGCCGTGTAGAGCGCCGGTACGTCGTTCTCCTGCACACCCCAGAATGTCGCGCCGGGGGAGAGACGGATCCCCGTGCGGGCGGCACCGACCGCCTCGACCGTGTGCGCGACCGCCTCGACGGCGAACCGGATCCGGTTCGCGACCGAGCCGCCGTACCGGTCGGTGCGGAGGTTGGCGTTGTCGGAGAGGAACTGCTGGATGAGGTAGCCGTTCGCACCATGCAGTTCGACACCGTCGAAGCCCGCAGCGATCCCGCGCCGGGCAGCGTCGGCGTACGAGCGGGCATGGTCCGGTACTTCGGCAGTCGTCATCGCGCGGGGCATCGGTGCGGGCTGTCGTCCGCTGGGCGTAAAGACGTCGCCGACCGCTGCGACGGCCGACGGTCCGGCGGGCTGCAGGCCGTGCGTTTCCGGGTGGGAGACGCGGCCGCCGTGCATGATCTGGGCGAAGACGCGGCCGCCGTTCGCGTGGATCGCGGCGGTCACCTGGCGCCACGACTCCGCCTGCTCATCGGTGTGCAGTCCCGGCGTACTGGGGTTTGACTGTCCGATCAGACTCGGCTGCGCGCCTTCGGAGACGATCAGCCCAGCGGTTGCACGCTGCGCGTAGTACGTCGCCATCGCTGGCATCGCGAGTCCGTCGGTCGTGGCGCGGACCCGCGACATCGGAGCCATCACGACGCGGTTGGGGAGTTCTATGTGGCCGAGCTGGTGATTGTCGAAGAGGGAGTTCATACGAGTTAAGCTAAAAGCTCACATCCATGTGAGGGGCAAATCATCGTGGTTCAGGTCACATCCGACATGGCGATGCGCATCGGCGAACTGTCCGAGCGGACCGGTGTCAGCGTGCGCTCGCTGCGGTACTACGAGGAGCAGGGACTGCTCACGAGCACCCGGAGTGCGAGCGGGCAGCGCTATTACCGGGAGGAGGCAGTCGATCGGGTCTCCTTCATCCAGGTGCTGTACACCGCCGGCCTGTCGAGCAAGACCATCGCCGAGGTGATGCCGTGCCGCTATGCCCCGAGCGAGCAGAACTCGGACGCCGCCGCGGACCGGATGGTCCAGGAACGCGATAGGTTGTCGGACCACATCGACGAGTTGCTGAAGACCCGCGACGCCCTGGACGAGCTCATCAAGATCAACCGCGCGCACCGGGTCACGCTCTGACCGCGGTTCTTTCACTCGCAGTTGCTAGGCTCGGGCAGTTGGCGTCGAACCGGAAGTGAGAGTTACCGAAATGCTGGACCGCGCGGTCATCGATGGACTGTTCCCTGCTGATCTCCCCGAGCCGGAGTTCTGGGAGGAGAAGTATCCGCAGCGTGCGCTGGCCGACGGTGCGAAGGTGACGCGGCTCGGGCCGTCGCCGACCGGCTTCATCCACATCGGCGGGATCTACGCCGGGATGATCGACCGGGACATCTCGACGAACACCGGTGGCGTCTACCTGGTGCGGATCGAGGACACCGACCAGTCGCGTGAGGTCGAGGGCGCGCTGGAGCAGTTCGCGCGCGGGTTCGACTACTTCCACATCTCGTCGGACGAGGATGTCACCAAGGGCTCCTACGGCCCGTACATGCAGTCGCAGCGGGAGCAGATCTACCTGACCTTCGTGCGGCACCTGCTCCGCCAGGGCAAGGCCTACCTGTGCTTCGCCACCAAGGAGGAGTTGGCCGACATCACCGGTCGCCAGCAGGCGAACAAGGTTCCGACCGGGTACTACGGCAAGTGGGCGATCTGGCGTGACGCGGACGCGAGCGACGTGGCGGCCAAGCTGGCCGACGGGACGCCGTACGTCGTCCGTTTCCGCGCACCCGATGAAGCGGACGGGCAGCGGACCCGGTTCACCGATGCGATTCGTGGTGAGCTCGAGCACGAGGCGAACCGGAACGACGCGGTCATCCTGAAGGCGTCCGACCAGTCGCCGCGGCTCCCGACGTACCACTTCGCGCACGCGGTCGACGACCACCTGATGCGGGTGAACCTCGTCATCCGTGGCGACGAGTGGATCTCGTCGGTGCCGTTGCACCTGCAGTTGTTCGCGGCGCTGGAGTTCGAGCCGATCCAGTACGCGCACATCGCGCCGCTGATGAAGCAGATCCCGGGTGGCAAGCGGAAGCTGTCGAAGCGCAAGGACCCCGAGGCCGGTGTCGACTTCTACATCGGCGCGGGCTTCCCGGCCGACGCTGTCCTGTACTACCTGCGCGGTCTGGCGAACGGCCGGCTGGCGGAGGTCCCGCTGGCCGAGGCGCTGGCCGCGCCGATCCAGCTCGACCAGTGCGGTGTCGCCGGTCCGCTGGTCGACCTCGTGAAGCTCGAAGACATCAGCGCTGACCACATCGCCACGTTGAGTGGTCAGCAGATCTTCGACGCGGTGCGCGTGTGGGCAACGCAGTACGACGCGGAGCTCGTGCCCGTCCTCGACGCCGAGCCCTCGCTTGCGCTGCGTGCGCTCGCGGTCGAGCGTGACGGTGTCGAGAATCCTCGCAAGGACCTGCGCAAGTGGTCCGACTTCCGGACTGCCTACGCGTTCTTCTTCCCGGAGTTGTTCGAGCTGGTGAGCGGTCCGACCGACGAGCGCATCGCCGCGCTGGGGGTTGCTCCCGAGGTCGTCACCGCGTTCGCTCAGGACTTGGTCGCGAGCTACGAGCACCGCGATGACGCGTCCGAGTGGTTCAACCAGATCCGCGATCTGGCGGCCAAGCACGGCTTCGCTGCGAATGCCAAGGAATACAAGAAGGATCCGGACGCCTACCCGGGTTCGATCCGCGAGGCCTCGCAGCTCGTCCGCGTTGCCATCACCGGTGCCACCAAGAGCCCGGACCTGCACGCAACCACGCAGGCCCTGGGCGCCGAAGAAACTCTCCGGCGCCTGCAGGCCCTCGCTGGTTCTTAACGGGGGACGAAGACCACGGCGTCTCCGACGGCGCGCTCGGCGCCACCCGCACCGCTGGGGTGATTGACGAGGGTGCCGTCGGCGCGCGCCATCGCGGTGGAACCGCCGCCGTCCAGGTTGATGGAGTCGTGCAGGCCCAGCGCCTTCGCGACTGCGGCGGTCTCGTCCATCGTGGTGCCGACGCTGGTGGTCTGCCGGCCGTCGATGGTGGCGAGGATGATCTTGCCGTCGGCGGTGGTTCCGGCGATCGTGCGCGGGTTGCGCGCGAAGAAGCTGCCGGAACCAGGCGGTACGACGACCGCGCCGTTCGACGTGAGCTGGTAGCGCCCGGTCACGCCGTACAAGCCCTTGTGCAGCTGGACTTTCCGGCCGCGCTGGTCAGCAACGGCGAGCTGACGATCGACACAGCCGCGAGTGGTGAGCGCTCGGAGCGCGTCCGTCTCCGGCCCAGTTGCCTGTACGGCGAACTGGCTCTTGGTCAGCGTGGTCCCGCGCGTGGTCGCGGTGCGGACGACACAGCCACGCCGATCGAACACGACCTCAACACCAGCACCTGACGGCGTCGCCGCCGCGAACTCAGGTGTGAACAGTACGACGTCGCCGTCCAGTGGTGGGTGATTGACGAACTCGAGCGGTAGCGTCGCCCCGGTCCACCGATTGCGCAGCTGTCCGGTCCAGCTCAAGTGCCCGGTGAGCACCTTGTTGCTCTTGGCATCAATCAGCAGATTGGCCTCGGCCGGATCGGTCAGCGGCTCACTCAGCAGCTTCCCGTCGAAGATCCCCAGCCCGACCTGCTCACCCGGGTAGGCCGGGTTCGCCGTAAACGTGAAGAACGACGCATTCACGCCCGCTACCGCACCGGCCGTCCGCACCAGATCCGACGTCTTCTCCACCTGCGCGAGATCAGCGCCGTACGTCGCCTGCAGTTGCCCGCGAGCCCGCCGAGGATCAATCGTCAGCACGCTCACCACCCACGGCCCACGCGGCGTTGTGTTGATCTGATCAGCCGGCGCAGGCTCCGTCCCCCGCACAATCCGAGTCAACGTAACCCCCCGAGCCAACCCCTCACTACTCCGAGTCTCCGTCAGGTCGGCGTCCCCAATCGGCAACCCGGTTACTGAGTTTGGTGCGGCTGTTGCGGGGGTGACTGTGGTGAGGGTGGCTGCGATGGTCAGCAGCGCGGCGGCGGTGAGTCCACGGCGGGAAGGAGTCATGGTGCTCATCCTTCCCCGGGTGGGTGGAATTTTACCGTTCGGGCTGCTGGCTCGTCAGCATCTACCAGGTTACGAGCGGGTGGGGTAGTAGACGACCGCGTCGCCGACGTAGCGTTCCGCGCCGTTTGTTCCGCTCGGGTGGTTGATCAGCGTGCCGTCGGTGCGCGCCATTGCGGTCGACCCGCCGCCGTCCAGGTTGACCGACTCGGTCAGGCCGAGTGCATCCGCGACCGCGCCGGTCTCGGCGAGCGTCGTACCGACGCTGGTGGTTTGCCGGCCGTCGATGGTGGCGAGCATGATCTTGCCGTCGGCGGTGGTTCCGGCGATGGTTCGTGGGTTGCGGGCGAAGAAGCTGCCGGAACCAGGCGGTACGACGATCCCGCCGCCCTGGGTGAGGCGGTAGCGCCCGACGACGCCGTACAGGCCGCGGTGCAAGGTGATCGGCGTGCCCTGGTCGTTGGTGAGCACGTGACTGCGGTCGACACAACCGCCGTTCGCCGTCAGCGCCAGCAGGGCGTTGGTGTCCTTGCCGGTCGCCTGCAGCGCGAACTGGCTGACCGTGATCGTGCTGCCGCGGGTGGTCGACGTCCGGACCACGCAACCGAGCCGGTCGAAGACGACCTCGACGCCGTGGCCCGACGGGGTCTTGGCGGCAAAGTGCGGCGTGAACAGTACGACGTCACCCGCGGCCGTGCAGGTGGTCTGATCGACGATGTCGGCGCAGGCGGCCGGAATCACCGGCGGGTGGTTGACGAACTCGAGCGGCAGCGTGGCGGCGGTGGTGCGGTTCTTGATCTGCCCGGTCCAGCGCACCTTCTGCACGCTCATCTGGTTGCTGTTGGCATCGATCAGCAGACTCATCTCGCTGATGCTGGTGGTCGGCTCACTGATCAGCTGGCCGTCCGAGAGAGCGAGCCCAACCGGATCACCCGGGTACGTCGGGTTCGAGGTGAACGTGAAGAAGGACCCGTTCGTCCCGACGACCGCGCCCGCACTCTTGACCAGTTGCGAGGTTTTCTCGGTCCGGGCCAAATCCGGTCCGTACGTCGTCGCCACGCGTCCCTGCGCGAGTGCCGGATCGATCGTCACCGCGTTGACCACCCAGGGACCGCGGGTCGTCGTCTCGATCTCGTCGGGGTCGGCGGGCGTCGTACCGCGGACGATCTTGGTCAGCGTCACGCCGGGCGCGAGCGCGCTGTCGGTGCGCGTCTCGGTGAGGTCCGCGTCGCCGATCGGCAGGCTCCCGTCGGCCCGCGGCGCGGACGGCTGCGGGTCGCCTGCTTTGCCGGGCGTGTTCCGGTAGCCCGGCGAGGCCGGGTCCGACTGGTACCCCGACGAGCCTGGATCGTCGCCCGGTGCGGCGGCGGCCGGTACGACGGTGATCGACAGGACGGCGGCTACGACGAGCCCTCGCTTCAGCAGTTGAGCAGGCATGGGCGGTACCTTCCCCCAGGGCGGAATCTTTCCGCGATGATGCGCTGAGTCGTCAGCAAGTACCAGAGTAATGGCCCGAGCACGAACGGTGAAGATGTCCGGAGGATGGTCTGCCCGAAGGTCTCCGGATGCCTTCCCGATACGATCCGGAGGTTGCCGAGCCGTTGAGGAGTTGACCGCGGGTGTCCGCCGTCGTGGGTGCGTTCGTCGCGCTGGTGGCGGTCGCAATGCTCGGGTACGTCGTCGGTCTGGCCGGCGTACTGCGCTCCCAGGACGAGCTCGTCCTGTCCCGCCTGGCGTTCTTCGTGGCGACGCCGGCACTGCTGTTCACCACGGTCGCGCGGGCAGATCTGCACTCGATCTTCTCCGTGGTCCTGGTGACGAACCTGGCCAGCCTGCTCGTCGTCCAGGCGATCTTCCTGCTGGTGGCGGTGCTGCTCTGGCGGCGAACACGTTCCGAAGCGACGGTCGGCGTGCTCGCGTCGTCGTACGTGAACGCAGGCAATCTCGGCGTACCGATCGCGGCGTACGTGCTTGGCAATGGCGCATTGGTCGCGCCGATCGTGCTCTTCCAGTTGCTCGTCTTCGCGCCCGTCGCGTTCGCCATCCTGGACGGCGATCGACAGGGGAGCGGTCGTCGGGTTCAGCTGCGCACGGTGCTCACGCGTCCACTGCGGAACCCGCTGACGGTTGCGTCGCTACTCGGCTTGGTGGCGGCCGCGTTCGACGTACCGCTGCCGACGGTGCTGATGCGACCGATCGACCTGCTGGCCGCGGCCGCCGTACCGGTCGCGCTGATCGCCTACGGCCTCAGCCTGAGCGCGGGGGCGAAGGACTCGATCACTTTGCAGCGAGACGTCGTACTAGCTGTGGTCCTGAAGACTGTCGCCCAACCCCTGCTCGCGTACGCCGTCGCCCGCTGGCTGCTCGACCTGCACGGCACCGCGCTGCTGGCCCCGACCCTGCTAGCCGCGCTACCCACCGCGCAGAACGTCTACGTGTACGCCGTCCACTACCGAACCTCACGCACCCTGGCCCGAAGCGCAGTCCTCATCAGCACCCTGGTCTCCATCCCCCTGATGACCGCAATCGCCGGCCTCCTCGCCTGACCCACGGGGCACCGTGCCGCCGACAGGACATCTCTCGTGGGTGTGTACCCCGCGCGGGGGGCTTGAACAGGTTATGCCTTGTTCACGGCCCCGATTTCGTGTTCACACCCCCACCAACGGCACGCCGGTCAACGTTGGGGGCGGACCTGCGCCACTCAGCAAACCTCGATTTGGCGACTCGCGCGGGCGGTGCTGAGCGTGAACTGGGTGGGGCGCACGCAGTTGGTGAGTGGGGGCGGTCCGGTCTACTTCATTGCGTGGAAGGCCTCGACGGCGACCGGGGCCACCTGGTCGACGGTGATGCCTTCGTTGGCCGACTGGGCGATGACGGTGAGCGTGTTGGAACCGCGGTAGCACTGCGTCGGCAGGTTGCCGGTCGTCTCGACACAGGTCGCCTGGCCGATCTTCTTCACCTTGTCAGGTGACGCGCCGGAGTCCGCGACCGTCTTGGCGATATCCACCTTGCCCCGCAACGCAATCACCACGAACAGCCGGTCGCCATCCAGGTTCCCGTACGCCTCAACAGTCGCCTGCTTGCCGTTGTTGATCCGGCTCAACGCCTGCCGCGTCTGGTCCAACTGCAACTGATTCCGGATGTCCGCGTCCGTCACCCGATCAAGCCCCGCAAGCTTCGCGGGCGGCGTAATCCCACGAGCTGTGTTCAACCGGTTCAACGGACCCAGCCCCCACACATACCCAAGCACCGCCAACACCAACAACACCACCAGCGCCCCCGCCACCGTCACAAACGGCCCACGCCGGTAAAACCGAACCTTCTTCTCCCCTTCAGGTACGACGGCAGCCGCACCAGCACCCGCATCAGCCGCGGAACCACCCGCAGCATCCTTCCCCGCCTCCACCTTCGGAGCAGCCCCGTCAGACGCGGAACCATCCTTCCCCGCGTCCACCTTTGAAGCACCTCCAGCAGGTACGGCGGTCGTGGGCGCGGCCGAAGGCGTCGTCGGCGCAGGCTTGTCCGCGGCAGGCGACTTGTCGGGGGTGGAGTCCTCGGCGGCGGGCTTCTCCGCTGCAGTGGTCTCCGGGGTGGTTGGCTTCGGAGCCGATGAGTCGGCGGGCGGCTGCTCTTTGGAGGCGGCGGTTGCGTCGGGTGCCGACGGTGTTGTCGGGGTGGTGGTTGTGGCAGGTGCAGCCGGTGCCTTGGAGGCGGGGGACGCGTCGGGCGTGGACGGTGCCTCGGGGGCGGGGGTTGCGTCGGGGGCCGGGGGAGCGGGGGTGGCCGCACCGGACTCCGGGGACTCCTGGGAACCGGGGTCGCTCGGGCTGGTGGGGTTGCTCATGCAGGCTCCTTGGTGCTGACGCGGGTCCAGGCCGATGGTTGCACATCGGACAACCTGGTTCCGCAGCGTAGTCGTTCGATGCAAACGCGTAGTGCCCGCCTCCCCAGTGGGGTGACGGGCACTACCGGTACGACGTCAGAGGGTGGCGACGACGCTCACCGTGTCGGTCTCGTCGGCGTTCCAGACGATCTCGCCGGTGATCCGGCCGGCGGCGCGGAGGTCGGGTTCGGCGCGCTCGGCCAGGGCGAGGCGGGCGGCGGGACCGCTGACCTCGACCTTGCTGACCTCGGTCTTCATCGAGACCTGCGCCGCGGACTTCGCACCGCGGATCCCGGCGAGCACCTCGGCGACCGCGTCAAGAACTTCAGCCTCCTGCGCAGCAACCGCGAGATCGGCGTCTGTCGGCCAAGCGGCCCGGTGGATCGAACCCTCCTGCCACCACGACCAGACCTCCTCAGTCGCGAACGGCAGGTACGGCGCGAGCAGTCGCAACTGAACCGACAACGCGACCGCGAGTGCAGCCTTGGCCGAAACCGCGGCAGCGTCGCCCTGACCGCCGTACGCGCGCTCCTTGACCAGTTCGACGTAGTCGTCGCAGAACGTCCAGAAGAACCGCTCGGAAACCTCGAGCGCCCCGGTGTAGTCGTACCGCTCGAACGCCGCCGTGGCATCCGCAACAACCGAACGCAGCCGCTGCAGCATCGCCAGGTCGACCGGCTCGGTGACCGCAGCCGCGTCAACCGTCGTCGCCCCGAACGACAGCACGAACTTCGAAGCGTTCAGAACCTTGATCGCCAGCCGCCGGCCAACCTTCATCTGCGACTCGTCGAACGGAGAGTCCATCCCCGGTCGCGCCATCGCGGCCCGCCAGCGAACGGCGTCGGTGCCGAACTTCTCCAGGATCTCCGACGGGATGATCGCGTTGCCCTTGGACTTCGACATCTTCTTGCGGTCGGGGTCGACGACGAACCCGGAGATCATCGAGCGCGCCCACGGCAGCGTGCCGTTCTCGAAGTGGGCCCGGACGACGCGGGAGAACAGCCAGGTGCGGATGATCTCGTGTGCATGCGTGTTCAGGTCCATCGGGAACGTCCGCTGGAACAGGTCGTCGTCCCGCTCCCAGCCGCACGCGATGTGCGGCGTGAGCGACGAGGTCGCCCAGGTGTCCATCACATCGGGGTCGGCCTCGAACCCACCGGGCTTGCCGCGCTGGGCCTCGTCGTACCCACGCGGTGCCTGCGAGGTCGGGTCGATCGGCAGCTCGGCCTCGGCCGGCATCAGCGGGTGGTCGTAGTCGACCTCGCCGTCGGCGTCGATCGGGTACCAGACCGGGAACGGGACACCGAAGAAGCGCTGCCGGGAGACCAGCCAGTCGCCGTTCAGTCCGTCGACCCAGTTCATGTAGCGGTGCTTCATGTGCTCCGGGACCCAGCCGAGCTCGTCACCGCGCTCCAGGAACTCGGCCTTCAGATCCGCGCTGCGCCCGCCGTTCGTGATGTACCACTGCCGGGTGGAGACGATCTCGAGCGGCTTGTCGCCCTTCTCGAAGAAGTTCGCCATCCGCTCGGTCTTCTTCGGCTCCCCGTCCAGGTCGCCGCTCTCACGCAGCTTGCCGACGATCAGCTCGCGCGCGGAGAACGTCGTCTTGCCGGCCAATTCGGCGTACAGGTCGGAGCCGGTCAGCCACTCCGGGGTCTCCCGCAGGATGCGCCCGTCCCGACCGATGACCGTGCGGACCGGCAGCTGCAGCTCACGCCACCAGGTGATGTCCGTCTGGTCGCCGAACGTGCAGCACATCGCGATACCGGCGCCCTTGTCCATCTCGGCGGCCGGGTGCGCGAGAACCGGGATCTCGACATCGAACAGCGGCGAGCGAACCGTCGTACCGAAGAGGTCCTTGTACCGCTCGTCGTCAGGGTGCGCGATCAGCGCGACACAGGCCGGCAGCAGCTCCGGCCGCGTCGTCTCGATGTAGACCGGCCCGTTGGCACCGTGGAACGCGACCCGGTGGTAAGCGCCCGGATACGGCCGCGGCTCGAGCTCGGCCTGCGCGACCGCCGTCTGGAACGTGACGTCCCAGAGCGTCGGCGCCTCGGACAGATACGCCTCGCCGCGGGCGAAGTTGCGCAGGAACGCCCGCTGCGACGTACGGCGCGAGTCCTCGGAGATGGTCGTGTACAGGTGGTTCCAGTCGACGCTCAGCCCGACCTGGCGCCACATCGCCTCGAACGCCTGCTCGTCGATATGCGTGAGCTCACCGCACAGGTCGACGAAGTTCTGCCGGGAGATCGGGATCTGCTTCTTCGGGTCCGGCTTCTCCGGCGGGGTGAAGTCCGGGTCGTAGGGCAGCGACGGGTCGCACTTGACGCCGTAGTAGTTCTGGACGCGGCGCTCGGTCGGTAGGCCGTTGTCGTCCCAGCCGATCGGATAGAAGACCTGCTTGCCGCGCATCCGCTGGAAGCGCGCGATCAGGTCGGTGTGGGTGTAGCTGAAGATGTGCCCGACGTGCAGCGACCCCGAGACCGTCGGCGGGGGCGTGTCGATGGAGTAGACATCGGCGCGCTCCGCGGTCCGGTCGAAGGCGTAGGTCTGCTGCTCCTTCCATACGGCAGCCCACTTCTCCTCGAGGCCGTCGAGGCTGGGCTTGTCTGGAACGCGGGACGTCTGGCTCATGCGCACAATCCTAGTGGTTGTCAAGGGGTGCTCCGAACGCTTTATCCACAGCCCTCCTAGACTGGGCCTTCTGATGAGCGACCTCTCCTACGCCGAGGTATCGGCACGGCTCCAGGCCCGTTGGCCGGAGCAGAAGATCGACCCCACGCTGGACCGGGTCCAGCGGCTCGTCGAGTTGCTCGGCGATCCGCAGAAGTCGTACCCGGTCGTGCACCTGACCGGGACCAACGGCAAGACCTCCACCGCCCGGATGATCGACCAGCTGCTGCAGGAGGCCGGGCTGCGGACCGGGCGCTTCACCAGCCCGCACCTGGAGTCGGTCCGGGAGCGGATCACGCTGAACGGCGAACCGATCAGCGAGGAGCGTTTCGTCGAGACGTACGCCGAGCTGGAGCCCTACCTGGACGTGGTCGACTCCGAGCAGGAGCACCCGCTGTCGTTCTTCGAGGTGATCACCGGGATGGCGTTCGCGGCCTTCGCCGATGCCCCGGTCGATGTCGCGATCATCGAGGTCGGCCTCGGCGGCACCTGGGACTCGACCAATGTCGCCGACGGGACGGTCTCCGTGATCACCCCGGTCGCGGTCGACCACGCGCACATCCTGGGCGCGGATCCGGTCACGATCGCCCGCGACAAGTCCGGCATCATCAAACAGTCCGGTACGGCGGTCGTGTCGCAGCAGAGCCTCGACGTACTGGAAGTGTTGATGGCCAGGGCGGCCCAGGTCGGGGCACCGATCATCCGCGAGGGACTCGAGTTCGGCGTCGTCAGCCGCTCGGTCGCGGTCGGCGGTCAGCTGATCTCGCTCAAGGGCATCGGCGGCGAGTACGACGACATCTTCTTGCCGCTGCACGGTGAATACCAGGCGCACAACGCCGCCACCGCGGTCGCGGCCGTCGAAGCGCTCTTCGGCGCCAGCGAGGAGTCCGAGGGGCGCGTCACCACCGACCTGCTCCAGGCCGGGTTCGCCGAGGTCACCAGCCCCGGCCGGCTGGAGGTCGTTCGGACGAGCCCGACGATCCTGGTCGACGCCGCGCACAACCCGCACGGCGCCCAGGCGACCGTCGAGGCGGTGTCCGAGGCCTTCGCGTTCCAGCCGCTGATCGGCGTACTGGGTTGTATGAAGGACAAGGACGTCTACGGCCTGCTCGAGGCCTACGAGCCGATCATGGAAACGGTCATCTGCACCCGGAACAGCTTCCTCGAGCGCTCGATGCCGGCCGAGGAGCTCGGTGAGCTCGCGGCCGAGATCTTCGGCGAGGACCGCGTCCTGGTCCGCCCGCACCTGATCGACGCCATCGACGACGCCATCCGGCTGGCCGAGGAGGGCGCGATCGCCATGGGCAGCGGCGGCGTACTGGTCACCGGCTCGGTCGTCACCGCCGGCGAGGCCCGCACCCTGCTGGTCCGCAAGCCCAAAGAGGCGGACGCCGAATGAGGTCTCTAGCGTCCATCGTCCTCGGCTTCGAGGCCCTGCTCCTCGCCCTCGTCACCCCGGTGATGATCTCGGTCGCCGACGTCCGCCCGGCCGTCGCACTCCCGGTCTGCCTCGGCCTCGCCGTACTGGCCATCCTGTCGGCCGGCCTGCTCCGCAACCGCACCGGCTACATCCTCGGCTCCGCCGTCCAGGTCGGCGCCGTTGGCCTGGGCTTCGTCGTCCCCGTCATGTTCCTGCTAGGCCTGGCCTTCGCCGCCTTCTGGGTGGCCGCCATCGTCCTCGGCCGCCGCATCGAGGAAGTCAAAAAGGCACAGCAGGTAGGCTCTGCCGCCCCGACTACTTCTACGGAGAGTTGACAGATGTCGCAGCGCACCCTGGTCCTGCTGAAGCCCGACACGGTACGCCGCGGGCTGGTCGGCGAGGTTCTCGGCCGGTTCGAGGCCAAGGGCCTGTCGATCGTCGCGCTGGAGTTCCGCACGATCGACGGCGAGACCGCCGACCAGCACTACGCCGAGCACGTGGAGCGTGACTTCTACCCGCCCCTGCGCGCCTTCGTCACCAGCGGCCCCCTGGTAGCCCTAGTCCTCGAAGGCGACGAGGCCATCGAGGTCGTCCGCGCCCTCAACGGCGCCACCGACGGCCGCAAGGCCGCCCCCGGCACCATCCGCGGCGACCTCTCCCTCTCCAACCGCGAAAACCTCGTCCACGGCTCCGACTCCCCGGAGTCCGCCGACCGAGAAATCAAAATCTGGTTCCCCGACCTGCCCTGATGAGTGGGGTGGTGGGTGGATGACCGCCGGTAACGAAGCGATCGCCGCAGCTGTGGTGATCAATGACGGGCGGGTCCTTCTCGTGCGGCGCAGTATCACCGAGGGCAGCCTGCGGTGGCAGTTTCCGGCGGGAAAGATTGAGGTCGGCGAGACGGCCGAGGCTGCTGCGGTTCGTGAGACGCGCGAAGAAGCCGGCGTGGAGGTGCGAGCCGTGCGGACGCTGGGAGAGCGGGTGCATCCGCTGACAGGTAGGCGGATGCACTACCTCGAGTGCGCCCTGGTGGGTGGAACTGCACGCGTTGGCGATGCCAGCGAGGTCGACGCCGTTGCGTGGTGTGGGCGGGCAGAGCTGTCTGCGCTCATTCCGGAGGGTGTTTTCGACCCGGTCCAGACTCGACTCGACAGCTCCCTCGCTGACTAGCTCCTGCGCGGTCGACCGGCTGCGTGGAGCAGCTGTCGGGTGCCATCTGGACCTGGGGAGTCGGCGAGTGTGGCGAGTGCGCCGCCGAGTGTGACCTCCGTGCTGTGGTCCATCGTTTACCGGCGGCAGTCTTCCGACAGTCGGGGCGCGGCAGCTGGTTGTGGCACGGCGTTACAACGTCCGAAAACACGCCGACTGCGTATTGCGAGTCTTCGGACCTAGCGACGTCCGACCTCATTGGTTCCTGGAGCCGCGCCGTGCATAGCTCCGAATAGGCGAGGATGGCCGGCCACCACTGGTGGCCGTCGGTGAAAGCGGATTGAAAGTGGTGGGCTGCATTCTCCCTGCGGGGGTGGTCTCGCACCCCCTTCTGCCCAGGGAGGGTCCCTTTGTTACCGCTGCCTGCCTTTGTTCGGCCGGCTGTGCTGTTGGCGAGCACGCTGGCTTTGCTGGTGCCCAGTCATGCGATAGCTGCTCCACAGGTTGCCCCGTCCGCCGGTGACACTGCCCGGCGGACGGGGACTGCCGTGCCGTTGCCGGCTGCGCGGACTGCTACCAGTGATGTGGTTGCCAATCCGGACGGTACGTTCACGGAGACGTTCCACACCGAGCCGATTCGGGTACGGCGTGGTGCGGGGTGGGCGCCGATCGATACGACGCTGGAACGTCGTGCTGACGGGAGCGTGGGTCCCCGGGCGACCAGCGTTCCCACCACGTTCTCGGGTGGCGGCGACAAGGCGATGGTGCTTCTGGGAGCGCCTGGTCGGCAGGTGTCTTACAGGTGGGCGAAAGCGTTGCCCACACCGGTTCTGCAGGGCAGCACGGCGACGTACCGGGACGTGTTGCCGGGAGTCGACCTGCAGTTGACTGCGAAGACGCAGGGTTTTGCCAAGGTGTTCGTTATTCACAACGCGAGCGCTGCGAAGCAACTGCGCACTCTGCAGTTGGGGCTCGGCTCTGACGGGCTGGCGCTGCGTGACAAGAAGGTGGGCAGCTTCGGGGCGTACGACGCCGCCGGGAAGCTGGTGTACACCGCCAGCTCGCCGCAGATGTGGGATTCCGGCGACAAGCGCGCGGTCGGCAGCTCGAAGCTGACGGGGACGACGCTGACGGTCACTCCGGATCAGCACCTGCTCACCAGTCCGACAACGAAGTACCCGGTCTACCTGGACCCTGACACCGCCGGTCCGCTCTTCGGGTGGGCCATGGTGCTGTCCGGTAAGGCGGATACGGAGTACTGGAACGGCGGGGCGGATCCGGACAAGATCGGCAAGGTCGGCAACTGCTACACGCTCAGTGGCGGGTGCAACAGCATCGGGATTGCACGCACGTACTTCCGGTTCGATGTCCGCGGCATGCTGGGTGGTCAGAAGATCATCAAGAGCGCGCGTTTCAACGCCTTCCTGGATCACGTCCCGGACTGCTCCAAGCAGCGGACGGTGCGGGCCTCCAGCACGTCTCCGGTCGACGCCGCGACCAACTGGGGCAACAAGCCCGGTCTGGGCGCCAACCTCGGTGACGTGATGGCACCGCAGTGCAAAGACATCTGGCTCGGCTGGGGCGCGGTACCGGCGGTCAACGACGCCATCAACTCGTGGTGGGGCTGGGCGACGATCGCGCTGTCCGCGACCGATGAGGGCGACCAGTACGCGTGGAAGAAGTTCGGTGTCGCCCCGACGCTCTCGGTCACGTACAACACGAGGCCCGGCGTCCCGACCGCGCTGACTGTTGAGGACCAGCCGTGCCAGGGCCAGGAGATCTTCGTGAACCCGGCCGTCAGTGCGGACCAGAACCCCACGCGCGGCCCGCGTCTGTTCGCCACGGCCACCGACGAGGACCCCGGTCTGATCCGCACCCGCTTCGAGTGGACCGACCGTGCCCGCCAGAACGTGCTCGGAGGCGCAACCACCGGGTTATTCGCATCCGGAAAGTCATTCGGAGCTGAGGTCACACCGCAGCACGCAGCTGACGGCAGCAAGCTCTCGTTCCACGTCTACACCTCCGACGACCAGGACACCTCTGGCTGGAGCGGGTACTGCGACCTCACCGTCGACCGCACTGCCCCGCAGGCCGCTCCCGTGGTCACATCGCCGACGTACAAGGAGTGCGCACCGGACTGCACCCCGAGTGGCGGTGTCGGCTTCACGGGTGGCTTCGCGTTCCAGACTGGTGGTGACACCGATGTAGCGGGCTTCCAGTACTCGCTGCATGGAGCCTTCGAGAACCGGTACGCCGCAGTCGGCTCCGACGGACTTGCGCACGTACTGGTGACCCCGCCGGACCGTGGTCCGCAGTTCCTCAAGGTGCGCGCAGTGGACCGCGCCCGCAACGTCTCCGCGACCGAGAAGGTCTACGAGTTCTTTGTCGGCAAGGGCGCTGCACCGATCGCGGCCTGGCGGATGGACGGCGAAGGCGCCGACACAGCGGTCTACGACGACGCGGCAGGCGACAGGAACGGCGTACGACCGGCTGCACCGGCCAGCAAGTGGACCAGCGGCCGCAACGGTGACGCGCTCTGGCTGGACGGTTCCACGGCCGGGTACGTGCAGGTGCCGTCGACTGTCGACACCAGCAAGTCGTTCACGGTGTCTGCTTGGGTGAAGCTCGACCAGGCCGGCACTGTCTTCCGGACCGCGGTCAGCCAGAACGCAGGGCGGATCAGCGGCTTCTTCCTGCAGTACAACCCGAACAGCAAGAAGTGGAACTTCATGATGCCGGCCAGCGACGCCGATGCGGCACCGCGGCACGTAGCGGAGTCCATGGGCCTCGCAGTACCAGGTCGGTGGACCCATCTGACCGGTGTCTTCGATGATGCGGGCAAGCAGGTGAAGCTGTACGTCGACGGTGTCGAGGGAACGACCGCCAGTCACCCGAACCCGTGGCACGCAACCGGAACGACCCAGCTCGGCCGTGCGCAGTACCAGGCCGTTGGTGTCGACAACTGGCTCGGTTCACTCGACGACGTCCAGGTCTACAACCGAGTGCTCGCCGCCGGTGAGATCGACGACCTGGCGGGCAAGCCAGCCACGGAAGAGCTGTTCTGGCCGCTCGACGAGCCCGCCGGTACCACCCAGGTGAACGATGCCTCTGGCAACTACCGACTGGGCACCGCTGCCAGCAGCACCAGAGTCACCGGTCCGAACGCCGTGGTGCGCACCGACAGCAGCTTCACAGTCAGCGCACGAGCCAAGCTCGACGCCATCGACGGAGTGAGCCGGATCGTGCTGAGCCAGGATGGCCAGCAGAACAGCGGCTTCCAGCTCGGGTACGACGGTCCCGCGCGACGCTGGTTCTTCAGCCTCTCGCAGGCAGATGGCACCACTGACATCCCAGTGGTCGTCCGCGACGCACAGGCGCCGACCGCGGACGCCTGGACCCAGCTGGTCGGTGTCTACGACCAGGCGGCCGGTGAGATCCGGCTGTACGTCGACAACCAGCAGGTCGGCGGCAATGTCGCCGCTCAGGTCAAGTGGAACGCCACCGGCGCACTGCAGCTCGGTGCGGGCCGTAAGGCCGGTCAGGTCGTCGACACGTTCACCGGCGAGCTCGACGACGTCCACGTCTGGAACGGCGTGCGGACTCTTGGCCAGATCCAGGACGACCTCACCAACAAGCCGACCGAACGCAAGACGGCGTACTCCGGCCAGTTGTCGTACTTCATGGACACCAACGGCTTCCGTATGGTGACGAACGGCCCGGTGCCGGACAGCTCGCACTTCCAGAAGAGCCTCGGTGTCCCTGCGCCGGCGGGAACGGCGAACACCAAGACCATCTACGCCTGCCGCAACGGAGCGACTGACTACTTCCTCGACGCGACCTGTGCCGGTCACACGGTGCTGAACAGCGTTGGGCAGTTCTGGGACGCGCCACCGGCCGGTATCGAGACCGTCCCGGTCTACCGCTGCTACATCAGCATGGTCGCCCACTTTGCCTCAAATGACGCTGCCTGTGACGGCGTCCAGGGCGCTGCCATGGAGTTCCGGCTCGGCTACGTGCGGGCCTACTCCGCACTGATCCGGACGAACGCCACCAACTTTCCGTACGACCACATCAGCGGTACCGGGCGGTTGGCAGCCACGCAACGAGCCGAAGGCTCACTCGGCTACCTGTCCATGCGGCAACTGTCCGGTACGACGGTCTGGATGCAGTGCAGTGACGGCGCTGACTCGTTCACTTCGAACGACGCCGGCTGCGAAGGCAAGACCGTGGTCAGCACCCTCGGCTACGGCTGGACCGAAGCGGCAAGCGGTCGGGCCGAGCTGTTCCGCTGCCGTGCGTCCTGGGGCGATCTGTTCGACTCCCGCGACCCCGGCTGCGAAGGCCAGACCCTGGACCGCTCACTCGGCTTCACCGCCACCAATCTCTGAAGGACACTGCGATGAACAAAGCACTCGCAGCCGCTGTGGGAATAGTCGTCCTCTCCTTGACGGCACCGGCTGAGGCCGCTGTCTTACCCGAGAAGGCACCCGCGCCGGCCACACCGGAGTTACCGACCACCCCGTCGGTGAAGACGAAAGCCTTCACCCCGCAGGCAGTACCGACCAAGCCCGCTCAGCAGACCCAGGCCCTGCACACGGCCTGGCCGAGCACAGGTAATGCAGAGCTCGCAGTAGGCAAGGCAGCAACCCAGTTCCCGATCAGTGTGGCGAGGACCAGCTCGGCCTCACCGGCCAAGGTCAAGGTCGAGCTGGAGCCGCGGGGTAAGGATCAGCTGAACTTCCAGCTGCGCCGGACCGACGGCAAGTCGGCCAAAGGCACAGTGCGGGTCGCAGTCGACTACTCGGCCTTCCGCGACTCGTTCGGCGCCGACTGGGCGTCCCGCCTGCAGGTGAACGGCGCACAGAACCAGCGCAACGACACCAAGGCCGGCAAGCTGTACGCCGACGTACCGGTGAATGCAGCGTCGAGCAGCTTCACGGTTGCGGCAGCCCCGAGCGGTTCGGCCGGAACGTACAAGGCGACGTCGCTGTCGGCGTCGGGTACTTGGCAGGTCTCAACGTCCAGCGGCGGGTTCAACTGGGGCTACAACTTCACAGTGCCCAAGGTGGCCGGTGGGCTCGAGCCTGACCTGGCTGCGTCGTACTCGTCGCAGAGTGTCGACGGACGCACGGTGGCGACCAACAACCAGACCTCGTGGATCGGTGAGGGCTGGGACCTGGGGGGTGGCTTCATCGAGCGGTCCTACAAGGCCTGTGCCGACGACCTCGACGGCAACAACGGCAAGACCAAGACCGGCGACATGTGCTGGGAGACCGAGAACGCGATCATGTCGCTGGGGGACCGCTCCGGCCACCTGGTCTTCCAGAACGGCACCTGGCGTCCGGAGAGTGACGACGGCACCAAGGTCGAGCACATCCTGCGGACGGCGGGTATCAGCGACGACGACAATGGTGAGTACTGGAAGATCACCACACCGGACGGGACGCAGTACTACTTCGGTCTGAACCGGCTCCCGGGCTGGACCACCGGTAAGGCTGCGACGAACTCGACGCTGGGCATGCCGGTCTACGGAAACGACACCGGCGAGCCCTGCAACAAGGCGACGTTCGCAGCGAGCGCATGTCAGCAGGCGTACCGCTGGAACGTCGACTACGTCGTGGACCGCAACGGCAACGCGATGAGCTACTACTACGACGTCGAGACCGGTAAGTATGGCCAGAACCTCGGTGCGAGTGTTGCTTCGTACGCACGGAACGCCACGCTGAAGCAGATCGAGTACGGCCTGCGCGACGGCAACGCGTACGCCCAGGCGGCCGCACGCGTCGTCTTCACCACAGCTGACCGGTGCGCCTCCGGGCAGAACTGCACTGTGCACGACGCCAAGAGCTGGCCGGACGTCCCCTGGGACACCGAGTGTGCGCAGGCCGACTGCAAGGACGAGCTGTCACCGAGCTTCTGGACGACCAAGCGACTGGCCAAGGTGAACACGCAGGTGTCCAAGGGCGGAGGCAATTGGGCCCACGTCGACCAGTGGGACCTCACCCAGAGCTATCCGGTACCAGGTGATGCAACGGCCGCACCGCTGTGGCTGGACTCGATCACTCGGACCGGACTGGCAACTGACACACCAGTCAGCCTGCCGCCGGTCAGCTTCGCCTACGAGATGAAGCCGAACCGGGTGGACTCCGACCCGGATGGTCTGCCGGCCATGAACCGGCCCCGGATCGTCAGTGTCACCAACGAGTCCGGCGGCCGGACCAACGTGACATATGCGCCTACGAACTGCACGCCCACGACACTGCCCACGCCGTCGAGCAACGGCAAGCGGTGCTTCCCGGTCCGCTGGGTGATGGCACCTGAGGTGGAGCCTCGCAACGACTGGTTCCACAAGTACGTGGTCGCTGAGGTGACCGAGGACGACACCGTCACCACCAACTACGACACCCGCACCTTGTACACCTACGAGGGCGACGCTGCCTGGGCGTACGACGACAACCCGCTCTCGGACCCGAAGTTCCGCAGCTGGACGCAGTGGCGTGGCTACGAGAAGGTGCTGGTCACCAAGGGCGACACGACCCAAGAGCCGACCAGTCCGCAGTCCGCGACTCGCTACCAGTACTACCGCGGTCTGGGCGGCAACCTCACCGACTCCACTGGCACAGTCACTCCGGATGCTAAGCAGTACTCCGGGACGATGCGCGAGGAGATCACCTACAACGGTGTCGGCGGTCCAGTGGTCAGTAGCGAGATCCATGACCCGTGGTCCCGGCGCACCGCCGAGCAGGCGCCGTACGAGGCGCACCAGGTCGAAGAAGCACGCGTGGTGAGCCGGACTGCGCTGGCCGCCGGTGGGTTCCGGACCACTGAGGTACAGACCAAGTACGACGAGTACGGCAACCCGACCGAGGTGAACGACCTCGGCGACACTGCCACTGCATCCGACGACCGGTGCACCACGACCACGTACAGCCAGAACACGGCCAAGTGGCTGATGGACCTGGCCGGTCAGGTCCGCACGATCGGCACCGCGTGTGGCGGAGCGTCGACTGACGTGATCGAGGACACCAAGACGTCGTACGACGACAATGGCAACGAGACCAAGCTCGAGGTTGCCAAGTCGTTCAGCGGCGGCACACCGACGTACGTGACACAGGCAACCACGACGTACGACGACTATGGCCGCTCGCTGCAGATCAAAGACGCGCTGAACCGCCCCACGACCGCTGCGTACACCGATGTCAACGGTCTGACCACTGTGTTCACCAAGACCAACGCACTCGGGCATGTCACCAAGCAGGCGCTCGATCCGCGCCTCGGGAAGCCGGTGACCAGTACTGACGCCGACAACCGGATCACCTCGGCCACGTACGACGCACTCGGGCGGCTGACCGCGGTCTGGCAGCCCGGCCGGTCTAGTGCGAACCAGGAGTCGCCGCATCTGCAGTTCGAGTACGGCGTTCGGAAGACTGGCGGCCCGACATGGGTCAAGACGCTCACGCTGAAGGCCAACGGCAACCAGGTGCCGTCGTACCAGCTGTTTGACGGCTTCCTGCGGCTTCGGCAGACGCAGGCGTCCAGCCCGCTCGGCGGCCGCATCCTGACCGACGAGTTCACCAACAGCCGTGGACTGGTGTTCTACAAGCGATCGCCGTTCTACGACCCGACGAACGCGCCAGGTACGACGCTGGCGACAGCCGCGCACGGTGAGGTGCCGAACGCGACGGTGATCGGCTTCGACGGCGCTGAGCGGCAGACCGCCGAGGTGCACGTCGAGTACAACGTCGACAAGTGGCGGACGACCACGACGTACGGCGGCGACCGGGTGACCGTGCTGCCTCCGCTCGGCGGCACGCTGACCACGACCGTCACCGACGCTCGCGGTCAGACCACCTCCCGGCTGCAGTACCAGGGCCGCACCACCAGCACTCCGGCGGACACCACCACGTACAGCTACACCAAGCGCGGTGACATGGAGTCGGTCAAGGACTCCGCCGGCAACGTGTGGCGCTACGAGTACGACGTGCTGGGTCGCAAGGTCAAGGTGGACGACCCGGACAAGGGCATCGCCACCATGACGTACGACGACGCCGGCCAGGTGCTCAGTACGACGGATGCGCGTGGAAAGAGTGTGACGACCAGCTACGACGACCTCGGTCGCAAGGTCGAAACGCACAGTGGTTCGGCCACCGGACCGCTGCTGACCAAGTCGGTTTACGACACTCTGTCGAAGGGAAAGCTGACCTCCTCGACCCGTTACGTTGGTCAGACCGAGTACGTCCGGTCGATCACAGGCTACGACGAGGCTGGGCGCTCCTCGGGGGAGCAGCTGGTGATTCCTGGGACCGAGGGCAAGCTCGCGGGGACCTACACCAGCAGCCAGACCTATGCCGACGACGGCAGCCTGTGGTCGACCGGCCTCCCCAAGCTGGGCGATCTGCCCGCGGAGACACTCAACTACTCGTACGAGACCTCCGGGCAGCAGGACAAGGTCACCGGTGCGCTGACCTACGTCAACGACACCAAGTACACCGGACTGGGTGAGGTCGCGCAGACCGTGCTCGGACCGACAGACAAGACGCTCTGGCGCACCTCGTTCTACGACGCGGGCACCAGCCGGCTCAGCCAGGTCAAGATGCAACGGGACGCGCAGGGCAGCGTGTTGGCCGCGAACCAGACCTACAGCTACGACCCGGCTGGAAACGTCACCAAGATCGGCGACCAGCTCCAGGGCCGCTCGCTGGACACCCAGTGCTTCAGCTACGACCACCTCCGCCGTACGACGGCCGCCTGGACGGCCACCGATGACTGCGCCGGTGCGCCGAACGCCGCTCGGGTCGGAGGCCCAGCGCCGTACTGGCAGGAGTACACGTACGACCTGACCGGCAACCGCACCAAGATCACCACCAAGGGTCTCGGTGGGGCAGCCGACAAGGTCAGCACGTACGCCTACGGCCAGCCCGGCAGCGACCTGCCGCATGCGGTCCAGTCGGTGACCACTGGGGCGACGGTGGCGTCGTACCAGTACGACGTCGCGGGGAACACGGTCAGTCGGACCGGTCCGGACGGCAAGCCGCAACCGCTCGTCTGGAGCGACGAGGGTCTGCTGACCTCCGTCGGCGGCAGCAGCTACGTGTACGACGCCGACGGGCAGCCGCTGATCCGCCGCGACAGTGGTTCGACGACTCTGTTCGTGGGCGCCGGTGAACTGAAGCTGACCGGCACAGTCGTCAAGGGGACGCGGTACTACACCGGACTGGGCGTCCGCACCAGCAGTGGCTTCAGCTGGACAGTGGACGACCGTTACGGCACCGCCCAGGCGGCGCTGGACGCAGCCACCCTGGCCATCACTACGCGACTGCTCGACCCCTTCGGCGTACCGCGGGACTCGGCAACCGGCTGGACCGGGGGAGACCGTGCCTTCGTGGGCGGCGTACCCAACCCGGAGACCGGGCTGACCCGCCTGGGCGCCCGGGAGTACGACCCGGCGCTGGGCAGGTTCCTGTCCGTCGACCCGGTGATCGACCCGGCCGACCCGCAGCAACTGAACGCCTACGCCTACGGCAACAACAGCCCCGCCACGTTCAGTGACCCCGACGGCCTGCGCTTCTGGGAGAGCGACAACGGCCGCTGGACCGACTCCCGAGCCAACCACCGCAAGGCGGCCGAAAAGCGCAAGCAAGCCAAGGCCAAGGCCTGCGGAGGCAAATGCGGCTGGTGGAAGAACCACAAACCCCGCAAGAAGCTCCCACTCGCTCCCCTCAAGGAGCGCCGGAAGATGTACCAGCGGCTGACGGCGAACACGCCCGAGGGCCAGAAGCTCTTCGCCTATGCCCAGGCGCACCAGAACGATCCGATGTGGAAGGAGTACTACGACTTCGACTTCGGGTCGGACGGCTGCAGCCATATGCCGAACCTGCAGCTGACGTCAGCCTGTCAGCGGCACGACTTCGGCTACCGCAACGCCGAGAAAGTCGGCCTGCACAACGACAAGGAGCGCGCTCGGATCGACAAGATGTTCTACGACCAGTCGAAACGGGACACCGGGACGAGGATCATCGGCCCGCTGCTCGGGCAGAAGGACAACTCCTCGATCGGGGTGTTCGCGCCGCAGATCTATTACAGCGGTGTGCGGGCGTTCAGCTGCTGGGACGACCCGTGCGAGACGATGGGCAAGATGGTCGAGGACAAGTTCGGCGGACCGATGAAGGTCGCGGTCACCACCGCCGACAACCTGGTCGGCCTGAGCGAGTGGCTGTTCGAGTGACCCGAACTGCCCGATGAGTGAGGGGACCGATACGATGCGTGCTGGGCAGACGGGTCGTGTCGGTCCCCGGGTGGCGCTGGGTCCGCGCTTAGCCTGAGAATCTCAGGACCCGAGCAGGTGGAGGGCCCCGGGATGGCGAACAGCATGCTCGGCCGCGACATGGCGGTCGACCTCGGAACGGCCAACACCCTCGTCTACGTACGAGGGCGTGGTGTCGTTCTGAACGAACCGTCCGTGGTCGCGACCCGGACCGACGAGCCGCGTGAGGCGGTCGCGTTCGGTCACGAGGCGAAGAAGATGATCGGCCGGACGCCGGGGAACATCACCGCGATCCGGCCGCTCAAGGACGGCGTGATCGCCGACTTCGACGCTGCCGAGCAGATGCTGCGGTACTTCATCCAGCGGGTGCACCGCCGCCGGTACTTCGCCAAACCACGGATCGTGGTCTGCGTACCCTCCGGAATCACCGCGGTGGAGCAGCGCGCCGTCCGTGACGCTGGGTACATGGCCGGCGCGCGCAAGGTCTACATCATCGAGGAGCCGATGGCTGCGGCCCTCGGCTCGAATCTCGAGGTTCGCGACGCGACCGGCAACATGGTCGTCGACATCGGCGGCGGTACGACGGAGGTCGCGGTCATCTCGTTCGGCGGCATCGTCACCAGCCAGTCGATCCGGGTGGCCGGGGACGCCATCGACAAGGCGGTGGTGAACTACTGCAAGAAGGAGTACTCGCTGCTGCTCGGCGAGGCGACCTCGGAGCAGATCAAGATGACGATCGGGTCGGCGTTCCCGACCACCGACGGTCCGGACAGTGAGATCCGCGGCCGGGACATGATCTCCGGGCTGCCGCGCACCGTGAAGGTCTCCTCGGCGAACATCCGGCAGGCGATCGAGGAGCCGATCACCGCGATCGTCGACGCAGTCAAGGCCACCCTGGACAAGACCCCGCCGGAGCTGGCCGGTGACATCGTCGACCGCGGCATCGTGCTGACCGGCGGCGGCGCGCTGCTCAAGGGCATGGACGAGCGGCTCCGGCACGAGACCGGGATCCCGATCCATGTCGCGGACAATCCGCTGGACGCGGTCGTCCTGGGCGCCGGCAAGTGTGTCGACAACATCGAGACGCTGAACCGGATTCTCGTCACCGACAACCGGCGCTGACCATGCTCAAAGACCTCGGCACCCCCGCGCGAGGCCTGGTCCGGGCGGCCGGGGTGCCGCGGGAGATCCGGCGCCGCCGGACGATTCTGGTTCTGATCATCCTGGCCTGCTTCACGCTCATCGTGCTCGACGCCCGCCGCTCGGCCGGTTCGCCGGTGGAGCCGTTGCGGGCCGGCGCCGCGGCCGTCTTCGGCCCGCTGGAGTCGACCGCGAGCTCGGCCCGGCAGCCTGTGGACAACCTCCGGGACCGCTTCGCGGAAACGGATAAGTTGAAGGCAGAGAATGAAAAACTGCAAAGCGAGAACGACAAGCTCCGCCAGGAGCTGAACACCACCGACTACGCGCGGAACCGGGCCGGCGAGCTGGACAGCCTGCTCCGGCTCGCGCCGAAGTTCACCATGACTCCGGCCCGGGTGATCGGGATCGGCAGTCTGCAGAGCTTCAACCACACCGTCACGATCGACGCCGGTACGGCGGATGGCGTCCGGGCGGACATGACGGTGATCAACGGGAGTGGTCTGGTCGGTCGCGTGGTGCGGACGACCGAGGCGACCGCGACCGTGCTGCTGATCGGCGACCGTAACTCGACGGTCGGTGGACGGTTGAACTCGACGCTGGCCCTGGGATTCGTGTCGGGTCGTGGCGAGCTGGCCGGGACCTTGGACTACAAGCTCGTCGACCTGAAGGCGAAGCCGCGGATCGGGGACCGGATCGTCACCTGGGGTTCCAGCGGCAACGCGCCGTACGTGCCCGGGGTTCCGATCGGTGTCGTCACCTCGGTGTCGGCGACGGCCGGTGGGCTCGGCACGACCGCAACGATCAAGCCGTACGTCGATCCCACCCGGATCGACACCGTGGGTGTGGTGACCGGTCCGCCGGCACGCCCCGCCCGACCACAACTCAAGCCAACAACAACAGCAGGCAGTGCTCGTTAAGAGAAGGGAGAGTTAACGTGATCGCACTAAGAGTCGGGTTGGCCGCCTTGCTGCTGATGCTGGCGGTCACTATCCAGACGTCCGTGCTGACGAATATCGCGGTCGCCGGAGTCACCTGTGACCTGGTGCTGATCGTGGTGATCGCGCTGGCGTTGTCGCGCGGTCCGGAGTGGGGTGCGATCGCCGGTTTCGTGGGCGGTCTGCTGCTCGACATCGTGCCGCCTGCCGACCACACCGCCGGTCGCTGGGCGCTCGCGCTGGCGATCGCTGGCTACGTGGCCGGTCTGATCCGGCGCGAGACCTCAGCCGGTCCGGTCGGTCCCTTGGGCGTCGCCCTGACAGTTGTCTTCGGGGCCGGGCTGTCGCTGCTGATCTACTCGGCCACGGGTGCGTTACTGCACGATCCCTCGGTCGACTGGGGGCAGTTCGGCGTCCGCATCGGGATCGCCGCCGGGTACGACGTGGTCGGTGCGATCGTCGTCATACCGCTCGTGATGTGGCTGATGTCCCGCTTCACGGCGACTCGTGAGCGCCGGGTGATGACCCGTGAGTTTTGACGGTTTCGAGACGCCGCTGAAGGCACGGCTGCGGTTGTTCGTGATCGGTGTACTGGTTTTCTCCTTGTTCTGCACACTGTTCGCCCGGCTCTGGTACATGCAGGTGATGTCCAGCGCCGACTACACCCAGGCCGCGACGCAGAACCACACTCGCCAGGTGCTGGTGCCAGCACCCCGCGGCACGATCGTGGACGCCAAGGGCCGGACGCTGGTCGGCAACCGGGTGTCGCTGGTGATCACCGTCGATCGGTCGGTGCTCGCGAAGCTGCCGGACAAACAGCAGACCCAGGTGATCGCGCGGCTGGCCAAGGTGCTCGGCCAGACCCCGAAGGAGCTGAAGGACCGCACGATGCTCTGCGGCGAGCCCGGTGCGTCGAAACCACCGCGCTGCTGGAACGGGACGCCGTACCAGCCGATCCCGGTCGCCAAGGACGTCAGCGAGCAGGTCGCGATCGAGGTGATGGAGCGTCGCGAGGACTTCCCGGGGGTCGGGGCCGATTCGCAGACGCTACGCGCGTACCCGGCGCCGTACCACGTGAACGCGGCGCACATCCTCGGCTACCTCTCGCCGATCACGACCGACGAGCTGGAGAAGATCGACAAGTCCGGGCAGGACTCGGTCCCGCACCGCTCGGACCTGGTCGGCCGGGCCGGTGTCGAGCGCACGTACGACGCGATGCTGCGCGGCGCACCCGGGGTGAAGGACGTCATCGTCGACGCGGTCGGGTACACGACCGGTATCGAGAAGCAGACCGCACCGACACCGGGCGCGACGATCGTGAGCTCGATCGACGCGCGGATCCAGGCCTCGGTCGAGACGCAGTTGCGCGGTGCGTTGTTCAATGCCCGCAAGCAGTACGACAAGATCACCAAACGCAAGTACGTCGCCGACTCCGGTGCCGCGGTCGTCATGGACACCAAGACCGGCCGGATCGTCGCGATGGCCAGCTACCCCGACTACGACCCGGGCGTCTGGGTCGGCGGGATCAGCCAGCGCGAGCTCGACGGGCTCTACTCGCCCAAGTCCGGGACGCCGCTGGTCTCGCGCGCCCTGCAGGGCCAGCTGGCGCCCGGTTCGACGTTCAAACCGATCACCACCGCCGCCGCGCTCGGCGCCGGGTACAGCACGAAGACCCGGCTGGACTGCTCGTCGTTCCTCGAGGTCGGTGACCGCCGCTTCAAGAACTACGAGTCCGCGTCGTACGGGATGATCGGGTTCGACCGGGCGCTGTCGATCTCCTGCGACACCTTCTTCTACCGGATCGCCTACGCCCTGTGGCTCAAAGAGGGTGGCAACTCCGGTGACATCAACGCGCGCGATCCGCTGGTCGAGATGGCCAAGAAGTTCGGCCTCGGTACCCCGACCGGGATCGATCTGCCCGGTGAGGTGAGCGGCCGGATCGCGGACCGCAAGTGGAAGAAGCAGTACTACGACTCGCAGAAGGACTACTACTGCAAGCTCGCCGCCAGCCCTCCGGCCGGTACGTCGGCGTTCCTCAAGCAGTTCTCTCGCGAATTCTGCGTCGACGGTTACCGGTACCGCGCCGGTGACGCGGTGAACTTCTCGATCGGCCAGGGCGATACGACGATCACGCCGCTGCAGTTGGCGGTCGTCTACTCGGCCCTGTCGAACGGCGGCACGTTGTACGAGCCACGTGTCGTCGAGTCGTGGCGAGGCGCCAACGGCAAGAACCACGTGATCAAGCCGTCCGTGAAGGCCAAGCTGCCGGTCTCGGCGAACAACCTGCGCTATATCGACAAGGGGCTCAAGGAAACCGCCCGCAGCGGTACCGCGGCGTGGAAGTTCGCGGGGTTCCCGCTCGACACGATCCCGATCCGGGCCAAGACCGGTACCGCCGAGGTCTTCGGCAAACAGACCACGTCGTGGATGGCGTCGTACACCGATCGCTATGCCGTGGTGATGATGCTGAGCCAGGCCGGAACCGGTTCGGGTGCCGGTGGTGAAGCGGTCCGCAAGATCTACGAGACGCTGTACGACATCAAGCCCGCACCCCCGGCCACCGATCCCAAGAAGCCCCAGTAATGGCGACGCTGAGCCCGATCCGGACCAGGCCGCGCGCCGACCGGCGATCGACCGTCTGGCAAGTGGACTGGATCCTCGTGCTGGGCGTGGTCGCACTGTCGGCAATCGGCGCGCTGCTGATCTGGTCCGCGACCCACAACCGCGAGTCGCTGACCGAAGGCAACCCGCACTTCTTCCTGCTCCGGCACGCGATGAACTTCGCCATCGGCCTGATCCTCGCGGTCGGCGCCGCGGTCACCGATCCGCGCCGGCTCCGGCTGCTCGCCCCGGTCCTGTACGCCGCCGCGATCGTGGGACTGATCCTTGTCCTGGTGCCCGGAGTGGGCGCGGTCATCAACGGCTCGCGGTCCTGGATCCAGCTGCCGTGGATGTCGATCCAGCCCAGCGAGTTCGCGAAGCTCGCGGTGATCGTCGGGATGTCGCTGCTGATCGCGGAGAAGGGTGAGACCGACCGGAACGAGACAGCCCGCACGATCGACGTCGCCCAAGCGATCGCCGTCGCCGCGATCCCGGTGCTGCTGGTGATGCTGCAGCCCGACCTGGGCACGGTGATGGTGCTCGGCTCGATCGTGTTCGGGATCATCGCGGTCTCCGGCGTCCCGAAACGCTGGATGCTCGGTCTCGTCACGGCCGGCGTGGTGATCGCGGCACTCGCGATCAAGCTGCAGATCTTGAAGACGTACCAGCTCGATCGCTTCACCTCGTTCGCGAATCCCGAGGGTGACCTGCAAGGCACCGGCTACAACGTGAACCAGGCGCGGATCGCGATCGGCAACGGTGGGGTGTTCGGCCAAGGCCTGTTCCACGGCGGCCAGACGCAGAACGCGTTCGTTCCCGAGCAGCACACCGACTTCGTCTTCACCGTGGCCGGTGAGGAGCTCGGCCTGATCGGCGCCGGCGCGATCATCGTGCTGTTCGCGCTGATCCTGTTCCGCGGGTTGCGGATCGCGATCAACGCCCGCGACGCGTTCGGCCGCTTGGTCGCCACCGGGGTGGTGTGCTGGTTCGCCTTCCAGGCCTTCGAGAACATCGGGATGACGCTCGGAATCATGCCGGTCACCGGGTTGCCGCTGCCATTCGTCTCCTACGGCGGTTCGTCGATGTTCGCCGGTCTGCTCGCGGTCGGGCTGCTGCAGAACATCCACCTGCGCTCGCACAGTTTCTGATCCGGTACGCTGCTGCCTGCTCGGCCCCCGCCCACGGGACACTAGGAATTCCATGACCAGGTTCGTGTCGTCCTCCCTCGCGCTCGCCGCTGCTCTCACGTTCACGCTGACCGCGTGTGGTGGGGGCGACGACAAGGGCTCCGCCCCTCCGACCCCGGCTCCGTCGGTACCTTCGACGCCGACCTCCACGCCGCCCGAGGCCGTCCACGCGACGACCGACCCGGCGACCGGACTGGTCGTGCGCACCGAAGCGGACCTGACCAAGGCGCTGCTCGAGCTGTCCGACCTACCGGCCGGGTTCTCCCGGGAGGACGAGGAACCGGATGACGGCTCGAAGCCGTTCTCGACCCCGAGCAGCCGCTGCAAGACCCTGGTCAAATACCTGAACGCCACCGAGGCGCCGGGCTCGAAGGCCACTGTCAGCCGCTCGTTCTCCGGCGGTCAGGAAGGGCCCTACATCGACTTCGGCTTCGACGCCCTGGGCTCGGTCGAGAAGGTCGCGAGCCTGCGCGAGAAGTACGCCGACGCGGTCGCGTCCTGCCCGAAGATCAGCCTGCGCGCCGAGGGCGAGGGCAGCACGACGATGCAGGTCGACGAGCTCACCGCCCCGAAGTACGGCACCGAGCCGTTCGCGTTCCGGCTGATGGGTGTCAGCGGTCCCAAGCGTGGTCTCGAGTTCACCGCCCTGATCACCGGCGTGAACGACGTGGTCCTGTCGGTCAGCGTGCTGGCCGGTGACGAGACCGTGCTGGAGGCCGCCGCCGAGGCTGCCGCGACCAAGGCGCAGGCGGTGCTCAAACCGGCCACGTGACCCAGGTCACCGGCCCCGCTGTCACGCCGTACCGGGTTGCCTTGTCAAACAGGTATGGAACAACGCAGCGACATGATGAAGGCCATGCCGGCCGGTGTGAAGGCCGTGTACGGCGTCGAGACCTACGTACAGAGCGTTCTGGACCACACGCTGCTGCACCTGATCAAGGTGCGCGCCTCGTTGCTCAACGGCTGTGGTTTCTGCATGGACATGCACACCAAGGACGCGCTCAAGGAAGGCGAGACCACGCAGCGCCTGTTCGGGCTGGCGGCCTGGCGCGAGGTCCCGTTCTACGACGAGACCGAGCGGGCCGCGCTCGCCCTGACCGACGCGGTCACCAAGCTGGGTGACCACGGTGTCCCGGACGACGTCTGGGCCGACGCGGTCAAGCACTTCGGTGAAGAGGGCACGCTGAACGTGATCCTTGCCATCGGCACCATCAACCTCTGGAACCGCCTCGCGATCACCACCCACGCACAGCCTGCCGTCAGCGCCTGACGAGCCGCGCCGTCACCCGGGGCTCAGGGAGTGGCGGCGCCGGTCAGTCCCGGCGCGGGATCCATTGGCCGATGCCGTGCCGGGACTCGACCATCAGTTTGCGGCGGACGTTCTCCAGGTGCTTCTCGACCGTCCGCACCGAACAGACTCGGCGACGCGCGATCTGCGCATCGCTGAGTCCCTCAGCCGCCAGCCGCGCAACGTCTTGCTCGGTGGCCGTCAGGCCGGCCCAAGCGCTCGTCTCGTCGACAACGTCAAGAGCAGGATCGCCAGGATCCTCAGATGCGGCGAGCGCGGCGATGTCGTCGTACGTGAGTGCATGGGCGGCCCTGAAGGTCTCCTCGAAAACCGCAGGGCCCAGTACGCCGATGGCAACCCGCTCAGCCTCGAGATTCGCATCGCGGAATGGCGGCAGCACGGAGATGGCGACCCGATACCGCTCGCGGAGCCGGGCCGCGCCGCCGAGCGCTCTGGCGACTCGGATCGCAGTAGCCCGATCAGGTGTCGCGCTTTGCTTGATGGTCGCTGTTGCGGCCCAGGCGACCAGGTGCGTGAGGTACATCAAGCCCCAGTGATCGCCTGGTTCCTTCTTGGGTCGGGGGATCGGCGGCAGGCTGTTCGGGTCGCCATGCCAGATGACGGCGAGGCCGCAGACCAGGAGTGCCCACGCGAACGCCCACTCCGCACCGGCAGCCGTGGTGTCGGCGGCGTACCGGCCGGTGAGTTCCTGAGCCTCCTCGGCCGTCCCGTACCAGTCGGCCGCCATCCCGGCGAACAGGAGCGCCATCGCGCGCTCGCCTTGGTACCGCGGCCCGGCTTTCTCGAAAGCGGTCACCGAATCACGCAGTACGGCGATCGACTCTGCTTTGCCTTCTGCGAAGAATGCGTAGAGCCCTTCGAGTAGTGCGACCAGCCCGGCCGCTACGTCGTCGTCCGGGACCGGCCCGGTCCGGCTGAGCTCGAGCATCTCGTCCGCGGTGTCGAGATCGCCCTGGGCGAGTGCGGTCACTCCTGCCAGCGTTACGGCCCACAGTCGCAGCGCTGGGGTTCCAGCAGCCGGCAGACCGTTGCGGAGCCACTCGATCGTCTCGCCGGAGTTTCCCACGTAGAACTGCAGCCGCAGCCTGGCCAGGTTCACGGCGAGCTCCAGCCCGGCCCGACCTTCGCCCGGCGTCACCGCGCTCCAGGCGATGGCAGCGCGGAGGTTGGGCAGGTCTGTGTGAGCCCGCTGCAGATAGCTCACCTCGCGAGCGCTGTACCAGCCCGCTGCGGCTTCGCGAGTCAGGACGCGAAAGTACTCGCGGTGCCGACGACACTGCGCGGCGGGATCGGCCAGCTGCGCATAGCCGTACTGACGCAACGTCTCGAGCATGCGGTAGCGCGTCGTACCGTCGCTGCGGTCGGCCGTCACGATCGACTTGCCGACCAGCTCGGTGAGGACCTGCAGTACGTCGTCCGTCGGGAGATCGGCGTCTGAGCCCACGGCCTCTGCAGCGGCCAGGTCCCAGCCGCTCTCGAAGACCGACAGCCGGGCCCAGAGTGCGCGCTCGGTCTCGCTGCACAGCCTGTAGCTCCACTCCACGGCCGCACGGATGCTGTGGTGCATCGGATGCGCACCATGGCGCGGGCCGCCGGTCAGCAACCGGAAGCGGTCGCCGTCCAGCCGACCGAGGATCTCGCTGACCGACTGACTGCGGAGCCCGGCCGCGGCCAGCTCGATCGCCAGCGGCAGCCCATCGAGCCGGCTGCACAACTGCGCGGCCGCATCGTCCTCGGCGGCCTGGATGACGACGCCAACCGCCTGCGCACGCTCCTTGAACAGCTCCAGCGCCTCAGCTCGCCACAGCGGCGGTACATCGAAGAGCTCCTCGCCCGCACACCCCAGCCCCTCACGACTGGTGGCCAGGATCTGCACGCTCCCACCGGCCCCGAGCACCGCACTGACCAGCGCACCCACCGCAGCCACCACGTGCTCGCAGTTGTCGAGCACCAGCACCACGGGCCCGCCGCGCTCCAGCTCGGCCAGGTGGTCCAGGATCATCAGCCGGGCCGAGTGCTCCGTCACGATCTCGACCCCGAGCGCCTCCGCCACGGCCCGCTCAACCGCCGCCTCGTCAGCACCATCCGGTACGCCGGTCAGCGTGCACCAGCGGACCTGAGCCTTCCGCCCGGTCCGGCCTAGCGCTCGCACCAGCCGCCCGGCCAGGCGGGTCTTGCCCACACCACCCGGCCCCACCAGCGTCAGCAGCCGAGCGCCTTCCAGCCGGATCAGCCCGGCCCGGATCACCTCCGCGCGCCCCACGAACGAGGTGAGCTCAACCGGCGTACTGGTCGGATCGTTCGAGGCCCCCACCCGTCGGTTGTACACGCCACGCGGGTCAGAACTACGTACTGCGACTACGTAGTACTACGGTCGACGAATACCGGTCTGTACCGGCATTCTTGACGTCAGCGGCCAACGAGAGGGAGCCACACGTGCGGTGCACCGAACGCCCAGTCAGTCACCCGACCTCGGCTGACTCTGCCCGCACGCCCACCGCGCCGCCCTCCGACCAGCCCCGCCAGGCACCACAGGTCAGCACTCCCGCCCCAGACGAACGAGGCCTGATCGTGGCCTGCGCCTGGTAATAGCTGAAGAGTGTGAGCCCAGCTCGCGATGCCGTGGCGGCCACGCGACCGAGGGCTCGCGGCCAGTGGTGTCCGGGTCGGGCGCCTGACGAGGGGAGCCGGTGGCGCGGGCGTCGGCACGCCCGCCCCACCGGCAGGCCGCCGCACTGGCCTGCTTCCTGCGGCCGACCGGTGTCGACAGCTGTACCTGGTGAGGCGTTGCAACAACCTGCAGATTTGTCCGGCGAGTGATCCGGCCGCCCGTCGCGAACCCGGGGCGGGATAGGCTCAGGCAACCGCCTCGATCGACAGACCGCCCCGCCTGTCTGTAGGCGGTTTTGATGTGGATCGAGTGAGGAGAGAAGTAGCTGTGAGGCGACGTACGCGGGCGACCAGCAAGACCATGCTGGGGGCACTGCTGCGATTTCTGGCCGACGTAGACGTTCGTGTCCGGAAAGTGCAATGACAATCTGCCGGTGAATACTGGGTCGCATGCGACTCAACTATGTGGAGACAGGTCCCTCGGAAGCACCTGTGGTGCTGATGGGCTCGTCACTCGGTGCGGCGCACACGATGTGGGCGCCGCAACTCGAGTCCTTGTCCGGGCGGTTCCGGGTGATCACGTTCGACCATCGGGGACACGGCGGCTCCGACGCGCCGAAGGGCCCGTACACGATCGACGACCTCGGCGGCGACGTGGTCGAGTTGCTCGACACGCTGGAGATCGAACAGGCGTCGTACGTCGGGATCTCGCTCGGCGGCGCGGTCGGCCTCTGGCTGGCGCAGAACGCGCCTGACCGGTTCCACCGATTTGCCCTGTTCTGCCCGCCGTCCAACCTGGCCGCGAATCCGCAGCCGTGGCTCGACCGCGCCGCCCAGGTCCGGGCCGAGGGCACCCAGGCGATCACCGAGCCGACGCTCGGCCGCTGGTTCCTCCCGGAGTTCACCGACATCGACCCGGTGCGCCAGATGCTCCTCAATACCTCCGACGAGGGGTACGCCGCCTGCTGCGAGGCGCTCGCCGACCTGAACCTGGTCCCGCGACTCGGCGAGATCAGCGCCCCGGTCCTCCTCGTCACCACCGACTCCGACACCTCTGTCCCGCCGGAGACCGTCGTACCGCTGGCCGGCCAGATCCCCGGCGCCCACCTCGAGGTCATCGAGAACGCCGCCCACCTGGTCACCTACTCCCACCCGGACGTCGTCAACCCCCTCCTCCTGACCCATCTCAGCTAGTTCGATTCAGAAGTAAGGCGGTCCCGGGGCTAATCTGGTAGGTGCTTCGTCCTCGACCGGAAGTGCCTGATGACTGTCGAATCGCTGTTCCCGCGCCTGGAGGCGCTGCTGCCGAGCGTGCAGAAGCCGATCCAGTACGTCGGAGGTGAGCTCAACTCGGTCAGTAAGGACTGGGACGCGGCGAGTGTGCGCTGGGCGCTGATGTACCCGGACGCGTACGAGGTCGGACTGCCGAACCAGGGCGTTCAGATCCTGTACGAAGTGCTGAACGAGCGTGAGCACCTGCTCGCCGAGCGGACGTACTCGGTCTGGCCGGACATGGAAGCGGTGATGCGGGAGCACCAGATCCCGCAGTTCACGCTGGACAGCCACCGGCCGGTGCGGGCCTTCGACGTCTTCGGGCTGTCGTTCTCGACCGAGCTCGGGTACACGAACATGCTGACCGCGCTCGACCTGGCCGGCATCCCGCTGTACGCCGTGGACCGGACCGACGCGGACCCGATCGTGCTCGCGGGTGGGCACGCGGCGTTCAACCCGGAGCCGATCGCGGACTTCATCGACGCGGCGGTGCTCGGGGACGGCGAGGAGATCGTGCTGGCCATCTCGGAGGTGATCCGGGAGTGGAAGGACGAGGGCAGCCCGGGTGGCCGCGACGAGGTGCTGCTGCGGCTGGCGAAGTCCGGTGGCGTCTACATCCCGAAGTTCTTCAGCGTCGACTACCTGCCGGACGGGCGGATCCAGCGCGTCGTACCGAACCGGACCGGCGTACCGTTCCGGACCGCGAAGCACACGGTGATGGACCTGGACGCGTGGCCGTACCCGAAGAAGCCGCTGGTGCCGCTGGCCGAGACCGTGCACGAGCGGTTCTCGGTGGAGATATTCCGCGGCTGCACGCGCGGCTGCCGGTTCTGCCAGGCCGGGATGATCACCCGGCCGGTGCGTGAGCGCAGCATCACGACGATCGGGGACATGGTCGAGAACGGGCTGAAGAAGACCGGTTTCGAGGAAGTTGGGCTGCTTAGTCTCTCGTCGGCCGACCACAGTGAGATCGCCGAGGTGGCGAAGGGACTGGGCGACCGGTACGAGGGCGGCAACGTGTCGCTGTCGTTGCCCTCGACAAGGGTCGACGCCTTCAACATCACGCTGGCCAACGAGTTCTCCCGGAATGGCCGGCGCAGCGGTCTGACGTTCGCCCCCGAGGGCGGGTCGGACCGGATGCGCAAGGTGATCAACAAGATGGTCTCCGAGGAAGACCTGATCCGCACGGTCGCGGCGGCGTACAGCCACGGCTGGCGGCAGGTGAAGCTGTACTTCATGTGCGGTCTGCCGACCGAGACCGACGAGGACGTCTTGGCGATCGCCGACCTGGCCAAGCGGGTGATCGCGACGGGTCGCGAGGTGTCCGGGCGCAACGACGTGCGCTGCACGGTGTCGATCGGTGGTTTCGTACCGAAGCCGCACACGCCGTTCCAGTGGGCGTCGCAGCTCGGGGTCGAGGAGACCGACGCCCGGCTGGCGAAGCTGAACGCGGCGATTCGCTCCGACAAGAAGTATGCGAAGGCGATCGGCTTCCGGTACCACGACGGCAAGCCCGGGATCATCGAAGGTCTGCTGTCTCGCGGCGACCGCCGCGTCGGCCGGATCATCGAGGCCGTGTGGCGCGACGGCGGCCGGTTCGATGGGTGGAGCGAGCACTTCTCGTACGAGCGCTGGATCTCCAGCACCGAGAAGGCACTGGCGGACGAGCCGGTCGATCTGGCTTGGTACACGACGCGAGAGCGCGAGTACGCCGAAGTCCTGCCCTGGGATCACCTGGATTCGGGGCTGGACCGCGACTGGCTGTGGGAGGACTGGCAGGACGCGCTCGAGGAGGACGGCGCGATCGAGGTCGAGGACTGCCGCTGGACCCCGTGCTTCGACTGCGGCGTCTGCCCGCAGATGAACACCGAGATCCAGATCGGCCCCACCGGCAAAAAACTCCTCCCCCTCTCCGTCGTCTAACCCCGCCCCGCCCCCGGCCCCCGCCCCGCCCCCGGCCCTCGCCTCGCCCCCCGGCCCTCGCCTCGCCCCGCCCCGCCTTCGCCTCGCCCCCGCCTTGCCTCGCCGAAATTTGACCGGATATCCCGTCAATGTGCTGGTTCTCCCCTCAAAATATGAGGGGAGAAGGGTGAAGCTCCGCGGATATCCCCTGAAATGTTTCTCGGGGGGATGGTGGGTGGGGTGGTCGGGTTAGGGGGTGAGCAGCAGGCTGATTGTGCGGTTGCGGGCTTGGCCGGGGAACAGTGGCCGGGCTTGATCGCCTGATGCGAGGGTGAGGCGGGTCAGCTCGAGGTCACCCGCTCGTGCGAGTTGTTGCGCGGCCACGCGCGCCCGGGCGAGCGCCGTACCGGAGCCGCCGGTTGTTTCACCACCCGGTACGGCGACCGATTGGCCGACGACTGTGATCCCGGGGACCCGCTGGAGCTTCGGGGCCAGCCGGGTCAGCAACTCCACACCGCCGTCGGCGAAGGTGGTCCCGGAGGTGAACAGACCGCGGTCGAACACCACCCGCACGGCACCGGGTTCCCGCCGTACTGTCACCCCAGGCATTGCCACGGTTGCAGCGATCGCATCCAGCCGGGCCGCAGCAGCCTTCTCGGCAGCAATCCGCCGATTCAGCTCATCCAGTTGCTCGGTGGGCGTCACCGTGACAGTCCGCGGTGCGACCGACGGCTCCACCCGAGGTCCCGCCACCACAGGCTCAGGCCGACTAACCGCCAACGCGGTTCCGGTGGTGATTCCGCCAATCACGAGGATCGCGACGGCGGCCGCCGCGACGGGGCGTACTACTGGGCGCTGCCGAACCCGCCCAGCCAGCACCTTCTGCGCCAGCGCGCGCCCGTCAAGCACCTGCTGCGCGAGGGGATGCCCGGCCAGCGCCTGATGCGCCGAGGCACGCCCGTCGGGCAGTTGCTCCAGGACATGCCCGGCCGAGGCCCCCACCTCCACCCCCGTCCCGGGGTGAAGGTGGGGTGATTGGTGTCCCGCAGTGGCGGAGGGGCTGAGCGCACCCGGGGTGTTGGTGGGGTCGGGCGTGCCCGCGGTGTTGGTAGGGCTTAGCGTCCCCGGGGTGTTGGTGGGGCTGAGCTCGGCCGCGGTTTCGGCTGGGTCCAGCGTGGCCCAGGTGGTGTCGGCTTCTTGCCAGTGGCCGAGTTGGGCTAGTACGCGGGCGCGTAGGTCGACGGCTTCGGCGGACTGGAGGTTGGTCAGCAGTTGGAGGGCTTGGGGGAGGTTGCCTTGGCGGGCGGTGTGGGCTGCTGTGGCTACTGCTAGCTGTTCGGGGTTCATGAGCGGACCAGGCCTACGACTGTGTTCTGCTGGGACTGGGGGAGGAGGCGGACGAGTTGCTGGCAGATGACCATCAGGCCGGCTTCGTCGCCTCGGGCTGCTGCGGAGCGGCCGGCGGCGATGAGGCGGCGGGCTTCGGCGGCGGGGCGCATGGAGGAGGTGTCCAGGGCTAGTTGGTTGAAGAGGCGGATGACGAAGCCGGGTTGGCGTCGTTCGAGACCGATCAGGAATGAGACGACCTGTTCGGTTTCGCGTTCGATCGATCGGATGTCCTTTCGATCGATCGCGTCCTGGGCTCGGGTGCGGAGGTCGGCTAGTTCGGCGCGGTCGGTGGGGCGGCCGACTCGCTCGACGAGTTCTTCGGCTTCGGCGAGGACTTCGCGGAGTTCGCGTTCCTTGGCTGGGCGTTGGGCGGCCTCGTCGATGTCGTCCAGTTGCGCCTGCACCTCGCGCAACCGCTCCTCTGCGGTCACGGCCGCGCCGGCATCAGCAGACGCCGCGCGCACCTGTTCGCGGGCGGTCGCGAGCGTTCCCTCCTCATGCAATCGCGCCAACCGCTGCTCGACCTCCGGACTCGTCGCGGCTGTCCGTTGCGCGTCGGCGATCCGCCGCTCTACCTCGGCCAATTCGTCAGCCAGTACGTCGGCATCCGGCGTCAGCACGTCATCGAGATCGATCTCCGCCTCGAACTGAGCCTGGATCAGCGGTACGTCGGCCACCACCGTCACCAGGTTCGATTCGTCCACCTCGAAGGTGACCTCGACCTCGGTTCCGGCGGGCAGGTCGATCCGGATGTCGACCGGCCGGATCTGCAGCATCCCGACCTGCCGGTTCCGATCGGCCCGCGCCCGTTCGCCTTGCACCACAGGAATCCGAACCATCGCTGAAGGGTCGGACCGGTTGAACGCATGGGACGTCCGGAAGATCTCCCGCACCCGCGTCGGCACCGCCGTCCCCTTCCGCACCAGCGGCGAGAACTTCTGATCCGCCAAAGCGATCCCGAGCGAATGCGTCAACCGCGCACCGCCGAACTCCACCTCCCGATGCGTGATCCCGAACGAACCACCCGCCAACGGCAGTGGCGCCCCATTCCCGTCGTACAGCTCGGTGGTGAACCGCGAAGTCCGGTGCTCATCGAGCTCGACCTCGGTGGCGAACGCGCCGACGCGGTTCACCGTGACTCGCCCGGTCCGGAACGGCGGCCGGCCCTCGGGGTTCGCGATCACCACGCTGTGTCCCGACCAGTCGACCTCACCCGACGGCCCGCTCAACCGCCCGGCGACGGTCGGCCGAGTCGTCGTCGACGAAGGCTCGTAGGCGAGCTCCACGCCGTACTCACCGACTGCCCGCACCACCGACTCCGACGCCGGCCGCCGCATCGTCCCCGCGAAGATCGCCGCACCCCGAGCCACCACAGTGGTCGGATCGATCCGCGTGTCCAGCTCGATCTGCAGTCCATGAGCCGGATCGCTCAACAGCTCGCGGAGCCCCGGCGCCAACGTCGCCCCGCCAACCAACAACAGCCGATCGATCTTCGAGGCCCCCAGCCCGCTCTCGACCAACGCCTCCCGGCACAGGTTGACCGCTCGCGCCCAGTACGGCATCGCTACCGAGTCCAGCGCCTCCTTGGTCAGCGTGAACTCGAACGTCTCCTCCGACCCATCGACCACCAGCTCGAGCAGGAGATCGGTCCGATCACGACCGGACAGCTGGATCTTCGCCTGCTCGGCGGCTTGCTTCAGCCGGCCGAAGTTCCCCCGCCAGATCGGGTTGTCCCGACGGAAGTCCTTCAGCCCGAGATCACGCGCAGCGGCCGGAGCGAGCAATCGCTCAACGACTGCCCAATCGATCAGCTTGCCGCCCAAATATGGATCACCTGCGTGATTGAGCACCCGCAGATCGCCGTCCCGCTTGCTCACCACGGCCGCGTCGAACGTGCCGCCGCCGAAGTCGAACACCATCCAGTACGCGCGTTCGTCCGCATCGTCGAAGCCGTACGCGAACGCGGCCGCGGTCGGCTCCTGCAGCAGTGGCACCGATCCGGTGAACCCGGCCAGTCGCGCGGCCTCCAGCGTCGCCTTGTTCTGGTTCAGCGCGAACGCCGCCGGAACCGTGATCACCACCGACTCCGGCGCAGCACCGGCGTACCGGGCGGCGTCGGCGCGCAGCGTCTTCAGCACCTCGGCCGACAGTTGTGGCGCGCTCAGCGTCACCCCGGCCTTCCCGAACGTCCGGCTCGCGTCCGCCAGCCCCATCTCGAGTTTGAACTCGATCGCGACGTTCTCCGGATCCGTCTCGGCCCGGTGCCGCGCCCGGCGGCCGACCCAGACCGTGTCCGCCTTCGGCAGCCAGACCGCGGACGGCGTGATGTCGGACTGGTCGTCGTTGTTCTTCAGGATCCGTACGTCGTCGTCACCGGCGACCGCCAGCGCGCTGTTCGTGGTCCCCAGGTCGATCCCGAAATCGATCGTGTCACGCATAGCCTTCGCCCACCTTGGTCGATTGATCAGCGGTTGGTCGAGCGACGATCACTTCGCCGCGCTGGATCTGCTGGTCGTGGTAGTAGACCGACGGGCGCACGGTCTCGACGATCGTCTCCTCGGTCACGCCCGGATCGTCTTGGTACACGAGGACATCGAGCGCCCGGCCCGCGTTGAACGCCGTACCGTCGTGTTCCTGTACGACGAGCCCGGCCGCGGCCAGCGCCTCCGCGCAGGTGCGCAGGTAGCGGCCGGTCTGCCGGTTCTCGGCCGAGCGCCCGGCCTGGGTCAGCTTCCGCTGCGCCCGCCAGAGACTCGTCGCCGCCTCGGCCAGAGACCTGGTGTCTTCTTCCGGAGCCTCCGAAGGTGATCGATCGAGCGAAGATGATCGATCGAGCAAGGTGATCAACTCGGTCAGCTCCCGGCACTGCTCCTCGCTGAACATCGGTTCCGCGATCCGGATCTCGCGATGCTGCAACCACTGCCGGAACCAGGCCCTCACCAGATCACTCCTCTTCGCCACCGCGCCACGTCCAGCCAGTACTGCAAACGCAGCTCCGGCGACAGCACGAACGCCTCTTCCATCAACTCCACCGCTCGCTCCAACGCCCCGGCTCCCGCCGCTTCCACTGCACCCGAAGCCAGCTCCTGCGCGCGTTCGGACGGTGACTTCGTCGTACGACGCCATGCCGTCAACTGCTCGGTCAGCTCCACCGCGGACGCGGTCCGATCGCGGGGAACCGGTGCGAGCGCGGCAAGCAGGATTCGATCCAGCTCCTCGTCGATCCGCGGATCGAACTCACTCGGTGGATGCAGCGGACGCGTGTATCGGGTCTGCGACCAGGTGGTGAGATCGGTGCCGTCGTCGTACGGGAGCAGGCCGGTCAGCAGCAGATATCCGATCACACCGATCGACCACACATCGGACGCGGTCGAGTAGCCGAAGTCCCGCAGTACTTCCGGCGCCATGAACACATACGTGCCCTGCGCACTGGCCAGCAGCGTGACTGGGTTAGCGCCCCGCGCCAGACCGAAATCGGAGATCCGGATCCGCAACCGCTCCTCGTCGTACCCGTACATGACATTGGCGAGCGTCAGGTCGCGATGCAGGATTGGCGGTGTGCGGTCGTGCGCCGCGGCCAGGCCGGAGGCGAGCTGCTCGATCACCTGTACGGCGAGCTCGATCGGAAGCGACGGGCGGTACGCATCGGCCAACTGCTGCAGTGTGCCGCCGGAGACGTACTCCATGGTGAAGTACCCGCGCTGACCCTCGCAGGTCAGGACGACGCCGGCATCGAAGAGCCGAACGATGTTGGGATGCCCGAGCGTCGACAGCAGCCGCGCCTCTTCCAGCAGCTCATCGGTTCCTTCGAGTGAAGTCACCTCACGGAACACCTTCATCGCCTGCAGCCCGAGGTGCTCGTGCCGCACCCGGTACACCTCGCCGAACGCACCCGCCCCGAGCCGCCGGTCCACGACCAGCGCTTCCCCCACCCGATCCCCGGGCGCCAGCAACGCCGTCACGAGAAGGCCTTGATCAGGAGGAAGATTCCGAGGGCAACGAGGACGAGGATGCCGATGGCGCAACCACACCCTTCGGCGTCCCATTGCTGCGGCGCGTTCTGCCGGTGGGCAGCGTTCTGCGCGCGGAAGCTGCCTTGGCTCTTGAGTTGCTGAGCCGCTGCGCGGTTGGCGGCGATCTTGCCGCGCGTCTCGTCGCTGCCCGCGTACCCCTCGGCTTCGTCGAACAGGAACGTGATGCGCGGGTCGTGCACCCAGCCGTCGTTCGCGATGCCGACGGCGCCGTTGTGGTAGACCAGCGCGATGTCATCGCGCAGTGTCAGCGTCCGCTGGTGTTCTTCGGACGGCAGGAACACCTGCAACCGACGGAACATCGGCAGCACGCTCCGGCCCAGCTCGTTGATCACCGAGTCCACCTGATGTGGACCCTGCTGCAGTCTGCGCAGCAGTGCGACGGTGGCGTCCTCGGCTCGCTCGTACTGCGTTCGCATCGCTTCGAGAAGCCGGCGCTGCCGTGAATCACCGCCGACCGGCCAGCGCTCGAGGATCTTCGCCACTTGAGCGGGGTAATCGCTGGTGGTCGCCAGGTCGAGCAGGGGACCGGTCAGAGTCGCAGGTAACTCGCCACGGATCTGGTCGATCGCACCGGCCGCCAGTTGCCAGTCGTCGAGGGTGAGGACGCGATCGCGCAGATGCTGCCAGAACTGTGGGTGCGCCATCGCCTCGGTCCACCGCACCCCGGCGGCATTCCACCAGTTCAAGAGACCGATCCGGTGGTCGGGCGACGGATCGGGCGGCCGGATGAGCAGCTCGATGGCATACGCGTGCGCGTAGACCGCCTCGTCATGCGCTTGGTGCACAGGGACATCGCAACCACAGTCGCCGTTCGGCCGGCCCCACTCGCCGAACACCTCGTCGACGAGTCGCCGCCGCGGATCACCGAGCAGTCGGTCGAACGCGAGCCGCAGTTCGTCCGGATCTGTCGATCCGCTGGTCTCCAGGTCGGCTCCGGCCTCCAGTACGGCGGTCACATGCTGCTGGCGACGTCGCGTCGTACGGCGGTCCACTCCGGTCGACAGACCGGTGATGTGGAAGGCGTTGCGCTGGTACAGATCGCGGTTGGCGATCTCGCGCAGCGCGGTCACAACGGCATCGGTCACTCGAGAATCGTCGCGACCGGCGACCGTCCGTGGTGGTGGTTGACCTCAAGCTGACACGGGGCCCGCGGGACAACGGGCCCCGGCCAACGTCAGCTGCAGCCCTGGTTCACGTCCGGGGTCGTCTCGGTCTGGTCCTGCCAGAAGGCGACGGCCTTCCAGTAGCCGCAGTCGGTGCCCGGCCCGAACCAGGCGCCACCACCGGAGTACGCCATCGTCTCGTCGAACTTGGTGAACGGCCCGCTCGCGCTGTCCGCCCGGTGCAGTTCGACCCTGACCTCGGTGACGCTGGTCGAACATCCGTCCAGCGAGACGCCGACGTACAGCATGTTGGCGCTCGAGTAGACGCCCTTCCCGATGTGCAGGTCGCAGGCCTGCGTGCCGGCGGTGCTCGCCTGTGCCGGCACCGCGATCCCCGCGACCGCCGCCGCCGTCGCGGCGGCCATGACCAGAAGCTTCTTCATCCCCAGTCCCTCCGGTTATCAAGTAACAGAAGATCAGCAGATTAGGTCATTTGGTAACAGAGGTCGAGCCTTTCGACGCGGTCGGAATGATCTGCAGGTTGTCGAAGACCGCAGTACCGGTCTTGCCGTTGCCGCCGTTCGCCGCCGTCATGAAGAAGCCGACGTCCTGGGTCGGCTTCGTGCCGGGCGCGGCGACGACACCGACGTGGGTCCAGTTCACGCCGTCGGACGAGCAGTCGCCGGTGAACCCGGCCGGCCCGCGGTGCAGCCGGATCCACGCCGGCGCAACGATCCCAGGCGCCGTACGGACGGTGTCGAAGCGGCCGTCGCCGTTCTCGTCGGAGCTGAGCACACAGCCATTGGCCGGAGTGACCGCCAGGTTGACGACGCCGAAGTTGTCCGGGCCGATCGCGTTGCGAACCAGCAGCCCGGCCCGCGCCCACGGTCCGGTGTCGTCCTGCCGGACCACCTTGGCGGACACCAGGTTCTCGTGCCGCAGTGCCGCTTGCCGGTAGACCATCCCGAACTCCTCGGTCTGCAGCCAGAGGTCGGACCCACCACCGGTGATCGCGACCTGACTACCACGCTGCGCGAAGGTCGAGTAGTTCGACGAGAACGTCCGGTACGACGCGTCTGGTGCCGCCCCGGTCACCAGACCGGCCCCACCGGTCACAGTCCCGGTCTTGCTGCCATAGGTAACGGAAGCGGTCACACCGACGAGCCCAGTCAGTGCTGCGGGGTCAGGTGCGGTCACTCGCCAGCGTGCGGTGAACGTCTCGTCCGGCGCCAGTTCATCGACCGACACCGCAGTCAGCGGTTCGGCGTGCACACCAGCCGGTGTCTGCACGGAGAGGTCAACACCGGCGCTGGCGGCGAAGCCGTTCGTGTTGCGCAGTACGGCGGTAAGTGTGCTGGAGCCGTTAGGAGCAACGGTGACCGGGTCAGCAGTGACGTCGAGCCTGGCCAGCCCAGAGTTCTCGGCGAGAAGCGAGTACAGCTCGGAGGCGACGGTGTACGTGTCGCCGACCGGACTGGTCGGGAGAACGTTGCGCTGGCGCGACCACTGCTCACCGTTGGCGTACCAGTCGATCGGCTGCGCCAGCTTGCCCTGCTGCAGCGCAGTCTCCAGACCAGTCAGGAACAGACGCCACCGGGGCAGGTAGAAGTCACCAATCAGACCGCCCAGCAGCCGCCGCGTGTAGTTGCCCAGGTGCGCTTCAGTCGGCCGCTCGCCCCACGTGGTCATCAGAGTGCGCGTGTCGTACTCCAGTACGGCGGCCTCCGCGTCGTTGGCGGCCATAGCGCGGGCATCGGCGACTAGCGTGCCGAACAGCGTGTCCTGATGAGTCGCGAGCAGCTTCTCCAGCCGACCCAGCAGATCGAGCCACTGAGCGTTCAGCCGCCGCAGACTCGCCAGGTCCTTGGCACGGTACGCCGCCGCGATCTGTGGCAGCAGGTCGCGACTGTGGTTGTCCAGGACCTGCCGACCGACATCAACCAGGTCGTACCGGTACGCACTGCTCGCCCGAGCTGCCGGTGCGACCTGCAGCAAGTCGGCGAACGCCTGGTCGAAGGTCGCGACCGGGTAGTTCAGGGGATCGGTGCGGATCTCGAGCTGGGGCCGGTGGGCCAGGTACCCGGTGCCTTCCTTGGCCGTCCAGAAGCTCGGCGTGCTGTACGCCGTCTCGCTCAGCCGCTTCCAGGCCGCCTGGGCGTGCACGTCGTCAACGCCGTACCGCGCACGTGCGTACGAGGCGAACCACTCGTCCAGATCGACCGGACCGTCCTGCCATGGCAGCTCCATGAAGAACTCGAGCGCAACAGGGTTGTTCTCGATCGCCTCCGGCATCAGCGCGATCCCGTTCAACCGACTGCCATTCTTCGTCCGCCACTCGTGGAACTTGGTGTTCCAGGTACCGAGCGCCGCGCTCATGTTGGTGTGACCGCCGAAGTTCCAGATCGTTCCGAACGCGTACGGCGTCTCCTGGAAGTCGGCCTCGCGGTTCGTGATCTCGTCGCCCTCGCTCATGCCGTCCAGCACCAGCATCTTGCCGCGGTCGACCGCGGACAGAGTCTCGGGCAGCGGGTTCCCGATCCAGCCCAGGATCGCCCACTGCGCGTCCGGATGGGCCTCGTTCAGAGCGACCTGAACCGCGCGCGAGGCCGCACCGACCGGGACCGGGCCGGCCGTTCCCCCCTCGTGCAACAGGTCCATCTTGTAGAGGCCCGTTTCGCCGAAGAGCTCATTCTGTACGTCGTAGAAGGTCGACGCGACCTCCCTGAACACGGAAGTCGTCGGGTCGAGCCAGTCCGGCCGCTCAAGTCCGTCCACCCACGTTCCTTGCGGCACCGTCCGGACACCGCCGTTGCGGGCGGAGAAGTCGGGCGGGACCGTTCCGAAGTACCCAGGGAAGACCGGCGTGATGCCGAGTGAGCGCATCCGGTCGGCGACCTGGCGACCCAGTGCGACCCGGCGGTCGAGCAGTTCGGTCGAGATGGGTGAGTTGAAGCAGCACATGTTCTGCATCAGCCACCACGGCTGGTGCGCCGGCTGCGGAATCCAGTCCCGGATCTCGAGATCGGAGTACCCGAAGCGCTGGAACGTCTCGCGGTACACGGCGTCCTGACCGACGTACAGCAAGGCTTCGTTGACGCCGTTGAGCGCAAGGACATCGAGGTGCCGCTCCCACTCCTGCCAGGACTGGTACGGACCGGTGTAGCCCTCGTTGGTGTCGTTCAGAGCGAAGCGGTGCTCGACTGTCGACGTCCGCTCGATGGGAGCCGTGGGCAACGGAAGCGTCGCGGGGAGCTGACTGCCCATGATCGAGACGTCGGCGTGGGCGACCTCTTTGAGGTACCGGTTGAAGCCGGTGAGCAGAGCGGGCGAGCTGTTGGCGCTGACCTCGATGCGCCCATCTGCGGCGTCCACGTGGAACCACTCAGCGTCTTCGTCCGGCTGCAGACGCAGCGAGACCTGATCGGCACGCGCCTTGCCGACGACCCGTTCGAGCAACGCCCGTACGGCGGGTGGTCCGTCGTCCGCCGCCTGTGCCGGCTGGGTGGTGAGGGCGGTCGTCAGCAGAGCGGCCACCACGAGCAGGGCGGCGAACGGGCGTCTCATGCGGTCGATTGTCAGCGCCGGTGTGACCCGTGGGTATCGTTTCGATCAGGCTTGTAGCGAAGCAGTACGGATAGACCAACGGCAGCTTACGGTTGGGTATGCGCAGAGAGACGTCGGTCCCGTTCGAGACCCGCGGTCACCGCGGGCTGATCTCGGTGCGTGTCATTCCGAACGACGACCCCTGGGCCTCCGGTCACCAGCTCGTCGTCCCCGACCTGGACGCCGAGGCCTTCCGCGGCTTCCCGATCTGTACGGCGGCGCTGCGGTACCACGGGCAAGGCGTCCAGGCGATCATGGGCTGGATCCAGGTGGTCACCAACGGCGGTTCGGCCACGGTCGACCTGGTGCCGAACCTGTCGAGCGTCGACCCCTTCTCCAGCTACGGCTATCTGCCGACCTTCTTCGACGCGCCGGCCAACCCCGACCACCCGGATGGGACCTGGCGGGCCGACACCTTTCTGGTCGTCGTACCGGATGTCATCCGCTCGCGCGTGGTGGAGCCGATCGCGGCGTTCTCCTGGGGCTACGAGCTCTACTCAGGGCGGCCCGAGTTGCTCGACGTCGGCGCCTTGCCGGCAAAGGGCTGGGCGGGGCATCGCGAGCTGCTGGAGGCCGGTCATCCGGCCTGGACCTTCGTCTAGCTGACGAAGATGTCGATGCGGTTCGGCCCCCAGGCAACGATCGAGCCGGCCGGGCGCGGACGGATCGTGACGGGCTCCAGCCAGCCGGCGAGCGCGGCCGTGTTCATCCGGAGGATCTCTGCGGCGAGCGGCCAGTGGAGGAAGTTGAGGGTGTCGTTCGCGGAGTGGATGTGACTGTTCGCGCTGTCGCTGCCTTCGATGGTGAGGACCGCGGGGATCCCGGCGTTGATGAACGGCACGTGATCGCTCGCGAACGGGTTCAGCGAGGTCTCCACGGTGAGACCCGTGTACGTCGCGGCTGCGGTCGCGAGGTCGTCGACCAGGCTCGACGAGAGCTGGTGGCCTTCCAGCAGGACAGTCGGGTTGGCGCTGTTCTTGCTGGCGATCATGTCCAGATTGAGCACCGCGCGGATCCGGGCCCGCTCGGCCGGCGGCAGCGCGGCGACGTACTGCTTGCTGCCGTAAAGCCCTTCCTCCTCACCGCCGAAGAGGATCAACCTGATGTCGTGCTGCCAGTTCCGGGTCGCGAGCACGCGGCCGAGTTCGAGTACGCCGGCCGACCCGCTCGCGTTGTCGTCAGCACCAGGCGCGGGTGCGCTCGCGCCGCCGGCCAGGTTGATCGAATCAAGGTGAGCGGTCACCAGTACGACGCCGCCACCGGAGCCGGCGCGGTCGCCGATCAGGTTCTGCGACGGCTTCGTGCCGACGGTGATCGGCTGCCGCCGCGTTTGGTAGCCGAGGGCAACCATTCGCTGCTCGGCATAGTCCACTGCCGCGACGAACGACGTACTGTGCGAGTGCCGCGTCGGCAGACTCGCAAACCACGTGACATCGGCCTGGTACGACGCCGGTGTCAACTCCGCGAGGAGTCCCGCAACCGCCGGATCGACCCGCGACTCAAAGGGACCGGCGACTGCGACGACGGAACCAGGCTGCAGGGTCTCGACCCGCCAGCAGTGGTTCGATCGCCGCCGCGGCTTGTCCGCCGCCGAGATCACCAGATGCCGCCCACGATCGAGCACCGGCTTCACGTCCGGGAACGCATCCTGAAAACTCCGTCCCACCTGGGTTACCAGCAACAAGCCGGGCGCCGTCCGTGAACCCCGGCCGACGTGTTCACCCCACACGACACTCCGCTCGCCGAACCGCGCCACCTGCACGTCATGCCGCAGTACGCCGCCATGCTTCGGCCCCTGCTCGTCCGTTGGCGCCAGGTCGGCGGTGGGGATGACGCGGTATCGAACGGGCATGACTATTCCTCCCAGCGGATTTCCAGGCGATCAGGCGTTGCGGTGATGATGCGGCCGTTGGTGACGCGGCCGTCGGCGGTCCAGCGGCCGGCCGGACGTTCCTCCGGGGCGTCGCCGCGGCCGATGGCGACCTCGAGCAGGGTGCCGTCCGGGCGGAACTGCACCCCCCGCCGGCCGCGGGCCGGCGGGAAGGCGTAGTCGTCGCGCCGGTAGACGGTGACTCCGTCGTGGTCCTCCTCGAAGGAGTGCGTCCACCGGCCGGGCAGATGCGTGGTCAGCTCAGCACCACCTGTCCGAGTGCGGGCTCCTTCGGCATCGTCGACGGGATGGTGACCTTGAAGTCCGAGATCGTGCCGCCGAGTGCTTCGTAGCCGTCGATGGACGGTCCCCAGGCGGTTCCGTTCCACCACTTGTGGTAGAGCTGTTTGTCCGTGCCGGTGACGAACACGTCCAGCCGGTTCGGACCCCACGAGACCACGCGCGGCTCGTCGGTGCAGATGCCGCCCTGGTACTCCCAGCCGGACCAGGTCGAGCCGTCCCACCACTGGTGGTACAGCGCCGAATCCGTGCCGAGCACGAAGACGTCGAGCCGGTTCGCGTCCCACGAGACGACGGTCGGCGCCGTCGTACAGATGCCGCCGAGCGATTCCCAACCCGACCACGCCGTTCCGTCGAAGTACTTGTGGTACAAGGCGGAATCGGTCCCGATGACGAACAGGTCAAGCCGGTTCGGGCCCCAGGCAACAGCCCGTGGTGGCGAAGCGCAGACGCCACCAAGGGACTCCCAACCCGACCACGCCGTACCGTCCCACCACTGGTGGTACGTCGCGTTGTCGGTACCGAGCACGAACACGTCCAACCGGTTGGGGCCCCAGGCAACTACCTCGGGCGGGCTCATGCAGATCCCACCGAGGTATTCGTAGCCGTCGACCGACGGTCCCCAGGCGGTCCCGTCCCACCACTTGTGATAGAGCGCACGGTCGGTCCCGAGTACGAACGCGTCCAGCCGGTTCGGTCCCCAGGTCGCCAGTCGCGGTGGGCTCATGCAGACGCCGCCGAGGTACTCCCAGCCGGACCAGCCGGCACCGGCGTACCACTGGTGATAGAGCGCGTGATCCGTCCCCAGGACGAACGCGTCGAGCCGGTTCGGCGCCCAGGACGCAACCTCGGGCGCGCTCATGCAGATGCCACCCAGCGATTCGTAGCCGGTGACGGACGGTCCCCACGCGGCCCCGTCCCACCACTTGTGATACATCGCCGAGTCGGTCCCGAGCACGAACGTGTCGAGCCGGTCCGAGCCCCACGACACCACCGAGCCGGCCGGTTCCGGCATCCCTGATCCAGGGCCGGGCACGGGCACGGGCAGCGTCGTCCGGACCGTGTCCAGGCAGGCCTCCATCCGCGCGGCCTGGTCATGGGTGAACATCACCATGCCGCGGTCGTCGGTGTAGTCCATGTAGTTGACGAACAGGTCGCCGTTCGGCCCGTTGCTGCAGGACAGCTTCGGGAACGTCGGTACGCCGAAGTTCGGCCCACCGGCGTTCGGGGTGTCGGCGCATTCGTCGGTGCCGCTGCAACCGGTGCCGTCATCGCCCCAGATGTGGAACAGGTTGAGGTAGTGGCCGATCTCGTGGGTCGTCGTCCGGCCGAGGTCGAACGGCGCCGCCGCCGTACCGTTGGTGCCGAACCCGGAGTGCAGGATCACCACGCCGTCGGTGTTAGCCGGCCCACCCGGGAACTGTGCGTACCCGAGCAGCCCGCCACCGAGCTGGCCGACCCAGATGTTCAGGTAGCGGTCGGTCGGCCACGGGTCGATGCCGCCGGTCGCTGTCGCCTTGATCCGATCGTCCGTCGAGAACGACGAGCTGGTCGTCGGGGTCCGGGTGATCCCGTTGGTCGGGTTGCCGGCCGGGTCCTCGGTCGCCAGGAAGAACTCGATCCGGGAGTCCGCGACCAGCGGCGTGAACGGCGCCGGCACGAACCCGATATCGCCGTTGGTGGCCCGGAAGTCGTGGTTGAGGACGTCGATCTGGCTCTCGATCTGGGCCTGCGAGATGTTCTGCGCAGCCGTCTTGTACACCACATGCACCACACACGGGATCCGCACGACACCGCTGAACCGTTGCTGGCGGGCCACGTACTGCGTTGTCGCGTTCTCCAGTGCCGACCGCGCGGCGGCGTACTCGGGTGAGGTGGTCAGCAACCGCCGGTGCACGTCCATCACACCGCACTGCCGCCGTGCCGGATACTCCGTGCTGCTCATACCAGCGCCGTCCGACGTACCACCGCCACTCATCTTCGGGCTCCCGCCCGCCGCACTACTCATCGCGTCACCACCAGGTGCCGCGTTCATTCCCGCAGCGCCCCCGGTCGCGCTGCTCATCCCCGTGCCCGGCGTGCCGTTCGCCGACGCTCTCCCGTTGGCCTTCCTCGGCATGTCCTTCCCCCTAACGCGAGGGCACGTGAAGCAGGCCGGCCTGCGCCGAACCGTTGAGTAAACACCCCCAGCACACCCCACAGCCGAGAACGGATCGTCCCGCTCTCTCCCGCCGAACAGTCGGCCCCCAAGTCACTGCTCTGCTTTCACCATCCTCCGATCACGTCGCGCACACAACCCCTTACGAGACTAGGAATTCCCAGTTCGTCCGCTGCGCGACCGGACGAAAGCCGAGCTTGTTGTTGACCGCGATCATCGGTGTGTTCTCCGGTGCGTTCCAGGTGTGCAGTACGGCGGGTCGCGCGACACCTTCTTGCAAAGCGCGAAGATTCGGCGCCTTCACCGCAAGCCCAAGTCCGTTGCCACGATGGGATCGCCGGACATACGTGTCGTACTGACTCAACCGGTTCGGTGTCTCCGGCGTACCGCCCATCTGCGTGTACGCCGCGAGTTCGCCGCTGGCGACGTGTACGGCGGCTGTGGCATACGTGAACCGTCCTTGAGCAATGCGCCGCGCTTCCGCATCGCGAATCAGCTCGGGCGTCCAGTGCACGATTTCCGTTGTCCGTTCACCGGCCGGAACATCCTCACTCATTCCGGTCTGCAGATCAGCGAATTGTTTGATCCATTCGTCCGGTGTGTGCTCACGCCATTGCACAATCTCGTACCCGGCAACGGGTTTCTCCGCAATGACGATCGGAAGTTCGAGCACTTGATGCAATTCCGCATGCTTGCGAACAAAGCCGTTCGCCCGAGCGAACGCCGTACCGGCGCTGTCACCTGACACCGGATCACCAGTCAGGTCCGAGCCGCTCAGCACGCGGCGACCTGCTGCGCGAGCCCGCTGTACGGCGACCTCCAGCAACCGCGATCCGACGCCGCGTCGGCGGTGATCGGCCGCGACCGCGATCTCCACGTCGACCGTGTCCGTGGTCCCCACCAACCACCAGTCGAACCAGGCAACCCCGACCCACTTGCCGTCGACCACCGCACCGATTCCGTCGGCCCGCAGGTCGGCATGGCCCCTCGCCATCAGCACTCGGGCTTCCTCGAGCCCCATCCCCACGGGGAACTCCAGTTCCTGCCGGACGCCGTACTTCACCTCGTAGAACCGCCGGAACGTCTCGACATCCCGGCCGTCCACCGCCACGATCTCCATCAGTTGTCCGCCTTGAAGTCGTCGAGGAGTCCGTTGATGTAGGGGTGTTCGCCGGGCGTGGGATCGGGGCGTCGGGTGCGGTAGTAGGGGATGGCGATCATCGACAGCGAGAGGGCCCAACCGCGGGCGCGCGTCCAGGTGGTCTGGTCCACCTCCAGCGCTTCGCGGAACGCCCGGCGGGCGTCGCCCTCGAACAGCCACCACGCAGGCATCACATCGGCAGCCGGGTCGGCGGCGCGCGCCGTACCCCAGTCGATCACCGCGGAGAGCTTGCCGTTGGCAACCAGAATGTTGCCCTCCATGAGGTCGCCGTGGACCCAGACCGGCGGGCCGGTGTAGGTGTCCGCGGCCAGCGAGGCATCCCAGGCGGCGAGAACCAGCTCGGTGTCGAACTCGTCGCGCAGTTGGTCAAGCGCTTCGCGGAACATTGCGTCGCGAGGCTTCAACGGCGTACCGCGACTGAAGGGGTCGTCGCTGGGCGGGACCGGTGCACCGGTGGTGTCGATCTTTTGCAGTGCGCGAACGAAGGCGGCCAGGTCTTGCGCGGTCGTGATCGGGTCGGCGAGCCGGTCCAGGTCGAGGGGTTCGCCTTCGAGCCAGCGATAGACGCCCCATGTGAAGGGATAACCGGCACCCGGTACGCCGATCGCCAGCGGCTCGGGGACCGCGAGCGGGAGGTGCGGTGCCAGCCGCGGGAGCCAGCTCACGTCCTTCTCCGCCTGCCCCTGCATCCGCTCGGTCCGGGGGAGTCGAGCCACCAGGTCGGTGCCGACCCGGAAAGCCACATGATCCGTGCCCGACGACGCGACCACCTCGACCTGCGCGCCGGCCCACTGCGGAAACTGCTCGGCGAGGAGCCGCTCCACCAGCGGCTCGTCGATCTCGACTTCGTCATCATGCAGCTTCGCGACCATAGTCCGGGAGCCTCACACCGGGCCTGCCACCGGTCAATCGACTTTCCGTGGTCGAGGTCTAGGTTGGGTCGCATGCGAGCCATCACTGTCCGGGACCGCGAGACCGTCGAGCTGACCCTGACCGACGTCCCGTACCCCCACTCAGCCGAGAACGACGTCATCGTCGAGGTCCACGCCGCAGGCTTCACCCGCGGCGAACTCACCTGGCCCGGCACCTGGACAGACCGCGCCGGCCGCGACCGAACGCCTAGTATCCCCGGCCACGAGGTGTCGGGGGTGGTCGCCGAACTCGGCTACGGAACCACAGGTCTGACAGTCGGTCAGCGAGTCTTCGGTCTGACGGACTGGACCCGCGACGGTTCACTAGCCGACTACGCAGCCGTCGAAGCCCGCAACCTCGCGCCCCTCCCCGCCGACATCGACCACGTAACCGCCGCCGCCCTCCCCATCTCCGGCCTAACCGCCTGGCAAGCCCTCTTCGACCACGCCCACCTGGAAGCCGGCCAGACCGTCCTGATCCACGGCGTCGGCGGCGCCGTCGGCTCCATCGCCGCCCAGCTGGCCCACGAGGCAGGCGCCTATGTAATCGGCACCGGCCGCACAAACCCCCAGTCCGCTGCCGTCGATAAGTTCGTCACGCTGGAAGGCGACAACCTGGAACGGGTCGGCCAGGTCGACGTCGTGCTCGACGTCCTCGGCGGGGAGATCCGCGACCGCTCCACTGCCCTGGTCCGCCCCGGCGGCACCCTGGTCACCATCCCCGACCCACCCACGATCCAGCCGCAGGGCGCCCGCGCCGTCTTCTTCGTCGTCGAGCCGAATCGCACCCAGCTGACACAACTAGCCGACCGCCTCCGCCACGGCATTGTGAAACCCCTGGTCACGAAGGTCCGCCCCCTGACCGAGACCGCAGAAGCCTTCACCGACCGAGGCCGAACCATCATCCACCTGAAACCCTGACCCGGACCTCCACCACCCGCCAACCCAGTGATCACCGGATCCCCCACGCCTGAGCCCACCCCACGAACCTCACTCACACGGTGCCCCGGGTCCGCCCGACCCCCAATGCCAGCTAAGGCTCGCCTCTGCGGTGTCGGAGGCTGCGTTGATCGGTAACTTCGGGGCGCTATTCGCGAAAAAAGTACCGTCCAACGCATCACCGCGCTGCACGCATGAAGAGGCGGCGCGGTTTGGTGAGGTGCGAGGTGGCTTGGCGCAGCGAGGCGCGGTCTGGTGAGGTGCGGGGTGGCACGGCGCGGCTTGGTGAGGTGCGGGGTGGCGCGGCGCGGCTTGGTGAGGTGCGGGGTGGTTTGGTGGGGCGCAATTTGGCGCGGCGCGGTTGGTTGATGAGGCCCGGGGTGGCTTGGTGAGGTGCGGGGTGGTGAGGCGCGGCGCAATTTGGCGCGGCGCGGGTGGTTGGTGAGGCCGGGGTGGTTGGTGAGGTGCGGGGTGGTCCAGCTACCAGCAGGCAGTCGGGCCCGGAGGGCTTCACGGGCAGCGGCCAGTGCCTCTTCCCGCACCGCAACCACAGCCCGGCAACCCCAAGCGACGTGGAGCCGCGGTCACCGACCGCACCATCACCCCAGCCACCGCGGCGCCCAGCCACCCTGTCTTTTTAGTCGGCCGGGAGCGGCGATCAGCCACAGCGCACGCCCCCGGCCGAGTCCTTTCGGACCTGTACCCCGGACTCGACCACCAAAGGCGGCCGACAAAGCAAGAGGGCGGGCCAAGCGGGTGGCTGGGCCAGATGGCGAGGCCCGGCGACCGCGGCTCCACGCCGTCTAGGGCTGACGGGCTGTGGCCGAGGTGCGTGAGGCTCGGGCTCTTAGTCGGAGGATCTTCGGGTCCAGGCGCCGATTTCGTTCCGACCAACGCGCCAGACACCCCCCCGACGACCCGAGAACGCGGGCCGGCAATCACCTTGAGACTCCACCAACCATCGACACCCCACCGAAATGGTCGAACCGTGCTCAAGGTCGCCCCGACCAGCTCACCTTGAGCACCCCTCAACCACCGTCCGATCGCGCACATGGTTGACCCGTGCACAACGTCGTACCGGCTCGTGGAGAGCGCCCTTAACAAACCGGCCTTGCCGGACCTCCCAACATCCATCCGACGCGCACCGCCCGCACCCTCGTTACCCACCGCCTGCCCGTACCTGCGCGTCGCCCACGGGAGCGGCGGCGGTTGCGAATGAAAGTTCGGCGGAAGGCTGTCAAAGGGAAGCGGCGGTAGCCGCGTGAAGGGGGGGGCGCAGGGGCGAAGCACGCGACGTAGGAGCGCGCGTGTCCCGCAGCGAGGGTGCTCACCACCTCCCCCGACCGACGGTCAACCAGCGGCCGGAAGAACTAGTGGTGCGGTCGCAGAGCTCGGTTTGCGGCGGGTTCGGCGATCTCGGCGCGGAACGGGTGGGCCGGATAGACACCCAGCAGGCGGACCTCGACCGAGAAGAAGGCCAGTTCCTCCATCGCCAGCGCGACGTTCGGGTCTTCCGGGTGACCTTCGATGTCGGCGTAGAACTGGGTGGCGAAGAACATGCCGCCGAGCTGGTACGACTCCAGCTTGGTCATGTTCACGCTGTTGGTAGCAAACCCACCAAGAGCCTTATACAGAGCCGCCGACACGTTCCGTACCCGGTACACGAAGCTCGTCACGATCGGCCCCGACCCGACCGGCGGTACGACGGGTTCGCGCGCCAGCACGAGGAATCGGGTCGTGTTGTGGTGCTCGTCCTCGACATCCGAGGCCAACGTCTCGAGCCCGTACAACCCAGCCGCAGCACGCGGCGACAACGCGGCCACCGACGGATCGGCAAGCTCAGCTACCTCACGCGCCGACCCCGCGGTGTCATCGGCAACGACAGTCGACCACCCGTGCTCACGGATGATCTTGCGACATTGCCCGAGCGCGTGCACGTGGCTGCGTACAGTCCGGATCTGGTCGATCGTCGTACCGGGCACGGCGAGCAGCTGGAAGTGGATCGGCAGGAAGTACTCGCCGATGATGTGCAGCCCGGACTCCGGGAGCAGGTGATGGATGTCGGCGACCCGGCCGGCGATCGAGTTGTCGATGGGGATCATCGCCAGCCCGGCGCGGCCGCTGCTCACCGCCTCGAGGGCGTCCTCGAACGTCGTACAGGGCAGTTGCTCGCGGTCCGGAAACATGTCGGAGCACGCCATCGCCGAGTTGGCTCCGGGTTCACCTTGGTACGCGATCGGTCCGTCCACGGTACCCAGACTAGACCCGGGCCATCTCAAACCTCGGATCAGGTGTCCGTCTTGCGGACCTTCTTGGGAGCGCCGGTGGTCGCCCGGCCCTCGAGGGCCTTGGCCTTGGTGGCGTACATGTCGAGGTACTCCTGGCCGGACAGTTCCATGATCTTGTACATGATCTCGTCGGTGACGGCGCGCAGGATGAGCCGATCGCTCTCCATCCCCTCGTACCGCGAGAAGTCCAGCGGCTCACCGAATTTGACCGTCGGGGAGGCGAACGACGCCACCACCTTGCCGGGCGGCGCGACCACGTCGGTGCCGATCACCCCGCACGGGATCACCGGGACCTTCGCCTCGAGCGCCAGCCGGGCGACGCCGGTCCGGCCCTTGTACAGGCGGCCGTCGTGCGAGCGGGTGCCTTCGGGGTAGATGCCGAACAGGTCGCCGCGCTCGAGCACCTTCATCCCGGCCCGCATCGCGCCCTCGGACGCCGAACCGCCGGAGCGGTCGATCGGCACCTGGCCGGTGCCCTTGAAGAACCCGCGTTGGAAGCGGCCCTTGATGCCGGCCCCGGTGAAGTAGTCGGACTTTGCGACGAACGTCACCCGGCGCCGCAGCGCGAGCGGCATGAAGATCCAGTCCGCGTACGAGAGGTGGTTGCTGGCGATGATCGCCGCACCCTCGGTCGGGACGTTCTCGATGCCTTCCACGATCGGCCGGAAGAGCCGTTTGACCGGCGGGCCGACCAGGACGTTCCGGAGCACCCAGTAGATGCCCTTGCCGTCACCGTCCGCCGCCGCGTCCACCACCGGATCCACCCTGCGGTCGGGCCGTGGCGACTGCGCCGGTTCCGTCATCGATGTCCTCTCCTCACTGTTCCCCGAACCCACATGATGCCGTACGACGGCCCGCGACGGGAGCAAAGACCGGGGTGGTGGGGCGGGGAAGGAATCAAATTCAGCCACGCGGCAGGATCTGTCGCACGAGCGCGGACGTTCGTAAGCTGCTCACGGCAGTGTCCGCCCGGGCCAGGGGAGTGGGAATGCGCACCAGAGCGTTGGCAGCCGTCGGCGGGGTTCTTGCGGCGGTTTTGGTAGGCGGTACGACGGCTAGCGCCGAACCCGAGGCAGCTCCGGAGGCCAAGGTGGTCCCGCTCCAGGTGACCGGCCCGGCGGCGTCCCGGTTCAACCTGATCGTGATGGGTGACGGCTACACCGCCACCGATCTGCCGAAGTTCCGTGAGCAGGTCGACAAGCACCTGAACGTGCTCTGGAGCATCGAACCGTTCAAGTCGTACCGCAACTACGTCAACGTGTACGCCGTCGAGATCGCCTCACCGCAAAGTGGCGTCGACTGCGATCCGAACCTCACCTCGCCCAAGGTGGACACCCCGCTCAACATGGGCTTCTGGGGCGGCTGCAACCCGAACAGCGTCCAGCGCCTGCTGACCGTCAGTTCGACCGCGGCGATCTCGTACGCCGACCTGGTCCCCGGTACCACGACGAGCAACCGCCAGATTCTTGCCATCGGCAACAGCGACACGTACGGCGGAGCCGGCGGCACGTATGCGACGGCATCCGGCGGCAATGCGTTGTCCGCCCTGATCACCCCGCACGAACTCGGTCACTCGCTCGGCGGCCTGCAGGACGAGTACGACTACTACGCTCGCGGCGACCGCGGAGCGCCGTACGAGGGTTCGGAGCCGTCGTCGATCCACCACTCGCTGCTGACCGAGCAGCAGATGCGGGACCAGCAGCAGAAGTGGTTCCGCTGGCTGGGGGAGCCGTCGGAATCCGGCGGCACGATCGGGCGCTACGAGGGCGGCATGTACTCCGGCTCCGGCGTCTGGCGGCCGAGTCGGCACTCGATGATGAAGACGCTGGGCTACTACTTCGACCAGATCTCGCGGGAGCGGATGACGCAGCGGATCTCGTCTCGTGCGAACCTGTTCCAGACCAGTACCCCAACTGGTCAGGTGGCCGCGGACCAGGTCGTCTGGCTGCAGACCTTGCACCCGAGCAGTCACGAGCTCGACGTCACCTGGACCCTCGACAGCCAGACCCTGGCGACCGGCAACCGGCGGGCGATCGACCTGGCCACGCTCGACCTCGTACCCGGTCTGCACACGCTCACCGCCAAGATCGTCGACCCCACCGAGTTCGTCCGCGATCCCGCCGTACGGCCGACCGCGTCCCGGACCTGGACGGTCAACACCACCCTGACTGCGCAGTACACGACCGAACAGGCGACGACCACCCCGGTCGCCTTCACCGGATCCACCGCCACGGATCACCCGGTGAACGCGGAAGAGGTCGTGTACGCCGAGACCACGCAGTCGGACACCGATCAGCCCGCGATCGCCTGGAAGCTGGACGGGCAGCCGGCCGACAACCCCGGCAACGACCGTGACTTCGACCTCGGCGAGCTCGGTCTGACCGGCCGCCATACCCTCACTGCGACCGCCGGTTCGGAGACCCTGACCTGGGAGGTCGACGGGGTCGAACCGAAGGTCACCTCGACGATGTCCAAGCCGCTTGTCACGGTCCAGAAGCCGACCGGGCCGGAGTACATCTACAACGACGCCTTCACGATGAAGTTGGCCGCGAACGACGACAGCACGGGCTACGTCGTACCGGAGTTCCGCGTCGACGGCGACGGCTGGTTCAACTACTTCGGCTGGCCGACCGACGCGTTCGCGCCGTTCAAGTTCACCGCCGAAGGGACCGCGATCGACCAACTCGTCTACGGCAAACTCGGCGTACCGCGGGTGGTCCCGTGGGACGACGTCCCGCCGGGCTACGGGCGGCACCAGGTCGAGTACCGCGCCATCGATGCCTCCGGCAACATCGGTACGGCGCGCCGGTTCGCGGTCACGTTGTTGCGCCCGGCCCCGACCTGTACGACGACGATCACCGGGACCCACAACGGCCCACTGGCCTTGCGATCCGGGGTCACCTGCTTGACCGGGGCAACCGTCAATGGCCCGATCCAGATCGCCGCCGGTGCCTCGCTGGTCGCCACCGATGCCCGAATCTCCGGCCCGGTCAACGCCTCCAAGGCAGCTGACGTCCACCTCCTCCGTACGTCGGTGCGCGGACCAGTCTCGTTGTCCGGAACCACCCGCAGCGCGGCCCTTGTCGGCAGCACGATCAGCGGCCCGGTCTCGGTCGGTACGGCGACCACCGGCGAGCCGGTCGCGCTGGCCGGCAACACGATCAACGGTCCGCTGTCCTGCGCCGGCAACACCGTCGCCCCGACCAACTTGGAAGCCCCGAACCAGGTGTCCGGGCCCCGATCCGGTCAGTGCGCCGGCCTCTGAGCCACCCAGACATCAACCTGAGTTTTCGCGACATGTCGGTGACAGGTCCGCTGCCATAACTTTCTCAGTACGGCGGGACGAAGCCCGCCGTACTGGGAGGAGCAACATGAACGGACTGCGGGTGGCGGCGCTGATGGCGGCCACGATCACGACCGGAATGATGGCCGGGGTCTACTGGGCGTACGGGATGGCCTTCATGCCCGGGCTGGCCAAGGTCGACGACAAAACCTTCGTCGGAGCGTTCCAGGCGGCCGACCGGGCGATCATCAACCCGGTCTTCCTCGGCATCGGCTTTGTCGGGACCCTGCTGTTCACCGCGCTGGCCGGCCTGGTCAGCCTCAAGGAGAAGGCGCTCCCGTGGATCGCGGCCGCCTTCGTCCTCTACCTGATCACGATGATCCTCACGATCGCGGTCAACGTCCCCCTGAACGACGCCCTCAAGGCAGCCGGCGATCCGAACACGATCGACGTCACGGCCGCCCGAGAAGCCTTCAACGAGGCCCGCTGGCGCACCTTCAACAACGTCCGCATCGTCCTCGACCTGGCCGCCTTCACCCTCCTCGCCTGGGCCCTCTACCTCACCGGCAAATCGGCCGCCCAGCCGGGGTAAGCGCTTCCCGAGGTGGTGGGCATCCTCCGAAGAACAGGACGTATACGCCGATCCGGCGCCGAAACCGGCCGCGCTGAGCGTGGCGGAGGCAGCCAGTGGGGCTATACGTCCTGTCGATCGGCGGATGGCTGACACAATGCGGGGGTGGCACCTGTTCAAGCTCCGCCGTCGCAGCAGCTCCCCGCGGTCCAGAAACTCCGGATCCGGTTCGCCAAGCGGGGGCGGCTGCGATTCACCTCACACCGCGACTTCCAGCGGGCGTTCGAGCGCGCCGTCCGGCGCGCCGAGCTCCCGGTGGCCTTCTCGCACGGTTTCAGCCCGCACCCGAAGATCTCGTACGCCGGGGCCGCGCCCACCGGGGCCGCCTCCGAGGCCGAGTACTTGGAGATCTCGCTCACACATGAGCGGGACGCCGAGCAGGTCCGGGCCGCGCTGGACGAGGCCCTCCCGCCAGGGCTGGACGTCCTCGAGGTGGTAGTCGCCGGACCGGGTGCGCTGGCCGAGCGGCTGGAGGTCAGTGAGTGGCGGATCGCGTTGCCGGGGGTGGATCCGGAGCCGGCCGCGGCGGCGGTCGAGGCGTTCCTCGCCCGGACCGAAATCACGGTCGAGCGCATGACCAAACGGGGGCTTCGCTCGTTCGACTGTCGGGACGCCGTTCTCCGACTCACCGTCGGTGATGAACCGGGGTCGGTTGAGACATGTGCGATACTGCAAGTGGTGTTACGGCACGGAACCCCGGCCGTGAGACCCGACGACGTTCTCGCCGGCTTGCTCGATGTAGCGACGCTCGCGGTGACGGGCCCGGCTCTTCTGACCAGGCTCGCCCAGGGCCCGCTGATCGCGGCGACCGGCACAGTGGACGATCCGCTCGCTCGTGACCGCGACGCCACCCAGGCGACCGCGACCGGCCAGGCAGATCCCCACCAGACGCATACCGCGGAGGGCGACGCCGCCGCTCCCTCTGTGCCCTGAAGTACCGGCGGAGCGGATCCAGCAGGCTTCCGTCGCCCCGGCTCAACGGCCAGGAGCGGCGAACCGTGACCGCCAGGCAGCAGCACCGGACCCGTGACAGGGGTGGCCGGAGGCGCCGCCGGGCTTGAGGAGACCGCACCACATGCTCGACAACGAGCCGACCACCGAGGCAGCTGAGGTTGCCGGTACCCGTTCCACCGCCAAGAAGACGGTGAAGAAGACCGCGGCGAAGAAGGCCGCCACCACGCGCAAGCGGGTGGCCAAGTCCGCCGAGGTTCCGACCCAGTCCGACGACGTGGCCGCCGACCCGGCCCCGCGGACCGCGAAGAAGGCCGTCGCCAAGAAGGCCGCCGCGAAGAAGGCCCCGGCCAAGAAGGCCGCCGCCGAAACCCCGGTCAAGCGCACCGCCACCAAGCGCGCCGCCAAGAAGACCGCCGAGCCCGTCGCCGACGAGACCCCGGCCAAGAAGACCCCCGCGCGCAAGCGCACCACCAAGAAGGCCGCCACCACCCTGGTAGCCACCGACACCCCCCTCACCGACGGCCCCGTAGCCGACGCCGAGCAGACCGGTACGCCGGACGCCGCGCCGGCCCGCCGTACCCGCTCCCGCCGTGGCGCCGCGCAGACCGCCGATGCCGCCGCGACTGCCGACGCAGCCACGGGCACCTCGGCCGAGGCTGCGACCGCCCCCGCCCGCCCGACCACCTTCACCGGCAGCTCCCACGTCGTGGCCCGCTCGGCCGACACCACCGCCGACACGGCAGGCACCGCCGCAGGCGACTCCGACACCGCAGCGGAATCCGGCTCCGGCCGCACCGCCACCAAGCGCACTTCGCGGCGCCGCGGCGCTCAGCCCACCGCTGACGCGCCCGCCGCATCCGAGGCGGCCCCGCTGTTCCCGACGGCCGAGGACACCGCGGCCGCGGACGACGCACCCGCCGACGAGACCAGCACCGGCACGCGCCGCACCCGTCGGCGGGCTCCGGCTGCTGCTGCCGTGCTGTTCCAGGCCCCCACGGTGCCGAGCACCGCGCCGGCCGGGCAGACGAAGACCGCGCCGGCCGGACAGGCGCGTACCGCGTCGGCCGGGCAGGCGCAGGCGGAGACTCCGGCGCAGGCTGGGGCGACTAGCCCGGTTGAGGCGACCGAGCCGGCTCCGACTACCCGTTCGCGGAGCCGTCGCGGCGCCAAGAACACCCAGACCGAGGTCGCAGAGGTCGCGGCCGAGCCGATCGTCGAGGCCGCTGAGCCGGGTGACGACGAGCAGCCGACCACGTCGCGTCGTCGGCGGAGTCGTCGTGGGCAGGCGCGCGAGGAAGTTGTCGAGCCCGTCGAGGAGCTCGAGGACGACGAAGAGGCCGAGGACGAGACGGCCGAGGCTGACGAGACCGACGCCGACCAGACTGACGACGTACAGGCTGAGGATGGCGACGAGGACGAGTCCGGTGAGGGCACCCGCCGCCGGCGTCGCCGTCGTGGTGGTCGTCGTCGCCGCAAGACCGGTGACGCTGACGACAGCGCCGACGAGCAGGACGAGAACGAGCAGGAGTCCGACGACGCGGAAGCTTCGGCTGACGACGAGCAGGATGGTTCTGCTGACGACGGTGAGGACGGCGGCAGCTCGTCGCGGCGCCGCCGGCGTCGCCGTCGCCGTAAGGGCGAAGAGGGCACCAGCGCGGCCGACGACCCGGACGAGACCGTCGTGCGGGTGCGTGAGCCGCGGAGCAAGAACACGGCCAACGAGGTCACCGCGATCGAGGGTTCGACCCGGCTGGAGGCGAAGAAGCAGCGCCGCCGTGAGGGTCGCGCCGCCGGTCGCCGCCGCGCGCCGATCGTGACCGAGGCCGAGTTCCTGGCCCGGCGTGAGTCGGTCGAGCGGACGATGGTGATCCGGTCCCGTGAGGACCTGACCCAGATCGCGGTCTCCGAGGACAACGTCCTGGTCGAGCACTACGTCGCTCAGGCCGAGCACACCTCGCTGATCGGCAACGTGTACCTCGGTCGCGTGCAGAACGTGCTGCCCAGCATGGAGGCAGCCTTCATCGACATCGGCAAGGGCCGCAACGCGGTTCTGTACGCCGGTGAGGTCGACTGGGCCACGCTCGGCGGGGCCAACGGTCCGCGCAAGATCGAGCAGGTGCTGAAGTCCGGTCAGTCGGTCCTGGTCCAGGTGACCAAGGACCCGATCGGTCACAAGGGCGCCCGGCTGACCAACCAGATCAGCCTGCCCGGCCGGTACGTCGTCTATGTCCCGCGCGGCGGCAACGGCGGTATCAGCCGCAAGCTCCCCGACACCGAGCGGAACCGGCTCAAGACGATCCTGAAGGACATCGTCCCCGACGAGGCCGGCGTGATCGTCCGGACCGCGGCCGAGGGCGCGTCCGAGGAGGAGCTGACCGCGGATGTCAGCCGCCTGCAGGCGGTCTGGGCCGAGATCGACAAGAAGTCGAAGAACGGCCAGGCCCCGCAGATGCTGTCGGCCGAGCCCGACCTGCTGATCCGCGTGGTGCGTGACCTGTTCACCGAGGACTTCACGAAGCTGGTCATCTCCGGCGGGGATGCAGTCGACGAGGTGCGCGAGTACGTCGCCGGCGTCGCGCCGCATCTGGCCGACCGGGTCGAGAAGTGGACCGGAGACAGTGATGTCTTCGCGAACTTCCGCATCGACGAGCAGATCAAGAAGGCGCTGGACCGCAAGGTCTGGCTGCCCTCGGGTGGTTCGCTGATCATCGACCGGACCGAGGCGATGACCGTCGTCGACGTCAACACCGGCAAGTTCACCGGCTCCGGGGGCAACCTCGAGGAGACGGTCACCAAGAACAACCTGGAGGCGGCCGAGGAGATCGTCCGCCAGCTCCGGCTGCGCGACATCGGCGGCATCATCGTGATCGACTTCATCGACATGGTGCTGGAGTCGAACCGGGATCTGGTCCTGCGTCGCCTGGTCGAGTGCCTGGGCCGCGACCGGACCAAGCACCAGGTCGCCGAGGTCACCTCGCTCGGCCTGGTCCAGATGACCCGGAAGCGGATCGGTACCGGTCTGCTCGAGGCGTTCAGCGAGAACTGCGACCACTGCGGTGGCCGCGGCCTGATCCTGCACGACGAGCCGAAGGAGTCCCGCCGTCGCGACGGTGGCCGGGGCAACGCGGGCGGTGGCAACGGTGGCGGCAACGGCCCGGAGCAGAGCAAGCCGGCTGCCCAGGCCGACGAGACCGGCCGGAAGAGCTCCCGTCGTCGTCGCGGCAAGGGCCGCTCCGACGAGGAGGGCGCCGAGGCGGAGACCGCTCAGCAGCACGCGGACGCCGCTCAGCGACTGGCCCAGATCGCCGCCGCATCCGCCAAGAAGGACGCCGAGGAGCCGACCAACGGAACCCCGGAGCCGACCGGCTACCCGGTGACTGCCCAGGCGGACGAGCCCGTGAGCCCGGAAGCGACCGGGTTCCCGACGGCCGACGTACCGGCGGACGAGGCGGAAGCCGCGCAGAACGGCACCAAGAGCACGCGACGCCGGCGCAGCAGCCGGAGCCGCGGTAAGGCGGCCAGCGAGACTCCGGAGACGCCTGCGGAGTTGGTCTCGGCCGGTCAGTAACCCGATTTCCAGGATGCTGCGACCTCGTAGTATCCTGGACCTTCGGTGCGCTCCAGGCGCGCCGACTTGTGTGTTGTGAGTGTGTTACTGGGGCACTGCCCACGGTGACGGACCAGCACACTTCGTACAGAACTTCCGATCCAGCAGAGAGTGAGATCCACGGTGTACGCGATCGTGCGCAGTGGCGGCACCCAGCAGAAGGTCGCCGTCGGCGATGTCATCGAGATCGACAGCCTTACGGACAAGGCGGGCGACACCGTCGTCCTGCCGGCAGTCCTGGTCGTCGATGGCGACACCGTGACGACCGATGCGGCGGCGCTGGCCAAGGTTGCCGTGTCGGCTGAGGTTCTCGGCCGCACCAAGGGCCCCAAGATCCACATCCTGAAGTACAAGAACAAGACCGGTTACCGCAAGCGCCAGGGGCACCGTCAGCACTACACCCAGGTCAAGGTCACCGCGATCGACGCGAAGAAGTGAGCTGATTAGAAAATGGCACACAAAAAGGGAGCGGCCTCGACCCGCAACGGTCGTGACTCCAACGCGCAGCGCCTCGGCGTGAAGCGGTACGGCGGCCAGCTGGTCAACGCCGGCGAGATCATCGTTCGGCAGCGCGGCACGCACTTCCACCCGGGCAACCTGGTGGGCCGCGGCGGCGACGACACGCTGTTCGCGCTCGCCGAGGGCAAGGTGGAGTTCGGCACCCGGCGCGGTCGCCGCGTCGTCAACATCGTCCCGGCCCCGGCGGAGTAACACCGCCACCCGGGTTTTGTCACAGCTCTTTCAGGAGGGCGGGTCGCGGAATACCGCGGACCCGCCCTTTTGCTGTCTTAAGCACTACCTACAGGAAGTTGAGAAGCACCGATGGCAATCCCCAGCTTTGTCGACCGCGTGACGGTGCATGTCACCGCGGGCCGCGGCGGACACGGATGTGCCTCGGTGCACCGGGAGAAGTTCAAGCCCCTCGGCGGTCCGGACGGCGGCAACGGTGGTGACGGCGGCAGCGTGATCCTGCGTGTCGACCCCGACACCACCACGCTCGTCGACTACCACCGCTCCAGCCACCGCACCGCGACGAACGGTGCCCAGGGCAAGGGTGACCACCAGGCCGGCAGCAACGGCGACAGCGTCGTACTGCCCGTCCCGGATGGCACAGTCATCAGTACGGCGGATGGCGAGGTGCTCGCCGATCTCGTCGGGCCCGGCGCCGAATTCGTTGCAGCGCAAGGCGGCAAGGGTGGTCTCGGCAACGCGGCCCTGGCCAGCAGCTCCCGCAAGGCGCCTGGTTTCGCCCTGCTCGGTGAGGACGGCGAGGAGCGTCAGCTCGTCCTCGAGCTCAAGGTCGTCGCGGACATCGGCCTCGTCGGTTTCCCGAGTGCGGGCAAGTCGTCGCTGATCGCGTCGATCAGCCGCGCCCGGCCGAAGATCGCCGACTACCCCTTCACCACCCTGATTCCGAACCTCGGGGTCGTCGTCGCGGGCGAGACCACCTTCACGGTGGCCGACGTACCGGGTCTGATCGAGGGGGCCAGCGAGGGTCGTGGGCTCGGGCACGACTTCCTGCGGCACGTCGAGCGGTGTGCGGCACTCGTGCATGTGATCGACTGCGCGACGTACGAGCCGGGCCGGGACCCGCTCAGCGACCTCGACACGATCGAGGCCGAGCTGACCGCGCACGGCGGGCTCGAGGACCGGCCGCGACTCGTTGCCCTGAACAAGATCGACGTACCGGATGCGCGCGAGATCGCGGAGATGGTGCAGGCCGAGCTGGAGGAGCGCGGGCTGCGGGTGTTCCCGATCTCGACCGCTTCGCACGAAGGCCTGGAGGCCTTGAAGTTCGCGATGGCCGAGATCGTCGTCAAGCGTCGCGCGGAGCAGGAGAAGCCCGACAACACCCGGATCATCATCCGGCCGCAGGTGCAGGGCGGGCCCGAGTTCAAGGTCAAGAAGCTGCCGGAGGACGGCGGCTGGCTGGTCCAGGGTGACAAGCCCGAGCGCTGGGTCAAGCAGACCGACTTCACGAACCCGGAGGCCGTCGGGTACCTGGCCGACCGGCTGAACCGGCTCGGCGTCGAGAAGACGCTGCTGGAGAAGGGCGCGATGGCCGGCGACGGGGTCGTCATCGGCGACGGCCCGAACGCGGTCATGTTCGACTTCGCTCCCGACGTCCAGGCCGGTGCCGAGCTGCTGTCCCGGCGTGGCGAGGACCAGCGGCTGGAGGAGGACCGGCCCGCGGCGCAGCGGCGCCGGCGCAAGGACGAGGAGTATCACGCGCTCCGATCGGGCGAGGCCAAGTCCGACCTGTCGGAGTACGGGCACGGCTGGGTCGAGGACGAGGTCGACCTGTCCCCGGCCGAGGCCAAGCGAGCTGCGGAGAAGGCGGAGAAGCTGGCGCGCAAGGAAGCACGCGAGCTCGCTCTGCAGAAGGAACTCGACCAGAACGGTTGAACCTGATGGACCTACGCGCGGAGGCCGTCGCGGCCACGCGAATCGTCGTGAAGGTCGGCTCGTCGTCGCTGACGCAGCGCGGCCGGATCGACCTGGACCGGCTCCGGCCGCTCGTCGACGCCATCGCGGCGCGCCGGGCGACCGGGACCGAGGTCGTACTCGTCTCGTCCGGGGCGATCGCGGCCGGGCTGGCGCCGATGGGGTTGCGTTCGCGACCGCGTGACCTGGCGACGCAGCAGGCGGCGGCCTCGGTCGGGCAGGGCGAGCTGATGGCTCGCTACAGCGACGCGTTCGCCGCGCACAACCTGCGCGTCGGCCAGGTGCTGCTGACCGTCGACGACGTGACCCGGCGCAGCCACTACCGCAACGCGTACCGGACATTCGCCCGCCTGCTGGAGCTGGGCGTCGTACCGATCGTGAACGAGAACGACACGGTCGCCACCACCGAGATCCGCTTCGGCGACAACGACCGCCTGGCCGCGCTCACCAGCCACCTCGTGCACGCCGACCTGTTGCTGCTGCTGTCCGACGTCGACGGCCTGTACGACGGCGATCCGCGCAAACCCGGTACGACGATGGTCACCGAGGTCCGCGGTGCCGCCGACCTCGAGCCGCTCGCGATTGGCAAGAGCGGCTCGTCCGGTGTCGGTACCGGCGGCATGCAGACGAAGGTGGAGGCGGCCGCGATCGCCACCGAGGCCGGGATCCCCGTCGTACTGACGTCGGCAGCGTTGGTTGCGGATGCCTTGCAGGGCAAGCGAGTCGGCACGCTCTTCCACCCGACCGGCCGCCGCCAGAAGACCCGCCTCCTCTGGCTAGCCCACGCCACGTCAGGCGTCGGAATCCTGCACCTCGACGAGGGCGCCGTCCAAGCCGTCACCGCCCGCCGCAAATCCCTCCTACCGGCCGGCATCACCGCCGTCGAAGGCACCTTCGCCGCCGGCGACCCGGTCGATCTCGTGTCACCCACCGGCGTGGTGGTGGCCCGCGGCCTGGTCAACTTCGACGCCGCCGAGCTCCCTGGTCTTCTAGGCCGCACCACCCACGACCTGGCCCGCGAACTAGGCGCGGCGTACGAACGCGAAGTCGTCCACCGCGATGACATGGTGCTGCTGTGAAGAAGGTCGCCTGGGGCCTACTAGGTGCCTGGATCATCCACGACCTGGAAGAACTAGCCACCATGCCGGGCTGGTCGCAGCAGCCTGGTCTACCCAAAGTCGTTCGTACGTCGAAGGCCGAGGCGGCGACGGCGATCGGGCTGACTGGATTGGCGATGGCTGCGGCGTCGGCTGCTGGTGCTGCCAGTGGTGGGCGGAGCAAGTTCTTCCAGGCTTCGCTGCTGGGCTTCGGGCTGCACGCGGGCACGCATATCGCTCAGTCGGTCGCGCTCCGGCGCTACACGCCCGGTCTGGTGACGACGCCGCTCGTGGTCATTCCGTACTCCGTCTGGGCCTGGCGACGGTTGAAGCGGTCCGGGGTGCCGATCGCGCCGTCGGATCCGCGGCTGAATCTCGCGCTGGCGGCGGTGGTCCCGTTGTCTCACGCGATCGCACGGTTGCCGCGGTTGCGCCGGCGCAGCCTACGATGAACACGTGAGCGAGATCATCGAACTGGCCCGGCGGGCACGGGAGGCGTCGTACGCGTTGGCGGAAGCCTCGCGGGCGACCAAGGATGCGGCACTGCACGCGATGGCGGCGGCGCTGCGGTCGCATACTGACGAGATCGTCGCGGCGAACGCGGTCGATGTCGCGGCAGCACGCGAGGCCGGTACGCCGGAGTCCACGGTCGACCGGTTGGCGCTCGATGCCGGTCGTGTCGACGGGATGGCTGCGGGGCTGGAGCAGTTGGCCGGGCTGACCGATCCAGTCGGTGAGGTGGTGCGCGGATACACGCTGCCGAACGGGCTCGAGTTGCGCCAGGTCCGCGTCCCCTTCGGCGTCGTCGGGATCATCTACGAGGCCCGGCCGAACGTGACGGCCGACGCCGCCGGCATCTGCCTGAAGTCGGGTAACGCGGTGCTGCTGCGCGGTTCCTCGTCCGCAGCCGCGTCCAATGTCGCGATCATCGACGTACTGCGGGATGCCGCGACATCCGTGGGGTTGCCGGCCGACGTGGTGCAGGGCGTTCCGACCGATCGAGCCGCGGTCAAGGAGCTCATGCAGGCGCGCGGGCTGGTCGACGTACTGATTCCGCGCGGTGGTGCCGGTCTGATCCAGACCGTGGTCAGCGAGTCGACCGTGCCGGTGATCGAGACGGGCGTCGGCAACTGCCACGTGTACGTCGACGCCGACGCGGATCTCGGCCTCGCGCTGGAGATCCTGCTGAACTCGAAGACCCAGCGCCCGAGCGTCTGCAACGCCGCCGAGTCGCTGCTGGTGCACGCGTCGGTGGCTGACGACTTCTTGGCGCTCGCCCTTCCCGCGTTGGCAGCTGCAGGTGTGACAGTCCACGGCGATCCGACGGTGGTTGCTGCGGGCAACGACATTGTCGCGGCGACGGACGAGGACTACGGGACCGAGTACAACTCACTCGACCTGTCGGCCGCGGTGGTCGATTCGCTGGAGAGCGCCGTACAGCACATCCGCCGCTACAGTTCCGGGCACACCGACGCGATCATCACCCGCTCGCAGTCGGCCGCCCGCCGCTTCGTACAGGCGGTCGACTCGGCGGCAGTCGTGGTCAACGCCAGCACCCGGTTCACCGACGGCGGCGAGTTCGGCTTCGGCGCCGAGATCGGCATCTCCACCCAGAAGCTGCACGCCCGAGGCCCGATGGGCCTCCCCGAGATGACCTCGACCAAGTACGTCGTCACCGGCGAAGGTCAAACCCGAAACTGATCCACCCGCACGACAGGCGGCTCGGCGCTCAACACCGCCAGAGCCGCCAGATGGCCGGCGTCGACCTCTGTCGGCCCGCCGACCGCGACGTCCACGAGCTGCGCCGGCCCGACCCGATCGTCCCACCTCACCACAGCTGCTACTCGATCGGGCCCGCTCACCACCACACTCTGCAGCCCGGCAATCCCTTCCCCGGTCGCCTTGAGCAGTGCCTCCTTGCGCGTCCAATACGTGGCGAACGCTCTCGGCTTGTCGTGCGCCCGAGCCAACTCAGCCAACTCGTCGGGCGCGAGACTCATCCGCGCGACCCCGTCAACGTCCTGAGCAGCATCGATCCGCTCCACGTCGAGCCCGACCGGCGCCGTACCGATCGCCAACCCGACCCACTCCCCGGAATGCGTGACCGACAACTCAACCCCCTCGGCCCGCACCTTCCCGTGCGGCTTCCCGCAATCCCGACAAGTCCGATCCAGTACGACGTTTGCCGGGGGCAACGACATCCGGGCCCCGAGCAACCGTCGTACCATCGTCACCCCCAGCAGGAACCGCGCCTTGTCTGCATCCCGCAAATAGCGCGCATACCGCTCCCGCTCAACCGAGTTCAGATCCGCGAGGAACTCGGGACGGGCCTGATCGACCCGCGCCCACCACACCTCGACCTCGTTCACGCGGTCGCCAGCGCCCACTCGACCGCCTCCGCAATATCCGTCACCGGGTACTTCACCGCATTGACCACCCGATCCGCGCCGACCACGAGCACGACCCGCTTGAGCCGCTCATACCCACCCGCGCGGAACGTCGGCAACCGCAACGCCGCCGCCAACTCCAGCTCCACATCCGACAGCAGTACTTGCGGAATCTCCTCGGCCGCCGCAAACGCCTGCTGCTCATCCCTGCGCTGCGTACTGACGCCACGAACCGAGATCCGCCGAGCCAGGAACTCGTCGTACTTCGCCGCGAACAACCGGTTCTCCAGCGTGCAGCCCGCCGTACCCGCGATATCCATCCACCCCTCCGGCAACGGCGTCGGCCGGCCAGTCGCCGGGTAGCCGAACAGTACGGTCGAGCGCGCCTCACCATCGACCACGTCGACCGTCGTACCGGCTGTTGACGGCAGCACGACGGCTGGCACCCGTCGCCCCACCAGCTCATGCACACGCTGGGCCGGCGCCTCGTCGACCGTGTTCGTCCCGGTCAACTCACCATCGCCGAGCACCCATCGATCACCCCAGTCCTGCAGCGCGACCAGCACCGGCAGCAGCGCCCGCCCGCGCGGAGTCAGCCCGTACGCGTAGCGCGTCGGCCGCTCCTGGTACGCCGTCCGCTCGACCACGCCCGAGTCGAGCAGCCCACCGAGCCGCTCGGTCAGCACCTTCCGGGAGATCCGCAGCGACTCCGCCAGTTGGTCGAACCGGTCCAGCCCGCGCGCGAGGTCGCGCACGATCAGCAACTCCCAGCCGTCGCCGATCACGCCGAGGGACTGCGCGATCGCACAGTCCGGCTCGGGCGAGAAGGTACTCCGTCGCACGATCGCCCCCCAATCCGGTTGCCACCACGCTAGCGGCCGTCGTAAGTTCCTCTAAGGAACTCACTCTAGCTCGCGGGGGAACCATGTACTGGCGCCGGATCGCCGAACTGCCCACCTGGATGCGTGCCGTGATGCTCGGCCAGTTGGTCAGCGCGGCAGGGGCGCTGGCCTGGCTGTACCTGACCCTCTATCTCGTCCAGGACCGCGGGATGTCGGCACAGCAGGCCGGGTTCGCAGCGGCGGCGTACGGCGTGGGTCTGGTCGGCGGCAATCTCTTTGGCGGGTGGATCGGCGATCGCTTCGGCCTGCGGACCGCGGCCGTGGCCAGCCAGCTGACCTGGGCGATCACCTGCGCCGCGATGCCGCTCGCGCCGAACGCCTGGCTGGCGGCTCTCGGCGCGCTGGCCGGTCTGTGCGGGGGAGCGACCCGGCCGAATCTCAGCGCGCTGGTCGCGATCTCGCTGCCCGCCGAGCGCCGCCGGGAGGGGATCGCGCTGTCGCGGACCGCGAGCAACGCCGGGTTCATCATCGGACCGCCGTTGGGCGGGCTGGCGGCGGCGTACGACTTCTCTTTGGTCTTCGTGTTCGACGCCGTGACCAGCCTCGTGCTCGCGCTCGTCATCTGGCGGTGGGTGCCGACTGCACGACGCGTGCATCAGGCCGCGCCGATGCGGGGTTCGCTGGATCGCTCGCTGCTGATCCTGCTCGCGATGATCGTCGTGGTCGACACCGCCTGCCGGCAGATCTACGTGACCATGCCCCTACTGCTCCGAGACGCCGGTTCGCCGCCGGTCGCGTACGGCGTACTGATCGCAGTGAACTCGGTCTTGATCGTCTGCCTCGAGGCTCCGCTCGCGATTCGGCTGCGCAGTCACCATGCCCTCCGCGTCATCGCGGCCGGGAGCGCGCTGGTCGGCGTCGGCCTCGCGGTCCTCGGCGTTTGGCCGGCGCTGATGGGCGCGGTGCTCGCGATCATCGTCATCACTGCGGGGGAGATGCTCTACAAACCAACCGCGACCGCGCATGTCGCGGATCTCGCGCCCGAGGGCATGGTCGGGCGCTACTCCAGTCTGTACGCCGCTGCGTCGGTCAGCGGGATGTTCCTCGCCCCGGCTCTTGGCGGCGTCGCGTATGACCACGTGCCGCGGCTGCTCTTCCCGGTCGCGGGCGGACTCGCGATCGCGGCGGCCGCCGTACTGGCTCTCACTCGTCCGGCAGCGGCGCGGGACGCCCTTCCCAGCGAGTCGACAGTACGACGGTCGTCCGGGTCCTGACCACGCCGTTCACGCGGCGCAGCGAGCCGACCACGGCCTCCAGCTGGCTGACATCCGCGACACGGATCTTCACCACCAGCTCCTGGTCGCCCGCCACGAACCAGCAGTCCTCGACCGCGGCGATCTCGCGAACCTGGTCGACGATGTCGTCGGTCTCCACGTCGTCGCGCTGGAACAGCCCGATCAGCGCGCTGGTGCCGAGCCCGACCTGGGCGGGCGCGACGATCGCGCGGTAGCCGAGAAGTACGCCGCGTTCCTCCAGGCGCCGTACCCGCTCCTGGACGCTCGGACCGGACAGCCCGACCACGCGGCCGAGCTCCGCCCAGCTCGAGCGGCCGTTCAGCCTCAGTGCCTCGATCAGTTGCCGATCGATCGCGTCCATATCGGGTGAACCTCCTGTTCACTGCAGATTCGTAGGCATGTGACCTGATCTGCCTTTAATTCGTTTGTCCGCGCTGTCAGATTGTCGTACAATTTGAGGTGTCGGGCCAGTCCGCCCGACCTCCGTCGTACAACCCGTGAAGGAATCATGATCACCCCCGACGTCGCCCGTGCCCACATCGACGAGATGCACCGTGTCGCCGCGCAGTACCAGCGCGCTGCCGCCGTGCCCTCGCTCTGGCGCCGGCTGCTGACCCGTCACATCCGCCACAGCTGATCGACCCCTCGCGCGACCGGATGGCCGACAGTGCCACCGGTCGCGCTCGTGCGTCCGGCCACGAGATAGGCTCTGTCCATGCTCAAGCTTGTCGTGCCGCAGCTCGCGGCCCTCGAGGAGGCCTCCGAGGCCGCCCACATCTCGCCGTGGTGGTACGGCGGGTTCGCGCTCTTCGTCCTGGTCCTGCTGCTGCTCGTCACGGTGATCATGGGCAAGGGCCGGCCGCACAGCTGATATGACTGCCGTCGAGCGGGTCCGCCGACTGGGCGTGATGGGTGGGACGTTCGACCCGATCCACCACGGCCACCTGGTGGCCGCCAGCGAGGTGCAGGCGTACTTCGATCTGGACGAGGTCATCTTCGTTCCGACCGGCCAGCCGTGGCAGAAGTCCGACCGGGACGTCTCGGAGGCCGAGGACCGGTACCTGATGACGGTGATCGCCACCGCCTCGAACCCGAGGTTCTCGGTCAGCCGGGTCGACATCGACCGGCCAGGGCCGACGTACACGATCGACACCCTGCGCGACCTGTCGGCGCTCTATCCCGACGCCGAGCTGTTCTTCATCACCGGTGCCGACGCGCTGGCCCAGATCCTCACCTGGCGCGACGTCGACGAGATGTTCAAACTCGCGCAGTTCGTCGGCTGTACCAGGCCCGGGACCGAGAGTCTCGAGCTGCCGCTCGACAAGCTGCCGATGGACCGGATCACCCTGCTGGAAGTCCCGGCGCTGGCGATCTCGTCGACCGAATGCCGCGCCCGGGTCGCCAAGGGCAACCCGACCTGGTACCTCGTCCCGGACGGCATCGTCCAGTACATCGCCAAGCGCGAGCTCTACACCAACCGTTAGGAACGTGTTTTCAGATGTCAGCCAGTGAACGCGCCATCGAGCTGCTCACCGCGGCCGCCGAAGCGGCCCACGACAAGAAGGCCGAGAACGTCCTCGCCTTCGACGTCTCCGAACAGCTCGCCATCACCGACGCCTTCCTGGTCGCCTCCGCCTCCAACGACCGGCAGGTGCGGGCCATCGTCGACGCCGTCGAGGAGAAGCTCCGGGTCGACTTCGACGCCAAACCGGTACGCCGCGAAGGCGCCCGCGAAGGCCGCTGGGTGCTGCTCGACTACCTCGAGATCGTGATCCACGTCCAGCACGACGAGGAGCGCAGCTTCTACTCCCTCGAACGCCTCTGGCGCGACTGCCCGATCATCAAGCTCCCGTCCGCCGTACCGGGCACAGGCTCGGCCTCGGGCCCGGCCGAATGACCGCTGGGCGACTGATCGTCTGGCGGCACGGCCGGACCGAGTGGAACCTGCAGGACAAGATCCAGGGCCAGGCCGACATCCCCCTCGACGAGGTGGGCATCGGCCAGGCCCGAGCCGCCGCCGCCCGCCTAGCCGCCCTGGCCCCCACCCGCCTGTTCTCCAGCGACCTTCAACGAGCCGCAGCCACAGCAGGCGAGCTGGCCCTCCTCACCGGCCTCAAAATCGAGTACGACGAGGCCCTCCGCGAGATCGACGTAGACGACTGGGCCGGCCTCACCCAGGCCGAACTGGCCGCCCGCAACCCCGAAGCCGCCGCCCGCATCAAATCCGGCGCCCCCCAACGCCGCGGCACCGCCGGCGAAACCGTAGAAGAAGTAGCCACCCGCTTCGCCGAAGCCCTCACCCGCATAGCCCTCCAAGGCTCGCCCGAGGACACCACCGTCATCGCCACCCACGGCATGGCCGCCCGAGTAGGCATCTGCAACTTCCTCAACATCCCAGCCCCCCACTGGCCCGCCTTCGGCGCCCTCTCCAACTGCAACTGGGTCTCCCTGCTCCCCAACCGCACCACCGGCTGGCGCATAGAAGAATGGAACGCCGGCTCCCTCCCCGAACCAGTAATGTCCGACGACCCCCAACGCTAAGGACACCGCCTCCGGCGGCGACAGCACATTTGGTCGCCTCCGGCGACAGCCCGTGTCCGCCGCCTGCACTCCCGCCCCCCGCCGGGCTGACCGTCAGCAGCATCTCCGCCACCCTCCAGCGCAAGCCCAACACCCCTGGTGACCCTGTCATTTACCTCACCACCCTCAGCCCGACCCTCGATTTTTCTTCTCCGCCCCCCATCCGCTAAACTTCCGGAGTCGCAAGGAACTACACCGCGGGGCTTTGGCGCAGTTGGTAGCGCGCTTCCATGGCATGGAAGAGGTCAGGGGTTCGAATCCCCTAAGCTCCACCATAAGGGTCGTTCTCGAACCCGGGACCAAATCAAGGTCACCAGTGGTAACTAGAACATCACTCAGGGTATTCAGATCGGCCGCCTCGCTCGCAAGAGCAGGGCGGCCGGTTTTTTGTGTGGCGAGAGCTGGGACTTCGGCGCTCTGCTGGTGGCGAGCGTTCGCTGAGATCACATCTGCGAAGAGTGGGTTGAGCACTGCGTGATCTACGAGCTCTCGTCCGATGTAGAGCATCTCGAAGAACGCGTCGTTGATGCGGCGTCGGGTCAGGTCGCTCGCTCGGGTGTACATGCCTTGGGGGTCTTCGAGGAGATGAAGCACTGCAGACAGCAGCGCGGTTGCCTGCTTGATGATGCTCTCGTTGGACTGCCGGTCTTGCTCTAGCTGGATTCGCTCGACGGCGAGCTTCTGGAGCCGATCTCGCAACTTCGTGGATGGCAGGTCGCCGTCGGCTACCAGATCGATGAGGCGTTCCTCTTGCTGGTCGATCTCTCGAAGCCGCCTGTTAGCGCGGTCGCGGCGCGTGATTGTGTCGCGTCGGTCGAAGGCGAGAGTCTCGTGTGCCTGTGCGTTCACCGTTGCTGCGAAATCGCGCGATATCTTAACCGTTGCGTAGTAGCTCACGATGGCCCCCTCGACGCGAAACGCCGGCAGGTGTGGAAGCTCGCAGACGCCGAGCTGACGACCACGGCAGATGAAGTAGCCATATGTGCCGCCACGGCCTGTGGCCTCGGTGTACATCAGCCGGAAGTCGCGGCCTGCTTCGTAGCACTCTTGGCAGCGCAGCTTGCCGCGGAGGTAGTGATTGAGGCTTCGATCGCGTGATCCGGGTTTGGCGCGCATCTCCAGAATGACTTGAACAGCGGAGAAGACTGCTGGCTCAACGATGGCTTCGTGGCGGCCCGGAAGCTGTTTGCCGTCGTAGGTGACTAGTCCCAAGTAGTAGGGGTTGCCCAAGATCTTGCGGAGCTGGTCGTCTGACACGGGCTTGGCAGGTCGTTTGCGTGACGGCCGCGTGGTGAGTCCGCGTTCCGTCATCTCGGCTTGCAATCGCGATATTGAGTACTCACCAGTTGCAAACAGGATGAAGGCGGTCTCGATCAGAGGCGCACGGACCTCATCGACAGCGATGGTGCGGATCGTTCGGCCCTCGAAGTCCTCGGTGACGTTGAGGTAGCCGAGTGGGGCGGGACCGACGGTTCCACCGTGCTTGATCTTCTGCCCCATCTTGTAGCTGATGTCAGCGCCGCTCTGCTCTGACTGGTACTGGTCGACGGCGTGCATGATCGTCTCGATCATGGCGCTCTCGGGGCTCTCCCCGAGATCGAGCGTGGTCGAGGCAACGCGAGTCCCGTACTTGCGCAACGTGCGCTTGGTGATTCCGGCATCAACAGCGTTCCGGAACGCTCGGGAGAAGGTGTACACGATGACGTAGTCGATGTCGCCCTGCTCCTTGAGCCAGGTCAGCATCTCTTGAAACACCGGTCGCTTATCGACAGAGGTGTTGTGAAATCGATCATTATCGTTGCACGCGTGCAACGGTCAGCGGACCGACACTCGGAACCATCAGCACTCGATGCGTGACGGTCCCCTCGGCGCTACAGCTGGCGGTCCCTGAACCAGGACGGGCCGAGAGTGACGCGGACGCCATCGAGACCCACTGACGTTGTGGGATCCTCGGCATCTATCTGCCGGACGGGTTCCCATGGATCCCGCGGTTCATCTGAAACCTCGGATACCTCGGCATCCGGATGATGCAGCTCGTTTGCCATTTCGGCCCGGCCGAACAGCTCACCAACCTCCTCGATCAGCTGAGAACCAGCTACCTCTACCTGGGCAGGAGCGACGAACCCGGTGCGGGGGATATCTGCAAGAGCCCGAACGATCGGCTCCGGGAGTCCGAGCTTCGCGTCGAGTCCGGGCAGGTTCGTAACTACTTCGGCGTCAGACCTCTCGGACTCAGAGATACCTGCCTCGAACATAGCGGCGACGAGTGGGCGGTAGTAGCCAACAAGCAATGTCGAAGGCTGTATGTCGTCTATCTGACTGTTCGACTTCGGTGGGTCTTCTAGATATGCTTCCCATCGACCCCGACTCCCGAAATACGCAAGTGAAGCAACGCAAACATTGGATTTGGGCCCAACCACCGCAGGCATGAGTCGGGCTTGATCTTTGGCTTTGTCGATTATGTTGTCAAACCATCCGCCGCTGCGCCCTTTAGCTTCTACGGAAATGCTGAACTGTCGGCTAAACGCATCGTAGCCAACGAGGTCCGGGCGAGATGTGCGCGTAGGCGCTCCAAGCAGCTGCAGGACCGAATCAAGGTGAATCAGGTGCGGAACGCCGAGCAGTAATTCGCAGGAAATCTTCGCTTGCGTCATGCCGAGGAAGTAGCTCACGGCTGTTTTTTCGCTCGGATCGAGAAACTTGTACGCGGGTGCTTTATACCAGTGGCCGGATGTCTCCTGAAGGCTTGCTTGCACCATAGCGCCTCGCCAGAGGAGCTCAATAAGCGGTCGCGGATGTCCGCCCATCGCGATGGGGGTCGCGCCGACAGACATTGCTGCCCTCACGAGGCGCGACATAGAGACCGGGAGTGTCCCGCTCGCCGGCCCGTTCAAGCTCGTGAACTTGTTCGCCTCATAAGGCAAGTCAGCCATCCGATGATCTTGCCAGTAGGAGGCGACGATCGCCAGCCCGGGCTCGCGCTGTCGACAGTCTCGCTAAGACCGCGCATCATGTCGTGAATATCTTGTTGTCACGGGTGTGTGCACCGAGTGATGATGTTGCGATGCCCGCGGTGGTCGCGGCTGATCAATGAAGTAGGAATGCAATGCTGCCTGAGTTACGGGCCTACTCGGACCCCTACGATGCGCTGCGAGAACAACTTGAGCAGCTGCAGGGCCTCATCAAGATCGTGCCGCCGCTGATTGAGGCCGATCGTGAGCGACGTTGGGCCGAGATTGGGCAACGGCCTGGCGATCCCGATGCCGACATGATCGACATCTATGAGACAGAGTCGGGCCCGGAGGAGGGTTTTGGTCACGCCCCTTATGACCGAACCTTGTATTCGACAGCGGTCGTAACCGCGTGGGAGTGCTTCCATGTATACCTAGCCCATCTGCTCGAACGGCGATGCCTGAGGTATAACCTCAGCGACCACCCGGTTCTTGCTGCGCTTGTGGACGCCGAGCGGAAGAGCTGGGACCGCCAGTTCTCGCTCCTCGTGAAGCGTTTTGGTGAGTTCGGTGGCGTCAAGTTCCATGAACTCGGCCCGACGTGGGGAGATGTCCTGCATGCTCAGGAACTCAGAAACGCGCTAGTTCACAATCTGGGCTACTATACGGCGAATTACTTAAAACGTCCCGATGCGCGGTGGCCCTCCGAAGATGATTCGCTATTCGCAGTTCCGACGACCCAAGAGGAGCTCATCAACCGCGAGTCGATCTCCTTGGATAGGGATTTCGCAAGCCGGGTTGTCGCGAGTCTACTGGCGGCAGCGCGTGTTATCGGAGAGAGACTGTCTACGTCTGAAACGGACGATTGAGGCCGTCTCGCTAAGCAGCGAGGCTCGCGAGGTTTCCGATAAGCCCGAGAATAATCCCGCCGAAAATCGATCCGACAGCGAGATTCTGGCGCCACCGCTTGACTTCGACCAAGCTCTCAACCGTGCCGATCGTCCGCATGATCTGGGCCGGAGTGAATCCGTATCGGCTGATCATTGGATCAAGGCGGAAGCGTAGATCACTGGCCATCGCTGACTCTTCTTGCTCGATACCTGCTCGGTAGCTGTCCCAGCGTCGTCGACTGTCCCGCACGTCGTAGACGATCAGGCCGACCGCCGCTAGCTCAAGAGCGGCGGCGCAGGCGTATAGCAGTACAAGTAGGAGGGTCACGGCTTCTCAGTTCTCGGAGGGCTACGGGCAAACTCTTAGATGCGTTCTGCCAGCTGTCGGTTCCTTGCGGAAGCTACGACGCCAACGTGGGTCGTAGCGCGGGCTCAGTGGATGTTGGGCCCGCCTGCCTCTTCGACTTCGTCGAGCACACTGATCGCCTTCTCGGCATCGTGCGCATCGGCGGAGTCGACATCGGGAAACGGTCCGGATGCTTCCTCGTCAGCGAGGTGTGGATACTTCTCAAGCAGGAACCGCCGCCGGTACGCAAGGTCGGCGGCATCAACGATCGCCTCTAACGTGGCCCAGTTGAGAGTGCCGCCGACGATGATCCCGACTGCGGGGACCACCTTTCCGAGCCCTTGCTTTGTAAGGCGGATACCGAACGCCTTTGCAAACTGCGTGGAGACTTTCGCGACGAGTGACTCGCTCAGCACCTCCCACGACTTGCCACGGACGAGAGCTTGGGTGAGCCGCGAGATGTCTGACATCGCGGCAGTCTTAGCCGTGGCGGACGTCGCAGTGCCGGCGTTGACAACTGACATCACGAAGAGCTTCTCGGCAGGCACTTCGGGGTCGTAGCCATAGAGCAGCGAGACGTGGCCCACAGAACGAGACGCAAGGCCGAGAACGAATGCAGCGTCGCCAGTGAAGGCGCCGGCAATGGCCGCCCCCGAAGGCGCGGCTGCAGCGCCGCCGGACGCCGCGACGACAATCTCGCCGCCGGAGATCACAAGACCTGCACCTGCTCCCGAAAGTGCCGCGGCAGCCGGGTAGTACCAGCTTGCTCCGCGTCCCCGGACGGCGTCGATCTGCTCCAGATCGAGGCGGCGCAGATCCAGAAGTGACTCGACGTGGTGCCCGCGCTTCTTGTGCATCGCCACCACCCGTTTGGGCGAGAGTCCAACCCGCGAGATCCGTCCCAGCGTCCGCCGTGCAGACCCTAAAGCAGTGCCGCTCCAGTCGGGGAGGGCCTCTGCGGCTATGCGAGCCCCGGTCCCGACTATTTGAGTGCTCTTGGCGGCGACTTCCTGCCCACGCGAAACGGCTGACTGGGCCCGTGGATGGTTCTCGAGGTACTCCGTGGCACGCTTGCCGAGACCGGCGGCGCGGCTGGCCATTTGCTCGCCGATGTTCCTCGTCCCTCGTGACAGTGGGCGGCCTTTGAACCGCTGGATGTCACGCCATGCCGCGAGCTCGTAGTCCGAGGGGTCCGCCATCCCCTCAGAGTAGTCCTGACGGTTGCATAGGCGAGCCATCAGTAGATCTAGGTCGGCGTTGCTCCGGTCGCTTTCGCTTGACCACCTCGACAACAGCCTTAACGCGCGAAGTCGTCCGACCGGACTGGGGTGATGTCGCCGGTCCTCGGATACGCGAAAGGCCTAGGGCCGCCCGTGTGAGTCCCGCATTCGCACGCCGTGGCGTTTTAGTGCCTTATGGATGGTCGAGTGGTCGCGGCCGAGCCGGTTGCCGACCTCGAGTAATGACGATCCGCTGTTGTAGAGCGCTATCGCTCGTCTCAGCTCTGCTTCAGTCATCCGCGGATAGCGAACCTTGACGCCCGCCTCACGGAGGATCTTGATGACGCTTCGCTTACTCAGGCTGAAGAGTGCCCCGATCGACGCCGACGATCCGCCAGCCTCATACTCGGCCACGATTTGGGCCATCGTCTCGGCATCGAGTCGTTCGTCCAGCTTGTGCACTCGTGAAGGCTGCGCGGGCTCGATCGGTCTTGCCTCGTCCATGTCAAGTGCGATGGACTGCGCAAGCTTCTGGAGCCTGTCCAGCAGGAGGGGCTGGTTCGAGTAACGCCGCATAACCTCCACAAAATATTGAGGCCGGTCACCTGAGGGTGACCGGCCTTTTCGCTTGTACTGTCGAGCGGCTGCCCAATGAACGCAGGAGTCCTCGATTGACTGTCAGAACCCTCTGCATCGTCGTCTGTGGTGCGCCGCTGGCCGCACGTACGGGTGACGGCGTCCAAGCTGCTCGCACTAATGGCTGGGATCCGTACGTCATCCCCACTGACGCAGCCCTTCCGTGGCTCGACGGACAGGACCTGTTCGATGCGTCGATGGTCACGGGCAACCGCGCTCCAGGACAGGCGAAGCGCACACCGCCGGCCGACGCCGTGGTCGTTGTCCCGACAACCTTCAACACCCTCAACGCATGGGCAAACGGCAACGCCTACTCGTACCCAGTCACCGTCCTGTGCGTGGCTGCGGAGGTTCCCTGGCGCGACGAAGATCTGCTTGCGCGGTGCCTGATCGGTCTTCCCGCAACACCTCGCGGGCCCCTCAGTGTTCGGTGCTGAAGAACCGTAGCAACAGCGGGCCGACGGTCTGTGGGTCGACGACGTGATCCGGCCCCTCGAGGGTCTCCCGTTGAGCGTGGGGTAATTGGTCTGCAAGCTCGTCGGCTGCGCGGTCGAAGAAGTCCGAGGGCAGGCCTGCCATATAGGGGACCGTGATCGGCCCTCCGGTGGTGACCAGGACCGGTTGGGTGACCGTTGCCAGTCGATCGGCCGGCAATTGGTAGCGGTTGTGGAAGACGCTGTCGTGGACCAGCGTGGGCGCGAGGGCGACCGAATCCGCCCAATGCGACGTCTGCTTGCCTGCCGCTTTCCTGGCCGCGATGTTGTCGTCGGAAGCGCCGGACAGGCGCATGAACAGTTCGAGAACCTCCTCGTCTCGCCCGGCGTCGAAGGCGCGTCGGGTGTCTGCGATGTACTCCTCGAATTGCGGGCGTATGTCGTCCCCGACCGCGTAGGGCACCTCCCACACGGCGATCGTGTCGATGGCTGACCCGGCCGCGGCCGCTTCCAGCGCCAGCGCGCCACCAGAGGACGCCCCGAACAGGTGTGTCGAGCCGCCCGCCTCCGCGATCAACGCATCCAGGTCCTCGATCTCCCTCTCCACGGCGTACGGCTCGGTGAAGCCGCTCGCGCCGCGTCCCCGACGGGCATAGTTGTAGACCGTGAAGTGCTCGGCGAGAGCCGGCACCAAGGGAGCGTTCTCCACCCCGTCGTCGAGTGCTCCGCCCACCAGAATGACGGCCGGACCGCTTCCCTTCCGGTCGTAGGCGATGGTGGTGCCATCGTTTGATGTCACGCGAAAGGCCATCTCGTTCATCTCACATCTCCGTTCGAGAGGTTTGTCTCAGCGCCTGAGCAGCGTGCCGACGACGGACTCGGTGCGCGACCACCGCGTCCTTGCGATCACGGCCGCCACGACGAGTAAGGCGAGCGGCAGCCAAGGGCTCTGCTCGAGCACGAACTGATCGGTGATGACAGCACCGGTCAGCAATGCCGCCAACCCGAGACTGGCGAGGCCCGCCAGAGCCGGGATCAGAAGTCCAGCCCCTCCCGCGACCTCCAGCGCTCCGACCAGGTACCGGAGCCACTGGCCGGCCCCGATGTCGGCGAACATGTCCACCATGACCGGGTCGCCGGCGAGCTTCGAGATTCCGCCGCCGGCGATGATCGCCGCCAGCACGACTTGCAGAATCCAGACCCCGATGCTGCTCGCCCGCCCGGGCGTGTGCGCAACGGTTTCCGAGTTGTTCTTGGGGATGGTGCTCATTCGGCTCTCCTTGTCGTGTCCGGGCCTGGTACCGGTGATGGCGTTGGCCGAGTGGGCCGGGTTGTCGGAGTTGATTTCGACCAAGTGCTCGCGGTAGCGGCAGCTACTTCTTGTTGCGGTAGAGGACCATGGTGATGGGACCGAAGACCGCGACGAGAAGTACGGACGAGACGAGCACCCAGCCGATTTCTCCGGCGGGCACCGAGCCGTGCATCAGGCCGCGTACCACGGTCGCCAGGTGGGTGATCGGGTTGACCTCGACGACCGCCTGCATCCAGCTGGGCATCGTCTTCGGGTCCACGAAGATGTTGCTCGCGAACGTCAGCGGGAACATCACCATCATGCTGACCCCCGCCACCGAGTTCGGCGTGCGCAGGATCAGGCTGAGCATCGTCCACAGCCACGACAGGCAGAACGAGAACACCAGCAGCAGTGCCACCGACAGCAGCACCCCGACGGCGCCGCCCTCTGGCCGGAACCCGAGGACCAGGCCGAGCGCGATCACGATCGCCGACCCGATCGAGTAGCGCATCACATCGCCGAGCAGGGCGCCGACCAGCGGCGACGGTCGCCACACCGGAAGTGACCTGAACCTGTCGAACACCCCCTTCTGGATGTCGGTGTTCAGCGTTATGCCGGTGTTCATGGTGATCATGACGTTCGCCTGCACCAGGATCCCGGGCAGTAGGAACTGCAGGTACTCCTGAGTCGACCCGGCGAGCGCGCCACCGAACAGGTAGGTGAACATCAGTGTGAACATGATCGGGAACATGGTCACGTCGACGAGCTGCTCCGGGACGTGTTTGATCTTCAGCAGAGCGCGCCAGCCGAATGTCAACGAGGTGCGCACCGGGCCGGGGCGTGCCGGCCGCTCACCGGCCAACAGCACGCTGCGCAGCGCGTCCTCGGTGACCGGCGCCGACGCCTGTTCTGCGGACGTGGCGGTCATGCGGCATCCTCCTCGGGTGTCTCCTCGGCGGCGTGTCCGGTCAGGGTGAGGAAGACCTCGTCCAGGCTCGGCTGACCGAGCGCGAACTCGGTGACGTCGATGCCGCTGCGGGACAACTCGGCCAGGGAACGGGCGACCCGCTCGGGGTCGGAGATCCGCGCGGACAGCGCGGCCGGGTCGGCGGAGAGCTCGATCGGCACGTCGAGAGCGGCGGCGAGGACCCGTTCGGCCTCGGCCCGCTGCTCGGGGCCACGGAGGCGTACGTGCAGCGAGCCGGCGCCGACCGATGCCTTGAGCTCGCCGCTGGAGCCCTCGGCGATGACCTTGCCGTGGTCGATCACCGCTATCCGGTCGGCCAGCTGGTCGGCCTCGTCGAGGTACTGCGTGGTCAGCACCACGGTCGTGCCTTCGGCGACCAAACCCCTGACGATCTCCCACACCTGATTCCTGCTGCGCGGGTCGAGCCCGGTGGTCGGCTCGTCGAGGAAGATCAGTTCGGGGGTGACGACCAGGCTCGCCGCGATGTCGATGCGCCTGCGCATCCCGCCGGAGTACTTCTTCACCTGCCGGTCGGCTGCCTCGGCAAGACCGAACGCGTCGAGCAGGTCGGCCGCTCGCTGCTTGGCCCGCGGGCGCGAGTAGCCGAGCAGCCTGGCGAGCAGCAACAGGTTCTCCACCCCGGTGAGGTCCTCGTCGACCGACGCGAACTGCCCGGTAAGGCCCACCCTGCTCCGCACCGCCCGGGCGTCACGCACGACGTCGTAACCGAGCACTTGCGCCTCTCCGGCGTCGGGGCGCAGGAGCGTGGCCAGCATGCGGATCGTGGTGGTCTTGCCCGCCCCGTTCGGACCGAGCACGCCGTACACGCCCCCGGCGCTCACGGCCAGGTCCACACCGGCGACCGCGTGGGTCTTGCCGAAGCTCTTCTTCAACCCTCTCGTCTCGATCGCGAACTCTCCCATAGGTTCGATTCCTTCTCTCGGTGTTGCGAACGGATTGGTTGAGCTAGTCAAATTTGACTACTTGACCAGAATGCACGAGGAGGAACATCTAGTCAAGTTTGATTAGAAGCGCATCTTGAGGGGATCGGGGACCGTTCGCCACGAACCCAGATCATCGGCCATGGTGTAGGCGCCCTCAGACAGTCGCTTGCTCAGGCTCTTCGCCCACTCCAGTTCGGTGCGTGCCTGCCCCGCCCACAGTTCGGCCTGATCGCGGACGTGCTCGGGGGCGTCCCTATTGGGGTGCTCCCGCCACTTGGCCTGCACTACGAGCTCCGCTTCCAGGCGCCCGATCCGCTCGTTAACCTGCGCGATGGCATCTGTCCTGGTCAACATGGGCAACATCGCGATGGATGCATTGAGCATGTCCGGGTCATGGGTGCGCCGCAGACCGTCGCGGACCAGTTCGACGATCTCCTCGCGGCCCCGTGCCGTCGCCCGGTACAGGATGCGCTCCGGCCCGGAGTTGCCCGGCTCGGCGTGTTCGGTGAGGAGGCCATCAGTCGCCGCCTTCTTCAGCGCGTGATAAACCGAGCCGGGCTTGATCTTGGCCCAACTCTCCGCACCCCAGCTCTGCAGTTCGGACCGCACCTGGTAGCCATGCGCGCCGCCGGAGAGGAGCACGATACCGAGTACCAGGAGCTTCGTCGCCGACGTGCGCCCACCTCCGCTCGACCCTCTCGTCCCGATCGCGAGGTTTCCCATGGGTTCGATTCCTTCTCTCGGTGTTGCGAACGGATTGGTTGAGACTAGTCCAGTTTGACTACTTGACCAGAATGCACGAGGAGGAACATCTAGTCAAGTTTGATTAGAAGCGCATCTTGAGGGGATCTCTGCGCTACGCCTTCGACGCGTAACAATGCCGTTCTGCCCGCGGGCGTCGTACGAAGTGCTAGACGCTCTTGCTGGTGGCGACGTCTACGCTGGGTGCTCGGTCAGCTTGAGCAGGCTTGAGAAGTTGTGAGGACCTTGTCGACGGCGTGTTGTGCGTAGTTTGCGAGTGCCGGGTTGGTGTCGTTGAAGTGCTGCAGCACGATCAGGGCTTGGGACAGCACGCGGCCGCGGCCGCGGAGCCAGGTTGCGTCGTCGACGTCCAGCGTGGCGCGGAAGTCGTTGTGGACGGTGGCGGGCAGCAGGTACCAGACGGGAAACAGGTCGCATGCCGGATCGCCGACACCGCACGTCTCGAAGTCGAGTACTGCGGTCAGCCGGCCGGCCGCTGAGACGAGCAGGTTGCCTGGTGTCAGGTCCGAGTGGACCCACACCTCGCGCCCGTCGTACGGCGCCGCGAGCGACTCCTCCCATGACGCTAGCGCGGCGCGAGTGTCTATCAGGCCGTCTAGTTCGTGGATTGCCTCCCGGGTTGGGGAGTCCATCGACACCATTGGAGATCTTGTACGGCGCTCGCCCAGGTACGCCGGTGGCCGGTCCGGCAAGTCGATCTGTCGGAACGCTTGGATGAACGCCGCGAGGTCCGTTGCCAGACCGCGCGGATCCACCAGCGCGTCGGGGGAGGGGTGCGTACCGGCGAGCCAGCCGTGGACGGACCACTCGCCCGAGTAGGCATCGGTGGGTGTGCCGATTGCCTCGACAGAAGGGATGGTCACAGGTAGGAACGGCGCGAGTGTTGCGAGTTTCGCCTGCTCTCGGTGCACTATGCCGTTGATTGAGGGGCGGAGCGGCAGCCGTACGGAGAGGTCAGAACCGAGGCGGTAGATCGCGTTCACCAATCCACCGGAGTCGATCGGCTCCAGTGGCAGCGCGGCCCACTGCGGGAACTGCGCGGCCACCAGTTCACGGACGAGCGGGGTGTCGATGTCGGCCTGGTCGGCGTAGACCTTGCGGTAACTCACAAGGTCATCCGATCGATCGGACCCGTCTGTCGTCAACCGAGTATCGAGATGCTGCCGGGCGGTGGATCTTCGCGACGGCGATGGCCTTCGCTACCGGCCGGTCTTTTGTTTGCAGCGGCTGGGTCGACGTAGGGGATTGTTTGGGGGCCTTCTGGTAGGACGCAGAGGCGGGCGTTGGGGCCGGCTGTGGCGAGGGCGTTGGCTACGGTCGCGGTGATGTCTTTGGTTTGTTGCAGGTGTGCGGTTGCTAGGTCGGCGTCGGTTAGGTGTGAGGTGTGCATGACTACGTGGCAGTCGGCCTGGATGCGGGCCTGGATCTGGACCTGCCACTGGTCGGGGACGGTCACTGTTCGGGCGGAGATCTCGGCGAACAGGGCAGCTGGTGAGTCGGCCGAAGCCAGGACCTCGCGGTAGGAGCCGTGGTCGGGGAAGCCGTCGCGGCACTCGGCTGCGCAGACGATGGTGCCGCCGGGCTTGGTCACCTGGTAGGCAGCCGACATGCCCTTTACGGCCTGGTAGAGGTTCTGGTCGAGCGGGTAGCCGGAGTTCGTAGTTACGACCACGTCGTACAGGTGGGGCACCGGTTGCATCGCGACTGCGCGGGCGGTGTGGACCGCCGCGGCGTGCATTGGCAGTAGGTCCCCGCCGAAGGCGGCGACGACTTCCTTGTCCTGGTTGAGGACTACGTCGAAACCGAAGCTCACGCCGGTGGCTGCCGCGATGGCTCGTACGTCGTCGTGCACCGGGTTGCCCTCGATGATTCCCCAGGCCGCCTGGGGGTGGCCGATGCGGCGGGCGTCATGGAGTACAAGCACGGTTTCCAGGGCGGCGAGGCCGGGCGCGACCAGTTTGGGGCCGCCGGAGAAGCCGGCGAAGAAGTGCGGTTCGACGAAACCGGTGGTGATGCGGACGTCCGCGGCGACCCATTCGCTGTTGAGCCAGACCGGTACGCCGGAACCCAGTGAGCCCAGCCAGGTCAGGCTGTCGCGATCGCGGGCGTCGTGGTTGACGATGCGTACCGTGTCGACGACCTCGTCGCCGAACATCGCCCGCAACTCGGCTTCAGAATTGCCGCGATGGGTGCCGGTGGCAACCAGTACGACGACGTCGTCGAGGTCGATCAGGCCGTCGAGCTCTTCCAGGATTGCAGGGATCATCAGGTGCCGGGGCTGCGGCCGGGTTCCGTCGCAGGCAGAGATGGCGACCGTCTGACCACGCTGCACACGTTCCCGCAGCGGCGGACCCGCGACCGGCGTACGTAGCGCCCGGCGAAGAAGTTCTCGCGGCGACTCGGTCGCCTGGTGGTGGGTCGGTGTGACCACGGTGGTGACTGCCGGGTCGACGGCTAGGTCCAGCCCGGTCTCGCCGTACGCGAGTCGCACGATGCTCATCAGCGGTCCAGGCGGCCGGGGTTCGACGATCCGTCGCGACGCACGAGCCAGGCCTCAGTGATGTGGGCAGTCATGGCGTCGGCCGCGCCGCGAGGGTCGTGCGCCGCGATCCGCTCGTAGATCCGGCGGTGTCCCTGGTTGGAGGCCACGCACAGCGCGCGTTCTCGTCTGCCCATGTAGCTGGCGGTGTTGCCGACCTGGCTCTCCAACGCCCGTACGACGCCACGCGCGATGCGGTTGCCGGACGCCTGCATGATCGTGTCGTGGAAGGCCTGGTCCTGGTCGCGATACGCGACGGGGTCGTCCACGAGCTCGTCCATCAGGTCAACGAGGGTGCGCATCCGGTCGATGCTCTCCTGGTCGGCGGTCCGGGCCGCGACCAGCGCCATATCGGATTCCAGCAACCGGCGGGTGACGACCAGGTCGTCGAGGACGGTCAGGCTGTCGTCCTCGGCGATGACTGCGCCGAGGACGAGTTGGTCGAGCATGTTCCACTGCGACGGCGGGGTGACCACCGTCCCCGCGCCCTGGCGCACCTGGACCAGGCCCTTCTCCTGGAGGACCTTCACCGCCTCGCGGATGACGGTCCGGCTGACCGCGAAGGCCTCGCACAGCGCGGGCTCGGGCGGCAACGACGTACCGGAGGGGTGAACTCCGCGGACGATGCGTTGCACGAGCTCGGCGGTGACCGCGCTCGCGAGATTGGCGGGCCGGCGCGGCCACGCCGCGGCGGGCGCGCTCGCGGTCGGTTGCTGGCCTGAAGCCGTCATCTTTCCTCCGGTGCCGAGCGGTGAGCGTCGGCCCGAGTGTACTGCACTTGAGCCGTTGACGTCATACGTCATACGAATTATGTTTACGCCACCTCGCGGGCCGGACGCCCGTCACTCGTCGGAAGAAGTGAGCACGACATGAAGCAGCGCACACTCTGGTCCGCCGTCCTGGCCCTGGGCCTGGCGTTGACCGCCGGTTGCGGCAGTGCCGCGGGACCGGATTCCCCGTCCACCGCCGACGCCGGCAAGCTCGTCGTCTGGGACTGGAAGTCCGGCGACGCGAAGGCGGCCGGCTACGTGGCGAAGGCCAAGGCCGATTTCGCCAAGAAACACCCCGGTGTCACGGTCGAGTTCGTGGCCCAGCCGTACGACCAGTACTACACACTGCTCGGGGCGGCGATCCAGGCCGGCAAGGGACCCGACGTCATCCTCTTCAACGGCGGCGGCCAGATCCGCGACCGCGCCGACGCGCTCACCCCGCTGGACGACTATGTCGCCGAGGACAAGGAGCGGCTGGCCGGGTGGGGCGCGTTCACCAAGTCGGACAAGATCTACGCGGCGCCGGTCACGCTGCAAGGCCACCCCTTCTACTACAACAAGTCGCTGTACGAGAAGGCCGGCCTGAACCCGGACGCCCCGGCCCGGACCTGGGCCGAGTTCACCGCCAACTGCGGTGTGATCAAGGCGAAGACCGGCGCGAACTGCTTCGCGCTCGGCAACAAGGAAGGCTTCGGCATCCAGTTCTTCCTGTCTGCGATGGGATCGGCGACGCTGACACCGCAGGAGTACGACGACTGGATCGCCGGCAAGCGGAACTGGTCGGCACCGGACGTGAAGCGGATCTTCGAGCTCTGGAAGCAGACCAACGACGCCGGCCTGAACAACCCCGGCGCCAACTCCACCGCGATGTTCAACGACGCGTTCGCGGTCTTCCAGTCCGGTAAGGCAGCCAACGTCATCGGCCTGATGTCCGACATCGGGCACTGGAAGGACTTCGGCGAGTTCCTCGGCGCGGACAAGGTCGGCGTTATGCAGGCGCCGCTGGTCAACCCCGCGGCCAAGCCGAGCCTCCCGTACGACGGCGGTATCGGCTACGCGGTCGCCAAGTGGACCAAGGACCCGAAGGTGGCCGCGGATCTGGTCCGTTCGCTGACCTCGACCGATGCCCTGAAGGCCTTCTACGACGACGGCGGCGCGATCGCGTCGGACACCACGCTCGACGTCTCCACCGGCGGCCCGGCCGTCGCGACGATCGTCTCCGAGGTCAAGACCGGCAAGCCCGCTCTGCACGTCGCACTCTCCTCGAAGACGCTCGAGCTGATGGGCCGACTTTCCCAGCAGTTGCTCAGCGGCTCGATCACCGTGGACAAGGCCGTGCAGCAACTGGCCGCCTCCGACAAGACGAGCTGATCTGCGTGACTCCACAGTCCTTGTCCTCGGCTGTCCCGGCTCCGGCCGGGCCGGCCGAGGAGGCAACGCCGGTACGGCGGTCGCGTCCAGCCGGACCGTCGTCCCGGCGCGGGTCACGGGCCGAACGCCTCGCGCCGTACGTGCTGCTCGCACCGGCGGTGCTGATCATCCTCGGGCTGCGGCTGTGGCCGCTGCTGCTCGGGGTCAACTTCCGCCCCGGCGCTGTTGTCGGTCGGCGTGCTCAACGCCTTGTTCTGCTGGAACGACGTACTGATCTCGCTGCTGATGATGCCGTCCGCGGAGCACCGCACGCTGATGGTCGGCGTCACCGCGTTGCGCGGCCAGTACTCCGATGACATTCCGACGTTCGCATCCGGCGTACTGATCGCGGCGATCCCCGTGCTGGTCGTCTATCTCTTCCTGCAACGCCAGATCGCCGACGGTGTCACCGCCGGCTCGACGAAGGGCTGACATGCGCATCACTGGCTACCGGACCTTCACCACGGTCCACGACTGGGGCCGGCCGGTCGGCGACGCCAACGGCCTGTACGCCGATGGCGTCGTACCGGTCCCGATCGTTGCCATCGACACCGATGAAGGCATCACCGGCATCGGGCTCGGACCCCATGTGGAGCTCGAGAACATCTTCGCCGCCATCGAGGGCGAGGATCCGCGCAGCGTCACCGCCCTCTACGACCGGATGCTGCGTCGTACGTTCAAGGCAGGTCACGCTGGCGCGCTGTTCGGCACCATTGGTGCACTGGACACCGCACTGTGGGACATCAAGGCGCAGGCAGCCGGGGAGCCGCTGTGGCGCCTGCTCGGTGGCCGTGACCGCCGCGTGCCTGCGTACGCTTCCGGGCTGGACATCGCCCTGGACGACGACAAACTCGTCGCGCTGTATCGGACCTACGCCGACCATGGACTGCGCGTCGCGAAGCTCAAAGGCGGCCTAGACATCGAACGCGACCGGCACCGCCTCGCCCTCGTTCGGGACGTCCTTACCGACGCCGGTCACGGGGCACGGCCAGGCCTGATGCTCGATGTCAACGAGACCTGGACGCGCAAGCAAGCGGTCCGCCACGTCAGCGAGCTCGAGCGAACCCTAGACCTGACCTGGATCGAGGAGCCGGTACGGCGCTGGGACGCCGAAGGGCACGCGATCGTCGGCCGGGGAATCCGCGCGTCGGTTGCCAGCGGGGAGAATCTCACCGGGCTCGAGCAGTTCCGCCCGCTGCTCGCGGCGGGCGCTGTCGACATTGTCCAGACGGCCGCGGTCTGGGGTGTCACGCACTTCCTGCGGGTCTCGGCCCTTGCGCACGCACACGACCTGCCGGTCAGCCCGATCGGCACGACACCGGTCGGACTGCTGCACGCCGCGACTTCGGTACCCAACCACTTAGTTAGTGAACTACAGGACCTCCGGCCACCAGTCGGCGTCGTACTCGACCTGCGCGTCGAGGATGGTGCCTACGTCCTCGGCGACAGCCCCGGCCTGGGTATCCGCCTCGATGAGAAGGCGATCGCCGCAGCTCGCCATCGAATCCCCGATCCGACGTCAGCCGGCTCCCACCTCCGCCCGGAACGCGCCGGCCGCCGCCTGCTCCCGAGCGACCCGGGCGAGGAATCGAACAACGCCCCGCTCAACGCCTGAATTGAGGAGATCGATATGGAACGCCAGCAGCGCTACGGGATCCTGACCCGGCTACGCCCGGACAAACGAGAGGAGTACCTCCGGCTGCACTCGGACGTCTGGCCCTCCGTCGAGCGGATGCTGCTCGACGCCAACATCCGCAACTTCACGATCTTCCTGCACGACGACCTACTCTTCGGCTACTACGAATACACCGGCACCGACCACGAGGCCGACCAGGCCCGCATCGCCGCCGACCCCGAAACCCAACGCTGGTGGACCCTCACCGACCCCTGCCAAGAACCGATGACCGCCGACTCCCCGTGGGCTCCGATGCAGGAGGTCTGGCACCTGACAAGCCAGGTCACGCAGGATCGGTGAACGAGACCGGCTTGCCGGCGGCGCGTGCATAGGCGATCTCGCGGCTTGTGGACTCGCCGACGTACCCGCCGGGGTTGACGATCAGGACGCGGTCGGCCAGGTCGATCTTGCGCAGGTGAAGGGCATCCAACGCAGCCTTCTGCTCGTCGGTGATCACCTCGTTGGCTTCGCCCGGCGCGACGACGATGACGCCTGCAAAGGTCAAGTCGCGGTTCGCTGCGCGCATCTCGTCCACGAAGCGGGTAGACCCGCAGATACACACAATCTCAGGTCGATCAGGCACAGTTCAGTTTACGCACCGCGACAGACAAGGTGGTTGATCGCTTGTTCCTGCTGCAGATGTCGGGGGTTCCGGGGTCAGGGAAGACCACGTTGGCGAAGGAGATCGCTCGGACGGTTGGGGCGGTTCGGCTTGATCATGACGTGGTGAAGACTGGGTTGCTGGAGGCCGGAATCGCGGTGGAGCAGAGCGGACCGGCGTCGTACGAGGTGTTGTATGCCTTGGCTCGGGATGCTCTTGGGGATGGCAGTTGTGTGATCGTCGACAGTCCTTGTTTTTGGCCCAGGATTCTCGACGAGGGTCAGACAATGGCCAGAGAACATGGGGCGGCATACAAGTACATCGAATGCAGGACGGGGGACCTGGCGCTCGTTGACTCCAGGCTTCGTAGCAGGAAGCGGTTGCGTAGTCAGCGGCTGAGTATTGACCAGCCGCCGGTCGATCTCCAGGCGACGCCGGGTGAGGCGGAGAGGTTCGCTCGCGCGGCGGAGGGCATGCAGCGGCCGGCGTCTGACTACCTTGTTCTCGACACCAGCGCGCCGATCTCGGAGTACCTGCCTACGGCACTGGCATATCTCAGGGCGTTGGAGTGTTGAGGCAGCCTCCGATGAAGTAGAGGAGGGCGAAGGTGAAATCGCCGCCGTCGGGGTGTTCAATGAGCTCGGCGCCGTTGTTCGTCAGGGTGTAGGCCTTCTGGCGGAGTCCGTCGGCATAGTCTCGCCAGGCCATGGCGGGCGCGAAACGGCTTTTCGCGGTACTGGCGATCGCGTTGAGGAGGATGTCGGTTGTCATGTCGTCCGGGTTGCGGATCTGGTCGGTGTAGGACAGTTCGACGGCGCCGGCGGTGAGTTGGTCCGTGACGGCCTCTCGCTCGTTCTCCCGCAGGTAGTACCTCCAGGCGAGCTCGCAGGCTGTTTCCTGCAGGACATCGCGGCCGAAGTCCCGCAGGGCGTCTCTGGTTTCGTCGGTCAGCAACTGGCGTCGCGTGGAGTTGATGAGTGCCGGTATCTCCTGGGCGGCAACCACCCGCTTCGTCGCCATCGAGGCCGCCACCGCGTCGACCTTGTTGTAGAACGTGATCTGCACCTGGACCCGGGCCGCGGCGGCGCGGATCTCGGCCTGCAGCTCTGGCGATACCTTGTTGATCTGTTCCGGTGGCGGCAGTTCGTTGATCGTCTGGGTCAGGGACTTCTTCTGGTTCCGGAAGACGTCGTCGCCGCCTTTGAAGGTGCCCTTGAGCGGATCGTCCAGCTGACTGGCCTTGCCGATCCAGCCTTTCACTATGGATGCCTCGGCTGGAGTGGGCTTGACGCACGCCTGGAGCGGAAGCACCGCCAGTGTGGCGGCAACGAAAAGTGACGTGGCTGAAAACATCATGACCCCCCTGAGACGCTCCCCTTATCCGGAGAGTGATCCTCGGTACGGCGGTCGTCCAGATGTGGCGCGGTGTCCGGGGCAGATTGTTACGTTGCGCTACATCCGGGCTCTCAGTACGTCGAATTCGGCGCCGGGGGTGTTGGGGTCGAAGCCGTGTTCGATGAGCCAGCGGGCGGCGGAGAGGCTGCGCAGCGACCACCAGGCTCGGATGACTTCGTGGTCGACGTCTTGGCCGTAGCCGGCGAGGAGGTGGGGGAGGCGGTCTTCGTGGCCGAGGGTGAGGGTGGCCAGGTCGAAGAGGGGGTCGTCCTGGCCGGCTTCGGACCAGTCGATGATGCCGGTGACAGCCTCGCTCGAGGTGAAGACGTGGGTGATCTGCAGGTCGCCGTGGGTGAAGGCGGGGGTGTACGGGCGGAGCGCGGCTTCGGCGATCTCTCGGTTGCGCTCGATCACGTTCGAGGGGAGTACGGCGTTCCTGGTCAGCCACTCGCATTCGGTATCGAGGCGGGTCCGGATGTCGTCGAGGCGGCGACCGGGCCAGGGCGGTAGCGGCGCCTCGTGGAGTTGACGAATGACGGCACCCGCCGCGGCCCAGGCGGCCGGCGAGGCGGGGGAGGGCTTGCCGAGAACGCCGAGCGCGGTACCGCGGACAGCTGCCAGCGCAAGTGCAGGTGGGTTGTGCCAAAGGACCTCTGGAGTCGGGACAGGCGCCAGCGCCATCGCCTCGACCTCAACCGCCAGGTTGGCTGGGTTCGCATCCACCTTCAGGAAGACGTCGCCCACGCGGAGCGTCGTACGCTCGCTGTGGGCGACGACGATTGTGACCTCATCCACGCCGGCCAGTATTGCGGGAATGGCCACGCGGTGCAGGCAATTTCCTCCGACCGACAGGACCACCCTGTCGGATTCGATGGGTGCGGTTCGTTGCAGGGGTGAGAGGTGGTCGGGTGGCCGCCGGATTGGGAGTGCTGGGATGACTTACTACTTGATCTCGTTCGACCGGGGCGCGATGGATCACATTCCTGAGGAGGACTTCCCGCAGGTGGGCAAGGAGTCGCATGCGGTTTGTCGGGAGGCGAAGGATGCGGGGGTGCTGGTGTTCGCCGGTGGGGTTCACTACGACACCGACGAACCGTTGCTCGCCGCGGATCCCGCGGTGGTCGGGACCGACGGGGTGATCACCGACGGCCCTTATCCGGAGAGCAAGGAACTCATCGGTGGCGTGACGATTGTCGACGTACCGACTCGGGAAGAGGCTCTGCGGTGGGCCGCCAAGATTGCGGTGGCTTGTCGGTGTGCACAGGATGTCCGCAGGTTCATGGACGACCCTGAGCGGGTTTGACGCACGGAGCTGGCACCCTGTCGGTATGGCGAAACCTCGGATCTATGCGACGAGCTTTGCGAGTGTCTACCCCCTGTACGTCGCCAAGGCGGAGCGCAAGGGGCGGACCAGCGCGGAGGTGGACGAGGTCATCTGCTGGCTGACGGGGTACACCCAGGCGGGGCTGGCGGCGCAACTGCAGAAGGAGGTCGATTTCGAGACCTTCCTCGCGGAGGCGCCGCGCCCCAACCCGGATCGCGCCCTGGTCAAGGGCGTGGTCTGCGGCGTCCGGGTCGAGGAGATCGAGGAACCGACGATGCGCGAGATCCGCTACCTCGACAAGCTCGTCGACGAGCTGGCCCGCGGCAAGGCAATGGCGAGGATCCTGCGCAGCAGCTGACCGCTGTCAATATCTTCCGCGCGATTTCTTCCGGGGGATAAGACCCTGGGGATACGCCAGCGCCAGAAATAGCGTTCTGGACATGAGAATCCTCGCGCTAGTGATGGCAATGATCGGTACTGCGGCCCCAACGCCCCAGCTAGCAAGTGACACAGCGGCAATCCACGCAGCCGGTGTCACCGGAGTGCAGGCCCGCGCGGTCGGCGTACGAACCGAGGTCGCCACCGCAGGTGTCGCGAGCCTGCACTCCAAGCGTCCGGTCCCGTCGAACGGATACTTCCGAATCGCGAGCACCGGCAAGACCTTCAAGGCCGTCGTAGTCCTGCAGCTCGTCGCGGAGGGACGGCTCTCGCTCGACGACACGGTCGAGCGATGGTTGCCCGGGCTGATCCAGGGCAACGGCAACAACGGCCGCAAGATCACCATCCGCCAACTGCTCCAGCACACGCACGGCCTACAAGACGACTTCCCCGACTTCGCCACCGAAGCAGACTTCTACCGCCACCGCTTCGACCGCTACACCTCGGCCGACCTCGTCGCGCGCACCCTCCGCCACGAGCCACGGACCGACACGGGATGGCGCTACTCCAACATCGGCTACGTCCTGCTCGGCATGATCATCAAAGAAGCGACCGGCCACGACTGGTACGACGAACTCCGCCAGCGCGTGATCCGCCCACTCGGCCTGCACCACACGCGGCCCGATCTCAGCCCACAACTCCCGACCCCACATGCACAGTCGTACCAGCCGTTCGAGAAGAACCGCCTGATCGACGTCACCGAACAGGTCATCAACGACCTCGACGGCTCGCTCGTGTCCACGACCGCGGACCTCAACGAGTTCTTCCGGGCCCTGTTCGACGGCCGCCTCCTCAAGCCCGCTCAGCTGACCGAGATGACCACCAACCTCAGCAACCTTGACCCCCAGGTCGCCGAGCTCATGCCCGACAGCAAATACGGCCTCGGCATCTTCAAGCGCCCGCTCCCGTGCGGCGGCGAGTACTGGGGACACGGCGGCGGCGACGGCGGCTTCATCACCGAGACTGGCGTGACGACCGACGGACGCCGGAGCGCGGTCGTCTCGATGTCGAGCGTCCTCGGCCGCGAATGGGCCGACGCCCTGCGCCAGCAAAAGCTGGCCGACCAACTGATCGGCAACGCGCTCTGCGATGCCAGGCGCTGAGATGCAGTGCCAGCACTGAATGCGTCCGGTGCCAGGGCCCTACAAGTCCCCGGTGCCACGGTCTTCCCGTGACTCAAGAACAGGGAGATCTCATGTACGACGTAGCGATAGTCGGTGCCGGACCAGTCGGGCTGTACCTGGCGTGCGAACTCGGCCTGCGGGGATTGTCAGTCGTGGTGCTCGAACGCGAGCCCGAGGCCGGTTCGGTCTGGCGCGCAGCCCCGCTGGGCATGCGCGGGCTGATGGCCGCCTCGCTGGCCGGGTTCTACCGACGCGGGATGCTGGAAGACCTCTTGAAAGTCGACGAACTGGAAGACCAGCCAAAGACCTTGCAAGGCGTCGGCCACTTCGCAGGCATCATGATCGACCCGGCCAAGATCGACGTCACCGGAATGCCGTACCGCTTGCCGACGCAAGCCCCGGACGCCGTGATGACCGACCTCGCCCACGTAGAGCAGGTCCTCGAGAACCGCGCGACCAAGTACGGCGTCGAGGTCCGTCGCGGCCAACCCGTCACCGACCTGACCCAGTACGACGACCACGTCACCCTCCGGACCGGGATCAGCGAGTACGCCGCGCGCTGGGTCGTCGGCGCCGACGGCGGCCGGAGCGCAGTCCGGAAGCTGGCCGGATTCGAGTTCGTCGGAACCGAACCCACCTTCACCGGTTACACCTTCCAGGCCGAGGTCGACGACCCGACGAAGCTCAACCAAGGCTTCACCACCACCCCGAACGGCCTCTACGTGATGCTGTCGAAGACCCCCGGTCACATCGGCGTGATGGACTTCGACGGCGGTGCTTACGACCGGACACAGGAGCCGACGAAGGACCACCTGCAGGAGGTACTGCGCCGGGTGTCGGCCACCGACGTGACCATCACCGAACTCCGGATGGCGTCGACGTACACGGACCGCGCGATGCAGGCGACGACGTACCGGAAGGGCCGGGTTCTGCTGGCCGGCGACGCCGCGCACATCCACTCGCCGCTGGGCGGGCAGGGCCTCAACAGCGGTCTCGGTGACGCGATGAACCTTGGCTGGAAGCTCGCCGCGACCATCCAGGGCCACGCGCCCGACGGACTGCTCGACACCTACACCACCGAGCGCCACCCGATCGGCGAGTGGGTCCTCGACTGGACCCGCGCGCAGGTGACCGTCCTGAAGCCCGGTCCGCACGGTCGAGCCATGCAAGGCGTCATGCGCGACCTCCTCGACACCCCCGACGGCGCGCAGTACATCTACAGCAAGATCTCCGGCATGGCGAACCGCTACGACCTCGGCAGCGAGCACCCGTTGGTCGGCCGGATCGCTCCGGAGTTCCGCCTTGAGGACGGCACCCGTCTCGCCGACCTGATGCAGGACGGACACGGCGTCCTCCTCGACTTCACCGGGGGTCTCGCCGACCTGGAGCTGAACAGCAACTACCGGTACGCCGCCGGCCGGGCGAACGACGATCTCGGACTGGCCGCCGTACTGGTCCGGCCGGATGGCGTGGTCGCTTGGGCCGGCGATGCCGATCGCAACGCCTTCGACGCGGCCGCGAAGCGGTGGTTCGCATGACGATCACGCTCAAGCCGGGCAGCACCGTGATGTTCACCGGCGATTCGGTCACCGACTCCCACCGTCTCGAAGATCCGGACGGCCTCGGCACGGGCTACCCGCTGCGCGTCGCGGGGGAGTGGGGACTGCGGCACCCGGATCGGCCGGTGACCTGGCTGAACACCGGCTGGCGCGGAGACAAGGTGATGGACCTCGAGGCCCGCTGGCAGGACGACGTACTGGCCGCTGAGCCCGATGTCGTATCGATCATGATCGGAGGCAATGACGCCGCCTGGTGGTCGTTCGATCCCGAGAATGGTCGAGTGATCACGGCCGCGGAGTACCGCGCGGGCTACGAGCGCCTGCTGACCCCACTCGCCGAGGCCGGCACGCAGCTGATCCTGATCGAATCGTTCATGCTGCCGATCCGGGGCACGCTCGAGCACGGGGACTTGCGGATCGACGAGGCGCTCCGCAAACAGTGGCGTGCAGACCTGGACCCGAAGCTCGAGGTCGTCAACGAGCTGGCCCGGGAGTACGGCGCGGAGCTGCTGGCCGCTGATCGAATGTTCACCGAACTCTGCAAGCTCGCCGAGCCGGAGCACTGGGCCGACGACGGGGTCCACCCCACCCCGGCCGGCCACGCTGCCTTGGCCGAGGCCTGGCTCCAGCTAGTCGACTGACGGCAGCTGGCAGGTGTGTCAGCGCCGTGTCAGGGCGGTGTCTGACCACTTGCCGATGCTCAATGCATGAGAGAAACGGCGATTGCAGTCTCGGGACTGCGCAAGGCATTCAAGGACAAGATCGTCCTGGACGGCATCGACCTGGACGTTCCCGCGGGCACGGTCTTCTCGCTGCTCGGCCCGAACGGGGCCGGCAAGACGACGACTGTGAACGTGCTGACCACGCTGCTGGGTGCCGACGCCGGCACGGTGAAGGTCGCCGGGTACGACGTCGCCACCGACGCGAAGGCGGTTCGGAAGGCGATCGGGGTGACCGGTCAGTTCGCGGCCGTCGACGAGTTGCTCACCGGCCAGGAGAACCTCGAGCTGATGGTCGACCTGAGCCCCGGAACCGACCGGAAGGTCGTCGCCGAGCTGCTCAAGCGGTTCGACCTCACCGACTCCGCGCAGAAGCCGGCATCGACGTACTCGGGTGGTATGCGGCGCAAGCTCGACCTCGCGATGACGCTGGTCGGCAGCCCGCGGATCATCTTCCTGGACGAGCCGACGACCGGTCTCGACCCGCGCAGCCGGCGGACGATGTGGACGATCATCCGGGAGCTGGTCGCCGATGGCGTGACCATCTTCCTCACCACCCAGTACCTCGACGAGGCCGATCAGCTCGCGGACCAGGTCGCCGTACTGGACCAGGGCAAGTTGGTTGCCCAAGGCACCCCGGACGAGCTCAAGCGGCAGATCCCCGGCACCCACGTCCGGCTTCGGTTCGCCGATGTCGAGCAGCTCGCCGCAGCCGCGCAGTTGTTCGCCGACGCCACCCGCGACGACGACTCCCTGACCCTGCGCGTCCCCAGCGACGCCGGAACCAGCTCGCTAAGAGACCTGCTCAACCGGCTCGACGAATACGCACTCAGCGCCGAGGAGTTCTCGGTGCACACCCCTGATCTCGACGACGTCTTCCTCGCCCTGACGGGCCACTCCACGGAGGTTTCCGCATCATGAACCCGACCCTCACCATGGTGCGCCGCGACGTCAAGCACCTCGTCCGCAACCCCACCAGCATCTTCAACGCGGTCCTGATGCCGGTCGTGATGATGTTCATGTTCGTCTACCTGCTCGGCGACGCCTTCAACGTCGGCGTCGACTACGTCGACTACGCAACGCCGGGCATGATTCTGATGGCCGTCTGCTACGGCCTCGGCGGTACGGCGATCGCCGCGAACTCCGATATGACCAAGGGCATCATCAACCGCTTCAAGGTGATGGACGTGCCGCGGTCCTCGGTCCTGACCGGCAAGGTCGTCTCCAGCGTGCTGATCAACCTGATCGCGATCGTCGCGCTGCTCGGAGTCGCCTTCGCACTCGGTTTCCGCCCGTCGGCCGGTCTCACCGACTGGCTCGCCGTACTCGGGATCGTCCTGCTGCTCGCCATCGCGGTCGGCTGGTTCACGGTCGCGCTCGGCCTGTCGGCGAAATCGCCGGAGACGGCCGGAATGGCCGCCGTACCGCTGGTCATGCTGCCGTTCTTCAGCAGCGCGATCGTTCCGGCCGACAAGATGGGTCCGGGCGTCCGGCAGTTCGCGGAGTACCAGCCCTTCACGCCGATCATCGAGACGCTGCGCGGATTCCTCAACGGCGGGGCGCAGACCTCCGACGTACTCCAGGCCCTCGCCTGGTGTGCCGGGATCGCGATCGTCGGCTACTTCTGGGCGGCGTCCACCTTCACGAAGCGAGCGTGACCGCGACCAGCTGGTTCCAGTCCGCTTGCGCACCTTCCGCAGCCGCCTCGGCGTACTCCACGTCACCGAGGCGGTTGCGCGTTTCCTGCTCGATCCGGGTCAGATCCGGGTTCGAGCGATCCGGCAGTCCGCGCAACGCAGTACTTGCCGCCAGCAACCGTACGGCGTCGTCGTACCGATCCCGCCGTATGGCGTAGCCCGCGACCCCGATGAGCACACTGGCGATCCCGCTGGGGTGGCCGGTCTGGGCCGCGGATTCGGCGGCTGCCGCCCAGTGCTTCCGGGCCTCGTCGAGATCCGCCGCGGCGGCCCCGCGCAGACTGTGCGTGTGGGTCTGAATGTTCGGTTGGTCCGCTTGCTCGCCGAGAAGTTCAGCGACCGCGTCCAGTTGTGCCAGCACCTCGGCGGATTCTCCTCGCCAGCTGGCGACCGTCGCCTTCGAGAGGGCCAGGTTGGCCAGCGCGCCCGGCCAGTTCACCCGCTCCGCCAGCCGCTGGGCCTCGGCCATCGAGGCCGCGCTGCGCTCCGCGTCACCCATCAGCCAGTAGAGCTCGCCCTGCCGGGACCGCATCCGGACGACGTCGTCGGTGCCCGCGATCTCGGTGATCACCGCGATCGCATGCTCGTAGTGCGCACACGCGGCGGCGAACTCACCTCGCATGGCGATCCGATCGGCCAGCTCGGAAAGCGCGAACGTGATCCCGAATCGTTCGCCGATCGTCTCGAACGCGGCAACCGCTGCCTCGAGATAGGTGTCCGCCTCATATCCGCCGTGTCCGAGGATGACGCGCATCTTGCCGAGCTGCAGCTGGGCCAAGGCGCGCACCCACGGGTCTTTGCTGTCCAGCAACGGTTCCCAGGCCGGCAGGAAATCAGTCGGCGACTGCAGCATGCGTTCCAGCGGTTCGATCAGCTGCAGCATCGGATTGACGAACTGAGTGCGCCGACTGAGCCGGTCGACTTCGTGGATCCACTCGCGGGCCAGGTGTTCGTCGCCCGGCCCGGAGTTGAGGAACATGATGAACAGGGCATAGACCATCGCCCGGATCTCGTCGTCCACCTCGCCCGGAGTGTCGATGGCCGCCTTGATCAGGTCGTTGCCCTCGGCCTTGTGCCCGCTCAGCCACCAGTACCAGCCGGCGACCGAGGCGAACCGCATGGCCGCCGCAGCCTCACCGGCCCGGATCGCGCCGCGCATGGCCGCGCTCAGGTTGTCGTGTTCGGCGTCGAGCACCGCCAGCCATTCCAGCTGCTCGGCGCGGCGAAGATGCGGGTCGGCGGTCTCGGCCAGCTCGGTGAAGTAGGTCAGGTGCGCGTGCCGGGCCAGTTCCACCTCATCCGCCTCGGCGAGGCGTTGAGCGGCGTACTCCTTGATCATGCCGAGCATTCGGTACCGCGGTGCCTTGTTGCTGTCAGCAACCACTAGTGATTTCTCGGTCAGGGCGGTCAGCAGCTCAAGTGCGTCCGGGGTGCCGCAGATCTGTTCGGCAGCGGCCAGGCTCGCGCCGCCCGCGAAGACCGAGAGCCTCCGCAAGACGAGCCGCTCATCGTCGCTCAGCAGTTGCCAGCTCCAGTCGATGACGGCACGCAACGTGCGCTGCCGGGGGAGCGCCGTACGGCTGCCGCCGGTCAGCAGGCGGAACACATCGTCGAGCCGATCCGCGAGCTGGTCGAGAGACATCGTGCGCAACCGCGCCGCGGCAAGCTCGATCGCCAGCGGCATCCCGTCCAGCGCCCGGCAGACCCGCGCCATCGTCGCGAGGGTGTGCGCGTCGGTCCCAAGATCCATCCGTACGGCGCTCGCCCGATCGCGCAGCAGTTGGACAGCCGGCGACGACTCGGCGTCGGCGTCCGACTCCGGCAGGCTCAGCGGGATGACGCGCCACAGCGCCTCACCGGTGATGCCGAGCGGCTCGCGACTGGTCGCGAGAATGCGGAGCTGCGGACATTGCCCGAGTACACGCTCGGCGAACCGCGCGGCCGAGTCGATCACGTGCTCGCAGTTGTCCAGGATCAACAGAGCGTCCCGCTCGCGGAAGGCGGCGATCACCCGCTCGGTGGGATCCACGTCCGACGCGTCACCGAGTAGTCCGTCCCGCAGACCGAGGGTGGCGATCGCGGTCTGGGCGACATCCGCCTCGGTACCGATCGGCGCGAGTTCCACGAACCACACGCCGTCCGGCAGTACGTCGGTCAACGTGCGACCGACCTCCGTGGACAACCGCGTCTTCCCGGCACCGCCCGGTCCGATCAGCGTGGTGAGCCGGTGGGTGGCGACGAGTTCGCGCACTTCGGCGATATCGGCCGCCTTGCCGATGTAGCTGGTGAGCTCCGCGCGCAGGTTCGTTTCGCGGTTCGGCTCATCGCGCCGTACCGACTCGCCGCGCAGCAGCGCCACGTGCAGCGCGGAGAGCTCCGGCGAGGGATCGACGCCGAGCGTGTCGACGAGAGCATCTCGGGTGCGCTGGTAGACGAGCAATGCCTCGGAGTCACGCCCACTTGCGGCCAACGCCTGCATCAGCGCACCGACGAGCCGCTCCCGAACCGGGTGCGCCGCGACGAGATCGGTCAGCTCCGTGACCAACTGGGCACCTCGGCCGCGCGCGATCTCGGCGTCGAACCAGTCCTCGGCCGCGGTCAGCCGCAACCCCTCCAACCGCGTGACGGCCGCGTCGAACGCCGTACTGTCCTGCAGCCCGACGTCCTGGAGAGGGGCACCTCGCCATAGATCCAGCGCCTCGCGTAACCGCCCCTGCCCGACCAGCCGCTCGAACCGGACCGCGTCCACCGCATCCGGCTCGACCACGAGCCGGTAGCCGTCCGGCGTACCGTCGACGGCAACGACCTTCCGCAAGCGCGAAACCAGCCGCTGCAGGGCATTGGCAGCCTCCGCCGGCGGCTGCTCGCCCCAAACCCAGTCGACCAGCCGCGCCTTCGGAACTACCTGCCCCGCGTCTAGCGCCAGCGCAACCAGCACGCCTCGCAGCCGCGCGCCCGGTACGTCCACGAGGACGCCATCATCCCCACGAACCTCGAACGGCCCCAGCATCGCGATCTGCACCCCGCAGATCTTGCCATGTCGCTTGATGGTCAGGATGTGCAGTGGAGGGTGGCGGCCGCCCAGTCGGCGTGGTCGTGGGCGTTGCCGTTGCTGGCGGTGCCGACTTTCAGGCGGAGCGTGGTGGCGTTGGTGGTGTCGACGGTGATGGGGGTTGCCGGGTCGGCGCCGGTCAGGGTCGGGCTGGTGTAGCGGCTGGTGCCGTCGGTGAGGACCTCGAACTGCACGCTGCCGGCGTCACCGACCTCGTCATCCACGCCGATGTCGGCGGTGAACGACGTACAGTGACCGCCCAGATACAGCTCGACCGTCGATTCGGCGTGCACGCCGAGCCCAGACGGGTACGTCGTACCGCCGATCGTGATCGGGAGTCCGTCGGAGTCACCTTGTTCGCCGTTGCTGCGGTTGCGTTCGACCGGTCCCCAGCCGTTCTGTTGAGAGACGAAGTCCAGTGTGCTGACTGCGACGGTTCCGCGTGGCGGCTCGGGCGCCCCGACGAGTTGGGCCGACACGTGGCGCACCCCTGCTGCCTGAGCGGAGACCTCAGCAGTCAGCGGCCGCACACCTCTTGGTGAGCCGACTCCACGAGTGACCTGTACGACGGTGGTGGCCGACTGACCGGGGGCGATCGTGCCGAGGGTGACTGCGCCGGGCTGGACGGTCCAGCCGTCGGAGGCGCGCAGGGTCGCGGAGACGGCGGACAGGTTGTCGCGGCACGGATTGGTGACCGTGAGGACCGCAGTGATGGTTTCGCCGGCCTCAACGTTCTGCTTACTCGGTACCAGGGTCGCATCCGGCGTGCACACCACCTGGTCGTGCGGCTGCCCGTTGGCCCGCACCTCCGCTTGGCTGAGTGGTCGGAGCAGTACCGAGTAGGCGAACTCGCGGTCGCCTTCGACCTGGTACTGCGGCAGCGGTTCGTGGAAGGTCTCGCTCACTCCGGTGACCGCGTGGCTGACGTGCAGCGTCGTACCGTCCTGGTTGCGTTGCAAGGCGTGCGGATAGAGCGCGCGGTCGGCGTCGTCGTACTGGTCGACTGCGACGTTCAGGTCGCCGGCCACGAGCAGACCGCCGGTTTTGCCGTCGGTGAGGGTCGCCCAGCGCACATCGCTGTGGTTGCCCTGGTCCTGCGGCTGCACGTACGGGAAGTACTGGTCGGCCACGGTGGACGAGTAGACACCGATCGGTGTCGCGTCCTTGCGGTCGCTGTAGTTCTCGACCGGGCCGCGGCCGTAGTACGTGAACTGCTTGAGGGTGTCCGGAACCTTCAGCGAGAGACCGATGCGGGGCAGGTACGGAACCGCCCGCGCCTTGCCCTGCGGGTCCGCGCGATGCGACACCCGCACCTCGCCGTTTCCGCTGACGGTGTGGACCATTGTCTGCTGGAACGAGGAGTCCCTCACGCCTGGCGCTGCCGCCGTACTGCGGGCCGTGACGGTGACTGCGTCTGTCGTCTGATCGACCGTGAAGTCGGACACCGTGGTCGTCAGGCGATCCAGTCCGGCGTTGCGCCAGCTGCCGCCTTCGCCCCACATCTCGTTGTACAGCGGCGCACGCCAGGCGTCGAGCTTGGGCCCGCGACTCAGCAGCTCGCGCCCGCGAACCTTCATCGAGGTCAGCGTGCCGGCGGTCCTGTTGAAGATGTAGCTGAAGTCGCGACCCGACACGACCGTGTCCGATCCGCTCTGGCGAACGGCGAGCTTCCCACTCGGCTCCGGCGAGGTGACGCCGCGGATCTGCTTACCGCCAACCGCGAACTGGCCGAGCGACACCACATGCCCGGCCGGCGCCCAGCTTGTGGCCTTCAACAGCACAGCCTGTACGTCGAGCCACCGCTCAAGGCCGTCCGGATTGGCGGGCAGCTTCGGCAACTGCAGCGTCTTCGTCGTCCCCGCTGCGACATCCAGCGGCTGCCGCCCACTCGCGATGGTGCGTTTCGCCTCCCGCACCGACCACCGCAGCTGCAGGTCCGCGGTGCCGGTGAACGCACGCTCGTTGGTCACCGTCACACGACCGTCGCCAGGCGCTTTTGTGAAGCGAATCGGCGAGTGCACCAGCGCGAGCTCACGCGTCTCGGGCTGCAGCGTCCGATCGGGATTGACCAGACCATCCACGCCGCCCGGCCCAGCGCCGTACGTCAGGTAACGCCCCTTCGTCTCGACCTCGTCGAAGTCCAGAGCCAGTACGGCGGTCGTCTTCGGATCGGCGGCGAGTTCGGCGTCGGTCAACGCCCGGTGGTAGATCCGCACGTTGTCGAAGGTGCCGTGGGAAGGTCGCGTCGTCGGATTCTCTTGCGGCTCCGGGTTCCGGCCGATGTTGAGCGGGTCGGAGGAACCGGCGACCGTGCCGGTCCAATCGGTCCGCCCGACCTCTTTGCCGTCGAGTAGCAGTCGCAGCGTGTGCCCGTCGAACGTACCGCTCACGCGATGCCAGTTGCCGCTCCAGTCGGCCGGTACGGCGGATTGCACGGTGTGCCAGCCGCCATCGCCGTACACGAAGAACTCCAGCGTGTTCTGGTCGGCCATCTTCAAGGCGTACTGCCGGTTGCCCTTGGCAATCATGGTGAAATCACCGGTCCAGCTGTCGGGCTTCACCCACACGTCGAGGGTCAGACCGGTCGACACCTCGTCGAACCTGCGGTCGCGGTACACCTCGATCCAATCGTCGAGGCCGGACAGGTACAGGCCCTTGCCCTGCTTACCTTCGACCTGCTCAGGAAGGCCGGTGAACCACGCCACGATGTTGTTGCCGGAGGCATCGGGTGTGATCTTGAGCGGCTGGTAGATGTTCTGCTCGGCCCAGTCCCAGATGAATCCGCCTTGGACCTGGGGATAGCGCCGGACGACGTTCCAGAACTCGTTGAAGTTGCCGAAACCGTTGCCGCTGGCATGGGCGTACTCGCCCATGATGATCGGCTTCTCGGTCGTCTTCGCCATCGCCTCCAACCCGTCCGGCGACGGGTAACGCGGACCCCAGACGTGCGCGAACGGCGCATCACCGTCGGGACCGTTCGACTGGTGATACAGCGGACGGCTCGGGTCGTTGGCAGTGGCCCACTCGGCCATCGAGTAGTGCGCCTTACCCAGCCCGGCCTCGTTCCCGGTGTCCCACATGAACACGCTCGGATGGTTCTTGTCCCGTTCGACCATCCCGATGAAGCGGTCCAGGAACGCCTTCTGCCACTCGGGTTTCTCGGCCAAGCAGTTGTTCGGGCAGCCGTCGTGATGGTGGGTCTCGATCTCCATCTCGTCGGCGATCCAGATACCCCGGGTGTCGGCCAGTTCGAAGAAATACGGGTCGCTGGGATAGTGCGACGTACGGACTGCATTGATGTTGAGCTGCTTCATCAGCGCGACGTCCTCGAGCATCCGCGCGGTGGTGGCGTGCCGGCCGGTATTCGGATCGGTCTCGGCGCGGTTGGTGCCCTTGATCAGAATCCGCTTGCCGTTCACCAGGAGCTGCTTGTTCTTGATCTCGATGGTGCGGAATCCGGTCGGCTGGCTGGTCGTATGCGTGACGCGGCCGGTCGGATCGATGAGCTCGACGATGACGCGGTAGACATTTGGCGTCTCGTCACTCCACTTGGCGGGATTGCTGACCGGCGCGCTCAGCTGGATCTTGCCGTTGACGATCGTGTTCCCAGTCGTGGCCGTGACCTTGCGGCCGGCCGGGTCGTACAGCGTGGCCCGGACCGAGTACCCGGCCGACTGGCCGGCGAGCTCGATCTCAGCGTTCAGCACGGCGTCGCCGTACTGGGCGTCGAGCTTGGGCTTGAGGATGACGTCCTGGACGCGGACCTCAGGTGTTGAATACATCCACACCGACCGGAAGATCCCCGCGAACCGCCACTGGTCGTAGTCCTCCAGGTGCGATCCTGCGGACCACCGATGCACCTGCAGCGCAACGGTGTTGCGACCGGCCTTCAGCAGGGGAGTGACGTCGAACTCGGCGGGCAGATACCCGCCCTGGTCGTAGCCCGCGTACTTGCCGTTGACCCACACGAAGTAGGCGCTAGTGACACCCTCGAACCTCAAGAACGTCTCGCGATCACGCCAGTTCTTCGGCACGTCGAACTCACGCACGTACGCCGCGGTCGGGTTGACGTCATGCGGCACCTTCGGCGGATTGTCCGGCCACATCTCGGTCGGGATGTTCCGGAAGATCGGATGATCCAGCCCATCGGTCTGCCAGGTGTGCGGTACGTCGACCTCACGCCAACCGCTGGTGTCGTACCCATCCGCGTGGAAGCCCGCCGGCACGTCCTCCGGCCGGTCGGCCATCTGGATCCGCCACTTGCCATCGAGCGACCGAGCCCACGGCGTCTCCTTCCCGGCTCGCACCGCCGCCGCAGCATCGGCGTACGGCCTCAGCTCCGCATGCGGCGCTTGCTGCCCCTCGCCGACAATCTCCGGATTCTCCAGGTACTGGTAGACATCCGGCGGTGGCTCAGCTGCTGTTGCCGGCAGCATGGCAAGCAGTGGGAGAGCGGCGATTGTCCACAGGGCGGCACGGCGCAGCGACATGGTTGACCTCAAGACATGGGCGGATGAATCGGGTCAGATCACTCAGAATCGAACACTATTCCACCGGATTACTCAAGATCCGAAGGCCTATGCGGAGGTGGAAGTGCCGGCCTGCGCTGAGGTGGCTGACAAAGGCGCGCTGCAGGGTCGTGTCCTGCGGGACCCGAGCCAGGTCCTCGGCCGTCAGTGCACCCGGCGGCGGGTTGAGCTGGAGCGCCAGCCGCATCAGCTCGTGATCACCCTCGTACGGCGTACTGGGCGGAAGCAGCGGCAGAATCGTGAACCGGCGTTGAAAGGTGAGGATGTTGGAGTCCTCGGGGAGGTATTCGGCCAACTGCGGATCGAGCAGCCAGGAGGGGCAGACCAAACCGAAGAGCGGCTCATCGGGATACCACTGCGGGAAGAGCCGCACGGCCGCGGCAATCGACTGCTCAGAAACGGTCGCGTCGAGTGGTCCGGTCGGTGGCACATGCACCATCAGCAGATGCCCTGCGACCCCATCACCAAGCCCGAGCTGCGTCCGAGTGAACGAATGCCGCCCGATCTCGAAGTCCGCACCCCGAAACCGAAGCGGCGGCCCCCACAACGGCATCAGCCCCACACCGGCTCGCCCGTAGATCTCCCGATGGCTCCCCATCACCCCACCCAACGCGCCAACCGTTGCCTTGGTCACCGTTTCCGGAACCCCGCGCCGAGCATGCACCTCGAGCAACCGCGGCAGGCTGGCCAGCAGCGCCCAAGCCCAGGCCCACATCCCAACCTCCGTTGACGATCCAGGCACCACCGGCCAAGCCTGATGCCCGGTAGCCGGCAGCGGCTTCTCCAGATCCCGCTCCAACCCACCCGCCAGCGCCGCCGTCAGCGCCCACCACTCCGGCTCCGCCTCCGGGTCCGGCCGAGCCGCCAACATCTCCCGCCGATCCCGCTCCGCAACCCCGCAGTACTCAAGCAGTTCCGCAGCGTTCTCCGGCATCTCCAGGCCATTCGCCGCCGTCATCCCCGCGAATCGCACGCACCCCTCAGCCGAGAACCCCAGCCGCTCCGCCGCCTCACCCGCATCCATCATCCGCATTCCCCGACCCCAACACACGGGCCGCCCCAAAAGCACGACTCCTGTGGGCTAGCTCACACCGTGAGCCCAAAACAACCAAGGCCCCGTGCACTTCGAGAACCCGGTCGTTTCATAGAACCCAGCGACCTCCTCGTCGACCGCCGACACGAAAACCACCTCAACCCCCAACCCCACAAGCCATCCACGACACTCGTCCAGCAGAGCCCGTCCAACGCCCGTGCCACGACTCGCCGCGTCGACAACCGCTTCCTCGATCGTCCCGTAAGCGCCGTACCCGTAGTCCACAAACGTCACCACCCCAACCCCGACCACCACGTCCCCGTCACTCGCCAGGAACGTCCGCGCCTCCTGCCGAACCCGCGGCAGCGACATCTCAGCCGGCAGATCGGGATGCAGCTGCCGCAGCACTCGATGGATCTCCGCCCGATCCGTCGACGTGGCTGGGCGGACGCTGATGCTCATCCGGCAACTTCTCGGACCGCGGCGATTACCAGGTCAGGCCGGTCGAGGTGCAGGTAATGGCCCGAGTCGGGGACCACGGTGTTTGTGCCCGGCAGCTCGTCCAGAAGGGCCAGCACGCGAGTGGTCATGAACTCGGGCCGTCCCTTGGTGGCGGTCAACAGCCGGACGGGGATCTCCGGCCAGACAGCCTTGGTACGTCGCTCAGCCAGCTCACCCAGATGCTCAAGAATCATCGGCACCTCAGCAAGCTGAACCGCCTGCTGCTCGGCCGTCTCGACATAAGACAGACACGCATCGACGAGCAGCCGCTCAATCTCCGGCGCCGTCTCGGCGGCCCGGGCAGTCGTCTGTGCCTGTTCGTTTGCGTTCGCGAGCAGCTCGGCCCTCCGCACCTCGTCACCTGGGAGCTCCGGCGCCGGCGTCCAAAACGCTTCGTGCGAAGGATCAAGCAGAACCAAACCATCCACCAGATCCGGCCGATCCCAAGCAGCAAGCTGCGCAAGCAACCCACCCCAGCTGTGCCCCACAACCACCCGAGGCCCCGGACCAGCCGCCTCCAACACCGCAACCAAATCCTGCAACTGCAGTTCCACAGACAGCGGCGCCGCATCACTACCGCCATACCCAGCCCGGTCATACGCCACAACCCGATGATCAGCAGCCAACCCCTTGATCACCGCAGCAAACCCCACCACCGGCGACATAGCCCCCGCCTCAAGCAGAACCGCAGGCCCGCCACGCCCAACCTCAACTAGCCCAAGCCCCCGCTCCCCACGCTCAACCCTCGTCCGCTCAACCGAACCACCCAGCAAAGCCCCCAACGCCCCAGCAACACCAGATGTGGTCATCCCCCATGAACCCCCGCCTACCACCGACCGGTCAACCGACTTAACCCACACCCACCTGCACGAGAACAGGACATACCCACCTACGCACACCCGTCCCCACGCCTGCCCGCCCCCCGAACCAACCCCAATCCACCCACCACCTCCTGTCCGTAACGTCACCCACCCCCGCAGGCCATCCGCATCGCCCTGCAACACCTTGAGCCGCCCCGGCGTGTCTGGAGATTTCATTCGTTGGAAGGATGAAGTCCATGGCACGTCCGTCGTCGTATTCGCCCGAGATCCGTGAGCGCGCGGTCCGGATGGTTGTTGAGTCCAAGGCCGACTACGGCTCAGAGTTCGAGGCGATCAGGTCAGTCGCGTCGAAGCTGGGTATCGGCTCGGCCGAGACGCTGCGCAAGTGGGTGCGCCGGGCCGAGGTTGATGCCGGCCAGCGGCCCGGGGTTACCAGCGAGGAGTCGGAGCAGCTGAAGGCGCTGAAGCGGGAGAACGCCGAGCTGCGCCGGGCGAACGAGATCTTGAAGTCGGCAGCGACTTTCTTCGCGGCGGAGCTCGACCGCCCACACAAGTGATCATTACTTTCATCAACGATCACAAGGACCGTTTCGGGGTCGAGCCGATCTGCCGAGTGCTGTCAGAGCATGGCTGCAAGATCGCCCCATCCACCTACTACGACAACCGGAATCGTCAACCCAGTAAGAAGACACTGCGCGATGCCGAGTTGATCTCGGTGATCGAGAAGGCCCGCAAAGTCCGGTTCGTGCGGCTGTTTGGGGCCGCCAAACTCTGGCTGCATCTGCGGACCTCGGGTCACGACGTGGCTCGCTGCACGGTGGAACGGTTGATGAACCAGATGGGCATCAGCGGCGTGATCCGGGGCAAGGCGCCGCGGACCACCATCGCTGACCAGGCCGCAAACCGGCCGCCCGACCTGGTCGATCGCCGGTTCGCCGCCTCGGCCCCGAACCGGCTGTGGGTGGCCGACTTCACCTACGTGGCGACCCGATCCGGCACGGTCTACGTCGCGCACATCGTGGACGTGTTCTCCCGCCGGATCATCGGCTGGAAAGCAGCCACCACGATGACCACACCCCTGGTTCTGGACACCCTCGAGATGGCGATGTGGGCCCGCCGAACCGAAGGAGTCGCCGACCTGACCGGACTGGTCCACCACAACGACGCCGGCACCCAATACACCTCGATCGCCTTCACCCAGGCACTGCTCGACGCTGGCATCGACGCCTCGGTCGGATCCGTGGGCGACGCCTACGACAATGCCCTGGCCGAGACCCACATGGGCCTGTTCAAGTCTGAACTGATCAACCCTTACGGACCCTGGCAAGGCCTCCACGACGTCGAAGCAGCCACCTGGACTGGGTCGACTGGTTCAACACCGCCCGGCCCCACGGATCGATCCAAGACCTGACACCGATCCAAGCCGAACAAACTCACTACACTCACCGAACCCGCCTCGCCGAGGCCAGCTAACACCTAACGAAGCCTCCGGACTCGCCCGGGGCGGCTCACCTGCGCGTCGAACCCGGTCGCATCCACGGAGCCGGTATCTCGGGTATCTGCCTGGGGCGTCCGGGTGTGGGGCCGTCAGTTCGGTCGGGGTGTGGTTACGAGGCCTCGTTCGTAGGCGGCTATTACTAGTTGAGCCCGGTCGCGGGCTTGGAGTTTGGCGAGGAGGTTGCCGATGTGGGTCTTGGCTGTGCCCATCGAGATCGTCAGCGTGTGGGTGATCTCCTGGTTGGACAGGCCGCGGCCGATCAGGGTGAGGACTTCTGTCTCGCGCTCGGTGAGGAGTGCAGAGGTTGCCTTGGGCATCGATCGGCCTAGGTAGTGCTCGATCAAGCGGGTCAGGATGCTGGGGGCGAAGAGCGATTCGCCGGTGTGCGTCCGCCGCACGGCGTCGACCAATCGATCGGGTTCGGCATCCTTCAGCAAGAAGCCGCTGGCCCCGGCCTGTAGAGCGGCGTGAACGTACTCGTCCAGCTCAAACATGCTCAGTACGACAACCCGTGTCCCAGGCAGTTCGCTGGTGATGCGCCGGGTCGCCTCGATCCCGTCTCCGCCGGGCATCCGGATGTCCATCAGTACGACGTCCGGTCGTAACTCGGCGGTCTTCGTGACCGCGTCCTCGCCGGTCCCGGCCTCGCCGACCACCTCAAGATCACTTGCCCCGTCGACAATCAACCGCAGGCTGTGCCGAATCATCGGCTGGTCATCGACAACCAGCACCCGTACGGCGCTCACCGGCGATCGGGCAATCGTGCGATGACCTGGTAGCCCGGGCCGCGTCGTGGGCCTGCCTCCAAGGTCCCGTCCAGGGCGCCCACCCGCTCCCGCAGGCCGGCTAGCCCGGCACCAGCACCCGGGTGCGGAACCCAGTCTGGCCCGGGTCCGTCATCCGTGACCGTGATCAGGATCGTGTCGGCCTCTCGTCGTACGGCGACCTCGGCGGACGTCGGCCCGGCATGCCGGGCGGTGTTGGCGAGGGCCTCGCGGACGATCGCGCACACCGTCAACTGAACCCCACCCGATACCTCGCCGACGCCACCGACCGTCCGCTGATCCCCGCCCGACACCTCACCGACGTCCTCGACCGTCGGCTGATCCCCGCCCGACGCATCGCCCACCTCGGCGACCTTGCCGATCTCGCTAACCTCACTCGACCCCTCCCCGGCCTCGCCGATGGCGAGCTTCACACGGACCCCGCTGGTGCGGGCGACCTCGATGATTTGTGGTAGGTCGGCCAGGGTGTCGGCTGGGCGTAGGGACGTGTCGTCTTCGGGGGAGCGTAGGACGGCGAGCATTCGGCGGAGTTCGGTGGTTGCCTGGCGGCCGGTGTGCTCGATGTCTGTTAGGGCGGCGATGCGTTCGGCGTCGCCGGCTGGGCCGGTTAGCGTGCGTGCGGCGGCGGCGCGGACGGTGACTAGGCCGAGGCCGTGCGAGGCGAGGTCGTGCAGGTCGCGGGCGATTCGCAATCGCTCGGCCTGGATCGCTCGCTCGGCGGCCCACGCGGTCAGTTCTTCCTCGTACTGGCGTCGCCTGCGGCGGGTGGACAGCAGGGCCCAGACGACGACCGCGGCCGCACAGCTCACCAGCACGAGAGTGACGGCAATCGCGGCTGCCTGCGGGCTGGCCCCGACACCGGCGAGGACGAGCACCAGAAAACCCAGTACGGCAAGCGCAATCGGCCAGGCGCGGGAACGCAGTACGGGCCGATCGCTGGCTTCCACCTGGCCAGTCTAGATATCCAAAGGCCCCTCGCACATCGGACCTAGGTCTGACAGACCTCAGACCGAGCAGGTCCGGACCCGAGCCCGATCCGGACCTCGTCGACGACGGCTGGGATGGGCGCATGATCACGATCGACCAAGTCGTCAAACGCCGCCGGTCCCGCACGATCCTCGATCACGTCGGCTTCGAGGCTCGCCCCGGCCGGGTGACCGCGTTCCTCGGCCCGAACGGCGCCGGCAAGTCCTCCACCCTGCGGATCCTGCTCGGCATCGACCACGCCGACAGCGGCAGCGCCCTGTTCAACGGGCACCCGTACCGAACACTGTCCGACCCGCTCAACACCGTCGGATCGATGCTCGAAGGCTCAGGCGCACACCGTTCCCGCACAGCCCGGAACCACCTCGCCTGGATCGCCCGGAGCAACGGGATCCCGCTGCGCCGGATCGACGAGGTGCTGGACGAGGTCGGTCTGGCGGGAGACGCCAAGGTCCGCGTGGCGAAGTACTCGCTGGGGATGGGCCAGCGTCTGGGGATCGCGGCCGCGCTGCTCGGCGAACCCGAGATGCTCGTGCTCGACGAACCGGTCAACGGCCTCGACCCCGAGGGCATCCGCTGGATCCGCGGACTGCTACGCGGCCGAGCCGAGGCGGGCGGCACGGTACTGCTCTCCAGCCACCTGATGACCGAAGTCGCCGACGTCGCCGACGATCTTGTGGTGATCGCAGGCGGCCGGATCGTGACGACCGGGACCGTCACCGACGTGACAGCCGGGTACGCCGACCTCGAGGAAGCCTTCTTCGCGCTCACCGGGGCGACCCGATGAACGCGCTCAGAGCCGAGCTACGCAAGGCATCCACGCTCCCCGCGGTCCGGGCCGGTCTCGCCGTCACGCTCTTCGGATCCATTGCGATCACGGCGCTCAACGCAGGTCACGCGACCGGGTCGGCGTTCGACACGGCGTTCGCGAGTATGCCGTTGGGGACGGTCGGCGCGGTCGTGATCGGGGTCGTTGCCTTCAGCAGCGAATACACCGCGAACAACGCAGACGCCGGCGGTGGTCGTCAGATCATCACGACTCTGACGGTGACGCCACGGCGGGTGCAGGTCCTCGCAACCAAGATCGTCGCGATCGTCCTGCTCATCGTCGCCTCCGCCGTGGTGACTCTGCCGGTCACAACTGGAGTCGCCCACCTGCTCGTCGACACCACCGCGCCCGCGACCAACATCGTTGGGCGATCCGCCGGCGGAACTCTCTACTGGGTGCTCAGCGGACTCCTCGGCTTCGCGATCACGATCATCCTCCGGAACGGCGTCATCCCGCTCATCGTGCTGATCGTGAACAGTTCGCTGGCCTCGGTATCGCTCCTGCTGTCGAAGCTCACGCCGCTCGCCCACTACCTCCCGGACATGGCCGGCCGGCGACTCTTCGGTGGCGTCAGAACAGTCGAAGGCGGACTCGACGCCGTACCGGGTGGGTTGGTGATGACGGCCTGGGCGGTGCTGTTCTGCATCGCCGCCGGGTTCGTGTTCATCCGCCGGGACGCGTGAACGTCATCCGAGCGGAGCTGGCCAAACTCCGCACCCTCCCAATCACCACCTTCACGATCACCGGCACGATCGCAGTCGCACTCCTGATCGCGATCGCGCTGGAGCGATCCGGCGAACCCGTCGACGTGGTGCCGTACGTCCAAGCAGGGTTCGTGCTCCTGGGGATTATCCCGGTCGCGCACGAGTACGCCGGCCGCCAATTCGGTACGACGCTCCTCGCCGTACCGGCCCGTGGTCAGCTGCTCATCGGCAAGACCGTGGCAACCCTCATCACCCTTGCGCTCACCGCGATCGCAACAGCCCTGGCGCAGGAGGATCGGCCAGTGGGAGCGGCGGCGTACCTCACGCTGATCGGGCTACTCGCGTACGCCGTCGCACTGCTCGTCCGGCACCTCGTCCCTGCGTTGGTCGGCATGCTCTGCCTGGTCCTGATCGTGTCGCCGTTGCTGGCCGCGGTCACCGAACACGCCCGCTGGCTCCCCGACCGCGCGGCGGCCGAGCTCTACCGCCCAACCGACTCGGTCCTCACCGCGACCACCGGCACGCTGGTCGCCGGCGCGTGGATCACGGTTCTCGCCGCCGTGGCCATCCGCCGCTTCCACCGCCGCGACGGATGACCCGGTACCTCAGACGTTGCGGCGGCTGCTGCCCTCGAAACCCCAGCTGAGGATGCGTTCTGGGTGGATGCGGATGATCTCGCGGCTGAAGCCCGGCATCGGGGGAGTCACGTCCTCGATGGCCTCGGCGCGGCCGCGGATCTCGATTCCGCGCACCTCCCAGCCCTGCTCGGTGTTCAGGTCGTCGATCACGAGCGACACCTGCGGATCGGCCTGGACGTTGTGGAACTTCCGGCTGGCACCGAGGCCGTGCCCGCCGATGTCGATGTGGTCGTCGCCGACGAAGTACCCGACCGGATTGTTCTGAACTGTGCCGTCGGGGACCTTCGTGGCCAGCCGTCCCAGCTTCTGCCCGCTCAGGAAGTCGAGCTCACCGCTACTGAAGATGCTCATCCGGCGATCGTGCAACCTGAACCCGAGTTGAGGTCAAGCGTGCTCCTAGGGTTATCCCATGAGCAGACAAGACGACCTGATCGCCGACGGCGAGCCCGAGGAGGAGTTTCAGCCGGGGATCGCGGAGATCCTTCCGCGCAAGCGGGTGTCGGGCGGTGCGCTGATCCGCGATCGGGACGGCCGGATCCTGTTCATCGAGCCGACGTACAAGCCGCTGCTGGACATCCCCGGCGGGATCGCCGAGCCCGACGAATCGCCGTACGACGCCTGTCAGCGGGAGGTGCTCGAGGAGGTCGGACTCGATCTGACCATCGGTCCGATGCTGGTCGCCGACTGGGATCCGGCTCGCGGTGTTTGGCACGACGCCCTGGCCTTCGTCTTCGACGGCGGTGTACTCACCGGCGACGAGCAACTCGTCCTGCAGCCGACCGAGGTACGCACCGCCGTCTTCCTCACCCTCGACGAAGCCGCACCCCAGCTGCGCCCCTCCATGCACCGCCGCCTCACCCTCGCCCTACACGCCCTCGAAACAGGGATCCCCCAGTACTCCGACTTCGGTCGGCGTCGGTAACGACATGTAGTAGGTGTCTACGTAGACCGCCCGGCACGCTCAGGGGATGAGCGGCCGGGCGGCTTTTCGGGACTACTACGTGTTCTTGGCTACAAGGGGTCAGCCGAACTTGAGGCGGACGATGACGTTGTCGAGGGTGTTCGGGCTGCCGCCGTTCTTGTCGTTGTTGGTGGAGGTGACCCAGAGGCCGCCGTCTGGGGTTTTGGTGACACTGCGGAGGCGGCCCCAGCGACCGGAGAAGACGGCTTGCGGGGTGCCTACGCCGGTGCCGGCGGAGTTGATCTGGGTGACCCACAACTGCTGACCGGTGACACCGGCGATGTAGATCCAGTCGTTGACGATCTCCAGGCCGCTGGGTCCGGCCTGTGACGTGGACCAGGTGCGCTTCGGCGCGATGTAGCCGCTGCAGTCGCCGATGGTTCCTTCACAGGCGGGCCAGCCGTAGTTGCCGCCCTTCTGGATCAGGTTGAGTTCGTCCTGGCTGCTGTCGCCGAACTCGGACGCCCACAGTTGACCGCGCGAGTCCCATGCGATGCCCTGCGGGTTGCGGTGGCCGCGGCTCCAGACGTAGCGGGCGTTACCGCCGCTGCTGAAGAACGGGTTGTCGCTGGGCGGGGTCCCGTCGGCGTTCATCCGCAGGATCTTGCCGTTCAGCGAACCGTTGTTCTGCGCGTTGCCGGTGTTCTGCGCATCGCCGACCGACGCGTACAACTTGCCGTCCGGACCGAACGCGATCCGGCCGCCGTTGTGGTACCGGTTCTTCGACAGCCCGGTCAGCACCGGCGACGATGTCGTGCCCAGTACGCCGTTCTCGTACTTCATCCGCACGACCCGGTTGTCGCCCGAAGCCGTGTGGTAGAAGTACACCCAGTGGTCGGTCTCGAAGTTCGGCGAGATCGCGATACCGAGCAGACCGCCTTCACCGGTGGTCGTCACCGCGCCCGGCACCTTGCCGAGAGTGGTCTTCTGGCCGGTCGCCGTTACCCGCACGACCTCGAACCGGTCCCGTTCGGTCACCAGCGCCGACCCGTCCGGCAGGAACGCGACACTCCAGCCGAGGTCGACCTTCGCGATATCCCGGTCGTACGCCGGAATGCCGCCGGTGCCCGTGGTCGACGTACGGACGGTCAGTGCGTTGCTCGCCGGCGACACGTTGTTGTTGGGGTCACGGGCCTTCACGGTGAACGTGTAGCTGGTGTTCGGGGTCAGCCCGGTCACGGTCGTCGTCAACGAACCGGTCGAGGCGACCTTGGTCGTGCCCTGGTAGACGTCGTACCCGGCGATGCTGCCGCTGTCGTCGGTGGACGCGTTCCAGGCGAGGGAGGCGCTGTTCGAGGTCACCGCCGTCGAGCGCAGGTTGCCCGGCGCCGTCGGCGGCTGGGTGTCGTTGCTCGGCGGAGTGGTGAAGGCGACCACGTTGCTCTGCTGCGAAGCGTTGCCTGCGGCATCGAATGCGCCGACAGAGATGTCGTACGCCGTATTGGCGGTCAAGGTGTCCACTGTCGCCGTCAACGTGTTGCCGTCGACGACCTTGAGGACGTTGCCGCCACGGTTGATCTCGTACCGGGTGACCGCGACGTTGTCGCTGGCCGCGGACCAGGTGAAGGTGGCCGCGTTCGACTTGATGTTGCTGACCACCAGGTTGCTCGGTGGGGTCGGCGGGGTGGTGTCGTCGCTGACCGGGTTGACGGTGAGCTTGTCCGCGTTCGGTCCGCCGTCTGCGGTCGTGGCGCGGGCGCGGATCTTGTTGCTGCCGGCGGCGAGTTGGAGGCGGACGGTCTTGGTTGCCCAAGTCGTCCACGCGCCGGTACCGGGGTAGGTGATTCCGACGGCGCCGGAGACGCCGTTGACGGTCCAGTCGAGCGGCCGGGTGGCCGTCGTGCCGTTGGCGAAGCGGAGCGTCACGTCGGCCGGACCGGCGGGTGCCGTGACGGTCCATTCGACGTAGCTGCCGACGAGGTTGTCGTAGTTGACGAAGCCGGTGCCGGTGTAGCCGGCGTGATTCGACTCGACCACTCCTTGGGAGATGGTCGCGGTCTCCGCCTGGTAATCAGTCGGGGCCGCAGTGGCGGTGGGAGGTGCGGAGGTCAGGGCGAGCGCGGTGGCCAGTACGGCCGCGCCCGAGACGAACCTGCGCCGGAGCGTGCGTGGTGTCATCGGAGGTCTCCTGGTGTTCCGGGGCGGTAGGAGCTGCAGGGGAACCACATATCATTAGGAAAGTTTCCTAACGATATTGGGCATGACACCACCAGTGAGCAACTGGTGTCAACGGGTGACGCCTGCCCTCCGAAGATGATTGCATGGGTGGGCATGCGCTTTCCCCGTGAGCGAGCGCAGCGAGTGAACAAAAGGCGCAGTCGGCGGAAAGCCCCCGTGGAACCGGGTGAGCGGTTCCACGGGGGCTGGGTGGGGTGACTAGCTGGCTAGGCCGAGTGGCGCCGGGCGGTAGAGCGTGTGACCCGATGTCTCGTCGACGACGGCGACCCGGACGGCCTCCGGGCTGGCGTCGACATGCGGTACGGCGAATACGGCGGTGGCCGGGCGACCGTCGTACCGGGCGGTGTAGCTGACGAACCGCCAGTCCGCCTCGTCCCAGTAGTCGCGGATGTCGGACCGCAGGAGTCCGGTCACCGCGCGATGGGCGGGGCTGAGGAGGAGCAGGCGTTGGGTGGCAGCGAGCGGTACGGCGTTGCTCGCGGTCCCGGCGAGTGGGTGACTGAGCTGGATGCGCAGTCTCCGGAGCGGGAGTAGCCAGTAGCGGTCAAGCTCGGGCGACAGTACGACGAATGCTGCCGCCTCCGCGATCAGGACGAGTGCCGCCGGTCCGGCCGACCACCATCCTTGGGGTGCCGTCAGCGCGGCTGCTGCTGTTGCTGTCAGCAACAATGCGCGGCCGATCGACCGCGCTCCCACGGGTTTGGCCGCCGTACCGGCGCAGCCGCAGGACGCCTCGGGGACGACGAGTTTGGCGTAGATGAGGTAGGCCGTGAAGCCCACGCCGAGTGCGGTTGCCGCCAGCACTTCTGGAGTCCAGGCGGGCGGACTCAGCAGTGCCAGGGCGAGGACCGCTTCGATGGCGCCGACGGTGCGATAGGCGGGCTTGGCCCGTTTCTCGCCGACGAGCTTCGGGAGTGCGGTCTTGGTTGCCTCCTCCGGTCGGGACAACTTCCCGTACGACGTCCAGAGGAGGAGTAGTCCGATCAGCAGCGGCTGGGCGGCCGCCACCTGCTGTGCGAACATCGCGGTCCCCGTTCAGTTCGCCGCGTAGATCGTCGCGAGGTCGATCTCGTTGGTCCCCGGCCGCCAGGCGCCGATCACCTGGACATGCCGGCCGACCTTCAGCATGGACAGGTCCGAGACCGCGGGTGTCCCGTTGTAGACGGCCGCCGTAATTCCTTGCTGGACATGGCCGACGACCTTCTGGCCGTGGTGGTCCAGGTTCAGACCGGTCCGGCCGATCGAGTTGATCATCACGTCCAGGTTGACGATGTTGATCCAGACCGACTCGGCTGCGAGTACGCCGTTCGGCAGCTTCACGCCACGTGCGTACAGACCGTCGCCGATCCTGGCCTGGTCGATCGTGGTCGGCTGAAGTTTCCAGACGCTCGTCACTCCGGTCAGCTGGATCTTGTGCAGCCGGCCGTCAGATCCCTGTACCTGCAGGAGATCCTGGTTGCGGCCGGTGATCAGACCTTCCGCGAAGTTGGGATCCGGAGCACCCGGATCCGGTACCTGCGCCGACGCCGCGAACGCAGCCTCCGGCGCCAGCGATCCCATCGCACTGGCCGCAACCAACCCGGTCGCGCCGAGTGCAGCACGCGTGAGCAGGGCACGCCGATCCATCGTCGATGTCATCTCAGCTCACCTCATCCCACATCGATGCCGGCCGGAATCAACCCGGCACTCAGACTGGCGATCCGCGTGAACGCCGCCGGAGTCAGATCCATCACCCGGTTCGACGCACAAGTCCCTCCGCAGCAAGCCCGCTCACCACAGAACGACCGAGTCCGCGGCCCACAGTCCGCGATCGACGTCACCACCCGCGCGCCGTTGCACAGGTTGGTCGTCGCATGCCGGAACCCGCACGTCCGCCGGGAAACCCCGGTGACCCCGCAGTTGTCCGGCCTGGTGATCGCATAGCAAGCGTCCGACGTATTCGTCCACGCATGCTGGAAGTTCCCCGAATGACACGTCCCGCAAGCACCGGTCCCGGTACTCGCACAAGGTCCCCATGCGTTCCCGCAACAGAACCACGACGCTTCGCCGACAAGTCCGTACATCACATCCATGACGTTCCTCCAGGTCTAGGGGCGGTAAGACCTCAGAACTTCTTTGTACTCCTCAGAGCAGAAATCTCCCAGACCTCGACAGAAACGGAAACTTTTTGCCTAACGAGACCCACCCGACCCGGAAAAGCTGTGGGGTGGGTGTTGAACCCTCGGTGTGTCGAGGGGGCGGTAGACCTGCTCGCCGCCGAACTCGTCAGCCGCGATACCACTCCCCGGAGGTTCGGGTGGTTGGAGCGGTTGCCTTGGGCTACTAATCCGGTGGTGGCTGAGGTGTTGGTGCGGTTGGCGAGGGTTCGGGCTGGGTAGCGGGTGCTGGATCCGTTCTGTGGGTCGGGGGCGTTGCTGGTCGCGGCGAGTCGGCAGGCGGACGGCGTATGGGTGGTGAGATCGCGCGGGTGCTCACCGCGGAGGGGCGTGCGGTGTTGCTGGCCGAGGACGGGCGGGTGTTGCGGTTCAACGGGGCTACGCCGACGGCGTTCGTGGTGATGCCGACGCGGCGGGGGTAGCGCGGGCGACTGTATGCGGTATACGCTCCTGTATCGGTATCGGATACAGTTGGTGTGTTTGTGGAGGGGAGTATTCCGTAACGGCAGTGTCGTCATCACGGGAGGCCTGGGCGGCCGAACCGGTGCTGCCGGCCTGGAGTGATCCAGGCGGAAGAGACCTCCGGACCACGTACTTCGTCACGCGTCCGGAGGATCGCTCATGGTTTCTGTCATGCCCCCGCTTGTCTGGGTGCTCACGATTGTCGGGTTGCTCGCGATCGTCGCCTTCGATCTGATCGTGATCGCGCGGCGGAATCACACCGTGACGATCAAGGACGCGACCCGGTGGGTGCTGGTCTATGTCGGGCTGGCCGCGTTGTTCGCGGTTGGGTTGTTCCTGTTCAGTGGTGGGAAGACCGGCGGGGAGTTCGTCGCCGGGTACATCACCGAGTACAGCCTGAGTGTCGACAACCTCTTCGTCTTCGTGATCATCATGGCGCGGTTCAGTGTGCCGGCGATGGCTCAGGACAAGGTGCTGTACATCGGCATCGTGGTGTCGATGGTGCTGCGGGCGGTCTTCATCCTGGCCGGTGCGGCGGCGATCTCGGCGGCCAGTTGGGTGTTCTACATCTTCGGCGCGTTCCTGGTCTACACCGCGATCAAGCTGGCGATCGAAGGCGAGAACGACGAGGCCGACTTCCAAGAGAACGCCGTACTGCGGGGCATGCGCAAGATCCTCCCGCTCGGTCACGACTACGACGGCGCCAAGCTGGCGACTCGGGACCAGCAGACCGGCAAGCGGCTGCTGACCCCGCTGGTGATCGTGATCTCCGCGATCGGGATGGCGAACGTGATCTTCGCGCTCGACTCGATCCCGGCGATCTTCGGGCTCACCCAGGACGCCTACATCGTGCTGACTGCGAACGCGTTCGCGCTGATGGGGCTGCGCCAGCTGTACTTCCTGATCGGCGGACTGCTGGAGCGGATCGTCTACCTGAACGTCGGCCTGTCGGTCATCCTCGCGTTCATCGGCGTGAAGCTGATCGTCGAGGCGCTGCACGGTTCGCACATCGACGACATCGGAGCGATCCACCTCCCGCACATCGGCATCATCACGTCGCTCAGCTTCATCGCGGCGACTCTGTTCGTCACCACGGTCGCCAGCCTGATCAAGTCGTCGCTGGACGCCCGCCGCGTCCCGGTGAAGATCAAGATCGACGAGTAGGCGGACCGCCCCCACTCACCAACTCCCGCCGGAGGGTCCGGGCCACGCTCGCGTGAGCGTGAGAATGCCCCGCCGGGCGAGGTTGGTGAGTGGCACAGGTCCGGCCTAGACGCGGGCCGGTGTCCGGAGCCGGGCGTAGAGCGCTGGGATCGGGGCCAGCAGTAGACCCGAGGCGACCAAGGCCGTGCGGAGGCCGGCTCGGCCGGCGAGGGCGCCGAGCGGGGGACCGCCGGCGACCTGGCCGATCGCGTTTGCCTGGGAGACGAACGAGATGACGGTCGCCCGCGAGCGGGACTCGACGTTGCGGTTCAGCCAGGCGGACTCGATCGGCCAGGACAACGCGTCCGCGATACTCCGCAACCACATCGCGGCGAGTGCCAACCACAGGTTGCCGAGCAAGGCGAACGCCAGCACGCCGACGACCTGCAACAGCGCGAGCAACGCCAGTACGCCGTTCGGGTGGGTAGCCGTCAGGCGTTCGGGCGACAGCTTGTGCAGGATGAGTGAGCTGATCAGCGTCAGCAGCGTGCCGACCAGTCCGAGCATTGTGAACCACAACGCCGGATCCGACGTCCCGAACACCGTCGGGAACTCGAAGCTGAGGATCTTCACCTGCCACAACCGGTCGAACGCCTCACTCGACAACCCGGCGATCAGGCTGATCAGTACGAGCGTGCGGACGACCGGCCGCTTCCGCGCGACCGCGAGACCGTGCTTGAACGTGTCGGCCATGTGCTTGAACGTCTCCCGCTCACCGACCGGCGTCCGCTGGAAGTTCACCTCTCGCATGAACATCCCGAGCAGGACGGCGAGCACGATCATCCCGACGCCGGACAGCTTGATCGGCAGCGACAAATCGAGCAGCCCGAGCGCGCCGGCCGAGACGGTCCCGAGGATCGTCCCGCCAAGCCCGAACTGCTGCGTTCGAACCAGTACGGCGGCCACCTGGTCAGCGCCGATCTCGTCGGCCAGCCAGGCCTGATCGGCGCCCGAGGTGAACGTGTACCCGACACCCCAGAGCACTTGCGCACCGAGGATCGCGACGAATGTCGGCGACAACCCCTGAAGCAGGAATCCGCAGCCGATCAGCGCGACCCCGATGACGACTGACAACCGCCGGCTGTACAGGTCGGCGACGATGCCGGTCGGGATCTCGAACAGGAAGCAGGCGAGCTCGAGCGTGGTCCCGACGAGCACGAGTTGCAGCGGACTGAGGCCCGCCTCGCGGACGTAGTACACGGCGCTGAGCGTGAAGCACAATGCAGCGCAGAACGACCAGACGGTCTTGTAGGTGCGATAGGTCCGGACCGGATCGGCCGAACGATAACTAGTACCCATAAAACGTTTGCTCCTGAAAGCGTGCATGACGAAGCGCGGCCCGGGAGTGGGTCGAACGCGGCGTGACGCACAACGGCCTAGGGCGTGTCTCTTGAGTCCCCGCCTACTGCGCTGCACTCAGCACGGCACCTCGCCGCACTGGAGGAAAGGCCACGATGGAAAAACATCGAGGCCTCCCCTCCAGCACACCGAGCTACCGCACCGAGCACATTCTCGCTACGGCGCGGACCCAAGAGACACACCCAACGGCGGTGGTGCGCTTTCAGGAGCGGGCTTGCATGGGATGAGAGTAGAGGGATTCCCGGCGCGTCCGCCTCCGATTTACCGGGCCGTGCACTCCGAACCGGAGTAGTATCGAAAGTGCCTGGCCCGGCCGTTCCCCCGTGATGGTCGGGTCAGGTCTTTTGTTAGAAAGTCTTCCGGTAGCGGGGCTGTCGTTCGACGATCCGATACCCGAGCGACTCGTACAGAGCCACGCTCCCGGTCGGGTTCTCCGCCAGCGTCCACAGCGATGCCGTCCGTACGCCGTGCTCCCACAACTGCGCGTGATTCGCGTGTAGCAGCGCGGATGCCAGCCCCCGACGCCGGTACGCCGGCCGCACGCCGACCCACGGTGTGTCATCCCTTCCGCTGACCACCCAACCAGCGAGCTTGTCGCCAACCCACGCCAAGGTCCACAACCGGTAGTCCGGGTAGTCGTCGGCAATGTCCTGCTCGAATTCCTCGAAGCTGTCCTGGACATACCCGAGCGAGTTGCCCCCGAACACCTCCGCGTTCGCCTCGAAAACCGCCCGATGATCCGCAGCCGACGCCGCCCGCACCTCAACCCCCTCAGGCAGCCGTACGTCGCCCGGTTCCGCAAGCTCAACGGTCATCCGCACCCGCGTGAACACCACCCGATACCCGGCCCCCCGCACCAACGCCACGTCGCGCTCCGACACCGGGTTCACCCCGAACACCGGCGTACCGACGCTGTCGCCCGCCGCGTGCTCCCGAGCCCGTTCCTCAAGCCAGGCAAGGATCGTCCGCCCATACCCAAGCCCTTGATGAGCCGATTCAACCGACCCCAGCAACAAGTACAGCCGCGTCCCGTCCGCCTCGTCCCACCACGTCATCCGCGCAGTGCCAACCTCAACCCCACCCACCAACACCACACCATCCGAAAATTCCACCCACCCACTGTCCCAGCCCCTGGCACGATGATCGAATGCTTTCGCCGACGCTGATCTCGTCCACGTTCGACCTCGACATCAACCGGATCGAACCCACCCGCGCGGGCGACGAAAGCTCGCCAGGCAACGGCAACTGGCACGTGTGGACCGGTGCCGGCGATCACCACATCCTGCGGCGGCACCACGTGCTGCACACCGAGGACAGCCTGGCGTACGAGACGAAGGTCCTCGACCATCTCACCGATCGCGGCTGGTGCGTACCGCAGCGCATCGCCAGGCCAATCCAGTACGACGGTCGCCTGTGGTCGGTGACCCGATTCGTCCCAGGCGGACCGCATTCGGAGGAGACCGCGGATCAGCGGACCGAACGGGGGAGCGTGCTCGCGCGACTGCACGATGATCTCCGCGGGCTCGACTTCGGTACCCGGCCCACGTTCTACGAGGCCTGCGATCTGGACGGGATGGGCGGCTTCCAAGACTGGGACGCCGGCGTCGAGGCGCTGCAGAGCGTGCGACCGGACCTGGCCGACCGTTCCGAGGAACTGATGGATCGCGCGAAGAGGCTGGTCGTCGAGCACAGGCTGCGCGAGTTGCCGAAGACGATCGTGCACGGAGACTTCGCCGAGTGGAACCTGCACTTCGCAGACGACGGCCGATTGGGCGGCGTGATCGACTTCGACCTGTGCCACCCCGACAGCCGGGCATGGGAGTTCACCATCGCCCGCGTCTACCGGTCGCCTGAGTTGGTCACCGGATATCAGCGCACTTCCGCGCTTCCGCTGTCCGACAGTGAGCTCGCTGCGTTCGGGCCGTTGCAGGTTGTGTTCAGGGCGTTGTCGGTGATGGCTGCGCTCTGGGACGGCCGGCAGCGGGGGAGCTTCGACGAGGTCTATCTCGAGCGGCAGCTGAGCCTCGGCCAAGTCTTGACATAAGGGCTGAAGGCGCGGTTGACTGCGAGATAGTTCACAGAGGTAATAAAATCTGGTGCGGTCCGGTGTCGGTGGCTCAGAGCGACCCCGGGCGGTATGCGCGGTGCCCGGGTCCGATGGAATTTCGCCATCGGGCCATCTGGCGTTTTCTATGGTAGTTGCCTGAGGCAACGCGAATTTTCCCTTGTCTGCAAGGGATTCGGCGGATTCGGTCAAGGTCGGGTATCGACAGCGCCGGGGACTCTTCCAACCACGGGCGTTCTGTGTCATCCTCCCGGTGAGTGAGGTCCGAGATCCTATCGGATATCGGTTTCACTCCGATCGGTGACGGAAAGGATGCGGAGTGAGTGCAACGTACGAGGTGCGGGGTAATGAGTCGGCGGCGGCGCCGCCCGCGTCGGCTCCGGCGAAGGCGGTGACACGGACTGCGGTGCCCCGGCCGAGCAGGGCGACGCAGGCGAAACGCAGTCTGCGCCGGCACTGGCAGCTCTATCTGCTGGTGCTTGTGCCGCTCGCGTACTTCGTGATCTTCAAGTACATCCCGATCAGCAACGCGGTGATCGCGTTCAAGAACTACAGCCCAGTGAAGGGTCCGTGGGGCAGTGACTGGGTCGGGCTGAAGAACTTCCAGCTGTTCTTCGACAACCCCGTGTTCTGGACCCTGGTGAAGAACACGTTCCTGCTCGCGGCCTACACCGTGCTGGCCAGCTTCCCGATCCCGATCATCCTGGCGATCGCGCTGAACGAGATCCGCAACGGGCGGTTCAAGAAGCTCGTGCAGTTGGTGACGTACGCGCCGTACTTCATCTCCACCGTGGTCGTGGTGTCGATGACGATCCTGGTGCTGTCGCCGCGGCTCGGGTTCGTGAACGACGCGATCGGGTTGTTCGGCGTACCGGCGGTCGACTTCCTCGGCAACCCGGACTACTTCCGGCACATCTACGTCTGGTCGGACGTCTGGCAGACGACGGGGTACTCGGCCGTCATCTACCTGGCTGCGCTGGCCGGGATCGATCCCGCGCTGCACGAGTCGGCCCGGATCGATGGCGCCAGCCGACTGCAGCGGATCTGGAACGTCGATCTGCCCGGCATCATGCCGACCGCGGTCATCATCCTGGTGCTCGGCGTCGGCAACATCATGTCGATCGGGTTCGAGAAGGCCTTCCTGCTGCAGAACCCGCTGAACCAGGCCCAGTCCGAGATCATCGCGACCTACGTCTACAAGACCGGCCTGCTGAACGCCGACTTCTCGATGGCGACCGCCGTCGGCCTCTTCAACTCCGTCATCAATCTCGTCCTGCTGGTCGTCGTGAACTTCGTCGCCAAGCGGATCACCGGGAACGGACTCTGGTCATGACGATTACGATGCAAGGCTTCCGCCGTACGGCGAAGCAGCCGGAGAGCTCGCACCGGACCGCGATCGAGGAGACCCGGACCGACAAGATCTTCCTGGTCGGTGTCCGGATCATGCTCTGGGTGGCGCTGATCGTGGTCGCCGTGCCGCTGATCTACATCGTTGCGAACTCCTTCAGCAGCGCCTCCGCGGTGAGCGCCGGCCGGGTCCTGTTGTGGCCAGTCGAGCCCAGCCTGAAGGCGTACAAGACGGCGTTCGCCGACCCGGCGATCATGCAGGGCTACCTGAACTCGTTCATCTACGCGATCGGCGGCACGCTGATCAGCGTCACGCTGACGATCGCGATCGCCTATCCGCTGTCCCGCCGGACCTTCTTCGGCCGCAACGTGATCATGAGTCTGCTGGTCTTCACCATGCTGTTCTCCGGCGGCCTCATCCCGACTTACCTGGTGGTCCAGGACCTCGGCATGCTGAACACCCGCTGGGCGATGGTGATCCCGAGTGCGATCGGGGTCTGGCAGGTGATCATCGCGCGGACGTTCTTCCGCTCGACCATCCCGGACGAGCTCTACGAGGCGGCCACCATCGACGGCGCCAGCGACCTGCGGTTCCTCTGGTCGATCGTGCTCCCGCTGTCCAAACCGGTGATCGCGGTGATCGCGCTGATGTACGCGATCTTCCAGTGGAACAGCTACTTCGACGCCCTCATCTATCTCAAGGACCCCGGTCTGTACCCGCTGCAGATCATCCTCCGGAACGTGCTGATCCTGAACCAGGCCACCTCCGGCTCCACCACCCAGAACCTGGCCCAGCAGCTCGACCAGCAGCAACTGGCCAACGTCCTCAAGTACGCGCTCATCGTCATCTCGAGCCTGCCCGTACTGGTCATCTACCCCTTTGTTGCCCGCCACTTCACCAAGGGCGTGATGGTCGGCGCGGTCAAGGGCTGACAGTGCTTTCCCGAGCACGGCCCTTCTCAGAAAGGAACACAGCAATGCGCGTATCACTGCGCAAACTGTCCGCGCTCGCCGCGGCCGGCTTGCTCGCCACCCTGGCGGCCTGCAGTTCGGACAAGACCGACAGTGCGGCGAACGAGACGTCGGCCGACGGCAAGACGATCATCGACGTCTTCAGTCCGGCGGACTCGACGACGAACATGGACACGAACCAGGTCACCAAGGTGATGAGTGACAAGTTCAAGATCCAGTTCCGCTGGCAGACCACGACCCTCGACGCCGGGCCGGCCAAGGAGAAGCGGCAGATCTCGCTGGCCAGCGGGGACTACCCGGACCTGTTCTTCCTGATCCCCTGGGTGGACGGCTTCACCCAGGCCGACGTACTCAAACTCGGTCAGCAGGGGGTTGCCCTCCCGCTGGAGAACCTGATCAAGGAGAACGCCCCGAACATCCAGAAGTTCCTGGACGAGAACAAGGACTACAAGCAGGAGTCGACCGCGCCGGACGGGCACATCTACGCGCTGCCGCAGTGGGCGGACTGCTACCACTGCAGCCGGCCGGACAAGCTGTGGATCAACTCGGCCTGGCTGAAGAAGCTCAACCTGCCGATGCCGAAGACCACCGAGGATCTGCGCAAGGTGCTCCAGGCCTTCAAGACCCAGGACCCGAACGGGAACGGCAAGGCCGACGAGGTCCCGATGACCGCCGACATCCAGGACGGCGCGCTGATCCCGTACCTGATGGGCGCGTACGCCTACGACCCGGTCGGCGCCAACAACGGCGTCCGTTCACTGCTCACCCTGAACGGCGACAAGGTCGTCACGCCGGTCACCAGCCCGGAGTGGAAGGAAGGCCTGAAGTACATCGCCTCCCTCTACAAGGAAGGGCTGATCGACCAGGCCGCGTTCACCCAGAACGCGCAGGCGTTGCAGGCCCTGGGCAACGACCCGAAGGCGGTCCGGATCGGCTCGGCGCCGATGCTGCACCCCTACATCTTCGTCCAGTCCGACTCCAAGGACGGCCGGGACAAGCAGTACGACGCCGCGCCGCCGCTGACCGGTCCGGCCGGGAAGAGCTACACCGGCTACCAGTACCTGACCTCGACCAACTACACCTTCATGCTGACCAACAAGGCCAGCAAGGAGGCCCAGGTCGCGGCGATCAAGATGCTCGACTACATCTTCTCCGACGAGGGCCAGATGATCGGCGGGATGGGCCCCGAGGGGATCGGCTGGACCAAGCCGGGCCCCGGTGACATCGCGCTCGACAAGGACACCAAGCCGCTCTACAAGCCGAAGTCGGACACGCCGAAGAACCTCAGCTGGGGCGCGCTCACGCAGTACCACAACGTGCTGGCGTACCGGAACGCCCAGGTCGTCCCGCTCGACATCTACTCCGGTGCCGGCTACGAGCGGCGGCTGTTCCAGGCCACCAAGCTGTACGAGGGTCACGAGGACAAGTCGCTGCTGTACCCGCAGGCCGTGGTCTGGCCCGACCCGAACCTGGCCGGCGAGACGGCGACCCTGCAGACCAACCTGCAGAACTACGTGAACCAGAACCAGTTGGCGTTCGTCACCGGGTCGAAGAACATCGACGCCGAGTGGGACACCTACGTGAAGGGTCTGGAGAGCACGGGCATGCCGCGCTACCTCGAGATCAACCAGCAGGCCTACGACAAGTACAAGTCCGGGAGCAAGTAACACCCATGTCCCACGAACTGTGGTTCCGTACCCCCGCGCCGGACTGGTTCGAGGCGTTGCCGGTCGGCAACGGGCACCTCGGAGCGAAGGTGTTCGGCCGGGTCGGTGCGGAGCGGATCGCCCTGAACCTCGACGACGTGTGGTCCGGCGACGGGCCGCGCGAGCTGACGGTGACGGGCGGTCCGGAGGCACTGGCCGACGTACGGCGGTTGTTGCTGGCCGACGGTGATCAGTTGGCGGCGACCGAGCGGACCCGCGATCTGCAGGGCCCGCTGGTCGAGTCGTACCAACCGCTTGCCGACCTGCTGATCCAGACGGTCGGGGAGCCGGACGACTATCGCCGGAGCCTCGATCTGCGGACCGGCGTGGTCGGGGTCGACTACACAGTGGATGGGACGCGGTTCCGGCGCGAGACCTACGTGTCCGCGCCGGACCAGGTACTGGTCTGGACGATCACGGCCGACCAGGCCGGGGCGATCGATCTGGACCTCGGCCTGTCGAGTCAGCATCCGATCACTGCACTAGTTGCCGATGGCATCTATGGTGTCGTCGGTCATGCGCCGTCGGAGCTGACGATCGAGTATCGCGAGAGCCCGGATCCGATCCAGTACCGCGACGGTCACGGGATCGGGTTCGGGATCGCGCTGAAGGTCCATCACGAGGGCGGCACGGTGCTGCTGTCCGATGACGGCATCAGTGTCAGGGGTGCGACCAGTGTGACGGTGTTGCTGGCTGCGGCGAGCACGTTCGAAGAGTGGTCGGTTCCGCCCGGTCGCGATCCGCACACCGCGTTGCTCGCGGCAACCGACGTACTGGCTGCTGTTGAGCTGGACCAGGTGCGTGAGCGGCACATCGAGGATCACCAGCGGTTGTATCAAAGGGCTGAGCTTCAGCTGGACAACGACGATCGGGTCGCGCTCACGTTCAACCTCGGCCGCTACCTGCTGATCGCGTCCTCGCGACCGGGGACGCAAGCGGCCAACCTACAAGGCATCTGGAACGAGGACCGCCGGCCGATGTGGGCCAGCGACTGGACCAACAACATCAACACCCAGATGAACTACTGGCCCGCCGACGTCACCGGACTCAGTGAATGCTTCGAGCCGCTCATCGACAACCTGGAGGTCCTGGCTGCCTCCGGTGCGAACACAGCAAGGATTTTGTACGACGCTCCCGGCTGGGTCTCGCATCACAACTCCGATATCTGGGCGGCGACCTGGCCGGTCGGCGAAGGCGGTGACGATCCCGTCTGGGCGATGTGCGCGACCTGCGGTGTCTGGCTGAGCGCGCACCTGATGGAGCACTACCGCTTCGGCCAGGATCTCGACGTACTGCGGAATCGGTCCTACCCGCTGATCGCCGGTGCCGCGGAGTTCGTGCTCGCGATGCTGGTCGAGGACGCCGACGGCCGACTGCAGTTCGTCCCGTCGACCGCGCCCGAACACCACTTCATCCTTCCGTCCGGCGAGAAGGCATCCGTCGACCTGACTTCGACGTACGACGTCTGGGTGATCCGCGAGCTGTTCGCCAACCTCGCCGAGGCGGAGACCGCACTCGGGCTGAGCTCCGAGCTCAGCGCACGTGCACAAGCAGCGCGCGAGCGGTTGCCGGAGATCGGGATCACGTCGGACGGCCGACTGAACGAATGGCCGACCGATTGGACGCCGTCTGAGATCAACCACCGCCACCAATCGCACCTCTACGGGCTGCACCCGGGGGCCGAGATCGACCCGACCCGTACGCCGGAATGGGCGGAAGCAGCGCGGAGATCGCTGACCGTCCGAACCGATGGGGCGACGAACGGCGGTTGGACGGCGGCCTGGTTGGTGGCGTTGTGGGCGCGGTTGTTCGAGGGGGAGAAGGCTTATGAGGTCATCCAGGACTACCTGGCTCGGCTGGTGTCGGACAACCTGTTGCACCGCGACGGCGACATCTTCCAGATCGACGCGAACTTCGGCATGACCGGCTGTATCCCCGAGCTGCTGATCCAGAGCCACACCGACGTGATCCGCCTGCTGCCGGCGCTGCCGAAAGCCTGGCGGGACGGTTCGTTCCGCGGTCTGCGGGCGCGCGGGGGACTGGTGTTCGACGTCACGTGGCGCGACGGCGTACTGACTGAAGCCTCGGTGGTTGCCGCGCGCACCGGAGTGCACCGGATCGGCCTGCCGGACAAGGAGATCGAGGTCGAACTGCCCGCCGGTCGATCGGTGGACCTGGTGAGGTGAGCCTTACCAAACTTGTTGTAGTCTCAACGTCCGTGAAGAAACCTCTCGGAATCATCGTCGCGGTCGCTGTCCTCGCGCTGGCCGGTTGTGGTGGTGGCGACACGAAGAGTGCCAACACCGGGGCCGGGGACAAGGAAGTGGCGACCGGCGGGCGGCTGTTCAAGACCGCCGACGCGGAGACCGCCAAGCTCGGCTCGGACGCGCAGCCGGGGGTCTTCCCGCGGACCGTCAAGCACGCGCTCGGTGAGGCCAAGCTGGACAAGAAGCCGAGCCGGGTCGTGGTGCTGGACAGCGGCGAGCTGGACGACGTGCTCGCGCTCGGCATCACGCCGGTCGGGATGGCGACGAACACCGGGCAGAACGGCGTTCCGTCGTACCTGGCGGACAAGGCGCAGGGGATCAAAACGGTCGGCGGGGTCAGCGAGCTGAACCTTGAGGCGATCGCGGCCCTGAAGCCGGACCTGATCCTGGGCAGCAAGCTGCGCGCCGCCACGCTGTACGACAAGCTGAACGCGATCGCGCCGACGGTGATGAGCATCCGGCCAGGGTTCCCCTGGAAGGAGAACTTCCTGCTGGTCGCGGACGCGGTCGGCGAGGAGGACAAGGCCACCCAGGTCCTGAACGACTACCAGAAGCGCGCCGACGAGGTGAAGGGCAAGGTCCAGGGCTCGCCGACGATCTCGCTGGTCCGGTTCCGTCCGGCCGAGATCCGGCTGTACGGCAACCTGTCGTTCATCGGCGTGATCCTGAAGGACATCGGGCTGCCGCGGCCGAAGGTGCAGGACGTCCAGGACCTGGCGGTCGAGGTCTCCGAGGAGAACATCGGTCAGGCCGACGGCGACTGGATCTTCTACTCCAGCTTCGGCCCGATCACCGGCACCAAGGAGTCACAGGTTGTCAACGGCAACCTCTGGAAAGCACTCCCGGCGGTGAAGGCGGGGCACGCCAAGCGCGTGAACGACGAGGTCTGGTTCCTCGGCCTCGGCCCCATCGGCGCCATGGACACCCTCACCGACCTGGAGAACTTCCTCAGCGGTCAGAGCTGACCGGTAGCAACCCGCGGTCGGCGAAGACCTTCTTGGCCACGCCGACCGCGTTCAGGGCCCGCGGGAAACCGGCGTACCCGGCCGTGTGGATGAAGGTCTCGACGATCTCGGCCGGTGTGAGCCCGACGTTGAGGGACGTTTTCACGTGCACCTCGAGTTGTGGCTCGCAGCCGCCGAGCGCGGCCAGGATGCCGAGGGTGATCAGCTGCCGCTGCTTCGGGTTGAGTCCAGGTCGGGCATAGATGTCACCGAAGCCGAAGGCGACGATGTGATGAGCGAGGGCGGGCGCGATATCGGCCAGGTTCTCCATCACGGCCGGGGCCGACCCGCCGTCGACCTCGGTCAGTACGGCGAGACCTCGCTCGTACCGCGCCTTCTCCTCGGGACTGTTGATGTCTGTCATACCTCCGAACCTAGCGTCATCGGATCGGCTGCCAGTCGTCGAAGGCGGTTCCTCCGGCCGTGGACTGGACGCGGTGGAGGATGCGGCCGTCGGGCTGGCGGATGACCAGGTCCAGGCGGTTGTCGGCGCCGCGTTGGACGACCGGGTCGTCGGCGGCCGCGCCCGCCAGGTTGTCCCAGCCGCCGAACGCGCCGTTCTCGGTGTCTTGGCGGGTCCACCAGACGCTTCCGTCGGCGGCGCGGGCGAACATGGCCAGGCGGCCACCTGCTTGCTCGGCCAGGACCGGATCGTTCGCGGGGGCGGAGCCGAGGCTGGTCCAAGCGCTCCAACCTGCGCCCGACTGGATGGAGCGGTAGACGACGGACTGCGTACCTTCCCAGCGGCGCGCGACCAGCACTAGACGTCCGTCGGCTTGCTTGGCCACGGCTGGTCCGCCATCGAAGGATGGCGAGCTTTCCACGACCTGCCAGCCTGACCACGAGCTGCCGACCTGCTGGTTGAACCAGATCTGACCACCGGCTTCTTTCGCCGCCTTGGCGAACAGCACCAGCGATCCGTCCTGGTTGGTGCCGATCACGGGTTGGCCAGCCGGGCTGGCGCCGAGGTCCTGCCAAGTACCGGCGAAGGCTCCGTTGGGCGCCTGCTGGGTGTTCACGTAGACCCGGGAACCCGGTGCTTCGTTGCGCCGGGTGACGACGACCAGCCGTCCATCTGCGGTCTTCGCGGCCACCGGGTCACCGGCGCTGGCTGAGCCCGGCAGCTGGGACCAGCCGGGGTGACCGCCGTTCGGCTGAGCCTGCAGGTTCCACCAGATCGATCCGTCGTTGGCCCGGGAGAACAACGCGACCCGGCCATCGGGCTGCCGTGCCGCGATCGGTCGGCCCGCCGGGCTCGCGCCGAACTTGGTCCACGACCCGCCCTCGGTCGAGCTCCAGACATTCGCCTCGCACCGGTTCGCGGTGTGTCCCAGGACGGACAACCGACCGTCCTCCTGCGCGATCAGCTCCGGCCTGGTTCCGCTGGTGAACGACAGCGGCGCCTGCGCATGCGCGAGCCGGTACGCCCAGTAGTTGCCGCCGGGAGGTTCGGTGGCGAAGTACACGTCCAGCTCGGAGCCGTCCGCGATCATCCCGTACGCGTTCCGCACGATGCCGGAGTTGTGGTTGTACTTGTAGCCGCTGTGGCATTCGGTCAGCCGTCCGACCGTGCTCCACGTACCGGTTCCCGACCAGATCGCGGAACCGGCGATCCGGTTGATCTCGACATCCGGCTGGACCCGCTCGTTACCGGAGCCGGTGTCGCGGGACACCAGGAACTCGTCGCGCGCCGGGTCGTACACGAACGACGCGTTGTGGAACCACGGCCCGCCGCCGGGTTCCGGGGTGAGTCCGGCCGTCGGGAGTGCGACCCGCGGGCCGATCTTCGGGTTGTTGGCGTCGCTGAGGTCGACCTCGCGCCGCATCAGGCCCACGCCGCTGTAGAACACGAGCAGCTTGCCGGCGCCGTCGACCGAGGTCACGCTCGGCTGGCCGACACCCCAGGCACCGGGCTCGAACGGGCCGTCGGTGGATCCGTCGAGCAGCGCGTTCCGGCTGAGCTTCCACGGTCCTTGCGGCTGGTCGGCGAAAGCCACACCGACGACGTTGATGTCGTCCGCCTGGGGATACTTGGTGGTGTCCGGGAAGCCCAGGACGAACATCGCCCAGGGGTACGTGTGACCGTCGTACCGGAACGAACCGCGCACGACCTCGGGATCGCAGATATGGCTCGAGGCCCAGAACGGCGTGTCGGCTGCCTGCGGGTTGAGCGGGAACTGGACCGGTCCCCACGCGTACGTGCCGTCGGCGCGACGGGTGCCGTAGTTCATGCCGACGTGGTCCAAGGTCTGACCGGGAACCCGGTTGGCGCAGGTGTAGACCATGCGCTCCGTCGGCGAGAGCTGCACGATCGAGGGCGCGTACATGTAGAACGGTCCGTTGCCGGGCGGGACCGGTACGCCGGCATTCGGAGCGGTCTGCGGATTCCAGGTACCGGCGGGCTCGGCCGCGTGAGCCGGGAGGGCTGGGAGGGCGAACTGGCCGGCCAGCACGAGGGCAGCCGCGAGAATTCGGGCGAGACGCATGGGCACATCGTGCGAGGAGCGATCCGTGGCTGCCACCGTTTCGATGCTGGGCGAATCGCGCTAAAACGTGGAGCTCAGTCCGGTACGCGGCCTCGGTCGCTGACCGGGACGGTCGGCGCATACCGCGCGACGGCTGCGACCAGGTCGTCGTACGGCATGGCACGTCCGATGACCTCGTGCGAGCCGGGCCACGGCCGGGACGGGCCCCACGCCTTCGAGCTGCGGGGGAGCGCTTCGGCTTCGTGCAGCAGTACGACGAGGAAGGGTTCCCACTCGTCGTCCTCGCTGCTCCCCAACGGCCGCTCGATCCGGCAGATGCCGCGGACCTCGTCCCACCGGACCGTGCGCGGTTGCGCGCCACCGAGATGCACCCCGACGGCGTCGATCGAGAGCAGGACGTCGTCCTCGTCGACCTCCTGCCGCTCTTCCAGTGCCGTGATCGCGCCGATCAACAGCAGGAATGGCATCCCGAGCGCGAAGATCAGCGGGCTCCCGCCCCAGGACAGCCAGATCGTCTCCAGCCCGTCGCGCGCCGAGTTGCCCTGCGCGCGCGAGATCGCGATGGCCAGTAGCGTGATCAGCACCTCGGCACCGACCAGCAGCGCGCAGAAGAGCAACATCGTCTTGGTGGTGCCCAGCCCATGTCGTTTCACGACAAACGGCTCCACACTTTGGTCAGGCGGCATACCTCGCATTGTCAGCGTTATCCACCCAACGCACCAGCGCTCTCACGGATGTCTAAGACCGTGGGCGGCAGTTCCCCGCCTACTGCGCGGCACTCGGCACGGCACCTCGCCGCACGTGGGCAAAGCGCACGATGCTCCGCATCGCACCCTTCGCCCCCGCACACCGATGCACCGCACCGAGCACCTGCTCGCTACGGCGCGGAACTACCGCCCACGGTCTAATCACTTCGGCCAGAACGGTCGTCCGCAAGGATGAAATCCCCGTACAGAAGCCTCCGCGGACTTTGGCAGAGCCGGAGAGTCCGCAACAATCGCATCATGTCCAACAGCACCGCCACCCTCGCGCCCAAACGGCCGCCACAACGGGCCGATGCCCGTCGTGCGCGGAAGAACGGCAAGTGGCGTCGTGGCTGGTTCATAGCGGTGCTGGCGATTCTGACCGCGCTGCCGCTGCTCTTCCACCGCTGGGTGCCGAACACCTTCGGCAACATGGGCAGTCTGCTGGACACGTTCCTGCCGTGGGTGGGCGTCGCCGTACCGATCCTTGCTGTTGCCGCGCTGGTACGGCGTTCTGCGATCGCCGGCGTGGCTTTGCTGCTGCCGACCGTGGTGTGGGGCGGGATGTTCGGCAACCAGCTGATTCCTCAGTCAACCGGTGGTGCCTACGACCTGCGGGTGCTGTCGCACAACGTGGATGCGGCCAACCCGGACCCGAAGCGCACAGCGCAGGATCTGCTGACGGCCGATGCGGATATCGTCGCGCTCGAGGAGCTGACGGCGGCGGATCTCAAGGTCTACAAGGCTGCGTTCGCGAAGAAGTACCCGTATCAGGTGACGCGGGACACGGTCGCGCTCTGGTCGAAGTACCCGGTCGAGGAGAGTGAGTCGGTCGACGTCGGGTTCGCGTGGACCCGGGCGCTGCGGGCTGAGGTCGATACCCCGGAGGGCAAGGTTGCGGTGTACGTCGCGCACCTGGCCTCGGTGCGGATCGGTACCAGCGGATTCACTTCCGACCAGCGTAACAAGACGATTCGAGCTCTCGGCCGGCAGATCGCCGAGGAGAAGCTGGCCGGCGTGATCGTGATGGGCGACTTCAACGGTACGGCGACCGACCGCAGCCTGGCGCCGTTGACGGCCGGTCTGCGCTCGGCGCAGGGCGCGGCCGGGCACGGGTTCGGATTCACCTGGCCGTCGAGTTTCCCGATGGCGCGGATCGACCACATCCTGGTTCGCGGTGTCGAGCCGACCAAGGCGTGGGTGATGGCGCCGACCGGCAGTGACCACCGCCCGGTCGTTGCCGAGCTAAAGATCTGACGCGAGCCCTTGGCGGTAGGCGTACCGGACCGCCTCCGCGCGGTGCCGGGCGCCGATCTTCGCGAACGTGTTGTTGATATGCGTCTTCACAGTCGCTTCACTGATGAAGAGCTGCTGCGCGATCTCGGAGTTGCTGAGCCCACGCGCAATCAGCCGCAGCACCTCAGTCTCCCTCGCTGTCAGCCCGTCCGTGGTAGGCGGCTCAGGAGCCAGCCCAGCCACCAGCTTTCGGGTTACCTCGGGGTCGAAGGTCGACTGGCCGGCGGCGGTTGATCTCAGCGCGGCGCCGATCTCTACACGACCGGCGTCCTTGGTGAGATAGCCGCGTGCCCCAGCCCGCAACGCGGTCGCGATTGACGCATCATCGGCGTACGTCGTCAGCACCAGTACGGCGACGTCGGGGAAGTCGGCGGTGATTCGCGCAGTCGCGTCCACCCCGTCGAGAACCGGCATCCGCAGATCCATCAGGACGACATCAACGTTGCCCCGAGCAACAAGGTCCACGGCCTCAGCCCCATTAGCCGCGGCCCCGGTCACCTCGATCCCATCAATCAGTTCCAGCAGCGCAACCAGCCCCTCCCGCACCACCTGCTGATCGTCGGCCACGAGGACGCGGATGGTCTCATTCATTCGGCGCCTCCGCGATCACGAGCCAGTCGTCCCCGTCCGGACCTGCTGTCAGCGTGCCACCGACGAGGGCCAGCCGCTCGCGCATCCCCACCAACCCAAACCCATCACCAGCAGTAGGCCCGAGGTTCCGAACTACCAGTCGCACAGCATCGCCATACACAAGCTTGATATCGACGGGTTGGCCGGGTGCGTGCTTGGCGGCGTTCGTCAGGGCTTCTCGTGCTGTGTTCAGGAGGGCGACGGTGGTGGTGGAGGCGAGCTTGGCGGGTGTGCCTTCGACTGTCAGTTGGACCGGTACGGCGTGATCCGCCTCGTGTTGTTCGGCTAGTGCGCGTATCGCCTCGGGTAGCTCTGGTACGTCGTCTGCTCGGAGCGCGGCTACCGCGTTGCGGGCCTCGTTCAGGCCTTGGACCGCGAGCCGCCGGGAACGTCGTACTCGCTCGAGCGCCCCGTCGACATCACGGCGTTCGTCGAGCAGCGCCTCGGCGACCTCGAGTTGCACGGACAAAGCACCGAGCGAGTGGGCGAGTACGTCGTGCAGGTCGCGGGCGATCCGACCACGTTCGTCGAGGGCGGCGGCTCGGGCGCGTTCGCTCTGCGCACGCCGAGTCTGTACAAGCAGCTCCCGCGTCTGACGAACCTGGATCTCGTACTGCCGCCGGTTCAACCCGAATGCGATTAGGATCGCCGCCCACATCAACTGGGTCAGCAGCCAACTGTCGCTCCGCTCGAACCACCACCTCGACAACCCGAAGCCGACACCCACACCGATGCCGACAGCAAGGATCGGTCGGAAGCCGGTTCGACTCAGATCGACGATCACGATCGTGGTGAGCGCGACCAGGACCAGCACCAAGGCGTTCGAGTCCGGGACACCGGCCAGGAGCGCGTTGCCGATGGCAACCGTGCTGAGTAGGACGAGCGCGAGCCGCGGGCGGGAGGTCATCAACCACGTGCCGGCCAGGAACGCGGCCAGCCCGGCGCCGAGTGCGAACCACACCCAGCGATCGGCAGGGCGCGCCGTACCGAGGACTCCGATGGCGACTGCTGCCGTCATCACCCGGCCGAGCCAGCCGCTGTCGCCGTGCATCCCGCCTGGGAGCCGGGCCTTCAAGTTGCTCAACTGATGCTGTACTCCTCGGCCTCGCGGTGTGCCTTGCCCTGGATCACCAACGACTGGGTCAGCAGGTTCGCGCCCATGCTCAGCATCAGTGCGCCACCACCGGCGGTCGTGGCCATACCGAGCAGGTGCCCGACGCCCGCCAGTCCGAGGCGGATGACCAGGTACGCCACCATGATGCCGAGTCCGGGGATCCCGAGCCGGAAGAACACCTTCCCGGCGCGCCGCTGGACCTGGGCGACCCGGCCGGACGCGTACCCGGCGGCCAGCGCGACGCCGACCCCGGCGATCAGCAGGACGAGATCGACCAGGCCGAGCTGAAGGTGCTTGCCATACATCTGGTAGATGCCGACCCCGCAAAGGATCAGCGGGCCGCGCCAGACATCCGCGTCGGAGTTCTCCAACTCCGACCAGGACAGCCTGCGGGCGATGACCGCGACCACGATCGCGACGACGACGAGAGCGTTGGGAAGGGTTCCGAAGGACATGCTCCGACGCTAAGTGGGCACTGACCTGAGGCAGGACCGTCCACGGGTGGAGATCCGGGTGGAGACGCGGGTCGGTCTACTGGGTGATTGAAAGCAGGAGTAACGTTCCTAACCGGTAACAACACTGTGCGTCATATACCGACCCGGAGGGCCGATGCTGCCACTTGACTCCGTCCTGAGACTCGATGCCAAAGCGGTCGACTACATCATCATCGCGACGTACTTCGTCTTCGTGCTCGGCATCGGGTACCTGGCCAAACGCGCGGTCTCGAGCAGCCTGGACTTCTTCCTGTCCGGCCGTTCGCTGCCGGCCTGGGTGACCGGCCTGGCCTTCATCTCCGCCAACCTCGGCGCGATCGAGATCATGGGCATGTCCGCGAACGGCGCGCAGTACGGGATGCCGACCGTGCACTACTTCTGGATCGGCGCGATCCCGGCGATGCTGTTCCTCGGTGTCGTGATGATGCCGTTCTACTACGGTTCCAAGGTCCGCAGCGTGCCGGAGTTCATGCTGCGCCGGTTCGGCAAACCCGCGCACCTGGTGAACGCGATCAGCTTCGCCGTCGCGCAGGTGCTGATCGCGGGCGTGAACCTGTTCCTCCTGGCCACCATCGTCAACGTGCTGCTCGGCTGGCCGATCTGGGTGTCGGTGATCGTGGCCGCGGTGATCGTGCTCAGCTACATCACTCTCGGCGGCCTGTCCGCGGCGATCTACAACGAGGTGCTGCAGTTCTTCGTGATCGTCGCCGCGCTGCTGCCGCTGACGATCGTCGGTCTGCGCAAGGTCGGCGGGTACCAGGGCCTGATCGACAAGGTCACCGCGTCGAAGGGTGGCGCGGAGCAACTGAGCGCCTGGCCCGGCACTGAATTGAGCGGCTTCAACAACAGCTTCCTGTCGGTGATCGGGCTGGTCTTCGGTCTCGGGTTCGTGCTCTCGTTCGGCTACTGGACAACGAACTTCGTCGAGGTCCAGCGCGCGATGGCCTCGAAGAACATGTCCGCGGCCCGGCGGACCCCGATCATCGGTTCGTTCCCGAAGATGTTCATCCCGTTCATCGTGATCATCCCGGGCATGATCGCGGCGGTCGCCGTACCGGAGTTGCAGCAGTTCAAGAACAACAACGGCACGGGCGGCGACGTCACCTACAACGACGCGTTGCTGCTGCTGATGCGGGACCTGTTGCCGAACGGCATGCTCGGCCTGGCGATCACCGGTCTGCTGGCCTCGTTCATGGCCGGTATGGCGGCGAACCTGAGCTCGTTCAACACGGTCATGACGTATGACCTGCTCGAGCGGTACGTCGTCAAGGAGCGCAGCGACGACTTCTATCTGCGGACCGGCCGCTGGGTGACGGTCGGCGGCACGGTGATCGCGATCGGTACGGCGGCGATCGCCTCCGGCTACAGCAACCTGATGGACTACCTGCAGCAGCTGTTCTCGTTCTTCAACGCGCCACTGTTCGCCACGTTCATCCTCGGTATGTTCTGGAAGCGGATGACCGCGGCGGCCGGCTGGATCGGTCTCGTCAGCGGTACGACGACCGCCGTACTGGTGTTCATCCTGTCCGAGACCGGCGTGATCAACCTGCCCGGTCAGGGCGCGAGCTTCGTTGGCGCCGGTGCGGCCTTCGTGGTCGACATCCTGGTCAGCGTCGTGGTCAGCAAGGTCACCAGGGCCAAGCAGGAGTCCGAGCTGGTCGGGCTGGTCTACTCGCTGACGCCCAAGGAGCAGCGGTCCGAGACGGCCGGCGAGGGTGATCACGGCTGGTACCGCAAGCCGGTGCTGCTGGCCGGGATCTCGCTGGGCCTGGTCGTCGTCCTGAACATCGTCTTCGGCTGAGAGGAGCATTGTCATGGCAGAGAAGAAGAAGGCCGGAGCATTCGACATCCGTGTCGTCATCGCGACGCTGATCGGCTTGTACGGCGTGATCCTGACGGTCCTCGGCATCGTCGAGAAGCAGGCGGAGATCGACAAGGCGGCCGGGATCAACATCAACCTGTGGGGCGGAATCGCGATGCTGGTCTTCGCGGGACTGTTCGTGCTCTGGGCCCGGTTGCGGCCGATCGCCGTACCGGTCGAGGAGTAACCCGGCTCACATCTGCTCGTTGTGGGACCAGTAGCTCTACTGGTCCCACAACGGAGGGTGTTTCGTGGCCGAACCCCGAAATTTGTCCAGACGGGTGTTCCTCGCCCGGATCGGTGTTCTGGGAGCAGCGCTGGGAGGTGGCGGGCTGCTCACGCGCGGTCTGCTGAATCCGGCCGACGCCGCCACCAGCCTCCCCGGCGTGGACCTCGTCCGCCCGGTCCTCGCGGCACTCGCCCGCGACACGCTGAACGGGCTGACCGCCTTCGCGCTGCCCGGCCCGGACCAGTACTCCCGCACGCAGGGCGCCAGCAGCCGCACGCCTGGCGCTCTCGATGCGGGCGCGACGGACTTCATGATCAACGCCTTGGACAACTTCGTCCCGTTCCCGGACGCGTTGGCCCAGCCGATCAGTGCCGCCCTGGTGACGGGCCTGGCCGACTCGGGCGTCAACCTGCCGGGTCTCGAAGTACTGCCGGCCGAGCTGCGCAGCCTGGACCAGGCGTTCGCGGCGGTGCTGCAGAGCGACGAGACGATCCCGCTGTCGTTCCCGATCGCCGGTCTGCTGAACCTGATGGCGACCCAGGTGAACCCGGCCGCCGTGAACGGTCCGCACCTGTCGCCGTTCGCGCGGCTCACGTACGCCGAGAAGGCGCGGACGTTCGAGCTCATCGAGAAGACCGACTCGGACCTGGTCGCGTTGCTGGATGTGCAGTTCCCCGAGCCGCTGAAGGCGTCGGTGTCCGGGCTGCTCAAGTTCGTCGGCGGCGCACTGATTGAGTTCGCGACCTTCGGTGCTTACGGCGAGTACGGCGTACTGGATCGGTCCACGAAGACGCTGCGTCGGCGACCGGTCGGGTGGACGCTCACCGGCTATCAGCCCGACGGCCCGGTCGAGGGCTGGGACGACTTCATCGGCTACTACCAGGGACGCAAAGAGGTGCACGACTGATGCGCGATGTGATCGTGATCGGAGCCGGTGGTGGTGGACCGGTGGTCGCCAAGGAACTGGCCGCGAAGGGCCTCGACGTACTGCTGCTCGAGGCCGGGCCACGGCACGCGAAGCCGCGCGAGGAGTGGTCGACGTTCGAGGAGGACGCGAACAACCCGCTGACCGGGTACTTCCGGCTCGGCCCGACGGATCGTTCCAAGCCGGCCTGGTACCGCGAGTGGCCGCAGAACTCGTTCGTCTGGCAGTTGTCCGGTGTGGGCGGGACCACGCAGCACTTCTACGGAAACTACCCCCGCGCTTATCCCGGTGTGTTCGCCGGGTATGAAGGTGCCGATCGCAACGAGTACGACGTGAATCACCGGTTCCCGTTCAGCTACTCCTCGATGGTTCCGTACTTCGAGTGGGTCGAGGCGATCATGCCGGTCCAGACGGCGGCGATGGGGACGAAGGAGCAGGTGTTCTTCCAGGGCGCCGAGACTCTCGGCCTGCCGGTCCAAACGACGAAGACCACGCGCGGGCCGTCGTACCGGCCGCAGGAGAACGCGATCCTGCAGCCTGGGGGTACGGCGGGTAAGACCTCCTCGGCCAATTTGCTGAACTATCCGCAGGCGACCGGTTGCACCTTCTGTGGTTACTGTTTCCAGGGGTGCATGCGACCGAAGGGTGCCCCGCGCAACCAGTTCGCGAAGCGCTCGACGGACAACAGCTACGTGCCGATGGCACTCACCGCCGAGGTCTGGTCCCGCGGCGGCAAACCCGCCGAGCTGATCGCGGATGCGTATGTGACTCGCGTCCACACTGAGACGCGGCACGGCGTACTGACTGCGTCGGGGGTGACGTGGCGGGACAACGTGACGGGTGACGAGCACCGCGAGGACGCGCGGGTCGTGGTGATGTCCGGTGGGTGCACCGAGAATCCGCGGCTGTGGTTCAACAGCGGGCTGCCGAATCCGAACGGTTGGGTTGGACGTGGGTACACCGACCACTTCTTCGACTGGATGATCGGGTCGTTCGACGACTACACCGGCAACCCCAAGGGCGTCGGATCGAGCGCGCGACTGGACTACCCGCCGTACGGGGGTCTGGAGAACGTCGGGCTGCCGCCAGCACTGAACGCGTTCGCGGGCACGCTGTCGGACAGCGGTATCCGTGGGCAGTACAAGAACGGCCGCGGACAGACCGGACCGTGGGACGGGCCGGCCGGCCGGGTGATGGGTCCGGAACTCAAGGAGTTGGTTGCCGGCGGCATCGACAAGCTGCTCACCGTACTGGTGATCACCGACGACGACGTCGAGGCGCAGAACCGCGTCACCACGTCGGCGCTCCCGGCCGACGAGAACGGCCCGATCCCGAAGGTCACCTTCCAGCAGCGCAAGCGCACGAAGCGCACCCTGAAGAACCGCGAGTTCATGGCCCGAAAAGCAGCCGAACTCCTCCGCGGCGCCGGCGCTAAGAAGGTCTACCGAATCGACTGGGCACCCCTCATCCTGCACGTCCAGTCCTCGATGCGGATGGGCGCATCCGAGCACAACTCGGTCCTCGACGCCACCGGCGAAACCCGAGCCGTCAAGGGCCTCTTCGTGGCCGACAACTCCGCCCTCTCCAACGGCCTCGGCGGTCCCAACCCGACCCTCACCTCCCAAGCCCTCGCCACCCGAACCGCCGAGAACATCTTCACGAAGTACTTCGGCGGCGACCCCTGGGTCCGCACCAGCGCCCCGGTCGTCTCCACCGACCCGCGAATCAGCGTGCGGCTGGGACAGCTGGGGTTGTAGCCGCCTGAAAATTCTTCGAAGAAGGTTTGAACCGATCCAGAAAACCATCCGTGTTGGTGATCACGAAGGGCAAGAGACCAACCAGGAAAGGTTTTCCGATGTCTGTTCGCAAGTTTGTGCTGCCTGTTCTCGCCACCGGCCTGGCCGCGACGACCGTGGTGGCCGGCGTGGCTTTCGCCCACGACGATCATCCGGCGCCGACTGGCGGGCAGCCGTCTTCGGGTCATGATCATGCGGTTGCCGGTGGTCAGGCGTCGACGGGTACCGGGTATCAGACGACGAGCAAGGCGCCGGCGGTCTTCCTGGCCGCCGGGCTCGTCGGACGCAACGAGGTGCCGGTCGCGGGTGGGCCGGCTGTCAACGACCCGGACGGCCGGGCGGTCGGGGTCGTCAGGATCAAGGGTGACCAGGTTTCGTATGCGGTTCGCTGGCAGAACATTTCCGCGCCGAAGGCCTTCCACATCCACCAGGGTGCGGCCGGTACCAACGGTGGCGTGAAGATCGACTTCCTCGGTTCGGACATCCCGGCCGGCGTACAGGCTGTGACGGGCAGTGTGAAGGTCACCGACCAGGCGCTGCTCGCCGCGATCAAGGCGAATCCGAACAGTTTCTACCTGAACCTGCACACGGCGGAGTTTCCCGGTGGCGCCGTTCGCGGTCAGACGCACGCGTTGGGTCGTGCGGTCGACCTGAACGGCGTACTGAATGGCAGCACGGCGGACAACCTGCGGTCGGTGGCCGACGGCAAGCAAGAGGTTCCTGGCCCGAAGCCGTCGGGCGATCTGGACGGGCGTGCGGAGTGGTTGCTGCAGGCAAGCGGTGACAAGCTCTCCTACGCGACTGTGTGGAGTGGAATCGGCGCACCGACCAACGGGCACATCCATGCCGGCGCTAAGGGGGTCAATGGTGCGGTCGCCGCGGATCTGTTCGCCGACACGGATGGTCTGCCTGCGTCGGTGACCGGCGTTGCCGGGACGGCCACGGTCGGCGCGGACCTGGTCGCCAAGCTGAAGAGCAACCCGGCCGGTTTCTACACGAACCTGCACACCGGTGAGTTCAGCGGCGGTGCGGTGCGTGGGCAGTTGGCGAAGAACAAGGGCGGCCAGCCGCGGGCGTTGCAGGCGGCCGTCGTTGGCGGTTCGCAGATCTACCACTGCACTGCGCAGCCGGGTGGTGGGTTCGCCTTCGGTCAGTTCGGTGTCGCCGCCGTACTGCGGGATGGCATCCTGCACTCGTTCGCCCGCCCGGTCGACGGCCCGCCCCAGTGGATCGCTCCGGACGGCACCGCGGTCACCGGAAAGCTCGTCACCAAGTCGCCGAACGGTCAGGGCAACATCGCCGAGCTGCTGCTGGACGCTCGTCAGGCCGGTGGACGCAGCGGCATCCTCGCGGACGCTACTCAGATCCTGCGGCTGAACACCGTCGGCGGGGTCGCACCAGCGGGTAGCTGCGACCCGGAGACGCAGGCTGTCGTGTCGGTGCCCTACCAGGCCGACTACTTGTTCCTCGGGTAAGCGTGTCCGTTTGAGAAACATCGGCGTCCGGTCGGGTCCTGCCGACCGGGCGTCGCTTTTCGTAGTCTCGAAGTACCCGATCAGGAGGAGCTTCGAGATGACGACCACCTCGGCCCGGCCCGAGTTGTCGAGCCTGGCACAGCAGTACGCCGACGAGGGTTTCGTACTGGTGAAAGGCCTGCTCAGCAAGGAGGAAGCGGCGTACTATCGCGGCCGCAGCCACGACCTGCTGGCGCAGCTGAACCGCCACGACGACCCGACCTGGCAGTCCGCGATGGGCCTGGCCGACGGGGCCACCCGGCTGCAGCATCTGCACGACGCACAGTTCTACGACGCCGAGTTCGCGAAGCTGCTGGTCGACCCACGGTTCACCGACGTGGCCGCTGCGGTGATGGGCGTGGACAACGTCCAGCTGCACCACACCAAGCTGTTCGTGAAGCCGCCGGAGAACGGATCGCCGTTCCCGCTGCACCAGGACCACCCGTTCTTCCCGCACAAGTACCACCGGGTCGGGGCGGCGATCTTCCACTTCGACGACGCCCCTCTCGAGAAGGGGTGCGTCCGGATCATCCCGGGCAGTCACAAGTCCGGACCGCGGGAGCACGACCCGGAGGGCTCGTTCCACCTGACCGATGTGCCGTTCGATGCGGCGACACCGCAGCCGGCCGAGGCGGGCGACGTACTGTTCTTCACCTACCTGACCGTGCACGGCTCCGGGGTGAACGTGAGCGACGAGCCGCGGACCACCTGGCTGATCCAGTACCGCGACCCGGCGGACCCGCCGACGGTCAAGACCCACGAGTGGTCACTCGGTCAGGGCATGATGCTGCGTGGAGTCGACCCCACCGGCAGGAGCAATGTTTGAGCCTGGGATCCGTCGCTGACGCGGACCGTTTCGTCGACCTCGCCGGACTGCTCGAGTCCTGCGAGGTCGACGGGTTCCGCGCGGACTTCCTGAGCTGGGGGCACTACCGGCCGGAGTACTGGCGCAACTACTGGCACACCCACTCGTTCCACGAGGTCTGCCTCGCCTACTCCGGCTCCGGCCGCTTCAACAACGGCACGGTCCAGTACGACGTAGTGCCGGGCTCGGTGTTCCTCGCACGGCCCGGTGACGTCCACGAGATCGAGTCTTCGCGCGCAGAGCCGTTGGGGATCGCTTTCTGGGGCTTCACCTTCCGCCCAGGCTCAGATGAACCTGGGTGGTGGTCCGGACTGACACGAGCTGATGGACCAGTCGTCTCTGAACGGGTTGGTGTGCTGCCGCAGGTGATCACAGCTCTCGCCGCAGAGGCCGCCGGACCCACCTCGGGGTACTCAGCCGCACTGAATGCGTTGGGCTCGACTCTGGTGCTGGAAACAGCTCGTGCGTTCGCACTGGACGAAGACCTGGCTGTCGAGCCAGTACGTCGCGACCGCGGGCTGCTGGTGGTCGAGGCGATGCAGCGACACCTGCGGGACAACCTGTCCCGGCCGATCACGGTCCGGGACGTGGCGGCCGTCGTACACCTGTCTGAGCGCCATGCGGAGCGGCTATTCACTCAGCAGACCGGTGCGTCGATCATGGCGACGCTCTGGCGCCTCCGGCTCGAGTTGGCGGCTCAGCTGTTGCTGGACCCTTCTTTGATGGTTACCGAGGTGGCTCGGGCCTGCGGGTACTCAGACGTCCGGCCATTCTCCACTGCGTTCAAACGCCACTACGGGCGCACACCTGGCGAGCACCGACGATCCGGTGGAACGGAGTTCATATGAAAGCGTTGCTGACCTCGAGCGGTATCAAGAACTCGAGCATCCAAGGTGCGCTGGTCGAACTGCTGGGCAAGCCGATTGCCTCGTCGAACGCACTCATCATCCCCACGGCCATCTATCCGTTCCCCGGTGGTGCGAACCACGCCTGGCGTGCGCTGCACAACCCGATGACCGAACTGGGCTGGAAGTCACTGGGCGTCTTGGAGCTGTCGGTGCTGCCGAGTATCGACTCGAATGCGTGGGTGCCGACGGTGCAGGCAGCGGACGCGTTGCTGGTCTGGGGAGGCGACCCGCTCTTCCTCGCGCGGTGGATGCGGCAGTCCGGCCTGGCTGACCTGCTGCCGACGCTAGAGGCCGTGTACGTCGGTGTGAGCGCGGGCGCCATTGTCGCAGCGCCCACCTTCGTCGAGACGTACGACGACCCGCCCCGGGCAGCCGACGAGCCGGTGCAGAGCGAGGAGTTCACATTCACTCCTTCGCTCAACCGGTATCTGGTGACTGGACGCGGCCTGGGGCTCACTGACTTCGCTGTGATCCCACACTTCGAGCACCCCGACCACCTGGACGCCTCCCGCGCCAACGCCTCCGACTGGGCGGCCCGGATTCCACATCCGACGTACGCGCTCGATGACGAATCGGCGGTCAAGGTGGTGGACGGCGAGGTGACAGTGGTGTCCGAGGGGGAGTGGCAGCTCTTCTGACGTGTGGAAGACCGGCACAGCGCGGGGTCGACACCGCGCTGCACCGGCCGTCTGAGGGGATCAGAAGGAGACGTGCTCCTCGCTGTCCGCGCGCAGGACCGACTCCTGCTGGAACTTCTTCTCGTAGAGGTCCCGGATCTCCTCGATCTTCTTGCTGCTCTCGTCCGCGCCGTCGACCGGGTAGACGATGATCAGGAGCTTCGAGCGCTCCTTGACGATGCCCTTGGTCTCCTTCCACTGCCCCTGGCCCGACAGGACGGTCAGACCGTCCGGGAACCGCGGCGTCACGGTGGAGTCCACGAACTTCTGGAACTGGTAGTCCGACACGTCCGGGCCCGGCTTGTCCGTACCGAAGAACAGTTCGGTACGGATCCACGGGTCGCCGGCCAGCTTGCTGTGGGCGGGCTTGTCGTCGGCCTGCTGCAGTGCGACCGCGGCCGGCGTACCCAGCGCGGTCAGCACGAGCGCGGCGGTGGCGGCAGTCTTGCCCAGATTCTTCATGCCTACGACGCTAACTACGGCAGGACTGGCTCCGGTGGTTCTCTGCCGACCTCTGCCCGGGGGTCTGCCAGGGAGTGCCCAATGGGTACTGCCGGTGGTGCTATCGTGGGCCTATGCGAGTGAGCCTGCTCCTTAGTTAGCCGTACCGGCATTCAGGCGCTTCCAGCGTCGGCCCGTACGGCGTCCCCTCCTGAGTGAGGGGCTTTTTCATTTCCAGGGCTCTCAACACAGACACGAGCGGGAGAGTAAGACCGTGAGCGAGCAGGTGGAGGACACTCCGATCGACCGGGGTGGCTACGACTTCAACGCGATGCAGGCCAAGTGGCGTCCGGTGTGGGAGAAGCTGGACCCGTTCAAGGCGAAGGACGACGGCTCGGCCGAGCGGCGCTACGCGCTCACGATGTTCTCCTACCCCTCCGGCGACCTGCACATGGGGCACGCCGAGGTGTTCGCGCTGCACGACGTGCTGTCGCGGTACTGGTTCCAGCAGGGGTACGACGTGCTGAACCCGATCGGCTGGGACTCCTTCGGGCTGCCCGCCGAGAACGCGGCCATCAAGCGCAACGAGCACCCGGCGACCTACACCTACGCCAACATCGAGGTCCAGGCGGAGTCGATCCGCCGGTACGCGATGAGCTTCGACTGGTCGAAGCGGCTGCACACGTCCGACCCCGAGTACTACCGGTGGACGCAGTGGCTGTTCACGCGGTTCTACGAGCGCGGCCTGGCGTACCGCAAAGCGTCGTACGTGAACTGGTGCCCGAACGACCAGACCGTGCTGGCCAACGAGCAGGTCGTGCAGGGGCGCTGTGAGCGCTGTGGTTTCGAGGTCACCAAGCGTGAGCTGACCCAGTGGTACTTCAAGACCACCGAGTACGCGCAGCGGCTGCTGGACGACATGGACCAACTGCAGTGGCCCGAAGAGATCCTGCTGCAGCAGCGCAACTGGATCGGGCGCTCCGAGGGTGCGTTCGCCGAGTTCCAGGTGGAGGGCCGCTCTGAGCCCATCCGCGTGTTCACAACGCGTCCGGACACCCTGTTCGGCGCCACCTTCCTGGTGGTCGCTCCGGACGCGCACCTGGCCGCCGAGCTGGTCACGCCGGAGCAGCAGGGCGCCTTCGACGAGTACCTGCGGGCGGTCAAGGCGACCACCGAGATCGAGCGGCTGAGCACCGACCGGGACAAGACGGGTGTCTTCCTGGGCTCGTACGCCGTCAACCCGGTCACCGGGCAGCGCATCCCGATCTGGGCCGCCGACTACGTGCTGGCCGACTACGGCACCGGCGCGATCATGGCCGTGCCCGGGCAGGACAGCCGGGACTGGGAGTTCGCCGAGAAGTTCGACCTGCCGATCATCCGCACCGTGCAGCCTTCCGAGGACTTCGACGGCAAGGCGTACACCGGTGACGGCCCGGCCATCAACAGCTCGAACGCCGAGCTGAACCTGGACGGGCTGGAGGTTGCCGAGGCCAAGTCGCGCACCATCGACTGGCTGGAGGACAAGGGCCTGGGGGAGCGCACGATCAACTTCCGGCTGCGCGACTGGCTGCTGAGCCGGCAGCGCTTCTGGGGTGCGCCGATCCCGATCATCCACTGCCCCGCCTGTGGTGAGGTGCCGGTTCCGGACGACCAGCTGCCGGTGGAGCTGCCCGACCTGCGCGGTGCGGACCTGTCGCCCAAGGGCGTCTCCCCGCTGGCCGCGGCCCGGGACTGGGTCGAGGTGCCGTGCCCCAAGTGCTGTGGCGCCGCTGAGCGCGACACCGACACGATGGACACGTTCGTCGACTCCTCCTGGTACTTCCTGCGCTACCTGTCGCCGGAGTACACCGAGGGACCGTTCGACCCGGGCATGGCCGACCGCTGGATGTCGGTCTACCAGTACGTCGGCGGCAAGGAGCACGCCGTACTGCACCTGCTGTACGCGCGGTTCTTCGTCAAGGCGCTGCACGACATGGGCCACCTGAAGGTGGTCGAGCCGTTCACCCGGCTGCTGAACCAGGGCCAGGTCGTGAACCAGGGCAAGGCGATGAGCAAGTCCCTGGGCAACGGCGTCAACCTGGGCGACCAGCTGGACGAGTTCGGCGTGGACGCGGTCCGGCTGACCATGGTGTTCGCCGGTCCGCCGGCCGACGACATCGACTGGGCCGACATGTCGCCGGGTGGTGCGCTGAAGTTCCTGCAGCGTGCCTGGCGGCTGGCCGCTGCGGTCGAGTCCCCGGTCGGGACCGACCCGGCCGGCGGTGACGTCGCGCTGCGCCGGATCACCCACAAGACGGTGTCGGACGCCTCCGAGCTGATCGACTCGATGCGCTTCAACGTCGTGGTCGCCCGGATCATGGAGCTGGTCAACGCGACCCGCAAGGCGATCGACTCCGGCCCCGGTGCGGCCGACCCGGCGGTGCGGGAGGCGGTCGAGGCGACCGCGATCCTGCTGAGCCTGGTGGCGCCGTACACGGCCGAGGACATGTGGGAAGAGCTGGGTCACGAGCCGACCGTCGCCAAGGCGGGCTGGCCCAAGGTCGACCCGGCACTGCTGGTCGAGGACACCGTCACCTGCGTGGTCCAGATCGCCGGCAAGGTGAAGGACCGGCTGGAGGTCGCACCTGACATCACCGACGCCGAGCTGGAGCAGCTGGCGCTGGCCTCGGACGCGGTCCAGAAGGCGCTGGACGGCCGCGGTACCCGCAAGGTGATCGTGCGGGCGCCGAAGCTGGTCAACATCGTCCCTGCCTGATGCACTCCGAGCTCATAGACCTTCGCACCGGGACTCGTGAGGTCGTCCTCGACCTCACGAGCCGGTGCGAGGAGTACGTCGCCGGTCGTGGCGACGGTCTGTTGCATGTCTTCGTGCCGCACGCGACCGCCGGAATCGCGATCCTGGAGACTGGTGCGGGCAGCGACACCGACCTGCTCGCGGTGCTCGAGGAACTGCTGCCGCGGGACTTCGGCTGGCGGCATCGGCACGGCACCCCCGGCCACGGTCGGGACCACGTGCTGCCCGCGATCATCCCGCCGTACGCGACCGTGCCGGTGCTGGGCGGGCGGCTGACTTTGGGCACCTGGCAGTCGATCTGCTTTGTCGATACAAACGTCGACAATCCGGAACGACAGGTACGGCTGTCATTCCTGGCCGGTTAATCGGTGACTTATCGCGTTGTTGGCGGCTGCGTTACGTAGGCGAAACACGGGTCCGATTGAATGATCCGCATGGCAGCCCTCGACACCCTCCGGGACCTCGGCACCGAGCTACTCCTGCGGGCGACCCAGGGGATCTGCGACGGCAGCCGGCTGAACGCGGAATCCGGTCACGCCGACGCCCTGGCCCGCCTCGACGAATGGGCCGGCGTCCTTTCCCTCTATGCGGCGCCCGAGAGCGATTCCGCTCCGGTCCGGGCGACCGCCTGACTTTGTTTGTGATTGTTCAGCAATTGCATGTTTGACCAAAGTCGTTGATTTCTTGACCGGTCAGAAGAACTCGTCCAGCAAGACGTAGTACGCCAGCTTCTCTGCGGCCAATGGCGTGCCGTACTGCGACAGGAAGCGCCGAGCGTCTTCCTCGCAGAACTCCCGGTAGGCGATGGCCAAGTCGAGCCACCGGTCCGCCACGCCGAGTCGGCCGACATCGATCAGCCCGGTCACCGCGCCCGTCAGCGGATCCAGGAGCACGTTCTCCGGGGTGAAGTCGCCATGACACACGACCAGGTCCTCGTCGGCCGGTCTGCTCTGCCTCAGCCGTTCCAGCAGCTGCTCGCCGGTCCAGCCGTCGTACTCGTCCTCGAGGTTCTCAAGATCGACCAGCCCGTTGCTGACCTGCTTGTGAGCCTGCTCGGTCGTCACCGCCAGGTCGCGCCGGTAGGGACACGCCTCTACCGGTAGCGCGTGCAGCATCCGGGCCACCGACGCCATGGCGTCCACCACATGGTCGAGCTCGGCGGCGGGGACCCCAGCCACCTCCGTGGTGACCAGCCAGTCCGCACCAGCCTCCACCACGTGCGGAACCGGCATGCCCTGAGCGGCCAGCCACTCCAGCCGCTCAGCCTCGGCTGCCAGGTCAGAACCGCCCACCTTGAGGTAGAAGGTCTGCTCTCCGACCAGCCGGTACACCTCCGCGTCGGACTCACCATGGTCGGCCCGAATCCAGTTGTACGCCTGATAGTTCTCCTGGAGCCGAGCCATCGTGGTCATCCGGGACAGTTTAGTGAGTTGGCTGTCAGCAGTCTCAGGGTTTGGCGGCACTCCCGACCGGCCGGGCGAGAAGCCTCCGCTCACGCTATGTTGTGTCAGGAACGTTTGGGGGTGACGGGCTTGTCGGACACGGATGGCCGAGGACGGAGCATTGCCAATCTCCTGCTCGACCTCAGGGTTCAGGCGGGTCTGTCGCAGGAGGAGCTGGCCGAGCGTGCTGGTCTGAGCGTGCGGACGATCCGCGAGCTGGAGGCCGGCCGGGTGGCTCGTCCCCGCAAGGACTCGGTCCGGCTGCTCAGTGAGGGCCTCGGTCTGGGGCCAGAGGATGCAGAGCGCTTCCTGGCCACCGCCGGGCATGGCTCGGCGGCCAGACCGGTGGTCTCGGTCGCCTCGGTTGCCCCAAGTGCTCCGACCGTGCGATGGCGTGGCACCCGGCCGATTCCGGATGGTCTGGTGGGCCGCGAGGACGAGCTGCTCGAGCTCGAGGGTCTGCTGCGACAGAACCGCCTCGTCACGCTGGTCGGTCCGGGCGGTGTCGGCAAGACCGAACTCGCGCTCGCCGCGGCTGACCGGTTCTCCGGGGCCGACACGACAGTCGTGGTCGTCGACCTGACCACGGTCCAGCGCGATGCCGCCGTACCGTCGGCGATCCTGGATGCGTTCGGGACCGCACCCGGTACGTCGGATCTGGACGACGTACTGTCCGGTCGGCAGCCGGGGGATCTGGTGATCGTCGAGGACAACGCCGAGCACGTGCTGGACGGGGTGGCCACGGTCGCCAACCGGATGGTGCGGAGCTTCCCTGGGGTCGGCGTACTGGTCACGTCCCGGATCCCGCTCGGGCTGCCGGACGAGGTGGTCCGCCGGGTGCAGGTGCTCGGCGTCCCGTCGAACGACGAAGACTTCGCGGAGATCGAGGCCAGCCCGGCGGTGGTGATGTTCACCCGGCGGGTGGCACGGGTCCGGCCTGACTTCCGGCTGACCCCGGAGAACGCTCGTACCGTGGCCCGCCTGTGCCGGCGGCTGGATGGCCTGCCGCTCGCACTGGAGCTGGCGGCCGCGCGAGCCGGGTCGCTGTCGGTGGAGACCATCCTGGCGGCGCTGGACGACCGCTTCCGGCTGCTGTCCGGGCCGCGCCGGTTCGGGGCGCCGCATCAGCGCACGCTGGCCGACACCATCGCCTGGAGTGTCGACGCTTTGTCGGATCCGGCACGGCAGTTGCTGTACCGCGCTTCGGTGCTCGGGTCGCCGTTCACGCTCGACGCAGTGGTGGGGGTGTGCACGGGCTCACCGATCGCGGCGGCCGACGTACCGATGCTGCTGGCTGAGCTGGTGGACAAGTCGCTGCTGCAGCCGGTGCACGAGTTCGAGCAGCTGTACGGCGCTCGGTACAAGATGCTGGAGACGATCCGGGAGCACGCGTATGCGGGGTTGTCCTCGCAGGGCGACGACCTGACCGAGTTCCAGGACCGGGCGGTCGAGTGGTGTACGACGTATGTGGCCGGGCTCGAGGGCGCGTGGTCCTCGCCGGACCGCGACCGGCGGTACCGGGCCGCGAACGCGAACTCGGCGCTGTTCGAGGTGGCGCTGGAGCGGGCTGCAGTGCTGGCGCAGTGGGACGTGGCTGCACGGATCGTGCTCGGGTTCCGCATCGCTTGGCAGTACCAGGCGAGCGTGGCCGAGAGCGGTATCCGCTGGGCGACCGTGTGCGCGGACAACGTGAACGACAAGGAGGTCGCCGGGATGCTCCGGGCGATCGCCGGGCGGCTGTCCAACCTGACCGGTGACGTGCACGAGGCTCGGCGACACTACGGCGAGGCACGGCAGCTGATCCCCGGCGAGACGGAGATGGGTCTCGTGGCCCGCGGTGGCTGGGTGTCGTCCGGCTCGCACCTGCTGGACACCCAGAGCCTGGCGGAGATCCCGGCGCTGGTCCAGGACGCTCGCAAGCATGGCGACGTACAGCGGTCAGCGACGGTGCAGGCGATCTGTGGGCTTGCGCTGCTGCGCTGGGGGCGGCTGCCGGAGGCCAAGGAGCTCCTGCTGGCCTGGGAGGCCGCACTGGTCAATCCTGGCGTCTACCCGGACGAGATCGCCTACATGGCGCTCAGCCGGGTCGAGCTCGAGCTGGGGAACGTGTCTGAGGCACGGCGCTGGGCGGAGCTTGCCCGCGAGGTGCAGGCCTCCGACGACCCGGAGCGCACCAAGGTGGCCGGCTGCCTGGCCATGGTCGAGTTCCACGACGGCCGGTACGACGCGGCGCGCCGACTGCTCGACGAGGCCGAGGCCGACATCCGCGGCCACCGGGGGTACTTCGACTACCTGGTGATGCTCTACCGCAGCCGCCTGGCCCGTGCAGCGGGGGAGCCGGAGCAGGCGCGGATCTGCATCCGAGACGCGGTCAGCCGCCTGCTGGCCGAAGGCCGGGTCGTCTACCTGCTGCAGGTCCTGCCGGAAGCAGTGGCTGTTCTGCACGCTCTGGGCAAGTCCGATGCGGGAGACGCGCTCTGCGGACAACTGCTGGCCTGGCAGCGCACGATGGACCCGCCGATGCTGCCGACCGCCTGGGCGGTCCTGCAGGAATCCTGCGAGCGCGCCTCCGCGGCCGCCGGATGGCCGGAGCCCGATCCCGCGGCCGCCGTACAGCGGCTGGCGGCAGACGTACTCACGTCCCTTTCCTGACGCTGAATCGGTCAAGCTGCCGGGTAACTGCCGGTTGTTCTGCCTCGTCCTGACATGGCTGTCCGAACGAGGATTACAGCCGTAGGACAGGTTCCACTCAGCAGAGTCCAACGCCGAGCAGCACAGGGCAGACGAAGGGCAGGTGATCCGTGTGAGGCCACGGAAGCTTGCTGGTCCGCCGTCGAGCTCGGAGAAGGCGACGCGGAGGGCATCCGGCGGCCGGACGGTGGGGGCGCCGACCGGCTGTCGAGAGCTCCGGAGTGCTGCGACGTCCGGATCTGTCCTGCTCGAACCGGTTGCCGTGCGCCGTCAGGGCACCGCACCCGGGGCGAGGTCCCAGCAAACGGAACGGCACACGACACAGGGGACGAGTGCCGGTCCGGCTGACACGGGGATGCCGGTGGGTCTGGTCACCCGCCGGCTGGTCGGCCGCTGGGGCCTCCCGGGACCTCGACGGGCTCGCGGTCGAACCGGATCGACACCGATCCGGCACGGGGAGTAGCCCGGCGAGGCACGGACTTGGCTGACATCCAGGGGGAGTCAGCACAGAGTGAGGTGAAGGCTTCCGGAGGGGTGGCCTTCACCTCACTTGGTCTGTAGCGCTGCTTTGTCGAACGCATAACCGACCATCCAGGCCGGCTGGAGCCGCAGGTACACGATGTCGTCGGCCCAGCTCGACGGCGAACTGCCGTAGTGCGCCACCAGATGACCCTCGATCTCCTCGAAGTCCGCATGGTCCGGAGTCAGGAACTCGACCTGACCGTGACTGAACACGCCGATCCGCTCGCCGTCGACGTACGAGATGCTGGCCGCCGGTCTGACCTTCAGATGCCTGGCCTTGGCCGCCGATCCGGCAGTGGTGAACACCCACCGCGCGTGCAGGAAGTGTCCGTCGACCGCGCTGATCCGCGGCTCGCCACCCTGCGTGACCGTGGCCAGATTGAGCGTGCACATGCCGGTCAGCACCTGCACCAGCTCCTCGGCGTTCAGCTGCCGCTCTGCCGTGATGATGTTGCGCAGATGCTGCGTCGACCGCCCGATCGAGGCGTCCAGAAGCGCCTGCAGCCCGCTGACTTCCTCCGGTGTTTCCTTCATCTTCCGCAGTCTGACACCGCGCGCCGACAAAAACTCTCCGGTAACCTCGCTGCATGTCAGCCCGCGTGCAGGTCGTCACCGACTCCACAGCCGGGCTGTCCACGCACGAGGTGCTCTCGCACGGCCTGACCGTCGTACCGCTCCAGGTCGTGATCGGCGGCACGTCGTACGACGACGGCGCCACCTCGGCCGACGCGGTCGCCGAAGCGCTCAAGACCTTCACCCCGGTCTCGACCAGTCGCCCCGCGCCCCAGACCTTCGCCGACACGTACGCCGCGTGTGCCGCGGCCGGGGCCGAGTCGGTGGTCTCGATCCACCTCTCCGGCGACATGTCCGGCACCTTCGAGGCCGCAATGATCGGCGCCAAGGAGTCCCCGATCCCGGTCCGCGTCGTCGACTCCCGCTCCCTCGCCATGGGCCTCGGCTTCCCGGTCCTCGCCGCCGCAGCCGCGGCCGCCGCAGGGGAGGACCAGGCAGCAGTCGAAGCCGCCGCCCGCGCCCGGATGACCACCATCTCGTCGTACTTCTACGTCGACACCCTCGAATACCTGCGCCGCGGCGGCCGCATCGGCGCAGCCCAAGCCCTCCTCGGTACGGCGCTCGCCGTCAAACCCCTCTTAACCATCAAAGGCGGCCGCATCGTTCCCCTGGAGAAGGTCCGCACCTCCAGCCGCGCCATCGCCCGCCTGGCCGACATCGCCGTCCAACGCGCCGGCGATGAACCCGTCCAGATCGCAGTCCACCACCTCTCCAACCTCGAAAAGGCCCAATCCCTGGCCGACGGCCTCGCCGACCGCCTCCCCCTGGCCGGCGACATCGTCCTCCGCGAAGTAGGCGCCGTCATCGGCGCCCACGTCGGCCCCGGCCTCCTGGCAGTAGTCGTCTCCCCGCTCTAACAGCCAGGTTTTCCACAGGCCCACGGATTCTTCATCCGCACGCTCGAGAAACTCGTACCTTCTCTGTCGACAACGCCGCCCCGGGCGCGGGCTAGCCGGCCAGCCCACGGCCGGCCAGCCCAATGACCGGCCAGCCCAATGACCGGCCAGCCCAATGACCGGCCAGCCCAATGACGGCCAGCCCTATGGCGGGCCAACCCCATGGCCGGTCAGCCCAATGGCCGACCGGCCCCCGGCCCCCGGCTCCCGGCGCCCACGACCGGAGGAGAGTGACCCCCCATGCCCGGCTGGATCCCCGAACCCACCCGTCTCCGCGACACCCGCTGGACCCTCTCCGCCCGCCACGTCCTGGTCCTGGCCGCCGTCCTCCTCATCGGCCTCACCTGGGCCGGCTGCACCGTAATCCGAGCCCGCCCCACCCCCATCCCCGAAACCCGCCCCCCAACAACCCTCACGACCGGCGCCCCCATCACCCAACCCACCCCCGCGACCAAGCCACCACCCACCACCACAGTCGTCATCCACGTAGCCGGCAAAGTCCGCAAACCCGGCCTGATCCGAGTCCCCACCGGCTCCCGAGTAGCCGACGCCCTGACCCTCGCCGGCGGCCCCCTCCGAGGCGTAGACCTAACCTCCCTGAACCTCGCCCGCCCCCTGACCGACGGCGAACAAATCCTCGTAGGCACCCCCACCCCACCAACCACCCCCACCCCACCAACCACCCCCACCCACACGACCACCGCCGCCCCACCGCCAACCACCCCCCTCAACCTCAACACCGCCACCGTCCCCCAACTGGACGCCCTCCCCGGCGTAGGCCCCGTCCTAGCCCAACGCATCCTCGACTACCGCACCGAAAACGGCCCCTTCACCACCATCGACCAACTCCAAGAAGTCCCCGGCCTAGGCCCCAAGAAGTTCGACTCCCTAAAACCCCATGTCCGCACCTAACCCCACCCCAACCCCCAACGCCCCACGGCCCGCCACCCCGGCCCTCGCCGATCAGGCCCCCAGCGCCCCGCCCATCAATGACCCAACCCCCAACGACCCACCCACCGACGATCCGGCCACCCGCCTGGACATCCGCCTCCTGGCCCCAGCCGCCGCCGGCTGGCTGACAGCAGTCGTCCTGGTCGGCTACCACCCCGCCGTCAGCCTCCTGACCGCAGCAGCAACCCTCACCCTCGCCACCATCACCACTCTCCTCATCCGCCGAACCACCCCGCGCCCCCAAGCACCCCACGCCTCCGCACCCATCCACCGCCGCGACCCTTCCAAGGCCATCCCCGCACCCCGCGACCCGGCCCCAGCCCGCCGCAGCTGGGTTCTCCTCGCCGTCCTCGTAGTCGTGTCCGGCATGGCCCTCGCAGCAGCTCTCCAAACCCACAGCCTCCGCACCGGCCCCATCCGCGCCCTCGCCGCCAACTCCACCACCGTCGACGTCCACCTGAAGCTCAACAGCGACCCCGTCGTCCGCCGCACCCCAGGAACCCACCGCCCGCCGTACGTCGTCCTCCAAGCAACCATCGAAGAAGTCCGCCCCCGCACCCGCCGCCCCGCGGACACGCCACCCGCCACCGAGCAACCTCGTTCCGTCGCCACCTCCATCCGCACACCAGTCCTCGTGATCGCCGGCGAGAACTGGCGCCATATCCGTTACGGACAACGGATTGCAGCAACCGGCCGCCTCGAATCCGTGCAGGACGGCGACGACGTGGCAGCAACCCTGTCCATCCGCACCCCACCTCGCCCACTAGCCGAACCAGCCTGGTGGCTCCAAGCCGCCGAAAAAGTCCGAGCCGGCCTCCGAGCCGCCGTCGCCAACGAACCCACCGACGTCCGAGGCCTGGTCCCCGCCCTAGTCATGGGCGACGAATCGGCCCTCTCCGACGAACTCACCGAAGACTTCAAAACAACAGGCCTAACCCACCTCTCCGCCGTCTCCGGCACAAACCTCACCCTCCTCCTAGCCTTCGTCCTCCCATGCGCCCGCCTGATCGGGGTCCGCGCCCGCGGCCTAACAGCAGTCGGCGTCATGACAGTCGTCGTCTTCGTCATCCTCGCCCGCCCACAACCCAGCGTCCTCCGAGCCGCCGCCATGGGCCTGATCGCCCTAGCCGCCATGACCAGCGGAGACGGCCGCCGCCGCGCAGTCCGCAGCCTCTCGGTAGCAGTCATCGTCCTGCTCCTCCTAGACACCTCACTCGCCCGTTCCGCCGGCTTCGCCCTCTCAGTACTAGCCACCGCCGGCATAGTCCTCCTCGGCCCCGGCTGGCGCGACGCACTCGCCAACTGGCTCCCGACCTGGCTCGCCGAAGCCATCGCCTGCCCCTTAGCCGCCCAATTAGCCTGTACACCGATCGTCGCCTGGCTCTCCGGCGAGGTCTCCCTGGTAGCAGTAGCCGCCAACCTCCTAGCCGCCCCCGCCGTCGGCCCAGCCACAATCCTCGGCTTCGCCGCAGCAGGTGTAGCCCTCATCAGCACCGAAGCCGCCCAACTGGTCGGCTGGACCGCAGGCTGGCCAGCTCAATGGATTCTCCTGATCGCCCGCCAAGGCGCCGACCTCCCCGGAGCCGCAACCCCCTGGCCAGCAACAGCAATCGGCGTAGCCATCCTCACCCTGCTCTGCCTAGCCCTGGTCTTCAGCCTCCACCGCCTACTGTCAAAACCCATCGCCATGCTCCTAGCCATCCTGCTCCTAGCCCTCGCCGTACTACGCCCAGTCGGCTCCATCGGCTGGCCACCCCGAGACTGGGTGCTAGTCATGTGCGACGTAGGCCAAGGCGACGGACTAGTCCTACGAGCAGGGGAGCGCAGCGCGGTGGTCGTAGACACCGGCCCCGACCCAACCGCCATGAACAGCTGCCTCCGCGACCTAAAGGTCGACCACATCCCCGTCCTAGTGCTCACCCACTTCCACGCCGACCACGTAGGCGGGCTAGCCGGCGTACTGAACGGCCGACGCGTAGACGAACTAGAGGTGACGCCGTACTTCTCTCCCCGCGCCGAGCACCGCCGAGTAACCGACCTAGCGGCCCAACACCACATCCCCGTCCGAACCGTCACCTACCAAGAGAGGCGAGCAGTAGGCCAACTCACCTGGACAGTCCTCTGGCCGGCCCGAGTCCCACCCCTACCCCCACCCGGCACCTCCTCAGCAACCCCCACCGACGAAGGCTCCCCAGAAAACAACGCCAGCATCACCATGATGGTCGAGACCTCCGGCCTCCGCCTCCTCCTCACCGGCGACCTGGAACCCGAGTCCCAACGAGCCATCCTCGCCACCGGCGCCGACCTCCGCGCCGACGTCCTCAAAGTCCCCCACCACGGCTCAGCCCAACAAGACCCAGCCTTCCTAGCCGCCACCCAAGCCCGCCTAGCCCTAATCTCCGCCGGCCGAAACAACGACTACGGCCACCCGGCCCCCCGAACCCTCGACCTCCTCTCCCACCAAACCACCCGCACAGCCACCACCAACACAACCGGCCCCCTAGCCCTGACCAACCCCAACAACCACCTATCCCTAACCACCCGCCCCCTAACCGAATAGCCCCAACCCCCGCACGCCGACCTCCAACCGACGCACCTCGACTCCCGCCACCCTCGCCAACCGCGAACCCCGCCAAGCGCGAACCCCGTCACCCCTCGCCGACCTCCCGGCCCCGCCAACCGCGAACCCCGCCAACGTCCCGCGCCCCCTGACGTCGTGCCCCGCGAACCCGCCAACCCCTCGGCCTCCCGTAGGCCCTTCAAACCCGCGCCCGCGCCAACATCCCGCGGCCCCTCACGTCGCGCCCCCGCAACCCTGCCAACACGCCGCCCCGCCTGTCACCCTCACCAACCACCTACGATCCCTCAACTCCGAACCCCCTCCGCCTCACGCCCGCCCGTCACCCCGGTCACCCTCGCCACCCCTCAACCGCCAACAGTCCCGGCCACCCCACCCCGCCCAACCTCGTTGCCTGCTGTGGAACTTGCGCCGCCAGGCGTGCAACCACCACCGACAGTCGCCGGGCAGACGGCATCACCTCGCCGGCAGCAACCCAAGCCCGTTAACTACAAGCAACAGGCCACCGGCCAGCCGTCCGCACCATCCCCCTCAGCCACAGCCCCGCCCAGCCACGCTCGTCTGTAAAAACCGGCCGCAGCGACGAGCACCCGGCAGTAGCCACCCCGGCCGCATCCGAGTGCTGCTACCACCACCTGTTCGTCTGTACACATTCAGCGAGAGCGTAATAGTTGCTAGAGGCAAGCAGAGTGACAAGCAGGCTCCAAGCAACCCATCTGTGGATGGCGAACCAATATCTGTGGATAACTATTTCCCTTAAAAATAAGGGGTTCCAGCTTTGAAAACTGTCGGAGGGCATGCCTAGAGTTGACGGTATGAACCTCCTCGGCGACCGACCCGCATGGTCGATGAACGGCAGCGAAACGCTGTCGTCCCTCGACGCGATCGACGCCGAGATCGCCCGCCTCGAAACCTCCCGCCTGCACTACATCGCCAGAATCGACGAAACCGGCCACGCCGAAGAACTCGGCGCCCGCAACACCGCCGAACTCCTGACCTTCCGATACCGCATCGACCCCCGCAAGGCCCACGGCATGGCCCGCCTGGCCCGCGCACTCCCGAAGTACACCGCGGTCCTCGACGCACTCCCCGACCCAACCATCGCGGTGCCCATCCCGGACGGAACCGACGACACCCTCCCACCCGAGGTCCTGCTACGCCCCGAGCAAGCAGCCGTGATCGTCTCAATGCTGGAAAAGGTCCCCGCCACAGTCCCGACCGAACACCTACGCGTCGCCGAAGAACAACTAGCCGGTCTCGGTCGGCTCCTACCACCCGCCAAACTGAGCCAAGCCGCCCAACGCGCCCGCGACCTACTAGATCAAAACGGCCCCGAACCCGACGAGCAGAAGGCCTACGCCCGCGAACGCCTCACCCTGATCCCCGACGAGCACGGCGTCCGCATCACCGGCTACCTAGCCAACGACAACGCCGAACTGATGTGCGCCACCATCCACACCGGCGCCCGCCCCCACCGAACAATAGACGGCGAACGCGACCCCCGCTCCGCCGAGAAGCGCCGAGCAGACGCCCTCTCCGGCACCCTCCGCATAGCCGCCGCAGCCACCGACGCCGGCGACATCCGAACCACCCCAACCACCCCACCATCGACACCCACAACCATCCCGAACACACCCCCTAGCGCATCAACCAGCCCACCCGCCACACCATCCACCTCAACGCCAGCCCTGAATTCAACGCCAACCCCGCAACGCCACTCCACCACCCCCACCACCCGCAACGCCGCCACGAACACGACCAACGCGGACACAGCCGCGGGCGTGGCCACCGACGCGCACACTGACGCGGCCACGACCGCGAGCGTGCATGCTGATGTGTCCGTGACGGCGCGTGCGAGCGCGAGCCCGGGCAGGATGGCGAGTGCCGACGCCGACGCCGGTGCGGGTGCCGGTGCGAGCGCGGGTGCGGATGCTGGCGGGATTGCGGGCGTGGTCACCGGCACGGGCGTGACGGGGAGCGTGCAACCTGGTACAGGTGTGGACGCCGACACGGGCGGGGCCGCGGGTGTGGACGCCGACACGGGCGGGGCCGCGGGTGTGGACGCCGACGCGGGCGGGGCCGCGGGTGTGGACGCCGACGCGGGTGGGACCGGCGTCAACGTCGGCGCTGGTGCGGGCGTGCATATCGGCGCCGATCTGGACGTCGGCTCGGATGCCGGCGAGGCTGAGGTTGAACTGGATGCAACCAGCTCTGCGCGGCTCAGTGTCGGTCGGGCCGCGGGCGCGCTCTTCGACGCGGAGGTCGGTGGGGGAGCGGCCGTGCAGGCGGAGCGGTGTGCAACCGACGTCGCCACCGCCACGCTCGGACCAGTCGTGGCCAACAACGGGGTCCCAGGGTTCGGTGCGAAAGCGACGCTAGTCGTCACGATCGACTGGCAAGACCTCAAGAAAGCTACTGCCCACGCCATCGGCGACACCGTCTATGGCAGCGGGCTGTCCGCGTCGACGGTTCGGCTCTTGGCCTGTGACGCGAAGGTCATCCCCGTGGTCCTCGGCTCGAACTCGGAACCATTGGACGTCGGACGCTGCGAACGCCTTGTCACCAAGGGAATGCGTCGCGCCCTGAATACCCGAGACCGTGGTTGCGTTGTTTGCGGCGCTCCACCGGTTCAATGCGACGCTCATCATCTCGTCTCGTGGATCGAGGGTGGAGTGACCGCCGTGCACAACCTCGTGCTGCTCTGTCGCATTCACCACGTCGACCTGCATGCTGGCAAGTGGGTGATCACCATCGTCGACGGCAAAGTCCGTGTCGCACTCCCGACCTGGGCCGACCCGCCATCGATCAGACGCCGAATACCCTCATCTGACCCGTCACTCGCCGCCGCACACCCCATCGCTGCCGCCTGTGCTCATCGCGCGAGCGGACTCGGCGCAGACGATCCCGGCGCGAGCTTGCCCAGCGCAGACACGCCTCGCTGGAGCGGTACTCACGCGAGCCGACCGGCTGCAGACCGGACCGCCGCCGGCTGGCTCGGTGTAGACGAGCTGAGCATGAGTGGTTCCGCCACGAGCAGGCCGGATGTAGACCGGTCCGTTGCAGACTGGCCCGGCGTGGACGAGCTCGGCGTGAGTGGTTCTGCCGCGGGCGGGTCGGGGGTTGACCGGTCCGTTGCCGGCTGGCCCGGCGTCGACGAGCCCAGCATGACTGGTTCCGGCACGAGCATGCCCGGCGCAGGCTGGCCCAGCGCAGACGCGCCCGACGCAGACCGGCCGGATGTTGACGAGCGCGGCATGAGTGGTCCCAGGCAGGGGGGCTGGGATGAGTGGTCGCGGCGTGAGTGAGGCCTGCACGAATGGGATGGGTGCGGTTGAGTTTGGCGCGGATGGGCGGAGTCTGGGTGAGGTCGTCAAGGACGGGCGGGGTGTGGGTGAGGGCGGCAGTGATGGGCGGGGCGGTGGTGAGGGTTCGGTGCTGACGGCAACGGATGTTCGTGCGGCGACCATGCGGGCCATTTGGGGGGAGGACTTGCCGCCTGAACCGCCGAGGCGGCTCATGCGGTTGAGTGAACGAGCCGGCTTTGATCCGTGGGGAGAGGGCGACACGGGAACTGCAGCCTTACCGCCTTGCGGGCCTCGGTGACCTGCCGCTGGGTCCGGCCAGGAAGCTGGAGGACTCCACTCCACGGTTAGCACGCCGCGGCCGCAGGCGGATTTGGATCGTGAGTGCGGGAGCGAGTGGTCGGGGTTGTGGCTTGTGGGCCGACGTCCGGACCAGGGCAATCAGCGGGACCAGGAAGCCGAGCTGATCGGGAGTCGTCCAGCAGGCGCCGTGCGGGGGCGCGCGGTTGCTGCTCAAGGGGACGTGGTCGGTCGGATCAGCCCTGAGGCCATCTTGTTCGTGGGTCTTGAGTTGATCGCGTTCGGTGGGAGTGGTCGGTCCGAGCGAGAGTGTGGTCGAGATGGGGTGTTGGGCTTCGAGAATCTGCTGACTCGTTGGGCAGGGGGAGGTCAGGGGGTGAAGGTGACGGCGGCTGCGGGGGTGGTGATGTTGGGTTGGTCGCCTAGGGACCAGGCGGCTACTCGGGATACGGCTTGGGCGGGGATTGGGTCGCTCACGCCGGGTACGGCGGGGATGTCGTAGGTGCCGTGGGCGTCGTGAGGGAGGACTATGCGGTAGCCGCGAGCTAGGGCGGTTCGGGCGGTGGCGTGGACGCACATTTCGGACATCACGCCGCAGATTGCGAGTGAGCGTACGCCTGCGGTGATGAGGATTTCGCCTAGTGGAGTGGCGTCGAAGCCGTCGTCTCGGGGTTTGCGGATGATGTGTTCGCGGGGGCCGGGGGTGGTTGGGAGGTAGAGCTGCCAGCCGGGGGTGCCGATCTCGTCGTCGGCGCCGGGGGGACCGTCGTTCTGGAGGTGTACGACGACTGTGCCGGCTGCGCGGGCGCGGTCGAGCAGGTCGGTGGCGCGGTCGAGGAGGCGTGCGGCGTTCGGTACGGCGTTGTCGCCGGAGACGAACGCGGTTTGGAGGTCCACGAGGATCAGTGCGTCGACAGGCGGAACGTCGTCTGCGGGGAAGGAGGTGTCCGGGGAAGGCGCGGAGTCGAGCGCGTGGCTATGGGGAGCTGCGGGGGAATTGGCGTCGCGCGTGGTGGAGTCGGTTGGCGCGAAGGGCGGAGTCGCAGGTGACACAGCGGCACTCGTGGTGGGGGTGGTTGGGCTAGGCGTGCTGTGGGAGGCGGTGTCGGAGGGGGAGGTGCGTGCAGGCGGGGTGGGTGTGCTGGCAGGTGCAGTGGGAGTGGGGGCGCTGGGGCTGGAGGTGGCTGGACTGGTTGGGTTTGGGGTGGGGGTGGGCATGGGGGCATCTTGACTGTTGGGTTGGGTGGGGTTCTAGGGGTTTTGTCGGTGGGGGCGTGGGATGCTGGGGGTGTGGCTGTTCGTAGGGGTGCTGCGCCGAGGTTGGGCGATGTTTTGCTGGTGACTGGGTCCGAGGGGTTTTTGGCGGATCGGGCGGTGCGGTCGGCTATTGCGGCGGTGAAGAAAGAGTTTGCTGACGTTGAGACGACTGAGTTGGATGCTTCGACGTTGGATGTCGGGGTGTTCGCTGAGTTGACTGGGCCGTCGTTGTTTGCGGCTGAGCGGGTGTTGGTGATGCGGGCGCTGGAGAATTTGCCGGCTGAGATGGCTCCGCGGTTGATTGAGTACGCCGGTGCGGCGGCTGACGACATCTTGCTGGTGCTGGTGCATTCGGGTGGGCAGAAGGGCAAGGGGGTTCTCGACAAGCTGCGGAAGGCCTCGGTGACCGAGGTGGTGGCGACGGCGCCCAAGGCGTGGGAGTTGCCGCAGTTCGTGGCGGGGGAGATCCGGCTGCATGGCGGGAACGTGGATGAGCGGGCCGCGTCGGCGTTGGTGGATGCGGTGGGGCATGACCTGCGGGCGCTTGCCGGGGCGTGTGCTCAGCTGGTGTCGGACTCGGGTGGGCAGGCGGTTACGGCTGAGCTGATCGGGCGGTACTTCGGTGGTCGAGCGGAGGTGACGAGTTTCGCGGTGGCGGATGCGGCGATCGCGGGGAGGACCGAGCCGGCGTTGGAGCAGCTTCGGTGGGCGCTCGACTGTGGGGTCGCGCCGGTGCTGATGACGAGCGCGATGGCGGGCGGGCTGCGGGGGCTCGCGAAGTTCTCGAGCGCTCCGAGTGGGATGCGTGAGGCGGACCTGGCCCGGGAGGTCGGCGTACCGCCGTGGAAGCTCAAGTCGCTGCGGCAGCAGTCCCGGGGGTGGACACCGGGTGGGCTGGCGACCGCGATCAAGGCGGTGGCGCAGGCTGATGCGGATGTGAAGGGCGCGTCGGGCGATGCCGGTTATGCGCTGGAGCGGATGGTCATCACGGTCAGCCGCGCGCACGGCCGCCGCTGACCCACCCCTACAGAAACCAAGAAGCCCGGCCTGGTTTTGGGTACGCAAAAACGATCGGCCGGTCGGATGACTGGCCGATCGTCAGGTGCGGATCAGAGCGAGGCGGCCTTCTTGAAGATGGCCGACTTGCGGTTGGCAGCCTGGTTGGCGTGGATGACGCCCTTGCTGGCGGCCTTGTCGAGCAGCCGGCCGGCCACCTGAGCGGTCTCGGTCGCCTTGGCGGAGTCGCCGGCCTCAGCGGCCTCCCGGAAGCGGCGCACGGCCGTCTTGAGGGTCGACTTCACCGACTTGTTGCGAAGTCGCGCAGCCTCGTTCTGACGGTTGCGCTTGATCTGGGACTTGATGTTCGCCACGTGAGCAGAGCCTCGATCAGGAGTATGCGGTCAATACAGGAAAGGTGTCGCGCGCACGGCTGTGTAGCACCCGTGAGTGCGCGAAGGGCAAGATTACCAAGAAGCCCACCCCGGCACCAAACCGGCCACCGCAACCGAGCGCGCGGGGTCAGCCCTCGGCGGCGGCCTTGAGGCGGTCCAGGGTGATCCGGATTCCCCGCTGGTTGAGCTTCAGGCGGTCGCCGAAGATCGCGTTCATGGCGGACCGGAGGGCGGCCGGACGGCGATCGGTCCACGACTCGGCCACCACGCAGCCCTCGGCGGTCGGGGTGAACTCGTAGGACCAGAGCGCCACCTGGAGCGGGCCGAAGAAGATCTTGAAGGTGAATCGGCGGCCAGGATCGGCCTCGATCACCTTGCCCTGGGTCATCCAGCGGGCCGCGCCGACCCGGTTGCGGCCGACGAATCGCGCTCCGACGGCCGGTCCCGGCGTACTGGAATTCCAGGCCACGCCGGTGCATTCCGGGCTCCATTCGCCCATCCGGGGCAGATCGCTGACCAGTGTGTACAGCGCGTCAGCGGGCGCTGCCACGGTGATCGTCTCTGTCAGGTCCGGCATCGGGTTTTCCCTTGCGGTGAGATGACACGGCCGTGCCGAGCGTGACACCCCGCAGGGTCCCCCGGCATACTCAGGGCCCCGTGACGCTGCTCACCACCAGCGCCGGGATTGCAGCGAGCCCACCGTCCTGGGAGGACCCTTGTCCCGCCGTACCCCGATCGTTCTGGTCAGCGCGCTCGTCGCGTCGCTGGCCGGGCTGCCTCTGGTTCACGCCCAGGCAGCCGAGACGCCGTCCCTGCCGGACCCGCTGGTGAAGGAGTCGGTGACCGGCTCGTACGTCGTCCAGCTCGACGACGCGCCCGTGGCCGAGTACGACGGCGATATCGCCGGACTGCCCGCTACGCGGGTCGCGGCCGGCGGCAAGCTGGTCAAGAGCGCTGCTCCGGTGCTCGACTACGTGCAGCACCTGACGCGTGAGCGCGACCAGGTTCTGAAGGTCGCACCGGACGCCAAGAAGCTCTACGACTACAACTACACGTACTCCGGCTTCTCCGCCGAGATGTCGTACGACGACGCCGTGAAGCTGGCGAAGTCGTCCGGCGTGAAGAGCGTCGAGCCCAGTGAGCTGCAGCACCAGGACACCGTCGACACGCCGCGCTACCTCGGCCTGTCCGGCAAGGGTGGCGCCTGGCAGCAGGCGGGTGGCATCGACAAGGCCGGCGACGGCGTGATCATCGGTGTCATCGACTCCGGTTTCGTACCGGAGCGGTCGAGCTTCGCGCCGATCAAGACCACCAAGGCGTCGGACGCGCTGATCGCGAAGAAGTGGAAGGGCACCTGCCAGGCCGGCGAGGAGGCCCCGCTCGTCACCTGTAACAACAAGGTGATCGGCGCCCGCTACTTCGACAAGGGCATCGGCAGCCGGCCGATCCCGGACGAGTTCAAGTCGCCGCGCGACTTCGGCGGTCACGGTACGCACACCGCGAGCACCGCGGGCGGCAACTACGGCGTCGACATGACCGTGATGGGCCGCGACTACGGCAAGGGCTCCGGTATGGCGCCGCAGGCCCGGCTCGCGATCTACAAGGCGTTGTGGGCGGTTGACGCGGCCGGTGGCGGTTCTGGCACCGACGCGGACATCATCGCCGCGATCGACACCGCGGTCGCCGACGGCGTGGACGTGATCAACTACTCGATCTCCGGCACCGGTTCGACGTACGTGAACGCGACCGGCCTGGCCTTCCTGCGCGCCGCCAAGGCGGGCGTGTTCGTGGCCGTCAGCGCCGGCAACACCGGCCCGGGCGCGGCCACGGTCGGCAAGACCTACCCGTGGGTGACGACCGTTGCCAACGGCACCCATGACCGCGACATCCAGACCACCGTCACCTTCGGCGACGGCAGCAAGTACACCGGTGCCGGTATCGGCGCGGGCGTGCCGAGCTCCCCGGTGATCCTGGCCAAGGACGCCGGTCTCGCCGGTGCGAACCCGACCAACCTGGTGCTCTGCCAGGCCGGCACGCTCGACCCGGCCAAGGTGACCGGCAAGATCGTCGTCTGCGACCGTGGCGTGAACGCCCGCGTCGACAAGAGCGCTCAGGTGAAGGCAGCCGGCGGCGTCGGCATGATCCTGGTCAACATCGTCCCGGGCACCCTGGACTCCGACCTGCACACGGTCCCGTCGGTCCACCTGGACGACAAGGCCACCCCGGGCGTCAAGGCCTACGTGAGCGGTACGGCGACCCCGACCGCGACCATCAGCGCCGGTACGCCGGTCAAGGTCGTGGCGCCGAAGGTGGCCGCGTCCTCCAGTCGTGGTCCGTCCCCGGCCGGTAACGGCGACCTGCTGAAGCCGGACCTGATGGCCCCCGGCACCAACGTGCTGGCCGCGACGACCGCGTTCAGCGCGGCCGGTGGCGAGTACGCGTTCATGAGCGGTACGTCGATGTCGACGCCGCACGTCGCCGGCATCGCGGCCGTCCTGAAGAGCAAGCACCCGGACTGGTCGCCGATGGCAATCAAGTCGGCGCTCGCGACCACGGCGACCACGAAGGACACGGCCGGCAAGCCGATCCAGAACGACTCCGGTACGCCGGCCACCCCGTTCGGGTACGGCGCCGGGATGGTCCAGCCGAAGAAGGCCATGGACCCGGGTCTGGTCTACGACTCGACGTACACCGACTGGGCCAAGTTCGTCTGCGGCTCTGGTGAGGTGGCGGCCACGCACGAGCTGTGCGCCGGTGGCAAGGTCGACCCGAGCGACCTGAACTACCCGACCCTTGCGGTTGGCGACCTGGCCGGTAAGCAGACCATCACGCGCACCGTGAAGAGCGTCAGCAAGCTGCCCGAGGTCTACTTCCCGAAGGTCGAGGGCGCGACCGGGCTCAAGGTGACGGTGTCGCCGAAGATCCTGATCACGCTGCCGGGCAAGACTGCGACGTACAAGGTCACTATCGAGAACGCTGGTGCGCCGCTCGAGCAGTACTCGTTCGGGACGCTCACGTGGAAGTCTGCGTTCCACTCGGTGTCGAGCACGCTGGCGGTCAAGCCGCTGACGGTGAAGGCGCCGGTGCAGGTCACGGGATCCGGGGTGAGTGGTTCGGTGCAGGTGCCGATCACGGCCGGCTACACGGGCACGCTGAACACGACGTCGGTTGGTCTGACCGCGGCGACTGTCGGCGAGGCCGTCATCAAGAAGGCGGGCGGGGTGTCGTTCCCGGCCACCAACCCGCAGGCGAACGACCACGTCGCGAAGCTCACGGTGAACATCCCGGCCGGCACGAAGTACGCCCGGTTCTCGACGTTCGACGCGGACTACCCGGCGGCCACGGACGTTGACGTGTACGTCTACAAGTCCGGTACGACGGCGGTCCTGGCGAACAGTGGTGGCGGATCCTCCGAGGAGGAGGCGAACCTGGTCGCCCCGGCGGCCGGCTCGTACGACGTCTACCTGGACTACTTCGCCGGAGCCGACAACCAGACCGTGAAACTCAACCACTGGGCGCTCACGACGGCGGAGCCCAACCTCACGGTCACCCCAGCCGCCCAGGCCGTAACGACCGCCGCCCAGGCCACGGTCACCGCAACCTGGACCGGCCTCACCGCCGGCACCCGCTACCTAGGCCAGATCGCCTACACCGACGGCGGATCCGGCACCGGCTCAACCGTCCTGAGAGTCGACAGCTAGAACAACAAACGAAGGGCGGTCCCACGGGGATGGTGGGACCGCCCTTTCGTCATTGTCAGGGCAGAGCGAGGACGATCTGGTAGCCCTTCTTCTCGGTCCGGAGCAGCTTGCACGCGCCGGTGGTCACGTCGCAGCGGTACAGGCTCTGCTTGTTGGCATCATTTCCCTTGGCCTGCGTGACGACCTGGACCTTCGTCGCGTTCTCGAAGACCGGCTTCGGCCAGACGATGATCGGCTCCGGCAGTTGAAGCTTGGTGGTCTTCCCGCTGGGGATGTCGATGATCAGCTTGGCCGAGCTGTTCAACATGCTGCGGCCATCGGTGGACACCACCGGATAGGCGGCCTCGACCTGGCGGTTGCAATGCTCCCGCTCGATCTTGAGCCTGCCGTCCTGCAGGGAGCCGGCCCGGTAGCAGTGGCCGTCCCCGGTCTCCTGTGTCACGACAACGGTGGCGGTGTCCGCACGGGTGGTGACCGAGCTGAAGCCCTTGCCGACCGGAACTTCCTGCGCTGCCGGCGCACCCGGCTGCCACACGCGCAGTTCCTGTTTCCAGGGCGGCCCGAAGTCGTGAGAGTCGATCCAGATGCCGGTGCTGTTCCAGCCGGACAGCGAAGTCCGGTACTTCGGCAGCTCCACCGCTGTCACCTGGGCCCCGGTGGCGACGTCGAAAACTGCCAGGCGTCCGCTGTCGTCGCCCCGCTTGTCCCGGACGACCATGGCGATCTGCTTGCCGTCGGGTGAGACGACGGGGGAGTCGGCCCAAACCGGCCCGATGGGCCGATAGGTCCCGTCTGCCTTCAGAATCGCGAGGCCGTACGTCGCGTCCTTGTCGTACGAAGCGATCCATCCGTCGCCGACGCGGGCGCTGATCGAGCTGACGTCCGCCGGCCGTTTGACCGTCCGGTCCCCGTCGTGGAGCGTGCCCTTGCCCTGGGGATCGATGATCGTGAACGGAAGTCCCTCCATCCGTGGGGCGGGAGGGCTAGCTGGGGTCGGCTTGTCGGGGCCTAGGTGGGTCAGGACGGTGACGGTGAGGGCCAGTACGGCGGCAACTGAGGCGGCGGTGGCGAGGATGGGCCAGAGGGGGCGTCGGGGGGAGGTGTCGGTCAGGAGGCCTGGGCCTTGGGCGGTGGTGGGGACTGTGGCGGCCTTGGTGTCGAGGTAGTCGCGGAGGCGGGATTCGGTGTCGGTCATCGGATGTCCTTCAAGCGGTCGGTCAGCGTCGCGAGGCCTCGGGAGGCGTTCGAGCGGGCGCTGGACTCGCCGATGCCCAGGAGGTGGGCGATTTCGGCGAACGGGAGATCTAGGTAGAAGCGGAGGACCAGGACCTCGCGGGTCCGGGTGGGTAGGGCCTGCAGTGCCCGTTGCACCTGGAGGCGCTCTTCGCCGAGGACTGCGTCGCTCTCGGCGGAGGCGTTGGGGGCCTGGTGGGGCGGGATGTAGAGCCGCGCGACCCGGCGGCGGCGCAGGACCGAGCGGCTGCGGTTGAGGACCGCGGTTCGCAGGTATCCGAGCGCCGCTTCCGGCTCCTTCAGCGGCCAGTGCCGGTACAGGTTGGTGAAAGCCTCCTGTACGACGTCCTCTGCCGCCTGCCGGTCGTCCATCACCAGCACGGCCAGGCGGACGAGGCCTGCCCAGTGCTGCTGATAGAGCGCCGACACGGCGGTCTGCGCGTCATCACGCGCCAGGGCCCGGACGGGGCCGCTGATGCTCACCATTTGATTCGTCACACCCCCAGAGACGCCCGTACCCCCAAAAAGCTGCTTTTCGAGATTGGGCTGCTATCCCAGTCGCTCCCGCACCCAGTCGAGGTGGACGAGGGCCTGCTCTCGCTGCCAGGTGCGGATCGTCGGGAGCCCGGGCGGGGGCTCCTGGGCTGCGCCCCACCACTGGCCGCCCGCGATGGCGGCGATGAAGCCGGTGATCGCGGGGTCGTCCGGTAGCGGGGGCAGCCGGACCGCACTGCTCCGCATGTCCGCCTGCAGGATCACAGTGTCGGTCCAGCGGGGGCCAAGGCCGGGGTGTGCCCAGTCGATGAAGACCACGCGGTCCTCGGTGAGGATGAGATTGTCCGCGCGCAGGTCGTAGTGGGCGAGCGCCTTGCCGTCCGCCATGACTCGCAGCGTGTCCTGGGCCAGCGCGGCCAGCTCCTGCACCCGGCCGACCAGCCAGTCCGGTACGGCGAGGCCGTCCGTGAGCACCTGGTCCCAGCGGCTCAGGAACTCGCGGCTGCGGATTGCCACCACCGGTGCGTCCGGCCACGGCGATGGGTCCAGGGCCTCGGTCAGTTCGGCCAGGGCGTCCAGCACTCGGTCCACCTCCGGCTGGACCCAGGGGTGCGATGGCAACCACCCGGAGATGTCCTCGAAGAGCAGGCCGACCCAGTCACCGTCGTCGTACACGTCCAGCAGGCGCGGAGTCGAGGCCAGCGGTCCGATGGACTGGACGGCCACGATCTCCTGGCGGAACAGCGTGGGTGTCTTCGGGTTGAGCGCCGTACCGACGGTTTTGACGAAGGCGCGGCGGCCGGAGGCGGTGACCAGGCGGGCGGCGACGCCGGGGGAGAAGCCGCCCTGCTGGGTGGTGGCGGAGACCACCGTCGAGCCGAGGGCTCGTTCGACCCAGGCCCGCACCGCCAAAGGCGTCTTTTCGAACGGGAGGCGGACCCCTGCAGCGTGTGCCATGCGTCACCACGGTAGGGCGCGCGCGGCCGGGCTGCTGCGATTTTTCAAATCCGCTGGCCCCGCATGGGATGATTGACCAGTTCACCAGGTATTACTCGAGACGAACTGGATCCTCTCCGTGCCCGTTGGCCCCCCGAATGTGCCGCAGCCGGGTCGTACCGACCCGACGCTGATCCGGAACTTCTGCATCATCGCCCACATCGACCACGGCAAGTCGACGCTGGCCGACCGGATGCTGCAGATCACCGGTGTGGTCGACCCACGGCAGATGCGGGCCCAGTACCTGGACCGGATGGACATCGAGCGTGAGCGCGGTATCACCATCAAGTCGCAGGCGGTCCGGCTGCCGTTCACGCCGAAGCCGGACACTCCGGGTGGCCTGCTGGCCGCGGACGGTACGACGTACATCCTGAACATGATCGACACCCCCGGCCACGTGGACTTCACCTACGAGGTGTCGCGGTCGCTGGAGGCGTGTGAGGGCGCGGTGCTGCTGGTCGACGCCGCCCAGGGCATCGAGGCGCAGACGCTGGCCAACCTGTACCTGGCGCTGAACGCGGACCTGCACATCATTCCCGTGCTGAACAAGATCGACCTGCCGGGCGCGATGCCGGACAAGTACGCCGCCGAGCTGGCGCACATCATCGGCTGCCGGCCCGAGGACGTGCTGCGGGTGTCGGCGAAGACCGGTGAGGGTGTCGAGGACCTGCTGAGCGAGATCGTCGCCCAGATCGACCCGCCGAAGGGCGTCAAGGACGCGCCGCCGCGGGCGCTGATCTTCGACTCGGTCTACGACACCTACCGCGGCGTGGTGACCTACGTCCGGGTGGTCGACGGCGAGCTGACGCACCGCGACCGGATCAAGATGATGTCGACCGGCGCCGTGCACGAGATGCTCGAGGTCGGGGTGATCTCGCCCGAGCCGAAGAAGTCGGGCAGCATCGGCGTCGGCGAGGTCGGCTACCTGATCACCGGCGTGAAGGACGTCCGCCAGTCCCGGGTCGGTGACACCGTCACCGCGGCGATCCGGGGTGCGACCGAGGCGCTGGGTGGCTACAAGCACCCGCAACCGATGGTGTACTCCGGTCTCTTCCCGATCGACGGCGACGACTACCCGACCCTGCGGGACGCCCTGGAGCGTCTGCAGCTGAACGACGCGGCCCTGCAGTACGAGCCGGAGAGCTCCGGCGCGCTCGGCTTCGGCTTCCGCTGTGGCTTCCTCGGCCTGCTGCACATGGAGATCGTCCGCGAGCGGCTCGAGCGCGAGTTCGACCTCGATCTGATCTCGACCGCGCCGAACGTGGTGTACCGGGTCACGATGGAGGACGGCAAGGAGCACGTCGTCACCAACCCGAGCGAGTTCCCCGAGGGCAAGATCGACGAGATCTTCGAGCCGGTGGTGCGGGCGACGATCCTGAGCCCGAAGGACTTCATCGGCACGATCATGGACCTGTGCCAGACCAAGCGCGGCAACCTGCTCGGGATGGACTACCTGTCCGAGGACCGCGTCGAGCTGCGTTACACGCTGCCGCTGGCCGAGATCGTCTTCGACTTCTTCGACCAGCTGAAGTCGAAGACCAAGGGTTACGCCTCGCTCGACTACGAGCCCACCGGTGAGCAGGCGGCCAACCTGGTCAAGGTGGACATCCTGCTGCAGGGCGAGACGGTCGACGCGTTCTCCGCGATCGTGCACCGCGACAACGCCTACGCGTACGGCGTCGCGCTGGCCGGCAAGCTCAAGGAGCTGATCCCGCGGCAGCAGTTCGAGGTGCCGATCCAGGCCGCGATCGGGTCCCGGATCATCGCCCGCGAGTCGATCCGCGCGATCCGCAAGGACGTCCTCGCGAAGTGCTACGGCGGTGACATCACCCGGAAGCGCAAGCTGCTCGAGAAGCAGAAGGAGGGCAAGAAGCGGATGAAGATGGTGGGCCGGGTCGAGGTCCCGCAGGAAGCCTTCATCGCTGCCCTCAAGACGAACGAGCCGGCGGAGAAGGCCAAGAAGTAGTGCCCGCTGTCGACATCCCGGCCGGTCTGCTCGTCGTTGCCTCCAGGGGACAGGACTGGGCGGACTGGCTGGATCGGCTGCCGCGGTTGACCCGTGAGCTGCTCGACGAGTGGCAGCTGCGGGTCGACGGGGCGTCGGCACACGGCGAGTGCGCGCTCGTCGTACCGGTCCGCACGGGCGACGGACAGAGCGCCGTACTGAAGGTGCAGTTCCCGCACTGGGAGGCGGAGACCGAGCACCTCGCGCTGCGGGACTGGGCCGGAAACGGTGCGGTCCAGTTGCTGCGGGCGGATCCGCGGCGGTTCGCGTTGCTGCTCGAGCGGTTGGAGCCGCGTGACCTGACCACGCTCCCGGTTCTCGACGCGTGCGAGCTCGTCGGTACGACGTACCAGCGGCTGCACGTGGTCGCCGGGCCGCAGTACCGAACGTTGTCGGGGGAGCTGAAGCGGTGGCTAGAGCGGTTCCGGCAACTGCCGGCGTCAGCGCCGGTGCCACACCGGTACGTCGAGCAAGCGATCTCGCTGGCCGAGGATTTCGTCTCGGACCCGGCCACCGACGGCCGTCTGATCCACACCGACCTGCACTACCAGAACGTGTTGGCGGGGAACCGCGAGCCGTGGCTGGTGATCGACCCCAAGCCGTTGTCCGGCGACCCGCACTACGAGGTCGCGCCGCTGATCTGGAATCGCTGGGACGAGATCACCGGTGATCTCCGGTTCGCTGTCCAGCAGCGCTTCTACACCGCGATCGATGCGGCCGGGCTGGACGAGGCCCGCGCTCGCAGTTGGGTGATCCTCCGCCAGATGCTGAACGTGCTGTGGGCCGTCGAGAGCGCCACGACCGATGCGTTGCTGCCGCGGGATTGGTTGACCCGCAATATCTCCATCGTCAAAGCTATCCAGGAGTAGCTAACCTGGCCGGTATGCGCGTGCTGACGGTGAACGTGGTCGAGGAGCTCATCCCTGGTCCGAAGGACACGGGGCTCACCGCGATCGACAAGCGGCCTCAGGCCGGGCGGGTGGCCGTGGGTACACTCGGGCTCGCCGGTGACCAGGTGTGCGACACGAAGAACCACGGCGGTCCCGACCAGGCGCTCTACGCGTACGCCGAGGAGGACGCCGGCTGGTGGGCCGCGGAGCTCAGCCGCGAGATCCCCACTGGTCTGTTCGGCGAGAACCTCCGCACCGAGGGCCTGGACATCAGCGGCGCACTGCTGGGCGAGGTCTGGCGGATCGGCGACGAGGTGGAGGTGCAGGTTCGGTCGCCGCGCATCCCGTGCGTCACCTTCCAGCACCGCATGCAGCAGCCGCACTGGGCGAAGCGCTTCTACCAAGCCGGCCGCCCCGGCGCCTACCTGAAGGTTCTGAAGACCGGCACGATCGGCGCCGACGATCGCATCGAGATCCTCAGCCGTCCCGACCACGAGGTGACGGTCGCGGAGATGTTCGCCGGCCAGGACTCCGCCAAGATGCAGGGCATGCTCGACTCCCGTACCGACCTGCGCGATGAGGTCCGCGGTATCGCGCAGCGCATCGCAGGCCGCGCTTAAAGTCAGGCGAGCTCGGCCAGCGCCTTGGTCAGCCGATCGGCATCAGCGTCCCGCCCCTGCTGGCGGAACATGTCGACGGCTTCCTGCCAGTGCGCCCGTACGGCGGCCTGATCGCCGAGCGCCAGGTAGGTGTCGCCGACGCGGTCGAGGGAGTTCGCCAGGTGATAGGCGCTTCCCATCTGGCGGTACAAGCCGATCGCGTGCTGATAGCTCGCGGCCGCATCGGCGTACCGGCCGTCGCCGTGGGCGATGTAGGCGAGGCTGTCGGTGGTCACGGCCTCGCCGTCGCGGTCGCCGACGGAGATGTAGATGCTCAACGCCTCTTCGCAGTACGGGCGGCCGTCGGCGTAGCGGGCGCTGAGCGCGTAGAGCCAGCCGACGAAGTTGAGCGCGTCAGCGGCCCAGACGGGATCCAGGCGACGGCGGTGTGCCAGCTGTTGGAGCGCGTGCGGCAGGGCCTTCTCGTAGTCGCCCTGTCGCTCGTAGGCCGCGGCCAGCGCTTGATGGGCGTGACCGAGCACCAGCGCGGAGCCGTCCTGTTCGGCGTACTGCAACGCTTCGGTGAGCACCTGCATGGACTCGTTGTGCCGACCGACCTTCGCGTACGTGTGCCCGAGGAAACGCAGGACGAGCGCCTGCACGGCCGGGTCGGTCAGCTGCGGGACGCTGCCCAGTGCTCGGTCCCACACGATCAGCTGAGCGGTCTGATGGCCGCTGCGGTTGTGGAACGTGTTGAGCGCCCAGGCGAGCTGCCAGACCCGAGTGTGGAGGCCTTCGGCTGCCGCTAGGCGCTGTGCCCTGACTATGCACGCGTGCTCGGTCTCCAGCCACTGCTGAGCCGCAGCACGATCGGGGTGTTCCACCGGACGCGCACCGGGCTCGGAGTGCTCGAGTTGCTGCTGTGGGCGGCGTGGGGCGAGCAGGCGGTCCGCGTTGAAGGTGCTGAACAGGTAGTGGTCGACCAGTCGGCGCAGGGCGGCTCGACGCGACTCCGGGTCGTGCTGCTCAACGGCGTACAGCCGGAGCAGGTCGTGGATGCGATAGCGACCCGGTGCGTTCTGGTTGATCAGGTTGGCGCTCTCCAGCCGCCGCAACAGCGCGCGGACACGGCCGACCGGCTGATCGGCCAGACTGGCCGCAGCGCCGATCCCGAGGTCCGGGCCCGGGGCGAGCGCCATCAGGACGAACAGCTCGGCCTCCTCCGGCGACAACGCCCGGTACGACGATGCGAAGACGCTCCGCAGGCTATCCGTCAGCTCGTCGGTGGTCAGCGCGTCGAGCCGGGACTCACGGAGCTCGTCAGCCAGCACGCTGAGCGGCAGATCGGGACGCGAACCAGCCCGCGCCGCCACGATCGCCAGTGCGAGTGGCAGACCGGCACAGTGCTCCAGCAGTTCCGCGAAGGCCTCCGGCTCTGCCGCACGCCGAGCCGTACCAACCTGTCGCGCCAGGACCGCATCGGCGTCCGCAGCCGGCAGCACGTCCAGATCGACCAGTACGGCGGAGTGGTGTGTCAGCAGCCCGCCGAGTCGGCTCCGGCTCGTCACCACGACCGTGCAGCCCGGGCGGCCGGGTAGCAGCGGAACGACCTGGGTGCTGTCGATCGCGTTGTCCAGCACGATCAGCATCCGCTTGCCGGCCAGCAACGTCCGGTACGCGCCGACCCGCGCCTGCTCGTCGGCCGCGATCGTCGTATCGGATGCACCCAGCGCATGCAGGAACGCAGTGAGCGCAGTCGAGACCGGCAGCGGTGCATCCGTCGGGTCGAACCCACGCAGGTCGATGAACAACTGCCCGTCCGGGAAGCGATCCAGGTTGCGGTGCGCCCAGTGCAGGACCAGCGACGTCTTGCCGACACCCCCGATCCCGCTGACCGCAGTGATGCCTGCGTCCGACCTGAGCTGGTCGAGCGCCTCGGAACGGCCGCTGAAGGTCCCAGGCGCAGCCGGTAGCTGCCGGGGCACGACTCGGCTGGGGGTGGGCTGCTGCAACAGTCGCTGATGCAGCTGCTGGAGTGACGTCGACGGGTCGATCCCCAGCTCGGCCGCCAGCCGCCGGCGGAGGCGGTCGTACTGGTCGAGCGCCTCGGCCGTCCGGCCCGCCCGGTCCAGTGCGTCGATCAGCTGTCGGGCGACTCGCTCGTCCAGCGGATGAGCTTCGGCACGGCTGATCAGACTCGGCAGCAGCTGGTCGTGTGCGCCCTGCTCCAGCTGCCGATCGACCAGGTCGAGTTCGGCCGCGAAGTGCGCTGCGACGAGCACCTGCCGTTGCTCGACGAACCAGGGTGTGTCCAGACCGGCGAAGGGCTCGCCCCGCCACAGCGCGAGCGCTTCGGGCAAGGACGCCGTACCGACCAAGGTGCGAAAGGCGTGCATGTCGATCTGGTCGGCGGCGACTTCGAGCACGTAGCCACCAGGCCGCCGTACGAGGACGTCGCCGAGGATGCGTCGCAGGCGGGAGAGGTACGAGTACAGGGTCTCCCGCGCTCGCTGCGGCGGCGCGTCGCCCCAGACCCGGTCGACCAGTACGTCGGCCGGCACCGGCCGCCCGTGCTCGACGAGCAGGACGGCCAGCACGGACTGCTGTCGCAGGTGCCCCAGGTCCACCGGTACGTCGTCCTGGGTCCGGGCCTCGATTGTGCCGAGCACCGCGAACCGCATCCGACCTCCCGGGTCCCTGGGGCCCCGATTCTATGACGTGGTGAGCTTGTCCACGTTCGGACCGCCGTTCGCCGTGGTGGCGACCGCCTTGATCTTGTTGCTCCCCGCAACCAGATTGACCGTGATCGTCCTGGTCTGCCAGGTCGTCCAGGCTCCGGTCCCGGCGAAGGCGAGCCCGGGGGAGACGACAGTGCCGTTCACCGACACGTCCATCGCCCGGTTCGCCGTCGTACCGTTGGCGTAGCGCAGCTCGACCGTGGCCGGGCCGGCCGTGGTCGCGTTGACCGTCCACTCGACCGCACTGCCGACCGCGTTGTCGTAGTTCACGAAACCGCGACCGGTGAAGCCGGCGTGGTTCGACTCGACCACGCCGTTGGTGATGGTCGCGTCCTCGGCCTCATACACGACCGGTTCTGGGTCGGTTGGTCCGCCGCCGTTGCCCGGGATCGTCTGCGTGGCCGTGTTCCACCCGGTGATCCGCACCGATGGCGAGGCGCCCTTCAGATCCGCGGTCCGGTACGTCGCTCGCAGTACCGTCGTCTCGCCCGGCCACAACGACACCGCATTGTCGTTCCACTGGATCGGCAACACCGGCTTGCCATTCGTCACGACATGCGCGTCGAGGTAGAACGCCGGGGTCTTGGCGGTCGACGTGTTCTTCAGCGTCACCGTGGTGATGGTGTTCGCACCGGAGGTCGTCGTCGACGCGCTCGCTGACACCGGCGTCTGCGCAAGCGAAGACAGACCCTTGAGGTCGGCGTAGCTGGTCGTCGGCGTGTAGTACCAGTCGGTGTTGTTCCAATCGAGCGTGTCCGCCTTGGTGGACAGCCAGTACACGTTCCGGCTCACCTCGGCACCCGACGAGTTCGTCAGCACAAGCTTCGCCAAGTACGTCGTCGACAGGCCGCTGACCGCCGGGATCGTCAACGCTGTCGTCTTGCCGCCGTCACCGGGAACCGTCACGTTCGCCGACTGGGAGAACTTCTCGGTCCCGTCGATGTTGTAGAGCTTGACCGAGGCCGTCAGCCCCGACGCCGCGGCGTGGTTTTGGTTGACGACGGCAACGGACTTGGTGTCGTAGGAGTACTGGATGTGCAGCGGCTCGTTCGCCTTCTTCGCGCCGTAGTACGCGCCGTTCTGATCCAGGTAGGCGTCGAAGAGCTGCCAGTGCAGTGACGTCCAGCCACTGTTCAGCATCCAGTAGATCAACCCGGTCGACGGGTTCGACGCGTCGCTGAAGTTGCGGTTGTGCGACTCGAACTCGGCCCGCACGTTCTCGTACGCGGCGAGTTGCGCCTTCTTCACATAGTCGTTCAGATCCGCCGGAGCGCCGTACCGGCCGGCCAGGGCGTTGCCGAACAGCTTGAGGTTGCCGAACGTCGACGACTCGGACCGGTGGTACTGGTTGGCCGCCGGGTTCTTCCAGAGCACCTCGAGCTCGGCCGGCGTCATCATCCGGTTCAACGTGTCCAGCGTGGGGATGTCCGGACCGGCCGATGTCTCGGAGTTGAAGTTCCATGCACCACCGGAGTTGTTGTGCGCCTTGTCGTACCAGTAGTTCGGCGGGATCCAGTCGTACGGCCCGTTCATCTTCATCCCGGATGCGCCGAGCTGCGGCGACGACTTCGCCGAGGCGGCCGGAATGATCGGCGTCTGCCAGTCGGCCGCCGCCAACGCGTCGAGGTAGCCCTTCTCCTTGTCCGCGGGCGGCGCGAAGTCACTGCCGATCAGGAAGGTGAAGACACTGGGGTGGTTGCGCAGCCGCTCAGCCTCGCCGGTCATCGACAGTTTGGCGACCGCCTTGTCCTCCGCGCTCCACCCGTTGGCCTCCCATTTGTCGCAGCATTCCCAACCGGGCATGGTCAGGACGCCGAGCTCATCGGCCAGGTCGAAGAACTCGTCCGGCTCGATGTGGCCTTCCAGCCGGACCGTGTTCAGGCCCAGATCCTTGACATACTTGAGCTTGTCGGCGGCCGCGGTCTGATCCCAGCGCAGGAACAGGTCCGGTGAATAGCCACCGCCTTTGATCAGCAACGGCCGTCCGTTGATCGAGTACGCCCGGCCACCACTGCTGTTCAGCGGCGCCTTCACATCCCGTACGCCGAACTTGGCCGACGTACTGTCTGACGCCGTACCGCCGACCGATGCGGTCAGGTCGATCGCGTAGAGCGGCTGACCGCCCATCCCAGCCGGCCACCAGACGTTCGGGTTGTCCAGCCCGATCGTCGCGAAGGTGACCGTCTTCGTCTCCTTGGCCGCAAGGGACACCGTCTGACTGACCGGTACGCCGGCCACTGTCCCGCTGACCGTGGTGGTCACGGCTGCAGACGAGTCGTTGCGCACGTCAACCTTCGGTGTCAGGTCCACGTGGTTCAGCGACGGCACCGTCAGCTTGGTGAGCACATGGGCACCGCGGAGGGCGACCGCGCCGCTGCGCCGGACCAGGACGTCGCGCACGATGCCCATGTTCTTGTCCGGCGGAGTCTGCGCCCAGTCGATCCAGCCCATGGTGAGATCGCGGTTCGGGTCGTTCGGGTAGACCTTGAACGCGATCGAGTTGCTCCCGGCATGCACCTGCGCGGTGATGTCGAGGTCGTGCCGTGTGTAGGCGCCGACGACTTGGTTCTTGTCGGCGACGCGGACGCCGTTCACCCAGACGTCGGCCCGCGACAGCACACCGCTGAAGTCGAGGTACGTGCGCTGGCCGGTGTCACCCAACTGCAGCTCGGTGCGGTACCACCACGGGACGTTGAACTGCGCCTTGTCGACGTTCTTCATGTTCGTCGAGAAGAACGGGTCGGGGTACTTGTTGTTCTGCAGCAGCCCGGCGTACACGGTCGACCGGGAGGAGACCGGCAACCAGCCGGTGGTCGGGAAACCCGGCTTGGTGACGGCCGAGTCGTCGGAGACCTGCGCTGAGGTCTGTAACTGGAAACCGGGGATGGGACTGACCGAGGCAGCAGCCGCGGCAACACTGGACGTCGGGGGAATCAGGATTCCGGCGACCAGAGCTCCGGCGAGCAACCAGCGGAGAGGAGATTTCATGGGGCGGTCCTCTGCACTTAATGGTTAGGAATGTTTCCTAACCATAGGCCTCGCTCAGGGCTCCCGGTAGCCCAACGCAGCGGAGATCTTGCGGGCCGCCTCGGTCGCCGCCGGTGCCATCAACGCGACCTGGGCGATCGACTGCTCCAGTGACAACGTGGATATGCTGACCGCGGCAATGGCCAGCCCCGTGTGGTCGTGGATGACGGCGGCTACGCACCGGATGCCCGGTTCGTTCTCCTCGTCGTCCAGCGCGTACCCGCGCGCCCGAACCTGAGCCAGGTCGGCCTTCAGGCCCGCCGCCGTGGTGTGGGTCAGCGGGGTCCGCGCGGGCAGACCGGTCCGGGTGATGTGGGCGTCGAGGGCGTCATCGTCCTTCTCCGCCAGGAGTGCCTTGCCGATCCCGGTGCAGTGCAGCCAGAACGCCTTCCCGACCCGGGACGGCATCCGGTACGGCTTCGGGCCGTCCAGGCGGGCGACATAGATCGCCTCGTCACCGTTGAGCAGGCCGACGTGCACGGTGCAGCGCGTCTGGGCGACCAGGTCGGCGAGCACCGGGCGGGCGACCGTGGCCAGGTCGACGTTCGTCAGGGCGTGCCCGGCCAGCCGGAGTGCCTTCGGGCCCGGATGGTACGAACCGTCATCGGCCTGTGCGACGAACTCGTGCTCCACGAGCGAAGCCATGATCCGGTGCACGGTGGACTTGGCCAGACCGGTCGCGTTCACCACATCGGTGAACCGCGAGTGCTCCAGGACGGCATCCAACACCATCAACGTCTTGTCGATGGCCGAGGGCGAACTCATGTCGGACATCCTGCCACTCCTTATCTGGCCAGCCAGCCACCGTCGACCGCGAGGATATGGCCGTTGACGTAGTCCGCCGCCGAGGAGGCCAGGAAGACCGCCGCGCCGACGAGATCGTCCGGCCGCCCCCAGCGACCGGCCGGGATACGGGACCGGATTGCGGTCTCGCGCTCCGGGTCGGCCCGTAGGTCGGTGGTGTTGTCGGTACTGATGTAGCCCGGTGCGATCGCGTTCACCTGGACACCGGCCGCACCCCATTCGTTGGCGAGCGCCCGGGTCAGTCCCGCGACCGCGTGCTTGCTGGCAGTGTAGGCCGGAACTGTGATCCCGCCCTGGAAGCTGAGCAGGGACGCGATCGTGACGATCTTCCCGGCGCCCCGTTCGGCCATTGCAGCCCCGATCGGCCGGGTCACCGCCCAGGTGGAGTTCAGGTTCACGTCGATCACGTGTCGCCAGTCCGCCGTACTGGTTTCGGCAGCGGGTGCTCGGCGGATCGTGCCGGCGTTGTTGACCAGGATGTCGACCTGCCGGGTCCGCGCGAGCTCGATCGCGGCTGCTTCGACGGCATCGGGGTCGGCGAAGTCGGCGGTCACGATGGTGGCCTCGCCACCGCCGTTCTGCTTGATCGCCTCCAGCGTGTCCTCGAGCGCCGCGTCGCGGGCGAACAGGATCAGCTCGGCGCCGGCAGCGGCGTACCCGGCGGCGATGGCCGCTCCGATACCCCGCCGGGCGCCGGTGACGAGCGCCGTACGGCCCTTGAGGCTGAACGCCCCAGCTGTCACCGGAGATCCCGGACGTCGACGCCGTCCATGTCGGTGAAGGCCTGGTTCTCGCCGGCCATCGCCCAGACGAAGCTGTACGACGAGGTGCCGACGCCGGAGTGGATCGACCAGCTCGGGGAGATGATCGCCTGCCGGTCGGCCACCAGCAGGTGCCGGGTCTCGTCGGGCTCGCCGAGCAGGTGCACGATCCGCTCGGTCTCGGGCAGACCGAAGTACAGATAGCACTCGGTACGGCGGTCGTGCGTGTGCGCGGGCATCGTGTTCCAGGTGCTGCCGGCGTGCAGCGTGGTCACGCCGAGCACGACCTGGCAGCTCTGTACGCCGCCGGCGTGGATGTACTGATCGATCGTCCGGCGGTTCGCGGTCTGCTGGTCACCGAGCTCGAGCCGGTTGCCCTCGCCGGGGTTGACCAGCGCGGTCGGGAACTCGGTGTGCGCGTTGGCCGAGAAGAGGTAGAACGCCGAGCCGGCGCCTTCGAAAATCACCTCGCGCGTGCCACGGCCGACGTACAGGCAGGCACCGGTGGTCAGCTCGTACTTGGTGCCGTCGGCGGTGACCGTGCCCGGGCCGCCGACGTTGACGATGCCGGCCTCGCGGCGTTCGAAGAAGTACTCGCTGCGCAGCTCGGACCAGGTGCCGAGGGTGAGCGGGGCGGTGGCGGGGACGGCGCCGGCCAGCACGATCCGGTCGTGGTGGGTGAGCACCGCGGTGACCGTGTCCGGGGTGAAGAGGTCGTCGACCAGGTACTGCGCGCGCAGTCCGGCGGTGTCGAAGCCGGGCACCTGGGCGGGGTGGGTGGCGTGGCGGATCTGGAGTGGCGACTGAGCATTCACGGAACCAGGTTCTATCTAGTAGAACCTCCTGTCAAACGCTGCTGGGCGCGGTTTGCCGGGTGGAACTAGGGCGACTTTTGTTCCGGGTTCCGTCTCTTGACACGGTGTTCTGTTCGGTGGAACCTTCCAGTCACTCGCCCAATGTCCCTGGGAGGACCCCCATGACCGCTCTGGACTGGACAGTCCTGGTCGGCTACTTCGTGCTGATGGTGGTGATCGGACTCTGGTCCCGCACCAAGATCAAGAACGTCGTCGACTACTTCACGACCGGAGGCCGGATTCCCTGGTGGCTGTCCGGCATCTCGCACCACATGTCCGGCTACAGCGCGGTCATGTTCGTCGCGTTCGCCGCCGTCGCCTACAACTACGGCATCACCGTCTACGTCTGGTGGGCGGTGTCGATCGGTGTCGGTGTCGGTATCGGCGCGTTCCTGTTCGCCGCCCGCTGGAACCGGCTGCGAGCCAAGCACGGGGTTGTCTCGCCGCTGGAGTACCTGGCCCGTCGGTACAACCTGCCGACCCAGCAGGCTCTGGCCTACTCCGGTGCGGCTCTCAAGGTGGTCGACATCGCGTCCAAGTGGGTCGCGATCAGCATCCTGCTGAACGGATTCACCGGCGTACCGATGCGGTGGGGCATCCTGCTCACCGGCGTCGTGACGATGGCCTACGCGACGCTGGGTGGGCTATGGGCCGATGTGCTCACCGACTTCGGTCAGTTCATCATCCAGGCCGCCGCCGGGATCGCGATGTTCGTCGGCGTGCTGGCGCACTTGGGTGGCGTCTCGACGCTGTGGACGATGTGGGACAAGCTCCCCGAGGGCCACGGCGACGCGCTGAACGGGCCGTACACACCGATCTTCCTGATCGCGTTCCTGTTCATCAAAACCTTCGAGTACAACGGCGGCATGTGGAACCTGGCCCAGCGCTACATGGCTGCGCCGTCCGGTTCCGCGGCCAAGAAGTCCGCGCTGCTGTCGTCGGTCCTCTGGCTGGTCTGGCCGCTGATCCTGTTCATCCCGATGTGCGCCGCGCCGCTGCTGGTGCACCCGGGCAAGGCCGAGCAGTCCTACGTCCAGCTGGCCCAACTGCTGCTGCCGAGCGGCCTGATCGGGCTGGTGCTGGCCGGCTTCTTCTCGCACACGATGGCGATGGTCGCCTCCGACGCGAACGCGATCTCCTCCGTCATCACCCGTGACCTCGCCCCGGTCCTGGTGAAGAAGGTCCGCGAGATGAACGACGTGGCGGCCCTGAAGTTCGCCCGGATCACCACGTTCGCCTTCGTCACGGTGAGCATGATCATCGCGATCTCCACCAACGGCCAAGGCGTCGTACTGAAGATCGTGGTCGACCTGGTGGCCGCCACGATGGGCCCGATCGCGATCCCGTTGATGCTCGGCCTGCTGCCCTGGTTCCGGCGCTCCGGTCCCCGCGCCGCGCTCGCCTCCTGGGCGATCGGCCTGATCACCTGGGCGATCGTGAAGTACGGCGTCGGCTCCACCGACACCACCCTGGTCGTCGCGTTGCCGCTGGCAACCTCTCTGGTGATCTTCGTCGGCCTCGGCCTGCTCCTCCCGGAGCGCCGCGACGACGTCGACGACCTGCTCGACTCCCTCAACACCGACCCCGACGAGACCGCGGAGGTCGCCGCCCGGCGCGCCGCCGCCCTCGGCTGACACCCCTCTGGAGAACCCTGATATGCCGAACATCACCGTCGAACTCCTGTCCGGCCGCACCCTCGACCAGCGCCGCGAGTTCGTCGCCGCCGTGACGGATTCCGCGATCGCCATCCTCGGCGCCAAACGCGAAGCCGTCCGCATCGTCTTCCAGGAAATCGAGAAGTCCGACGTAGCCAACGGCGGAGTCCTAGTCTCCGACAGCTGACCCGCCACACCCCGCGCCCCGGCCCTCTCCGCCCAGAGGCTCCGGGGCGCGCCCCTGCCCCCACCCCCCACCACGCGCCCCAACCCCCCAACCCGCCCGCGCACCCCCCATCTGGCCGTGCAACCCCTCATCTCAGGGGCTAACCCCAAGGCCGGTTAGTTAAGGCGGGTTGGGTGGTGTCAAGGGGTGTGTTGAACGTAAAGCAGCGGAGCTCTGTTGGGTAGACAGGTTTGTC
>NZ_JBHUQZ010000008.1:0-7587 GCF_042674205.1 Kribbella sp. NPDC056951
ACGGCGACCACCGAAGCCCGCCGCCTCTTCGCCCACCTGGCCCTCGTCGGCGCCGACGAGTTCGCCCCCTGGGTCGCCGCCCCACTCCTCAACACCGACGAGCCGACCGCGGCCGCCGTACTCGAAAACCTCGCAGCCCTAGGCCTCATCCAGCTCCGCCGCCTAACCCCACCCCGCTACGGCCTCCACGGGCTTGTTCGTGCCCGTTCGGCTGAGCTTCTCGGCGAAGAATCGGACCGAGCCGAGGTTGAACAGCTCTACCTCGAAACCGTCCTCCGCCTGGTCACCATCGCCGACGAGCACATCGAGTTCGGCGGTGTGGCCTTGGTTCCACTTGCAGCCGCGGGTGGACTAAATCTCCCGGCGACAGCTGCCGAGGCCGCCAAGGGCGCCCCCTGGCTCGATGATGAGCTGCCGGTTGCCCACGCCGCGGTGGAAATGGCGGCGGAGCCCTGGCCGGAGCTTGCGGGGCTTCTGGCCTTCAGGCTGTCCGGCTACCTGGCCGTCCGTGACGAGCGTGAGGCCCGCGAGGCGATCGTCACCTGCGGCCGGGACGCGGCCACGCGGTCCGGTAACGTGGTTCTCGAGGCCGAGATGGACCGAGCGCTGTTCGCTGCTGTCGTGCAGTCGGGGTCATCGAGTCCAGAGCGTCTGGCACCGCTGGGCGAACGCGCGCTCGTCTCGGCCGAGCGCTCCGGTTCGGCGGAGCTGATCATCGCGGCGCTTGCCCAGTTGAGCCGTCTCGCATCGGTCCGGGACGATGTCGACGAGACCAGTCGGATCGCCGATCGCCTGCTGGGGATCGTCGAATCGAATCCGGTGTCCGACGCGTCCAGGGCGCGGGTCCACGATCGCGTCGCCGGCTTGCTGCAGGACCGCGAGCGGATCTCCGAGTCCCTTGAACAGCGTCGGCTCGCGTGCGCGTTCAGTACGCCCGGCACCCGGATCCATGCGATCCGCCTGATCCTGCTGGCCGAGACGGCCATTCTCGAAGCCGACCTCGGCGCTTCGCATCGCGATGAGCTCAGCGCGGCAGTTGCGACGGCCCGTCCGATCGTCGACCGGATCGGCGACGAGCTCGGCAGCGCACACGTCGACAACCTGGACGCGATCACATGCATTCTGTTCGGCGATCTGGAGGCCGCAAGGCTTCTTCTGGATCGCGCGTCGGAGATCTTCGATCGTCGCCCGGACGACGCGGGTGAAGGGATCAATGCCGTCGGCCGGGCTCGGCTGGACCTTGTGGGCGGGCGTCCCGGCCAGGCCCGTGAGATTCTCCGCGCTGCGATCGCGAACCTGGAGAGCAGCGGATTCACGGCCCGGGAAATCAGGGGCCACTGGCGATTGCTCGGATTCGGGCCTGTCGCGCCGGAGTAGCGGGCGCGTCCAGACGCCTACGATGTGCCCGTGGAGTTCCGCTTGCTCGGTGCGGTCCAGATCTGGTCAGGACGTGATCAGGTCATCGTCCAACGGCGGCAGGAGCGGTTGATCCTTGCCGTGCTGCTACTGGACCCAGGTAAGACAGCGTCCCCCGAGTGGCTGATGGAGCTGCTCTGGCCGGACGCGATGCCCACCAACCCGCGGCGGGCGTTGCAGGTGTATATCTCGCGTCTCCGTACCATGCTCGATGTCGAACTCACCGGCGGCCGGGACGGTTACGCCATTCAGGCTCCACCGGGCAGTACCGACATCGATCACTTCCGGACTCTGGTGGCGCAGGCTCGGCGTCAGGACGATCTGGAACAACGCAGCAAGCTTCTGATGGACGCTCTGGGGCTCTGGCGTGGTCCTGCGCTGGCGGACGTCGCTACAGACGGCGTCCGTGAGCGATTGTGCGCCGGACTCGAGGAAGAACGATGGGCGGCCGAAGAGCTGCGGCTGAGTACCCAGCTCTCCCTAGGGCACCACCAAGACCTGTTGCCGCAGTTGGCGGAGCTCACCGCTGCCCAGCCAACCCGCGAGACCTTCGCAGCCGCCTCCATGCTCGCCCTGTACCGCTCTGGCCGTCAGACCGATGCACTGTCTGTCTATACAGCTCTTGTACGGCGTCTGGACGAGGAGCTCGGTCTTGAGCCGGGGGCCGAGGTGCGGGATCTCCAGGTCGCGATTCTGCGGCAGGATCCGTCACTCGACCTCACCGTTCCTTCCGCGGCACCACGTGAGCTCCCGGCCGACGTGGGTCTGCTGATCGGCAGGGACGACGTACTGGAGGAGTTGTCGGCGGCACTCCTCGGTCCCGCGCGCACCGGCGTACCAGCTGTTGTCTGTCTGTATGGGGCAGCCGGCACCGGCAAGTCCGCAGCGGCGGTGCGGCTGGGGCATCGGTTGTCGGAGTCGTTCCCGGACGGGCAGCTGTTCGCGCGCCTCCAGGACGTGAACGGGCAGAGTTTGCCCGCGCGGACGGTCCTTGGGCAGTTGCTGCGGTCGCTCGGGGTCGATGGTTCCGAGCTGCCGGAGTCGCTGGACGAGCGGGCTGCATTGTTGCGCATCCGCTTGGCCGACAAGATGACTCTGCTCGTCTTCGATGATGCGCTCGATGCCGGTCAGCTGAAGCCCTTGCTTCCGGCCGGCGGCGCCGTGATCGTCACCTCACGCCGGCCGATAGTCGGTCTGGAGGACGCGATCCACTGCGAGCTGCCGCCGCTCTCCGACGAGACGAGCGCAGAACTCCTCAGCGCAGTTTCCGGCCTGAGCGCCGCCGGAGTCGCTGAAGTGGTCCCGCACTGCGCCGGGCTACCACTGGCCCTCCGGATCGTCGGCGCGCGCCTAGCCCTCATCCGCGAGGACGTGGCCGAAGTCGTGCAAACCCTCGCCGACGAGTCCCAACGCCTCGACTACCTGGTAGCCGGCGACCGAGCCGTCCGAGCCAGCCTCGACCTGACCCTCAGTACGGCGACCGCCGATGCCCGCCGCCTCTTCGCCCACCTGGCCCTCGTCGGCGCCGACGAGTTCGCCCCCTGGGTCGCGGCGCCCCTTCTCGACACCGACGAGCCGGCCGCGGCCGCCGTACTCGAGAACCTCGCAGCGCTGGGGCTCGTCCAGCTCCGTCGTCTTTCCCCGCCCCGCTACGGCCTCCACGGCCTGGTTCGCGCTCGAGCCGTGGAGCTCCTGACCCCTGTGTCCGAGCGGGCCGAGGTTGAGCAGCGCTACCTTGAGACAGTCCTCCGGCTGGTCACGATCGCCGATGAACACATCGACCACGGCGTCACACCTGTGGTCCCACTGCTGGCCGAGGGGGGTCTCGATCTACCGGAGGCCGCCGGTGAGGCGGCTCGTGGTGCAGGTTGGCTGGACCTCGAACTGCCGGTGGCCCGTGCTGCGGTCGAGTTAGCCGCAGACGGTTGGCCGCGAGTCGCCGGTCTGCTGGCCTACCGTCTGGCCGGGTACCTCGCGACCCGGGACGGGAGGCAGGCCCGCGAGACGATCCTGCTGCTGGGCCGCGAGGCGGCGGTCCGGGCCGGCGTGGTGGAGCTGGAGGCCGAGCTGGACCGCGCGGTCTTCGCAGCGGCGGCCCAGTCGGGCCACTCCACGCCGGAACAGCTGGCACTCCTGTCGCGACGCACGCTCGAGTCCACCGAGCGTTCTGGTGTGCCGGCGTTGATCATCGCGGCGCTCGGCCAGGCGAGCTACCTGGCAGGTGTGGCCGGTGCCTACGACGATGCAATCCGGCTGGCCGAGCGGATGCTGGCGATCATCGACGCGAACCCCGAGGCCGAGTCGTCGCGAGCGAGGGCCTACGACCAGTTGGGCGGTGGCCTCCACTACCTGGGCCGGATCCCGGAGGCCATCGCGGCAAAGCGACAGGCCTGCGAACTCAGTACGCCGGGGACGCGGCTTCATGCCATCCGGCTCGTGCTCTTGGGAGAGGCCCTCATCGCCGACGCCGACCTCGGAGCGGCGCACACGGACGAGCTCAGTACCGCCCTCGCCGAAGCGCGAGAGATCGTCGAGCGGATCGGCGATCCGTTGGGGATGGCGCACATCGACAACCTGGATGCCTGTGCCCTCCTGCTGCGCGCAGAGTCGGCGGCAGCCGAGAAGCTGCTGCGCCGCGCGGCTGAGGTGTTCGCCGAACGCCCGGACGACTCAGGTGAGGTCGTCAACGTCATCGGCTGGGCTCGGCTGTATGCCGCGACGGACCGGCGCGAGGAGGCTCGGCGCGTTCTTGCCGAAGCATTTCGCAGGGTGGGGCTCGACGACTATCTGGCCGTCGATCTGAGGCGCCAATGGCAGTTGTTGGGCTTCGGGTCTGAGCCAATCGGCTGATAGCCGCTGAACGTGCAGGATTGTTACATTCTGTTATTTTGTGGCACAAATTGGCCACTGTCGGTGCTGTGCCGACGCGTTTCGCGAAGGATCGACTGCGAACAGTGACCGTTGGGGGCAAATGTTCCGGTCAAGTACCCGTTCCGGTAACGATTTGTGCACTGCTGTCGAGCACCGCTGGTTTGGTGTCACAGTGTCAGGCAGGCTAGCGCGCGGCTGGGGGGTTTACCGGTGTCAAGGGGATTTGACGCAGGCCCTTCCAGCGAGCGAATGTTCGGCACGATCTACAGACCGCGCCGGACTTCTGGACCACCACAACCATCCGGCTGACAGAGCTGACGGAGCGCGAATGAGCATTGGGTCACCAGACTCGACCGTTGGGATCGAGGACCACCCGGCCTCTGCGGAGCCCGAGCGGGCCAAAGGTGTCGCGCACGGTAAGTCGCCGACCCGGATCGCGATGGACCGGCTTCGCAAGGACAAGGTCGCGATCACCTGCGCCTCCCTCGTGCTGTTGTTCATCCTGCTCGCGATCCTGGCACCGGTGCTGACCAAGCTCGAAGGCTCCGACATCGGTACCTTCCACCCGGACCTCGTCGACGCCTACGGTTTCCCGGTCAGCGGCCCGACCTCCACGCACTGGTTCGGTGTCGAGCCCAAGACCGGGCGGGACAACTTCGCCCGTTGGGTGTACGGCGCCCGCCCGTCGCTGATCGTCGCGTTCGTCGCGACCATCTTCGGCACCGTCGTCGGTGTCGTGATGGGTCTGCTGGCCGGCTTCCTCGGCGGCTGGGTCGACCGGGTCATCTCCTGGGTCATCGACTTCGTGCTGAGCCTGCCGTACCTGCTCTTCGCGATCGCGATGGTGCCGATCGTCGAGCAATTGCGCGGCGGTTCGTTCAACCTGACGCCGGCCGAGCAGGCACAGATCAGATTCTTCGTACTGATCTTCGTGCTGTCGTTCTTCGGCTGGGCCGGCCTGGCCCGGATCATCCGGGGCGAGGTGCTGTCCCTGCGCGAACGCGAGTTCGTGCTGGCCGCCAAGGCGATCGGGGTGCCGACGCGGCAAGTGTTGTTCAAGGAACTGCTGCCGAACCTGGTGGCTCCCATCGTCATCTCGGCCTCGCTGGCGCTGCCGGCGTACGTAACAGCTGAAGCCGGATTGTCGTTCCTCGGTGTTGGCCTGATCGAGCCCGTCCCGTCCTGGGGCCAGACGATCGCCACCGCCACGAACTGGTTCAAGGCCGACCCGATCTACCTCTGGCTGCCGGTGCTGGGCATCACCATTCTGGTGCTCGCTCTCGCGCTGCTGGGAGACGCGGTCCGCGACGCCTTCGACCCGAAGACCCGCCGGTAGCCCGGCGTTGCCCCGAGCGGCAGAAAAGGAGAAACACAACCATGCAGTGGAAACGGATCACCGCGGTGGCGGCGACGGTCATGCTGGCCGCCGTGGCCTGCGGCAGCCCGTCGTCGAACAGCGGCAGCAACCAAGGCGGCGGCGGCAACGCGGGCGGCGCGCAGGAGAAGGCGACCGACCCGGCTGCCAAGGGCCCGGCGAAGCCGATCGAGGGCGCCAAGCCTGGCGGCACCATCACTGTCCTCTCGGACGTCACGCCGGACACCTTCGACCCGACGAACATCTACTACGTCGACGGTAACCAGATCGGCAAGCTGATGTACCGGGCGCTGACCCAGTACCGGCTCGACGACAAGACCGGCAAGCCGGTCCTCGTGCCCGACCTGGCCGACGACCTGGGTACGCCGTCGGCCGACGGCCTGACCTGGACGTTCAAGCTCAAGCAGGGCATCAAGTACATGGACGGCACGCCGGTCAAGGCTGCCGACTACGCGTACGCGATCAAGCGCTCCTTCGCGCACGACCTGTACGACGCCGGACCGACGTACCAGCAGCAGTTCTTCAAGGACGGCGGCAAGTACAAGGGCCCGTACGTCGCGGGTGGCGAGAACTACGCCGGTGTCGAGACGCCGGACGAGAGCACGCTGATCATCAAGCTGGACAAGAAGTTCAACGACCTTCCGTACTACGCGGCGTTCCCGATGTTCACGCCGATCCCGCAGGCGAAGGACACCAAGAAGAACTACGAGCAGAAGCCCATGACGACCGGCCCGTACCAGGTCGAGTCGTACACCGCGGGCAGCCAGCTCAAGCTGACCAAGAACCCGAACTGGGACCCGAACACCGACCCGGTGCGCTACCAGTACCCGGACAAGTTCGACTTCAAGTTCGCTCAGGACACCATCAAGGTGCAGCGGCAGGTCCTGGCCTCGGCCGGACCGGACGCCAGCTCGCTGAACTACAGCAACCTGGACGTCAGCCTTTACCCGGAGCTGAAGGACCCGAGCCAGCTGGTCAAGGGCAACTCGCCCTGCACGATCACCTGGCCGATGGACACCCGGAAGATCCCGATCGAGGTCCGCAAGCTGATCGTCAAGGCCTACCCGTTCGACTCCTGGCGCAAGGTCTCCGGCCAGGCTCCGGACAGCTCGTTCCCGGCCTCGACGATTCTGCCGCCGGCCGTCCCGGGCTACGAGAAGTACGAACTGCCGGGCATGAACGGCACCGGTAAGGGCGCTGAGGACCCGGCTGTCGCGGCCGAGGTGAAGTCGGAGCTGGAGAAGCTGGGCAAGTCCAACTTCGAACTCTCCTGGTACTTCTCCAACGACGACCCGATCGCCACGCAGGTCAACCAGCTGCGCACGCAGGTCTTCGAGAAGGCCGGCTTCAAGGTCAAGGCCACCGGTGTGCCGAAGGCCAAGATCCGCACCCTGACCGGTGACCAGAACGCTCCGGTCAACCTGGGCAAGACCCCGGCCGGATGGTGCTCCGACTGGCCGTCGGGTACCAGCTGGTTCCCGGTTCTGTTCAAGTCCGACGCGATCGAGCTGGGTAACAGCATCGGCCAGCTGTCCGACAAGACTCTCGACGCCGAGATCGACCGGGTTGCGAACCTCGACCCGAACGCTCAGCTGAAGGAGTGGTCGAAGGTCGACAAGAAGATCCTGCAGGACTACCTGCCGGCGGTGCCGCTGTACTACGCCGGTAGCGCGTTCCCGGTAGGTAAGAACATCGGTCACGCCATCAACGACATGACGCAGGGCATGCCCGAGTTCACGTCGCTGTACCTGAAGCAGCCGTAACCGGTTCGCTGACGGATCTCGCTTGATCTGAGTAAGCAGGGGTGGGGGGGGGGGGGGCCCCCCCCCCCCCCCCCCCCCCCCCGCCCCGGCCCCCCCCCCCCCCCCCCCGGGGCGCCCCCCGCCCCCCCCCCCCGCCGGGGGTGGTGGGGGGGAGGTAGGCCC
>NZ_JBHUQZ010000008.1:7597-356692 GCF_042674205.1 Kribbella sp. NPDC056951
CCCCACCACCCACCCCTCCCGTTGTGGGTGCAGACCCTGTTCTTTCTTTTTTGCGGGGGGTGGTCGCCCCGGCCTTCCAGCCGGTCACCACCCCCCTCGGTGAGGAGACACCTCGTGCTCTACTTCGTGGCGCGCCGCCTGGTCAGCGCGCTCAGTGTCGTGTTGGTCACGCTGATCGCGACCTTCGCGCTGTTCTTCGTCGCGCCGACCGACCCGGCGGCCGCGATCTGCGGTGATCGCAACTGCACCCAGGAGCGATACAACGAGATCAAGAAGAACCTGCACCTGGACCAGCCCAAGGTGCAGCAGTTCGCGGAGTACACCGCGGGCATTTTCGCCGGACGGACCTTCGAGACGTCTGGCGTCATTCAGGAGTGCAACGCACCCTGTCTGGGGTACTCCTTCAAGAACGACCGTCCGGTGACGCAGATGCTCAAGGACCGGTTACCGGTCACGGTGTCGCTGGTCGCCGGGTACGCCGTACTGGTTCTGACGATCGGTGTCTTCGTAGGCTCGATGGCTGCGAAGCGACGCGGGACGCTGGGCGACCGGGCGCTGATGAGCAGCACCTTGATCCTCAGTTCGGTGCCGTACTACATCGTGGCGCTGATGATCTCGCTCTACTTCACGATCCTCTACCCGATCCTGCCTCGTGGCGGATATACGCCGATCACGGACAACGCGGGCAAGTGGGCGGCCGGGCTGCTCACGCCCTGGCTGGTGCTGGGCATCTACAACTGCACGGCGTACGCGCGGTACTCGCGGGGCTCGATGGTGGAGACCCTGAGTGAGGACTACATCCGGACGGCGCGGGCCAAGGGCCTGTCGGACCGGAAGGTGACCTACAAGCACGCGCTGCGCTCGGGCATGATCCCGGTCATCACGATCTTCGGTCTGGATGTCGCGGGCAGTCTGGCCGGCGCGATCTTCACCGAGCGGATCTTCGACCTGCCCGGTCTGGGCAACCTGGTCCTGCAGAGCCTGGAGACCTACGACCTGCCCGTCATCATGGGCACCGTGCTGGTCGCCTCCGTGGTGCTGGTGGCGATGAACTTCCTGGTGGATATCGGCTACAGCCTGATCGACCCGCGGGTGAGGCTTTCGTGACCACTCCCGCCCCAGAAGACCGGAAGGACAGCATGGCCGAGAACGCAGGCGAGCAGCCGGCCGCAGCGGCGGCGGCCAAGCGCGGCCCGTCGGTCGCGACCCGTGAGCGCCGTGCCGGCCTCATGAACCCCAGCGGCGAGACGCCGTACCTCGTGGTCGAGGACCTGACGGTCAAGTTCCCGACCGCCGACGGCATCGTCAGCGCGGTGAACGGGCTGAGCTATTCGGTACCGCTCGGCCGCACGCTGTCGATCGTCGGTGAGTCCGGCTCCGGCAAGTCGGTGTCGAGCATGGCCGTGATGGGGCTGCACGACCGCAAGCGCACCCAGATCACCGGATCGATCAAGCTCGGCGGTGACGAGCTGATCGGCCTGTCCGAGAACGACCTGATGAAGATCCGCGGTGACGCGGTCGCGATGGTCTTCCAGGACCCGCAGTCCTCGCTGCACCCGCTCTACACGGTCGGCAACCAGATCTCCGAGGCCTACCGGGTGCACCACAAGGTCTCCAAGGACGTCGCCAAGAAACGCGCCCTGGAGATGCTCGACCTGGTCGGCATTCCCAACCCGGTACGGCGCTTCGGTCAGTACCCGCACGAGTTCTCCGGCGGTATGCGGCAGCGCGCCATGATCGCGATGGGTCTGGTCAACGACCCGAAGCTGATCATCGCCGACGAGCCGACCACCGCGCTCGACGTCACCGTCCAGGCACAGATCCTGGACCTGCTGAACAACCTGCAGAAGGAGTTCGGTTCGGCGATCGTCCTGATCACCCACGACCTGGGTGTGGTGGCCGAGATGGCGGACGACGTACTGGTCATGTACGCCGGTCGCTGCGTCGAGTACGGAACCGCCGAGGACGTGCTGGCGAACCCGCGGATGCCCTACACCTGGGGCCTGCTCGAGTCGATCCCGACGGTGTCGGCGGCGAGTGAGAAGCTGCGCCCGATCAAGGGTCTGCCGCCGAGCCTGCTGAACCTGCCGAGCGGCTGCTCGTTCAACCCGCGCTGCCCCTACAAGGACCGCGTCAAGGGTGAGCGCTGCACCACCGAACTGCCCGAGCTGCTGCCGGTCGACGGCGCCGGAGCCCACACGTCCCGTTGTCACCTGCACGACAAGGCCTCGATCTACGAGACCGAAGTCCTGCCGAGACTGAGCTGACGAGCGGACTGAGGAGACAGATGAGCGACACAGTACGTCCGATCGACCAGCCGGCCGCTCAGGGCGAGACGCTGCTTCGGGTCCGCGACCTGAAGATGCACTTCCCGATCAAGGAAGCCGCCGGTCTGGGCCGGACGAAGAAGGTCGTCCAGGCCGTCGACGGGGTCAGCTTCGACCTCAAGGCGGGGCAGAGCCTCGGCCTGGTCGGCGAGTCCGGATGTGGCAAGTCCACCACCGGCCGGATGATCACCCGGCTGCTCACCCCCACCTCGGGTGAGATCAACTTCAAGGGCACCGACATCGCCCGGCTGAAGGAGCGCGAACTGCGCCCGTTCCGCCGCCAGCTGCAGATCGTCTTCCAGGACCCCTACAGCTCGCTGAACCCGCGCCAGACGGTCAGCAACATCATCAGTACGCCGTTGCGCGTGCACAAGCTGGTCAAGAAGGGCGAGGAGCTCGGCCGGGTCCAGGAGCTCCTGGAGCGGGTCGGCCTGAACCCGGAGCACCACAACCGCTACCCGAACGAGTTCTCCGGCGGCCAGCGGCAGCGCATCGGGATCGCCCGCGCACTTGCGGTCGAGCCCGAGGTGATCATCGCCGACGAGCCGGTCTCCGCGCTCGACGTGTCCATCCAGGCCCAGGTGATGAACCTGCTGGAGGACCTGCGGCGTGACCTCGGGATCGCGTTCGTGTTCATCGCGCACGACCTCGGTGTGGTTCGCCACTTCTGTGACGAGGTCGCAGTGATGTACCTGGGCAAGATCGTCGAGCAGGGCCCGCGGGAGCAGATCTACGGCGCTCCGCAGCACCCCTACACCCAGGCGCTGCTGTCCGCGGCTCCGGACCTCGGCACGATCCGCGGCGTACCGCCGAAGGAGCGGATCCGGCTGGTCGGCGACGTACCCTCGCCGATCGACCCACCGAGCGGCTGCCGTTTCCGCACCCGCTGCTGGAAGGCCGAGGACATCTGCGCAACGCAGGAGCCGAAGCTCGAAGGCAAGCCGCAGTCGGCTCCCGGCCACGCCGCAGCGTGCCACTTCGCGGAGCCGAAGGTCGACCTCGTCGCCGAGATCGCCTGACCTGCAAGCACAAAGACCCCCTGCCTATCGGGCAGGGGGTCTACTTGTTTGGCCCTCCTTGGAGGTCCAGCCGTAGCCGGATGCCTGAGGTTGGAACCGGTGGGCCCCCGCCGCGCAGGGGGTCAGGAGGGGGCCCACCGGGTCTGGGGGGTGGTTAGGCTCGGCCGTGGGCTTGGCGGCTGCGGCGGCTGAGGGAGTCGATGGTGACGGCTATCAGGAGGACGCCGGCGGTGACTACGTAGCGGACGCTGGAGTCGAGGCTGAGCAGGGCGAGGCCGTTCTGGATCGACATGATCACGAAGGCGCCGAGGAGGGCGGAGTAGGCCGAGCCGCGGCCGCCGAAGAGGCTGGTGCCGCCGATGACGGCGGCTGCGATCGCGTTCAGGTTGGTGTCGGTGCCACCGCTGCTCTGGCCGACGGCGACCAGGCGGGCGGCGGCGAGGATGCCGCCGACGGCGGCGAAGGTGGAGCAGGCGGCGAAGACGGACAGGTAGATCATCCGGACGTTGATACCGGCGCGGCGGGCGCCTTCGACGTTGCCGCCGACCGCGACGACCGAGCGGCCCCAGCGGGTTCGGCGGATGGCGAAGTCGGTGACGACGACGAGGGCCAGGAAGAGCAGGAACATCGACGAGACGCCGCGGTCGCCGTTCAGGATGATCGCTGGGATCGCCAGTACGGCGGCCAGGGCGACGGCCTTGATGGCGATCATCGAGTGCGGGGCGGCGGACAGGCCGGCGGCGAGTCGGGCGCCGCGGGCGCGGAGGCGGGTGAGCACGTAGGCCACGACGACGACGGCGATCAGGCCGTACGACAAAGCCGGCGGCAGGAAGCTGCGGGCGGCGAAGCCGACCAGGGCCGAGTCGAACGGGAAGTTCAGGGTGCCTTCCTTGCCGAGCACCAGCAGTTGCAGGCCGAGGAAGCCGAGCAGACCGGCCAGCGTGATCACGAAGCTCGGCACGCCGAACCTGGTGAACAGTGCTCCGTAGAACAGTCCGATCACCAGCCCGAGCACGACGGAGATGATCAAGGAGATCACCAACGGCCAGCCCTGGTTGACGAAGGTGACGCCGAGGACGGCCGCAGCCAGGCCGCTCACCGAACCGACGGACAGGTCGATCTCGCCGAGCAGCAGGACCAGAACGATGCCGAGGGCAATGACTCCGATCGAGGTGGTCTGCAGGGTCAGGTTGACCAGGTTGCGGCTGGACAGGAACGAGCCGTTGGCGATCTGGAAGACCGCCCAGATGATGATCAGGCCGATCACCACCGGGACCGAACCCAGGTCGCCGGAGCGCAGCCGGCTGGTGAAGGCGGAGATCGCGCCGCTGACACCACGGCTGGCGATCAGGCGCTCGTCCTGCAGGTCGGCGGGCAGCTGGTCCGCGGTGACAACCGCGTCGCCGTTGCCGTTGGAGTCCTGCGGCCGGGTCTCGGATCCGTGCACGGTCATGATGCCGAGCCCTCCTCCCGCGTCCGGCGCGCCGCGCGCTCGGAGACGGCATTGTCGGTCGCGCCGGTGATCGCGGCGATGATGTCCTGGCTCTTGGTCTCGCTGACCTGGAAGACGCCGTTGTTACGGCCCAGACGCAGTACGGCGACCCGGTCGGCCACCGCCATCACGTCGGCCATGTTGTGGCTGATCAGGATGACCGCGAGACCGCGTTCGCGCAGCCGCTCGACGAGGTTCAGCACCTCGGCGGTCTGAGCGACGCCGAGGGCCGCGGTCGGCTCGTCGAGCATCACGACCTTCGGGTCGCCGAGCAGGCTGCGAGCGATCGCGACGGTCTGCCGCTGTCCGCCGGACAGGCTGGCCACCGGGATCCGCACCGAGGGGATCTTGGCCGACAGCTGCCGGAGCAGCTGCCAGGAGGAACGCTCCATCTCGATCTCGTCCAGCACCCGGCCCTTGCGCAGTTCGCGGCCGAGGTAGAGGTTCGCGACGACGTCCAGGTTGTCGCACAGCGCGAGGTCCTGGAAGACGGTCGCGATGCCCAGCTGCTGAGCCTCTGCCGGGCTCCCGACCCGCACCTCCTTGCCGTCGAACACCATGGTGCCGTCGTCGGCGGTGTAGACCCCGGCGATCGTCTTCACCAGCGTCGACTTGCCGGCGCCGTTGTCGCCGACCAGGGCGAGCACCTCACCGGCGCGGACGTCGAGCTCGATGTTCTTCAGGGCCTGCACGGCCCCGAACCGCTTGGAGATGCCCCGCAGCGCCAGCACCGTCGAGGTACCGGGTGGGGCGGGGGTGGGAATGACAGTCACTCGATCAGCCTCCTGAGGCTTCGTTCTGCCCATGATCCCGGCGTGGGCGCTGTCGGGGTAGGGCGACAAGGCAACGAACAAACATCCGACGCCGGTTCCGCCTCGACCTCACTCGGGGCGGAACCGGCGGCGGGGGTCAGCTCAGGCCGGCCGCGGTGCAGGCGGCCTGGAACGACGCGGTGCAGATGTCGGTCACCTTGTAGATGCCGTCCTTGACGACGGTGTCCTTGATGTTCGCCTTGGTCACGGCGACCGGGTCGAGGATCGTCGAGGGGACGCCCTTGAAGTCACCGGTCGACTCGGCCTTGCCGCCGCCGGCCAGGGCGACGGCAGCCTTCGCGGCGGCCTCGGCCTGCGGCTTGACGGCCTTGTAGATGGTCATCGCCTGGTCGCCGGAGACGATCCGCTGGATCGCGGCGAGTTCCGAGTCCTGACCGGTGACCGGCGGCAGCGGGGTCACGCCGCCACCCTTGAGCGCTGCGATGGCGCCGCCCGCCGTACCGTCGTTGGCCGCGTACACGCCGACCAGACCGTTCTTGATGGCGCTCAGCTGGCCTTCCATCCAGGCCTGGGCCTTGTCCGGGCTCCAGTCCGGGGTGTCGAACTCGGCGGCGATCTTGAAACCGCTGGAGTCGAGCACGCTGTGCGCGCCCTTCTTGAAGTCGGCGGCGTTCGGGTCGGTCGGCGAACCGTTGATCATGGCCAGGTTGCCGGAGGTCTTGCCGGCCGCCTTCAGGGTGTCCACCAGGGTCTGTGCCTGCAGCTTGCCGACGGCCTCGTTCTCGAACGAGACGTAGTAGTTGGCGCCCTCGATGAACCGGTCGTAGGCGATCACCGGGACGCTCTGGCCCTTGGCCGAGGCGACGACCGCGGCGGCGGCCTTGCCGTCGACCGGGTCCAGGACGAGCACGTTCGCACCCTGGGTGAGCGCGGCCTCGGCCTGCTGTTGCTGCTTGGCCGGGTCCTGGTCGGCGTTGCTGTAGATCAGCTCGCAGTCCGCACAGGCCGCCTTCAGGGCCTCGGTGAACAGCGGCCGGTCGAGGGCCTCGTACCGGGTGGTCTTCGACTCGGGGAGGAGCAGGGCGATCTTCTTGCCGCCGCTCTTCGAACCGCTCCCGGAGCCGCCGTCGTCGGAGCCACAGGCAACCAGCGAGACGGCAAGGGCCGAGACGGCGAGGCCGAGGCCGACGAGACGAGGTACTGACACGGACATATGCGACTCCTTGACGTGAAGGCCCGAGTAGGCCTGACCGAAGTCAAGACCCATCCCGGCTTTGACGTCAAGACTTGAATTCAAGAAATAGACATATCGTTGTTACGCGACTGTCTAATTCACCAGTGACTGCGTGGCGTGACTGTGGCTGAGCAGCGACGCGAGATGGATGGCTCCGAGGACGTCGGCTTCGTCACCCAGCGCAGCCGGTCGGAGCTCGACGGTAGCGGCCGCGCTCGGAATCGCGCACCGGTCGAGTGCCTCCCGAAGGGGGAGCAGGACCAGATCACCGGCCTCGGCGAGCAGGCCGCCGACCACGATCACCTCAGGATTCAGCAGGTTGACCAGCCCGGCCACGGCGACCCCGACCCGGCGGCCGGCGTCCTCGATCGCCCGGCGACAGCCGACGTCGTCCGCCAGAGCTCGGTGCACGATGTCCTTGAGCCGAAGCGGTCCGTGCGAAGCGGCCAGGCTGCTGATCAGCGCCCGGGATCCGACGAACGTGTCCAGACAACCACGGTTACCACAGCGGCAGATCGGCCCGTTCTCGTCGATTGTCACGTGCCCGATCTCGCCCGCCGTACCGGCCGAGCCGCGGAAGATCTCGCCGTTCAGCACGATGCCTGCGCCGACGCCGTACGAGAACTTCAGGTAGCAGCCGTTCTGAACCCCTTGCAGTGCGCCGTTCCGCAGCTCGCCGAGGGCCGCGAGGTTGGCCGTGTTGTCGAGGGCAACCGGTGCGCGCAGGTAGCCGGTCATCGCCTCGGCGACATTCACTCCACGCCAACCCGGCAGTACGGCGTCAGACCCGGCCTGGTGACTCACCGAGTCGACCGGTGTCGGCAACCCGAACCCGATCGCGGCAATCTCCTCGACCCCGGAACTGACAGTCTCGGACAAGTCGGCCAGCAGTCGCGCCACCCGCTCCATCCCGTCGTCGGCCGCGTGATCAGCCTGCAGCGGCATCGACTGCTGCGCGAGAATCTCGCGAGACTCGTCCGCGATCGCAACCCGGACATCCCTCTCCCCGAACGCAACCCCAGCCAACAATCCACCACCAGACGCAAGGCTCACCAGTACGGCGCGACGTCCGTTGCGGATGCTGCGCGACAACCCGACCATGCCGGCCTGGTCGAGCTCGCGCACCATGTTCGACACGGTCGCGGCCGACAATCCGGACGCGGCCGCGATCTCGACCTGCGTCAACGGACCGTGCTGCCGGACAACCCCCAGAACGCGCGCACGATTGGCTTCGCGCAGCGAAGTCTGCGACCCAGGCGCGGAGCGGCTTGCGTTCATTACATAAACATAACGGATCGCGGCGTGGTTGCACCCACACACCGCCCGACAACCGCCGACATGATCCTCCGCCTCACTCAAACCCCCAACGCCCCGCCCCAGACCCTAATCCACCCACCCCTCGCAGCCAGCCCCCGACGCACCCCACCTTGAGCACCCCTCAACCACCACGCCCCCCGCGCCACGACCGATCCGTGCTCAAGGTGATGCGTGCGGCCTTGAGCACGGCTCGACCATTTGTCGGCCTGCGATGTGGTTGAGGGGTGCTCAAAGTGGGGTTAGGGCTAGGGCGGTGAGGGTTACGGGGAGGGTTAGTTCGATGGCGGCGCCTAGTACGTCGCCTGTGGTGCCGCCTAGGGCGGATTGGGCTCGGCGGGTGGTGGCTAGGGCGGTTAGGACGGCTAGGAGGATGGTTAGGGCGGTGGGGGCGGGGGACGCGCTGAGCCAACCTGTGGTTTTGGGTGCGGTTAGCGCGGTTAGGGCTAGGGCGGGGACTAGTACGGCGAGGGTGGTCAGGAGGGCGGTTCGGGGGTGGACTGTGGCGGCTACTAGGGCGCCTAGGCCTTCGGGGCGGGCTGGGGGGATGGTGGTTCGGCAGGTCCAGGGGAGGGTTAGGCGGCTGGCGGTGGTGGCGATCAGGATGGCTTGCCAGCCGAGGTTGGCATGGAGGCAGGCTGTTAGGGCGGCTACGTCGACCAGGAGGACTCCGACGATGCTGACTACGCCGAAGGGGCCGATGTCGCTTTGTTTCATGATGCGGAGCATGGTTTCGCGGTCTCGGCGGCTGCCTAGGGCGTCGGCGAAGTCGGCCAGGCCGTCCAGGTGCAGGCCGCCGGAGAGGGCGGCTACGGCCAGGACGCCCAGTACGGCGGCGAGCAGGTCGGCGTCCGGTCGTACCAACTGGGCGAGGGCGACTACGCCGGCTGCGATTGCGCCGAGTACGGCGCCGACCAGTGGGGCGAGGATCATCGCTCGGCTGCCGACAATGCGGTCGACGTGGGACGGCATTCCGGCGGGGAGGATGGTGAGCAGGCCGAAGGCGAGGCGTAGTGAATCGATCATGTGAGCGGGAGGGTTCGGCCGGCGATCGTGTAGAGGGCCTGGTCTGAGGCGAGGGAGATGCTGGTGTTGAGGCGGCCCATCAGGTCGCGGAAGAGGCGGGTACCGGGGTCGGCGGGGACCACACCGGAGCCGATGTCGTTGCTGACGGCAACCACGATGCGCGGGGTCGCGGCCCAGGCTGCGGTGAGAGCGGCGATGCGGTCCTCGACCAGGGCTGCGCGGGTCAGGTCGGGCCAGATCTCGAGGGCGTCCATGGTCCGGGACAGCCAGAGCGTCAGGCAGTCGATCAGCAGCGGCTGACCGGGTTCCGAGAGCAGCGGGACGAGGTCGATCGTCTCGACCAGGCCCCACGACGACGGCCGCCGGGCCTGATGCTTGGCGACGCGCTCGGCCCACTCAGCACTACCCGAGTCGTCTCCGCCAGTGGCGACGTACAGGACGTTCGGTACGTCGGCCAGCAGCCGCTCGGCCGCCACGGACTTGCCGGAGCGGGCGCCGCCGAGGATGAGGGTGCGGTCAGGCATGCGGACTCCTTGGCTCGAAAACCACCGGGGTGTCGAAGGCAGCCTTCCGGGCGGTACGGCGGAACGCGTTCAGCACCGGCCGACCGAGCACCAGCACCAGTACGGCGCACAGCACGCCGCGCGGTATGTCCCAGCCAAGCGACGTCGCCACGACGAACAGCAGGTACCGGTGCAGGTTGTCCACCAGCGCGTCACCTGGGATGAACGAGAAGTCGCTGCCGAAGGTTGCGTACGGCCAGAACCACAGGTTCATCACCACGCCGTACAAGACACCAGCAACGAGCGAGTACGTCGCCAGCAGCAGCACCTCGAGTCGCCCACCAGCCCGCGGTAGCAGGCCGGCCAGACAGCCCACCCACGCACAGGCGAACATCTGGAACGGCATCCACGGTCCGACGCCACCACTGATCAGCGCACCACCCAGCAACGACACCGACCCCAGCACGAACCCGAACCCAGCCCCAAAGGCACGTCCGGCCAGCACCAGCAGAAAGAACCCAGGCTCCAAACCGGCCGTCCCTGGACCCAGTGCACGCAGCGCGGCCCCGACAGCCGCCAGCATCCCCAGCAGAGACACGACCTTCGCATCGATCCCGGACTCGGACAGCTCAGCCAGTACGACGGCCACCAGCAGCGGCAGCAGTAAGACGAACAGCCAGGGCGCATCGGTCGTGTGACCGATCGCAGACTCTCCCGCTTGATCGGTCTGCCAGAGCAGTGGCCAAGCGAACGCAAACACGCCAACCAGAGACGCGAGCAACAGCGTGCCGGTACTGCGCGGCCGCAGTCGGATCAGGTTCACGATGCGCGCTCCAGGGCCGTAGCGACCTCGCCAACGGTCAGGAACGGCAGTGGCGCCAGGATCTTTGCCACCTGCGGTGCAAACGCGGGGGAGTCCGCCACAACGGTCGCAGTCTCGCCCTCACTCACCAGCTCGCCGTCTGCGAGCACCATCACTCGAGTGGCGACCTCAGCCACCATCTCGACGTCATGTGTCGACAGCACGACCGCATGGCCGGCCGCAGCCAGCTCGCGCAGGATCTCGACCAGCCGCCGCTTGGCGCCGTAGTCCAGACCGCGAGTGGGCTCATCGAGCAGCAACAACGGCGGTGCACCACACAGTACGACGGCCAATGCCAGACACAGGCGTTGTCCCTCGGACAGGTCCCGTGGATGTAGCTGATCGTCCACACCCGGTGCCAGTCGTTCCAGCACCGCCCGACAGGTCCCAGCGGGCACGCGGAAGTCGGAATCCGCGCCAGCGCACTCGTCCACGACTGTTGCCGCATACAACAGGTCAGCCGGCTCCTGCGGTACCAGTCCGACCGCCTTGACCAGCTTGGCCGGTCGAGTACGACGGGGGTCCGCGCCAGCCGCGGTCACCGTGCCAGAGCGCGGCGGCACGATTCCCACCAACGCATTGAGCAGCGTGGACTTGCCAGCGCCGTTGCGGCCCATCAGTGCGACGATCTCGCCGGCCCGGATGCTGACCGACACCCCACGCAAGGCGGTCACGGCCCCATAGCCAACGATCAGGTCCTTGCAGCCGGCCAGCTCAGCCCCGGTCACAGCAGCTCGCCGCAATGGCTTCACATCAGCCAGCTGATCCCGCAGCGCCACAGCAGCTCGCCGTGCATCCCGCACCGACAGCGGTAGCGGAGACCACCCAGCCAACCGGCCGAGCTCGACCACCGGCGGTGCGACCGGTGCGGTCACCATCTGGTCGGCGGGAAGGCCGGTCGACACCAGTCCGATCCCGCCCGGTACCTCGATCACACGGTCGGCGTACTGCACCACGCGCTCGAGTCGGTGCTCAGCCATCACCACAGTGACGCCCAGGTCGTGCACGAGCCGCTGCAGCGCAGCCAGCACCTCCTCGGCCGCCTGTGGGTCCAGTGCGGACGTCGGCTCGTCCAGCACGAGCACAGCGGGATGCGAGGTCAGCGCTGCGCCGATAGCGGTTCGTTGCCGTTGGCCACCGGACAGTGACGTCAGTGCGCGGTCACGAACGTCCGCCAGCCCCAGCAGATCCAGCGTCTCCTCGACTCGGCGCCGCATCACGTCGGGCGCCGTACCGAGCGACTCCATGCTGTACGCGAGCTCGTCCTCAACAGTGTCTGTGACGAACCCAGTCATCGGGTCCTGCCCGACGAACCCGACCACATCGGCCAGATCGCGCGGCCGGTACTCCCGCGTGTCCCGCCCGTTGACCAACACCCGCCCGGCCAGCGTGCCGCCGGTGAAGTGCGGCACCAGCCCATTGATCGCCCGCAACAGCGTCGACTTGCCGGAACCGGTCCGCCCGATCACCAGCGCCAGCTCACCCTCGGGCACCGTGAAGCTCACATCCCGTACGGCGGGCGCCACAGCGCCGTCGTACGTGACTGTCACGTGGTCGAACTCGATCATGCGGCCCCCAGCCGATTAGGAGGCGCGGCCAGCGCCGGTGCCAGACCAATCAATACGCCGACCACCGGCAGCACCGGGATCGGCGGTACGACGAGTGGTCCGGCCAGCAGCAGTCCGTGCACCCCGCGGACCGCAGCGACCACCATGACAGCGGCAGCCGCCGCCCCGGCCGCAGTCACCAACCACTCCGGCAGCGCCCACGGGTCGGGCCGGTAGCGTGTACGCGTCACCCGCCGCCGACCGATGCCCAGCGCACCGACCGCAAGCAGCAGTCCGATCGCCAGTGCGGTCAGTGCGAACGGGAACGCGAGCGAATCCGTCAGCAGCGCGTAGACCCCGAGCAGAATGCCCAGCAGCCCCAACAGCACACACAACCCAGTGATTCGCCGCTGCCGACGCGGTACCTGCGCAGTCCGCCCATAGCCACGCGAATCCATCGCAGCGGCCAGCTCCACCGACCTGTCCAACGCACCCTCCAGTACCGGCATGGCCGTCGTCCGAAACGACCCGCGGGTGCGGCCACGAAGCCGCCGCGCAGCCCGGATCCGGCGCGCGTCGGTCACCAGCTGCGGTGCGAACGTCAGAGCGACCACACAGGCCACACCCATCTCGTAGAGGGCCCCCGGCAACGACTTGAGCAGCCGCCGCGGACTGGCCAGCGCATTGGCCGCACCGATACAACACAACATCACCGCGAGCTGCCCACCGTCGTACAGAGCGGTGACGACGGCCTCAGCCGTCACCTGCCCACCCAGCTTGACCCCGGCAGCCCAGTCCGGCAAGGGGATCTGCGGCAGCGTGAACAGCACGACGTTGCCCTGCGAGCGCGTCGACAGCAACGCCTGCAGGACGATCCGGATCCCGATCACCATCAGACCGAGCTTGAGGAACGCAGTGAAGCTGTGCGCCCAGGGAGCGTCGGTGCGGCGCGCAGCCACGACGAAGCCGGTCACCGCGAGGATCAGTACCAGCAGCACCGGGTTGCGGGTCCGGCTGGCGGCGACCGCCATCCCGAGAGCCCACAGCCACCAGGCCCCCGGATGCAGCGCCCGGGGGAGCGTCAGGCGGTGGACGGCACGCACTACGCTCTCGTGCGCCGGCGGCGCACCAGAACCACACCACCCGCGGCCAGAGCGCCGACGAGTACCACCACGAGAATCAGCGGCACCCAGGTGCCGCTGCCCTTGTTGTCGTCCGCCACCGATCCAGCCGGTACCTTCGACGAGCCGACCGGGTTGTCGATCTGCAACTGCACCGGCTGATCGGTCGCCGGGACCTGGATGTTCTTCACCGGCTCACCGCACCCCTTGGACGGGTAGCCGCCGATCCCGCAGGTGAGGCCCTTCTCGATCCGTGTGGGTCCGACCGCGGCCAGCACCTGCGCCCCGTTGGACTTCGGATCCGTCACCACACAGGTTCCAGCGGGGGTTCCGGCCTGTTCGCCGGCCGGCTGGTCTTCCGCCGTACCGGGGTCGATCACGACCGCCACCCGCTTCTTGCCCGTCTCGGCCGGGACGTCCTTGCAGATCGCCTCGAAGTCACCAGCAGCCCGCGGCACTCGCGGCTTGGCGCCACCGAGCGCATACCGCCAGCCCTCCACGGATCCATCAGCCGGTACGACGCCGTCCGGGCCCTTCTGCGCGAAGGACCACTGGCCCGAGCTCCACTGGTAGTAGCCCCAGAACTTGAACCCGTCCTCGGCATGCGCTTGCGTGGTGGCGGTCCCTGCGAGCAGGAGGCCCGCCACCAAGCTCAGAAGCAGTCGTTTCACAGTCACCGCAGCAGGGTAACCGCTACGGCTTGCTACTCCTGCGCCTCCAGGCTCATCGGGCCGTACACCTCACGCCCGTCCTCGAGCAGGAAGACCTGCCCGACACCCTTCTCGGCGAGCTCGCGCCAGATCTCGCCCAGCCAGCTCTCGGCGTCGCCCTGCGCCGAGAACTCGGTCCCGCCGACCTCGCTCGGGTCGACGACCGCACCGGTCGGGGTCTCGAACCGCCACACCCAGCTCATGAGCCGGGCCGGGTCTGCGGGGAGTTCTGCGCGGTCTTGGCCGGGTCGCGCTCGATGATGCTGCCGAGCGTCTCGTCGATCCGCTTCAGCACGGTCTCCTCGAGCTTCACGCCGGCGGCCTTCACGTTCTCCACGACCTGCTCGGGCCGGGAGGCGCCGACGATCGCGGAGGCCACGTTCGGGTTCTGCAGGACCCAGGCGACGGCCAGCTGGCCGAGCGACAGGCCGGCCTCGTCGGCGATCGGCTTCAGCTCCTGGACCCGGGTCAGGACGTCGTCGTTCAGGAACCGCTTGATCATGTTGGCGCCGTTCGCGTCGGTCGCCCGCGAGCCCTCCGGCGGCTGCTGCCCCGGCAGGTACTTGCCGGTCAGCACGCCCTGCGCGATCGGGGAGAACACGATCTGGCTGATGCCGAGCTCCTCCGACGCCGGGACCACCTCGGCCTCGATGGTGCGCCAGAGCATGCTGTACTGCGGCTGGTTCGACACGAACGGGATGCGCAGCTCGCGGGCCAGCCGGTGGCCCTCCTGCAGCTGCTCCGCGGTCCACTCCGAGACCCCGATGTAGAGCGCCTTGCCCTGGCGGACCACGTCGGCGAAGGCCTCCATGGTCTCCTCGAGCGGCGTCTCGGTGTCGAACCGGTGCGCCTGGTAGAGGTCGACGTAGTCGGTCTGCAGCCGCTTCAGCGACCCGTTGATCGACTCGTGGATGTGCTTGCGGGACAGACCGGTGTCGTTCGGTCCGCCGGGTCCGGTCGGCCAGTAGACCTTGGTGAAGATCTCCAGCGACTCGCGCCGCTCACCTGCCAGCGCCTCACCGAGGACCGATTCGGCCTTGGTGTTCGCGTAGGTGTCGGCCGTGTCGAACGTGGTGATGCCGGCCTCCAGGGCCGCCTGCACACACGCCTTGGCCTGATCGTTCTCCACCTGGGAACCGTGTGTGAGCCAGTTCCCGTACGAGATCTCGCTGACCTTCAAACCACTGTTGCCGAGATAGCGGAAGTCCATGACCCCGACCCTACAAGGTTCAGACCGGCTTCTCGCCGCGCTTGACCATCGGCTTCGGCAGCCGCCACCGGCGCATCTGCATGGTCCGCCGGACCGCGTAGAACCCGATGCCCTTGACCGGCTCACTCGGGAACTTCACCCCGACCGCCTTCTTCAGGCCCGCCGACAGCAGGAACCAGTCACCCGCGATGACCAGGATCATCACCAGGAAGAAGATGTTCACCAGCCCGGCCAACCAAGGGAACTGCCGCGAGAACACCACCCCGACCAGCGACACCACGAGCAGGATCGGCAGCGCGAACTCCATCACCGAGTAGCGGGCGTCCACGTAGTCGCGAGCGAAGCGCCGTACCGGGCCTTTGTCGGCGGCCGGCAGGTAGCGGTCGTCACCCGTCTGCAGCGCGGACTGCATCTTGGCCCGCTCGGTCCGCATCTTCTCCCGGCGCAGTGCCGACGCCTCCTTGCGGTTGCGTGGCTTCTTGTACGACGCCTTCCGGGCCGCCTCGGCTTCTTTGCGCGACGGGGTCGGCCGTCCCTTGCCGCCCGGCTTGGCCTGTGGCTCGGCGGGTACGGTGGGTGTTGTTGTATCGGACTTGGTACGACGGAACACGGGGTCTGAACCTCATTCGGCAGGACATCGCGACTCGGGGTGGTCCCCGGATGTAGACACCACTTTATCCGGGCCTGTCCCGATGGTGTGGTGACCCGTAGGGACATAGGGTGGTTGACACGCACGCCGGGTCGACGCTCCGGCACAGAAGGGGTACGGATATCGATGAGCATCTTCAAGCGGATGTCGACGATCTTCAAGGCCAAGGCGAACACCGCCCTGGACAAGGCCGAGGATCCTCGCGAAACCCTTGACTACTCGTACCAGAAGCAGCTCGAGCTGCTCCAGAAGGTACGCCGGGGAGTGGCCGACGTGGCCACCAGCCGGAAGCGGGTGGAGCTGCAGGCCTCGCAGCTGCAGGCGCAGTCGGCCAAGCTGCAGGACCAGGCGCAGAAGGCGCTCTCGATGGGCCGCGAGGACCTGGCCCGGGAGGCCCTGACCCGCAAGTCCGGGCTGCAGGGGCAGATCGACGACCTGACCACCCAGCACGCCCAGCTGCAGGGTGAGGAGGAGAAGCTGACGCTGGCCTCGCAGCGCCTGCAGGCCAAGGTCGAGTCCTTCCGGACCCGCAAGGAGACCATCAAGGCCACCTACACCGCGGCCGAGGCGCAGACCCGGATCAACGAGGCCTTCTCGGGCATCTCCGAGGAGATGAGCGACGTCGGTCTGGCCGTGCAGCGGGCCGAGGACAAGACCCAGCAGATGCAGGCCCGGGCCGGCGCGATCGACGAACTGCTGGCCTCCGGCGCGCTCGACGACGCCACCGGCACGCAGAAGGACAGCATCACCCTCGAGCTGGAGCGGATGTCGTCCACCTCCGGTGTCGAGGACGAGCTGGCCGCGATGAAGGCCCAGCTCTCCGGGGGCAGCGCCCCCAAGCAGTTGTCCGGTGAGGCGCCCGGGGCAGCCGCACAACCCGCCCAGCCAGTGCAACAGCCGGTAGCGGAGCCGGCGCGACCACAAGACGGAGACGTTAGATGATCGTTCGCATCATGGGTGAGGGCCAGTGGCAGCTCGCCGACGACAAGCTCGACCAGCTGAACTCGGTCGACGGCGACCTGGAGAAGGCCGTCGCGGCCGGTGACGAGGCCGGTTTCCGGACCGCCTTCGCCGCCCTGCTCGACTTTGTCCGGTCCGGCGAGAAGGTGCCGGACGAAGTGCTGCACGACTCCGACGCCATCCTGCCGCCGAGCGACAGCTCGCTGGCCGAGATGCGTGAACTGATCAGCGGCGACGGCCTGATCGCCGGCTGATCGACCCCCCTTCCGTCGCGGTAGCGTCGGCAAGAACCCCGAGAACCGATACCGGTTCTCGGGGTTCTTCAATTCCTCGGGGTGCTGTCCGCAGTGTGTCCATCGATCCACGCTGCGTTGCGCAGGGGTAAACACTCGCTGTCAATACTGTTCGCCCCCGGTCTGACGTAGTACTGTTCTGCCACGCCGTTGTGGGGGCGGCGTTGGACGACTGTCCGTGACGGGGAGTGGGTTGGTCACGGGCGTCGCTGTTCACCTGTGGGGGGTGACTGTGCGTGACTGAGTTTGTCATGTCCGAGGGGTTGGCCGAACCGGCTGATCTGCGGCCGGCGGCCTCGGGGGAACGTCGTCGGCCGGTCTGGGTTGTTCCGGACGAGGTGCAGGCGACCGTGCCGCGAGCGGCACGTTTCACCGAGGCGCGCTGGGTGGCCAAGTACCGGCGGGCTGCGCTCGCCGGTGACCTGACCGCGGCGCTGATCGGGGTTTCGCTGGCGTTGCTCGGCCGGTTCGGGGCCCAGATCAATCTCGCCTATCTGGTGATCGGGGCCTTGATCCCGGTCGCCTGGCTGATTTGTGTGGCGCTGGCCCGTGGCTACGAGAGCCGGTACTTCGGGACCGGGCCGGAGGAGTTCCGGTCCATCATCCGGGCCGCGGTGGCGCTGACCGCCGCGGTCGCGATCACGTCGTACGCGACCAAGAGCGAGGTCGCTCGTGGTTTCGTGCTGCTCGCGGTGCCGATGACGTGCCTGGCGGCGATGACCGGCCGCTGGGTGCTGCACCGGCAGATCTCCTGGCGGCGGTTCGCCGGCCGGTGCATGCGCCGGGTGCTGGTGGTCGGCCGCAACGACCAGGTGATCACGCTGCACCGGCACCTGGAGGAGCGGCCCGCCGACGGGTACGTCGTCGTGGCCAGCTGTCTGCCGCGTGGTGACGTCTTCGAGGAGCCCGTGTCGGACCGGCTCGGCCGGACCGAGATGGACATCCTGGCGGCCGTCGACCAGTACGACGTCGATGTCGTCGCGGTGGCGTCGGATCCGGAGCTGGCCGGGCACTCGCTGCGCAAGCTGTCGTGGGCGCTCGAACAGCGTGGGGTGGATCTGATCGTCTCGCCGGGCATCGTCGAGGTGGCCGGTCCGCGGATCTCGATCCGGCCGGTGGCCGGGTTGTCGCTCCTGCACCTGGAGCGGCCGTCGGTGAGCGGTGGTCCGCACCTGATGAAGGCGGTCTTCGACCGTGTCGTCGGGGTGCTGATGCTGCTCGCGGTGTCACCGATCCTGCTCGTCGCGGCCACGCTGGTGAAGCTGACCAGCAAGGGCCCGGTGCTGTTCAAGCAGACCCGGGTCGGTCGGGGCGGGGAGCAGTTCCCGATGTTCAAGTTCCGCACGATGGTCGTCGACGCGGAGGAGCGCAAGGCCGAGCTGGTCGCCCTGAACGAGGGCAACGGAGTGCTGTTCAAACTCCGCGACGACCCCCGGGTGACCCGGGTCGGCAAGTACCTGCGCCGCTTCTCGATCGACGAGCTGCCGCAGCTGGTGAACGTTCTCCGGGGGGAGATGTCACTGGTCGGCCCGCGCCCGCCGTTGCAGTCCGAGGTCGCGCTGTACGCGATCGACGACTCGCGCCGGATGCTGGTCAAGCCGGGACTCACCGGGCTGTGGCAAGTCAGCGGACGCAGCGATCTGACCTGGGAAGAGTCGATGCGGCTCGACCTGCGGTATGCCGACAACTGGTCGATCGCGCTCGATCTGCTGATTCTCTGGAAGACCGCCCGCGCCGTCCTCGGGAGCGACGGCGCCTACTGAATCGCACGACAACAAAAGAGCGGTGCATTCCCGAGGGGGGAATTCATGGTGCAACACCTCAGTGCCGAATCCGGTACTGATTCCGGGACGACCGAGGTAACAGTCCGGTCCGAGGCTGCGACCCTGGTGATCCAGGCCGCGTCCGGGGACCAGGGGGCCTGGAGCCGGCTGGTCGATCATTATGCGCGGCTCGTCTGGGCCGTCACCCGCAGTTTCCGGCTCAGTGACAGCGATGCCGCAGATGTTTCTCAGATGGTGTGGTTGCGGTTGCTCGAGCACATTCACCGCGTCGACCCCGAGCGGGTCGGCGCCTGGCTGGTCGTCACCACGCGCCGCGAATGCCTGCGTGTCCTGGCGTTTCGCAAGCGTGTGCTGCTGACCTACGAGTCGACGGCGTTCGAGGAGCAGCCGGGTGACCAGCCCGAGCTGGATGCCGACATGATCGCGTTGGAGCGGGCCGCCGATGTCCGCGAGGCACTGGAGACATTGCCGGACCGGTGGCAGCAGTTGCTCGGCATGCTGATGGCCGACCCGCCCGCGCCGTACGCGGAGATCTCGCAGAAGATCGGGATCCCGATCGGCAGCATCGGCCCCATCCGGGGTCGTTGCCTGGACAAACTCAGATTGCTGCTTGCCTCCTGAAACAGCAGTACTGAGTGAGCCCAGAAAAAAACTCAGCGTCCGGTTCCGAAGCGTCCAGGATCAGAGCATGATCCAGGCGGTGCGGACCGGGCGCTGAGTGCTGTTCGGCCACTGCAGCAGGAAGCTCACCAAGCGGGTGTCGCCCGGGCCGTCGGCCCCGCGGGACTCGACCTGGACCGGCCCGCACGGCGTCACCCGCAGCTCGACGGTCAGCTCTGCCTGACCTTGTACGTCGACGTCCAGGGTGATGCCGTGTCCGGCGAACCGCAGTTGCCGGCGGTCCTCGTGGCCCGGGGCGTCGACCCAGCTGTCGAAGATCACGTCGAGTACGTCGAGATCCCGCTCGTGCCGCCCGAACGCGGCATAGCCCACGGACCGCGTCATCGCGATCTGTGTGCCGACTCGTTCGGGGGGCGGGAGGGCCATCGGCGTCTCAGCGCTCCCCGGAAACCTTGATCACGGAGTCCTCGTCCTGTCCGTACGGCGCACCCTGCCAGGCCGCCCAGTTCACCGAGTTGCCCTGCTCGTGCACGATGAAGTTCCACGGACCGCTGTAGGTGTTGGCGTAGAACCGGTTGGCCTGCTTGAAGGTGATCGCGTCCTCGATCGTCCTGGCCTTGTACGGCGACCAGTCCGGGAAGGTACCCCAGTTCGAGAAGATCCCGTTGTACCCGCAGCCGGCGTTCGACGCGCACTTGGCGCCGAGCTTCTCGGGGTCGAGGTTGAACGTGTTGTCGTGCACGCGGACGTTCTGGGTCTTCCAGCGGCAGTCGCTCAGGTAGGGCTGCTTGGCGATGTTCTTCGCGTTGCAGGTCTTGATCGTGACCACGTCCGGGTTCACCAGCGTGCCGGACCCGGTGCTGGTGTTGGCCGGCGAGCCCGCGAACCGGTCGGCGTTCTCCCAGAGGATGACCCCGGACCAGTTGTCGGTGAAGACGTTGCCGGTGACCTCGAAGATCTGCCCGAACTGCCCGGCGACCCGCTTGTCCGCACCGGACTCGGAGATGTACAGCGCCGGGGCCGGGAAGCCTTCGTTCTCCGGTCCCTTGCCGAGTCCGTTGCGGATGAAGGTGTTCCGCCGGATCAGCGCGTTGTAGCTGGTCTCGTAGATCAGGCCTTCGGCGTAGTTGCCCGAGATGTAGTTGTCCTCGATCGTGAACGCCGTGTTGTTCGTGTCGGCCCAGAGCCCCGGGCCGTGGTTGTCGTGGATCCAGTTACCGCGCACCGCGGCCCCGGTCACCGTCCAGAACTTACCGCCGCCGGTACATCCGCAGGCCGGCCGGAGGTTCTCCCAGTCGTCGGTGTTGTTCCCGGTGATCTCGTTGCGTTCGACGGTGATGGCCAGGACCTCGGTCGGGTTGTACGCGTTGAAGCCGTACTGGCCGTTGTCCCGCAGACAGTTGCCCCGGACGACGTTCTTGCTACCGATCATCAGCCCGGCGCCGGCGTTCTTCTGGATCGTGCTCGACTCGATGGTCCAGCCGGTGGCGGAGTTGTGGTTCACCACGCCTTCGTCGTTGTTGCCCTTGGGTACGCCGAAGTTCTGGATGGTGAGGTTGCTGATCTTGACGTTGGGCGCGTAGCCGGTGAACGCGTAACGGTTGCTGTTGGCACCATCCAGTACGGCGCCGGGCGCGCCGACGTACCGGTTGCCCGCCTTCGGGATCACCTGGACGAACTCCCCGCCGGGCAGCTTGTGCGTGCCCGGGCTGAGCCAGAACGTCGTACCGGCCGGGTGCTGGACGGTCAGGTCCTGCACGTTCTGGCTGGTGGTCACCGTCACCGCGCCGGCCGGTGGCGTCGCCGGACCGTTGAGAGCTGCCGCACCGCAGATCGCGGACGGCGGCTTACCCGGCGCGGTCAGCGACTTCGCCGGCGTGGTCGTCGCACCGCCACTGTCGCCGCCGCCGAGGATCGGCGCACCGCCGGTCATCAGGGCCGCGGCTGACACCAGTCCGACCAGCGCGACCGCACTTCCGCCGACGACGGCGCGTCGTGAGCGGTACCACCTGGTGGGCTGTTCCATGGTTCTTCCTTCGGGGCCTGGCGGGCTGGTGGGGCAAGCTACGGGCTACCTGCTCGGGACCGGGTTGGCGATCGCGAAGCGGTAGACGTCGAGCAGTTGCTCGAGATTGGACTGCGGGTCGTGGACTGTCTCGTACGTCGTCCGGGCGTTGCGACCGAAGTCGACGTACCGGTCGGGGCAGGCGTCCACGTCGAGCAGGAGTTTGGCCAGCTCGTCGGGACGGCCCGGATCGAACAACGCGCCGTCGACACCGTCGGTTACGAGTTCGCGGAAGGAACCGTGTCCGGACGCCAGCAACGGGACGCCGACGGCCATCGCCTCGACCACCACCAGACCAAACGTCTCCTCCCATTCCGACGGCAGTACGACGGCTCGTGACTCGCCGATCAGACCGAAGATCTCGGGCTTGCTGAGCATCCCTTGCAGGTGCACCGAGGGCCGTTCGGCAGCCCAGGCGGTCACCTCGTCGAGCATCGGACCGCCACCGGCGACGGCCAGCTGCAACGCGTCGTCACCGGCGATCGCGCGGTACGCGTCCCAGCCCTTCATCAGCAGCGGCGCGCCCTTGGCGGCATCCAGCCGGCCGACATACGTCACCTGACGTTTCGGGGCTTGCACGGTCGGGCCGTCGTACGGGACGTAGTTGTAGCGGACGAAGCTGCGGTCGGGGTCGAAGTCCATCCCGGCCAGCAGGGTGCGCTGCGACTCGGAGATGAACAGGTACGCCGAGACCAGGTTCTGCCAGGTGCGTCGGTGGGAGCGGGTGTTCAGCACCGTCGTCGCCGTGGCGAGCTTCGAACCGCGGTAGCAGCTGTTGCGGATCGCGGGCAGCGGGTTGCCACCGGCGCAGTCGTGGCAGACCGAACCTTCGCGATAGAAGTCACCGCTTGCGCAGAGCAACTTGTAGTTGTGCAACGTGATCACCACGGGCACACCGGCCGCGCGGCAGGCGTAGAGCACCGACGGGCTGAGCACGGGGAACGTGTTGTGCACATGCACCACGTCCGGCTGGAAGTCCTTCAGCTCGGCGGCCAGGTCGCGCTTGCTCGTCGGGTTCCAGATCACGCGTGCGGGCAGCGTGGCCTTCTTCCAGGCCGGCCATTCCTCGATCTCGTCGCTCTGCCGCTCGAACAGCCGCACGTCGTGACCGAGCTCCGCGAGCGCCTCGCGTTCCTGGTCGACGACCCGGTTCTCGCCACTCGGCGCGGTCGACCGATATCTGTTGTGAACCAGCAGGATCTTCATCAGTCGCCGCCGTCTCGGGAAGGTCTCGGATACACCAGTGATGCCGCCAGCGTCAGCTCCAGGAAGTACGGCGACGCCTCGCTCAGCCCGGTCTCGGTGAACGACGCCACGACGCAGTACGCGACGATGAACAACGCGATCGCCCGCCGTGGGCCCTGTGGCGTGAACCAGGCACCGACGAAGACGAACAGCACCATCGCGATGTTGAATGCGACACCGAGCAGGCCGACGTCGTAGTAGGTCCCGAGCCAGTTGCTGTCGATCGGCAACCCGGTGAACGACTTGTTGGACAGACCGAAACCGAAGAGGGTCTCGAACGTCGTCCGTGGTTGCGCGAGGATCGCGTCCCAGACGAGGCGGCGTCCGGTCAGCGCGGTGACCTGCTCGGTGTCCTGACCGCGGGCCAGCCAGGTCGTCACCACGGAGCCCATGGTCAGTGCCCCGACCGAGAACACCCCGATGGCGATCGCGAACGTACGCCGCGCGCGGGCGCGGGCCGTGAACAGGCTGAGCCCGGCGACGATTCCGCCCACCAGCAAGGCGATCAGAGCGGTGCGGGTGTGGGTCAGTAGCAGCACCGGGACCGTGACCAGCACACTGATCAGGGCGACCTCTCGGCGCAGCAGACCGGCCATCCACAGGACGGTGGTCAGTCCGGTGGCAACCGCTGCGTAGTGACCGACCTGCGTTGCAGGGATCGGCCACAGGATGCCGGTCAGCCGGTCGTCGACGAACGCGCCTCCGGGCGATGCGAGCAGACCGGCGGCGACCGTGCCGATGACTGCCCACAGCATCATCAGGTGGGTCCGGACGAGGAGCAGGTCGCGCCGCGTCCACCACGGCGACAGCATCCAGAGCACGACCACGAAGATCAGCAGCCGGCCGGAGCGGTACAGCGCACCGACCAGGAACTCCGCCCGCAGGCTGGAGATGACGGCTTCGGTGACCAGCAGCGACGCCAGGAAGATGAACACACTGGGCCGCACCCGCAGTGGCCGGTTCACGGTCAGGACCAGGACCAGAGCGAGCAGCAGCGAACCCTGCGCGATCAGCCGGCCGAGCGCGCTCGGGATCGGGACCAGGAGCCGCGAGTCCGGGAAGAACGTGAGCACGTTCATCACCATCAGCACCCAGACCAGCTGCACCCGCCGCCGGCGGCGCCGCTCGGGCGGGACCGGGCGGAAGCCGGGCTTCGGCGCGAGCCGAGCCCCGAGTGTGGCCAACGCGTTCATCGCGAGAACATCTCGACGTCGGCAGAGACGGGAGCCGCCTCCGCCTCGGCCACGCCGACACCCTCGTCGGTCTTGTCCGCGTGCAGCACGATCGCGGAGTCGATCTCGAGACCGGCCAGGCGCAGCATGTCTCCGGTGGCCTTCAGCTTGGTCGCCGACGTCCGTCCGGCCGTCACGACGACGGCCGCGCGGGAAGCCCAGCTACCGAGGTGATCGGCGCCGAGCGCCGGTGACAGCGTCGCCAGCACGAGCACGATGTCGGCGATCTCCCAAGCAGCATCCAGCTGTACGTCGCCAGTGCCGGACGGGCGGTTCGTGTCGCCGATCCGTAGGTAGCAGCCCTCGGGCAGCAGCGCGTCCTTCTCCGGCAGGTGCACGGTGATCCGGCGATCCGGACCGTTGAAGCTCGAGTCCTGGGTGCCGGCCGTGGTGACCCCGAGCTTCGACGCGAGCTTCTGGTGCCCGGTGAGATCAGCGACCAGGACATGCTTACCCTCGTCGGCCAAGGCCACTGCCAGCGAGGCCACGGCCAGCGCACAGGTCTGTACGTCGTCCACGCTGACCACCGCCAGCGCCGGTGACGGCCGCTCGGCCCAGATGATCCGTCCGCCGAGGTGCTGCGACAGCAGCCGGACCCCGCGATGCTTCGACTGCCTCGGGCGCAAGAGCCTGCCGAGGGGGAGTCGCCGCGGCGGTCGGCCGGTGCTGAGCCGGACGCGGGCGCCGAGTGCGTTCGAGATGTCCTGACGCTTCCACAGCCGGTCCGAGATCAGTGCGCGGACGACGACGAAGCCGAGCCCGAGGAAGAGTCCGGCGATCAGGCCGGTACCGATCTTGAGCGCCAGCATCCGCTTGAAGGAAGTGGGCACCGGGGCCGGCGCGTCGAGCAGCCGGCTGCTGTTCATCTTCGACGCGATGGTGGTCGAGTCGAGCAGTTGCTGCTGGACGAACTTCACCTTGTCCTGTGCGGCGTTCAGCCGGGTCATCTCCGTGCTGTTCGGGCGCTTGGGATCGGCCGGGTCGTCGCCGGACGCCACGACGGCCTGTCGGGCCAGGGCCGCCTCGTTCTGGGCGGTGGTGAGGTCGCGGCGCAGCGGCACGTCCTGCAGCGCGATCTGCTCGCGCCGGAACTTCAGGAACGTCTGTGCGATCGTCGTGGCCAAGGTGGTCGCCTCGGCGTCGGACTTCGCGGTCGCGGTGATCTCCAGCACCCGGCTGGTGATCGGCAGCACCGTGAAGCTCTCCAGGAGCACGTCCGGTGTCACCGTGAGGTTCAGCGAGTCGATGACCCGGTTGGCCACCGTCCTGGTGGTGGCCAGGCTGACCTCGGTCGCCATCGCCTTCGGCGGGTCCTCGCCCTCGCGGGTCGTGATCAGGACCCGGGCCGCCGCGGTGTGCGGTGATGGCAGCACGTAGTTCGAGGCGAGGCCGCCCACGAGCCCGATCAGTGCGAGCAGCATCCACAGCCGGCGGTGCCGGACGATCGCGTCCCGCAGGAAGCGGAAGGTGACCAGGCTGTCCGGTGGGTAGGCGGATGAGCGCTCGGTGTCGAACAGACCGTCCCGGTCATCCCATGAGCTGGCGGAACCAGCCGGCTCCGAGTACTGCTGGTTCGTCATCGGGTCCGCCTTGCCGTGCCGGTGAGCAGCGTCGGGAGCCGCGAGCCGGAGCGCCGCTGCGACTGCGCGACCCGCCCGATGGTCCGGTCGAACGGATCGGGATCGGTGACCACGATGCCGTCGATGGTGCGGTCGTCCGCGGTGGTCGCGACGGCCAGCCGGGCCAGTTCCTCGGCCGTCACGGTGCCCGCCGAAAGCGCGATGATCGTGCGCGTGGTGCGCTCGCCGTCGAGCTGCGGTTCGGCCCGGTCGACCAGCGTCAGGTAGATGTCCAGAGCGGCCGATCCGCGGGGCTCCTGGTGGACCTGCTCGATCACCAGCGAGCTGGTGACACCGAACGTCGACGCGAACGCCGCGAGCTGGGGCCCGAGTGAGCGTGCCTTGTCGTCGTCTGCAAACGAGATGACGGTCAGCGAGGTCGCCGGACCGCCCTTCACATCCAGTTCGAGGTGGTGCAGGGTCTTGCGCAGACTCCACGCGTCGACCGCGGTGGGGTGGTAGTTCTCCAGCAGCTCCGCCCAGTCCGACGGATCCTGCGCGGCGTACGACGAGACCGAGGCCAGGACCGGGAGGCCGACCGCGTCGGCGATCTCGTCGCGCAACCGCAGCCGGCGGTCACCGCGAGCCCGGGCCAGCACGATGATCGCCCCGGCGATGGCACCGAGCAGTGCGCCCAGACCGCCGTACGTGCCGGCGTGGAGGAGCATGCTGCCGCCGCGTGCCTCCGCGGCGCCTTCCAGGAGCCGAGCGCCGGTGCGCTTGCCGAGGTCACCCGGCAGTTGCTTGTCGGTCGTGACGAAGACGAGGTAGACCTGCGCGACCGCGTTGGCGAGCCGGACGGCCTCACGGGCGGAGGTGCCCTTGGCCTCGATCCGGATCACGTCGTCGGTCACGGCCATCGCCTTGACCCGCTCGCGCACCACCTCGGTGGCCAGCGCGGGCTGCAGGTTCTGGCCGGCGCTGTGCAGGACCGGGCCGCTCTCGGCGATGTACACCTGAGTGTCGATGCTCTGCGAGCCGGCCGTGGCGCCTGCCACGATCTGCGGCGGCGGAAGCACCACCAGCGCGGCAGCCGAGTACATCGGCGGCCGCACAAAGGCGTAGGCCACGCCGAGCAGCAGTCCGATGACGGCCGCGATGACCACCAGCAACCGGCTCCGCCGAATGGCCTGCCACGACTTCTTCACATCAAGCTGCTGCGCGCTCACGCTTCGACCTCGCTGCGTTCGTTCACGCTGCCCCCTCCGAGCGAACGACTTCCCTGGTTCGCAGTAATAGAGGCGCTAGGGCGTGACCTGATACACCCGTCAGCGGAAACGGAACGTGCTGACCGCCGGCGTGTCCGGGCTGATCCGCCCGGCGCCGATCAGTGTGGTGATCGGGACCTTACGGCCGAATCGCGGTGAGTACCAGCCCAATAGCGGATCGTCACCACCGTGGTGCGCGGTCCAGGTCAATCCGGCCGGCAGTTCGGCGAGCGCCGTACCGTCTGGCCACTGCAGGCGGGCGGTGGAGCCGTCCAGCTCCGCGGTCACATCCGGGCCTAGGTGCCAGGCGATCCGTACGTCGGCCGCCGCGTCGAGGTGGTCCTCGACGCGCAGCGCACCGCCATCCAGTACGGCGTTCCGCCGGTGCGTGACCGGGGTGTCGCCGACGCGGTACCCGTCGTGTTCGGCATCCCACGTGCCGCGGGCGCCGTCGTACTGGCGGACCTGACCGGTGGCGCCGCGCAGCCAGAGGAATGCGCCGCCCCAGACGGACTGCTCGGTCCGGTTCACCTCGACGGTGTTGTGGCCGATCGTGGAGCGGAAGTAGTTCCGCCACTCCTCTTCACCGTGGTAGCAGTACGTGCCAGGGTCGGCGAGGATGTCGACGCCGCCGGCGCGTACCTCCAGCGAGAGCGCGTCGCAGTGCGCGTGGGCCGCGATGGACAGGAAGCCGTGCGGTCCGGCGTCGCCGCGGGCCCAGATCTCCGGGCCGTAGTCGGTACTGCGCAGAATCGTCAGACCGGCGTCGTTGAAGTGCCCTGGTCGCTCAGCGGGGCGGTCGCCTTGTTTGCCCTTGACCAGTACGCCGACCAGGGTCGAGGTCGCAGTTGCGGGGACCTGTGGCCACCAGTCGGCCGCACCGACCGCGGCTGCGCCCAGTGCGAGGTAGGCGGACCAGCTGTGGATGTTGGGCGGGTCGAGGACCAGAACCATGCCCTCGTCGTCGTCACCCTGGCGTGGTGGGCGCAGCGTGCTGTCCACGATCGCTGCGGACACATCCACTGTGCGGGTCAGGAGAGCCCAGGTGGACGGGCTTAGCGGGTGTCCGGCCAGGTCTGCCTCCAGAGCGGCGTACAGACCGAGCTCGGAGACGAAGCGGTGGTAGTCCGTCGCCAGCTCGCGGTTGACGCCGGAGGGGAAGGTGTTGGCGGCCAGCTCGCGTTCGAGCAGGGCGGCCGCATCGGTGCGCCATTTGGCGCTCTCGCGGAACCACGGGAACGCGCTGGTGCCGACTAGCTGTCCGGCTGCTTCGGCGATCACGTGGTTGTTGGCTGAGGACCCTCTGCTCTGGAACGCGGCCAGGTACCGCTGGTGCCAGTAGAGCTGGTTCAGCGCCAGCTCGTTGTGCTCGAACAGGTCGGTGATCTCCGGCCAGTCGTTGAGCAGTCGGCGGATCCAGGTCCAGCTGATCAGCCGGATGCCGATCTCGATGCCGCTGGCCCAGTGCACGCCGGACAGGAACGGGTTCGTGCGCCACCAGTCGTTGAGCTGCTCCGCGACGCGGTCGGCGTACTGGTCGTCGTGGGTCAGGTACCAGGCGGCGGCGAGCTGGGTGAGGTGGTGATGGCGGGACAGCTCCCACACCTGCTTGATGTTGCCGACCAGGTCCTCGTTGCGGTGGTTCAGCTTGAACGTGTACTGCGCCGGGTCGGACCTGCGTCCGGTGATCGGGTCGCGGAACCAGTCCGGGGTCACCAGGTCGGTGCGGTCGGTGCCGAGCACCTCGAGACGGCCGGCCATGATCGCGTCGGCGGTCTCGATGATCGCCTTGTGCGCATCCTCCGGTACGGCGCGGGCCGCGTGCGGGGGGAGCGTCGTACCGAAGGTCAGGTCCTTGCGGAGGGTGTGTGGCGCGGCTGCGTCCTGCCCGGGCTTGACTTGCTGGTAAGCCCAGGCAGTACGTCGTGCGTGGTCGGTCGTGCGCCAGATCAGTTCGGTGGGGGACATCCGGCGGAGGCGCCGGACGTACCACCCGATGGGTTGTCGGCTCATACCTTTTCCGCGGCGCCGGATGCCAGGCTGCGGTCTACGGCGATGGTGGCGCGGGTGGTGGCGATGAGCGCGTCGAATGAGATGGGCATCTTGGTGCCGTGCTTGACGGCGTTGACGAATGCTTCCAACTCGGTGCGCTGGCCCTTGTCGGTGCCACGGGCCTTCTTGGTGGCCGGTTTGCGGCCGGTCCAGACCGAGGCGCTGGCGAAGTTGTCGAGGCGCGCGTTGCGGCCGCCGCCGGTGATGTCGATCGTCTCTTTCGGGAACCGCGAGTTGCCGCCGCTCACGTAGCTGATCGTGCCGACACTGCCGTTGGCGAACTTGAGCGTGATGACGACATCGCCGTGCTCTGGGCCTGGTACGGCGTACACGTCGGTCGGCAGGCTGTCGAGCCACCAGGCGAGGGTGTCGATGAAGTGCCCGCCCTCACCGGCGAACCGGCTGCCTTCCTTGCCCTGGTCCAGGTACCAGCTGGACGGGTCGAGCTTGCCGGCGTTCACCAGGTACCGGATGGACTGGTTGCCGCCTGGGGTCCCGAAGCGCTGCTTCAGGTCGGTCAGCAACGGCGAGAACCTTCTGTTGAACCCGACCATGAGGCGGTCGTTGCCGGTCGCTTCCACTGTCGCCACGATCCGGTCGACGTCTTCGGTGGTGAGCGCCAGCGGCTTCTCCACGAAGACTGCCTTGCCTGCCTCGAGTGCCTGGCAGGTGAGGTCGGCGTGACTGCTGTGTCGCGTCACCACGAAGATCGCGTCGAGGGTGTCGTCGTTGAGCACCTCTTGGGAGTTCGTCGAGATCTGCTCGAAACCGAACTTCCGCTGGGCGTTGGCGGCGGAGAGGGATTTGTTAGTCGCCACCCGTGCCAGCGTCGCGTCCCCGTTGTTCTGCAGGTGCGGCAGCAGCATGCTGGACGCGTAGTTGCCCGCACCAATAAACCCAAGCCGAGCGGCGCCACTCGCCGGCCCTCCGGCCGGCTCGCGGCGCTTGGTGGGGGAGAGGGGGGCCGCAGTAGCCTCGCCCCCGGTGGCTGAGGTGGCAGCCCCGGCGGTGGTGCCCGCGGCTGCCTCGGCGGTGGCGGAGGTGACTGCCTCGGCGGTGGCTGACGTACCTTCAGTGGGTACGTCGGGGTATTCGAAGAGGAAGCCGACGCCGGGGAGGGAGCCGCTGCTGAGTTTGGCGTAGGCGTCGGTTGCGTCGGCGATGGGGAAGGTGCCGGCGATCAGGGACTGGATGTCTATTTGTTCTCGGGCGATCAGGTCTACGAAGCACTCCAGGTTGCGGCGTTCGGTCCAGCGGACGTAGCCGGCTGGGTAGTCGATGCCTTGGAGTTCGTAGCGGTCGTCGTAACGGCCGGGGCCGTAGGAGCGGGAGAAGCGGACGTCCAGTTCTTTGTCGTAGTAGGCGTTCCAGGGGAGATCCAACTTGGTTTTGCCGATGTCTACTACGCGGGCGCGGTCTCGGGCCAACCTCGCAGCTGTCTCGACGGGGCCGTTGGAGTGGCCGCCGGCGGCCAGCAGGATGTGGTCGGCGCCCAGGCCGTTGGATGCTTCTAGCAACGAGCGTTCCAGCGAGGCTACGCCGGCTTCGTCGGGGGAGGAGCAGGCCAGGGCGCCCGCCTTCTCGGCCATGCGGCAGCGGTCTTCGACGGTGTCGATGCCGAAGACGCGGACACCGGCGGCGACCAGCAGGCGCACGCAGAGCTGACCGACGAGGCCGAGGCCAATGACCACGGCGGTCTCGCCGAGCTGGACCTCCGCCTGCCGCACACCCTGCATAGCGATCGCACCGACGGTGGAGAACGCGGCCTGCTCAGCAGGCACGCCGTCCGGCACCGGGACACACAGGTTCACCGGCACCCAGTTGTACTCCGCGTGCAGCGCAAACTCGTTGCCCGCGGCAGCGACCAGCTGTCCGACGCTGAACTCCTCGGCACCAGCACCGACCTCGACAACCACACCGCACAGCGAGTAGCCCAGCGGCGTGTAGGAGTCGAGCTTGTTCATCACCTTCTGGTAGGTGCTTCGCAAACCCTGCTGGGCGACGGTGTCGAGCACCTTCTTCACCTGGTCCGGCCGCGCCTTCGCCTTGCCGACCAGAGACAGCTTGGCCTCGCCGACCTTCATCAGCTCGGTACCGGTCGAGATCAGCGAGTACAGCGACCGCACCAGCACCCCACCGGGCTGGCACCCGGGCGGCGGTACGTCGAGCACCGCCAGCTCACCGGACTTGTAGTTCTGCGCAACCTGCTTCATATGTCCAAGTCCTTAAGAGGTGATCGAGACGCCCAGCGACCGCATGTTGCGGGTCCAGGTCTCCAGGGTCAGCAACTGCCAGATCTGCTTCGAGTAGTCCTCACGCCCAGCCCGCTCGTCATCGACCAGACGCTGTACGGCGGCCTGCTGCAGGAAGCCGCTGCCGACGAGCTCACCGCGCAGCAGCGTGTCGTCGACCAGTTCACGCAGGTCGTTGCGGATCCATGCCCGCAGCGGTGCGCTGAACGACGCCTTCGGCCGGTAGATGATCTCCTTGGGCAGCCACGCCTCGGCCGCCTTCTTCAGCGCCAGCTTGCTGACCCCGCGGTGGATCTTCTGACTACCCGGGATCGAGAACGCGGCCCGCGCCACGATCGGATCCACGAACGGCGTCCGTACCTCAGTCGACGCGGCCATCGAGGACCGGTCGGTGTACGCGAGGTTCAGCCCCGGCAGGAACATCCGCGAGTCCGCCAAACACATCCGGTTCACGTGATCGTCGAGCGTGGTGTCGTGGTAGAGGTCGCTGTGTTCGGACAGCAGCTTCCCGACGTACGGCTCCAGGTCCGGACTCAACAGCCCGGCCAGCTGATCCCCGTCGTACATGGTGTAGCTGCGCCGGAACGCCTCTTCCTCCGGCAGGTTCGAGAAAGTCTCGAACCGCTTGGCCCACCGCGCATACCGCAGTCCGCGGCCGCGGACGGTCACCGGCAGCCGCCGTACCGTCGGACCGATCAGGCCGTTCCGCAGTACGCCGGGAAGCTGCTGGTACTGCGCTCCCATCACACACGCGAGGTGTTTGCGGTACCCACCGAACAGCTCGTCGGCGCCCATCCCGGACAGCAGCACCTTGACCCCAGCGTCCCGTGCGGTGTCGCACATCAGCAGGGTGTTGATCGCGGCCGGGTCGCCGATCGGCTCGTCGAGGATGTCGACGATCCGCGGCAGCAGGTCGACCACGTCCGGGGCGATCTCGATCTCGTGCAGGTCGATTCCGAACTGCTGCGCCACCTTGCGCGCGTAGATCGCGTCGTCCGGCATCGCTTCGAGCTTCTGGTCCTGCGACCGGAAGGTGATCGTGTACGAGTCGACGGACGGATCCATCTGCTTCGCCAGCACGGTCACCAGGCTGGAGTCGAGCCCACCACTCAGGAACGTCGACACCGGTACGTCGGCCACCATGTGCGCGGCGACCGACTCCTCGATCACCTGGCGCAGATCGGCCGGCGGACCAGCCGCAGCCTCGGTCGCGACGTCGGTCACGCGCCAGTACGTGTCGTGCCGGCTACTGCCGTCCGGCCGGAACTCGGCCCACGACCCCGGCGGCAGCTTCTCCACACCGTCGATCGAGCAACGCTGCTCCGGCAGCCAGTAGTAGAGCATCGACGAAATGAGCGCCCCGGGCTCGGTGCGCAGCTCCGGCCCGACCGCGGCGACCAGTGCCTTCAGCTCGGACGCGAAGACCACACCGCCCTGGCGGCGCAGGAAGAACAGCGGCTTGATACCCAGCGGGTCGCGGGCCAGGAACAGGCTGCCGCTTTCCTCGTCGAGCATCGCGAACGCGAACATGCCGCGGAAACGCCGCAGTGCGTCCGGACCCCAGCGACGCCACGCCTCCAGCACCACCTCGGTATCCGAGTTGGTCCGGAACGACACACCGGACTTCGCGAGCTCCGCCCGCAGTTCCTTGTAGTTGTAGAGTTCGCCGTTGTAGCAGAGCGTCAGACCGCGCTTGCTGAACGGCTGATCCGCACTGGACGACAGATCAATGATGGAGAGTCGTCGATGCGCCAGTACGGCGGAGACGTCGTCCTCCTGGAAGCGGTAGATCGCAGCAGCGTCCGGACCGCGGTGTGCGATCCGGTCGCTCATGGCCTCGGCCAGTGCCATCCCGTCGTGCTGCTGGTAGCAGCCGGCGATTCCACACACGTCAGGCTCCCGTGGCACGGACGACGCTGATCGGCGTCACGTGGCCGGTCAGTTGCCCGAACACTCCGAGGTACGCCTTCTGCTGGTGTTTCCAGGCGAGCACCTGCTCGACCCGCTCGCGGCCGAACCGTCCCATCCGGCGCCGGGCGACCTCGTCGTCGAGCAGGTCGACGATCGCCTGCCCATACTTCGCGACGTCGTTCGGCTCGACGTAGACGGCGGCCTCAGCGGCCGACACCTTGGTCTCGACCAGGTCGAAGGCGACGACGGGCAGCTCGAACGCCATGTACTCCATCGTCTTGTTCATCGTGGAGACGTCGTTCAGCGGGTTCTTCGGGTCCGGCGACAGACCGAGATCCGCGGTCGACATCACCGCGCGCACGGTCTCGTCCGGCACCCGGCCGGTGAATTCGATGTGCTCCTGCAGCCCGAGCTCGTCGCGCAGGGCGACCACCTCGTCGAACGAGTCGCCGCCGCCCATCAGCGTGAACTTGATGTCGGTCCGGCCGAGCTGCTTGACGATGTGGTCGGCCGCGCGGACCACGATGTCGACGCCGTCCTGCGGGCCCATCACACCGATGTAGGTGACCAGGTACGTGTGGCCGTCCCGCAACGACTCGTCGGCCTGGACGCGCTGCAGCTTCTCCGGGTCCGGTCCGGTGCGTACGACGGTGACGTCGTGGTTGGCCTTGCCGCTGCGCGTGATCGCGATCCGCCGGTAGGAGTCGTTGGTCGACGTCACGTGGTCGGCGGTCCGGTGCGTCATCTTCTCCAGGAACCGCAGTCCCTTGTACGGCAGGGACGTCGTACCGCCGAACCGGGACTGGAAGAGTTCCGGGCAGAGGTCGTGGTGGTCGAAGACGAACTTGGTCCGGTCCAGCCGGCGCAGCAGGATCGCGATCGGCCAGAAGATGTCCGGCGGGTTGCACGCCTGCAGCACCTGGAACCGGCCGGCCTTGCGAGCGCGCAGCACCAGCAGCAGCGTCATCAGGAACGAGTACGCGTACTCGACGATGAACCCGGCCTTGCTGCCGCCGGGGGCGTAAGCCTTGTACTGGTGGACGGCGACGCCGTCGATCACCTGGTACGACGGGTCACCCGGACCCTTCGGGCAGACCACGGTCACGTCGTACCCGGCGCCCTTGAGCGCCTTGCACTCCTCCCAGACCCGGCGGTCGAACGGGACCCACAGGTTCTGGATGATGATCAGGACACGCGGACTCACCAGGCCACCCCTTCGTATCCGGGCAGTGCCTCGACGTCGTTGCCGAGTCGGCCGCTGAGGTCGATGGTCCGGGCCGGTGGGGCGGCCAGCAGAGCCTCGATGGCCGCGGTGTCCGTGGCGCTCACCAGCGCGACATCGGCGCCGTCGAGTGCCGCGGCCGGGTCGTCGGTGAGCACCCGCTGCAGGTGCGGGAGCTTGGACTCGACGTGCCGCAGGTTCGCGCCGACCAGGCGGCTCGGGTTCACGATCGCGTCGTAGATGCGCAGGTTGTAGCCCTTGCCGATCAGCCGCTCGGCGAGCTCGACGTTCGGGCTCTCGCGCAGGTCGTCGGTGGACACCTTGAAGCTCAGACCGAGCAGTGCGACCTCGCGACCGGGACCGGCGATGACCCGGTCGACCACGTCGCTCACCGAACGCTCGTTGGTGGCCAGCGTGCCGGCCAGCAGCGGGAGTTCGGTGTCGTTGACCCGGGCCAGGTGCAGCACCGACCGCAGGTCCTTCGGCAGGCACGAGCCACCGAACGCGAACCCGGGCTTCAGGTAGTACGGCGAGATGTTCAGGCTGGTGTCCTGGACGAACAGCCGCATCACCTCACGGGAGTCGACCCCGTAGTTGCGGAAGATCCGGCCCATCTCGTTCGCGAACGAGACCTTGGTCGCATGGAACGCGTTGCAGGCGTACTTGAGCGCCTCCGCGGTCCGCACGTCGACCACCTGGACGTCCTGCCCGAGGAACCCGAACAGCTGCGTCAGCTGGACACCAACGTGCGGGAACTGCGTGCCGACGACCACGAAGGGCGGTTCGTAGAAGTCGGCCAGCCCGGACCCTTCCCGCAGGAACTCCGGACACATCGCCGTACCGAAAGTCACCCCAGCCGGCGGCGGTACGTCGGCCAGCACCTGCGCGACCACCTCGTCCACCGTCCCCGGCGGCACCGTCGACCGGATCACGATGCTGTGGAACCCGGACTCCGGCGGTACGACGACATGCGCGGCCTCCGCGATATCGCGCACCGCACGCTTGATGTACGTCAGATCCGTGCTGCCCGCCGGAGTGGACGGCGTCCCCACACAGATCAGCGAAACGTCAGCCCGATCCAGCGCGACCCGAGGATCCGTGGTGGCATGCAGCCGCCCCCCGGTCACCCCGTCCGCGACCAACTCGTCCAAGCCGGGCTCGACCACCGGACTGTGGCCCTCGGTGATCGGACCGACCTTGGCAGTGTCGACATCGACACCCCACACGTCATGCCCGGCCGCAGCCAGACAGGCCGCAGTCACCGACCCCACATACCCAAGACCGAATACGGCAACCTTCATAACGCCCCCCACAGGCTCAGAACATGGCAGCGCACAGAAGAGCACTCACCCGCCCCCGCTGATACACCCCACCCAAAATTCGCCGAAACTCACTTGGGGAGGGGCAGGGGCTTTCGGTCGTAGGTGTCCAGGACCAGGGAGGTGCTGGCGGGGCCTAGGCGGCCGACTGTGTCTACTACGCGTTGGAGGGTGGCGGTGTCGGGGGTGTGGATGTCCAGGAGGAAGCAGTCTTCGCCGGTGAGGCGGTAGGCGCTGGTGAGTTCGGGGAGGTCGCGGAAGAGGGCCAGGGCCTCGGGGATTCTGGCGTGGGTGGTGCGGAGGCGGATGACGGCGTGGATGGTGAGGCCGACCTGGGCGGGGTCGACTACGGCGGTGTAGCCCTTGATGACGCCTTGGCGTTCCAGGCGCTGGATGCGGGCCGAGACGGCGGGCTGGGAGAGGTTCACCTGGCGGCCGATGTCGGCTCCGCTGAGGCGGCCGTCCTGCTGGAGGATGGTCAGGATCTTCCGGTCGATGTCGTCCAATGGATCCGTCCTGTCCGGCGCCGGCTGCTTCGGAATCATCGGGACGGCGGTGTCGCGATGCGCGGAATCCGGCACGATGGCGGCTCGACCGATCGAGGGGACTCGCGCATGCATTACATCATCGTCCCGGGCTGGAACGGCTCGGATTCCGACCACTGGCAGTCGATCTGGGAGGCGGACTGGTTGCCTGGTGCAACCCGGATCGAGGTGGCTTCGTGGACGCATCCGGAGCGGGACGACTGGGTTGACGCCATCGAGCGGGCGGTTCGGGCGAGCGATGACGAGGTGGTGCTGGTTGCGCACAGCCTCGGGTGCTACGCCGTCACGCACTGGCTCGCGGCGGCTGCCGATCGTGCACAGGTACGTGGCGCCTTCCTGGTCGCGCCACCCGACCAGAGCGCCGAGGCGTATCCCACCGAGCTCCTGTCCACCTTCGAAGACGCGGGAACGGCGGTCAGCATCCCCGCCGTAGTGGTGACCAGCGACAACGACCCCTACTGCACGCTCGACGCCGCTGCGCGCATCGCCGGTGACTGGCAGATACCCCTCGTGGCCACCGGCGAGCTCGGGCACATCAACTCCGAGAGCAAGCTGGAGGACTGGGTCCTCGGCCAGCGGCTCCTGACCAGCTTCGTCGCCGGTCTCGGACGTCAGGCTTTGCGCAGCAGGTAGTACGCGTAGCGGTGGTCGAGGTTGTTGTGCGGGACCAGGTGGCAGGACAGGGGAGTCAGCCCCAGAGCGGCCATCTGGGTCCAGAAGACATCGATCGGGTACGTCGTCATGCTGGCAGCGACTGATTCGCGGTACCGGTGCCGGCGTGGAGCCGTGCGCCAGTCGGTGGTCTGGTACTTCGTCTGGACGAAGGCCAGGCCGCCCGAGGGCAGCAGGCTGTGGGCTATCCGCATCAGACGGAGGCCATAGTCCGGACTGGGGACCAGCTCCAGGACATAGAGACAGAGGAAGAGGTCGACCTCCCCGATCTGGGCGACTGCGGCCTCGGGGTGGGTCAGGTCGGCCTCCACGCCGGTGAAGGCGGTGGTGTCGCCGACCTGGCGAGCACATTCGACCAGGCTGTCGCGGTTGACGTCGACGCCGATGAACTCGCGGCAGTGCGGTGCGAAGGCGACGGCGTTGGTCCCGCCACCGCAGCCCCACTCGACGACGCGATTCAGACTGATATCGGGGCCGGCGAGCTTCGAGAAGAGCTCCCAGTGGCCGGTGCCGACCGAGGTCCAGTCGACCTCGCTGAAGACGTCCGCGTCCTGGAAATGCGAGTTCCCTCGCCAGTTGGGTGCGTTGGTCTGTGTCCAGTACGACCGCGCATCGTGTGCGAGCCGTTCCTCCGAGTGGCCGAGTCCCAGCTGGACCGTGGCCCGGTCGACGGCCTCGCGGAGCAGGCCTTTGGCAGATCCGATGACGCTCATGGTGCCCCCTCAGGTCGCTGGCCCCGCCCGGGCAGCGACATGGAAGAGAGCTGCGTCACAACGAGGTTGATACAGAGGATCCCCTTTCGATGTATCAAGACCGCTTCAGCCGGATCTGTATGAGGCGACAGGGGAGTGTCGGGGTGAGGGAGCGTACGGATGAGAGTGCTGGTCACCGGCGATCGGGGTTACATCGGGGCCGTCATGGTGCCGTTCCTCCGGGCTGCGGGACATGTGGTGGACGGTCTGGACACCGGCCTGTACGAGGGCTGTGACCTGCTGGGCGGGCCGGAGCCGATCGGCGACCGCAAACCGCGGGACATGCGGGACGTCACGGCCAAGGAGCTCGAGGGGTACGACGCGGTGGTCTGCCTGGCTGCCCTGTCGAACGACCCGCTGGGCAACCTCGACAAGGAGGCGACGTACTCGGTCAACCTGCGTGGCACGCTGAACGTGGCCCAGGCGGCCAAGGACGCGGGCGTCGAGCGGTTCCTGTTCGCCTCGTCCTGCAGCCTGTACGGCGCGGCCGGGTCCGAGGCGGTCGGCGAAGACGCCGAGATGTTCCCGGTAACGGCGTACGGGGAGACCAAGGCGCTGGCCGAGCAGGAGCTGTCGAAGCTGGCCGACGACAACTTCAGCCCGACGTACCTGCGCAACGCCACCGCGTACGGCGCCTCGACGCGGCTGCGGCTGGACATCGTGGTGAACAACCTGACCGCGGTCGCGCTGACCACCGGCCAGGTGCGACTGGAGAGCGACGGCACCCCGTGGCGGCCGCTCGTCCACATCGAGGACATCAGCCGCGCGTTCGGTGAGGTGCTGGAATCGCCGCGCGACCTGATCCACGACGAGGCGTTCAACGTCGGCCGGTCCGAGGACGTCGTCCAGGTCCGCGACATCGCCGAGATGGTCCGCCAGGTCGTGCCCGGCTCGACGCTGTCGATCGCCGACGGCGCCGGCCCGGACCTGCGCAACTACAAGGTCGACTTCAGCAAGCTGAACGAGACGTTCCCGGGCCTCAAGCTCGAGTGGACGGTCCGCAAGGGCGTCGAGGAGATGTACGCCGCCTACCAGCAGCACGGTCTGACGTACGACGACTTCACGTCGGCCCAGTTCGTCCGCCTGCGCCGGATCCAGCAGCTGCTTGACAAGAACCTGGTCGACAGCCAGCTGGTCCGCCAGACCGACGAGCAGTTCCCCGGCCCGCTCGCCGACTTCTTCAAGGAGACCAACTGATGGCTGCTGTGGAATGCCGCCTCTGCGGCGAGACCCTGAACCGGACGTTCGTCGACCTCGGGATGTCACCGCCGTGCGAGAGCTTCCTGCGCGCCGACCAGATCGACGCCGGTGAGACCTTCTACCCGCTGAACGTGCGGATCTGCGACAACTGCCTGCTGGTCCAGCTCCCGGCGTACGTCGCGGCCGATGACGTCTTCTCCGACTACCTGTACTTCTCGTCGTACTCGACCAGCTGGGTGGAGCACGCCCGCCGGTTCGTCGTCGACATGCAGGAGCGCCTCGACCTCGGCGCCGAGAGCCTGATCGTCGAGGCTGCCAGCAACGACGGCTACCTGCTGCAGCATGCCGTTGCCCTCGGCATCCCGGTGCTCGGGATCGAGCCGGCCGGGAACATCGCCGAGATCGCGAACGAGAAGGGCATCCGGACCGAGAGCTACTTCCTCGGCGAGGCGACCGGCACGGACGCGGCGGCCCGGCACGGCAAGGCCGACCTCGTTGCCGGGAACAACGTGTTCGCGCATGTCCCCGACATCATCGACTTCGCCAAGGGCCTGCGTGCGCTGGTGAAGGACGACGGTCTGGTGTCGCTGGAGTTCCCGCACCTGCTGCGGCTGATCGAGCGTCGTCAGTACGACACGATCTACCACGAGCACTACTCCTACCTGTCGCTCAAGACCGCCTCGCTCGCCCTGGAGAAGGCCGGCCTCAAGGTCGTCGACGTCCAGGAGCTGGCCAGCCACGGCGGTTCGATCCGCGTCTTCAGCACGCCCGTCGAGAACGCCGGTGAGCCGACCGAGCTCGTCGGCAAGGTCCTGCAGGACGAAGAAGACGCTGGTCTGCACACGGTCGAGGGGCACGCCGGGTTCGCCCAGGAGGTCTTCACGATCAAGGCCGAGCTGGTCGAGTTCCTGATCCAGGCGCAGCGCGACGGCAAGACCGTCGCCGGGTACGGCGCGCCCGGTAAGGGGAACACGCTGCTGAACCACTGCGGGATCCGCGAGGACCTATTGCCGTACACGGTGGACCGCAGCCCGCACAAGCACGGGCTGTTCCTGCCCGGGACGCACATCCCGATCTTCGCGCCGGAGCACCTGGCCGAGACGCGTCCCGACTACATCCTGATCCTGCCGTGGAACCTGCGCGACGAGATCGTCCACCAGCTCGGCTACGCACGGGAGTGGGGCGCGAAGTTCGTCGTACCGATCCCGCGTCTCGAAGTCATCTAGAACGTTTGTGGGGGGAAGGGAAATCCGATGAAGGTCGTGATCTTCTGCGGGGGGTTCGGGCTGCGGATGCGCAGCGGCGTGGACTCCGCACCGAAACCGATGATGACGATCGGCGACCGGCCGGTCCTGTGGCACGTGATGCGGTACTACGCACACTTCGGCCACACCGAGTTCATCCTCTGCCTGGGCTTCGGCGGTTCCGCGGTCAAGGAGTACTTCCTGCGCTACGAGGAGACGGTCTCCAACGACTTCGTGATGACGAAGGGCGGGCAGCGGATCGAGCTGCTCGACTCCGACATCAGCGAATGGAAGATCACCTTCGTCGACACCGGGATCGACACGAGCATCGGTGAGCGGCTGCGCCGGGTCCGGCCGTACCTCGAGGACGACGACGTCTTCCTGGCCAACTACGGCGACGTACTGACCGATGCGCCGATGGACAAGATCGTCGACCACGTGATCTCCAGCGATGTGACGGCGAGCCTGCTCGCGGTCCCGCCGCAGGCGTCCTTCCACGTGGTCGAGTTCGGTACCGACTCGCGCGTCACCGGGCTGCGGTCGGCGGCCGATCTGAACGTGTGGATCAACGGCGGCTACTTCGTGATCAAGAAGGAGATCTTCGACGTCCTGAACGAGGGCGAGGATCTGGTCGGCGACGCGTTCCCGCGGTTGTCCGCGGTCGGCAAGCTCGAGGCGATCCCGCACCACGGGTTCTGGGCGCCGATGGACACCCTCAAGGAACGCAGTCAGCTCGAGGAGCTCTACCGCTCGGGCAAGAAGCCGTGGGCGCTGTGGGCGCACGAGAACCGCCGGTCGAACGGCCAGCTGTCCACCGAGCCAGTAGTGGTGGCACTCTGATGCTCCCGTTTCAGCTCGGCCTGATCGACGGGCCGGTCCACATCGTTGCTCTCGGCGCCCATCCGGACGACATCGAGATCGGCTGCGGCGGCACGCTGCTGAAGCTGGCCGAGTCGGTACCGGAGCTGACCGCCGAGTTCGTGATCGCGACCGGTACGCCGCTGCGTCTCGACGAGGCACGGCATGCGGCGGAGCTGTTCTTGCCGGAGTGCGAGGTGACCGTCACGTCGGCCGGGTTGCCGGACGGCCGGCTGCCCGCGCACTGGAACGAGACCAAGGAGTTGCTCGAGGCAACGGCTCGCGGAGCCGGCCGGGCCCCGGACCTGGTCTTTGCCCCGAGCAAGCACGACGCGCACCAGGACCACCGGCTGATCGCCGAGCTGGCTCCGACGGTCTGGCGCAACCACCTGGTCCTGCACTACGAGATCCCGAAGTGGGACGGCGACCTCAGCCGGCCCTGGCTGTACGTCGACCTGACCGAGGAGCAGATGCGCGAGAAGGTCGCGCGGCTGCACAAGGCGTACCCGTCCCAGGTTCCGCACGACTGGTTCGACGAAGAGACGTTCACCGGACTCGCCCGGTTGCGCGGGATGGAATGCCGAGCCCGGTACGCCGAGGCCTTCACGACCGGTAAGGGGATGTTGACGTGGTGAACTGCCGGGGGTGTGCGAGCACGGACGTCGTACCGGTCGTGGATCTCGGGGATCAGCCGACCGCTGACCTGTTCCCGGCCGCTGACACACCTGGTCCGGACCCGCGCCATCCGCTGTCGCTGTGGCTGTGCCGCGTCTGCACGCTGGTTCAGCTCGGTCCGGTCGAGGCGCAGATCGCCGAGGAGCCGCTGGCGGTCGAGTCCGCGACGAGCCTCGCGCACGCCGAGTCGTCGGTGAAGGAGATTCTGCGCGACTACCCGGAGTTGGCCGGTGGCGTGGTCTTCGAGTTCGGCAGCCCGCACGGCGGCTCCTGGCTGGACCACCTGTACGCCGCTGGGTCGCGCCTGGCCGGTGATGGTGAGAAGGCCGACCTGGTCGTCGACGTACATGGTCTGGTCCACGAACCAGCCATGGGGGAGAGCTTCAAGCTGCGGGCCGAGCGGCTCGCGCCCGGCGGTCTGCTGGTGATGGAGTTCCACCACCTGTTGCCACTGTTCGTCGGCAACCAGTTCGACACCATCCGCCACGGGCACTGGTCGTACCAGTCGCTGCGCGCGGTCGGGAACATTGCCGCTCGCAACGGTCTGACGATCGAATCGGTCAAGCAGGTGGACATGTTCGGCGGCAGCCTGATGGTGATGCTGCGGCACACCGCGGACGCCAAGCCGGATGCTTCCGTCGACGTCGTCCTGGCCGACGAAGAGGCAGCCGGTATCGCGGACGAGATCCAGCTGGCCAGCCTCCAAGAGGCCGCGTCGCACGCGGCCGGCTCGCTGCACGCCGAGCTGACCCGGCACAAGGCCGCCGGCCGCAAGGTCCTCGGGTACGGCGCTCCTTCGAAGGCGCCGGTCCTGCTCGGCCTGAGCAATGTCGGCACGGACCTGCTCGAGTTCACTGTCGACAAGGCACCGGGTAAGCACGGCCGCCGGATCCCCGGTTCCTGCATGGTCCCGATCCGCCCGGTCGACGAACTGAAGGCTGCCCGGCCGGACGTCGTACTGGTGCTGACCTGGGATATCGCCGAAGAGGTGATCGCCCAGCTCGAGGCCGACGGCGGTTGGGGTGCGACGTACCTGGTTCCGCTCCCCGAGCCGCACGAGCTGAGGCGGTGAGCATGCAGGTAGAACAGGTAGCGGGTATCGCCGGTGCGCTGATCTTCCGGCCGACGCCGCATGTCGACGAGCGCGGGTTCTTCTCGCGCACGTTCGATCGCGACGTGCTGAAGAACGCCGGGCTCGATCCGGACGCTTTCGTGCAGGACAGCATCTCTCGCTCTCGCCGTGGCGTTGTCCGGGGAATGCACATCCGTGCGGGTGCCGGTGAGGCCAAGCTCGTCAGGTGCTCGTACGGCGCCGTGCTCGACGTGGTCGTGGACCTGAGGCCCGACTCACCGACGTACCGGCAGCGCGAGACCTTTGACCTGACCGGTGAGAACCAGGTGACCGTCTACGTGCCGGCGGGTTGCGCGCACGGGTTCCAGGCGCTCACCGAGCCGGCCGATGTGTCGTACCGGATCGACCGCGCGCACGACCCGTCCGAGGACGTCTCGATCCGCTGGGACGACCCGGACCTCGACATCCACTGGCCGCTGCCGGTCACGCTCATGTCCGAGCGGGATCTCGCTGCGCCTTCCCTGGCCAAAGCGATTGCGAGGCTTTCATGAGGCTGTATAGAACCAAGATGGCCTTCGACAAGTCGATCGCCGCCAACGCCCGGCTGCACAAGGCGATCCCCGGCGGTGCGCACACCTACGCCAAGGGTGACGACCAGTACCCCGAGGACATGGCACCGGTGATCGAGCGCGGCCTCGGCGCCCACGTCTGGGATGTCGACGGCAACGAATACATCGAGTACGGCTCCGGTCTCCGCGCAGTCAGCCTCGGTCACGCGCACCCGCGCGTCGTGGAGGCGGTGCGTGGTCAGCTGGAGCACGGCAGCAACTTCGTCCGTCCGAGCATCCTCGAGCTCGAGGCAGCCGAGCGTTTCCTGGCCTCGGTGCCGACCGCCGACATGGTGAAGTTCGCCAAGAACGGTTCGGATGCGACCACGGCCGCGGTCAAGCTGGCCCGGGCGATCACCGGCCGGACCAAGGTCGCGATCTGCTCCGACCACGCCTTCTTCTCGACCGACGACTGGTTCATCACCCGGACCCCGATGGCGGCCGGTATCCCGGACGCGATCGGCGACCTGACCGTGGCCTTCCCGTACGGCGACCTGGCCGCGACCGAGGAGCTGCTTCGCCGGTACGACGGCGAGATCGCCTGCCTGATCCTGGAAGCGGCGACCCAGCAGGAACCGCCGGCCGGGTATCTGGAGGGACTGCGCGACCTCGTCCACTCGTACGGCGCGCTGCTGGTGTTCGACGAGATGATCACCGGCTTCCGCTTCTCCGAGGCCGGCGCTCAAGGCGTGTACGGCGTGACGCCAGACCTCTCGACGTTCGGCAAGGCACTCGGCAACGGGTTCGCGGTGTCGGCCCTGGCCGGCAAGCGCGAGTTCATGGAACGTGGTGGTCTGCGCGACACCAACGAGCGCGTCTTCCTGCTGTCCACCACGCACGGCGCCGAGACGCATGCACTCGCCGCCGCGATGGCGGTCATGGACGTGTACGCCGAGGAGGGCATCGCCGCGCGGTTGCACGAGCTCGGGGACAAGCTCGCCGCCGGTGTCCGCGAGGTCGCCTTGGCCGCTGGTGTCGAGGACCACGTGCTCGTCCGCGGCCGGGCGAGCAACCTGGTCTTCGCGACGCTGGACGAGAACTTCGCCCCGTCCCAGCCGTACCGGACGCTCTTCCTGCGCGAGCTGATCCTCGGTGGCGTGATCGGCCCGTCGTTCGTGGTGAGCAGCGCACTCACCGATGCGGACATCGAGCGGACCGTCGAGGTGGTCGCGCAGGCCTGCACGGTCTATCGCAAGGCGCTCGACGCCCAAGACGTCTCGGCGTTCCTGCCGGGCCGTCCGGTTCAGCCCGTCTTCCGTAAGTACGCGTGATAGGAGCCGACCGGGGCGGTGGGGTGGGGAAGGAATTGAGCACTGTGGGACCGAAGTTGGCAGTGGCACACCGTTGGGCGTTCATCTGTCTGGCGGTGTTCCTGGCCTTGGCCGTGTTCGTCACAGTCGAGCCGACGGACAGCTTCGATCGCACGCTGAAGGAAGTATTCCGACCCGACGACGTCTGGGGACCGTGGCAGTTGGTCTTCGGCAACGTCGTCGATGGTGCCGGCCCACCGGTCGCCCTCGCCGCGCTTGCGGTGGCCGGTGCGGTCGCCGCCGTACGCCGGAAGTCCTGGTGGCCGGTGATCTACGTCGGCTGCCTCGCCGTGGTGACCGTATTCCTGACACAGGTCAGCAAGGCGATTCTCGGCCGGCCGGATCCGCACAACGACGTGGGCCTGTTCAACGGGTCCTATCCCTCCGGTCACATGGTCATCCTGCTCAGTTGCCTGGGCGGGATTCTGCTCGTCTGGCGGCAGCGACCGCCGTTGTGGGCGTGGTGGCTGGTGCTCGTGGCCGAGCTGACCATGGGCTTCTCACTGCTCCTGCTGTCCATGCACTGGTTCACCGACGTGGTCGGCGGCGGACTGCTCGCCGTACCGATCGTCACTCTCGCGGCCTCGCCGCGCCTCCTCGATCCGGTGCACCGGATCAACCGCCCTGCGGCCGTCGACTCAGTTGGGAGCCCGACATGACCCACCCCAGACTCAGCATCGGCCTACCGGTCTACAACGGCGAGGAGTACCTCGCGCAGTCGTTGGACGCGGTGCTCGGCCAGACGTACACCGACTTCGAGCTGATCCTGTCCAGCAACGCGTCCACGGACGGCACGGACGACATCTGCCGCGAGTACGCCGCGCGCGACGAGCGGATCACGTTCTACCGGCAGGACCGCAACGTCGGCGCCGCACCGCACCACGACTTCGTCTTCCAGAAGAGCCACGGTGAGCTGTTCAAGTGGGCTTCCGGTGACGACCTGTGGGGCCGGGACTTGGTTGCCAAGTGCATCGACCTGCTGGATGCGAACCCGGACGCCGTACTGACGCACACCTACACCGCTGCGATCGATGGCGAGGACAACATCATCCAGGCGCTGGAATACCCGCTGCACACCGATGCAGTGGAGGCGCCGGAGCGACTGCGGAGCCAACTGCGGGACGCCGATCTACCGGGCGCAATCCAGGCCGACGACTTCTACGGCGTGATCCGGTCGGACGTGCTGCGCAAGGTGAAGCCGCACGGCAGCTTCTACCACGCAGATCAGGTGTTCATGGCTGAGCTGGTGCTGCACGGCCGCTTCCTCGAGGTACCGGAGTGGCTGTACTTCCGCCGGCACCACGACGGCCGTGCCCTGCAAGCGAATCCGACCATCAGCAGCTGGTCCCGCAATCTCGATCCGAAGCGCTCGAACAAACTCGTGCACCCGCCGATCCGGCTGGTCGCCGAATACATCCTCGGCTACTACGCCGCCGTACGCCGGTCTCCGCTGAGCGCCGCGGACAAGCGCGCCTGCAAACGGCACATCCGGGATTGGCTGACGAGCCGAGTGACGCGTCGCCTGCCAGGCGCCGTACGGCCGGAGCCGATCCAGCACTACGGTGCGATCGACACGCTGTCGGTCTCAGCCGTCGTCGCCGGATCCGAGGGGCGCTGACGTGCGGATCGGTTTGTTCGGCCGGCTCGGTTCGGGGAACATCGGCAACGATGCGACCCTCGAGGCCGTCCTGGCCTACCTGAAGGCAGAGCGGCCGGACGCCGTTCTCGACAGCCTGTGCTCCGGACCGGAGCGAGTCACCGAACGGTACGGCGTACCGGCGGCGCAGCTCGGCTGGTTGGCCGGCTCGCAACCTGCACGCGGTCCGAAGCCGATCCGGGTGGCGGTGTCACTCGGCCGGATCGTCGCCGCGTCGGTGATCGACACCTGGCGGATCATGTCCTGGGTCCGGCGGCACGACGTTGTCGTCATTCCGGGGATGGGCGTGCTGGAGACCACGTTGCCGCAGCGGCCGTGGGAGCTGCCGTGGTCGCAGTTCGTGATGTCGCTGTCGGGCAAGCTGTTCGGCGTCAAGGTCGCCTTCGTCAGCGTGGGCGCGAACGTGATCCGCGAACGGGTCAACGGCTGGTTGCTGTCGCGGTCCGCCCGGCTGGCCTACTACCGCTCGTTCCGCGACGAGCAGTCGCTGGGTGCCGCGCAGAAGATGCGGATGGCCGGTCTGTCCGATCAGGTCTATCCGGACCTCGTCTTCGCGTTGCCGACGCCGCCGATCGCTCCGGCCGGCGACTGCGTCGGTGTCGGAGTGATGGCGTTCCCCGGCGGTGACGAGGACCGCGCCCACGCCGAGCAGATCCAGGAGGAGTACACGGCCAGGATGACGCAGTTCGTCGAGCGTCTGCTGGCCGACGGGCGCCGCGTCCGGCTGCTGATCGGCGACGAGGCCGACGAGGCAGTTGTGCTGGATGTGCAGTCCCGGGTCCAGTCGGCGCAGGTGGTGTACGAACCGTTCACGTCCACCGATGAGCTGATGAATCAGCTCGGCACGGTCGACACCGTCATCGGCACCCGTTTTCACACCGTGCTGTTCGGGCTGAAGCTCGGCAAGCCGACGATCGCGATCGGGTACGGACGCAAGCACCTCGCGGTGATGGAGCAGTTCGGTGTCGAGGAGTGGTTCCAGGACATTCGCGAGCTTGATGCCGAACGCCTGTACAAGCAGTTCGCGGCGCTCCAAGGCGAGCGGGTGCGGGTGGTCGGCACCATCGACGAACGGCTGCAGGTGGTTCGGGAGCGGCTGGACGAGCAGTTCGCCGAGCTGACCGCCGTACTGTTCGGGGGCCGACCGTGAGCGTGCGCAAGCAGGTCCTCGGGCGGTTGAGTTGGGGGATCGCCGATCAGGCGGTGTCCAGTCTCGGCAACTTCCTGCTCGGGGTGTTCGTGGCCCGGCTGATGGGGGCCGCGAGTCTGGGTGCGCTTGGACTGGCGTTTGTCGCGTATGCGATCGCTTTGAATTGCTCGCGGGCGCTGTCGACCGATGCGGTGATGGTTCGGTTCAGTGCGGCAGGGAAGGACAGTTGGCGGCAGGCGGTCGCCGCTGCGGGCGGGGTCGCGCTGTTCGTCGGCGTACTGAGTGGTCTGATCTGTGTGGGACTTGGCGTGGTGCTGAAGCAGCTCACGCCGGGATCCGAGGCCGGTGCCGCGTTCATTGCCCTGGGCATCGTTCTGCCGGGGTTGATGTTCCAGGACAGCTGGCGGTCGGCGTTCTTCGCTGCGGGTCAAGGCGCCAAGACGTTCGTCAACGACGCCGTGTGGTCCGTGCTGATGGTTGCCGTGCTCGCGGTCGGGTACGCCGCTGACGTCCGCGGCATCACCTTCGCGCTCCTCGTCTTCGGCGGTACGGCGTGGGTCGCGGGACTGTTCGGTATCTGGCAGGCGCGGATCCTGCCGCGGCCGGGGCTCGCTCTGGGCTGGCTGCGCAAGCACCGCGATCTGGGCATGCGGTTCCTGGTGGAGAACGTCGTACTGGGTGCTAGTGGTCAGATCCGCGCGCTCGTGGTCGCGACGACCGGTGGTCTCGCGGCCGCCGGTGCGATTCGTGGCGCGGAGATGGTGATCGGGCCGGTCGCTGCGCTGCTGATGGGGGTCGGCCAGGTCGCGGTTCCGGAGGCTGCTCGGGCGTTGACCCGCGGTCGTCGCGCGCTACTCCGCCTCGGTGCTGCCCTGAGTGGTGGGCTGGCGGTTGTCGCCCTCGCCTGGGGGGTGACCGTGATGGTCACGTTCCCGCTCGGGATCGGGCGGCTGGTGCTTGGCGATGTCTGGGCCGACGCGCGTGGTTTGGTCCTCGGCATCGTCGTGAGTTGTGCCGCTGGGTGCACCCACGTGGGTCCGTCGGCTGCTTTGCGCGCCCTTGGTCGAGCCGACCTGACCATGCAGTGCCAGATCGTCGTGACCACACTCTTCGTCGCGATGGCCGCGGCCGGTGCCGTGTTCTGGGGCGCCCAAGGCGCTGTGTGGGGGACCGCGATCGCGTCGATCGTCGGCGGCGGAATCTGGTGGAGCCGGTTGCAGAAGGCACAGCACGAGCACTTCGGTACGGCGCACCTGTCACCTGAGGGAGCGCCGGCATGAGAGAAGTGGTCATCGCGACGCTGATGAGACTCGAGGGCCCATCCGGTCTACAGAGTCACGTCCGCACCTTCGACGCCTACCTACGAGCAGAGTCCGAGCCGGTCAGCGTGGTCAGCCCGTTCGCAGCCCGCTCGCCGTTCGTCCTCCCGATCTTCGCCGCCCGAATCGGCATCCGCCGAATCAGCCGCCCGGCCGGGATCCGCTGGCACGAGTACTGGCACGCCCGCTACCTCGAAGCCGCTCTTCGCCGGCACCTGGCTTCGCGCCCTGATGCGGTGATCTACGCCCAATGCCCGATCAGCGCCGGCGTCGCCCTCCGAGTCCGCACCACGCAGTCCGTCGTGATGGTCGCGCACCTGAACATCTCGCAGGCCGACGAGTGGGCCGACAAGGGCGAGATCCCCCGCGACGGCACTCTCTTCCGCTCGATCCAGCAGCACGAGACCGACGTACTGAGCAAGCTCGACGGGATCGTCTACGTCTCCAGCTTCAACAAGTCCCAACTGGAAGCCCGCATCCCAGCCCTGCACAACGTGCCGAGCGCAGTATTCCCCAACCCGGTACCCGACAGCCCGCGCCCAGCCGTCGCGCCCTCGCCTGTCGCCGACCTCGTCACCATCGGCGGACTCGAACCGCGCAAGAACCACACCCACCTGCTCCGAATCCTCGGCGCCGCAGCAGCCCGCGGCCACCGCTACACCCTCTCCATCGTCGGCGACGGCCCCGAGCGAGCCGCCCTGCAGAAGCAGGCAACCGAGCTAGGCATCGCCGACCAGATCCGCTTCCTCGGCTACCAGTCGGACCCCCGGCCGATAGTCCGCCAACACCGCGTCTACTGCCACACCGCCACCATGGAAAGCTTCGGCATAGTCCTAGTAGAAGCCATGGCCGAGGGCCTCCCTGTCATCACAGCCCCCGTCGGCGGCATCCCCGACGTAGTCCACCCCGGCACCGAAGGCCTCTTCTGGCCCCTCGACGATGCCGATGCGGCCGCCGAGATCCTGATCAACCTGATGGAAGACCCCGCCACGCTCACCCGCCTGGCCGCAGCCGCCCGAACCACCTTCCAGCAAAACTTCGCCGCCGACGTAGTCGGCCGCCAGCTACACACCTTCCTCCACCACACCGCCCGCGTCGTAACCCACTAACCCCTGGCGCGCGTCTCGCCCAATGTGGCGGGCGTGCTGCCCAATGTGACGAGTGCGCCGTCGAGTGTGAGCTCCATGCCGTTCTCCATCGTTTACCGGCGGCAATCTCCCCACAGTCAAGCCAGGGCCGCTGGTGGTGGGCCCGCGACCGAAGCCACCGTGCCCCCAAAGGTGGGTCGCCTTGTCTTTGTGCACGAGATCGCACTTTGAGGGCCCACCAGTCATTTTCGCGAGCTCAGTGTGGTCGGTGGGTGCACAAAGATGAGGTGGGTGCACAAAGAGCAGCGGGGGTGTTCAGGAGTGGACGGCTGCTCTTTGGGGGCGAGGTGGGGGTGGGGCGGTGGAGGGGGCCGTCTTGCGGGCCGGCAGGGGTTAGGCGCTGGCGCCGAGGAGGACTAGGTTGCGTTTGGCTAGCTCGCCGGCGCAGCGGGTGGCTAGGCGCTGGGCCCACTGCCTTGGGTGGACGGCGATCAGCTGGAACTCGGTGACGTCCAGGCCGCGCTCGGCCAGGGTTGCCGCGAACTCGGCCTGTGACTCGGGGGCGAGCTCCGCGGTCGGGACGGTCTCGGCTAGTACGGCGCAACTGGCCCGATCGCGTCGGGCGGCCAGCCACACCGGCGCCTCCGGATCCGGCGCGTAGCTGCGGTACGCGTCGAGGCCGAAACCGATCAGGTCGTCGATGGTGGTCACCGGACTCCTTTGGTAGTGGGTGCGACTACTTGATTAGGGTTGCCTAAGTTCGTGGTCCGTGCAAGTTCTCTGCAACGGTTCTGCGTCGGTGGTCGCAGTACACCGCGGCGCGTAGTAACCTGCCGTGACTCGCCGTCAACATGCGGGTGAATTTTGAGAGCGAGGAAACCAGGATTTCACCGTCACTTAGTGCGGTGATCACCGTTTGACAGGTATGACGCGCAGACACGAGGAAGCGGAGTGAGCGGAGCTGAGGCGCCGGACGCGGTCGACGGCCGCCGTCCGCTCTGGGTGGTTCCGCATGAGGTTCCCGCCATCGTTCCCCGGTCGTCGCGCTCGACCGAACCTCGCTGGCTCGGGGTGTACCGCTGGGCCGCCGTCGGTGGTGATCTGCTGGCCGCGATGCTCGGGGTTTTCGTAGCGCTGCTGGCCCGGTTCGGTTCGGGGGTCGGCAGTGGCTATCTGATCGTGAGCAGCTTGCTGCCGCTGGCCTGGGTGGCTGCGGTCGCGTTGTCCAAGGGCTACGACCCCCGGTACTTCGGGACCGGGCCGGACGAGTTCCGGTCGCTGCTGCGGTCGGGGGTCGGGCTGACCGCGGCGGTGGCGATGGCGTCGTACGTGACGAAGACCGAGATCGCGCGCGGCTTCGTCGTACTGGCGATTCCGGTGATGTGTGCGGCCGCGCTGTGCCTGCGTTACGCGCTGCGGAAGGATCTGCACCGGCACCGGGTTCGAGGTCGTTGTATGCATCGGGTTCTTGTGGTCGGGCACAGCGTCCCGGCCGCAACCTTGTGTGAGCACCTCGAGAGCCGGCCGACGGATGGATTCCGGGTGGTCGCCACCTGCCGTCCGCGCACCGAAGAGGTGACCGACGGGCCGCTGCACGCCGATGAGCTGGACGAGGCGGACATCCTGGCCGCCGCCGACCGGCACGCGGTCGAGGTCGTCGCCATCTCCACCGACCCCGAGCTGGTCGGGCACTCGCTGCGCCGGCTGTCGTGGGCGCTGGAGCAGCGCGGGATCGAGCTGATCGTCTCGCCGGGCATCATCGAGGTCGCCGGTCCGCGGATCTCGGTCCGCCCGGTCGCCGGCCTGTCGCTCCTGCACCTCGAGCGGCCCTCGGTCAGCGGTGGACCGCACCTGATGAAGGCCGTCTTCGACCGGATCATCGCGCTCGGCATGATCATCCTGCTGTCGCCGTTGCTGATCGGTCTGGCGCTCGCGGTCCGGCTGTCGAGCCCGGGCTCGGTGTTGTTCCGTCAGCAGCGCGTGGGCCGCGCGGGTGCCGAGTTCACCATGCTGAAGTTCCGCAGCATGTACTCCGATGCCGAGCAGCGGCTGGGTGACCTCTATGCCTTGAGCGACGGCAACGGTGTGATCTTCAAGATGCGCGACGACCCGCGGATGACGCCGCTCGGCCGCTGGATCCGGCGCTTCTCGCTGGACGAGCTGCCGCAGCTGTTCAACGTCCTGCGCGGTGAGATGTCGCTGGTCGGCCCCCGGCCGCCGCTGTCCGAGGAGGTCGCGCTGTACGCTGCCGACGACTCCCGCCGGATGCTGGTCAAGCCGGGGATCACCGGCCTGTGGCAGGTCAGTGGCCGCAGCGACCTGTCCTGGGACGAGTCGGTCCGGCTCGACCTGCGGTACGTCGACAACTGGTCGATGACACTCGACCTGCTGATTCTCTGGAAGACCGCGCGTGCGGTGTTCTACGGCGCGGGAGCGTACTGATGCAACTTGATGCGACCGTCTACGTGGCGGGCCATCGCGGCCTCGTCGGCTCCGCGATCTGGCGGCGGCTGGAGGCGGCCGGGCACACCCGGCTGATCGGTGCCTCGTCGTCCGAGCTGGACCTGCGGGACCGGGATGCGACGTTCGCGTTCCTGGCCGAGCATCGGCCGGAGGTCGTGATCGACGCCGCGGCCCGGGTCGGCGGGATCCTGGCGAACCGCGATCACCCGACCGAGTTCCTCAGCGACAACCTGCGCATTCAGGTCAACCTGATGGACGCGGCCCTCGACGTACGGACGCCGCGGTTGTTGTTCCTCGGATCGTCGTGCATCTATCCGAAGTACGCCGAGCAGCCGATCCGCGAGTCGAGTCTGCTGACCGGCGAGCTGGAGCCGACCAACGATGCTTACGCGATCGCCAAGATCGCCGGGATCATGCAGGTCCAGGCGGTACGGCGGCAGTACGGTCTGCCGTGGATCTCGGCGATGCCGACCAACCTGTACGGGCCGAACGACAACTTCGATCTGACGTCGTCACATGTGTTACCTGCGTTGATCCGGCGGTTCCACGACGCGAAGGTCGCGGGCGCGCCGGAGGTGGTGTTGTGGGGGAGTGGTACGCCGCGCCGGGAGTTCCTGCATGTGGACGACCTGGCTGACGCGTGCCTGCATCTGCTGGAGACGTACGACGAGCCGGAGCCGATCAATGTCGGTGTCGGCGAGGACGTGACGATCCAGGAACTGGCTTCGTTGGTTGCCCGCGTTGTGGGCTACGAAGGGGCCATTGGCAACGATTTGTCCAAACCGGACGGGACGCCGCGCAAGCTGCTCGATGTGAGCCGCCTGCAGGCGTTGGGGTGGAAGCCGACCATCGACCTCTCCGACGGAGTGGCCGCCACCTACGCCTGGTACTTGGAGCACGCTGTATGAAGAAAGCGTTCGTGACTGGCATCACCGGGCAGGACGGGTCGTACCTCGCTGAGCTGTTGCTTGCCAAGGGCTACGAGGTGCACGGCCTGATCCGGCGGGCGTCGACGTTCAACACGAAGCGGATCGACCATCTGTACGAGGATCCGCAGCAGACGGGCAAGCGGTTGTTCCTGCACTACGGGGACCTGACCGACGGCTCGCGGCTGGTGACGTTGCTGGCCTCGATCCAGCCGGCCGAGGTGTACCACCTGGCCGCGCAGTCGCATGTGCGGGTGTCGTTCGACGAGCCGGAGTACACCGGTGACACGACCGGGATGGGGACGACGCGGCTGCTCGAGGCGATCCGAATGATCGGTCTGGACTGCAGGTTCTACCAGGCGTCGTCATCGGAGATGTTCGGTGCCACGCCACCGCCGCAGAACGAGTCGACCCCGTTCTACCCGCGCTCGCCGTACGGGGCGGCGAAGCTGTACGGGTACTGGATGACGCGGAACTACCGCGAGGCGTACGAGATGTTCGCGGTGAACGGGATCCTGTTCAACCACGAGTCGCCGCGGCGGGGTGAGACCTTCGTGACGCGGAAGATCACCCGCGCGGTCGCGGCGATCAAGCTGGGCAAGCAGGAGCGGCTGTATCTGGGGAACCTGGATGCGTGCCGGGACTGGGGGTACGCGCCGGAGTACGTCGAGGGGATGTGGCGGATGCTGCAGCACGACACTCCGGCCGATTACGTGATCGCGACCGGTACGTCGTACTCGGTGCGAGACTTCGTGTCGCTGGCCTTCGATCATGTCGGGCTGGACTGGGAGGAGTTCGTCGATCACGACTCCCGGTACGAGCGCCCGACCGAGGTCGACTCCCTGATCGGTGACGCGTCGAAGGCGAACACCGAGCTGGGCTGGAAGGCCCAGACCCACGTACCCGAACTGGTCCGCATCATGGTCGACGCGGATCTGGCCCTGCTGACCCCGGAGGACGACCGATGACCGATCTCGAGGCCCCTGCCACTGCAGCGGACCGGGTCGACGTACTCGGCATCCAGGTCAGCGTGACCAATCTCGATCACACCGTCGCGACGTTCGAGCGCTGGATCGACCACGGTGAGCGGCAGCTGGTCTGCGTCACCGACATGAACGCGCTGCTGCACGCCAAGGCGGACGAGCGGCTGACAGAGGTGTACAACACCGCCGGTCTCGTCGTACCGGACGGCATGCCGCTGGTCTGGGCGGGTAAGAAGGCCGGCTTTGAGCAGATGGACCGGGTGGCCGGGCCGGACCTGCTCGAGCGGGTGATGGCCGAGGCTTCCGAGCGTGGCTGGACGCAGTACTTCTACGGCGGTGCCGAGGGCGTGGCCGACGAGCTGCGGATGCGGTTCCAGGAACAGCACCCGGCATTGAAGGTGCTCGGGGTCGAGTGCCCGCCGTACCGGGCGCTGACCGAGGCCGAGGACGCCGAGACGGTGGACCGGATGAACTCGGCGCGGCCGGACATCATCTGGGTCGGACTCGGCGCTCCGAAACAGGAGCGCTGGATGGCTGAGCACCGCGAGCGGCTGAACGCGGCGATCCTGATCGGCGTCGGTGCGGCGTTCGACTTCCACACCGGGCGGCTGGACCGCGCACCGCTGTGGATGCAGCGCGCGGGGCTGGAGTGGAGCTATCGGCTCTACAAGGAGCCGCGGCGGCTGTGGAAGCGCTATCTGATCGGGATTCCGCGTTTCGGGATCGGCATCCTGCGTCGCCCGCCACGTGCTGTGTAACGTGCGGGAGTGAAGTTTCGGCCGCCCAAACTCAGTCGACTGGCCGGACCGGCCGGTCGCGCGGGATGGGGGTTGGCCGACCAGGCCCTGTCCAGTCTGAGCAACCTGGCCGTCGGTGTGGTGGTGGCACGGTCCAGCTCGGTCGCTGACTTCGGTGTGTACGCGCTGGCCTTCGGCGGCTACACGATCGCTTTGAATGTGTCCCGTGCGGTGGCCACTGAGCCACTGGCTGTCCGGCACTCCACTGACGGCCGTACGCCGGCCTGGGAGCGCGCGGTCCGAGCCAGTACGGCGACCGCGCTGCTGCTCGGCTTTCTCGGGCTACTGGTCGGGCTGGCGATCGCACTGTTCCCAGGTATGCCGTCGCGCGGGGTGCTGATCGCTTTCGCCGTCACCCTGCCAGGGCTGCTGCTGCAGGACGCGTGGCGCTGGGCGTTCTTCGTGGTGGGGGACGGCTACAAGGCCTTCCTGAACGACCTGATCTGGCTGCTCAGCATGCTCGCGATCTTCGGCGGCCTGTACCTGACCGATACCGCGTCCGCGTTCTCCCTCACCTTCGCCTGGGGACTGGGCGCGGTGATCGCCGCCGTCGCCGGTCGTTTCCAGACCGGGCTCGCGCCGCGCCGCCAGCTGATCCGAGAGTGGGTACGCCGGAACTGGGACCTGACCCCGAAGTACGTCGGGGAGATGCTGGCGATCTCCGGCACGATCCAGGTCTACATGCTCGGGATCACCGCAGCAGCCGGGCTGGCCGCCACCGCCGGTATCCGCGGTGCCCAGGTCCTGCTCGGTCCGGTGAACGTGCTCAACCAGGGCATCCGGATGATCTCGGTCCCCGAAGCAGGCCGTGCGCTGCGGCACTCCTACCGCAGGCTCTGGCTGGTCGGTCTGGCCATTTCACTGGGTGTTGGCGCCGGAGCGCTCGCCTGGGGAGCGGTGTTCCTGCTGCTCCCACCAGTCGTCGGCCGCGAGCTGCTGGGACCAGGTGTCTGGGCGCAGGCACACGCCGTACTGATCCCAGTGATCCTGCTCCAGGCCTTCGGTGCCTCGAATGCTGGCGCCTTCGCGATTCTGCGGGCCCTGGCGGCCGCTAACCGGGGTTTGGGCGTCCGGTTGGTCTCATCGGTCGCACTGGTCGTCTGTGGCGTCGGAGGCGCCTTCCTGGCCGGTGCCAGCGGCGCTGCCTGGGGCCTGGCCGGCGCGTCGTTCTGCACGCTGCTGCTGTGGTGGCATCAAGCCAACCGCGCCATCGCCTCTCACCGCCGCGCCAACGCCTGAGCTACCTGCGGTCTAACAGGCCGTCGAACTCGGTCGGGGTGACCGGGGCGTCCCCGCAGCGGAGCTGGGCGGCCACAGTGAGCGCGAACGACGCCGCGGTCGTCCACAGCCGCGCCCCGGGCCGGTGCAGCCCGATCAGCAGAGCCGTCGCGAGTGCTGCTCCGGCCAGCGCCGTACCGATCAGCTGCAGAGTCCGACGTGTCATGAGAACAGCATCCCGAACCCGAACCGGGGCCGGCATCGCCCAACAGAACCTACTTTGCCGGTACGACGTACGACCCCGGTATGACGTGGAACCCTGCCGAGAGCTACTTGACCGTGATGGTCGAGTAGCCGCCGCGGACGGTGTTCTTCCCGTCGGTGACCTCGATGCGGTACATCTGCGAACCGAGCGGCGCGTTGGGGTCGGTGAGCGTGATGCTCGGCCGGCTCCAGAACGTCGAGTTCGCGGTGGTGGTGGCGACCACCACGTTCGCCGAGCCGCGCAGCAGGCGGTAGGTGAGCGTGATGTCGTCGTTGTCGACCGAGGTCTGGACGGTCGCCTTGACCTGCTTGGTGACCGCGTTGGACAGCGTCGGCAACGCCGGGCCGAGCGGGAGAGCGCCGGTCCCCAGGTTGGTGAAGCGGGTCAGACCCTGCTGATTGGCGCCGTTCACCTTGGTGAAGTCACCGCCGACCCACAGGTCCGTGCCACCGGTCGCCGAGACCAGCGGACCGACCTGCGTCGGAGCCGCGGCGTTGGTGTTCGGGAACCAGGGCCCGAGCTTGCCGTCGGCCGGGTTCTGCAGCAGCAGGTAGTGGTTGCCGGTGCCCTCCGGGAACGCCGGACCGGCCGTGGACGCGCTGCAGTCGTGCGCGTGCGAGCCCTTGAACAGCCAGCCGCTCACCATCGTGATCGCCTCGGTGGCGCCGAGGCAGGTGTTCCGCCAGACCAGGTTGCCGGTGGCAACATCGGCCGCCCAGGTGCCGTCGAAACAGCCGCCGCCGTCACCGGCGTTGGCGAAGTACACCTTGGTGCCGACCGTCTCGATGTCCTTGACCCGGCTCTTGCAGGTCGAGGTCGGGTTCGGTACGGCGGAGGCCGCGGAGAACGGCAGGATCGCACCGGTCGAGTTGTTCACACTCGCCACGGCCCACCGGCTGGTGGTGCCGATCTTGGTGAAGGTGCCACCGAGGTAGACCTTCGAGTTGTCGTCGGCCGCGTCGATCGCGTACACGTCGGCGTCGGCGTTGGGGTTCCACGGCAGCAACGTGCCGTCGACCGTGCTGATCGCCGCCGCGCGGTTGCGGGCGACGCCGTTCACGAGTCCGAACGAACCACCGAAGTACAGGCTGTTGCCGCCGATGGCGAGCGTCTTGACCCGGTAGGACACGCTGGGCTTGATGTTCGCGATCAGGGCGCCGGTGGTGGAGTCGAAGGCGGCCACCCGGTTCCGGGTGACACCGTCGACCTTGGTGAAGTCACCGCCGACATAGATCCGCGAGCCGTCCGGCGACGCGACGATCGACCAGACCACGCCGTTCAGCACGTGGTTGAACGAGGTGTCGAGCGCACCGGAGCTGGTGCTGAACGCGGCCAGGTACGTCCGGCTGGTCTGGCTGGCGCCCGGGGCGGCACCGGGCGGACGGACGTTCAGGAAGCGGCCACCGACGAACGCCTTGTTCTTGGCGACGGCCAGGCCGAGCACACTCGCGTCGGTCTGCCAGGCCGAAGCCGGCAGCGCGGTGAGCGGGCCACCGGTGGTGACTGCGGTTTGGGCCGGCTGCAGAGCGACCAGGAGCCCGGCAACGCCGAGACCTGCCGCGCCGAGCGCAGCGATAAGTTTCCTCACTTTTATGAACCCCCCTCGGGTTCAAATGTACTCCGGGGACCGGCAGGCGGCCGGCGGGCGAATGCGAAGGGGCCGCCCGTGCGGGCAGCCCCCATGGTTCTACTGGACCTTGACGGTCGCTGTCGAGCTCTTGACGGTATTCCGGTCGTCGGTGACCTCGATCCGGTAGCCGACCGTCTGGCCGGACTTCACCCCGGTGTCGGTCACCGTGTAGGACTTCCGCTTGTCCCAGTAGTACGAGTTGTACTTGTAGGACCCGATCCTGGTGTTACCGCGGAAGACGTTGTACGTCAGCGTGATGTTGTCGAGGTCGTAGACATCGGTGAACTTGATGGTGACCTTGGCCCGGCCCGCCGTCAGGCCAGGAGCCTTCGGTACGGCGGGATACGCGCCACCCGGCGCACTGCTGAACCGGGTGAGTCCTTGCTGGGGCTTTCCGGCGACATGCAGAAAGTCGCCACCGGCCCACAGACCGGTGCTGTCACCGGCGAACGCCAGCGGGCCGACCTTCGTGGTGCTGTTCTGGTCGGCGTCGGTGTTCGGGAACCAGGGGCCGATCTTGCCGTTGGCAACACTCTGGACCAGCAGGAAGTGCGTGCCGGTGCCGTCGCCGAACGAGCCGTCCTGGCTGCAGTCGTGAGCGTGCGAGCCCTTGTAGAGCCAGCCGTCGATCGCCTTCAGCGCCTCGTTCGCGCCCAGGCAGTTGCTCTGCCAGAGCATCTTGCCGGTGGTGGCGTCGGCCGCGATGATCCCGTCGTAACAGCCAGGCCCGTCACCGCCGTTGCCGATGAAGACCCGGTTGCCGAGGGTGTCGATGGCCTTGACCCGGGTGGTGCAGTTCCAGGTCGGTTCCGGGATCCCGGCCGCGGCGGGGAACGCGAGCGCGGCCCCCGTCGTACTGTTCACCATTGCTACCGAGTAGTGATCGCGGCTGTTGATCGTGGTGAACGGTCCGCCGATGAACACCCGGGTGCCGTTGTCGGAGGTGGCGATCGCGTACACGTCGTCGTCCGCGTTCGGGTTCCACTTGAGCAGTGCGCCCGTGCTGAGCGTGACAGCGCCGACCCGGTTGCGGACCTGGCCGTCGATCTTGGTGAACGCGCCGCCGATGAAGACGCTGTTGCCGTAGACGGCCAGGGTCTTCACCCGGGCCGCGACAACCGGGTCCCACGACGCGGCGAGCTGGCCGGTGGCCACGCTGAACAGAGCGACCTTGCTGCGCTTCACGCCGTTCACCGTGGTGAAGTCGCCGCCGAGCACGACCCACTTGCCGTCGGGGCTGGTCGCGATGCTGTAGACCGCACCGTTCAGCTTCGGGGCGAAGGTGGTCGGGGCGCCGGTGGTCTTGTTGAAGGCGGCAACGTACGTGCGGACCGACTCCCGCTGGCCCTTGGCCGCGCCCGGCGGGCGGATCCTGGTGAAGAGACCACCGGCGTACACGGTGTTGCCCGCGATCGCCAGCGCGTTCACGCTGCTGTTCGTCTGCCAGGCCGTCTGCTTGACCGCGGAGACCGCGGAGCCGAAGCCCTTCGACGCAGCCTCGACCGGTGCACCGGACGGGATCAGCGCCGCGGCGACGACGGCCGCCGCGGTGACGAGGGCCAGAACTAGCTTCTTCATCAAGTTCCTTTGACTGGGCGGGGGATCAGTCGGCGGCGCGTGCCGCACGACGCACCAGCTGCGGACACTAGCGCCGTGGGCGGTCGGCTGGGAACCGACCCCCCACCACGTTATGACTTTGTGCTACAACTCCCCGACGGAATGCTCCCAGAGTGTTTATCGGGCATCGTAGTGGCCCTGCACCTGGACCGGACTCAGGGCGTAGGGGTAGACGGCCGCCTCGTCGATGCCGAGACCGGTCTGGGTGGCCCCGCCGCCCGTCCACGTGCTCGTGTTGTCGTACCCGATCCGCCACCAGCCGTAGTACAGGGCCGCCGTACCGGTGCTGGTGCTGCCGACCAGGACTCCGTCGACGTACAGCTTCAGCAGACCGTTGTCGAAGGTGCCGGCCACGTGGTGCCACTGGTTGTCGTTCTTGCCCGACGGGCTGGTCACGGTCCGCTGGGCGCCGTCGTTGACACCGAACAGGATCGCGCCGTTCGAGCGCATGTAGAGCATCCGGTCGCCGCCACCGGCGCTGTTGCCGGTCTTGGAGCTGCCGAAGCCGATGATGCGGCCGCCGCGTGTCGAGCTCTGCTTGACCCAGGCCTCGACAGTGAACTGCTGCGGCATGCTGTACGCCTTCTCGCCGACCATGCGGCCGCTGGTCGTGCTGGTGGACGCAGCGGTGTTCCCGGCAATCGCACCGGCCGCGCCGAGCGACATACCGGTGAAGGTGCCGTTGTTGCTCTGACTGGACGAGTCGACCGAGGTCGTCGTACCGGCGGGCTCGCCGAGCCGCCAGTACGCCTGCGGGCCGTCAGAGCCGATGATCTGGTCGTACGCCGTCGACTTCGCGCTCGCCACTGTCACCGCGTCGGAGTAGTTGCCGCGCAGTGTCGTCGTACCGTCGCTGACCTCGACCCGGTAGTTGGTGGACTCACCTGGGGTCACGGCGGTGTCGGTGTAGTGCAGCCAGGGGCGGTCCCACGGCGTCGACTTGGCGGTCCAGGTCGCGATGGTGGTGTTGCTGAAGCCCTTGAGCAGGCGGTAGGTCAGCGTGCTGTCGTCGTTGTCGACCACGGTCGGGAAGTGGATCTGCACGACACCCGGCTCGACGCTGTACGGCGTGAGCTTGGCCGGCTTCGCCGGTGCGGCCCCCGGACTCGCGTTCGTGAAGCGAGTGAGCCCCTGCTGGGCGACGCCGTTCGAGGTGGTGAAGTCGCCGCCGACCCACAGGTCGCTGCCGCCTGTCGCAAACGCCAGCGGTCCGACCTCGGTGGGCGGACCGGCGTTGGTGTTCGGGAACCACGGGCCGAGTGCTCCGTCGGTCAGCTTCTGGCTGAGCAGGAAGCGGTAGCCGAAGCCCTGCGGGAAGCCGCCGGCTCCCTGGTTCGCGCAGTCGTGGGCGTGCGAGCCCTTGTACAGCCAGCCGTTCACGACCTTGACCGCCTCGGTCGCGCCCAGGCACTGGTTCTTCCACTTCAGTGCGTTGGTCGCGATGTCGGCCGCCCAGGTGCCGTCGAAGCAGCCGCCGCCGTCACCACCGTTCCCGAAGTAGACGGTGTCGCCACTGGCGTCGATCGACTTCACGCGGGTGGTGCAGGACCCATTCGGCGGCGGTACGGCGGACGCCCCGGGGAAGGGGAGTACCGCGCCGGTCGCAGGGTCGAGGCTGGCCACGGTGTTCTGGCTGGTGCCGTTGACCTGACTGAACTGGCCTCCGGCGTACACCTTGGAGCCGTCGTCGGCCGCATCGACGGCGTACACGTCACCGTTGACGTTGGGGGCGAATGGCAGCAGCGCCCCGGTATCCGCGGCCACTGCGGCGAGGCGAGGCCGGTCCTGGCCGTTCACGAGGCCGAACGAACCACCGAAGTACACGGTGTTGCCGGAGACGGCGATCGTCTTGACCCGGTAGGACACGCTCGGCTTCCAGCTCGCGACCAGCGTGCCGGTGGCGGTGTCGAAGGCGGCGATCCGGTTCCGCGTGACGCCGTCGACCGTGGTGAAATCACCGCCGACGAAGATCCGGGAACCGTCCGCGGTCGCAGCGACGGCGTACACCTGGTCGTTGAGGACCGGGGCGAACGAGCTGACCAGCGCGCCCGTGCCCTGGTCGAACGCGGCCAGATAGGCCTGCGCGACCTCACTGGTCCCAGCGGCAGCACCTGGCGGCCGGACGCTGGTGAAGCGGCCTCCGGCGTACGCCTTGCCAGCGGCGACGGTCAGACCCTGCACACTGGCATTGGTCTGCCAGACCGGGCTGTCGGTGGCCGACAACGAGGCCTCGGTGCTCTGCGCCGCCGGCGCGTAGATCAGCGTTGCGGCGACCAATGCTGTAGCGGCTGCGATCGACGCAACGAACCATCTCTTCATGCTGCGATGTCCCCCTCGGACATAACCGGTCCCTCACGCGCCCCCGCGACCTTGGGCAAGAGAGTAGGGCACTCAGCGAGACCGACTCGCCACGCCTTGCCGTCGTAGCTATCCTGAGGCGCTGGTCGACGGAATGAGGTAGGGATGGAACCGGGCACTGTGGTCTGGCGGGAGACCGCTCAGTCACTGCTACGGCAGAAGTGGCTGATCATGGCCTGCATCGTGCTCGGTCTGATCGGGGCATCGGTTTTCGCGCTGTCCCAGACCCAGCGCTGGACGGCCTCCAGCCAGCTCGTCATCGGCCCGGCGGTACCGCCGGCCCTGGTCGGGAAGCTGCCGAGCAGCACCGACAAGACCGGTCCGCTCGGTATGGACCTGCCGGCCGAGACCCAGGCGCGGGTGATGGCCAGTCCGCGGTTGCTGCGCACGGTCGCCGAGTCGCTGGGGCTGCCGACGTCCGACCAGACCATTCAGGACCTCGCTGCGGTGACTCGGGTGAAGGCAGTCACCGACAACGCGTACCTCGTGACGACCGACGGGCCGACCGCGGCTCAGGCGGTTCAGCGCGCGAACGCGATCGCGACGACGTACTTGAAGCAACGCAACGACGCCGCGAAGGCGCTGCTGACCACACTGGCCAGCCAGGCGCAGGACCGTGCGAAGACGGCGACTGCCCAGTCGCGGTCGCTGGTCAGCCAGATCGACGAGGCTGTTCAGCGCGGCGACACCCAGACCGCGAGCCAGTTGCGCGACCAGCGTGTCGGGCTGGCCACCGAGGCCCGGCAGGCGGCCGACGATGCGGCGGCCATGCGGAAGGCGCTGACCGGTGTTGGCGCCGGGAGCGAGCTGGTCACTCCGGCCACGACCGACACCGCCTCCTCGTCACCGATGGTCGCGCGCGACATCCTGGTCGGCGGAATCCTCGGGCTGGTGCTCGGGTTCGGTCTGGCACTGCTTCGGTCGCACCTGACGCCGTACATCCTGACTCGCGACCAGGCGGCCCGCGCCTCGAGCTCGCCGGTGATCGCGGCCTCCGAGGGCAACCGGCGGCGGTTCTGGCACCGGTCCGCGCCCGAGCTCCCGCAGTACGAGATCACTGCGCTGGGCGCCGAGGCGAGCGGCGCGCTGGCTCGTCGCGAGCTGAACCCGCGCAGTTTCGGCGGTGGCGGTGCGGGCGCGCTGCTCGTCGTCTCGGCATCCACCAGCCCGAACGCGGCCGGTATCGCGCTCGCGATGGCCGAGGCGAACGCCCGCGACGGCCGCGAGACGCTGCTCGTCCTGGCCGACGTGGAGGGTACGCCGGTTCTTCCGCACGTGACAGGTCATGAGGGCCTGACCGACCTCGTCGTCGAGCCGGCCGCGACCCGCGCGATCCGCGCCCGCAAGCTCTTCCGCCCCGGCACGGTCGCCGACCTGTACGTCCTGCCGCCCGGCCTGAACCACGAGGAGACCGCCTCCGCGGTCGGCCCGTCGCTGGTACCCGGCATCATCGCCGACCTCCCGCCGGGCTACTCGGTCGTCATCCACGGCCCGGCTGCGGTCGGCCGGCACGGCATCTCGCCGCTCGCTGCCGCCGTCGAGGCCTCCGTCCTCGTGGTCCAGGTCGGCCACGACAAGGAGATGGACGTCGCCCGCCTCACCGCGGCTCTCCATTACGCCGGTGCTCCGGTGCTCGGCGTCGTACTGATCGGCGCCTCCGACCACGACGAGACTCTCGGCATCCCGCTCAACTACACGCCGACCGAATCTCCCACCCCCCACATCCGCTGACTGCGCCATGCAATCAGGCGCAGAGCTGTTCCGTCGGGGAGCGGAGTATCGAGTCGGCCACGGCTGGGCGCCGCGGCGGGACCGGCTGGCCCAGGCGGTCCCGGGCACGGTCGAAACGCCGTCGGAGAAGCCGGCCTGGTTCTGGCTGGCGCTGTGGTGCTTGTTCGTGCTCGGCGTGCAGCCGTGGTCGTCACGGGTCGCTGCGCCCCAGGGGACGACGGGTTCCACCAACAGCGTGATGAAGGGGCTGCTGCTCGGTGCGATCTTCCTGATCGCTCTGGCTGCCACGAAGCCTGGCTTCCGGACCCGCGTCAATCCGACCGGCACTCTCTACGTGCTGTACGTCATGTTCGCGACCGCGACGGCGTTCCTGCTGGCTGAGCCGCTGGGACCGTTGACCCGGTTGGCGCGGTTCCTGATCGGCCTTGTGCTGGTGTTCCTGCTGTGGCGTCCGCTCGTGCAGGTGCCGGAGCGGCTCGTCCGCGCGCATTTCTGGGCGCACATCCTGCTGGCAATCACAGTCGTCCTGAGCCTGGCGTATGCGCCAAGCCAGGCGTGGCGACCCCTGAGCTCCTTCGGCACCGGCTATCGCCTGCAGGGCGTCATCATCCCGATGCTGCCGCCCCGAGTCGGCGAGGTCGGCGCCATCCTGCTCGGCTTGGCGCTGATCGGCTTCATCTGCAAGAAGCTGTCCCTCGTACCGTCGGGAGCCTTGATCGGTCTCGGCGTCATCCTCATCGCCGCCAGCCGCACTCGCACGTCCGCCGCGGCAATCGCCTTCGGCCTGGTACTCGCCCTGCTGCTCACCCGCAAGACCTGGTTCGGTCGGTTGGCAACCCTCGGCGTACCGGCTCTGCTCGGTCTGGCCTTCCTGATGATCGGGTCGCTACACACCTGGCTGCTGCGCGGCCAGGGCACCCGCCAGATCAGCTCCCTGAGCGGCCGCACCACGAGCTGGCAGGCGGTGCTCGATGAGAAGGTCTCCGTCCAGACCGCGATCATCGGCCACGGCCTCGGCAACAAACGCGTGCTGCTGCGACGCGGCGAAGGCGATATCGACGTCATGGCCATCGACAACAGCTGGCTAGGCCTGTACTGGGAAACCGGCCTGCTCGCGGTCATCATCGTCGCCCTGGCCGTCATCCTCGCCTGGATCGCCGTCCTACGCGCACCCACGCCGTACATCCGGGCGTGCGGTGCCCTCCTCATGGGTTACGTGAGTGCTGCGTCATTGAACGAGAGCGGCCTATCCGACCTCTCCTCAATGACGGTTCACCTCCTGGTCGCCGCCGCCATCTGCGACGCCGACCGAATCCGCCACCGCTCCAAACGCCCAACCCCAGCCACCCGCTGAGCCGATGGGTTAGCTGGCGACGGAGTCTTGGTCGAAGCCGGCTTCTTGCCATTGGGGCCAGGTGAGGGATTTGCCGCGGTAGGCGAAGCGGGTGCTGCCGGGCAGCCGGTAGCTGTTGCGGCGAAAGGTGATGGCACCGGACGTCGTGGGGGAGCCCTTGTTCTCAACCACACCGGTGCTCGACCCGGCATCGTTCAGCACGATCAGGTTGCCCTCGACGACCACATCACTGAGCACATACCGCCCACGCGGACCCTCACCGCGAGTACGGGATTGAATCGAGATCCCGTTCCGGTTGTCCTTCACCAGGTTCCCGCGAACCTGAACACCGGCAGACGTGTTCACGTTGATCCCACCGCCGTCCCACAGACTCCCACCGGACCCCCGACCGGTGCCAAACCCGTTGCCCTCAACAACGTTCTTCTCAATCACGCCCGCATAGCTGATCTCGTACCGGATCCCGTCAGCCGCATTGTCCCGGATCCGGTTCGCACTGATCCGCCGGTCGTACTCGGCGATATCACTCCACAGCCCGACCCCGCGATTCCCGATGATGTCGTTCCCGGAAACCTCGCCCGACGACCGCGTCGACTTGATCCCGCCCGACTCCCAGTCCGCGATCCAGAACCCATCGGTGTTGTTCCGAGTCACCAGGTTCGCGGTGACCCGTGCGTCCGCCGACTTGTACTGCCCAAGCCCGAGCTGCCCGTTGTCGGCGATCGTGTTCCGACTCACCTGCGCCCCATCGGCCTCGATCAGCATCACGCCGACCGCATGGTTCCACCGAACCTCGTTCCCAGTGATGCGCCAGCCCCGACCAGCCTCCAGCGCCCCGCCCTGCGGTCGCGACGCGAAACGCTCGATCGTCAACCCAGTCACAGTGACCCGCTCCGCGCGACCCGTGAACGCGGCCGTCGTCCGCGACATCTCAACCTCGTGCCCACTCGGGTCATCGCCGACGTACACCGCATTGGCCGCATAGTCGCCAAAGAAGCTCCCCGGCTTCACCTCGCCCAAGCTCATCACCCGCGTCAGATGCTTGCCGTCCACGAACAACTGCTCCCCGCGCTGACAAGGATTAGCCCGGTTGTCCTCACACTGCCCCTTGAGCGGATACGCCGCCGGCAACACCCCGCGCACCACCCAACGATTGCCATCGCGCACCCAACCGGTCAGCGCCCTCGACCCCGTCAGCACGACCTCCGGCCCACCACCGAACCGGTCGCCGTCCCGCGGCACGATCGGCGTGCCGATCCGGTGCAACCCCTTCGCGAAGCAGTACGCCGTACCAGCCGGGTGCCCGTCGATCACCTGCTGCGGATCCGCGCCAACCGCAATCTCCACCCCGCTGCAAGCCTTCGCCGTACGAGGCCCCGTCGGCCCAAGCACAGCGGCCGCCGCCGCGGGTGGCTCCGTCGGAACGGTCACCGTCGTCGTCACCGGACCGGCCTTCCCGGACCCATCGTCGCCGCTCGTGCATCCACTGAGCAGCAACGCGAACCCGGCCGCGACAGCTGCCCATTGAAGGGGGACGCCGCCCACGATGACCCGACGCCTCATCCACCGTTCCTTCCAGCCCACCCAGCCGTACAGATCTGGTGGAGACTACAGCTACCTCAGGTACGTGTCCCGCGCGAGGTTGTAGGCCAGGTCCTGCGCGACCTCGAACGCGTCTTCCTCGTCCAGCCGATGCTGCACGACCAGGTCGGCCAGATAGCCCGCGTCGATCCGTCTGGCGAGGTCGTGCCGCGCCGGAATCGACAGGTACGCACGGGTGTCGTCCACGAAGCCCGACGTGTTGTAGAAGCCGGCCGTCTCTGTCACCAGCTCCCTGAACCGCCGCATCCCACCAGGACTGTCCAGGAACCACCAAGGCGCTCCGAGCCGGACCGCCGGATACACACCGGCCAGCGGCGCGAGCTCCCGCGAGTACGTCGTCTCGTCGACGGTGAACAGCACGATCCGGAAGCCCTCCGCATGCCCGAACCGCTCAAGCAGCGGCCGCAGCGAGCGGGTGAACTCGGTCGTGACCGGGATGTCGTGCCCCTGGTCTGGCCCGTACGTCGCGTGGATCGCCGGATCGTGGTCCCGCAGCACGCCCGGGTGCAACTGCATGACCAGCCCGTCCTCAGCCGACATCACCGCCGACTGGAACAGCATGTGCCCGGCGAACGCCGCCGCATCCTCGGTCGACACCTGACCCTTGAGCGCGTCGGCGTAGATCCGCTCGGCCTCCGCGTCGGACAGCGGTGTCGCCGCCGCGCTGAAATGCCCGTGGTCGGTCGCCTTCGCTCCCGCCTGCACGAACACCTGCCGCCGCTTCCGGATCGCCGCCAGATAACCGCCGTACGTCGAGGTGTCGACCTCGGCGAGCTGCCCGAGCTGCTCAGCCAGGTAGCTCCAGCCGGGCCGATCGAGGTGAACCACCGCATCCGGCCGGAAGGTCGGGATCACCCGGCCGGGCAGCTCCGCCTCGAGCTGTGCATGGAGGGCGAGGTCATCGGTCGCGGCATCGGTCGTGGAGAGCAGCTCGATCCGGAACCGGTCGAGCAACGCCCGCGGCCGGAAGTCGGGCTCGGCGATCCGCGCCGAGATCTGGTCGTACAGCTCGTCGGCCGTCTCGGGCGATGGGTGGACCGTCAGCCCGAGCACCTCGGCAAATTCGTGCTCCAGCCAGTACCGGCTAGGCGTCCCGCGGAACAGGTGCCAGTGCGCGCAGAACTCCCGCCAGACGTCACGCGGGTCGGCAGTCCGCGCGCCGTTGCGGCGGGGGAGGCCCAGCCGATCCGGCGAGACTCCTTGGGAGACAAGCATCCGGGTGACGTAGTGGTCCGGGATCACCAGCAACTCGGCCGGGTTGCCGAACGGCTCGTCGGCCGCGAACAGGCTGATGTCGACGTGCCCGTGCAGGCAGAGCAGCGGCAGATCCTTCGTCGACGCGTGGATCCGGCGCGCCAGGTCGCGTGACTCCCCGGCCGGCAAGGCGCGATCGGGATGGGGTTGCAGGGCCTTGGGCATGAGGACCTCCGAAATGTTCGGCTGCGACGCTTGACTGCGGCGAGTACTGAAAAGGATTGCAGTCCTTTGTCAGCGAGGCAAATCGGCGTGTCGCATGGTCGATTTGACAGTCGATTGCAACGGATTGCAGACTGATCGCATTCCGGCCGGAGGAGGTGGCGATGCCCGCGACGATTCGTGACGTGGCACTGCTCGCCGGCGTGTCTCCGTCGACCGTGTCCCGCGCGCTCTCGGTGCCGGACATGGTGAATGTGGACACCCGCGCCCGGGTGGCCATCGCCGTCGAGCGGCTCCACTACCACCCGAACCGGGCTGCCCGCGGACTCATCACCGGCCGCACCGGGAATGTGGGCCTCGTCGTCCCCGACGTCGCCAACCCGTTCTTCGCCAGCGTGGTCAAAGGTGTCCAGGCCCGGGCCCGCCGTGACGACATCGCGGTCTTCGTCGCCGACACCGACGAGGAGCCCGCGGTCGAGGCAGGCCTGATCCGGGCGTTGGCCAAGCAGGTCGACGGTCTGGTCCTCTGCTCACCCCGCTCGAGCGCCGAAGACCTCGCCGCGATCGCCGAGGAGACCAACGTCGTGCTGATCAACCGGGGCGTCATGGGCGTCACCGGCATCAGATTCGACGACGAGGACGCGATGCGGCAGGCGCTGGCGCACCTCGTCGCACTCGGCCATCGCCGGATCGCCTGGGTGGCCGGCCCGGAGGCCTCCTGGTCGAATCAGCACCGCACGGTCGGTCTGCGCGCCGCCGCCACGGCCCGCGATGTCGAGCTGATCGAGGTCGGGAACTTCGCGCCCACCTACGAGGGCGGTGTCGCCGCAGCGGATCAGGTCGTCGCCACCGAGGCGACCGCCGTCGTCACCTACAACGACCTGATCGCGATCGGCCTGCTGTCCCGCCTGCACGCCCGCGGAATCTCGGTACCGGACGACCTCAGCGTGCTCGGCGTCGACGACATCGAGATGTCCCGGATGGCCATCCCGGCGCTCAGCACGATCCGCCTGCCACAACAACGCGCAGGCCAGATCGCCGTCGAGACGCTAATCGGGCTGATCACGATGCCGGAGGCCGTGCCACCGCTCGTGCGGAGCAACGCACTGACCGGCGAACTGATCGTCCGCAACTCCACCGGCCCGGCGCCGTCCCCCAAAGGCTGAAAGAGGTCACCGTGAACAGGTTGAGTCTCGCCCACCTGCCCGTCGCCCCCGCCGTCGATCCGCGGTCCCTCTCGGTCGGTGTCGTACACCTCGGCCTCGGTGCCTTCCACCGCGCCCACCAGGCCGTGATCACCGAGCGAGCGGCCGCGCTGACCGGCGACACCCGCTGGGGCATCAGCGGCGTGAGCCAGCGCTCAGCCACCGTCCGCGAACAGCTCGCCCCCCAGGACGGCCTGTACTCCGTTCTAGAGCGTGGCGCCGGCGATCCGACAGTCCAGGTCATCGGGAGCATCCGTGAGGTGCTCACCGCGCCTGAGGGCCCCGAGGCGGTCGTGGCCCGGATCGCCGACCCGGCGGTCTCGGTCGTGACGCTGACGGTGACCGAGAAGGGCTACCGCGCCAAGAACGGCGCACTCGACCTGGACGACCCAGAGATCCAAGCCGACCTCACCGGCCGCCCCCCACGCACCGTCGTCGGCCAACTGGCCGCCGCGCTGGCCCGGCGCAACGACCCGCTGACGATCGTCTCCTGTGACAACTTGGTTGCCAACGGCCCCTTCCTCCGCCGGCTGGTCGCCGAGTACTTCGAAGCACTCGGCAAGGTGCCCGACGTGTTCGAAGCATCCCGCTTCCCCGCGAGCATGGTCGACCGCATCGTCCCCGCCACCACCGACGCCGACCGCGACGAGGCCGCCCGCCTGCTCGGCGTACGAGACGAAGCGGTTGTGGTCGCGGAACCGTTTCTGCAGTGGATCATCGAGGACGACTTCGCCGGCCCTCGCCCCGCGTGGGAGCAGGCGGGCGCAGTCCTCACTGCTGACGTAGCCCCCTGGGAGCAAGCCAAGCTCCGCATCCTCAACGCCACCCACTCAATGCTCGCCTACCTCGGTGCCCTCCGCGGCTACGAAACCATCGCCGAAGCAGTCCGCGACGAAGAACTCGCCGCCCTGGCCCACACCCTCATCACCGAGGACGTCATCCCCACCCTCACCCCACCCGACGGCCTAGACCTCCCGTCGTACGGCGCCACCGTGCTGGAGCGCTTCGCCAACCCAGCCCTCAAACACCGCACCACCCAGGTAGCCATGGACGGTTCCGTAAAACTCCCCGTCCGCCTCCTAGGCACAGTAGAAGACCGCCTAACAGCCGGCGCCGAACCCACCACCCTGGCCCTAGCCGTAGCCGCCTGGATGGTCTACGCCAAAACCGCCCCCACCCTCGACGACCCCCAAGCCCCCCTCCTCACCAAAGCCCTAACCAACGCCACCACCCCCACCGCAATCGTCGACACCCTCCTGGCCATCAACACCATCTTCACCCCCACCCTCGCCACCTCCACCCCCTTCCGAGACCTCCTAATCACCCACGTAACCACCCTGACCCGCCCCTAACCCACCCAGCCAGCTGTGTCCGAACGCCCCGCCGCACCACCTGCGGCCGGGCACGTACCCGCTGGCTGGCCGCCGCTGCGGCCGGCTTACAGATGGAGGGGTGGCTGGCCGGGTCTATGGCTGAGCCGCTTGGCGAGCCCGGCGACCGAGGTGCACGCCGCCTGGGCCTGACGGGCTGTGGTTGCCGCCGACAGCAACCAGGCTCGCAACCTGACCCGCCGCGGCGGGCACAGCCGATCAGCTGGTACGGGGTGCCGAGCGCGGTTAGTTGACTGGTCTGGGGTGCCGAGGGCGATTGGCTGACTGACTGGCGGAGTCGAACCTCCATCGGAACCACCAGATCCACCACGACCCGCCAACGAACGGCCGCCACCAAGCGTCCGACATGTCCCTTCACACCCGTCCGACATTTCCCGCCAGACCACAAGCCTGAAGCGGCAGCCGGGCGAGCCGAACGCCCAGCCGGTGCAGGTCCCCAGGCGAAGAGTCCGCAGCCCCGACGGACACCTCCAGCAACGAAGCCGAGCATCCTGCGACCGATCCGTTCCCGCTGCGCTGTTCCACGGGTACGGCGGCCCGGCCGGGACCCGCGATCGACAAGCCCCACCTCAGGCGCCCACCCCTCGCATCCAGAAACCACAGTCGGTCGTCCCGAGCTGCGCTCATCTCGGTCGCCGTCGGCATCTGGTCTGCGCCACCTAGCCGGTCAGCCTCAGGACACGTTCGGCTCGGTCGCCGACCGCATCCGGTGGCAATCGCCTAGCCGGTCCGCCTCGCGCGCGTCAGCGCGGTTGTCGGCTGCGTGCGGGTGTAGCCACTTGGCCGGTAGCTCCAGGCGATGGCCAGCGCGGTGGCGGACTGCTGTTGTTTTCCATCCACCTGGCCGGTTGGCCCAGGCGACGGTCAGCTTGGTCGCCGGCCGCATCTGATCTGCGGCAACCGAAGCCCGTCCGCCCTAGGCGGCGTACACCTCGGTCGCCGGCCTCGCCAAGCAGCTCAGCCACAGGTCTGGCCAGCCACACTTCCTCTGTAAGTCGGCCGCAGCGGCGGGCAACCACCGCCGTAGGTTCTCGGCCGCATCCGTGCCGCCGTTAGTCGGAGGTTTTTCGGCGCATACACCCGAAAAACTACCGACTAACGCGAGACGGTCGTGCGGCGGCAGATGTAGGGCGAGAGTGATCATCCATGAACCGGTCCCAGCCGAGGTCAGTGGGTTCGGGGCGGCAATTTTTGGGTGCTAATTGAGAAATTGTTACCGGCTTGGGCGGGTGGCGGACGTGGGGCACTCACCAAGCGGGGTTGGGGGTGGTTGCTGGGTGATGGTTGAGCGTGGGGGCGGGAGTTGGTGAGTGGGGGCGGTCCGCAGGTGGGTGGCTGGCGAGGTGAGTGGCCAGCCTGGTGAGGGGTTAGCGGGGTGGGGGGAGGCGGTTTTGGGTGAAGGTGCTGGTGGGGTCTTGGCCTTCTTGTTGCCATTGGCGGGCTGTGTACCAGCGGCCGGTTTTCTGGAAGCGGGTGGAGGTGAGGCTGTCCAGGCGGTAGGTGTTTTTGTCCAGGGTGACCTCGCCGGCGGGGATTACGGCGCCTGAGTTTTGGACCATGCCGGTGGCAGTGGTGCCGCCGCGCATGGTGATCAGGTTGCCGGTGACGGTGATGTCGCGGAGGAGGTTGACGCCCCAGGGGCCGGAGCCGCGGGTGCGGGACTGGATGGCGATGCCGTTGACGTTGTTGCCGACTACGTTGTCGCGGACTGTGACGTTCGAGGAGGTATTGATGTTGATGCCGCCGCCGTCCCACAGGGACTTGCCGGAGCCTCGGCCGGTGCCGTGGCCGTTGCCGGTGACGAGGTTCTTCTCGATGACGCCGTTGCGGCCGATTTCGAAGCGGATGCCGTCGGCGGCGTTGTCCACGATGGTGTTGTCGCTGAACGTGCGGTTGTCGTCGTAGGCGTCGCTCCAGAGGCCGACGCCGCGGTTGTCCTTGATCAGGTTGCCGGAGACGGTGCCGCCGTTCGACCAGGTGGTTTTGATGCCGCCGGATTCCCAGTCGGCGATCCAGAAGCCGTCGGTGTTGTTGTTCCGTACGTCGTTCTCGGTGATGGTCCCGTTGGTCGTGCTGTACTGGCCGACGCCGAGCTGGCCGTTGTCGTGGATGCTGTTCTTCTCGAGGGTCGCGCCGTCCGCGTTCACGAGCATGACGCCGACGGCGTGGTTCCAGCGGACCTCGTTGCCGGTGGCGCGCCACTTCGGGCCGAGGACGAGGGCGCCGCCCTGGGGTGCGGTGGCGAAGTGTTCGATCGTCAGGCCGCGGACCGTCACGCTGGCCGCGTTGGAGGCGATGGCGGTGGCGGTCTTCGACATCTCGACCGACTTCTTGCGCGGATCGGTGCCGAGGTAGACGGCGTTCGCGGTGTAGTCGGCGTAGAAGGTGCCGGCGGCAACCTTGTCGCGGGAGGCGACGCGGGTCAGGTGCTTGCCGTCCACGAACACTTGTTCGCGGAGGTAGCAGATGTTCGCCACGTTGTCCTCGCACTGCCCGGTCTGCGTGTACGCCGGGGGTAGCACTCCCGTGGTCACCCAGTCGTCACCGTTTGCCGCCCACTGGGTGAGGGGGATCGATCCGGTCAGTACTGCGCCGTTCTCGCCGGTGAGCACCTGGTTGGACTTCGGGGCGATGGTCGTGCCGATCCGGTGCAGTCCCTTGGTGAAGCAGAACGTCGTCCCGGCCGCAGCACCCGCCACCACCTTGGCCGCGTCATCCTCCGGCGTGATCTGCACACCGGGACACGCGGGATTCGCAGGAGGAGTCGTGGGGTCCGTGGTCGGCGTCGGAGTGGTCGGTCCAGGCGTAGGCGTCCCGGGCGTCGGCTTGCCGGTGGGATCGTCGGCCGGCCCGATGGCGATCAGGTCGTTGCCAGACTCGAGATCATCGGTTGGGTGGGCTGTGCCGGGGTCGGCGGTGGGGCGGGGGACTGCGCCCGGGGCAGCGTCGTCGGGTAGGCGGATGCCGACGGGGCTGTCCGGGGTGGGGACCGGGGTGCCTTGGGCGGTGGCGGCCAGGAGGGCAGCGGTGAGGGTGCCGGTGGCAACTACTGCGAGAACGGTGAGCGGTGGTTTCACTGAGGAGCCTCCGGGGGGCAACGTAGTTCCTCGGCGCACCCCCCAAGGCGCGACTTCAAGTCAGCAGCGTACTACGTCGGGTAGTCATTGCAACCCTCATTCCGTTGCTTTATGCACCAAATTTACAGACGTTGCAGAGGGCATCGATCACGCAGCGCGAATTCGGTTGCGAACAGTAATTGCGGCGCGCGCGTGATCAGTTCGCCAGGAAGGTGCTGATGGTGTCCAAGCCGGCGTCCTGCCAGCCGTCGGCGGTCAGCTTGGTGCCGAACTTGGCGAAGCGCTTGGCGCCGAGGGCGTCGAGCACGTACTTGTTGCCGGTGAACGTGACCTCGCCGGCCGGGACCGGGGAGGCGGTGTTCTGGACCATGCCGGTCGCAGCAGTGCCGCCGGTCATCGTCACGGTGTTGCCGGTGACCTCGATGTCGCGGAGGACGTAGGCGCCCCAGGGGCCGAGACCGCGGGTGCGGGACTGGATGGTGATGCCGTTGACGTTGCCGGAGACCGAGTTGCCGCGGATCTTCACGCCGGTCGATGTGTTCACGTTGATACCGCCGCCGTCCCACAGCGACGTACCGGAGCCGCGGCCGGTGCCGAAGCCGTTGCCGGTGATGGTGTTGTTCTCGATCACGCCGTTGCGGCTGATCTCGTAGCGGATGCCGTCGGCGGCGTTGCCGGTGATCTTGTTGCCGCTGATCACGCGGCCGTCGTCGGCGACGTCGGCCCACATGCCGACGCCGCGGTTGGCCTTGATCACGTTGCCGCTGACCGTGCCGGAGGAACGGGTCGACTTGATGCCGCCGGACTCCCAGTCGGCGACCCAGAAGCCGTCGGTGTTGTTCTCGCTGATCACGTTGCGGGTCACCGCGGCCGCGGCCGAGCTGTACTGGCCGAGGCCGAGCTGGCCGTTGTGGTGGATGAGGTTCCGGTCCACCTTGGTGTTGTTCGCCTTGACCAGCATCACGCCGACCGCGTGGTTCCAGCGGACGTCGTTCGCGGTCACCTTCCACGATGGGCCGGACACCAGTGCGCCGGCCTGCGGAGCGCTCGCGAAGTGCTCGATGGTCAGCCCGCGCACGACCACTCCGGTCGCGCCCGACTCGATCGCGGTCGCGGTCTTCGACATCTCGACCGCGTGCCCTGCCGGGTTGCTGCCGATGTACACGGCATCTGCGGCGTAGTCGGCGTAGAACGTCCCCGGAGCAACGGACGCCAGGCTCGCCACACGGGTCAGATGTGCTCCGTCGACGAAGACCTGCTCCCGCAGGTGGCAGATGTTCGCCTTGTTGTCCTCACACTGCCCAGACTTCCCGTACGCCGTCGGCAGCACCCCGCGGACGACCCAGCGATCGCCGTCGGCGGTCCAGCCAGTCAACGGCACCGACCCCGTCAGTACGGCGCGATCCGCGCTCGCCAGCACCTGGTTCGCCTTCGGGCGGATCGTGGAGCTGATCCGGTGGACGCCGGCCGCGAAGCAGAACGTCGTACCGGCTGCTGCCGCACTGACAACCTTTGCCGCGTCGTCGCCCGGATCGATCGACACACCGCGGCAGGGTCCCGCGAGGGCGGGACCGGCCGAGCCCTGGTCGACGACGGGCACAGTCGGTGCAGTGACGGAAGGCACCGGGACCGTGGGCTTCGTGGGGGCCTTCGACGGAACGGGCTTCTTCGACGACGGCTGCCCACCCGCGGTGCCCTTCGACGACGGGTGGTTCGTGGCGGGCTTCGACGCATGGTGGGTGGGCACCTTGCCCCGCGCGATCGAGGGATCCGAAATCGCGCGTGACTTCACGGCACTGGTGGCGTTGTTCTCGTGTGCGATCACCGGGAGGGCGACCGTAACGACCGCGACGGCAGCAGCGATGAACGCTGCGAACCATGCCGTAGAGCGCTTACTGCTCAAGGAAACCCTCCGGGGTTTGCGGTTCGACACCGGCCTGGATACACCAGCCGTAGCCACCGCGAGACTTAAGGTAGTGCCATGCGGGTCGCCATGTTGCACAACCGTTACCGGAGTGGTCAACCCAGCGGTGAGAACACCGTCGTCGCGCAAACGGTTGATTTGCTGGGTAACTCAGGACATGAGATCGACTTCTACGCTCGGAACAGCGACGACATCGCCGAGATGGGCCGAAAAGATCGCGCATTGTTACCGTTCCGCTCCGTATGGTCATTTTCGGCCGAACGCGATTTAACACAGCTATTGCAAGCGAACCGGCCCGATGTGGTGCATGTGCACAACACCTTCCCGCTGTTCAGTCCGTCGGTTCTGCGTGCGGCGCACCGGTTGGACCTGCCGGTGGTGGCGACTCTGCACAACTTCCGGCTGATGTGCGCGAACGCCGTACTGCAACGCGACGGTGGTCCTTGTGACTCCTGTGTCGGCAAGCTTCCGCTGGCCGGGGTGCGGCACAGCTGCTACCGCGAGTCCCGGGTGCAGACGCTGCCGTTGGCAACCAGCATCGGCATCCACAACACCATGCACACCTGGCAGCGGTACGTCACCAAGCTGATCGCGCCGTCGGAGTTCGTGAAGGAGCGGTACGTCGCTCACGGATTCGACGCGGACCGGATCGTCGTGAAACCGCATGCGGTGCCGCATGACGGTCAGGTCCGGACCGGGCCGGGTGATGCGGTGGTGTTCCTCGGGCGGCTGGTTGAGGACAAGGGGTTCGCGGATCTGTTGCGGGCCTGGGATTCCTCGCTCGGCAAGCTGGTGGTGATCGGGGACGGTCCACTGCGTGCCGAGGCCGAGGAGCGGGCCCGCGAAGACCTGTCGATTCAGGTTCTTGGTCAACTACCGTGGGCGGATTGCATGGATGTGCTGCGATCCGCGCGCGCCGTCGTCGTACCGGCGCGTTCGTATGAGACCTTCGGACTCGTGGTGGTGGAGGCGTTCGCGCACGGCGTTCCGGTGGTTGCGTCCCGGCTCGGCGCGCTGGCGGAGCTGGTGGACGACGGTGAGACCGGTGCGCTGGCCGAGCCCGGCGACCCGGAGGGACTGCGCAAGGCGATCGGGCTGGTGACGGATCCGGCGACTTCGGTAGCCTTCGGCGAGCGGGCCCGCCAGGTCTACCTGGACCGCTTCACCCCGGAGCGCGACCTCGCGGCCACCGAAAGGATCTACACGGATGCGATCGCCGAGCACGCGCGCGGCGAAGGTTTCCGGAAGGGACGCTGGGCACGTCGTGACGCAGAGGTATAGGGTCACCGCTGACGGTCAGGCCGCACATCGGCCCGGCCGCGCACCAGGACGCTCCGTGGGGGAGCCGCAGGGGGAACACAGTTTGTCGCAGCAAGGATTCTTGGCCGGGGTCTTCGACCTGTTCCACGTCGGGCACCTCGACGTGCTCGAGCGGGCCCGCCAGGCGTGCGACCGGCTGGTCGTCGGCGTGCTGACCGACGAGTGGGCGATGGACGCCTGGGGCGCGCGGCCCTTCGTGCCGCTGGTCGAGCGAGTCCAGATCCTGCAGCACCTGCGAGCGGTCGACGAGGTAGTCGTGATCGACGACGTGGATGTGCAACTGCTCAAAGGCCGGCTGGTCTTCGCGGCCGACGTCGACGGTGTCCTCGGTGCGGACGACCTGAACGGCGTACCGGGCCTGCACGAGCTTCCAGATGTACGGATGTCCTCCAGCACGATTCTGCGCGCGGCGATCGACCAGCGGCAGTCCCGCAGCTCGGTGGCATGACCGCCGGGTCCCTGGGCGAGGTCGTCGCCCGGCTCTCGCGGGCACAGAAGCCTTCGGCTGGTACGCCGGCTTATTCGCGGTTCGTGAATCGGCGGATCGGGCGGGTGTTCGCGGCGACCGCGTTTCTGGCCGGGCGGACGCCGAATCAGGTCAGCATCACCAGCGGGCTGTGTTCGCTGGCCGGGATCGCGCTGGTCGCGACCGTGCGGCCGTCGTTCGGGCTGGCGTTGGCGGTGACCGCGTTGCTCGTGCTCGGGTACGGGCTCGACTCGGCCGATGGTCAGCTGGCGCGGTTGCGGGGTGGCGGTTCGCCGCTCGGTGAGTGGCTGGATCACATGATCGACGCGGTGAAGATCGTGCTGCTGCACAGCGCCGTACTGATCTCGTTCTACCGGTTTGATGCCTTTAGCAACGAGCTGGTGCTGCTGATCCCGCTGGCCTATCTCTGCTTGTCGTCGGTGCTGTTCTTCGGGCTGATCCTGATCGATCAGCTGCGCCGCGGTCATGGTGGTGCCCAGAAGCCCAACCAGCGTGGCGATTCCGTGCTGAAGTCGTTGCTGATCGCACCGACCGACTACGGCGTACTGTGCCTGGTCTTCCTTGCCTTCGGCACCCCGTTGCTGTTCGCCGTCCTGTACGGCGGTTTGCTCGCGATCAACCTGTTGTTCCTGGCGGCGGCCGTCGCCAAGTGGTACCGGGAGATGGCTGCGTTGCAGCCGGTGCGCGGCTGATGGCCAATCTGATCATGGGCCGTGTCGGCTACGCGCCGGGTGTCTACGACATGTTCCACATCGGTCATCTGAACATCCTGCGCCGGGCCCGCGAGCACTGTGATCACCTGATCGCCGGGGTCGTCGAGGACGATGTGGTGACCCGGATCAAGGGCCGTCCGCCGGTCGTTCCGCATGACGAGCGGATGGATGTCGTGCGGGCGCTCGGGCTGGTCGACGAGGTGGTCAGCGACTGGTCGAGCGACAAGTTCGAGATGTGGAAACAACTCCGGTACGACGTCCTGTTCAAGGGCGACGACTGGAAGGGCACGGAGAAGGGGACCCGGCTCGAGCGGCTGCTCGGTGAGGTCGGGGCGCAGGTGCACTACTTCCCCTACACGGCGTCCACCTCGAGTACGGATCTGCGCCGCCTGCTGGAGGGCATGAACTGATGACGAGCCGTCCGAAGGTCCTGATCAGCGCGTACGCGTGCCGGCCCCAGGGCGGTTCGGAGCCCGGCGCAGGCTGGGCGTGGGCGAAGGCCGCGGCCCGCGATCACGACGTGTGGCTGCTGACCCGGCGGAAGTTCGCTCACGAGATCGCCGACGAGCTCGCGATCCGGCCGGTGCCCGGACTGACCGTCGTACCGCTGGAGCTGCCGCGCTGGCTGCTGAAGCTGCGGCGACGGCCCGCGGATGTGTACTGGTACTACCCGCTCTGGCAGCGGCTGGCCGCGCGGACCGCGCGTGAGTTGCACGCCGAGCACTCGTACGACGTCATTCACCACTTGACGTTTGCCGTCGACTGGATGGCGGCCGGTGTGGTTCGGCCGTCGTCGGCGAAGGTGATCTGGGGGCCGGTCGGTGGTTCGACGACCGCGCCGCTGTCGATGGCGCACTGGCTGGGACCGCGGGGTGTGGTCGGCGAACTGGTGCGCCGGGTCTACACGGGTCTCCGCCGGCACCTGACCGGGCGGAAGGCGGCTCGGACCGCGGACCTGATGGTTGCCCAGAACAACGATGTCGCCGAGACCTTCCGTTCCTACGCCCGGGAGATCGTCGTCCAGCCGAATGTCGCGATCAGCCGCTTCACCGCCTCCGGCCCGTACGAGCCGTTCGGGCCGCCGGGCGTGAAGACCGCGCTGTTCGTCGGCCGGCTGATCCCGTGGAAGGGCGTGCTACTCGCGATCAGCGCACTCGCCCGCCCCGAGGCCGCCAACTGGGTGCTCCGGATCATCGGCGACGGTCCGGACTGGGAGCGCGCCGAGCGGCTCGCCCTGCAACTCGGGGTCCGCGACCGCGTCGAGTTCACCGGCCAGCTACCCCGTGAGTCGGTGCTCGCCGCGATGTTCCGGGCGGACGCCGTACTGGCTCCTGCCCTGCGCGAAGCCGCCGGCTGGGCGGTCACCGAAGCCCTCGCCTCCGGGTGCCCCGTCGTCTGCCTCGACCGCGGCGGCCCCACCGTCATCGTCGGCCCCGGCGAAGGCGTCGTCGTCCCTTGGCAAGGCGATCCAGTCGGAGGTCTGGCCCAAGGCCTGGCCTCCCTCGATGGCCGCATCACCCCCGTCGACCGCTGGGGCCCCGACCGCCTACCGGACCTGCTCAGCAAGTGGTACGCCGGAGCCCACGTCTCGCATTGAGTTTCACGATCCGGGCAGTGACGTGGCACACGCGTCAGCTGTCCGTGGACGTGACACGATGATTGACGTGACGACGATTGCCGATGGCCCGAAGTCCCTGCCGCTGTTGTTCCTGGGTCAGAACACCGATCCGCACTCCGAGCGGGGTGTCGAGTGCCCCGGAGCGTTGCCGCCGGCATCCGATCCGGACCTGGTTGAGCGGGCTCTGAAGGCGAAGGCTGCGCTGGGTGACCAGGTATTCGTGCTGGGTCACCACTATCAGCGTGACGAGGTGATTCAGTTCGCTGACGTCACCGGCGACTCGTTCAAGCTCGCGCGGGACGCGGCGAACCGGCCGGATGCGCCGTACATCGTGTTCTGTGGTGTGCACTTCATGGCTGAGTCCGCCGACATCCTCACCAACGAGAACCAGACGGTGATCCTGCCGGACCTGGCGGCTGGGTGCTCGATGGCGGACATGGCGCGGATCCAGCAGGTCGAGGCGGCCTGGGAGGCTCTCGCCGACGCTGGGGTAGCCGATGTGACGGTCCCGGTCACCTACATGAACTCGAGCGCCGACATCAAGGCGTTCTGTGGCCGCAACGGCGGAGCGGTTTGTACGTCGAGCAACGCCGACGTGGCGCTCGCCTGGGCGTTTGAGCAGGGCGAGAAGGTGTTGTTCCTGCCGGATCAGCACCTCGGCCGAAACACCGCCGTACTGCAGATGGGCATCTCGCTCGACGAGTGTGTCGTCTACGACCCGCACAAGCCGGGTGGTGGGCTGACGAAGGAGCAGTTGACGGCCGCCAAGATGATCCTGTGGCGCGGGCACTGCTCGGTGCACGGGCGGTTCACGCCGGAGTCGGTCGACGACGTGCGCTCGCGGGTTCCCGGGGTGAACGTGATCGTGCACCCGGAATGCCGGCACGAGGTCGTCACCAAGGCCGACTACGTCGGGTCGACGGAATACATCATCAACGCGCTGGCGAAGGCCGAGCCTGGTACGTCGTGGGCCGTCGCCACCGAGCTCAATCTGGTCCAGCGGCTGGCCAAGCAGAACCCGGACAAGAACATCGTCTTCCTCGACAAGACGGTCTGCTACTGCGCCACGATGAACCGGATCGACCTGCCGCACCTGGTCTGGGCACTGGAGAACCTGGTCGCCGGTCACGTCGTCAACCCGATCAAGGTCGACGCCGACACTGAGCACTACGCCAAGATCGCCCTCGACCGCATGCTCGCCCTCCCCGGCAAGTCAGCCCGCGACTAGAGCCGCACGACACAACCTGTCGGCGGCGCGAGTCGTCTCCGGCAGGCGGTACCGCGGTGCAAGGTGCAGGGTGTGCCTGACTGCGGTCGCCAGGCTCACCCGGTGGCCGATCGAGACGTAGACCGGTTTGACCCGCTCCTGGGTCCGTACGACGGCACCCACGACCTCGTCGTCGAGCATCAGCTCTGCAGTCGCGCCGCGCGCCGCCCCAGGCTCGGCATGCGTCCCGACGAACGCCGTCTTGGCGACACCGATCGACGGGATCCCCGTCAGCACCCCGAGGTGTGAGGCGAGCCCGAACCGGCGTGGATGAGCGAGACCTTGCCCGTCGCACACCAGCAGGTCAGGTGTGGTCGAAAGCTGCTCGAGCGCGCTCAGCAGCCCCGGCACCTCGCGGAACGCGAACAGCCCGGGCACGTACGGGAACGCCGTGCGCCCGAGCACCACGGCGCGGTCAACCTCGGCGAGGGTCTCAAAATCCAGTACGACGATCGCCGCGGCCAGGCGGTCGCAGTCGTACGCGACATCCAGTCCGGCGGCGTACCGCGGAGGTCGGCCATCGTCGGTGCGGTCAACCTGGTCGCGCAGTTCGTGCTGAACGGCGATCGCCTCGGCCGCGCTGGTGGGCCAGCTCACCGGCCGAGTGTAGGGCGGATCTGTGCCACTCACTAAGTGACTTTTGGAGTGGCTGCGGGGTGTTGGCTGAGCGTGGAGGTCCGGGTGGTGGGGGAGTTGGTGAGTGTTGGCGGTCCGTAAAGGGTGTCCGGCGGATGGCTGGTGGGGAGCGAGTCTGGCTGTGGGTGGGGGAGGATGTGGGCATGCGAGTGCTGATTGCGCCGGACAAGTTTGCCGGGACGTTGACCGCGGTCGAGGCGGCTGCGGCCATCGAGGAAGGGTGGCGGCGGCGGGATCCGCAGGCTGAGGTGCTGGTGGCGCCGATGGCTGACGGCGGCCCGGGGTTCATCGACGTGCTGTCCGCGGTGGTGGACGGGAAGCTGCTGGCGGTGACTGTGCGCGGGCCGCTGGGCGAGGACACGCCGGCGACTGTGCTGCTCGCGGGGGAGACGGCGTACATCGAGACCGCGCAGGCGTGCGGACTGCACCTGGTGGAGCCGAAGGACCGGCGGCCAGAGGACGGTACGACGTACGGCGTGGGTCAGCTCATTGCCGCGGCTATCGATGCCGGGGCCAGGCGGATCATCCTCGGCCTGGGCGGTTCGGGCACGAACGACGCGGGTGCCGGACTGCTGGCCGCACTGGGTGCGACCGCGGTGGACGGCGATCTGGCGGCCGGTGCCGCCGGGCTGGCGGAGCTAACCGCGGTGGACCTGGAGCCTGCGCTGGCCCGGGTGGCCGGGGTCGAGTTCGTGGCGGCGAGCGACGTGGAGAACCCGATGCTCGGGCTGCGCGGCGCGACCAACATCTTCGGGACCCAGAAGGGCATCACCGACGAGCGCAAGCCCGCGGTGGACGGGTATCTGACCAAGTTCGCGGAGCTGGCCGGGCGGAAGACCGCCGACCAGAAGGGCGCGGGCGCGGCGGGCGGGCTCGGATACGCGCTGTTGCTGCTGGGCGCCGAGCGGGTGTCCGGGATCGACTTGGTCGCGGCGCTGACCGGGCTGAAGGAGAAGGCCGCCAAGGTCGATCTCGTGCTGAGCGGTGAGGGTGCGTTCGACTTCCAGTCCCGCGACGGCAAGGTGATCGCCGGGGTGGCCAAGGTCGCGAACGACGCGATGCGGCCGTGTGTGGTGCTGGCCGGCAAGGTGCTGATCGGATCGCGGGAAATGCGCACGATGGGGGTCGAATCGGCGTACTCGCTGGTCGACGCGGTGGGCGAGGAGCAGGCCTTTGCGGACCCGCACGGGTCGCTGGCCGCGGTGGCCGAGCGGGTGGCCAAGACGTGGGCGCGGTGAGCAAGATTCTTGATCCTCAAATTAGGTGTGCGACCATGGGAATGTTCGCGGACCGGGTGAGGTTGACCGGTGTTGACAGGATTTTTGCGAGATGACTGGAGTCAGGAATGACTGAAGCGCAGACCGAGCAGTCCGTCGCCACGGGTGTGCTCCTCACCGACGGGGCCGCAGCAAAGGTGAAGGCGCTGCTCGACCAGGAAGGCCGCGACGACCTCGCGCTCCGGGTCGCCGTACAGCCGGGTGGCTGCTCCGGGCTCCGGTACCAGCTGTTCTTCGACGAGCGCAACCTCGACGGTGACGTGGTCGCCGACTTCGACGGTGTGAGCGTCGTCACCGACCGGATGAGCGCGCCGTACCTCAAGGGTGCGTCGATCGACTTCGTGGACACGATCGAGAAGCAGGGCTTCACGATCGACAACCCGAACGCGACCGGCTCCTGCGCCTGCGGAGACTCGTTCAACTGATCCACCCCTGAAGCCCCCGGCCACCACTGGTGATCGGGGGCTTCGGCCTGTTCCGACACGCCGCCTGACCTGCGCACCGTGTGAAGCGAACGCTTGCTGGGTACGAGCCGCATATGTGGGACTACATCACCGAGCGGCACGCTCAGCTGCTCTATCAGAGCTATCAGCATCTGAGTCTGGTGATCCAGTGCGTGCTGCTGGCGACCGTGCTCGCCGTGGCGCTGGCAGTCTTCGTCCACCGCAACCCAAGAGTCGTCGCGCTCGCCGGAGGGGTCAGCGCGATCGGTCTGACCATCCCGTCGTTCGCGCTGCTCGGCCTGCTGATCCCGCTCGCCGGCATCGGTACGGCGACCTCCGTGATCGCGGTCACCTTCTACGCGACCCTGCCGATCCTGCGGAACGCCGTCGTCGGCCTGGCCGGGGTTGACGCCGCCCTGATCGAATCCGCCCGCGGAATGGGCATGGGCGCCGTCCGCACGCTCATGCGGATCGAACTGCCATTGGCCTGGCCGGTCATCCTGGCCGGGGTCCGGGTCTCCGCGCAGATGTCGATGGGGATCGCCGCCATCGCGGCGTACGTGCTCGGTCCCGGGCTCGGGAGCTTCATCTTTACCGGACTCACCCAGATCGGTGGCGCGAACGCGCTCAACTCAGCTCTGGTCGGCACCCTCGGAGTGGTGCTGCTCGCTCTTGTCCTCGACGCACTGCTGCTGCTCGCCGGCCGCCTGACCACCTCAAGGGGTATCCGTGTCTGAAACCACCGGTGTCGACATCGAGCTGATCGATGTCGTGAAGCGGTATCCGGGCCAGAAGCGCGCCGCCGTCGAGAGCCTCAGCCTGCACATCCCGGCCGGGGAGATCGTGATGTTCGTCGGCCCGTCCGGCTGCGGCAAGACGACCTCGCTGAAGATGATCAACCGCCTGATCGAGCCGACCTCGGGCACGATCCGGATCGGCGGTGAGGAGGTCGGACGGCAGCACGACGACGACCTGCGCCGCCGGATCGGGTACGTGATCCAGGGCGGCAGCCTGTTCCCGCACATGACGGTGACCCAGAACATCGCGCTGGTCCCGGGACTGCTCGGCTGGGACCGACGCCGTACGGCGGAACGTGTCGACGAACTGCTCGAGCTGGTCGGCCTCGACCCGGCGCGGTATCGCGATCGCTACCCGCGTGAGCTGTCCGGCGGTCAGCAGCAACGAGTCGGTGTCGCGCGCGGCCTGGCAGCGGATCCGCCGGTGATCCTGATGGACGAACCGTTCGGAGCCGTCGACCCGATCACCCGGCAGCGGCTGCAGGACGAGCTGCTCAGCATCCAGGAGGAACTGCGCAAGACGATCGTCTGCGTCACCCATGACTTCGACGAGGCGGTCAAACTCGGCGACCGGATCCTGATCCTGACCGAGGGTGCCAAGATCGCCCAGTACGACGTACCGGAGGCGATCCTGGCCAATCCGGCCGACCGTTTCGTCGCGGACTTCGTCGGGGCCGGTGCCGCGCTGAAACAACTCACGCTGAGCCGGGTCAGCGAGATCGACCTATGCCGCCGGACCGCCGCCCAGATCGGGGATCCGGCGATCGACGTCGTGCGGGCCGCGCAGACGGCCGGTGACGACTGTGTGGTGATCCTGGACGCGAAGCGGCGGCCGGTGGACTGGATGTGGACCCGCGACCTGCTTGACCTGGACCGGATTCCCGCACCGCATCACGACACCGACCTCGTCACCATCGACCGGCGAGCGACGCTGAACGACGCCCTCGACACGATGCTGGTCTCGAGCCACGGCAGCGCGGTCGTGACCGGCCGCCGGGACGAGTACCTCGGTGTCGTCGACTTCCAGGCCGTGCTCACCCGGATCCAGGAAACCCACGACGAACACAACCCCACTGAGGTTGTCGCATGACCACACTCGACTCCAGACCTCCGGAGGGTCTCGCTGATGCGAAAGCGGCTGCGGCAAGTCTGGCGAGCAGTCAGCCTCGGAGGCCGAGTCTGGGGTTGATGATCGGACAGCCGTTGTTCGTGGCGGTCGTGCTGGCCGGCTGGGCGATCTGGCGGTCGCAGGCCGAGCTGGACTCGATCGAGAAGCGTCAGCTGGACTGGGGGTTGCTCGGCCGGCTGACCGTCGAGCACCTGAAGCTGACGCTGGTGGCCACGGTCATCGTGCTCGCGATCGCCGTACCGCTCGGGATCGCACTCACCCGCCCGCGGTTGCGGCGAGCCGCGCCGCTTGTGGTCGCGGTGGCGAACGCCGGACAGGCGGCGCCGGTGATCGGGCTGATCGTGCTGCTCGCGATCTGGCTCGGCTTCGGCTTCTGGACCGCGATCCTCGCGTTGTGCCTGTACGCGATCCTGCCGGTACTGCGGAACACGATCGTCGGCCTGCAAGGTGTGGATCGGACCCTGGTCGAGGCCGGCCGGGGGATGGGGATGTCGAACCGGTCGGTGCTCGGCCGCATCGAGCTGCCGCTCGCCGTACCGGTGATCATGGCCGGGATCCGGACCGCGCTCGTCCTGGTCGTCGGGACGGCGACGCTGGCCACGTTCATCGACGCCGGTGGACTCGGCAGTCTGATCACCACGGGCATCCGGCTGCTCAGGTATCCCGTGCTGATCAGCGGCGCGATCCTCGTTGCCGCGCTGGCGTTGCTGATCGACTGGGCGGGCCGCGTCCTCGAAGAGGTCACCCGGCCGAGGGGACTGGGATGAAAAAGCTACTAGCCCTCGGTATGGCGTTCGTGCTCGCGGGCTGCGGTCTCGGGACCAGCGGCGGCTTCGTGCCAACGGGTTCGCTGAACGGTCCGCTGAAGTCCGTAGCCCTGGATGGGTTGACCATCGGGATCGGCTCCAAGAGCTTCCAGGAGCAGCTGATTCTCGGCAAGATCGCCGCGATCCTGCTGCAGTCGGCGGGCGCGGAGGTGAAGGACCTGACCAACATGCCGGGCAGCGACACGTCTCGGCAGGCGATGTTGCAGGACCAGATCCAGTTCGCCTGGGAGTACACCGGGACCGCGTGGATCTCCTACCTCGGCCATGACAGCGGCATCCCGGACAAGCAGCAGCAGTACGACGCGGTCGCCAAGGAGGACCGCGAGAAGTACGGACTGATCTGGCTGAAGCCGGCGCCGATGAACAACAGCTACGGGTTCGCGGTCACCCGGAAGACGGCCGAGCGGCTGAAGATCAACAAGCTCTCGCAGGTCGCGTCGCTGCCCGCCAAGGAGCGCACGTTCTGCGTCGAGTCCGAGTTCGCCAACCGCAACGACGGCTTCGAGCCGATGCTCAAGCACTACGGCATCCCGCTCGGTACCGGCGTCCAGCGCAACGACATCCGGACCCTCGACACCGGCGCCGTGTACGTCGCCACTCAGAACGGCGACTGCTTGTTCGGCGAGATCTTCACCACCGACGGCCGGATCAAGTCACTCGACCTGGTCGTGCTCGAGGACGACAAGAAGTACTTCCCGGCGTACAACGTGGCGCCGGTGGTGAGCAAGAAGGTGCTCGACCGCTACCCGCAGCTGCCGAAGCTGTTCGAGCCCGTGTCGGACAAGCTCACCGACGAGGTGCTGATCGACCTGAACGCCCAGGTCGACGTCGACGGCCGCGAGCCCGCCGACGTCGCCATGGACTGGCTGGTCAAAGAAGGATTCGTACTGCGCGACTAGGGCGGTACAGCTCGGCCGCGGCGATCGACACCGCGACCGACAGCAGCAGGAACCCGCCGTACGTCGTCACGAGCCCGGCCCCAGACGGGTCTTGTCGACTGATCCACCAGAACAGCAGGACGCCGCCCGCAATCCCGATCACGCCGGCCGACCGCGACCAGAGTCGTCCGAACCACAACAGTCCACCGAGGAGCAGGGCCGGGATGAAGACCATCCCGGGCCCGGCCAGGTCGACCACGCAGACCAGGGCGAGCAGTCGCCACCAACGCGACCGGCCGGCCGAACGGACGCCGTACAGGACGCCGAACGTGAGGACGAGCGCGGGCCGGCGGCAGCGGCACGAGGAATGTTCACCAGGACACGGGCAGACAGGCTTGGCGTGGGCCCGCCGCGCCGTGGTGGTCGGTCGGCATCTCGTGGATGACGACCGCGCGGGTGCCTGGCAGCGGGGTGAACGGGACGCGGGTGAGCGAGAATCCGGTCCCGGCCTGGGTCACCTTGAAGTCCAGCCACACCTCGGTGGTCTCGTCCACCTTCGGCGGGACGATTCCGGCGACGGTGTCGGAGTTGTAGTGCGGTCCGGCCGCGGCGCCGTTGCCGGTGACGCAGGGGCCGGTGTGCAGGTGAGCGCCGAATTCGCGGCCGGCCACCGATTGGTCGATCCCGCGCACCTTCAGGATCACCAGACTGCGGCCCTGTCGCTGGACCATCAGGAACTTGGCGCGGGCGTGGTCGAACGGCCCGGCGGTGCCGAGCTGCAGATCACGAAGGTTGCCGCGAGCCCGCACCACCTCGGCGGGGCTACTGGCTTGGGCGGGCGCCACACTGACCACGGTCGTGGTCAGCAGGACCGCCGCTGTCGCTGCGAGATACCTGGGTACTGTCATGACTCCCCCTATCGGGTCCATGCTGGGAGCAGGATCACTTCTACAGACGGGCCGTGGTGCCGGTCCGGGTGACACGGAAAATAAGCTCCTCGCGCTGTCACCCGGTTGATCGACTCACTCGTCCGTCAAAGTGATGGGGGCTATGAGTGAAACCGCAAGACTGGTGGGCGCCGGGGCGGATTCCGACGCCTTGGTCGTCACGCTGTTCCGGGCGGAGGGAGCACGGCTGACCCAGCTGGCCCGGTGGTTCGTCGACGACCGGACGGCTGCCGAAGACCTGGTTCAGGAGGCGTTCCTGCGGCTGGCCCGCAACCAGCACCGGATCAACGATCAGGATCGCGCGGCGGCGTACCTGCGATCGATCGTGATCAACCTGGCCCGCGACCACAACCGGCGCGGTCTGGTCTCGCTGCGGCACCGGCCACCGGCCGAGGTGGACGAGCGCTCCGCCGAGGACCTGGCGGCCGAGGACGAGAGCCGCCGCGAGGTGATCGAGGCACTCCGCGATCTACCGCGCCGGCAGCGTGACTGCGTCGTACTGCGGTACTACCTCGAGCTGTCGATCGACGCGATCAGCAAGACCCTCGGACTGTCGCCGAACTCGGTGAAGACCCATCTGCGACGCGGTCTGCATTCGCTCAAGACACATTTGGAGGAGCCGGATGACAAGTGACCAGTCGCCCATTGAGCGAAGGTTGCACGAGGCACTCGGGCCGGCGCAGCCGCGGACGACCTCGCCCGACCTGTTCGACCGGGTGCTCGGCAGCATCGCCGACGATCGGGCCCGGCGCCGCCGGATCCGGTACGGCGCTCTGGCCGCGGTCACCGTCGCTTCGTTGCTCACGGCAATTGTCTTGCTGGTCACCCCGCGGAAGAACGGACACCTGCTGATGAACTGGTGGATTCTCGAACTGTTCACGACCGCCGTACTGATCGGGCTCGCGCTCTGGCTCGGCCCGTTCATCAAACGCTTCGGCCGGGCCTATGCCGCGGATGTCTTCCACGACAACCCGCAGACCGGCAAGAGCTACATCGTGCTGACCGACATCGTCTACTACCTGATCTTCGCCGCGTACATCCTGTTCACGGTCACCTTGGAGCCGCGTGAGTCCTGGGGGCTGAACGTGCTGCCCAGCCAGGTCGCCTTCGAGGCGGCCCGGCTGGGCGGCATCCTGCTGATCATCGGGGTGCTGCACGGCCTGAACATCGTGCTGATGCCCGTCCTCGGCCGCCTCTTCTCACTCAACCGCCGGCTGCCCTAGTGGGCCGAGACTCCTTCGCGGGCGCGCTTCGGGAGCAGCCAGGTGACAGCGAGGCTGACGATGAAGAGCGCGATGGCGACCAGGACAGTTGTCTTAGTGGCGCCAAGGAAGGCGTGGTCGGGCAGTAGCTGGAAGAAGACCGTGCCGAGGACCGCGACACCGATCGCGCCGCCGAACTGCTGCATGGCGGTCAGTACGCCGGAGGCCGAGCCGGCAGCCTCGTCGTCGATCGAGGCCAGGATGATGTCGAACAGCGGCGCGAACACCATGCCGGAACCGATGCCGCAGGCAAGCATCGCGGGGACCAGGTTCCAGACCGTGGTGGCGTCGCCGTAGTGATGCAGCGTGAACCACATGCCACCCATGGCCAGCGTCATCATCGCGACGCCGAGTTGCAGTGCCGTGCGCCCGAGCCTCGGCGCGAGCAGTCCGCCGGACAGCGGTGCGCCGATCGCGATACCGAGCGAGAACGGCACCATCGAGAGGCCGGCCTTGAGCGGGCTGTAGTGCAGTCCGAGCTGGGTGAACAGGTTGAGGACCAGCGTGAACCCGGACATCGCCAGGAAGAACGTGGTGATCACGGCGAGACCGGCGACGTACCCGCGATTGCGGAACAGGGACGGATCGATGACCGGGTTGCCGGAGCGTCGCTCGCGCCAGACGAAGAGCGCGAAGACCGGGATCGAGGCAACCATCATCACGATCGACCAGACCGGCCAACCGAGCTCGCGGCCCTGGACCAGCGGGTAGATCAGCAGCCCGGAGGCGAGGCTGACCAAGAACACACTGGCCGCGTCGAGCCGCTGCGCACCGGCAGTCTTCAGCTCGGGCATGAAGCGCAGTGCGCCGAAGATGGCCAGCAGACCGATCGGGACGTTGATGAAGAAGATCATCCGCCAGCCCTGGCCGAACCAGTCGGCGTCGATCAGCACACCGGCCAGGATGGGGCCGGCGACCGCGGACAGGCCCATCACCGGGCCGAACAGTGCGAACGCCTTGCCGATCTCTGCGGGCGGGAAGACGGACTTCAGGATCGCGAATCCCTGCGGGATCATCACCGCGCCGAGCACGCCCTGCGCGACCCGGCTGCCGATCAGCAGTTCCGGCGACGTGGCCAGCCCGCAGAGGGCGGAGGCGAGGGTGAAGCCGACCGCGCCGATCAGGAACAGGCGGCGGCGGCCGACCAGGTCGCCGAGCCGGCCGAAGGTGATCAGACCGATCGCGAACGCGAGGGTGTAGCCGGCCAGCATCCACTGCATGGCGGACTCGGATCCGCCCAGTTCGGCGCGGATCGACGGGGCGGCGATGTTGACGATGGTGGCGTCGACGAGATCCATGATCTCGGCGACGAGCACGGTGGCGAGGACGATCCAGCGCCACCGGTACGCCGTTGGTTCGGCGGCCACGGGGTCCGTGGCGAGGGTGGGGGTGCTCATCGATGGCTCCAATGCGAACGGTGTTCGTTGACGAACACTGTTCTACGCGCGAACATTGTTCGTGTCAAGTACAGTGTTCGCTACCATGGGTCGTATGACCCACACCCCGTGGCAGCCGATCAGTCCGGTCAAACCCGCCCGCCCGGTCAAGGAGCCGTTGACCCGCGAGCGGATCGTCGACGCCGCGATGCGGCTGATGGTCGAGCAGGGGTACGACGCGGTGTCGATGCGGAAGATCGCCCAGGTGCTCGATACCGGCCCGGCCTCGTTGTACGCGCACGTCGCGAACAAGAGTGAGCTCGACCAGTTGCTGGTCGACCGGGCGGCTGAGCAGATGAAGCTCCCCGAGACGCCTGATCCGGAGCGCTGGCAGGAGCAGCTCAAGGACGCGATGCGCGAGATGATCCGCGTGATGCGCGCGAACCCGGGCGTCGCGCGCGCCGCGATCGGCAACGTTCCGCTGGGGGAGCAGGCCTTGCTGATGACCGAGCGGATTCTCGCCATCCTCAAGGCCGGCCGAATCCCCGACCAGGCCGCCGCGTGGGCGGTCGATCTGATCCCGCTCTACGTGACCGCGGTCGCCTTCGAGGAGACCGTTCAGAATGCCGCGGCCTGGACGCCGGAGGATGTCACGCACTTCACCACTCAGATGTCGGAGTTCTTCAAGCAACTCCCTGTTGACCGCTTCCCGTTCACCGTCGCGCTGGCGGTGCCCATGACCTCAGGTGCCGAAGGCGACGAACGTTTCGAGTTCGGCATCACGGTGATCGCCGCCGGCCTGGCCTCTCTGGCCGAGAAGGACTAGATCTTCTCGACCGTCCCGGCGGCGCCGTCGACCGTGACGAGGTCGCCGGTCGCGAGGCGGGTGGTGGCATCCGGTACGCCGACCACCGCCGGAATCCCGTACTCCCGCGCCACCACCGCGCCGTGCGAATTGGCACCGCCCATCTCCATCACCAGCCCACCGGCGGTCAGGAACAGCGGGGTCCAGCCGGGATCGGTCGATGGCGCGACGAGGATCTCGCCGGGCTCGAGCTGAGCGCCGACCGGATCGAGGATCACCCGGGCCTTCGCGGTCACCGTGCCGGCCGACGCCGGGCTGCCGATCAGCGCGCCCTCGGCGGCCTGGGGAATCGCCAGCGTCTCAGGCTCGACGCCGTCCGACTCGATCAGTCGCGGCACCCGGCGGCGGCGCAGCTCTTGGTCGTACGCCGCGCGGCGCTCGGTGACGATCGCCCGCAGGTCGACCGGCGACCGGAGCTCGCGCAGATTGAGAAAGAAGACATCGGTGGGGGAGTCGAGGCGCCCGGCCGCGACCAGTTCGGCGCCGACCTGACGGAGCTCCCGTCGAGCTGCAGCGAGGATGCGGACAAGTAGGTACTTCGGAGTCTCGCGCAGACCGGCGAGTTCGCGGGTCCGGCCGAGGGCGAAGCGCGCGATCCGGCCCCGCAGCGGGCTGACCCGCAGCGCCAGCTCAGCGATCTTCGCCGAGGCAGCCGCCGAACCCGCCTTGAACTGGAGATCGGGAGCGAGTGCTGGATCGGTCTGCCGCAGATAGTTGGCCAGAACGCCGATGAGGTGAGCCGGGTCCTCCGACCAGCGCGGCAGGCCGAGGTCGATCTCAGCCACCGCGCGATGACCATAGACACCGAGGAAAACGGACAGTCCATCCTGCGCGACCTTCGGCAGTCCACCGGATCGGTAGCGCTCGGCAACGATCTCGGCCGGCTCCTCGAATGCCTCGGCCGACGCCTCGTCGGCACGAATCCGCTGCGCCAGCGACCACAGCTCAAGGTCCATCTCGGTCGTCACGTTGTGCGGTAGCCCGCGTAGCACGGTCTGCAGCTCGCCCGGCTGAACCGCCTTGCCGAGCACAATCCGCGCAACGGCCAGCATCAGGAATCCCGCGGCCGGTGCGGGCAGCAGTCGCGGTATCAACGGGATGACCTCGCGCCGCAGCAGCCGCTCGACGAAGTCCAGTCGCGCGGTCGCGGAACGCGAAGCGGCCGCCAGTAGCAAATCCAGTCGCGCGGAGGTCCGGCGTACCTGGAAGTGGGCGAGGCCCGGCGCCAGGATGGCGGCCAGCACGCGGAGTGGTACACCCCTCCGAAGCACCACTCGCGCGAGCCGACCGCCGGCTTCCCGGCGCGACGACGTCAGTACGGCGAATCGCGGGTCCTCGAAGACATGTCGCAGTACGGCGGCCGATCGCGCCTCCATCACGTCGAACACCCGCGGCACGATCGTCCGGCCGACCGTACTGCGCACGGCCGGGGTCAGGTCGACGAAGAACCGCTGCCCGGCCTCCGTGTACGCCGGTGGTCCGTCGAGCGGCTCGTCGACCCGCGCACCGAACAGCTCGGCCACCGAGGTCGCGATCAGCCGGAATCCGGCCAGTCCCATCGGCGTGATCGGCCGGACCAGACCCTGCGCGAGACTCGCGCACAGGTAGATCCGCGGGCTCGATCCGTCCATCCGCTGCGGCGGAATCGGGTAGAGCGTGGTGATCGGGCGGGCCTGTGTCAGCCAAAGCTTGCCTTCGGCATCGAGTGCCCATTCGGTGTCCTGCGGTGTGCCGTAGTGCGCCTGCACCTGCCCGCCGAGCGTCGCGAGGGCGCGCACCTGCTCATCGGTCAGGCAGTCATGGACGAGCCGGCGCTCGTGGATCGCGCCGCTGGCGGTGTCGACGACGAAGTGGTCCGGGTTAACCGCACCGGAGACAACCGCCTCGCCGAGTCCGGGGGCGGCGTCGATGACGGCCTCGTTGCGCCGGCCGGTCAGTGGGTTCGCCGTGAACAACACGCCTGCGGCCTTGGTGTCGACCATCCGCTGCACGACAACCGCGAGTGCGACCGTGTCCTGATCAACCTCGTTGGTCTCGCGATAACTCCAGGCCCGATCAGTCCACAGCGACGCCCAGCAACGCCGTACGGCGTCCACTACGGCGGCGGCCCCGACCACGTCGAGGTAAGTGTCCTGCTGCCCGGCGAAACTCGCGAAGCCCAAGTCCTCGGCGGTCGCCGACGAACGGACAGCCACCGGAACGTCGGTCCCCAGTTCCGCGTAGGCCGAGCGAATCGCGGCCTCGATGTCGGCAGGCACCGCGGTTGCGAGGATCGCTTCCCGCCTCGACGCCGCGTCGCCGACCGCCGGAGCGACCTGCCGGTACGCCGGAGTTGTCACGCAGAAACCGTCCGGGACCGGGAACCCGGCGCGGAGCAGGATGCCCAGGTTGACGGCCTTGCCGCCGACCGAATCCAGCTCGTCGGCGCCCACCTGCCCCAGTTCGACTACCCAGTTGGTCATGTGCGCCCCTTCCCGAGCCTTAGCAGGAGGTTAACGGGCCCGGGACCAAGAATTCAATAAGTGATGAATTACTGGTTGTGTGAGCCGCCTCACCGGGGGTGCCCGGCTCAGCCGAGCAGCCGGACCGCGGCCAGCAGGTAGGCCCGGGCGGCGATCGTGAGCTCGGCGATCGGGACGGACTCGTCGGCGCGGTGCGCCTGATGCGCCACCGAACCCGGTCCGAGGATGACGACCGGGATGCCGAGGTCGCGGTCGACGTACCCGCCGTCGCAGGCCGCGCCCCACCCGGCCAGCGGAACGTCCGGACCACCGGCGTCGCGACGGGCGGCCTCGGTGATCTCGACCAGTTCGGCGTCGGCCGGGGTCTCGAACGGCGGCATCTCCATCGGCATGTCCAGGTCGACCGTCAGCCCGCGGTCCTCCAGGTGCAGGGCGGCGACGCGGTCACGCAGGTTGTCGAGGACGGCCGCGGGGGATTCGCCCGGCAGCAGCCGGCGGTCGGCGACGACGACGCATTCGGCCGGCACGATCGATCCGCCGGTACCGCCGTTGATCTGGCCGACGCTCCAGGTCGCCGGACCGAGCAGGGGATGCGGATCCGCGGCGAGCTCGGCGTGCAGGCGCTCGATCTCGGTGATGATCGCGGTCGCGCCGTAGATCGCGTTGGCACCGGCCGCCGCGTTACCGGCGTGGACCGCGCGCCCGTGGACGGCGACCCGCAGATAGGAGTCGCCCCGTGCCGCGATGATCGTCTGCAGATCCGTCGGCTCGGCGGTGATGCAGGCCGCGTAGGAGCGAGTGTTGTCCCGCACGAAGGCGCGGATGCCCTTGCCGGTCTCCTCTTCGTCGACCACGGCCGCCAGCTCGACCGGGCCGCTCAATTCGACGTCTCGCAAGGCGGCGAGTGCGGCCACCGCGGCAGCCAGCCCGCCCTTCATGTCGGTGGCGCCACGTCCGTAGATCCGGCCGTCGCGGATTTCCGCGCCGTACGGGTCGGTGGTCCAGCCGGCACCGACCGGTACGACGTCGGTGTGGCCGAGCAGGAGCAGTCCCGGGCCGGTGCCGTTGCCGACAGACAGGCTGATGTTGTCCCGCCCGGGCTCGACTGTCGTGGTTTCCACGGTCAGTCCGAGTTCGCGGCCGACCGCGTCGAGGACGGCGACGGTCGCGGCCTCCTCGCCGGGTGGGTTCTGACCGGTCGCCCGGACCAACGCCGTACAGACCCTGAGCAGCAGGTCCTCGTCGATCCGGGCGAGCAGACGCTGTTCTTCGGCGGTCGTCATACCGCCAACACTAGGTCAGCGGACAGGGGAGTAGTCGTCCCAGACGACGCTGTTGCCGGCGATGTAGGCGCGGAAGCTGAAGGTGGCGGCCGAGCTCCACCGATAGCTGGCCTTGCCGTTCGAGCCCGCCTTCACCTTGGTGAGCTGCTTCCAGGTCGAGGTACCGGCCTGCTTGTACTGCAGGACGATCTCCTTGCCGCCCCACGGAACGAACTTGTTGATCGCCGGACGGTAGTTGCCGGCCGCGGTGTTCAGTGTGTAGGTGCCGCGCGACTTGGTGACGGTCAGGTCCACGGCCGAGACGAACTTGTTCATCCGGTTGAAGGTCGCCAGCTTCGCCACCGCGTTGCCTTCGGAGTCCTCGCCGTCCTCGTCGCCGGTGAAGGTCACGACGCCGACCGGCGAGACCTCCGAGTAGAGCGTGAACTTGGCCTGCCGGCTGCCGTTGAGGAACTCGATCAGGATGTTGTCCGGGTCACCCTTCTGACGGCCGTGCCAGTCGGCGTTGTACAGGTTCGCCGGGCAGCCCTTGCCGTAGGTGATCGTGTAGTGCGTCTGGCGGTTGTTCATGACGAGCCGCTCCGGCACCGCCGGGTAGCACGTCGGCAGTTCGGCAGCGGCCTGCGGGGCCGCGGGTGCGGCGGCCTGAGCGGGTACGGCGGCCGCGAGGCCGGTCGCCAGCAGGCCAGTTGCCGCGAGCAACGACAGGGTGGAGCGCATGGAGGTCCCCTAAGGTGTGATGACTTTGGCTGTCCGCCACGCTAGACAGCCGAAGCCCACCCCGGTGGGGGATCGACCTGATCGTGCATGTTCGGCGGGACCGCGTTGCCCGATCAGGTCAGCACCCGTTGCCCTGGGCCCTCACTCCGAGGTGAGAGTGAACTCCGTCGGTGCGAACGACACGTTCAGCCGGCCGTCCACCGTCATCCGCCCGTCGCCGATCCGGCAGCTGAAACGCGCCGAGTGCGGCCCCTCGAGCCAGCGGATCGTCGCTACCAGTGCGTCACCGTCGCCGTACGACGTGGTGACGACCCGCTCACTGCCGGCGTCGCTCTCGCGCCAGCCGCCGGTGGTGAAGAGATGACTGTCCGACCCGAAGGTGAGGGATGCGCTGCCATCGGCGTCCCAGCGGACCGACTGCAGGAAGCCCGGATTCTCGCCGAAGGTGTAGGTCTGCCCGTCGCCGCCTTGCGCTGCCGGGCCGGTCGGTGCCGGGATCTCCAGCACCTCGGGTCGTGCCACCACCGGCACCTCTTTGCCTTCGAGGGCAGGCAGCAGGTGATCCCAGATCAGGTCCAGCTCGGCCTGCATGTTGGAGGCGGCGCTGGTGACGATCAGCACCGCGTCGTGATCGGGGATGCCCAGGATGAACTGACCGAACGCACCATCAGCCCGATAGGTGTTGTGCCGGCCGCGCCAGTACTGGAAGCCGTAGCCCAACCGGCTGTCCGTGTTGGTCTGGTTGTCGTTGGACACCTGCTTGGTGGTCGCGGCCTCGATCCACTCGGCAGGGACCAGTTGCGAACCGTCCCAGACACCGTGCTGCAGCGCGAGCTGCCCGATCTTCGCCATCGACTCGGTGCTCAGACTGAGCCCCCAGCCGCCGAAGTTGATCCCCTCCGGCGACGATCCCCAGGTCGCCTCGGTGATTCCGAGCGGCGTGAACAGCCGCGACTGCAGGTAGTCGAGCAGGGTCTCGCCGCTCACTCGCTGCAGAATCGCGGACAGCATGTAGGTCGCGCCGCTGTTGTAGACGAACGGCGCACCGGGCTCGTGCTGCACCTCGAAACCGAGGAACGACCGCACCCACCCGCGGTCCTGGCTCATCTTCTCGACGGTGTCCTCGGAGTGCCCGGTGCTCATCGTCAGCAGATTCCGCACCGACATCGCGGCCAGGTTGTCGCTGATCGTCTCCGGCAGATCCTCGGGCCCGAAGAACGAGACCACCTTGTCGTCGATCGTCAGCAGCCCGGCGTCGACGGCCAGCCCGATCGCGATCGCGGTGACACTCTTCGACACCGAGTAGAGCGTGTGCGGATCGGCCAGCCGGTACGGCGCCCACTCCGCCTCCAGCACGACGTGTCCGTGCCGCAGCAGGATCACGGTCTGGAACTCCTGCTCGGACGCGTCCATGGCGGCCACGAACGCGTCGATCGCGGCGGCGGATAGTCCTTGGTCGGTTGGGGTACTGCGTGGAAGGCTGCTCACCCCAGGCACGCTATCTTCCCGGACGGACAAAATCAGTTGAGTTCTTGGCATGCGGCCGTGATCGTCAACCCGATCAAGCAGGCAGACGTCGAACAGTTCCGCCGTACCGTCGGCGATGCCTTGACCGCGCGCGGTGCCGGCGCGGTGTCCTGGTTCGAGACCACGGCCGAAGATGCCGGCGTCACGATGGCCCAGGAGGCGATCGCCGCGGGCGTCGACCTGGTCGTGGTGGCCGGTGGTGACGGGACGGTCCGGGTGGTCTGCGCCGAGCTGGCCGGTACCGGGATCGCAGTCGCGGTCCTACCCGCCGGCACCGGCAACCTGCTCGCCCGAAACCTGGGCATCTCGCTCGATTTGGACACCGCGCTCGCCGAGGTCCTCGACGGGACCGACCGCCGGATCGACAGCGTCCGGATCTCCGGCGACAACCTGCCGGACGACCGGTTCGTGGTGATGGCCGGTCTGGGTCTGGACGCCGCGATCATCGACGATGCCCCGGACGATCTGAAGGCGCGGGTGGGCTGGGCGGCGTACGTATGGTCGACGGTGAAGAACCTCAACCACCCCGTGGTCCGGGTCGAGCTCACAGTCGACGACCGGCCGCCGATCCGCCGCCGCGCCCGCACTGTGGTGATCGGCAACGTCGGCACGCTGCAGGCGAACATCCCACTGCTCCCCGACGCCACTGCGGACGACGGAGTCATCGACCTCGTCGTCCTGGCGCCCCGACGCATCAGCCACTGGCCGCGGCTCGTCCTGGGCTTGGTCATCAAGCCCTGGCGCGAACGCCACCTGGAGCGCTTCACCGGCCGCCGAATCCAAGTCACCACGGACCGTGTGGCCCGGCGTCAGTTGGACGGCGACATGATCGACCCCGGCCGCACTCTCACGGCCGAGGTCGATCCGTCATCGCTGGTGGTCCGCGTGCCGGCTACCTGACTTCCAGTACGGCGACTGTCCGGGCCGGCACCTGGATCGTGCCGGTCGCGGCGGTCCAGGTGGTCTGCTTCACCACCGGGTCAGAGCCGCTGGCCTGTACTGGGGACAACGCCGCCGACTGCCCTGCCAGCCCGGGCACTGTCTGCGTGACCGTCGACCCGGTGCTGTTGAAGACGACCAGCACACCCTTGAGCGCCGGGTCGACGTTCGGACCGACGGTGTCGTCGATGCGCATCGTGACAACACCTGGTGTCGCGCCACTCAGCGGATAGCTGAGCTTGGCCTTGATCAGGTCCGCCGAACCGAGCCGGAAGAGCGGTGTGGAGAAGCGCAGCTTCAACAGATCCGCAGCGGCCGCCGAAGCAGTCTGTACGTCGGTCGCGCTCGGCTTCAACGCCGGATTGCCGAGCAGCGGCTTCATGTAGGCCCACTTCGCCTCGTTATCCGTCTTCGGCGGCAGACCGTGCCCGAAGCCGTTGTCGGCGCCGGTCCAGTCCAGCGTGTTGAACCAGTCGCCGGAGTCGTAGGAGTTCCGGTCCAGCGACTTGCTGCGCAGCATGTCTGCACCCGCATGCCAGAACGACGGCGTCTGCGCGAGTGCGGTCGTCGCCAGCGACAGCGTGTTCATCCGGACCCGGTCTGCCATCGGCAAGTCCGTTGGCAGCTTGAAGGTCAGGGTGTCCCAGAGCGTCTCGTTGTCGTGCGCGTCGACGTACGTGACCACCTCAGCCGGCTGGTCGGCGTACCCGGCGGGGGAGCCGTTGTAGTCGACCGCATCACCGCGCACTGTCGCGCCAGTCTCCGCAGAGCGGAAGCTGAACGACCGCAGGTTGCCGGCCAGGCCCAGCTGGATCAGATCGGTGTCGTGCGCGAGGCGCTTGGCCCGGTCCGCTGCTGAGCCGTTGATCGGGTCGCCGTTCGGGTCACTGGCCGCTCCGGAGCCGAAGCCCTGCACCCGCGGGTTGTCGTCGAACGGACCGCCGCCCCGGACCGCATCGCGCAGCCGGTCGGAGAAGGTGCCGATCCCGGTGCCACCGAGATTGCCCTGACGCGCCTGCACGAACAGGGCGTCGTTCGCGACCTCACCGAAGTTCCAGCCCTCGCCGTACAGGTAGACGCTCTTGCCGTCGACACCGTCCTTGGCCAGCGTCAGTTTGTCGAGCGCGGCCCGCACCTTCAGCATGTTGGCCTTGGTGTGGTGCCCCATCAGGTCGAAGCGGAACCCGTCGACGCGGTAGTTGCGCGCCCAGCTCACAGTGCCGTCCACCATGATCTTCTCCGCCATGGCGTGCTCGGTGGCGATGTTGCTGCAGCAGGTCGAGGTCTCGACCTTCCCGGTCGCGTTCAGCCGCTGGTAGTACCCGGGCACGACCTTGTCCAGCACGGACGTCGGCGCCTGCCCGGCGGCGGGCGTGTGGTTGAAGACCTGGTCCAGTACGACGCGCAGCCCGGACCGGTGCAGTCCACCGACCATGGTGCGGAACTCGGCGACTCTCGCGAGCCCGTCCTTCTGTGTCGCGTAGGAGCCCTCCGGCGCCAGCCAGTGGAAGGGGTCGTATCCCCAGTTGAAACCGTCCTTCGCCGCCACCGCGCTCACACACGCCTGCTGCTGCTCGGAGTCTGCCGGGAACGACTTGAGATCGCAGACAGGTGTCTGCTGACCGGTCTCCGGGATCGAGGCGATGTCGAACGTCGGCAACAAGTGAACCGTGTTCAGACCCGCCTTCGCCAACGTCCGCAGATGCTTCGTCCCATCACCCTCATCCGCAAAGGCGAGGTACGTGCCGCGATGAGCGGCCGGCACAGTCGGGTCGCTGATCGAGAAGTCCCGGACATGGAGCTCATAGATCGTCGAGTCGACGGACTGCGCCAACTTCGGCGCAGCAGTGTTCGACCAGAGCGCAGGTTTGCCCGCGGGATCGTTGAGATCCACTGCGACCGAATGGGTTGAGTCGGTGGTCAGTGCGGCCGAGTACGGGTCGGTGACGACGTTCGTCTCCACCTTGCCGGTGCTGGGCGCATACACCTGCACCTCATAGCGGTAGGGCGCATTCTTGAACGACCGCGCGCCTCGGACCGACCAGGAGCCGTCGTCAGCGCGCTGCATCGGCAGCCGCTGCCCGCCGACCTGTAGTGCCACGCTCTGGGCAGTTGGAGCCCACAGCGTGAAGGTCGGAGTGCTTCCGCTCCAGCTCACTCCGTACGTACGTTCGCTTGCTGATCCGTACACATCGTCGAGCACACCGGGGATCTGTACGCCGGTCGCATCCAGCAGCCGCCCGGCATCGTCATACTGAGCCAACCCGAGCTGTCCGGTCAGGATCTTCCGTACGTCGCCCTGGTCGAGCCGCAACGTGGTGTACCCGGGGCGCACCTCACGCGGGTCGTAGCGCAACCCGACCGACGTACCGCCGATGTCATCCGCGTCGACCTTCAGCCCGCCGGTCGTCGACCAGTGCAGCCGCCAACGCGACTGCTCCGGATGGGCGACCGCCGGTACGGCGAGGGTGTCGCGGGAGAGCCAGTAAGCCTTGGCCTGGCTGAGGTCCGGCTGCGCACCGGGCTTGGAGGTCGTCACAGTGAGCGCATGGGTCGCGAGCACGTACGAGAACGTGACGACGAGTCCATCACCCGGCACGGTGATCGGTATGTTCTGAGCCGGGTAGCTCTCGTCCCACGACAGGTTGTGCGCGACCTTGGCCTCATAGCTGCCCGCTCCGATCTCACTCGTCGACCAGGTGTAGGTACCGTCACCGTCGGCGTCCGTCAGCCAGGGTCGCATGCAGGACGGGTCCCAGTCGGCCGGACAGCCCAGTTCCGACTGGAACGAGCCAGGCACGGTGATGATCGGTCCCTCCGCGGTGGAGGTGGCGGAGTGCCGGCCCTGCTCGTAGTAGAACGTCACCGGCCCGGCCGGTGCCGTGTAGGAGATGTTGGCGCCGTTCTGGTTGCCACCGGCGCCGTAGTTCACATCCCAGTTCTTGTTCAGCGCTGCCTTGTACGCGTGCTCACCGGCCGGGATCGTGTAGGTGCGCTTCCATACCTTGTCCTTCGGGTCGAGCACCAGCTGCGCCTGGTCGCAGTCCGGCGACCAGTCCGCCGGGCAACCCATCTCGCTGTTGTGATCACCAGGAACACTCACATTGGCCGGCTGGACAACCGGTCCCGTCTCACCACCGCCACCTGGCTTCGGTGCGTCGCCGACCACGCCGTACGAGCCGGACACCGAGTAGTGGCCCGCCGAGTCTCGCAGTACAGCGCGGTACTCGAGCAGCGTGCCCTTCGGCACACCGCTGACATCCTGGAACACCCGGTACGGCGCGTTGTCGTCAGAGCCGAGCCGCTGCCAGGCCGACGTACCCACTGGGCGGTAGCCGAAGGTCACGGTGACCGGTGTGTTCGCCGGAACGGCCGCACCGATCTCAGCCCGACCACCCACAACCCCGCCCGGCTCGGGCGACGACAAGTAGACCGCAGGAGCCTTGGAAGGTGCAGGCACCTTGCTCTGAGCCTGGTACACAGTCACCGACAGAGGCGCCTGGCTGAGCAGCACCCGACCCTCGCGGTCGGTCCGCACCGGCTTGGCGCCGCCATACACAGGCTTGAGCCACGTGTGCGGCCCGTACGTCGGAATCGTCGCGGACTTGGCCGTGGTCGCATTGTTGGCGACCACCAGGTACTCCACGTTGTCCGCACCAACCCGGCTGAACGCGTACAACCCACCGGCGTTCGACGAGTACCGGTGTACCTGCCGCCCGTCCGACAACGCCGGGTACTGGGCGCGCACGTTTGCCATGGCTGCGATGTGCTTGTACATCGGCGCGTTGACGTCGTACCGGTCCTTGCTGCCGATCGTCGTCGTACCGGTGCCGTCGACGACCTCGTCGTCGGTGTAGTCGGCGGTCTTGGTCGCGAACATGTCCTGCCGCGCGTCCTTGTCACCACCTGGACCGGTGAAGCCCTGCTCGTCGCCGTAGTAGACCACCGGCTGGCCGCGCGTCAGGTACATGAGCGAATGCGCCAGCTTGTCGCGGGCGAGCAGGTCCGGCCCGTTGGCGCCGCCCTGCTTGAGGAAGGTGCCCACCCGGCCCATGTCGTGGTTCCCGAGGAACGTGGGTAGCTGGTACGCGTTCGAGTCCGCATCGGTGTAGTAGTCGTCGTTCGCGTAGAAGTCCCGGACCTTCGTCGCGGGGTCGCCCTTGGCGAACGTCACCGCGTTCTGCTGGAACCCGAAGTCGAGTGTCGCCTGCAGTGCACCAGCGGTCGTGTAGGTCGACATGAACTTCGGGTCCGCGTCGAACACCTCGCCGAACATGAAGAACTTCTTGGATCCGGCATTACGAGCCGCAGCGAGGATGGCGGGTGAGAACTTCTGCCAGAACTCGAGGTTGACGTGCTTGACGGTGTCGATCCGGAAACCGTCGATCCCCAGCTCGGCCCAGGTCTTGTAGACGTCGATCATCCCGTCCCGCACCCGCGGCTGCTCGGTGAACAGGTCGTCCAGCCCGACGAAGTCGCCGTACTCGGCCGATTCGCCGGCGAAGGTCGAGTCACCGCGGTTGTGGTAGAGCGTCGGGTCGTTCAGCCAGGCCGGGACCTTCACGGTCTCGTCGGCCGGAGTCTTGAAGACCGGCACGTTCGGGAACGAGGTGTTGCGGTCCAGCGGCGGGAAGGTGTCACCACCGGCATAGGTCTTGTCGTCGAAGACGTTCCCGGCCGCATCCTTGTACGGCGTCGTCGACTTCGGGATGTAGCCGTACTGACCGGACTGGTACGCGATCACATCAGCTGTGTGGTTGGTGATGATGTCGAAGAAGACCTTCATCCCCTTGCGGTGCGCCTGGTCGATCAGCTGCTTCATGTCCGCGTTGGTTCCCAGGTGCGGATCGATCTGGGTGAAGTCGGTGATCCAGTAGCCGTGGTACCCCGCACTCACATCGGCGCCCGCACCTTGCACCGGCCGGTTCTTGAACGACGGCGTGAGCCAGATGGACGTCGTACCGAGCGCCTTGATGTAGTCGAGCTTCTGGATGACTCCGGTCAGGTCACCACCGTGGTAGAAGCCTTTGTCGGCCGGATCGAGCCCGGTCTGCAGCCGGTCGCCGGTCAGACCGCCGGCGTCGTTGCTCTTGTCCCCGTTGGCGAACCGGTCCGCCATCAGGAAGTAGAACCGCTCCTTGGTGAGGTCCTGTCGCAGGCTCGGTGTAGCCAGTGCCTTGTCGGCTGCTGTCACTCCCGTCCCGGCCAGCTCCACTGGTCGCACTGACACCACATGCGTCTTGTCGTCGTAGCTGAACGACAGCTTGGCCGGTCCCTCGATCCGCAGTGGGATGTTCGGTCCGTTCAGCACCCCACCGGCGCCGTAGTTCTCGTCCCAGCTCCCGTTGACGGTGACCTTGTACTCGTACGACCCGGCCGGTACGTCGAACACCTTCGTGTACGGCGCCGCCGTCCCGAGACTGCTCGCCGTACAGGCGGGGTCCCAGTCACCCGGACAACCCAGCTCACTCTGCAGTGAGCCGGCGAGCGTGATCACCCTGTCCGCCGACACCTGTGCCTGTGCTGGAGCCCCCAGCCCCGAGACCACCATGACTGCGGCCGCTACCCCTGCTGCCGAACGCCTGTACCCGCGCATTTGCTGCCCCTCCCGTGCCTGGTCCCCGGGGACGCTAGCCCGGGCCACAGAGGCACGGAAGGCTTCGAACGTCACAAAACGGACGGTGATTTCACCAGGATCAAAAGGTCTAGACCAATGCTTGGCGCTCTCGCTCGCGGCGGTTGACGATGGACGTCCGCCCGATGTGCAGGAGGTCCCCGTGCGCCGTCCCTGGAAGCTTTTCGCGCTTGCGCTCGCGAGTGCGTTGGTGGTGACGATCAGTCCACCGAACCCGCCCGCCCAAGCAGTACGTCCGTCTGCCGGTGGATTGTCGGTCTGGACGGAGTCGGCGTACACCTCGGTCTTCCGCGACAGCCGGCCGTCCGCCGAGTCCGGCCAGGACCTGACCCTGGACACGGCTCGCAACGACTACGAGGGAGCGCAGATCGTCTTGCGCCGCTCGCCGGCGTACACCATCACCGGTGTCGACTTCACGGCGCTGACCGGTCCCGCGGGCTCCATCGCGGCGTCCAACCTCAGCTACAACTTCGTCGGCTACGAGAGCCTCAACTACAACTCGTCGGTCACGCCGCTGCTCCGCACCGGCGCCGGTCTGTTCCCGGACCGGCTGCAGAACGACCCGTCGCTAGCGGTCGAGCCGGACAAGACCCAGTCGATCTGGATCCGCGCCTACATCCCGACCACGGCCGCCGGTGGGCTCTACACCGGCACGGTGACGGTCCGGACCAGCGTCGGAGACATCCAGGTCCCGATCACGGCGAACGTGCGCGACGTGGTGATCCCGCCGACCAAGGACAGCGAGTTCACGAACGTCCTGTGGCACAACATGCTCGGCCCGTCGTCCTGGGACCACGGTGCGGGTGACACGGTCGAGCTCACCTACCACGTCAAGCGGTACGACGACGCCTGGTGGAAGATCGTCGACAACTACGCCGCCATGCAGGCCAGGTACCGCGGCAACAACCTGCAGTTGCCGGTGATCCACCTGCTCCGCGAGGGCGGCAGCAAGGTGGACGACGCGGGCAACTACCAGTTCACCTGGACGCGCTTCGACCAGGTGGTCGAGCGGATCATGCGGGCCGGGCACATCAAGCGCCTGGAAGGCTTCACGATGTCCGGGCCGCACGACGACCGCAAGTCGCCCTGGTACGACCCCAATCGGCCGCAGGGCAAGTTCCTCACCGAGGTGCTCGGGAAGACCCTTCCGGGGACCACGCAGGCTTCCTTCAGCTGGGTGGACTGGGACTCCACCCCGGCCACCAAGTGGAACGACCAGTTCTTCCCCGCACTGCGGGCGCACCTGATCGAGAAGGGCTGGGACAAGATGTGGTGGCACCACGTCTCGGACGAGGCCGGCAGCCCGACGTGGTTCACCCTCGAGCGCACCATCCGCGCCCGGTGGCCCGAGGTGAAGATCGGTGACGCCATGCTCTGGTCGGGCGTGGAGCAGTCCAAGGAAGCCGACGTCATGATCCCCATCCTCGACGAGTACGACCGGCACCGGGCCACGTACGACAAGGAGCGGGACGACCACGGCAAGCAGCTCTGGCTGTACAACTGCATCGGTCCGGCCGGGAACTTCCTGAACAGGTTCGTCGACCAGCCGCAGTGGCACCAGCGGATGACCATGTGGTACGCCTACTCGCGCGGTGTCACCGGCTACCTGCACTGGGCCTGGATGAACTGGCAGTACCCGATGAACGACCAGCCCGGCAAGGGCGACGGCTTCATCGTCCGGGCGGACACCAACCCGAGCCGGATGACCTTCGAGTCCTCGCCCCGCTACGAGTCGCTGCGCGACGGCATCGAGGACTGGGAAGTCCTGAACCTGCTGGGGAAGCGCAACCCTGGCCTGGCCAAGGACCTGGCCACCAGCATGGCGCAGCGCGGTGACAAGTACGTCATGGACACCACCTTCCAGCAGCGCATCCGGCGGATGGCTCTGGATGCGGCAGCCGGCCTGCCGGTGATCGCTCAGGACCACGCCCTCGACAAGACCGCCACCAGCAGCTCGTCTGCCGGCGCCGGGTTCGAGGCGAGCAAGGCGGTTGACGGAAACGACGTCACCGGCTGGCGCCCGGCCACCGGGACGCAGTGGCTCCAGATCGACCTGCGGAACCAGAGCCGGCTGGACGGCATCCACCTCAAGTGGTCCGCCGCTCCTGCGAACAACTACCGCGTGAAGACCTCGTACGACGGCACCAACTGGGTGGACGCCTATTCGACCACCACAGGTGACGGCGGTGACGACTTCATCGGATTCGTCGGCAAAGCGCGCTACCTGCGACTCGAGGTGACCGGCGGAAGCTCGGCGTACCAGCTGAACTCGTTCGAGGTCTCCGGGCACCGGCTGGCCCTGGCCAACCTGGCGGCCGGCAAGACGTACCACCTGCTGCCGAACCCGGACGATCAACCGGATGAGGGCAATCGCCAGCTCACCGACGGCCAGATCGGGGACGACTGGTCGGACCTGCGGGGCGTGGGCTGGAAGACGATCAAGAACGCCAACCGCTACACCGACATGACCATCGACCTCGGCTCGGTGCAGCGGGTCGCCGAGGCGAAGGTGCATGCCTACGAGGAGTACCAGCACTACCGCCCGGACGAGCTGACGGTTCTGACCAGTACGGACGGGACCAACTACACCGCGCGCAAGACGGTCACCGGTGTCGACCCGGCCGGGCAGTCGAAGGTCTGGTACGACATCGCGTTCCCGGCGGTGCAGGCGCGCTGGGTCCGGGTGTCGTTCAATCACCGCGGCACGGACCCCGGCACGGTGACCCTGATGGATGAGCTGGAGGTGTACGGCGCCGGCTCGGCCGTGGGGCCGGAGGAGCCGGCAGGGTCGTCGGCGTTCGCGTGGAAGTACCAGAACCACGTGTTCGCGCCGGCAACCAACGGGAACCTCCAGCACTGGTGGTCTTCTCCCGGAATCGGTGTGGAGCGCGATGTGTGGCCCGCCGCCAGTCCGGTCGAGGGCAAGCCGGTCGGCCTGGCCTTCGACAACCAGCAGCACGTCTTCGCGCGCAGCAAGACCGACACCTTGCTCACCTCGTCCTGGACCGAAGGGCAGGCAGCAGTCCAGACGGCCGACCTAGGTGGCGCGGCCTACTCCGACCCAGCACCGGTGGTCTGGGGCAACCAGCGCCACGTCTTCGCTCGCTCGGCTGACGGTGGTCTGACCCACTGGTCCTGGGACGCGGCGAGCGGTCAGCAGGTCAACACCTGGCCCAAGGCCGCCGTACCGATCGCAGGTAAGCCGTCCGCCTTCGCCGCTCGCGATGAGCTGCACGTAGTCGCCCGGGGCACGGACAACCGCTTGTATCACTGGTGGTGGAAGGCAGACGCTCCCCAACCGCAGGTCGAGTCCTGGGGCGGCGAGGCGTACTCCGATCCCACGACCTTCACCTACGACGGCCAGAACCACGCCTTCGCCAAGGCCGCCGACGGACAGCTGTTCCACTGGTGGTCCGACGTGGACGGACTTCGCAGCGACAAGTGGACCGGCGCACCGGCCGGCTTCAAGGGCACTCCGGCCAGTTACCGCTACGGCACCCAGCAACACGTGGTGGCCAGAGGTGCTGACGACACCTTGTACCACTGGTGGTGGGACCAGCCGACCGACAAGATCACCTTCGCAAACTGGGGTGGTCAGGTCCAGTCCGACCCGGCCGTGTCGGTCTACAACAACCAGCAGCACATCTTCGCCCAGTCGGCCACCACAGCCCTGAGCCACTGGGAATGGGACCCGACGACCGGCTTCAAACGGGACACCTGGTGAAGCGCCACTGGTTACTGGTCGCTGCGCTCGGCGCGGGGTTGTTGACCACAACAGCCCCGGCCGCCGCAGCAGACGACCTGCCCACCCTGTCTCCAGCACCACAGTCGATCCGCCGCCTCGGTTCCGACCTGTCCGGGCTCACCGTGGTCAAAGAGACCGGTACGGCGAGCGCACGCGCCGCCGGTGCGTTGTCGGCCTGGTCCCTGCCGTCCGCCGCCGGTCTGAAACCCGGTGGCTATGTCCTCGGCATCGGCTCATACCAGGGCGAGAAACTGGCAGTCCTGGTCGGCCATGACGCGGCCGGCACCTTCTACGGTGAGCAGACGCTCGCCCAGCTGACCAAGGCCGGCTCGGTGCCCAGTGTGGCGATCGTCGACGAGCCTGCGTTCGCACTCCGCGGTGGCATGGAGTCGTTCTACGGCCAGCCCTGGCAGCAGGCCGATCTGCTGAACCACCTGGACTTCCTGGGCCGGCACCGGATGAACGCGTTCCAGTACACGGTCAGCGGCGACCCGCACACCGCAGGTGCCGAGTGGCGCACGCGTTACACCGGCGCAGATGTCGAACGGATGCGCGGGGCGATCGAGCGCGCCAAGGCGAATCAGGTGGAGTTCATCTACCGGATCAACCCCGAGGCCAACGCCTCGCCGGAAATCGCGAAGCAATTCGGGATCTGCCACATCCGTCAAGCGGACAAGGACGCGCTGATCGCCAGGTACCAGCAGCTCTGGGACCTGGGCGAGCGGACGTTCTCGATCGGCTGGGACGACGTGGGCGGCGAGTTCCGCTGTCCTGAGGACGAGCGCGCCTTCGGCTCTGATGCGAGCCCGCTCGGGGCGGCCCAGGCCCATGTGGTCAACGACGTCTACGACCGCTTCGTCAAGACCCACCCCGGTGCCCGGCTCCTCACCGTCCCGACCGACTACTGGGGTACCGGCACGACGCCGTACCGCACCCGGTTCGCCGCACTGATCCCGACCGACGTGGACATCTTCTGGACCGGTCGGGAGGTGGTGTCACCGACGATCACCACGGACGACGCGGCTGCGGCGTCGGCGGCGTTCGGTGGCCGCAAGTTGCTGATCTTCGACAACTACCCGGTGAACGACTACACCCCGACAGCCCAGCACCTCGGTCCGCTCGTCGGCCGGGACGCCGGTCTGCCGCAGTACGCGACGGGTTTCCTGATCAACGAGATGCAGGAGGCAGAGCCGTCGCTGATCGCCCTGGGTACCGCCGCGGAGTACGCCTGGAACCCCACCGCCTACCAGCCGCAGGCGGCCTGGCAGCGGATTCTCACCGAGCTCGGTGGTCCGGCCGCTGATGCGCTGCGCCGGTACGCCGAGGTGCACACCGGCTCGGTACTCACCGCTGACTCGTCGGCGCCTCTCACGCCACACGTGCGCGCATTCATCGAGGCGTATCGAGCCGGCCGGGACCTGACCGCTCCGGCTGCTGCACTGACCGACTACCTCGCTCGTCTGGGTGCCGCTCCGGCGGAGTTGCGGGCCGGGCTCGGCAATCCATCGTTCCTGCGCGACTCCGAGCCCTGGCTGGCCCGGACCGAACGCAGGAGCCGGGCCGGTATCGCCGCCGTACGGGCGCTGCAGGCCAAGGCTGCTGGTGACCTGACCGGCTACCGGGCCCGGCGCGACGAGATCTACGCCGCGCTGAACGACGCGAACACGTCGTTCCGGCTCGCGGTGCCGGGCACTCTGGACGACCTGCTCGATCTCGCCGGCGTTGCGCGAGGGACCGATGTCGTCCGGCACGACAACGGCGCCATGTCGGTGTTCGAGCGGAACCGCAACGGCATGATCCAGAGCACGTCGCAGCGGACAGCCGGCAGCACGTGGGATCCGTTCGTCAACCTGTGGCCGGTGGACGCCGCTGGGAAGCCAGAGGTCGTCGTCCGGCGCGACGGTGGGCTGACAGCCTTCGTGCGCCACGCCGACGGCCGAATCCGGACCAGTCGGCAGACCGGCCCGGGTGGCGACTGGGGCGCTTGGGAGATCGTGCTGGACCTTGTCGTCGGTGGTGACCCGGCCGCCGTGGTCGGGGACGACGGACTGATCAGCCTGTTCGTCCGCGGTACCGACGGTGTGCCAGTCACGATCTGGCAGCGTGACGGTGGCTGGCGGTCCGAGAAGATCGGCGGGACCACCATGGTGGGCAAGCCCGCGGTGGACGTCAGTCTTGACGGTCTGATGGTGATGGTGGTGCGAGATACGAACAACAAGCTGCAGAACAGCTGGCAGCCGAGTATCGGCAGCGCCTGGGTGCCGTGGAAGGAGCTACCGGGCTCGATCGGCTCTGACCCGGACCTCGTGATGAGTTACAGCGGTGCGTTCAGCGTCTTCTACCGGACCCCCGAGAACGCGGTCTCCACGACCTGGCAGCCGTCCCGGGGTGCCGCCTTCACCGGGCTGGCCCGGCTGGGTGGCATCACTGCCCAGGGCAGCCCACGAGTCACCCTCGACAACACCGGCGGACTCAGCCTGTCCGTCCGTGGGTCCGACAACCGCGGCTGGGTGATGTGGCAGCTCACTCCCGGCGGCAACTGGCAGGACGGGAAGCTGAATGGAGAGCAGGTGGCCCACTCCGACGTCCGCAACACCGACAGCGTCGGGGGAGCCGGCGTGACGTTCACGATCGATGCCGACGGCAAGCTCCGGACGTCGTGGCAGTCCGCCCTCGGTTCGGGGTGGAGCGGGTGGGCCGACCTGGGCGGTTCGCTCAGCTGAACAAGCCGGGCAGGGTCGTCTCGATCGGAGTGCGCAGCACGGTCGCCGCCTCTTCGTCGTACGGCGTCTCCTGCGCGTTCAGGATGATGAGTGGTTTACCCGCTCGCAGGGCGATGTCACACAGCCCTGCGGCCGGGTAGACCTGCAGTGAGGTGCCGATCGCGATGAACACGTCAGCAGCTTCGGTAGCGGCGACTGCGGCGTCCAGGACGGTCACGTCGAGCGCCTGGCCGAACGAGATCGTGGCGGACTTCAGAATGCCGCCGCACACCTCACACGCCGGGTCCTCGTCACCGGCGTCCAGCCGGGGGAGTACGTCGGCCATGGGGATCCGCCGCTCGCACTGCAGGCAGTCGACGAACCAGACCGTGCCGTGCAGTTCGTGAACCAACTCCGGTGCCGACCCGGCCTTCTGATGCAGGCCGTCGATGTTCTGCGTGATCAGACCGGTCAGCCGGCCCTGCCGCTCCAACTCGACCAGTGCGAGATGACCGGCGTTCGGCTCGGCCGTCCACGCCGGTGCGGCCAGCCGGAACTTCCACGCCTCCACGCGCACCTCGCGCCGAGCGACGTACTCGTCGATGTCGAACATCGCCTGTGCCGCCGGGTTCTTCGTCCACACCCCTTGCGGCCCCCGGAAGTCGGGGATCCCGGAGGCAGTGGAGATCCCTGCCCCAGTCAGTACGGCGATGCGGTCGGCGTCGATCACGCCTCGGACTGTATCCAGTCTGTCGCGAGCACCGACATCATGACCTCGTCAACCCACTCGCCGTCCCACAGCAACGCGTCCCGGAACACGCCCTCGACCACGAACCCAGCCTTCTCGTAGGCACGCTGGGCCCGCGGGTTGAACGCGTACACGCCGAGGCTGATCCGATGCAGACCGATCTTCTCGATCCCGTAGCCGACGATCAGCCGGGTCGCCTCGCTCCCGAGCCCACGGCCCTGCCCGGAAGCCCCGATCAGGATCCGGAAGTTGCAGGACTGGTTGTCCGGGTCCCACTCGTTCAGCACCGCCTCGCCGACAACCAGCCCGGAGGCCTTGTCGACGATCGCGAGGTCCAGCCGGTCGGTCTGATCCTGCCGGGTCCGGTACCACTGCCGGGCCCGCTCCTCGCCGATCTCCTCGTGGCTCCCGGTCAACCGGGCCACGTCCGGGTCGTCCATCGCCGCGGCGAGCGCGGGGTAGTCGTCCTCGGTCACCTGTCGCAGTACGACGAGCTCACCAGTCAGCGTCGGCTTGTCAGAAAAGTCGGTCACGCAGCGGAGTGTGTCAGCTGACCCGCCGGACCACATACACATTTTCGGACGCCGAAACCAGCTCCTGCGACCGCATCCGGCACCAGGCCGGGATGTCCGTCGCCGCAGCGGGGTCGTCGGCCAGCACGATCACGGTCTCGCCCACGGCGACAGTCGGTAGCGCCTTGGCCAGTTTGATCACCGGGAGTGGGCAGAGCAGCCCACGGCAGTCCAGCTCCACGTTCACATCCCAACCTCCGCCCGGATCCGCGCCACGATCCCCGGCAACACCGTGCAGAACCGGTCGACCTCGCCGTACGTCGTCGTCCGGGCCAGCGAGACCCGGACATTGCCGTGGGTGAGCACACCCATCGCCGCCAACACATGTGACGGTCGCAACGTACTCGACGTACAGGCGGAGCCACTGGAAACAGCGAAGCCCGAAGCGTCCAGTGCGGTGACCAACGCCTCACCGTCCACGTAGAGACACGAGAACGTGAGCACATGCGGCAGACGGTCCTCCGGATCACCCACCACCTCGACATCGGCAACATCCGCGGCCACCCGCTGCCGGATCTCCGCGATCCACGCCCGGTGCTGCCGGTCCAGCTCCGCAGCCTCCGCCAGCCGGGCCTGCAGCGCGGCCGCTGCGGCCAGCAGGTTGGGAACGTCAGGGAACCCGGGGGAGAGGCCGTCCTCCCGCTCGTCCATCGGCCAGGCCGGTGCGATCCGGGTGCCCTTCCGAACCGCCAGCAGCCCGACACCCGCCGGGCCACCCCACTTGTGCGCACTCGCCGTCAGTACCGACCACCCACCCGGTACGACGTCGTGCCCGAGCGACGCCGCTGCGTCGACGAACAGCGGCACGTCGCCACACGCCGCAGCCGCCCCCTCGATCGGCTGCCGCGTCCCCACCTCGTGGTTGGCCGACTGCAGCACCGCCACCGCCACTCCGGGCTGCCGGACTGCCTCGGTGAACGCCTCCAGGTCCACTCGGCCCAGCAGGTCCACCCCGACCTCCACACCGGCATCACCAGCCGTGTGCAGTACGGCGGAATGCTCCACCGCACTGTGGACGACCGCCGCCCCGACCCGCCGCCGAGCAGCCAGTACGGCGGACAGTCCGGCGCGGATGGCCGCCGTACCGGAGGTGGTCAGGTAGAGCTCGTCAGGGCGCACTCCGACGCCCTCGGCAAGTACCGCCCGGGCGTTGTCCAGCAGCAGCCGGGCCGTCCGTCCCTCGTGGTAGAGGCGGACCGGATCGGCCCACCCGGAATCCACTGCCGAGAGCAACATTTCCCGCGCGGCCGGATGCAGAGGCTCCGCCGACGCAGCGTCCAAATACCCACGCTCATCCACAGGGGAAACGCTAAGGCCTACCTATGCGCAGGACGGCGTTTGGTGTCCAGTAGTGTTTGGTCGTCAGTCTCACTTGGGAAGGGAAAGGCGCCCCGTGGGTTCGAACGGCACGTCCGGAGTGGAGGAGCGCATGGCAGGTCCTGCCCGCGCCACACGTCCGGCGAAACGACGGCTGCTGGCCGCGGCGGCAACGGTGCTCGGCACCGTGCTGCTGACCGGTTGTTCGTCGGAGACCACTGAGCAGTGGAAACGACTCGGTCTCCCCGAGGCCGCCTCGGACCGGACCGAGGCTGTCCGCAGTCTCTGGATCGGCGCGTGGATCGCGGCCTTGATCATCGGCGTCGCGGTGTGGGCCCTGATCCTGTACGTCGTGGTGCGCTACCGCAAGCGCAACGACGAGGCACCCAAGCAGGTGCGGTACAACCTGCCGCTCGAGGTGCTGTACACGCTGGCCCCGTTCGCGATCATCGGGGTGCTCTTCTTCTACACCGTCGAGCACGGCAACCAGATCACCAGGATGTCGGGCACGCCCCAGCACACGGTGAACGTGGTCGGCCAGCAGTGGCAGTGGACCTTCAACTACAAGGAGCAGGTCAACGGGCAGGAGGGCGTCTGGGAGACCGGCACGCTCGACAAGCCCGCCGAGCTGTGGCTCCCGGTGAACGAGTCGGTGCACTTCGACCTGACCTCGCCGGACGTCATCCACTCCTTCTGGGTCCCGTCGTTCTACTTCAAGCTCGACGTGATCCCGGGCCGGACCAACAAGTTCGAGGTCACGCCGACCAAGACCGGTACGTTCGCCGGCAAGTGCGCCGAGCTCTGCGGGCTCTACCACAGCCGGATGATCTTCAGTGTCAAGGTGGTCACCCGCGCCGAGTACGACCAGCACCTCAAGGAACTGGCCGACCGCGGCCAGACCGGTGCCGCCGTCGGCGGCAAGGACGCGACCACCATTCCTGGTCACGGTGAGCAGGAGGGCGGGAAATGACCGACTTCGCCGAGCGCTCCGGCGCCATCGGGACGAGTGCGGCACTGCCGCGGCGGCGTAGCAAGGGCCAGATCGCGGTCAAGTGGATGACGACGACCGATCACAAGCTGATCGGCCACCTGTACCTGATCACCTCGTTCGCGTTCTTCCTGATCGGCGGCGTGATGGCGCTGCTGATCCGGGCCGAGCTGGCCAAGCCGGGTCTGCAGATCGTGAACGAAGAGGTCTACAACCAGCTCTTCACGATGCACGGCACGATCATGCTGCTGCTCTTCGCGACGCCGCTGTTCGTCGGCTTCGCGAACGTGATCATGCCGGTCCAGATCGGTGCTCCCGACGTCGCGTTCCCGCGGCTCAACATGTTCAGCTTCTGGCTGTTCCTGTTCGGCGGCCTGATCACGATCAGCGGCTTCTTCACCCCCGGTGGCGCCGCCGACTTCGGCTGGTTCGCCTACGCCCCGCTGTCGAACGCGGTCCGTTCGCCGGGGATCGGCGGTGACCTGTGGATCATGGGTCTGTGGATGGCCGGTCTGGGCACCATCCTCGGTGCGGTGAACTTCGTCACCACGATCATCACCATGCGCGCCCCGGGGATGACGATGTTCCGGATGTCGATGTTCACCTGGAACATCCTGGTGACCTCGATCCTGGTCCTGATCGCCTTCCCGATCCTGGCCGGCGCGCTGCTGATGCTGGAGGCGGATCGAGCCTTGGGGGCTCACGTCTTCGACGCCGGGAACGGCGGTCCACTGCTCTGGCAACACCTGTTCTGGTTCTTCGGGCATCCAGAGGTCTACATCATCGCGCTGCCGTTCTTCGGCATCATCACCGAGATCCTGCCGGTCTTCAGCCGCAAGCCGCTGTTCGGCTACATCGGCCTGGTCGCCGCGACGCTCGGTATCGGCATCCTCTCGGTGGCGGTGTGGGCCCACCACATGTTCGTCACCGGAGCGGTGAACCTGCCGTTCTTCTCGTTCATGACGTTCTTGATCGCGGTCCCGACCGGGGTGAAGTTCTTCAACTGGATCGGCACGATCTGGGGCGGATCGGTCTCGTTCGAGACCCCGATGCTCTGGTCGATCGGCTTCCTGACGACGTTCCTGTTCGGCGGCCTGACCGGCATCATCCTGGCCTCGCCGGCGCTGGACTACCAGCTGTCCGACTCGTACTTCGTGGTCGCGCACTTCCACTACGTCGTCTTCGGCACGGTGGTGTTCGCGATGTTCGCCGGGTTCTACTTCTGGTGGCCGAAGATGACCGGCCGGATGCTCGACGAACGCCTCGGCAAGCTGCACTTCTGGCTGCTGTTCATCGGCTTCCACACGACGTTCCTGGTGCAGCACTGGCTGGGCGTCGAGGGGATGCCGCGGCGCTACGCGTCGTACGGGGCGAACGAGGGCTTCACCACGCTGAACGAGGTCTCCAGCGTCGGCGCCTTCGTGCTCGGCCTGTCGATGCTGCCGTTCTTCTACAACGTCTACAAGTCCCGCAAGGCACCGCTGGTCAACACCGACGACCCGTGGGGCTGGGGCCGATCCATGGAGTGGGCGACCAGTTCGCCGCCGCCGCGGCACAACTTCGACAAGCTGCCGCGGATCCGGTCCGAGAGCCCGGCCTTCGACCTGCACCACCCGGAGCTGGCACTCGCCGAGTACCCGGCCAACCGGGCCGCAGCTGACAACTTGCTCGATGCCGGCGAGGACCAGGGCCGCGTGGCCCTGCTCGAGGAGAACGCGGCGAAGAACGAAGGGAAGGACGGCGCGTGAAGGTCGAGGCCTGGGTCTTCGGACTCCTGAGCGTGTTCGTACTGGTCGTCACGCCGATCTACTGGCTGATGTCGGAGGACCCGACCGGGACCACCGCACTGGTGATGACGTTCTTCCTGTCGCTGCTGATCGCGTTCTACCTCAGCGTCACCGCCCGCCGGATGGACGCCCGTCCGGAGGACCGCAAGGAAGCCGAGATCGTGGACGGGGCCGGTGAGCTCGGCTTCTTCCCGCCGCACTCGTGGTGGCCGCTGTTCTGCGCCCTCACGCTGTCGGTGGTCGTGCTCGGCCTGGTCTTCGGCTGGTGGCTGTTCATCGCCGGGTGCGCGATCGGGATCGTCACGCTGTCGGGCTTCATCTTCGAGTACTACCGCGGTGACCACGCTCACTGATAGTTGAAAGCATCATGAGAACGCCGTCCGGGCCAACCGGACGGCGTTTTCGTGCGTCTGAGGAACGACGGGTTACGCTGGGCGGCGGTTGACGGATACAGGGGAGAACTGGGGAATGGTAAGCAGGAAACACGGCCTGGCCGTGGTGGGAATCGCGGCGATGCTGCTGGCCGGCACCGCGTGCAGCGACACCGAGGGCGGCGCCAAGCCGGGCCCCGGTGGCACCCAGAGCAGCAGTACGCCGGGTGTGTCGACGCCTCCCGGCACCTCGGCGACGCCGTCGGACAACCCGGCCGCGGCCAATGTCGCGGTGGTCCCGGCGAACGGCGCCAAGGCGGTCGCGCCGGACAAGCCGGTGACCGTGACCACCTCGGTGGGCACGATCAAGTCGGTCACGCTCAAGGACGACGACGGTGACACCGTCGACGGCACCCTGAACGCCGACAAGACCCAGTGGACGGCCGGCCCCGGGGTCAAGCCCGGAGCGACGTACACGCTGAGCGGCTCGGCCGAGGGCACCGACGGCGCGAATGTGCCGATCTCCTCGAGCTTCACCACCCTGAAGGCGACCAGGAACCTGAAGGCCTCGGTCGTCCCGCTGAACGGCGAGACCGTCGGCGTCGCGCTCCCGATCCAGATCTACTGGAACAACCCGGTCACCGACCGCGCCGCGGTCGAGAAGCGGCTCGAGGTCAAGACCTCGGTCCCGGTCGAGGGCAGCTGGCACTGGGTGAACAACAAGCAGGTCAACTACCGGCCGAAGGCGTACTGGCCGGCCGGCACCAAGGTCACGGTGCTGATCAAGACCGCCGGGGTGAACGCCGGCAACGGCACCTGGGGTGCCGCCAGCCGCGAGATCAAGTTCGCGATCGGCAAGTCGGTGGTCAGCAAGGTCGACGTAGCGAAGCACACGATGACGGTGACCATCAACGGCAAGCTGGCCCGCACCATCCCGATCACCGCCGGCAAGGACGGCTTCACCACCCGCAGCGGGGTGAAGGTGATCATGGAGAAGTTCGCCACCAAGCGGATGGACGCCCGGACCGTCGGCATTCAGCCCGGCGACCCGGAGTACTACGACATCCACGACGTGAAGTGGGCCCAGCGGGTGACGAGCTCCGGCGAGTTCATCCACGGCGCCCCGTGGTCGAGCGGCAGCCAGGGCAGCGCCAACGTCAGCCACGGCTGCGTCGGGATGAGCCTGGCCAACGGCCAGTGGTTCTTCAACCAGACGCTGCGCGGCGACCCCGTCGTGGTGACCGGCACCAAGCGGTACATGACCGCCGGTAACGGCTGGACCGACTGGAACCTGCCCTACGAGAAGTACAAGCAAGGCTCAGCGCTCAGCTAGCTAAAGGGCTAGAGGGCCATCAGGGTCGCCTCCTGCCAGCCGCCGCCGGCAGCGTAGCGACCCGAGCTCCACGGATTGCTGGTCGTGGCGCCGCTGTGGGGATACACCCCCGCGGCGCCACTGCTGTCACGGACAGTGATGTCCAACCGACCGTCCCCGGTCACGTCCTGCAGCAACATCACGTTGGCCAGCCCCCAGCCGCTCCCTGCGGCGATCTGAGCGCCTGTCGCGGTCACATGGACAGTCAGGTTGCCGGACCCGTCCCGGGCCACCAGATCGGCACGTCCGTCGCCGGTGACATCACCGACGAGCAGGGCGGTGGTCGAGTTCCAGTTCACCCCGACACTGAACGGTCCGGTCCAGTTGGCCGCCGTACCGGATTTGCCGTTGTGCGGGTAGGTCCACATGCTGCCGTCGCGGCGGCGGCTCACCAGGTCCGGCTTGCCGTCACCGGTCAGGTCACCCATCCCGATCCAGTCCGCGATGTCCCAGCCGGTGAGGCCGGTCGAGTACGGCGAGTTCCAGCCGGCCGCGTTCCCGCTCAGCCCGTTGTGCGGATACACGTGGAGGGTCTGGTCATTGCGGACCATCACCAGATCCGCCTTGCCGGTGCCGGTCGCGTCGGCCAGGAAGATGACCCGGGCGATGTCCCACCCCGTCGTGTTCGTGTCGTAGGAGGTCGTCCACGGGTTGCTCGCCGACTGACCGTTGTGCGGGTACACGATGAGGCGGCCGTTCCGGCGGATCACCATGTCGGCCTTGCCATCGCCAGTGACGTCGATCATCAGTTGACCTCCGTTCCGTTGACGACCAGCCGCTCCAGTCCCGGGACCGGAGGCCGGTGAACCGTGACCTTGCTCGGGTTCTGCGCCCAGTTGGTCGAGTGGGTGACGTTGAGTGTCTTGCCGTCCGCGGACAGCCGGAAGCGCAGCGACATCGGTCCGAACAGCGTGGGCATTTTGTCGAACACCGTCTCGGAGTCCTTCGAGATCCAGGCGAGCGGGCAGATCCGGAGCAGGTGTAGTTCGCCGGCGGTCACCGCGTCGTCGATCACCGCGTGCCGGGCGGCCCAGGTGATCAGCGGCTGGGTGAAGAGCGTCCCGTACATGCCGTGCCGATGCTCGCCGGAGATAAACGTGTCCGGCGAGATCGCGCCGGTGAGCAGGCCGTACAGCCCTTCGAGGAAATGTGCGCGGTCGCCTCGCTGCCAGCTGTGGAAGAGGTTCCAGCTGTAGCAGGGCTCACCGCTGCTCTGCTCGTGATCCAGGACGACCCGGTCGAGCGCGGTGTGGTGCGCGGGGTCGAAGTTGGCCACGTTGGGGCCGACCCGGAAGAACTCGACGAACGACGTCATCAGCGGATCGTCGGCGGGGAGCAGATCGGCATAGACCGACATCAGGGCGCCACCGTCGAACGCTTCCAGGTCCGGCCAGGCGCTCTCGTTGCCGTAGAACTTGCTGGGCAGGATCGGGTGCTTGACGCCGCTCGGATCGGTCCACCGCGGCGCGGTCGTCGCCTCTTGGCGAAGTGTGTTCGCGTAGATGGTCCGGAAGGAGTCGGCGAGCTGCGCGAACTCGTTCGCTCGCGGGTGCGAGATCCGCTGCAGCAGCTGTACTGCGGTCCGTAGACCACGGTGGATCCAGGCCTGACTCGAGATCGCCTGCTGGACCTGGGCGGTGTCGTTCGCCTTGCCCGGTGGCATCAGCCCCTTCACCGCCGCATGCCCCTGGTACTGACAGGCCCGCTGGATGAACTCACAGGCCTTCACGATCGGCGTCAGCCAGCGGTTCAGGAACGCCTGGTCCCCGCTGAGCAACACGTGCCGGGCCGCCGCCTCCAGGATCGCGCCGTGGTCGCTGAGCCAGTGGAACGGCTGCAACTGCGCTGGGGTGGCAAAGAAGCCGTCATGGGAGAACTGCTTGTAGTCGTCACCCGGCGGCTCCACCGTGCCCTGGACCGCCAGATACAGCTCCAGATGCGACGCCACCACGTCGTGGTAGCCGAGGAGGTCCAGGAACATGTGGCTGACCATCGAGGTCGGCGTACTCCACAGCATGTCGTAGCCGTAGGAGCCGGACAGGAAGGTGTGCTTGCCGGTGTCCGGGCTCTTCTCACCGATGATCTCGGCCAGCTGCACGCTGCGACGGAAGAACTGGTCGACATACGGCTCCGGCGTGCTGATGGACGCGGCGGTGGCCGGCTTCTTGGCCCAATACGTCTCCGCCTGCGCGAGAGCACCGGCGTACCCGAGGGCTAGCTCAGCGTCGATCTCAGCACGCGGCTGGGGGAGCATCGGCACCAGTACGTCGACGTAGGCGCCCTTGCGAGCCTGGATGTTCACCGTGAGGTCGTACACCCCGTTCGCGCCGGTCAGCGTGGTCGCACCGGGCACGCTGACTGCCATCCGGACCAGTCCGGCGCTGTCGAAGACCCGGGCGGGCACAGGCTCCGGTCCGGGGTTGAAGACCTGCTCGATCTTCAGAGTGGTGTCGAGCGGTGCCGTTGACGGGATGACCTCCATGGTGACGAAGGCGTCCTGCTGCTGCGGCGGATCGATCCGGTGCTTGATGTATGCCTTGCTGAGCCGCAGAACGAAGGAGAACGACGCCGGCGGCCGCACCTCACTCACCTGCTCGATCGAGAACCGCGTCCATGCGTAGATCGGCTCCAGCGCCGTCTGGACGTCAGGGGCACCGCGGAGATGCGCGAACACCGACTGACGCAGTACGACGCCCTCCTGCCGCCGGTGCTCGGTCCACAGCACCGGCGTGTGCTTGTCCTGCTGCCAGCCCTGGATGCCGACTCCGAAGTCGCCCTTGTACAGGTAGTAGCGCCCGGTCGGCATCGGCGGGGTGACCCCGCGGTCCGGCATCACGGGGGTTACCTGGAAGTCCTTGTTGACGTAGGCGTCCAGGTACGGCTTGGGGTGACCGACCGGCAGCGCCACCGCCGGCTGGCACACCATGGTGCCGTTGTAGAACATGTCGAACCGGAACAGGTGCGACTTCCACCCGACCGGCGTCCAGACACCCCGCTGTGGGGCCCACCACCGCAGGGCCTCCTGGACATTTGGTTCGCCGAACACACCCGCCGCCTGAGCCTGCTGGGCCTGGGCAACTGCGGCGGGCGCGGCGGCCGCCGTACTGGCTGCTGTGCTGGTGGACGTCAGACCGGCGGCAGTCGCAGCACCGGCCAGTTGGAGGGCGCGTCGTCGAGACAATTCGGGCGGCATGGAAGAAGTTTTCGACATACCGAAGACGCGCGCAAGCAGTTAGACCACAACGAAAAACGCCCCCGGCCTCAGCCAGGGGCGTTCTCGGTACTGCGTCAGTGCTTGTCGGGCGTGACCTCGTGGAAGGCTTCCGTCTCGGTCAGCTCGTGCACGTCGTCGTCGTGACCGTGCGAGTGCGCGTCCTCGATCTCCGCCGCGGTCGGCTTCTGCACCGCGTCCGCGTAGTAGAAGCGGCTCAGCTTGGCGCGCACCTTGTTGAGTGCCCGGCGCGGGGCGCGAACCCCGTTGTCGTCGGTCTCCGGACCCACCTCGTACGGCACGAGCCGGTCGTGCGCGGTGAGCTCGTAGGCCTCGAAGTTCGAGATCGGCGTGTGCCGCTCCGAGTAGCCGCCGTCGGGGGAGCGGACGATGATGCCCGACTCCAGACCGTGCAGCAGCCGCTCCTGGTCCGCGCGCTGCAGCGAGATCGCGATCCGCCGGGTCACCCAGAAGGCGAGCACCGGACCGAGGAACACCGCGACCCGCAGGAACCAGGTCACCTTGTTCAGCGACACGTCGAAGTGGGTCGCCACCAGGTCGTTACCGCCACCGATCCACAGCAGGCCGTAGAAGGTGATGAAGGCGGCACCGATACCGGTCCGGGTCGGCACGTTGCGCGGCCGGTCCAGCAGGTGGTGCTCCCGCTTGTCGCCGGTGATCCAACTCTCGATGAACGGATACAACGCGACCAAGGTGACGAAGGCAGGTGGTATCAGCAGCGCCGGTATCAGCAGGTTCCAGCTGAGGGTGACGCCCCAGAAATGGGACTCGAAGCCCGGCATGATGCGGACCGAGCCTTCCAGCCAGCCCATGTACCAGTCCGGCTGCGAGCCGGCCGTTACCTCGGCAGGGTTGTACGGCCCGTACAGCCAGACCGGGTTGATCTGCAGCAGCGCGCCCATCAGCGCGGTGATGCCGAACACGACGAAGAAGAAGCCACCGGCCTTGGCCATGTAGACCGGCATCAGCGGGTAGCCGACGACGTTCTTCTCGGTCCGCCCGGGACCGGCGTACTGGGTGTGCTTGTGGTACACGACCAGGAACAGGTGTGCCGTGACCAGGGCCAGGATCAACCCCGGGATCAGCAGCACGTGCACGGTGAAGAACCGGGACACGAACTCGTCACCCGGGAACTCGCCGCCGAAGATGAAGAAGCTCAGGTAGGTCCCGATGATCGGGGACGCCTGGATCATGCCCTGGGTGATTCGCAGCCCGGTACCCGACAGCAGGTCGTCGGGGAGGCCGTAGCCGATGAAGCCCTCGATGATGCCGAGGAACAGCATCCCGAAACCGATCACCCAGTTCAGCTCACGCGGCTTGCGGAACGCGCCGGTGAAGAAGATCCGGAGCAGGTGCACCATCATCGCGGCGATGAACAGCACGGCCGCCCAGTGGTGGATCTGCCGCATCAGCAGACCGCCGCGGACGTCGAACGAGATGTCCAGCGTCGAGGCGTAGGCCTCGGACATGTGCAGGCCCTTGAGCAGGCTGTACGAACCCTGGTACTCGACCTCGGCCATCGACGGCTTGAACCAGAAGGTCAGGAAGATGCCGGTGAGGATCAGGATGATGAAGCTGTACAGCGCGATCTCGCCGAGCATGAACGACCAGTGGTCCGGGAAGACCTTGCGCAGGTTCTTGCGGCCGATCTTGCCGATCCCGAGCCGGTCGTCGACCCACTTGACCGGCGCCGGAAACTCTGCCGTGGCGGCAGGCTTTTCTTTCGTGTCAGACACTGGTGTCACCCTCGTTCCCAGAAGCTCGGGCCGACCGGCTCGGTGAAGCCGCTCTGCGCGACCAGGTAGCCCTCTGCGTCCACTGCCAACGGTAGCTGAGGCAGCGGCCGGGCAGCAGGCCCGAAGATCACCTTCGCGCCGTCGGCCAGGTCGAACGTCGACTGGTGGCACGGGCAGAGCACGTGGTGCGTGGTCTGCTCGTACAGGGAGATCGGGCAGCCCACGTGGGTGCAGATCTTGGAGTAGCACAGGATGCCGTCGATACCCCAGTTCTCACGACCGGGCTTGGTACGGATCTTGTTCGGCTCGATCCGGACCACGATCACCGCGGCCTTCGCCTTGGCGTTCTGGTACTCGACCGCGCTCTCCTCCTGCAGTGGAGTGAGGTTGGCCGGCTGCGCGTTGACCAGCTGACCGACCTGCAGGTCGGACGGCTTGATCGGGCGGTCGGTGACGTCGTTGACGACCCGGATGCCCTTGGCCCAGATGGTGTTGTACAGGCTGCGGCCCGGCAGCGGACCGAGGTCACGCAGCAGCACGATGGCCGGCAGGCCGAGCAGGCCCATCGCACCGAGCAGCGAGCGGCGGATCAGCTTGCGCCGGCCGAAGCCGGACTCGGCCGCACCCTCCTTGAAGCCCTCGATGATGTCGGCCTTCTGCTCCGGCGAGGAGTTGGCGTCGTGCCGCAGCTCGACGATCTCGGTGTCGACCATCAGCTGCTTGGCCCACTGGATCGCCCCGGCGCCGATCAGGAACAGCCCGACGCCCAGGCACAGGCCCAGCGTCATGTTGTTCGCGTTACCGGACAGCGGACCGAACTCGAGGATCGCGTCCCGCGGGATCGCGAAGTACGCGACGCAGGCGCCGAGGGCCAGCAGGCCGGCCAGCGTGAACATCGTCGCGACCTGACGCTCCGCCCGGTCGGCGGCCTTCGGGTCGATGTCGGTGATCCGGTACTCGTGCGGCTCCAGACCCGGATCCGCGATCGGCTCGGCCACCTCGACCGTGCCGTGGTGCTCGTCGTCCGCCTTCACAGGCAGGTTCTTGTCACTCATTCGGCGCTCGCCCCCTCAGCCTTGTGTGCTGCGCCGGGGCCCTTGGCCTTCACGCCCTTGGCGCCGATCCAGACCGCCACCGCGACCAGCAGGCCGATACCGACCAGCCAGCCCCACAGACCCTCGGACACCGGGCCGAGCCGGCCGAGACCGAAGCCACCCGGGTCCTTCTGCTCCTGCAGCGCGTGCAGGTAGGCGATGATGTCGCGCTTGTCCTCCGGCAGCATCACCTGGTCGGAGAAGACCGGCATCTGCTGCGGACCGGTGAGCATCGCCTCGTAGATGTGCTTCGGGTCGACGTTCATCAGCGACGGCGCGTACTTGCCGTTGGGCAGCGCGCCACCCTTGCCGGCGAAGTTGTGGCAGGCCGTGCAGTTGGTCCGGAACAGCTCGCCACCACGGGTGACCTGCTCGTCGGTGGCCTTGCTGATGTCGTACGCGTCGGTCGCCGGAACCGCCGGGCCCGGGGCCAGCGAGGCGACGTACGCGGCCAGGGCCTCGATCTCCTCCGGCGTGTAGGCGGGAGTCTTCCGCGGGACCTGGGCGCCCGGCTGCATCGCGGGCATCCGGCCGGTGCCGACCTGGAAGTCGACCGCGGCCGCACCGACACCGATCAGCGACGGGCCGGCCATCTTGCCCTCGCCGTTCCCGCTGCCTTCGGCGTTCAGGCCGTGACAGCTGGAGCAGCCGACCGCGAAGAGCTTCTTGCCCTCTTCGATCTGCTGGGACTGGGCCGAGTTGTCGGCCACCGCGCTGCCAGGGGCAAACGCGGCGTACGCCGAGCCCACTGCCAGGAGGCCGAACAGGAGCACGACGAGGCCGGCGGACCGGTGCCGTCGTCGCGCGGAGAGAAAGCGCGCCGGTGACAAGGAGGTTCTCTTCTCACTCATTTGAGCAGGTAGATGGTCGCGAACAGGGCGATCCAGACCACGTCGACGAAGTGCCAGTAGTACGACACGACGATCGCCGAGACGGCCTGTTCGTGGGTGAACTTGCGGGTCATGTAGGTCCTGGCCAGGACGAACACGAAGGCGATCAGGCCGCCGGTCACGTGCAGGCCGTGGAAGCCGGTGGTCAGGTAGAACACCGACCCGTACGGCGAGGACGAGATCGTGATGCCCTCGTGGATCAGCGTGGCGTACTCCGTCACCTGGCCGGCGATGAAGACCGCGCCCATCAGGTACGTGAGGATGAACCACTCACGCATCCCCCACTTGAGGAAGTTCGCCGCGGAGCCGACCCGGCCGACCCGGCCGTGCTCGGCCGCGAAGACGCCGAACTGGCACGTCACCGAGGAGAGCACCAGGATCAGCGTGTTGGTCAGCGCGAACGGGATGTTCAGCATCTCCGTCGACGCGTCCCAGAGCGTCTCCGTCCCGGGCGCCGCGGTCGCGGTCGTCACCGACCGGATCGTGAAGTACGCCGCGAACAGAGCGGCGAAGAACATCAGTTCGCTCGCTAGCCAGACGATCGTGCCGACACTGACCATGCTGGGACGGTCGTGGTGTCCGTGTTCACGAGACGCTGGGAGCGCAGTTGCAGTGGCCACGCCGTCATTATGTCGGTCCACCCCGGAAGTACTACGACCACCCCCATGCATGTCGCACTACTGTTGAAAGGTGCTTCCTCTCCACGCCGGGCCCGGTGACCAGATCGCGCCGTTCACACCCCTGCGGTTGCTGACGGCCTGGACCTTCGAACCGGTGTTACTCGCCGTGATCATCGCGGCCGGTGCGCTCTACCTGTACGGCGTCCGCCAGCTCCGCAAACGCGGTGACAAATGGCCCGTCGGGCGGACCGTCGCGTTCGTCGGACTGGGGCTGGGCAGCGCGGTGATCGCGACCCAATCGGCGCTGGGCACCTACGACACGGTGCTGCTGAGCGTGCACATGGCTCAGCACATGGTCCTGTCGATGCTGACGCCGCTGATGATGGCGCTCGGCGCGCCGGTCACCCTGGCGCTGCGGACGCTGCCCCAGCGGCCCCGGAAATGGTTGCTCTCCGTATTGCATTCGCGGATCGCGAAGGTCGCCTGCTTCCCGCTGATCGGCTTCACACTGTTCGTCCTGAGCCCCTGGGTGCTCTATTTCAGCGGCATCTACGACGCCACGCTGCGCTCGACCGCGCTGCACGACCTGCTGCATTTCCACTTCGTGCTGGTCGGATCGCTGTTCTTCTGGCCGCTGCTGGGCATCGACCCGGTCCCGGGGCGGGTGATCTACCCGTTCCGGCTGATCATGACGTTCCTCACGTTGCCGTTCCACGCGTTCCTCGGGATCACGATCATGTCCGCGAACAAGCTGATCGCCGAGGACTGGTACACGAGTTTCGAACGCTCCTGGCCGCCCTCGCCACTACACGACCAGTTCATCGCCGGCGGCCTGTTGTGGGGCTCCGGCGACATCGTCGGGCTGGTCTTCTTCGGCGTTCTGTTCGTCCAATGGGTGCGCGACTCGCAGCGTGAGGCGCGCCGCGAGGACCGCCGCCTGGACCGGTTGGAGGAACAGGCGCGCCGGGCTGAACAGACACCCCGGTAGCATTCAGCTGTCCAGTCGCCTTTTTCACAGCTTGGGATGAATCGATGAGCTCAGAGCGTCCGCTGAAGGTTCTCGTCTACAGCGACGACCGTACGACGCGGGAGTCCGTCCGGCTCGCGCTGGGCAAGCGCCCGGCCGCCGATCTGCCCGCCCTCGAGTACGTCGAGTGTGCGACCGAGCCGGCCGTGATCAAGACCATGGACAAGGGCGGGATCGACCTGGCCATCCTGGACGGCGAAGCAGTGCCGGCCGGTGGCATGGGGATCGCCCGGCAGCTGAAGGACGAGATCTTCAACTGCCCGCCGGTCCTGGTCATCACCGGCCGTCCGCAGGACGCCTGGCTGGCCACCTGGTCGCGCGCCGAGGCCGCGGTCTCGCACCCGATCGACCCGGTCCGGTTCGCCGAGGTCACCGCGGACCTGCTCCGCGCCGTGGTCGCCAAGCTGCCCGCCACCACCTGATCCCGGCGATGGCCGCCTACACCTGGCCGCAGGTCCTCAACCCGCTGCTGCGCGGCGAGGACCTCGAGGTCACCGCCACCGCGTGGGCGATGGAGCAGATCCTCTCCGGCGCCGCGTCCCCGGCCCAGCTGGCCGGCTTCGTGATCGCGCTCCGCGCCAAGGGTGAGACAGTCACCGAGGTCGAGGGCCTGGTCACGACCATGCGCGACTTCGCGACCCGGATCTCGGTCCCCGGCCGGACCCTGGATGTCGTCGGTACCGGCGGCGACCAGGCGCACACCGTGAACATCAGCACGATGTCCGCGATCGTTGCCGCCGGCGCCGGTGCGAAGGTCGTCAAACACGGCAACCGCGCCGCATCCTCGGCATGCGGAGCGGCCGACGTACTGGAGGAGCTCGGGATTCCGCTCGACCTCACCGCGGCGCAGGTCGCCGAAGTGGGGGAGCAGGCCGGGATCACCTTCTGCTTCGCGCCCGCGTTCCACCCCGCGCTGCGACATGCCGCCGTACCGCGGCGAGAGCTCGGCGTACCGACGACCTTCAACTTCCTCGGTCCGCTGGCGAACCCCGGTGATCCTTCCGCCCAGGCGGTCGGCGTCGGCGACGCCCGGGTCGCCGGGCTGATGGCCGGCGTACTGGCCCGGCGCGGGATCGACGCCCTGGTCTTCCACGGGGACGACGGGCTGGACGAACTCACCACCCGTACGACGTCTCAGGTGTGGAACGTCGGTGGCGGAGAGGTGGAAGGGCCGTTCACGGTCGACCCGCGCGATCTCGGCATCGAGCCGGTGTCGGCGGATGCGCTGAAGGGTGCGGACGCGCCGTACAACGCCAAGGTCGTCCGGTCGCTGCTCGAAGGCGAGGCGGGCGCTGTGCGCGACGTCGTCCTGCTGAACGCCGGGGCGGCGCTTGCCGCCTATACCCCGGTCGAGGGTCCGATTACCGCGCGGATCCGCGCCGGGATGGACCTCGCCGCCGAGGCGATCGACTCCGGCGCGGCCAAGGACGTCCTGGACCGCTGGATCGCCGCCTGCGCGACTGTGCGCGGCTAGCTGTTGGCCGGCGGGACTCGCGTCCCGCCGGATCTCAACGGCTGATCTTGATCTCGCTGACCTTCGTCCGCCACACCTGAATCCACGTCGGCGTCGTCCCCGCGATGTCCCCGATCGACACCGCCGCCGTACCGTCCCCGCGGTCGACGACCGCGATCAGCACAGTCGAGAACGTCTCCTTCAGCTTCGGCGCCTTGACCGCCACCCGCGTGGTGATCTCGTGCCCCTTGTGCCCATCCACGGTGATCGCCTTGTGCGTCGTACCGGAGATCTTCGCGCCCTCGCCGTACAACCCGATGATCGCCCGCGACCCGGCTTGCGTGGCGGCCGCCTTCAGCCCGGCCGGCGTACTGGTCACCTTGAACGTCGGCGTCAGCTGACCGAACGAGACGTAGTTCCCCCAGTCGGCTTCCTTGTTGTAGTTCTCGTGCACGGTCAGCCAGATCGCAGCCCCGCCGTACTGCCCCGACCGCTCACCGGTGTTCGTCCACGTCGACCCCATGATCGGCATCGTGTCCTTGTTGGCAGCAACGATCAACGCCCCCAACACCTCTCCCCGAGGCGGCGGCGTCTCAGAAGGCTTCACCGAAGGACTAACCGTCCGAAACCCCGGATTCCCCGAAGGCAACGCAACGGGTTGAACCGCATCAGCCCGAGTCCAGATCCACCCAACACTCAACGCGGTAGCCGTCAAAGCAGCCACCACCAAAACCAAAGCCCCAACCAACCGAGCCCGAGCCCCCGAGTCCCCACCAGGCCTCAAAACCACCCCATACCCCTCAGCCTCAGGCACCCCAACCCGCTTAGACCCCGACCCACCAGCCTGCTCGCCACCGGACACAGCTCCCGGCCCACCAGCCCCCTGCCCACCCTGCTGCGCAGCCGAGGGCCGCCCAACCTGCTGCGCAGACACCGGCTGAGCCTGCTGCGCGTACGACGGCAGCCCACCCGGCACACCCGCCTGCCCAGCCCGAGGCCCGTACTGCACTGGCCCGCCCTGAGCCACACTCGGCCCACCCTGTGACCCACTCGGCCCGCCTTGTGATCCAGCCGGCGCACCCTGCGGCCCACTCGGCCCGCCTTCTGATCCAGCCGGCCCGCCCTGCGGCCCACTCGGCACACCACCAGGCTGATTGCCCGGTCGCTGCCCTTGAGGTCCACCTGGCCCGTTGCCCTGCGGAACACCCCACTGCGCGCCCTGCGGACCCTGGGGACCTGCCGGCCCACCCTGCGGTCCAGCAGACCCAACTCCGGGCTGAGTGCCCGCCCGCTGACCCGGCAACCCGCCTGGCGCGTTCCCGTGCGGACCTGTCGGCCCAGCCGGTCCATTGCCTTGCGGAACCCCCTGCCCGCCCTGCGGTACCTGGGGACCCGTCCGCCCAGCCTGCGACCACGTCGGGCCCACAGCAGGCTGAGAGCCCGGCCGCTGACCTTGCGGTCCACCTGACCCGTAGCCCTGCGGCATCCCTCCCTGCCCGCCCAGCGGAACCTGGGGTCCCGTCGGCCCAGCCGGTGCCGAGCCCGCCCCGTGCACAGGCGGTCGGCCTTGCGGCCCAGCCGTCATCTGCCCAGGCCGCGGCCCAATCCCTTCCTGCCCCGGCGGCAGCCCAGGCTGACCCGCCTGATTCGCCTGACCCGCCTGCATTGGGTGTGCGGACTCACCGGGCAGCACGTGCTGACCTGCCTGCATTGGCTGACCTAGCTGTCCGGGCTGTCCCGGCCGCGTCGGCTGACCCGCTTGCACCCGCTGACCGGGTTGTCCGGGCTGCACCGACTGTCCCGCCTGCTCCGGCTGACTCGGCCGACCCGCCTGGACTGTGTGTCCGGGGTACCCCGGCCGTGCTGGCTGCGCAGGCTGACCCGACTGCACGGGACCGGGCTGTGTCGGTGGGCCGGAGGGTGCGGGCTGACCGCCGTACGGACCTGCAGGCGGTTGCGCGCCCTGCCCGGGGTGCTGCGCGAACTGAGGGCCCGGCTGTGATCCGCCCTGCGGCGCATACCCCGGTGGCTGACCCACTGCCGGCCCCTGTGCGGGGGAGCGCGGTGGCGGAGGTGGTGGCGGCGCAGGTGCAGGCGACTGCCCCATCAGCACGTCATCCGATCCACCCGACGATACCGGGGGAGCACCCAGTCCACCCGCGACCGGCGCATTGCCCAGCCCACCGGTTGCCGGAGCACCCGGACCGCCCGCGACCGGAGGAGTGCCACCGACGAGCGGCGGCGTCTCCACCTCCGTTGGCGGGCGTGCGGGGGCTACGGGCGGCGGTGGTGGTGCGCTGTGCCGGCCGGAGCGTGGTGGGGGCGGATAGTTGTTCTCGTTGTCAGCCAACGTTGATTCCCTTGTAGGCCTGGCTTTCGGCCGCCTTCAGGTCTGGGCGGTTGGTGGGGATGTCGCTGATGTACGCGACGGCCGTCCCGTCCCCGAGGTCAAAAACGGCCACTGTCAGGGTAAGCACCCGGGCGGTCACCTTGCCCGACTTGGCGGTGATCGTCTGCTGTACGAACCAGCCCGACTTGTCCGACCGCTTCACCTGGCCGTTCAGCCCCGGCTTCCGGGTGATCGCGATCCCGCCGTACAGCGACGCCGGCACCTCGTTCGCCAGCGCCAGCGCGCTCGCCTTCGGGTCCCCGCCGTACCCGGCCTGGTTGCCCAAGGCACCGACAAAGATGTTCGCGTACCAGTTGTTGGTCCCGTCGAACTTCTGCTGCAGCACGATGTACTGCCCGCTCGAGTCGAGCAACTGCGGTACCAGCCGCTTGCGGTCCGACCACAACCCCGTACGACGAGGGAACGAGATCGCGGTCGCCGCAATCCGCTCACCTTCGTGCAGCTTCGGATTCTTCGACTCACCGGGCTTGGTCGCGCCGGTCGGCTGATTCGTCGGCTGGCTGGTCGGCGTCGTCGGCCCAGGATCCGCCTTCTTCTTGTCACCAGGGTTCACGATCAGGAACACCGCGGCGACCACCAGCATCACCAACGCGATCCCACCACCGACGATCAACGGCAACTTCGCCCCAGACCGCCCGCCACCGCCACCCGAAGACTTCTTCTTCGAACTCCCACCAGATTTCTTCTTGGTGGCCTTACCTCCACCCCGACCAGGCCCACCGCTCCCCGGCCCCGCACCCCACCCACCAGCCTGCTGCCCGCCACCCCAAGGCCCACCCTCAGCCTGAGTAGTAGCCGCCCCACCCTGCCCAGCCCCCCAACCAGCCTGCTTCTGCTCACTCGCGCTCTGCTCGGTTCCAGCCCCCCACCCACTAGCCTGCTGCCCACCCCAAGGCCCACCATCCCCCTGCCCAGCCCCCCAACCACCAGCCCCACCCTGCTGACCACCACCCGAGGACTGCCCACCCGAGGACTGCGTACCCCAGGACGTGCCGCCTGCCTGCTCATCACCCGCGGCCTGCTGCGCACCCCAAGACGCACCACCCGCTTGCCCATCGTCCGCGGCCTGCTGCGCACCCCAGGACGTGCCGCCCGCCTGCTCACCACCCGCAGCCTGCTGCCCACCCCACGAGCTCACCTGGCTCTCAGGCGCACCACCCGCGGTTCCCGACGACTGGCCCTCGGCAGCCGCATCCACGCCCCAGAGCTGAGCCTTCCCCTCCGAAGCCGCAACCCCCCAGCCCTGCTGAGCCGGCCCCTGCTCCAGATCCGGATCGACTCCCCAGCCCGACTGCCCCTTCGCGCCCCCACCACCCGTCTGCCCACCCGAGGCCGGCTGCACCTGGGTAGCGTCATCCCCGGTCTGCCCACCCCAGCTCGGCTGCGTCTGAGCACCGCCGTCACCGGTCTGCGAACCCCAGGTCGCCTGCGCGGCCCCGTCATTCGTCTGCCCGCCCCAGGTCGGCTGGACCTGGGTGGTGTCGTCACCGCCCTGGCCGCTCGTGCTCGGCTGTGCCTGGGGTGCGTCGTCTCCGGACTGTGCACCCCAGGTCGGTTGAGCCTGCGCGCCCCCGCCACCCGTCTGCCCACCCCAGGTCGACTGCACCTGAGTAGCTTCGTCACCGGGCTGCTCGCCCCAGGTCGGCTGAGTCTGCGCACCACCGTTTCCGGTCTGTGCTCCCCAGGCCGGCTGGACCTGAGTGGTTTCGTTGTCCGGCTCACCGGTCTGGAGTTCGGTGGTTTGCTCCGCGGCGCTCGTCTCGCGGGGTTTGCGGGCGGCGTTCGGGGCCTGGGTCCAACTCACGTCGGACCACCCCTGCTCACCACCAGCGGCCGCCACGTCACCAGCGCCAGCCGCTACCTCGTCACCGCCGCCGGCCGCGGTTGCCCAAGCTCCCGTCGTACCAGCCTGCGCCCCACCGTCCGCCTCCGCGCCCCACCCACTGGCCGCGGTCTGCGCTCCGGTGTCCGCCTCCACACCCCAACCACCGGCCTCAGCCGGCACGTCCGCCTCAGTACCCCACCCGCCAGCAGCACTCACGCCCGCCTGGACGTCGGTTTCGCCCTCGACACCCCAATCGCCACTCGAAGCACCCCACCGAGCATCACCCGAGTCCGCCACACCAGCATCCGCGTGAGCACCAGCCGCCGCATCCGCCGCACCGGCACCCGCATGAGCACCTGCCGCCGTACCGGCATCCGCAGGAGCACCTGCCGCCGTACCGGCACCCGCATGAGCACCTGCCGCCGTACCGGCGTCCGTCTGAGCACTTGCCGCCGCGTCCGCCTGAGCGTCCGCGTGAACACCTGCCGTGTCTGCCTGCGCATCTGCTGCCGCGCCAGCCTGGGGGTCGGCGTGTGGCGCGTCCGCCTCGGGGGTGTCGGCGAGTCGCAGGGTCCACCCGTTGGGGGCCGTCTGCTCCTCAGACTGCGACGTAGGAGCGGGCTCAACCACCTCGGGAATCGGCGGCTGCGTCCAGTGCTCTGGCGGCGCCGGCGCGATCTCCGGAGCGTTCCAGGTGGCCCGCGCCCGCTCGAACGGCGTCAGCCCGTCACCCGCACGCACCTCACCGCCGGCCACGGCAGCCGTGCCACCATCCACCGGCCCGACCGCGGCCAACCTCGGCCCGCTCTCCGGCTCGTCCGGATTAGGCCACCAACCACCCTGCTGCGGAGGTGAAGTCGTATCCCACCCAGTCTGCGTCGCACCCCAGGTCGGAGCAGACCCCTCCTGCGTAGACGCAGTAGCCCCCCACACACCCTGCTGAGGCTCAGCGACGACCTCAGGCTCAGCCGAGACAGGCTCATCCACCGTCTCAAGCTCCGTAGAACCGACCGTTTCCTTCTCGGTCCGATTGGTCCACTGTTTCCCGTTCCACCAGCGGATGGTGTCGGGCTGCCCGGTCGGGTCCGGGTACCAGCCTGCGGGAGGGTTGCTCATACGTTCACCGTAACTTCAGCGCGTGTCAGAAAGGGCGTGGTTCCGAGCCTCAGACACCGTCCTCCTGGCCCAGGCTGAAGGCGGCCTCCAGGTCGTGCGTCGAGTACGCGCGGAAGGCGATGTGCGTCTCCGTGCTCAGTACGCCGGGAACTCGGTTCACGCGGTCCGGAATCACCGTCGCCAGTTCGTCGTGGTGGGCGACCCGGATCATCGCGATCAGGTCGAGCCCGCCGGTCACGGAGTACACCTCGCTGACTCCCGCGATGGCCGCCACCTGCTCGGCGACCTCCGGAATCCGCGCGACATCGGCCTTGATGAACACGATCGCGGTGACCATGTCGTCCTCTCCTCGAAGCACACTCGGACGTGCCGAAGCATAGTGGCGGCCACCCCCGGAGCAGCGGAGAACCCATCGATTTGCCGCATTCGAACGGGTGTTCTAATATGAATGCATGACGATTCACTCGGCCTGCGCCCCCGACGAGCAGATGCTCGCCGGGAGTTTCGCGAGCCGAGCGGGCCGCCGGATCGCCATCGTTCCGCCGCCCGATTCCCGGCCGGCAGGCACCTTCTTCCCACCCAGTGATCCGTGCCAGCCACCCGACGACATCTACGACAACGCGTTCGACGTCGACGACCCGGAGGCGCCGACGGTGATCACCGAGGAGGATCTGTACGACGACGACCTCCCGCCGATGTCGGCCGTCGACCAGTTGGAGTGGGAGCTGTGGGCGTCCGCCGACCAGGACGAAGCCGAGCGGTTCATGCTGCGCCAGTCCGCTCCGGCCTGGGTGTTCCTGCCGCCCGGCGGCGACCTGGCGGCTGCCTTGGAACAGGTCCGCCCCCAATGCCTGTCACCGATGGCCTTGATCGAGTACCTCAAGGCGACCTCGCGACTGGCGTCCTGGGCCGAGGCGCTGAAGGCCGGCTCCATGGCGTCGTTCTTTCGCCAGCGCAAGGCTCAGGAGGCCGAGACGCCGCGCCCTGAGGTGATCGACTCGTCAGGCCGACCAGTCGACCCGGAGCGCTCCTGGGCCGCTGAGATCGGCGCAGCACTACACCTGTCGACGAACACCGCCACCCGGCACATCGAGACCGCCCTGCACCTCACTGGCCCCGTCGCTGCCACCATGACCGCGCTGCGGACCGGCGCTCTCTCGTGGTCGAAGGCCCTGGCCATCTCCGAAGCAACCCGAGGACTGTCCGACGACGACGCAAGGTCGGTCGAGGCCCACGTCCTGCGCCGGGCGCCGTCGCAGACCAACGCGAACCTCCGGCGGTCTCTCCGCACCCAGGTCGCCAAGCACCAAGCCGCCACCGAAGCCGACCGTCACCGAGACGCCGTCCGCGAACGCACCTGCAAGATCGTCCCCCTGCCCAACGGCATGGCCGGCCTGTGGGTCGTCCACACCGCCGACCAGATTCAGCAGATGTGGGTAGCAATCCAAGCCATGTCCGACCTGGCAAAGCGCCCCGCTGCCCGTACCGCTGACTCTGCCCAGACCGCTGACCCTGCCCAGACCGCTGACCCGGTCCGTACCGCCGACCCCGCCCGCACCGCGGACTCCGCTCCGGACCGCACCGCGGATCCCGCTCCAACAGCGCCAGATCTCACGGCCTCCCGGGCGACCGCCCCTGAGCCGACGCCGGCAGAGCCTGGTGCCGAATGCGCGTCCAACATGTCCACGGAGCCCGGGTCTGCTGCTCCAACCGATCCCGCGAGCGGCGTTCCCGATCGCGAGCCCGGCGCTCCCGATCACGCCGAAGGCCGCCCTTCCGTAGCCCCTGTGGACGCCAAGCCCTCCAAGCCCTCCAAGCCCTCCGAACCGACCGGAGCCGCCGCGTCGACCGGAGCCGCGTCGACCGAGCGTGATCAGCGGAACGCCGAGCAGCGAAGGGCTGATGTAGTGGCGGACCTGTTCGGCCACATTGTCCACAACGGACTGGACTGGCTCGAACGCCGTCTGCCGGACCAGCATCGCCGCCGCCCACACATCGAGGTGCTGATTCCAGTCAACACACTGCTCGGCCTCGACGACGATCCGTGCGAACTGACCGGGTACGGCCCGATCTCCGCTGAGATGGCACGCCGAATCGCCGAAGGCGGGACCTGGAGGCGTCTCCTCACCGACCCGGCGACCGGTGTCGTCCTGGAAGCCTCGACCACCCGCCACGACCCAGCCCCGTCGGTCAGCGAGACGCTGCTCGCCCGGCATCCGGTCTGCGCCTGGCCCGGTTGCAATCGGCCGTCCCGCGAATGCGATCGCGACCACGGCACGCCGTTCGCCGTCACGGGCCGCACCAGCCTGGCCGGACTAGCGCCGTACTGCGAGTATCACCATGTCATCAAAGACACCCCGCGCTGGGGTTGGAAGACCGAGAACCACCCGGATGGCTCGATCACCCTGGTTGCTCCCACCGGTCACCGCTACACCACTGTCCCACCAGCCCGCGGCCCGATCACCCAGCGGTCCGAAACGCCCCCAGCCTCGGCGCAACCTCCGTACGACGGTCCGCCGTCCGCACTCAGCAGATCGCGGCCGTCGCCCCAGCCGGCATCCGGCAACGCGACGCCTGCCAACCCGCTGTCGACCCAGTCACGGTTCCCGTTGACCGGTCAGCCGCTCGTGGATCCGCCGCCGTTCTAGCGGTGCCGACTTCGGCACATTCCTGGAGCGCTCGTACCGCTCAGCTGGCTCGGGCCGGGCCGAGGGGGCGGAGGCGGCGGCGTTCGGTCGGGTGGTGGAGGTCGGCGTTGGCGTTGTCGATGCGGGTGAGGTGGCGGCCGGCGCCGGTGATCGGGCAGGTCCAGGTGCCGTCCATCTCGACCAGGCGGATTCCGGGCTGGTCCAGCCAGCGCAGGACCAGGTCGATCTCCTCGGGGGAGGCGGTGGCGACCGGGCCGATGCCGGGCAGCACCGTTTCGGCGGAGGCTCGCAGCATGTCGAGGTACCGCCGTGGATCCGTCCCGCGCGGGCTGACTCCGGCCGCGGCCAGCCGCCCACGTCGGATCACGTGCAGCTCCCACCCGCCGTCGTCGGTACGGCGGGCCGCGCAGATCTCGGCGCAACTCGTGACGGACGCCATCCGCTGCATCCGCGCCGAACTCCGCACGAACGCGCTCAACCGATCCCGATGCACCGCCGCGTCCTCGAAGCGCTCGTCGGCAGACAGTACGTCGATACGCCGGTCGAGGGCGTCGATGACCGGGGTCGGGTCGGCGGTCAGTGCGGTTCGCAGGTTGTGCACGAATTCGCCGTACGAATCGGTGGAGATGCGGCCGTCACAAGGCGCCACACAGCGCCCCATCTCCGCCAGCACGCACGGCGACAGCCGGGGTGTCCGCGACATCCGCGCCGTACATTGGCGGATCGGGAAGGCTTCGTGCAGCGCGGCCATCGCGCGCTCGGCGGTTTTGCGGGAGCTGAACGGGCCGAGGTAGCCGCCGTCGTCGTCACGCACCTGTTTGACCAGCGAGAGCCGGGGGAACGGCTCGACGGTGACCTTCAGCCAGTGCTGCCGCTCGGGGAACTTGGAGCGCCGGTTGTACCGCGGCTTGTGTTCCGCGATCAGCCGGAGCTCCCGGATCTCGGCCTCCAACGAGGTGCCGCATTCGATCCCGCGGACGGCGGTGGCGATTCCGACCATCTCGCCGATCCGGTTGCGGGTTTCGGAGGCGGTGAAGTACGAGCGCACGCGATTCCGCAGGTCCTTCGACTTGCCGACGTACAGCACCTCGCCGCGGTCGTCGGTGAACAGGTACACACCCGGTGCATGCGGCAACGACTCGGCCAGGTGCCGCTTGGCCCGCACCGCGGGGGCGACGCGCGAGTTGAAGGTCTGCAGATCCTCGAGAGTCTGTACGCCGAGGGATCCGACCCGCTCGAACAGTCCGTGCAACACGTCGACGGTGGCACGCGCGTCGGAGAGGGCACGGTGGTTCGGGGTCGTGGTGGCGCGGAACAGTTTGGCCAGCGTCCCGAGTTTGCAGTTGGGCGCCTCGTCCGGTGTGATCACGCGGCGGGCGAGCAGTGCGGTGTCGACGACGGTGAAATCGGGCCAGTCGTACCCGTGCACGAGGCTGTCGTGCTTCAGGAAGCCCATGTCGAACGGCGCGTTGTGCGCCACCATCACGCAGCCGCGGGCGAACTCGAGGAACGCCGGCAGCACCGAGTCGATCCGGGGTGACGAGGCAACCATCGGGTTGGTGATCCCGGTCAGGACCGCGATGAACGCCGGAATCGGCTCGCCGGGATTCACCAGCGTCTGGAACTCGCCGACCACCTCACCGGCCCGCACCTTCACCGCACCGATCTCGGTGATCCCGGACTCGCCGGGCGCACCGCCGGTCGTCTCCAGGTCGACCACGCAGAACGTGATGCTGTGCAGCGGCGTCCCGAGGTCGTCGAAACTCGGCTGCACGCCACGGATCGGCAGCGGCGTCTGCGGCGGCGGGCTGGTCATGGCAACGACGCTAAGAGCCGCCACCGACAATTCCGCAGGTGACACGCGAGCGAGTCGACTACCCTCTCGGTATGCGTACACAGGCGATCACCGGGAAATCGGCCCTCATGCCGGTTCGGTGTGGTCTGCATCACGGGCCGCAGGCGATGGCCGTCACCCCAGCCGGACTGCGGACCGGTGACTGAGGCAGGCACCGCCGCGAGCTCCGCCGCTACGACTTTGCCCGAACCCGTCCGGCAACGAGTCCTCACTCTTGCCGCGCAGGCGCTCGGCCAGCTTCCCGCGACCGATGTCCCGGCGCCGCTGCGCCGGTTCGCGAGCTTCGCCCCGGCCAAGCGCGCCAAGCTCTCGGCGTCCGTGCTCGGCCCGATCCTCGAGACCGACGAGCATTTCCGCCAGCTGACCGCGTTCCAGGTACGCCGGGAACACGCGGAGCTCGGCGATGCGGTCGCCGAGGGCATCCCGGTGCCGATGGCCGACCCGGTCGAGGTCGCCGCACTGGCCTACCTGCTGCGCCCCGACGAGTGGGAGCTGCGAATCGCCGCGGCCGCCCAGCTCCCGGCCGAGACGCCACGAGCGGACGACGAAGCCATCAACCGGCTGTCGGATCAGCTCGACCAAGCCCGCACCGAGACCCGCCAAGTCCGCGAGCGGCTCCGCGAACAGGTGAACGAGCTCAAGGCCGAGAACGTCACCCTGCGCCGCAAGCTCAACGAGGCCCGCCAACGCATCACCGGCCTCCAGAGCGACCTCGAGCAACGCACGACCGAAGCCGAGACGGCAGACGAGCGCGTCGATGCCGCCCGCAACGAGGTCGAACGCGAGCTCCGCCGACTACGAGCCCGCATCACTGAGCTAGAGGCAGTCGAACACGCAGCCCGTCGTACGGCGGGCCAGGAGCGCGAGCTGGCGTCGACGCGCACCCGCCTGTTGCTGGACACCGTGTTAGAGGCGGCCAGCGGTCTCCGCCGCGAGCTGGCGCTACCCCCAGGCGGTGACCTGCGCCCAGCCGACACAGTCGCCGGCACCGAGCCCGAAGCCGCCCCAGTAGGCCGGACCGCGCCAGAGGACGACCCAGCCCTGTTCGACGAGCTCCTGGCCCTGCCACAGGTCCACCTGATCATCGACGGCTACAACGTGACCAAGACCGCCTGGCCGACCTCACCACTCCACTCCCAACGCCAGCGCCTCGTCACAGCACTTGGCGCCCTGGTCGCCCAACGCCGGATCGAAGTAACCGTCGTCTTCGACGGCGCCGAACTATCCGGCCCCGTGCAGCTGAATCCACCCCGCGGCGTCCGCGTCCGATTCAGCCCAGCCGGCGTCATCGCCGACGAGGTCATCCGCCAACTCGTCCGCGCCGAACCCCCAGGCCGCCCGATCGTCGTCGTCTCCACCGACCGCGAGGTAGCCGAGAGTGTCGGAAAACTCGGCGCCCGCTCACTGTCCGCAACCAGCCTGATCAGCCGCATCGCCCGCGCCTGATTTCAGCAGCCGATCAGAAACTGTCGGCGGCGTTCTCTAGCGTCCTTCTCAGCCGGACGCAAGTCCGGGTGCTTCCCCACTTTGGAGGACGTTGTGCTGATCGACTGCGACGCCTGTCTGATGCGTGGTCCCGGCTGCCAGGACTGCGTAGTAACAGTAGTCCTCGGCTTCGCCGCCGAACGCGCTACTCCCATCCGCATCGACGACGAAGAGCGGGCCGCCCTGGACGCGCTGGCCGAGTCCGGACTGGTGCCTCCGTTACGGCTGGTGCACGCCGTCAGCAGTGTCGAGGTCGACGCTGCTGCCGAAACCGCTGCAGGTGAAGGCGAAACGGCCGTCGGCCTGGGGTGATCCGACGTTAAGTTTGGATCAAACCCGAGGGGCGAATTGCACCGGTCACGAAACGGTCACTACTGTTACGTCCTGTTGCCTCAGGGTGCCGGTTGATAGGACCGGCCGGGCAGCGCGGAAGCCGAGGGAGTGACCTCGCCGGTAGTACGGGCGTTAAGCCTGTAGAACCACCGGCGTGGTTGACGGGGACGGCGTCGAGCAGAGGAAGGGACCGACCGGGCTGTGTCCACCGGACGCATCAACCGCACCAAGGGAATCGCCCTCGCCGCCATCACCAGCACCGCTGTCGTCGCCGGTGTGCTGTTCATCCAGTCGGGAGCGGACGCAGATCCGAAGCCGACACTGGACGAGGCGAAGAAGCAGGTTGCTGCACTGCAGCACAAGTCGGAGGAAGCCGGTGAGGCGGCCAACGACCTGCGCGGGCAGATCAGCTCTTCCCAGGCTCGGTTGAAGGCTCTGCAGACCGCTGTCAACAAGCAGCAGGCCCAGGCTGACGTGGTCAAGCGTCAGATCGGGTCGCTCGCGGTCGCTGGGTACCAGACTTCCGGGATGTCGACGACGGCGCAGTTGCTGCTGTCCTCCAACCCGGACCAGTTCCTGAGCCAGGCCTCCACCGCCCAGGCCTTCGCCGGGCAGCAGAACGCCGTACTGCGGAAGTTCCAGGACGCTCAGGGCAAGGTCGCCGACTTGCAGGCCAGCGCGAAGAGCGAGCTCGCTCAGTTGCAGGCGGTGCAGGCGCAGCAGAACAAGCTGATCGCGGAAGCCAAGAGCAACCTGGACGCTGCGGAGAAGGTGCTCGGCAAGCTCAGCGACGCCGAGCGCGAGCGGATCCGGAAAGAGAACGAAGAGGCAGCGGAGAAGGCGCGCAACGAGCGTCCGAGCCGCGATGGCGACCGGATGGACGACCTGCCGATCCCGGCCAACGGGCGCGCGGGAGTCGCCGTCAAGGCCGCGATGAACCAGCTTGGCGACCCCTACGTATGGGGTGAAGAGGGACCGAGTTCGTTCGACTGCTCCGGCCTGATGCTGTACGCGTGGGGCAAGGCGGGCGTCTCGCTGCCGCACTCGTCCAAGGCGCAGGCCAATGAGGGCCGTCGGGTCAGCAAGAGTCAGCTGATGCCGGGCGATCTGATCTTCTTCTACAGCCCGGTCAGCCACGTCGGCATGTACATCGGCGGCGGCCGGATGGTGCACGCGCCGCGCCCGGGTAAGAGCGTCGAGACGTCCTCGATCAACACCATGCCGTACAACTCGGCCATCCGGCCGGGCTGACCCGTCGGCTTGCGATACTCACCGGCTCCGGGGTCTCGTCCCCGGAGCCGAGTCGTTTCACGACCGTCCAAGTGCTCTACTGTCGGAGGAGGCACGTAGTGTCGCGCCTGACTGGGGCAGGTGAGCAGCGAGGGGTCGAAGTGATCGACGAGCAGGGCGATACCGTGCCGATGCCCGCTGTCGAGCACATCGGCCAGGGCGAGCACGTCCAGGACGAGCTCAAGCCGGCGGAGCCGAAGGCGCCGTCGCCGTTCAGTGGAGTGATCGTCAAGAAGGTCGCCATTGGGCTGGCGGTCTGTCTGGTGGCGGGGGCGGGGTACGCGGGGCTTCGCCAGGTCGCCAATGCGCCTGCGGATCCGAATGCGCCGGTCGGGTCGCACGATCCGCAGACTTCCGCCACGCCTGATGACGAGGCGGCAGCCGGTGTTCAGCGGGCTACCGACGGTGGCGCCGTACTGCAGGCGATGGCGGACGCGGTGAAGAAGGACGACCGCAGCGACTTCCTGGACACGGTCGACCCGCAGTCGACTGCCTTCAAGACCAGTGCGCGGACGATCTTCGCGAATCTCGAGCAGCTCCCGATCGGGACCTTCCAGTTCCGTTACATCAGCGACGACATTGGCGCGCTCCCGCCCGATCGGACGGCCGAGCTCGGTGGTACGGCGTCCTGGCTCGCGCAGGTCGAGGTGTCCTGGCAGCTCGTCGGGTACGACGTGAAGCCGGCGCGCGCGATTCTTCCGGTCACGTTCGTCACCCGGGACGGGAAGACGTACGCCGCTTCGTTCTCGGAGCGCTTCGTCGCGGGGCAGCGGCGTCCGGTGTGGACGCTGGGTGCGCTCGATGTCGCCAAGGGTGAGCGCAGCCTGGTGATCAGCCTGAAGTCCGAGGCGCAGGCGAAGGCGTACGTCGCGGTCGCGGACCGGGCGGTCTCTTCGGTCAGCAAGGTGTGGGGCAAGGCGTGGCCGCAGAAGGTGGTTGTGTACCTGCCGGCCAAGCAGTCGCAGATGGAGGCCGTGCTCGGCGCCGCACCGAACACGTACACGCAGATCGCCGCGGTCACGATGGCGGAGCTCGATCAGCCGCAGAGTGGTGCGCCGGTGCGGATTGTGGCTAACCCGAAGCTGTTCGAGGAGCTCGGCAAGCAGGGCCGCCGGATCGTGCTGACTCACGAGACCACGCATGTCGCGTCGACGGCGACCGCGTCGCCGGTGCCGTTGTGGCTGGCGGAGGGGTTCGCCGACTATGTCGCGTTCACCGCCGTGCCGGTGCAGGACGAGTCGGCGGCGAAGGAACTGTTCAAGGCGATCCGGGCCGGCAAGGTCCCGGCGACGCTGCCTGACACGAACGCGTTCGCGGCGTCGTCGGCTGATTTGTCCCAGGCGTATGAGTCAGCGTGGCTGGCTTGCCGGCTGATCGCGGAGCGCGAGGGGCAGTCGGCGCTGGTGAAGTTCTATCGCGCGGTGCATGCGTCGAAGAGTTCGACCGGGCTGGCTGATGCGTTCAAGTCGAACCTGGGGATGACCGAGCAGGAGTTCGTCGTCGAGTGGCAGAAGTACCTCAAGAGGCTCGCTGGTGTCTAAGTGGGCGCCGCGGGTTACGGCCCTCGTCCTCGCGGCCGCGCTGGTCGTAGTGATCGTCACCACGACCCCCTGGCACCTGATCGACCTGCCGACGCCTGATCCGGGGCTGGACTTCACACCGGCCGAGATCGCCCGCCAGCAAGCGTTCCGGGCCGAGCTGTTGCCGTGGTCAACTACTTCGTGGGTGCTGTCGGTGGTCGTCCCCCTCGTGGTCGGGTTCAGTCCGCTCGGGCGCCGCTGGTACGACGCTCTCCGCATCAGCCGGTGGTATGTCGCCGTACCGGTGCTGATCGCGGGTCTCGGACTGCTCACCAGCATCATCACGTTGCCCACCGACATTTTGGCCGAGCGGGTCACCCGGGCGTACGGGTTGTCGGTGCAGGGGTGGGGATTGTGGGCTCGCGATCGGGCGGTGAACTGGCTGCTGGCTGCGCTGGCGATCGCCGTGATCGCGGTGTGTTTGATCGGGCTGGCGCGGCGTCGTCGGACGAGCTGGTGGTTGCCCGCGGCCATTGTTACCGCGCTGCTGGTGCTTGGGGTTTCGTTCGCTTATCCGGTGTTGGTTGAGCCGCGGTTCAACAACTTCACGTCGATGCCGGCGGGGGCGCAGCGGGATGATTTCCTGCGGCTCGCGGCGGAGGACGGCGTACCGGTCGAGGATGTGTTGGTTGCTGATGCGTCGCGGCGGACGACTGCGTTGAATGCCTATGTTTCCGGGTTTGGGTCGACGCGGCGGTTGGTTGTGTACGACACGCTGCTGAAGGAGACGCCGCCTGCTCAGACTCGGTTGGTGGTGGCGCACGAGCTCGGGCATGCGGCCGAGGATGATGTGCTGCATGGGACGCTGATCGGCGTACTCGGGGCTGCGTTCGGGGTTGTGCTGTTGGGCGCGTTGCTCGGGGCAAGGATGGCGGATCCGCGGCGTACGGCGGCGTTGCTGGCGCTGATCGCGATCGGTACGACGGTCTCGCTGCCGGTGCAGAATCTGGTCAGCCGACGGATCGAAGCGCGTGCGGACTACCACTCGCTGCGGCTCACGAACGATCCGTCGAACTTCATCGCGATGGAGCACAACCTCGCGGTGACGAACATCTCCGGTCTGACGCCGAGCCGGTGGCGGTACTGGATGTTCGCGTCCCACCCGACCGCGCCGGAGCGGATCGCGATGGGACGTGCCTGGGCCGCGCAGCGATGACGGTTCTCGTTGTCACCAACGATTTCCCGCCGCGGCAGGGTGGGATCGAGACGTTCGTCCGATCGTTGTGTGACGAGCTGCCCGACCTGGTCGTCTACACGTCGAGCGAGCCCGGCGACGCCCAGTACGACGCGACGCTGCCGTTCCCGGTGATCCGCGACCGCACGTCGATGCTGCTGCCGACCCCGAGGGTGACTCGTCGCGCTGTCGAGCTGATGAGCCAGTACGGCGCCAACCGCGTGGTGTTCGGTGCCGCCGCGCCCCTCGGTTTGATGGGACCGTCGTTGCGCCGCGCCGGCGCCCACCGAATCGTTGCCATCAGCCACGGTCACGAAACCTGGTGGGCCACCGTCCCTGGTACGCGACAGGCTCTCCGGCGGATCGCGGATGCCGCTGACACGCTGACCACGGTGTCGTCCTGGTGCGCCGAGCAGATCGCGCCTGCGCTGTCACCGGACGCAGTACGCCGAATGCGCCGCCTGACGCCGGGAGTCGACACCACGCGCTTCTTCCCAGGCTGCGGGGGTGGTCCTAAGGACGGACCTCTGGTGGTTTGTGTTTCTCGGCTGGTGGCTCGTAAGGGGCAGGACACGTTGATTCGGGCTTGGCCTGGGGTGTTGGCTGCGGTGCCGTCTGCCCGGCTTCTGTTGGTGGGCGGCGGGCCTGATCGCGCCAGGCTGGAGCAGTTGGCTGCGGCTACCGGAGTACGCGACGAGGTGGTGTTTACCGGGCCTGTGCCGTGGAGCGACATTCCGCCGTACCTGGATGCTGCGGATGTGTTTGCGATGCCGACGCGGACCCGGCGGTTCGGGTTTGAGCCGGAGGCGCTGGGGATTGTCACGTTGGAGGCGTCGGCGACCGGGAAGCCGGTGGTGATCGGGGACTCCGGGGGGACTGCGGATACCGTCCGGCACGGGGAGACGGGCTACCTCGTGGACCCGTACAACCCGGTGGCGGTCGGGGTGCGGATCGTGGAGTTGCTCGAGGATCCAGCGAAGGCGCAGCGGATGGGGGCGGCTGGGCGGCGGTGGGTTGAGGAGGAGTGGTCCTGGCAACGGTCCGGGGCCACGCTGAGAGAACTACTGGACATCTAGCTGGTGCGTTCGTGTACTCTCGCTCGTATGCATCAGATGTTCAGCCTTGTAGCAGCCGTACGAGCTTCGTGCTCTCCGGCTGCCGCTGCCTGACATCTTCTTCCACCACCGGCGACCGGAAACGGTTCGCCGGTTTTGTCGTTTCTGACGCCAGGTGACTCGGTTCCGGTCTTCTCACCAAAAGGACCAGAACCATGACCACCACGCTCCAGAAGACCATTTCCCGCACGTTCATCGACTTCTTCCAGCAGCATGGGCACATCCCGACCACCGGGTCCACGCTCATCCCGCGGCTCGGCGATCCGGTGTTGTTCACAACCTCGGGGATGCATCCACTGACGCCGTACCTGGAAGGTGAACCGCATCCGATGGGTCGCCGGCTCGTCGGGATCCAGCGCTGTCTGCGCACGACGGATCTCGATGAGGTCGGCGACCCGACGCACCTGACCGTGTTCGAGATGCTCGGCTCGTGGTCGCTCGGCGACTACGGCAGCGGCCAGACGCTGCGCTGGGGATACGAGTTGCTGACCGAGGGCTTCGGGATCGATCCGCGCCGCCTGTACGTGACCGTGTTCGGTGGGGACAGTCAGGTCCCGCTCGACCAGGAGTCGTTGCAGACCTGGCAGGAGCTCGGCCTGCCGATCGAACTGACCACCGAGGACAACTGGTGGTCGAACGGCCCGACCGGTCCCTGCGGTCCGGACTCGGAGATGTTCGTGTGGACGGGTGACGGAGACCCGATCGGTACGCCGACGACCGACGACCGCTGGGTCGAGGTCTGGAATCACGTGATGATGCGGTACCGACGCCACGACGACGGTTCGCTGGAAACCCTGCAGCAGCAGAACATCGACACCGGTCTCGGCCTCGAGCGACTGACGATGCTGCTGGAAGGCAAGGATTCCGTGTACGAGACCTCGCTGTTCGAGCCGTGGATGCGGCAGATCCCGCAACTGTGGAACCTCAACACTGAGGAGCAGCGAATCGTCATCGACCACCTGCGGTCGAGCATCGTGATCGTCGGGGACGGGGTGCACCCGTCCAACACGGGACGCGGTTACGTCCTGCGCCGCCTGATCCGCCGGGTGCTCACCATCCTGTGGAGTGGCGACGAGTCCAGGTCGTTGTCGGACCTGCCGCTCGAGCTGTTCGAACACACGCTGAACCACTTCCACCAGGGCGAGTCGGTGACGCTGGTCCGGCGGATCCTGATCGATGAGGAGATCCGGTTCAGCAACCTGCTCGATCGTGGCCGCAAGGTGCTCAGCCACGAGCGGTTCCACAAGTCGCTCGACGAGACCGATTACGAGTACCTGCACGAAACCCACGGCCTGCCCCGCGAGCTCGTGGCCATGCTCCTATGAAAATGGCCTTAGGTGAGGCTGGGATCCAGTACGTCGGTGGGCCGGGGGACCTCAGGAGGAGCGACCTTCCCCACCGACGACTGGGCCACGAAGGCACCGATCAGCACGATCACCCCGCCGATGATCTGGTTGGTGGTCAGGCGCTCGTTCAGCAGGATCAACGCAAACAGGCTGGCGGCGACAACTTCGACGTACGCGACTGCACCTGCGACGGCCGCCGACAACCGTTGTACGGCGGTCGCTCCGGCGAGGTAGGCGATGACCGTGCTCACGACGATCAACCAGGCGGCCAGGAGCCACCCGGGCGCATGCCGGTTGCCCATCGCGACCGAGTCGCTGAGCACGTGCCACGGCGTGCGCCACGGGACTGCGATCAGGGTCAGTACGGCAGCACCGACCACGCTGCCGGCAGCGGTCATCACGAGTGGATCGGCGACGCCGGTCAGCTTGTCGATCAGGATGAAGTACGTCGCCTGGCACGCGGCGGCGGCGAGTCCGGCCAGCAACCCGATCAGATCGATGGTGAGCCCGGACCAGATCTCGGCCACCGTGGCGAGCCCGAGCAGGGCGATTCCGACGCCGATCGCGGCCGATCGCGGAACCGCGATCTTCTGACCGAACTTCAGCCACAGCACGACCAACACCGGGCCGGAGAACTCGAGCATCAGCGCGACCCCGACCGGCAACCGGCTGGCCGCGATGAAGAACAGCGTCTGGCAACCGGCGATGCCGGTCAGTCCGTACAGCACCAGCGGCTTCCAGGACGCCCGCGCGGCGCGCAGTCCTGCGCTGCCCCGGAGTACCAGGACGAGCGGGACCAGCAGCAGCGCCGCGCCCAGGATCCGGATCCAGGCGGCCTGCTGCGGGGTCAGACCCGCGCCGATCAATGCCTTCGCGAACGGTCCGGAGCCACCGAAAGTCACGGCCGAAAAGATCGCGAAACCGAGCCCCACCGACTTCGTGCTGTACATGAGCATAACGTTCTCATGCTCATTACATGACTGTCGAGGCCCGTCTCACAGCAGCACGTCTCACAGCACGTTGACGGCGCGCGCGGCGACCACCGCGATGGTCAGCAGGGCGATCGCCGACTGGATCGCCATCAGTACCTTCACCCGCGCGGTCAGCGGCATCGTGTCGGTCGGGCTGAACGCCGTCGCCGCGGTGAACGCGACGAACAGATAGTCCGTGAACCCAGGCAGCCACTTCCCCCACCCCGGCAGATCGACGGTCATCTGCGGGAACAGCAGATCCGCCCGCTCCTCGGTGCGCTCGTGCTCGGGCGCGCGGGCGAACGGCCCGCCGCGGTCGACCTCCCAGTACCAGACGCCGAAGGCAACGACGTTCGTCGCCCAGATCAGAGCCGCCGCCTTTACCAGCACCATGCCGTTGGTGGCTTGGCCGGAGTTCAGATAGACGATCAGCTCGGCCAGATAGATCGCGTTGGCCAGCACGAGGACGGCCAGTAGGGCCAGCTCGACCCAGCGCAGCCAGGGCTCGTCGCGACGCAGATGAAACGGGTTCATCCAGATCAGCGGGAGCAGGAGCAACGCACCGAGCGCCGGCATCACCCAGCGCGGGAACGCGGCGATCTGCGTCGGCACCAGCAGCTGCAGGATCAGTACGGCGACCACCGCGAGCGAGGCCGGCCAACGCCGGATGTGCCGCATCTTCATCCCGACAGTATGGCTGCGTCGATGACCGCCTGCCCCACTTCGGTACGCCGGTAATGCACCTGATGACCGGTACGGCGGCGTGTCGCGAGCCCGGCGTCGTGCAGCGCGGACAGGTGTTCAGCGACCGTTGCCAGCGCCAACCGGTACTCCGCAGCGAGCGCACTGGTCGTGGCCGGTGGGTCGAGCGCGACCAGCAGGGTGGCGCGCGTTCGACCGAGCAACCGGGCGAGTGGATCCGGGGGAGCGGGCGCGTCGGACCAGAGTCGGGCCGCACCGCGTGCCGGATAGATCAGCGATGGTTGGTAGTTCGGATCGACGATCATCACCAGATACGGCCAGGCGAAGACTCCAGGGACCAGCAAGAGGCCCTGGCCGGTGAGCCTGGCGTCGGGTTCGCGATAGCGGTCCGCGATCAGGCGATCATCCGCCCAGCTCAGCGTCGGGTGCAGATCGTCGAAGAGCGCGGCCAGTCCACCGTCGGTGAGCTGGCTGCCGCGATAGGCGATGTCGTCCTCGAGGAACCGGCTGATCTTCGGCCAGTCAGGCTTGATCAGTGCGTGCCACGCACTCTCGATTTCATCGGCCAGCCGATCGCGAGCGCGAGCCGGATTGGTCAGCATCCGGTCGATCTCAGGGGCTCCGGGGTTGTTGAGTTCGTCGCGCGAGCGGATCAGCTCCCGCCGGACCCGGTCGATCGGCGTACTGCGGATCCGGGCCAGCTCAGTGCTGATCTTGGCCCGGGACGCCTTGGGTGGCGGGGTCAGGAAGTCCGGCGAGAAACCGACGCGTGGTTGAACAGCGCGAAGTCCGCTGAGGTCCAGACCTGCGGCCGCTTCGGCCTTGGCGGACACCCAGGGCGCGTACATCGGCCGGTGCCGGATCCCGTTCAGCACCCGTACGGCGGACACGGTCTCCCACAGCGGCGACGCTCCGAACCGGCAGCGCAACGCGTCGCTCTGGGTGAAATGCAGGACGCTCATCCGGCCGAACTTTCGGTCACAACCAAAAGTCTAGGTTGCGGACGTACAGGTCGGACAGTCTTCGGGTGTGAGGTCCTATCGAGCCGTCCTGAGTCTTCCCGGTCTGCGCAATGTGTTCGTGGCGCATGCCATCTCCATGCTGGGCACCATCGCAGCCCAGGTGGCGTTGTCGATCCTGATCTTCGAACGCACCGGTTCACCGTTGCTCTCGGCCCTTGTTCTGGCCTGCTCGTTCCTCCCGTACGCCGTCGGCGGCATCCTGCTGTCATCGATCGCCGACCGCTTCCCGGCGCGCCGTGTCTTGGTGGTCTGCGATGTGTTGAGTGCGCTCTGTATTGCGCTGATGCTGATCCCGGGATTGCCGGTTGGCGCGTTGCTCGGGCTGTTGCTGGCGACCGGGGTGATCGCGCCGATCTTCGCCGGTGCCCGCTCGGCGAGTCTGGCGTATCTGTTGCCGGTCGACCTGTTTCCGATCGGCCGTTCGTTGCTGCGGGCAATCAGTCAGGTGGCGGTGCTGACCGGGTTCGCGCTCGGTGCGGCCGCGGTGGCGGCGGTCGGTGCACCCTGGTTGCTCGCGGTCGACGTCGTGACGTTCCTCGTGTCCGCGTTGCTGATCGGACTCGGTACGCCGTACTCACCGGCAGGCGAGCGGAGTCGCAGTACTGTGCGCGACTCGTGGTCCGGTCTGCGGCACGTGTTCGCCCACCCGCGGTTGCGACCGCTGATCCTGCTGACCTGGGTGGCGCCGGCCTTCTCGGCGGTTCCCGATGGGCTGGCGGTCGCCTACTCGGCCCAGACCGGCGCTGCACCGGCTGCCGCCGGAGCACTCTTCACTGGGTATGCGGCCGGCACTGTACTCGGCGAGCTCGTCGTCGCTCGGCTTACCCCTTCCGTGCGGCGACGGCTCGTCGTTCCACTACTGCTGGCCAGTCAGCTGCCCGCAATCGCCTTCCTGGCCAGGCCATCCGTACCGGTTGCGGCCGTGCTGCTCGCGGTCGCTGGTGCTGGGTACGCGTTCAACCAGGCGGTCGATCCGATGATCCTCGACGCGGCAGACCCGGCGTACCGGGGTCGGCTCTTCACCGTGCAGACCAGCGGGCTGATGGCGATCCAAGGGGTGAGTATCGCCTTGGCCGGTGTGGTCGGCACGTTGCTGGCGCCGAGCGTGACGATCGCCGCCGCTGGCGTCTGTGGAACGATCGTCACTCTCCTGATCGCATACCGCGCCCTAGGTGTTCACCGCCAGCGCTGGTTGGGACCGCCGTTGCGGCCGAGGGTGTAGACGTCACCGCCTCCGTTGCTGTCGAGGTACCGGCCGGTGGCTCCGTGCTTGATGTCAAGTTCAGGGCTCCGATACCACCACTGATAGGTGTTGTTGACGTTGCACGGGTTGCTGTAGACGACCCCGTTCGCGTTGGCGTCGAGACAGAGTCCCGTGGCGATGTTCTTGAGCATCCCGAACTCGGGTCGCGCCGACGGCACGTAGTCCCACTTGTGCTCGTTGAATCCCGAGCAGCCGGTCGTTCTGATCAGTTGCGAATCGTGGACGTTCGCAGTCAGGCAAAGCTTGGTGGCGTCGTTCTGGAGGGTGATCACCGCGGTCACCGAGGCCGGAGCCGCGGCGGCTGGGACGGCTGTCGTGCCAAGTCCAGCCAGTAACACAATGGCGCTGAGGCCTGCTCGAATCTGCATGCGACAACACTAGGTAGCTGTATACAGAGCGCAACGATTTTGAACAGCATGGAAATCAGGCGCTGGAGCGAATGATCAACGGGGCGGTGACGAGACGGCCCGGTTGATCGTCGGCGCCGGTGATCTCCAGGAGGGCTCGGTCGAAGAGGCAGGAGGCGATGTCGCGCAGCGGGATGCGGGCGGTGGTCAGGGGAGTGTCGAGCATGCTGGCGAACGGGAAGTCGTTGAAGCCGGTGACCGCGACGTCCTCGCCGACCTGGAGGCCGCGGCGTTGCAGGGCGCGCATCGCGACCACTGCGAACGCGTCGTTGTCGGCGACGAGAACATCCGGGGGAGCGCTCTCTGACACGTAGCCGGCGACCTCTTCCAGCGTCCGGAAGGAGCGAACCTCAGTGTGCGGGAACTCGCGGACGAAGCCCTGTTCGCGCTGGTGGATCCAGGGCAGCGAGCCGTCGGTCCGCAGGTAGAGAGCGCTCTCTCTGCCGCTCTCCCGGAGGTGCCGCGCGATGCCGGCCATCGAGGTCTCGTTGTCCACGTCGACCCAGCACTGCCGGTGCTGGGGTCCTGTGCGGCCGAAGGCGACGAACGGGAACCGCCGCTGGCTGAGGAACTCGATCCGCTCGTCGTTCGGCATCGTCTCCAGTACGACGATCGCGTCGACCTGGCGGGCGGCGATCAGCTTCTCGTAGAGCGCTATCTCGGTTGCTCCCGCGGTCGGCGTGGTCACGTGCACGCCGTACCCGGAGACCGCTGCAGCCCGGACCAGGCCGTCGAGTAGACCGTGCAGGAAGCCGCCGAGACCGGGGTTCTCCTCGCTGACCTCGTCGTACAAGGGGAGGCCGATCACCTGGCTGCGTCCCGACGACAGCGCCCGGGCGGCGTGGTTCGGGGTGTACCCGAGCTCGTCGATCGCCGCCTGCACTGTCTGGACCGTCGAGTCGCTGACCCGGTGCGGTGCGTTCAGGACGTTCGACACCGTCATCGCGGACACCCCGGCAAGCCGGGCGACATCCGCAACCGTCGTACGGCGTGGTCGTGACACCATCCAGCCCCCCTCAGTTCTGTTCGATGCGGGCAACCCCGGCCGTCGGTACGTCGACCACCCACAGTCCGGCAGGCGGAGTCGTCGTACGGCGGTAGACCTCTGCGCCCGAACAGTCCGACACTACGAGGTCAACCGGTCCGGGACCGGCACCTTCGACCAGGAGTCGCGGTTCGCTACCGCCATTCACCAGGACGACTGAGCGATCCGACGAAGCGAGCTGCACCACCGGGTTGGTGAACGCAGCCACCACAGTCGTCGCTCCGACAGCCCGGACCTGCGCATAGCGCGCGTCCGACCGCGACGGCAGCAGGACACCGTTCTGCAGTACGTCGAAGTGCTCGCGCATGAACGCCAGCCAGTACCGAACGACAGCGTCATGCGAGGCCGGCAGGGATTCGAGCTCCATCGAAACCTGCACCGTGCTGAACAGCGCACCGATGAACTGCTGTGCCACCGTCTCCGGCGTGGCCGACGGATGCCACATCAGCATGTCCGAGTGCACTGCGCGATCCCCGGCGAGCAGTCTGCTGTCTATGGTGCGGACGCGGTTCTCCACCGGGTCCATCGCGCAGTCCCCGGCACGCAGGAACGTGCCGAACTGCCAGAGCCGCGGGTTCACGTAGTCCTGCCGGAACTCGATCAGCACCTCGTCGCCCAGCGCGTCCCGCACCGCCTGCAGCAACAGTTCGACGCCCTCGTCGATCGACGTGCAGTCGGCGTCAGGTGCATCCGGGACCGGACCGTCCCACGCCCACGAGTCGATGAAGTCGATCTTGAGCCCGTCCACACCCCAGTCGCGCACCGGCCGGACGCAGCACTCGACCAGGTGCTCGCGCACCTCGGAGTAGCGCGGGTCCAGCACCGCCACGACCTCGCCGTCGGCGAATCCGAGCACGCGGTCCTTCAGCTGCTCCCACGCCTTGGAGTGCACCCCGATCAGCGGCGGCGCGATCCACAGCACGTAACGCAGTCCGAGTTCGTGCACCCGGCGTACATGCTCGGTCATGTCGGGGAACTTGCCACTGGTCGGCTCCCAGTCACCGCAGTAGGCATACCCGCGCGCAGTGCTGTCGGTCTGCCAGCCGTCGTCGACGATGATCGCCGCACACCCGTACGCCGCGCTGGCGCGAGCGTGGTGCTCGACGGCTGCGGCCGACACGTGCTGATGGTCGCTGTACCAGGTGGAGTACATGGGCTGCCGAGCGATCTCCGGTACGGCGGCGATCCGGTCGCCGAGGTCGGTAGTCCAAGCGGCGGTGACACCGCGCAGGGCCTCGGCGAAGTGCACGTCGCGCAGATCGATCCGCAGTACGAAGCTGGTTGATTCGATGTCGTCGGCAACCAACTCGATCAGCTGCTCGGCGGTCTCCTCGTTCACCCCGATCGCGAACTCGCAGCCGCGGACGTGCGCAGACAGCGACACGGTCAGCAGACTGCGGTCCTGGTCGTCGACCAGGCTGCCGACCGGCGCGGACCGGACCGAGCGGATCCGGCGTCGCGATCCCCAGTCGGTCGGGAGCTCCCGGCGCGCACCTTGCGAGGCCCGCCAGAGCGTCACCGCCGACCCGGTCGGCCACGTCCACTGCAGAGTCACCGGACCGTCCGCGACCACCTCGAAACGCAGTACGCCGGGCACCTCGGTCGGTAGCGCGGTCACCGATTGCGCGCCGGTCGCCGTACCGCTCCGTCGTACGGACCCCGCCAGGATCTCGAATGTCGTCACGGCGGCGACTATAGCGGTAAAACCGGCTGCGCTGAAGTATTGACGGAATTGGTCTACCTGCTTACTTTAGCTAGGAATTTTACCGCTAATATGAGGAGCGCAAGTGCTCACTGTGAGCTCCGACTCCAGCTATGTCGAGGACGCCTTCGCCTGGGCGTCGCGGCGTGCCCTGGACTGGGTCCAGACCGACGCTCAGCCGGGCAACCTGCCGTCGTACTGGGCCGGCTATCCGTCCCGGGAGCTGTTCTACTCGCGCGACATCTGTCACCAGGCCGCCGGTGCGCACCTGCTCGGTCTGGACGCGGAGAACTTCGCCATGTTCCGGCACTTCGCCCGGTCGGCGACCGCGCGCCGGAAATGGTTCCCGATCTGGGCGTTCCACTTCGACGGCCGGATCGCGGCCCTCGACTACCACGACGACGAGCACTTCGTCCGGGAGATCCCCGCGGTGTTCGACCTTTGCTACCGGGCGCTGGAACAGTACGACTGGACCGGCGCCCGCCGATGGCTCGACGACCCCGACCTCGCGACCTACTACGAGACGAGCGTCGGTGAGTTCGTCACGGCTCACGACGCCGATGGTGACGGCATCCCCGAGGCCGGCGGCACCGCCGACATCTTCCTCGGCACCGCGACCTACAACGAGCGCGAGGCGCCTCTGCTGATCGCGGGCGACGGGCTCGCGACGCACTACGCCGTACTGCGGAAGCTCGGCCGGGACGCGGAGGCGGATCGGATCGAGGCGACGTACCAGACCTTGTGGAACGGCGAGCACTATGCGCGCGGGGTCACCAAGGACGGCCTGGACTTCGACTGGGGGCTGGAGTCGCACACGCTGGCGCCGCTGTTCGGGCTCGGTGGGAACGAGCAGTCGCTCGACTGGCTCGAGTCCAAGATGAACTCGGATCCGCCGAAGAACATCGAATCGCTGAGCTACTACCCGGAACTGCTGTTCAAGTACGGGCGCGACGAGTCCGCCTGGCGCTGGACGAAACATCTGATCGACAGCCGGGACGACTATCCGGAGATCTCGTTCACCGTCGTCGAACACCTGGTCGCGGGCCTGCTCGGACTGCGTCCCAGCAAAGGCGCGGCGTTGAGTATCGAGTCCCATCTGCCTGCCGAGATCGGCCGGCTGACCGCTGACCACGTGCGGATCGGTGACTGGGATCTGCGCATCACCCAGGAAGCCCGGCACGCCACCGAAGTCACCGTGCACAGCGGACCTGGCGCGCTGCCGGTGACTGTCGGCGCCGAAACACATCCCCTCGAACCGGGCCGGACGGCCCGCTTCACCCCTTAAGGACCCCGCATGAAGCTTCGTTTGATCCCAGCCGCCGCCGCGCTCCTGCTCGCGGCCGGTTGCGCCACGACCAGCCAGCCGGCGAGCAACACGTCCAAGGACTCCGCCGACATCACGTTCTCGTTCTGGGGGACGAACTCCGAGGCCGCCTCGCTGAAGGCGATCGCGGCCGCGTTCGAGCAGGCCAACCCCGGGACCAAGGTGACCACCAACTGGATCCAGGCCGACTACGAGCAGAAGATCCAGACCTCGATCGCGGGCGGCACCCAGTCGACCGTGATGGAGATCAGCAACAGCAGCCTGGCCGGGTTCGTGCCCAGCTTCGCCGAGCAGCAGGTCGATCCGGCCAAGTACGTGCAGCCGAACATCTCGTCGGCTCTGCAGTTCGAGGGCAAGTACTACGCGATGCCGTTCGCCGCCAAGCCCAAGGTGATGGCGATCAACGTCGACTCCTTCAAGGCCGCCGGCGTCCCGTTGCCGAGTGCAACGACTCCGCTGACGCTCGACGAGTTCAAAGCGCTCGCTGCGAAGCTATCCCACGGTGACGGCAAGGCGCGCGTGTTCGGCTCGAGCAATCTCTGGTACCGCGGCTGGCTCACCGCCGCCGGGGGCGGCTACTACAACGCCGACGCGACCGCGTGCACGTTCGGCGACGAGACCGGTGTGAAGACCGCGCAGTACGTCGTCGATCTGCAGAAGGAGCGGTTGGCTCCGACGTCGACCGACGTACAGGGTCAGGATCAGGCGCAGTGGTTCGCGGCCGGCCGGCTGGCGATGTTCAGCGACTTCGGGCCGTGGACGGTCGCCGACTTCGCGAAGATCGCGAAGCCGAACTGGACGCTGGTCCCGGTCCCCGGCAAGGGATTCCCGATGGAGGTCGACGGCCTCGCGATCAGCAAGAAGGCGACCGGTAAGCAACTCGAGACGGCGAAGAAGTTCGTCGAGTTCGCCGGGACCGCGCAGGCCGCGCAGGACCTGCTCATCCAGGGGAACACGGCCCTCGGCGTACCGGTGATCGCCGCGTCGACCGCGACCCTGGAGAAGGTCCTCCCGGCCGATCGCAACCTGGCCGCGTTCACGACCGCGCTGAAGACAGGCCTGGTCGGACCCTCGGTCGCCAGGGAGGCGCAGATCTCCGGTGACGCCGAGAAGGGGATGAACAGCTACACCCCGCTCGGCACCGGCAAGGACGATGTCGCCAAGGTGCTGCCCGACCTCGCCACCAAGTGCACGGCGGCGCTGCAGAAGTGAACCCGACAATCGGCTGGATCCGCGAACTGGCGGCGTCGTGGGGCGTACCCGCCGTCCTCGTGCCGCTGGTCCCGTTCCTGCTTCTGCTGATCGCTCTGTACGCCGTGCTCGGGCTGGCGGCGTACGCGGCGCGGCGACGGTGGCCGCGGGCCGACAAGACGATCGCGTTCTGGATGTTCATCTCGCCCTGGCTGATCGGGTTCGCGATCTTCACGGTCGGGCCGATGATCTCGTCGATCTACGTCAGCCTGACTTCGTGGGACCTGATCACGCCACCGCAGTTCGTCGGTTTCGCCAACTACACCGAGGCATTCCAGGACCCGCGGGTCGGCCAAGCGCTGAAGGTGACACTCCTGTACGGCGTGATCAGCGTGCCGCTGCAGACTGCGCTCGCCTTCGTGGTCGCGTTGCTGCTGAACGCCGAACTGCCCGGGATGCGGTTCTTCCGGACCGTCTGGTACCTGCCGAGCCTGGTGTCCGGCGTGGCCCAGATGGTCTTGTTCCTCTGGGTGTTCAACCCGCAGTACGGGCTCGCGAACGACGTACTGGGCAAGGTCGGGATCGAGGGACCGGGCTGGTTCAACGACGCGTCCTGGGCGCTGCCGACGGTGATCCTGATGAGCCTGTGGACGGTCGGCGGCGCGATGGTGATCTACCTGGCCGGGCTGAAGGACGTGCCGACGAACTTGTACGAGGCAGCCGCGATCGACGGTGCCGGACCGCTGCGGATGTTCTGGCACGTGACCATGCCGCAGATGTCGCCGATCATCCTGTTCAACGCGCTCACCGGGATCATCGGCTCGCTGCAGATCTTCACCCAGGGCTTCGTCGCGAACGGCGGCCCGAAGGACTCACTGCTGTTCTTCGTCTACTACCTCTACGACAACGCGTTCCAGAACTTCCGGATGGGCTACGCGTCCGCGCTGGCCTGGATCCTGTTCGTCGTCATCCTCGCGCTGACCACGGTGACCCTGCGGGGGAGTGCCTTCGCTGTCTATTACGAGACTGAGTTGACCAGACGGAGGAAACGATGAAGCGCCGGGGCCTGCTCTCCACAGTTTGCCTGTACGTCGTACTGGTCGTCGGCTCGGTGGTGTTCGTGTACCCGTTCCTGTGGATGATCGCCACCTCACTGCGGTCCCTGGCCGGCGTGGGCAGTTCGGGGGCGAGCGTCGTACCGCAGGAGTTCTTGTGGGACAACTACCGGCGGGCGGTGACGTCGTTCCCGTTCTGGCGGTACACGCTGAACTCGGTGCTGACGACGTTGATCCCGATCGTCGGAACGGTCTTCTCCTGCACGCTGGCTGGGTTCGCGTTCGCGCGGTTGCGGGTGCGGTTCTCGGGGATCGTCTTCGGGATCGTGCTGGCGACGATGCTGCTGCCGGGGGAGGTGACGATGGTTCCGCAGTTCATGCTCTTCAACAACCTCGGGATGATAGACACCCTCTATCCGCTGATCCTGCCGGCGTTCTTCGGGTCGCCGTTCTTCATCTTCCTGTTCCGGCAGTTCTTCGCGCGGATGCCGTCCGAGCTGGCCGACGCCGCGGTGGTGGACGGGTGCGGCTGGTTCCGGACGTTCTGGCTGGTTTATCTGCCGCTGGCCCGGCCGGCCGTGGTGGCGGTCTCGATCCTGCTGTTCATGGGGTACTGGAACAACTTCCTCGGACCGGCGATCTACATCAATTCCGACCAGTGGAAAACGTTGCCGCTGGCCCTGGCCGGGTTCCAGTCGGTGAACGGCACGGACACCCCGTTGCTGATGGCAACCTCGCTGCTGATCACGCTGCCCTGCCTGGCGCTGTTCTTCGCGGCCCAGAAGCACATCACGCAAGGGATTACCTTCACCGGCGGAAAGTAATTGTCGGTAGCGTGGATGGTCCTCGCCGTCGTCACGTATGCCGCTCCGGTCAGTCTGGCCGGAGCGTCTGTGTCCCCCGCCCACGCCGAGAGCGCATCCGCGTCTCACGGCACGACTGCGATTCCCATGCCCGCAGACCTTAAGGGCAAGGCGAAAGTACTGGCTCCGCCGCCCGGCGGCTGGTCTGTACCGAGCCAGCGCAACTACACCATCACCGCCTCCTGTCAGTCGCACGCAGCTGCCATCCGGCAGGGTGCAGCAGCTTGGCAGGGTCTTCGGGAAGGTGGCGGTACTCCGGTCGAGTGCCGCAACGGCTACATCACCGACTGCGGTGGTGGCAGCAATGTTGTCGGCTGCAACTGGGGAGCCGGGCAACGAATCGCCTTGTACATGGGCGGTGTGAACGACGATGCGCTGCTGGTAGCGCACGAGTTCGGCCACAACTGGTACGGCCACTCGACCGTCCGGTGCGCCGCCTGGGACAGCCCCACCACGGTGATGTCACCGACCATCTGTAACTAGCTGGTTGGTGGTCCGGTCCGCACCTGCCGGCGGACCGGGTCCACTAGGCTCCCAGAATCCCTTGCTGGTAACCCTTCGCGACTGCCGCGGCCCGATCGTTCACGTCCAGCTTGGTGAAGATGTGGCTGAGGTGCGTCTTCACCGTGGCCTCGCTGATGAACAGCTCGCGCGCGATCTCGCGGTTCGAGGTGCCCTTCGCAACCAAGGCCAGTACTTCGCGTTCCCGGGCAGCCAACGGGCTCGGCGCCGGCGACTGGACGGCGGAGACCAGCCGGTTGGCGACCGCGGGGGAGAGCACCGCCCTTCCTGCCGCGGCCTCACGCACGCCGAGGAACAACTCCTCCGGCGGAGCGTCCTTGAGCAGGTAGCCGGTCGCACCGGCCTCGATCGCGGGCACGGTGTCGGTATCGGTGTCCCATGTGGTGAGCACCAGCACCTTCGCCCGGGCGCCGCGTCGCTGCAGCTCCGCGATCGCCTCGAGACCACTGCCACCGGGCATCCGCAGATCCATCAGGATCACGTCTGGGTCGAGCTCGGCCGCGAGTGCGACCGCCTCGACACCGTTGGACGCTTCGGCGAGCACGGTGAAGCCGGGGACCGACTCGAACATGCCGCGCAGCCCGTTGCGCACCACCGGATGGTCGTCGACCAGTAGTAGCGAGATCACGTGGTTCCCCGTTCGTCGACGACCAACGGTACGCGGGCGGAGACCGCCGTACCGGATCCTGGTTCTGCTTCCACCGTGAGTGAGCCGGCGATCCGCTCGGCGCGGGCCCGCATGCCGTCCAGACCGAACCCGCCGGTGCCGGTGCGGTTCGGAAGGTCCAGCGGATTGAATCCCGCGCCGTCGTCGCGCACGTCGAGCGTCACCTCGCCGTCCATGAAGCTGAGCGTGACACCGACTCGGGATGCGCTGGCGTGTTTGCCGACATTCGCGAGCGCCTCCTGGGTGATCCGGAGCAGCGTCGCGGAGATCTCGCCGTGCAGTCGTTGCGCGGACCCGGTGACTGTCAGGACAGTCGGTACGCCGGTGCGCTCCGTCCACTGGTCGACCGTTTTGCGCAGCGCCTCCGGGAGGCCGTCGTACGAGAGCCCTTCCGGAGCGAGGTTCTGGACCGAGCGGCGGGCCTCACCGAGGCTGTGCCGGGCCAGGTCGGTGGCCCGGGCGACATGCTCGTCCGCGACCTTCGGATCGGTCGTGGTCGAGACGACCTGCAGCTGGGCGATGATGCCGGTCAGCCCTTGTGCGAGCGTGTCGTGGATCTCCGCGGCCAGCCGACGGCGTTCATCGGCGACGCCGGCCTCGCGCGCCTGGATGAGGAGCTGCGCGTGCAGGGCGGCGTTCTCTTCGTGTGCCTGCTGGAGTTCGGCGATGGTGACGGCTCGCGCCCGCGACCGTTCCTCCTCCTGCTCCGAGAGTCGCCCGACGAAGGTCAGCAATCCGTTGTTGACCCCGAGCAGGCAGCCGAACACGATCCACCCCATCGCCCCGTCGGTCGGGATGCCGCCGATCTGCGCGAACGAGATCGGCACCGAACACGCGAACAGCGCGAGCCGGCGCCGGCGACGTCCGGGGACGAGGGCGTGCGCATCGAAGTACCCCGCGGCCATGAAGAACGCGAAGAAGCCGTTCAGCAGCGCGAGAGTGGCACCCAGCATCCAGCGGAGCACGAAGTAGGTGACAGAGACCCAGTCCGGCTCGGAGCGCCGGCGGCCCGCCCAGAGCCAGCCCAACTGGAGGACGACGGCCCCGCCGACCAGCGCGAGGACGAGGCGCTGCTTCCAGAGCTCCGGCGTGATCAGGTCGGAGGTGACGATCGCCAGGATGCCGGACAGCACGAGCAGCGTGGGCGGCGCCAGCCGGGTGAACAGGGCCCGGCGCCGATCGATGGAGTCGCCCGCTGTCGTCACGACCACAGTCTGCACGCTATTCCCAGCGGAACCAGCGCATCGCGGCCGCCGACAGGACCACGGCCCAGGCAGCCAGTACGCCGAGATGCGACCAGGCGGGCCAGTCGCCGCGCGCGGCCTCGCCGAGCGCCTCGGCCGCGGCACCGAACGGGGTGAGGGTGACGATGCGTGCCATCACGTCCGGCATCGCCTGCACCGGCACCCACACGCCGGCGGTGAACAGCGCCGGGAAGTAGGCCACAGTGCCGATCGCGGAGGCGATCTTGGCAGTCCGCGCCACAGCCGTGATCAGCGCGCCCAGCGAGAGTGCCGCAGTCGCAGTGAGAACCAGCGTGAGCGCATAGCCCAGCGGCTGACTCGGCAGCTTGACGCCGAACCCGAGCCGGCCGATCGCCAAGCAGAGCACCACCGAGGCCAGAGCTGCACCGCCGGCCAGAATCATCTGCGCCGACAGCAGAGCGGCCGGGCGAACCGGCGTCGTCGACATCCGGCGCAGGATGCCGCGCTCGCGGTACCCGGTGAGAACGGGCGGCAGCATCTGCAGACTGGTTGTGATCACCGAGACCAGTACGAGCACGGGGACATAGACGTCGATCGTCCGCAGACCGCCGAGACCCGCCTCGGGGTTTCGGAAGGACGGGATCGAGCCGAGGATCACCAGCAGGATCGACGGAAACGCCAGCCCCCAGAACAGAACCCCGGGTTCACGCCGGAAGAGCCGGGTCTCGGTCCGCAGAACAGCGGCGTACGGCGAGGTGGTGGCGCTCATGAGGTGGCTCCGGTCAGGTTCAGGAAGGCGTCGTCGAGGGTCGCGTCGGTGACGCGGAGCTGATGTGCGGTGATGCGGTGCCGCGCAAGCAGCGAGATGACCGCGTTGACGGTGTCGTCGGTGCCGCTCAACGTGATCCGCCCGTTCTTGTGCTCGACCGACGCGAGCGCGGGCAGCGCAGCCAGCTCCTCGTCATCGACGGGCGTTGACGGCGTGAACGAGATGACCGTCGAGCCCGCAGACCGTGCGATCAGTCCGTGCGGGGTGTCGAGTGCGGTGATGCGGCCCTGGTCGATCAGGGCGATCCGGTCACACAGCCGCTGCGCTTCCTCCATGAAGTGCGTGACCAGTAGAACCGTGACGCCGCGCGCCCGCACGTCCTCGACAACCTCCCACGTGTCGCGGCGAGCCCGCGGGTCGAGCCCGGTGGTCAGCTCATCCAGTACGACGATGCGCGGATTGCCGATCAACGCGAGCGCAATGAACAACCGCTGCTTCTGCCCACCACTCAACGTGCCGAACCGCTTCTTCAACATGCTCGCAAGCCCCAGCCGCTCCGCGAGCGCCCGCCAATCCGCCGGGTCCGGGTAGAAAGCGGCATACAGCTCAAGTGCCTCCTGGACGGTGAGCTTCGCCTGCAACTCACTCTCCTGCAGCTGAGACCCCAGCACCTTCGTCACCGCCACCCGATCCTGAGCCGGATCCAGCCCAGCGACCCGCACCTGCCCACCGTCCGCAACCCGCAACCCCGAGATGCACTCCACAGTCGTCGTCTTCCCAGCCCCATTAGGGCCGAGAATCCCGAAGATCTCCCCTTCCCCGATGCTGAAGGAAACATCGTCCACCACCACCCGCCCGCCGTACGACTTCCGCAACCCACTCACTTCCACGACCGATTCCATACCCCGAGTCTCGGCCGCACCCCCTTCCCCCCACATCCCCCGTTGAGCTCAACCCCACATCCCCCAATCGGCTGATCCACCAGGCGGGGGAGGTTGTTCTAGGACTGGGTGAGGAGGGCGCCGGTGGATTGGAGGCGGGTTCGGGCGTGGGTGGGGTTGATGAGGGATTCGGGGGAGTGGATGCCGGGGGCAACGGGGGTGCCTTGGAGGGTTAGGAGGCGTTCTACGCCTAGGGCGATGCCTGCGGCGGTGACGGGGCGTTGGCCGCCGGGGTGGGTGAAGTTGTGGGTGGTGGTGCGGGAGGCGGTTGACAGGCGGATTCGTACGTCGTGGGACGGGGTGCCGTGGTGGCGGCGGCCGGTGGATTCGCCCATGGCGAAGGCGAAGCGGACGTTGGGGGCGCCGGTGGCGAGGGCGAGACTTGGTACGTCGAGGATGCCGACGTACTGGCCGGGGAGGGTGTTGCCGTCGAGTCCTTCGACCTTGGTTGCGGGGTCGGCGAGCCAGCGGAAGGTGCCGTTCTCGCGGATGAGGGCTGCGGGGGATGCGTCGGCGAGGCGTTCCATGTCGGTGGCTGAGGCGGGGCCGCCGGCGTCTTGGTCGTCGAGGATTGCGGTGATCTCGATCGTTTCGACCGGGCCGAATTCGCGGGCTGCTTCGAGCGCGACGAGCGTGATGGCGCCGGCGGCCCAGTGGCTGGCTAGGAGGATCGGGGCGGTGGTGGGGCGCTGGGCGGTTGCGATCACCTCGGGTGCGATGTCGGTCAGGCCGCTGGAGATGCTCAGGTACGAGATCCCGTGGTCCTGGGCGTAGCGCAGACCGTGCAGGTGCTGGTCCCAGACGGTGGCGACGACGGCTGAGTACGACGTCGCGTCCGCCAGACCGAGGTCTTGTCGGGACAGGTCGGTCGTGGTGGCGGTCGCCGTACCGAGGGTGTCGGCGACACCCTGGGCGCGGGCGAGGTCGCGGCCGGCGATGGTCAGGGGGAGGTCGGGATACCAGTCGCGGAGCGTTGCTGCCGTACTGGAACCTGCTTGTCCTGAGCCGCCGAGCATGAGTACCGGGTGCATCATTCCTCCTAAGCTACATTTTGTAGACTACAAGTTGTAGCTTATGATCTGGGGCAACGCAAGGAGGGGCATGGCGGCTCGGATGTCCAAACAGGCAAGGCGCGATCAGTTGCTGGAGGCTGCCCTCGCGGTGGTCCGCGAGCGAGGGACCGACGGGCTCACGCTGGTTACGCTCGCCGAGGCGGCGGAGGTCAGCCGGCCGATCGTGTACGACCATTTCGGGACTCGCTCGGGGCTGTTGCTGGCGCTCTACCGGCTGCTCGACGAGCAGCATCGGGCTGCCGTCACCCAGGCGCTCGAGGGTGCCGCGTCAGCGGCAGATACCGCGGATGTCCTGAGTGCGGCCTACTTCGCTTGCGCGACTGATCTGCCGGAGTTCGCAGCGGTGTCCGCGGCTCTGAAGGGTGATCCGGAGGCGGAGGCCGCCCAGCACGAGTTGCTGGGCGACTACGTGAAGCTGATGGTGGGGGCGCTCAAGCCGCACTCGGCGCTCGCGCCCAAGGCGCTGCGGCTGCGGTGCCTGGGCCTGCTGGGCGCGGCCGAGGCGTTGACCGTCGAGCTGAACCACGGACGCATCACGGCCGGCGAGGCAGTGACTGCCTTCGCCGGCCTGATGCGCTGAACTACTTCGTGTAAAGGGCCTCGACGTCAGCTTCGTGGTTCGCCATCACGATGTGGCGGCGCAGCGAGAGCTTCAGGGACAGCTCGCCGGACTCCTGGGTCCAGTCGATCGGCAGGATCTGGAACTTGCGGATCGCCTCCGCCTTGGAGACCGTGCCGTTCGCCTCGTCGACCGCTTTCTGGATCTCGGCGATCAGGTCGGCGTCATTGGTCAGCGAGGCGACGTCGGTCGGCTTGTCGTGCGCGGTCGCCCACGGAACGATGTTCTCCGGGTCGATCGTGATCAGCGCGGCGATGAACGGCTTGCCGTCGCCGACGACCATGCACTGGCTGACCAGCGGGTGCAGGCGGATCTGGTCCTCGAGCACGGTCGGGGCGACGTTCTTGCCGCCGGCCGTGACCAGGATCTCCTTCTTGCGCCCGGTGATCTTGATGAAACCGTCGACGTCGAACTCACCCAGGTCGCCGGTGTGGAACCACCCGTCGGCGTCGATCGCTGCCGCCGTACCCTCGTCGTTCTTCCAGTAACCCGACATCACCTGGCCGCCCTTGAAGAGCAGCTCGCCGTCGTCCGCGACACCGACCGTCACACCAGGAAGCGGCCGGCCCACGGTGCCGATGCGGATGTCGTCCGGCAGGTTCACCGCGACCGCGGCGGTGGTCTCGGTGAGGCCGTAGCCCTCGAGAACCGGTACGCCGATGCCACGGAAGAAGTGACCGAGTTTGTCGCCGAGCGGCGCGCCGCCGGAGACGGCGTACTGGACCTTGCCGCCGAGGACCGCGCGGAGCTTGCTGAAGACGAGGCGGTCGAAGAGGGCGTGCTTTGCCTTCAGGCCGAAGGACGCGCCACCCTTGTCCTGCGCCTGGGAGTAGGCGATCGCGGTCTCCGCGGCGGCGTCGAAGATCTTGCCCTTGCCGCTGGAGTGCGCGTTCTGGCTGGCCGAGTTGTAGACCTTCTCGAACACCCGCGGCACGCTCAGGATGAAGGTGGGCTGGAAGGAACCGAGGTCGGCGACCAGGTTCTTCACGTCCGGGCTGTGCGCGACCTTGACCCGCTTCATCACGCAGCCGACCTGGATGATCCGGGCGAAGACGTGGGCCAGCGGCAGGAACAGCAGCGTGCTCGCGCCGTTGGTGTCGAACAGTTCGTCGAGGATCTTGACCGCCGGGGTCAGCTCGGCGAGGAAGTTCCCGTGGCTGATCTGACAGCCCTTCGGCCGGCCGGTTGTCCCCGAGGTGTAGATCAGCGTGGCCAGGTCGTCGGGCGTTACGGCCGTACGGCGCTTGTCGTACTCGGCGTCGGAGATCTGGCGGCCGAGCTCGGTGAGCTGGTCGACGGCGCCGGCCTCGATCTGCCAGACCTCCTGCAGTGCCGGGGCCTCGGCCCGGGCGGACTCGACGACAGCGCCGTGGGTCGCGTTCTCGACGACGGCCACGACGGCCTCGGAGTCGGTCAGGATCCACTGGACCTGCGACGGTGACGAGGTCTCGTAGATCGGCACGGTGACCGCGCCGATGCTCCAGATCGCATAGTCGATCAGGGTCCACTCGTAGCGGGTCGGGCTGAGCAGTGCGACCCGCTCGCCGTGCTTCACGCCGGCCGCGATCAGGCCCTTGGCGACCCCGATCACCTCGGCGGCGAAGTCGGCCGCGGTGACGTCCTGCCAGGCCTCACCCGACCGGCGGCTGAAGACCGGCAGCTCGGGATGCGAGGACGCGTTGGCCCACACCGGGTCGCTCAGGCTGCCGGTGGGCGGCTCAGTCACAGCAGGAACGGCGTACTCACGCATCCACGGTCTCCTCAGTCGGTCACGAATTGTCGACTTTCGCGGCACGCTACAGTCACCTACCCGGAAGTAGCCAGGTTTATGTGACCCAGGGAACTAGGTTCTAGGCATGCCCACGCTCGACATCAGTTGCGACGACTTGGTCGTTGCTGATCCAGCCTACGTCGCCGAGCGGCTCGGCTCCGACACCCTGTGGCACGAATGGTGGCCGGAGCTGACCTTGACGCCGTCCGAGCGGCGCGGTCTGGAGGGGGTCCGCTGGGCTGTCACCGGGGCCGCGATCGGTACGGCGGAGTGGTGGCTGGAGCCGGTTCGGGACGGGGTCGTCGTGCACTGGTACCTGCGGGTCGATCCGGCTCGCCCGGTCCGGGGCCGGGCGCTGACCAGGGTGCGGGAACGGTACGTGACGCAGTACCGGGAGCGGTTGTGGGCGTTCAAGGACGAAGCCGAAGCGGGCCGCGCCGCAGGCGAGCGACGTACCGGGCACCAACCCGCGATAGTCTCTCGCTCTGAGCAACTCCCGCACGATCAGTACCCGTTTGAGCAGGCCCGGCAGCGAAGAGGTGAATCGATGGCGGAACAGACCACCTCGACCATCGTGGTGAACGCGACCCCCAAAGAGATCATGGCGGTGATCGCGGACTTCGCGGCGTACCCGGAGTGGGCCGACTCGATGCGGGAGACCCAGGTGCTGTCCACCGACGAGGCCGGCCGGCCCAAGCAGGTCCGGTTCAAGGTCGACGCCGGCGCGATCTCCGACGAGTACACGCTGGACTATGTCTGGTCCCGCAACGAGGTCACCTGGACGCTGGTCGAGGCCAAGATGGTCAAGGGGATGGACGGCGCGTACGTGTTGCGCGACCTGGGGGCAGAGGGGACCGAAGTGACGTACCGGCTCGCAGTCGACGTGGCGATCCCGATGATCGGCATGCTCAAGCGCAAGGCCGAGAAGGTCATCATCGACACAGCCCTGAAGGGGCTCAAGAAGCGCGTCGAGTCCTGATCAGACGTGACTCGGGTACTGCTGTACACAGGTAAAGGTGGCGTCGGCAAGACGACGTCGGCCGCGGGCACGGCCACGCTCGCCGCGTTGCGCGGGCTGCGCACGCTGGTGCTGTCGACGGACGCCTCGCACTCGTTGTCGGACGCCTTCGACTCCGAGGTCGGCCAGGAGCCGACCGAGATCGACGACCTGCTGTTCGTCCAGCAGATCGACGCGCAACGCCGGTTCGAGCGGTCCTGGGGTGACATCCAGGCCTATCTGCGGTCCGTGCTGCACATGGTCGGCGTGGACCCGATCGAGGCCGAGGAGCTGACCGTGCTGCCGGGCGCCGAGGAGGTGCTCGCGCTGCTCGAGGTGCGCGACCACGTCCGGTCCGGGCGCTGGGACGTGATCGTGGTCGACTGCGCGCCGACTGCCGAGACACTGCGGCTGCTCGCACTGCCCGATGCGCTCAACTGGTACATGGAGCGGATCTTCAACGCCGAGCGCAAGGTGATGCGGACGTTCCGGCCGTTCCTGAGCCGGTCGTCGAGTATCCCGATGCCGGACGACACCGTCTTCGACGCGCTGCGCCGGTTGCAGAGCGACCTGGCGGACATTCGCGCGTTGCTGGCCGGCCCGGACGCTTCGGTGCGGCTGGTGCTGACGCCGGAGGCTGTGGTGGTGGCGGAGGCTCGACGTTCGCTCACGCGCTTGTCCTTGTACGGGTATCGGGTCGACGGCGTGGTGGCCAACCGGGTGTTCCCGGCGGCCGGCGCCGACACCTGGCGACGGCAATGGGTCGCGGCTCAACGCGGCATCCTGGAAGAGGTGGCCGATTCGTTCCGGCCGTTGCCGATTTGGGAGTCGCCGTACCGGGTTTGTGAGCCGGTCGGTGTTGAGGAGTTGGCCGCTTTCGCAGTCGAGATGTACGGCGGGGATGACCCGTTCGCGCGGGCCACCGAAGAGACTTCGTTGTGGGTGGATCGGCACATCGACACCGACGGCCGCACGTACACGCTGACGATGCCGTTGCCGCTGGCCTCCGCTTCGGAACTCGAGTTGGCGCGTCACGGTGACGAGCTGATCATCACGGTCGGGTCTTACCGGCGGGTGCTGCCGTTGCCGGCGGCGCTCGCTCGGGGTGTGGTGGCCGGGGCGCGGTTGGACGACGGGCGGCTGCAGGTGCGGTTCTCGCCGCGCGAGGTGGCGCGACCGCTGCCGATCGAGACGGCGTCCGAGCTGGCTCAGGGGCTGACGGCTGAGTACAACGCTCAGCAGGAGCCGCGCGAGGCTGCGATCGGAGAGAGCCGGTGAGCCCCAAGGAAACGGTGGGGTCGGTCGCTGAGGAGGCCGCCAAGCTGTTCGCCGTACTGCAGGCTGCTGCTGGTGAGCACACAGCTGAAGAGCCGGCTGATTCGCATGAGCACAAGGCCGGCCCGGACTGTGTTTGGTGCCCGGTGTGCCAGCTGATCAACAAGGTGCGCAACACCAGCCCGGAGACGATCGAGCAGCTCTCGACAGCCGCCGCCCACGTGCTCGGCTCGGTCCGTACGTTGCTGGAGTCGGCGGCCGAGGTCGCCCGGCAGAAGCAGGAGGACGCAGCGTCGCGTTCCTCGAAGTCTGAAGAGGAGCCGGTCGCACCCAAGGTGGACCGGATCGACGTGAGTGAGGACCCCGAACCATGGGACTGACCATCGGTATCGATGTCGGCGGGACGAAGATCGCCGCCGGTGTCGTGGACGCGGACGGCACGATCGGTGCCCGCACCCATCGCGACACCCCGGCCGACTCGGTCGACGCCACCGCTGCGGCGATCGTCGACGCGGCCGCCGAGCTGATCGCCGCGCACGAGGTTGAGGCGGTCGGGATCGGTGCGGCCGGGTTCGTTTCGTCGGACCGGTCGACTGTGCTGTTCGCGCCGAACCTGGCTTGGCGGGACGAGCCGCTCGGGGCCCGGGTCGCTGAGCAGCTGAAGATCCCGGTGGTGGTGGAGAACGACGCGAACGCCGCAGCCTGGGGTGAATTCGCCTTCGGTGCCGCGCGGGACGCCGAGCACATGGTCTGCATCACGGTAGGTACCGGTATCGGCGGTGGCGTGGTGATCGACGGTGAGCTGCTGCGTGGTGCGCATGGTGTCGCCGCCGAGCTCGGCCACATGCGCGTCGTACCGGGTGGTCATCGGTGTGGTTGTGGAGCGCGTGGTTGCTGGGAGCAGTACGCATCTGGGCGGGCGCTGGTGCGCGAGGGGCGTGCGCAGGCGGAGTCCGGTTCGCTGGCCGCTGCGCAGATGCTGAGCGTCGGCGGGATCACTGATCCGGCTGAGTTGACCGGGCCGATGATCACCGAGGCCGCCGCCGCGGGGGATCCGTGCGCGATGGAGCTGCTGGAGGATCTCGGCCGGTGGCTGGGTGAAGGGCTGGCCAGTATCGCCACGCTGTTCGACCCGACCACGATCGTCATCGGGGGTGGCGTGAGCGCGGCCAAGGAGCTGCTGATGAAGTCGGCCCAGGTCGCGTTCGAGAAGAACCTGCCGGCGAAGGCGAACCGGCCGCACCCGTCGTTCGGGCTCGCTCAGCTGGGCAACGACGCGGGCATGATCGGTGCCGCAGATCTGGCCCGTCGGCCCGTCCCGGTCAAGTGATTCGAGTGCTGCGGGATACTGGATCTACCGAGGGGGACACGACGAGGAGGCTCGTGTGGCTCTGACGCAGGCTTTGACGATCGGCATCGACATCGGTGGCACCAAGGTCGCCGCCGGTGTGGTCGACCCCGAAGGCAACATCCTGGACCGGCTGCGCCGGGACACGCCGACCAAGGATCCGCGCGAGACCGAGGACGCGATCGCCGAGATCGTCCGTGACCTCGAGTCGCGGCATGACGTGATCGCGGTCGGCATCGGAGCCGCCGGATTCGTCGACGGGACCCGGTCGTCGGTGCTGTTCGCACCACACCTGGCCTGGCGGCACGAGCCGCTGCGGGACGCGGTCGAACGACGCCTCGGCGTACCGGTTGTGGTTGAGAACGATGCGAACGCGGCGGCTTGGTCGGAGTGGCGCTTCGGGGGTGGGCAGGGCGAGAGCCACCTGGTCTGCGTCACGCTGGGTACCGGTATCGGCGGGGCGATCCTGAACGACGGTGCGTTGCAGCGCGGGAAGTTCGGTATCGCGGGGGAATTCGGGCACATGCAGGTCGTGCCGGGCGGGCATCGCTGTGAGTGCGGCAACCGTGGTTGCTGGGAGCAGTACGCCTCCGGGAACGCGCTGACCCGGGAGGCGCGGGAGCTTGCGCTGTCCGGTTCGCCGGTCGCGCACAATCTGTTGCGGGCGGCCGGTGGGGACCCGCGCAAGATCAACGGACCGATGGTCACCGAGCTGGCGAAGGACGGCGATCCGGTCGCGGTCGAGCTGCTCGAGGATGTCGGTCGCTGGTTGGGGATTGGGCTGGCCAACCTGGCGGCTGCTTTGGACCCGGGCACCTTCGTGATCGGTGGTGGGGTGTCGGACGCGGGTGAGCTGCTGCTGGCGCCGGCGCGGGAGGCATTCAAGCGGACGCTGACCGGCCGTGGTTTCCGGCCGGAGGCGCGGATCGTGCGTGCGGTGCTGGGGCCCGAGGCGGGCATGGTTGGTGCGGCCGACCTCGCCCGCGAAGAGGCAACCTGGTTGCGCCGGGTCCGCGTCAAGACAACCGCAGTCACGGCGAAGACAGCTGCTGCGCGCGGCCGGTCCACGCGGGTCGAACGAGCCGCCCGCAAGTCGGCCGCCCGCCGTACCGGCCTCCGCGCCGCCTCGGCCCCCGAGACGACCGTCGAGCTGGACGACTCGGAGGCATGACCGAACAGCCCGCCGTCCTCAGGGTTCTCTCCTACAACGTGCACCGGTGGGGGGACGACCGGGAGGCGTTGGCTCGGGTGGTGCGGGCTTGTGCGCCTGATGTGATGTTGGTGCAGGAGGCTCCTACGTGGTGGGGGACTCGGCGGAAGCGGCGGGCTATGGCGGCTAGTTTTGGGCTGCGGTACGTCGCCGCTTCGGCGCGGAACGCGGTTTTGGTTGCTGACAGCATCGATCTCGTGCAGGCGTTGCACTGGCGGATTTGGCGGCCGTTCGTCCGTCGTCGGCTGCGGCTGATTGCGACGCAGCTGCCTGGCGGTGCGGTCGGTGGGCGGGTGACGTTGGGGTCGGCGGAGTTGGCGCTGGTCGTGTGCCATCTGGGGCTGCACATTCTTGGGCGGCAGCACGAGTTGGAGCAGGTACTGCGCGGCTGCCGATCGTTCGGTACGCCGTACCTCCTCGTCGGTGATCTCAACGAGACGCCGGACGGTCCGGTCTGGAAGCGATTGGCCGATGAGGGGCTGGTCGACCTCGGGGTGGACGCCGGGCCGACGTTCAGTTCGAGTGATCCGCATAAGCGGATCGACGGGGCGCATGTCTCGCCGGAGCTCTCCGGGCGGATTCTGCCGATGCCGCCGGAGGTCGCGGACGACCTCCCGAAAGCATCCGACCACCTTCCCCTCTTGATTGAACTCCACCTCTGAGACATAGGATCTCTCCTATGGTGAATCCGGTGAGCAGCTTGCGCTACGACCGTCCGGCAGGGGAGTGGGTTGAGGCGTTGCCGCTGGGCAACGGCCGGATCGGGGTGATGTGCTTCGGCCGGCCCGGGACCGAGCGGCTCGCGCTGAACGACGAGACGCTGTGGTCCGGCAGCCCGGAGACGCAGCGGCTGCTCTCGGTACCGAAAGGTGCGGTCGGATCGCAGGCTGTGCAGGCGGTTCGGGATGCCGTCGCGGCCGGCGACGTACGGCGGGCGGAGGAACTCGCCGGTGGTCTCCAGGCCGGTCACTCGCAGGCCTACCTGCCGCTGGGCGACCTCCTGCTCGACTACACCGTCGACGGCGAGCCCACGTCGTACCAGCGTGCCCTCGACCTCGATTCGGCGACGGCCACCGTTGAGTACGAGATCGGAGGTCTCACCGTTCGCCAGGAGGCGTTCGTGAGTCATCCGGCGGGCGTGTTCGTCGTCCGGGTGACGGCGTCGGCGCCGATCGGGGTAACCGCCCGGCTGATCACGCAACTGCAGTCCTCGCCGGTTGAAGGCGGTCTGCTGATCCAGGCTCCCGCCGACGTCGCCCCGCCACACCGCCCAGGCGTCGTACCGGTCCGCTACTCGGATGGCCCCGACCGGGGGATGGCCGCCGCAATCGCGCTCCGCATCGCCAGCAACGGCTCGGGTGGCGGGATGTCTGCGGCCGACGCCACTGAGATCACCTTCGTCTTGTCGACCGCGACCGGTTACGTGGATCCGGCGACCGCGCCGACGCGGACGGGCGAGGAGTGTTTTGCTGAGGCGGACGAGCGGGTGCGGGCCGCGCTCAGCCGTGGGTACGACGAGTTGCTGGCTGAGCATGTTGCCGACCATCGCGCGCTCTACCGCCGGTCGACGTTGGACCTCCCCGCGACGGACGCGGCCGAGCTGCCGACCGACCAGCGGCTCGCGCACTCCGACGATCCCGCGCTCGCCGCGCTGATCTTCAACTACGGCCGGTACCTGATGATCGCGAGCTCGCGGCCGGGTGGTCTGCCGACCAACCTGCAGGGGATCTGGAACGACATCCTGCAGCCGCCGTGGAGCTCCAACTACACGGTCAACATCAACACCGAGATGAACTACTGGCCGGCCGAGACCACCAACCTGTCCGAGTGCCACGAACCGCTGCTCAGCTATCTCGGCCACCTCGCCACGGCGGGCCGCCGTACGGCCGAAGAGCGCTACGGCGCACCGGGCTGGACCGCGCACCACAACGCCGACGCGTGGTGCTGGACCGTCCCGGTCGACGGCAACCCGAAGTGGTCGAACTGGCCGATGGCCGGCACCTGGCTGGTCCGGCATCTGTGGGAGCACTACGCGTTCACCGGCGACCGTGAGTTCCTCGAGCGCGCGTGGCCGGTGCTGCGGGGCGCCGCGGAGTTCTGCCTCGACTGGCTGACCGAGCTCCCCGACGGCACGCTCGGTACGTCGCCCTCCACCTCCCCGGAGAACGAGTACGTCGCCGCCGACGGCGAACCGGCGTCTGTCACGGTCTCGTCGACGATGGATCTCGCGCTGATCGCCGACCTGTTCGACCGCTGCGTCGAGACCGCCTCGGCACTCGGGCTGACCGACGTACTGGTGGATGAGTTCGCGGCCGCCCGGAAGCGGATCCCGGAGCCGTCGATCGGCAGCCAGGGCCAACTGCAGGAGTGGGCGGCTGATCTGCCTGAGCAGGATCCGCACCACCGGCACATGTCGCATCTGATCGGACTGCACCCGGGCGACCTGATCACCCCGGACAGCACACCCGAACTCGCGGCCGCAGCCACGCGGACGATGGACCTGCGCGGCGACCAGGCCACCGGCTGGTCACTCGCCTGGAAGATCAACCTCCGTGCCCGTCTCCGCGACGGCGGGGCCGCGCACCGGCTGGTCCGCGCGTTCCTGACCCTGGCTGACGACACCGAGACCGACTACGTCGGCAGCGGCGCAGGCGTCTACCCGAACCTGCTGTGCGCGCACCCGCCGTTCCAAATCGACGGCAACTTCGGCGCGACCGCAGGCATCGCCGAAATGCTCCTCCAAAGCCACACCGGCGAGCTGGAACTCTTCCCGGCTCTCCCGACCGACTGGCCCACCGGCACCATCACCGGCCTCCGAGCCCGCGGCGGCGTCACCATCGACCTCACCTGGTCCCCGGCCAGCCGCAAAGCCACCTTCACCGCCGACCACGACCAGACCCGCACCATCCGGTACGGCGACAGCCGCGTCCCACTCGAGTTGGTCGCCGGATCGACGTACCGGCTGGACCTCCTCGCACTGCCATAATCGCCTGAATGGCGAAACGTTCCAGCCGCGCCTGGCGTGAGTATCGGGCCGACTATCTCAGTCGGCCCGACCAGGCATCCGAAAGCGCCCGGATCCTCACCGGTGCCAAAGTTTGTTCGCGCCTGCTCGCGATCGGCGCCGTACTGTGTCTCGCCACGATCGCGGCCCGGCTGTTTACCGGCAGTGCGGACTTGTCCCTCGGGGGCGTCACTCTTCCGCTCGACTTCGCCTGGGTGGGGCTGTTGGCACTGACAGCGGCGCACGCGTTCACCGGTGCGTTCCTGGCCCATCGCATCACGGCCTACCTGCCGTACCTGCACCTGCCCGAGCAGGCCCTGCAGGTGTTCCGCGAGGTCACGAGCAGCGGCAATCCGTTCGTCTTCGGGATGCGCTCCCGGGCGCTGCCCCGACGCCCCGGCGGCAGGTATCACCCGATGAGCCTGCGCGATCCGTCGGCCTGGGTCGCGTACGGCGCGGCTGTGATCCTGCTGCTCGCGGTCATGCCCTGGCGCGTGGAGGCGGGCCGGATCGTCCTCGGCAGCTGGACCCAGGTGGTACTGGCGGTCGTCCTCCTCGCCGTGAACTGGTGGGCCGGCTCGGTCTGGATGGTTTCGCTCTCCCGGCTGCACTACCTGGGGAGCGAGCTCCGCGATCTGCCCAGCGGACCGCTCCGCCGCGACGAACTGCTTCGCCTGCTGGAACCGCTTGAGCCCGCGTACGTCGAGGCGTTGTCCGAGGTCGATCTCTACCGGCTCGCGAACCTTCTGCAGCGCTTCATCGAGTTCCCGGTACCGCGCTCCGATGTCCGCCTGTGCATCGGCCCGCACGCCGAGACCCGCCGCCAGTACCGGGTCGGGCCGACGGGCCTTTGCGTGGGCCACTACCAGCGGATCGAAGCCACCTATCTGCAGGTCACGGCGGTGGGGCAACCGCTCGTGCTGTCCGAGCTGTCCCGCGGGGCCGGGGCGTCCGAACGCATCCAGCGCTGGTCACCTGACCACTCGTCACCCGAAGAAATCGAGCGCTGGGTGTCCGGACGCGGCCGGCGCTGGCCCGGCCGCCGCAAGCTTCGAGGCCCCAAGCGCGACCGTTGGTGGCGCTTCGTCTCCTAGCTCTTCTTCTTCCGGTTGAGGAAGGCGAGCATGGCCTCCTGGGCGGCGGGGGAGCCGAAGAGGCCGGCGGAGAGTTCGGCGAGTTCGGTGCCGCGGGCGTCGATGTCGGCGAGGAGTTCGCGGTTGAGCAGCTTCTTGGTCTCGCGGAGGCCCTGCGGGACGCCCTTGAGGACGGACTCGAGCAGGGAGTCGAGGGCGGTGTCCAGCTCGTCGTCCTTCACGGTGAGTGTGACGAGACCGAGGCGCGCGGCCTCCAGGCCGTCGAAGGCGTTGCCAGTCAGGAACGTGTACGCCGCCGCGCGGTCGTTCAGGCGGGCGAGCACGGTCAGCGAGATCGTCGCGGCCGCGAGTCCGAGGCGGACCTCGGTCAGGGCGAACGTCGTACTGGCTCCGGCGACGCTGATGTCGGCGGCCGCCACGATGCCGATACCGCCCGCGCGGACTGGGCCGGCCACTCGCGCGATGACGGGCTTGGGGTTGGCGACAATGGCGCGCTGGACGTCGACCATGCGCTGAGCGCCGACGCCCATGCCGACACTCGTCGCCTCGGACATGTCGGCACCCGAGCAGAACACGTCGAGCGCCGAGCGGATCACGATCACCCGTACGGCGTCGTCCGCGGCCGCGCTCTCCAGGTGCTCCAGGAGTTCACCCGTGAGTTGCTGGGAGAGCGCGTTCTTGTTGTGCGGCGAGTCCAGGGTGATGGTCGCCACGCCGTCGGCGGTGCTCAGGTGCACAAGCTCGGTCATGGGTTCATCCAAGCAGTCAGGGGGTGGACTTGAGGTTGAGCGGGTCCGCGTGCCGGTGGACCAGCTTCCAGTCGCCATCCTCGACCCTGAACACCATCGTGACCCGCAGTTCGTGATGATGCTCACCCGGGCGGTCGACGTACCGGACCGTGCAGCGCTCGATCGCGACCGTGTACGCCGAGTCCGGGCCGACGTGCTGGTCGAGGTACTCGAACTGGACCTTCGCCCCGCTCGGCGCGAACTGGGCGGCCGCCCACTCGTACCGTGGCCCGACCTGCGACCACCCGGTCTCGCGGCCGCCGAATCCACCGAAGATCGAGCTCACCTCGCTGTGCGACACCAGTGGCATCCACGACGAGACATCACCGTTCACGAACGCGGAGTTGGCCTCTTCGAACCGGCGCAGGAACGACGTGAAGTCTGGGGTCACCCGGCTATTTTGCCTCGGCGTACGACGGCGACAGTTCGCGGGCCAGGTGCTCGACGAACAGGCCGACATCCGTGACGATGCCGCGTGCCTGGGTGGAGCCGCGGTCCGCGAGCTTGGTCACCGTGGCAGGGTTGATATCGACGCAGGTCAGCGGGATCGAGGCCGGCAGGATGTTGCCGGTGGCAACGGAGTGCAGCATGGTGGCGGCCATCAGGCAGTAGCCGACGCCGGCCAGCTCGTTGCGCATCGCGCGCTGGCCCTCGAGGACGTCGGTGTAGACGTCGGGCAGCGGGCCGTCGTCGCGGACCGAACCGACCAGGACGAACTTGTTGCCCTTCTTGACCAGCGCGTGCATCACCCCGGAGGTCAGCACGCCTTGCTCGACAGCGGCCGCGATCGAACCGGCTTTGCGGATCGTGTTGATTGCGCGGATGTGGTGCTCGTGGCCGTGCTCGACGCCGCGACCGCGGGCCAGGTCGACACCGAGCGACGTACCGTAGAGGGAGGACTCGATGTCGTGGGTGGCCAGTGCGTTCCCGGCGAACAGGATGTCGACGAAACCGGCCTCGACCAGCGCGACCATGGCCGGTGCGGCGCCGGTGTGCACGATGCCCGGGCCGCCGACCCAGAGCACCTTCTGGCCGTTCGCCTTCGCCTCGCGCATCCCGTCGGCGACCTGCTGGACCAGCACTCGCTGCGGCTTCTCGCTGGACACGTCGGACTCCATGAACCCGAAGTCCCCTTCGGTGCTCGCGACGATCGGCGGGGTCACCTTGACACCCTGCGCGCTGGAGATGATCCGCATCCCGGCCTTGACCTCGGACATCGGGATCGTCCGGACGGTGGAGCCCTCCACCAGTAGCCCGCAGTCCATCTCAGGGTTCTGTACCAGCACCCAGTGGCCGTCCAGCCGGACGCTCGTCGGCAGGTTGGTGGTCGAGTAGAAGCCGTCCGGGAAGACGCCGTCCTGGGTCACCTCGGTGATCTCCGGGGTCCCGGGGTCGACCAGGTTCGCGCCCTTGGTCTGGATCCGCATCAGCAGCCGCTGCAGCGACTCCTCGTCGTCCGCCCCGACCGTCATCCGGACCGTCGACGGGTCGTCCTTGTCGTAGCCGAGGTCGAACTTGTCCAGCGTGTACTCACCGCCGTACCCGCGGATGTCGTCGAGCACCCGGGACAGCAACCCCGAATCCATCAGGTGGCCGGTGATCTCGACCGTCTCGCTGACCTGCACGGGGTACCTCCCTCACCAAGAACGTCAGATTGTCCGACGATCTGCTGATGCTAACTCACACCACGGCTCCGTCGTCCGGGGTGTCGTCCTGGGGAAGCCGATCCTTCATCCGGATGACCAGGGTGAGGAAGCCGCCGATGAAGCCGGCCACCGCGAGCGCGGTGATCCGGCTGTCGCCGAAGTCGAGGATCGCGGCCAGGATCAGCAGGATCGGTCCGCCGAGCAGGCCGAGCCAGGCGAGCCGGCTGATCCAGTCGAGCTTCGGGCCACGGGTCGGCTCCGGTGGGATGTAGTGGTCATGCGGGTCGTCGGCGGGCCGCTTCGGCCGGGCCTCGGGCTCGTCCTCCGGGTCGTCGCCGACGATCAAACCAGCCGGTACGTCGATCAGCGGCTCATACTTCTCGTCGACATCCTCGCTCGCCGGCCAACGCGGTACGGGAGTCTCGCCGCCGTCGTGCCCCGGGGCGGAGGGTGCGTTGAACTGCTCGACCAGCGACTTCCACTCCGCGTCCTCGGTGCTGCGCACGATCACCGGGCGGGCCTGCTCGATCTGGTCGGCGTCGACGAACAGCTCGTCCGGCACGTTGTCGGAACTCTCGCAGTACGCCGCGATGCCCGCCTTGGCCAGCGCGGCCAGAACCGCCTCGGCGACCAGTGGGTCGATGCCGCCGAGTGAGGTGTACTCCGCGGCGGTCAGGCCGTTGTCACGCATCGGCGGGGCCGGTCACGCGGGCAATGAAGGCTGCCGAGTCCGCGAAGATCCGTGGCGCGTCGTTGTCCAGCGTCGCGACGTGATAGCTGTCCTCGAGCAGGGTCTCGGTCACGTCGCGCGACGAAATCGACGTGAGGACCCGGCGGGCAGAGCTGGCTTCGACCACGTGATCGACAGTACTGCGGAAAAGCAGCACCGGCTGGGTTACTTTCGGCAGATCCGCCTGGACGACCTTCCACAGCTGCGACAGCGAGTGCGCCGCCCGCAGCGGCATCCGGGAGTAGGCGCCCTCGTCCACACCGGGCTTCTTGATGTCGTTCGCGATGCCCGGGAACGAGGGGATCACCTTCGACAGCAGTGGCAGCAGCCCGAGCCGCTTGTCCTCGGTGCTCACCGACGGGTTGATCACGACGACCCCGGAAATGTCGGCGCCGTGCTCCTCGGCCAGCCGCAGGACGAGCGCTCCGCCCATCGACAGTCCGATGACGACCACCTGGTCGTGCTCCTGCCGAAGCCGCGTCAGCTCGCTGTCCAGTACGCCGTACCACTCCGGCCAGCTGGTGCGGTTCATCTCCTGCCAGGTGGTGCCGTGACCGGGCAGCCGCGGCACAGCCACGCCGTACCCGAGATTGGCCAGGTGCTCGCCGAACGGGCGCATGGCGCGCGGTGAGCCGGTGAATCCGTGGCTCAGCAGGACGCCGACAGCGGCGTTCTCACCGGTCCCGGAGCTGCGGAACTCCTCCGCATGGACTTGCACTGGCACGGTCGACTCCTCGCCCGGTCGTGGTTCCTCACAGCGTTCGTCAAATGGTCGCATCTGGACTTCATCCAGTCTGCATCCAGGTGACAACACGGTGAGCAACACCAACATTCCTGGCGGTGACATTGCCTGAGGGGGAAGCTGGAACGTAGTCTCCGCACCGGCGGGCACTGGTGCCGGAGGCGGTAGAGACCGACCATGGACGGGTACCGAGTCGGTGATGACGTATGTCGGGCGAGTGACGGAGGTCGAGGCGGATGCTGTACCTGCTCATCAGACAGTTCATCGTTGCACCATTCGTGAAGCTGTTCTTCCGGCCGAAAGTGACCGGCCTGGAGCACATCCCGACCAGCGGCCCGGCGCTCCTGGTCAGCAACCACCTCGCGTTCGCCGACTCGATCTTCCTGCCGGTCGCCGTACCGCGGCAGATCGTCTTCCCGGCCAAATCGGAGTACTTTACCGGTCCCGGCCTCAAGGGCAAGCTGACAGCGACCTTCTTCCGGTCCATCGGCCAGATCCCGATCGACCGCTCCGGCGGCCGCGCCTCACTGGCCGCCCTGAACACCGGCCTGGACATCCTGAAGAAGGGTGAACTCTTCGGCATCTACCCCGAAGGCACCCGCTCACCCGACGGCCGCCTCTACAAGGGCAAGACCGGCGTCGCCCGGATGGCCATCGTCGCCGGCGTCCCGGTGATCCCGGTCGCGATGATCGACACCCACAAACTCCAGCCCCCAGGCTCGGTGCTGCCGAAGGTCTGGCGCCGCGAGCCCGGCAAACTCTTCCCCCGGATGAACCGCCCCGGCGTCGCCATCGGCGAACCCCTGGACTTCTCCCGCTACGAAGGCATGGAGCGCGACCGCTTCGTCCTCCGCTCGGTCACCGACGAGATCATGTACGCCCTGATGGACCTCTCCGGCCAGGAGTACGTCGACATGTACGCCGACAAGGCCAAAGAACTCATCAAGGCCGGCGAGTCCGTAGACGACCACCTCCGCCTCGGCGACACCAAAGCCTCCTGACCCGGCGTCGTACCCCGGTGTGACTGAGACGGCGGTGCGGGGCTGGTGGGGGTCGCTTAGGGTAAGGACATGCAATTCGCGACGTTGAGTGCCGGGGAAGTGCCTGGGGTTCCTAGTTTGGACGAGTTGCGGGGGCTGAAGCCGCTGCAGCAGCCTGAGTGGCCTGATCCGGTGGTGCTGGAGCAGGTGATCGGGGAGCTGCGGACGTTGCCGCCGCTGGTGTTCGCGGGTGAGTGTGACGACCTGACGACCAAGATCGGGGCGGTGGCCCGGGGTGAGGCGTTTCTGCTGCAGGGTGGGGATTGCGCGGAGACGTTCGACGGGGTGACCGCGGAGAACATCCGGGCGAAGTTGCGGGTGTTGCTGCAGATGTCGGTGGTGCTTCAGTACGCGGCGAGTGTGCCGGTGGTGAAGGTCGGGCGGATCGCGGGGCAGTATGCGAAGCCGCGGAGTTCCGGTGCGGAGACTCGGGACGGCGTGACGCTGCCGTCGTACCGGGGGGATGCGGTCAACGGGCTGGAGTTCACGCCGGAGGCGCGGATTCCGGATCCGCGGCGGTTGCGTGGGGTGTACAACGCGGCGGCCGCGACGCTGAACCTGACGCGTGCGTTCACCACCGGTGGGTACGCCGACCTGCACCAGGTGCACGCCTGGAACACGGACTTCGTGCGGTCGTCGCCGGTGGGTCAGCGGTATGAGCAGTTGGCGACCGAGATCGAGCGGGCGCTGGCGTTCATGCGGGCGTGTGGCGCGACGGCGGACGAGTTCAAGACGGTGGATTTCTACGCCTCGCACGAGGCGCTGATTCTTGAGTACGAACACGCGCTGACCCGGATCGACTCGCGCACCGAGCAGCCGTACGACGTCGGTGGGCACCTGCTGTGGGTGGGGGAGCGGACCCGGCAGCTGGACGGCGCGCATGTCGAGTTCCTGGCGTCGTTGAGCAATCCGCTGGGTGTGAAGATCGGGCCGACCACGACGCCGGAGTACATCCGGGCGCTGATCGACAAGCTGAACCCGAAGGGCATCGAGGGCCGGTTGACCTTCATCACCCGGATGGGTGCGGGCAAGATCCGCGACGGGCTGCCCCCGTTGCTGGAGGCGGTGCGTGATCACGGTTCGCCGATCGCGTGGGTGTGCGACCCGATGCACGGGAACACGTTCGAGACGCCGAACGGGTACAAGACGCGCAGCTTCGACGCGGTGATGGACGAGGTCCAGGGCTTCTTCGACGCGCATCAGCAGGTCGGCACGTGGCCGGGCGGTATGCACATCGAGCTGACCGGCGACGACGTCACCGAGTGTGTCGGTGGTGGTGAGGCATTGGTGGCTGAGGATCTCGCGAACCGGTACGAGACCGCCTGCGACCCGCGCCTGAACCGGCACCAGTCGCTCGAGCTCGCGTTCCTGGTCGCCGAGCGGTTGCGAGCCGCACGAGCATGATCGACCTCCGGTCGGACACCGTCACCCGGCCGTCGGCGGGGATGCTGGCGGCGATGACGAGCGCGCCGGTCGGCGACGACGTGTACGGCGAGGATCCGACGGTCAACCGGCTCGAGGAGACCGTCGCGGGACTGCTCGGTCACGAGGCCGCGCTGTTCACGACCACGGGGTCGCTGGCGAACCTTCTCGGCGTACAGGCGTTGATTCCGCGCGGCGGGGAGCTGCTGTGTGAGGAGAGTGCCCATGTGGTGCGCGCCGAGCTCGGCGGGCACGCGGTCGTCAGCGGCGTCACCACGCGCACGTGGAGCGCGCCGGCCGGGCAGATCGACCTCGAGCAGATCCGGGCGCTGATCGCGCCCGACCTCGGCCCGTACTTCGTCACCACGTCAGCCGTCTCGGTCGAGAACACGCACAATTTCGGCGGCGGCGCGATCCAGCACGGGTACGACGCTCTGGCCGACGAGCTCGAATCTCGTGGCATCCCGCTGCACCTGGACGGCGCTCGACTGTGGAACGCGGCCATCGCCACCGGGCGCACGCTAGCCTCGTACGCCGTTCGTGCGAGCGCCGCGAGTGTGTGTCTGTCCAAGGGGCTGGGCGCGCCGGTCGGGTCGGTCCTCGTTGGTTCCACGGAGTTGATTCGCGAAGCCCGTGTCTGGCGCAAGCGCCTCGGCGCCGGGTGGCGGCAGGCCGGCGTACTGGCTGCTGCTGGTCTGTATGCGCTCGAGCACAACATCGATCGCCTGGCCGAGGATCATGCCAACGCGCGCCTGATCGCTGAGGTCCTCGCTGACGCCGCGCCTGGTTCGGTCAAGCCGGATCAGGTCGACACAAACATCGTCGTCGCCGACCTGTCAGTCACCGGCAAGACCGTCGCCGAGGTTGTCGCGGCCGCCCGCACTGAGGGCCTCCTCGTCGGCGGCATCGGCGCCACCCAGCTCCGCGTAGTCACCCACCTGGACGCGTCCAGCGCCGAGTGCCGCACTGCCGCCGAGACCCTCGCCCGCCTCCTCACCGCTGATTAGGTCGATCGGCGGGCGGCGAAGCGTTGGCGGACGGTGATGGTGCCGTCGGCGTCCTCGTCTTCGTTGCGCCACTGGAAGCTGTCCTCGGTGATCTCGGTGAAGATCCAGCGGGTCTTCGCCGCCTTGGGCTCGCGGGCCTCGAGCGTGATGCTGTCCGGGCCGGGATGACCGATGAACGTCATCACCACGCCGTGCTTCGGGCCCATCCAGGTCGACCGGAAGGCACCCAGCTCGGGATCGTGCAGGCGAATGGTGAGACCCCACTCGCCGTCGCCGTCGAGAGCCCGGGTCGCGCGGCTCGGCGTGATCCAGATGTCGGCGACCGCGCGGCCGTCGAGCGCCCAGCCGAAATGCCACTCGCCCTTGGTCTCCCGGGTCACCCCGCCGTCGTCGTCGTACCAGGTCACGTCGAGGTCCCAGCTGCCGATCAGCGGGGCGAACGGCCGGAGCGCCTGCTCGAACTCCGGCCGGGGAGCGTCGGAGACCATCAACCCTGCCAGTACCAAAGCTGCCTTTGCACCTGTCATGACAGGAATCTAGCGCGGCGCGAGGCCACTGAACACCCGGTGGATGCCAGGGCTAGGTAGTTTATGTTTAAATAGTTGAATGACTGACATTCGGATTCTGGGGATCTCGGGAAGCCTGCGGGCCGGCTCGCTGAACACCGCGTTGCTGCGGGCGGCGCAGAAGTACGCGCCGGCCGGGGTGACGATCGACCTGTACGACGGGCTCGCGGAGTTGCCGCATTACAACGGCGACCTGGACACCGAGGAGAACCTACCGGTGCAGGCGCGGGAGCTGCGGGACCTGATCCGGGCGGCGGACGGCGTACTGATCGCGACCCCGGAGTACAACTACTCGATCCCGGGTGCGCTGAAGAACGCGATCGACTGGGCCTCGCGGCCGGCCGCGACGTCGTCGTTGCTGCACAAGCCGGTGGCGATCATGGGCGCGGCACCGACGAACTTCGGCACGGTCCGGGCGCAGCTGGCGTTGCGGCAGGTGTTCGTCTGGACGCACTCCGATGTCGTGGTGAAGCCCGAGGTGATGGTGTTCCGGGCGCACGAGCGGTTCGACGGGGCCGGGAACCTGATCGACGAGGACACCATCACGCTGGTCACCTCGCTCGTCGACGCCCTCGCCGCGAAGATCCGCAGCGCCGCCGAGTAAGCTGCGAGCTGTCGAATCGGCAGCGTGTTCGGGGAGAGCCGTGCGAGAGATCGTCGTGTTCAGCGGAAGTGCCCACACCGACCTAGCGGAGCGGATCTGCGCCGATCTCGGCGTTCAGCTCTCACCGGTCGAGATCCATCGTTTCAGCAACGACTGCTTACAGGCACAACTGCAGGCGAACTGCCGGCAGCGTGATGTCTACATCGTGCAGCCGCTGGTACCGCCGACGCAGGAGCACCTGATGGAGCTGCTGCTGATGATCGATGCGGCCCGTGGTGCGTCGGCGCAGCAGATCACCGCGGTGATGCCGCACTACGCGTACGCGCGGTCGGACAAGAAGGACGCGTCCCGGATCTCGATCGGCGGCCGGCTGGTCGCCGACATGCTGGTCACCGCCGGGGTCGACCGAGTGCTGACGATGGCGCTGCACGCACCCCAGGTGCACGGATTCTTCTCGGTACCGGTCGACCATCTGACCGCGATCGGCGTGCTGGCGGATCACTTCCGCGGCCGGGACCTGAGCGACACGATCGTGGTCAGCCCGGACCTGGGCGCTGCCAAGACGGCCACTCAGTTCGCCCGGCTGCTCGGTCTGCCGGTCGCGGCGGGCAGCAAGCAGCGGCTGGCCGACGACCGGGTCGTGATCGACGCGATCGTCGGTGACGTGACCGGGAAGCGGGCGATCGTGCTCGACGACGAGATCGCCACCGGCGGTTCGATCATCGAGTTGCTGGACCGGCTGAAGGACCGCGGTGTCACCGAGGCCGCGGTCGCCTGCACGCACGGTCTGTTCGCCGGGAAGGCCGTCGAGCGGCTCCGGTCGCACCCGTCGATCACCGAGGTGATCAGCACCGACACGGTCCCGCGGCCGGACGGCTTCCCGGAGCTGCAGGTCAGCTCGGTGGCCGGTCTGTTCGCCGAGGCGATCAAGCGGATCCACGGCGGTGAGTCCGTCAGCAGTCTGTTCGACGGTGTCGACCCGACGCACGCGCCGCCGCAGCCCAAACTGCCGTTCTAGCCGAGCTCCAGCGTCGTACTGGCGAAGATGCCGTCGTGGTCGAGATCCGGTACGGCGCCTGTGTACATCCGCGCGCATTCGAAGGTCGGCACCAGCCCTAGTCGCTCGACCAGCTTCATCGCGGGCAGATTCCGGTCGGGCACGTCCAGCCCGACCGACTGCCCAGCTGCTAGTTCTGAGATCAGTGCGGCGGCGATCTCGTCCGACGCCGCATAGAGCGGTCCGATCCGCGAGCCGCTCCGCGCGGGCCGCAGTACGGCGAACCCTGTCAGCTGCCCGTCGCGAATCGCGGCGAGTGAACGGTAGCCGGGCAGGCTGATCCACTGAGCCAGGAAGGCGTCCCGGGCGGCCGGGAAGAACCGCCGATCGTAGGCAACCAACTGATCGAACGGGACCGACCGCCCGTCGACCAACCCGGTATCCGTTGTGGTGACTGCAGGGATGCCTTCGTGGCGGATGTGGTTCCAGGCGTGGCGGAACCCGGACTTCTGGTAGTTCGCTTGCTGGTCGACCACTCCGTCGAGCGCGACGTTGCGGTCGCCGAAGTGCTTCATCACGTGCTGCCAGATGCGGATCCCGTAGCCCTTGCCGCGCTCGGACGGCCGCACGATGTACAGCCCGAGAAAGCCGAAGTCCGGGCCGTACCGCACGCCCGAGACCGACGCGATCGGCTCACCGTCCAGCCGGCCGACGAAGAAGCCGTTCGGGTCCGCGGCGGCGAAGGCGAGCGCGTCCGACACGCCCGGATTCCATTGCTCCTCGGCCGCCCATTCGGTGAACCGCTGGATGTCGGCCGCGCCGGCCGTCGCGATCTCGAACGCCATACCTACCCTTCGCAACACACTCGATGCAGCCACTCGGGTTCGTGCCACCAGTACTCCGCGTCGTGCGCGTGGGCCTTGGCCTTGCTGAGACCCGCGCTGGTGTTCGCCTTCCCGGCATACGGTGCCAGGAGTTGATCGATCGTGTGCAACTTGCCCGCGATCATGACCCGATCGACCGCAGCCGCTGCCCGAATGTCGGCCAGCGGATCGCCGGTCACGAACGAGAGGTCGGCCTGGGCACCGGGTTTGATCACCCCGAGCTTGTCCTCGAGATTGAGCCAGCGCGCCGGGTTCCGCGTCGCGGTCGTGAGGGCCTCGTACGGCGTGAATCCGCCGGCCACCATCGAGCGCAGATTGGCGTGCAGCGAGATCGCGATGTTGTCCAACGGGGTATCGGTCCCGGAGATCACCAGTCCACCGCCGCGGTGGATCCGCAGCACCATGTCGACGTTCCCGCGCAGGAGCTCACGCGTCGTCACCCCGGCCGGCCCGGAGGCCGTGTCCACCTCACCGCGCAGATACGTGTACTCCCACGCCGGGAACAACGTCGTCGTACGCCGATCCGTCAGCAGCGACGGATCGTCGACATGCGCCATCGTCGAGTTGAACAGCGTCGGTGTGACGGACAGCCCGGCCTTGGTGAACAGCGTGACGACATCGGCGTACGCGCGGCCGAGCCGACTGACCGTGTGCGAGTACCCCAACCGGTTGGTTGCCCCGGTGTGCTCCATCCCGTCCATGCCGAGGTGCTCAGCCGGGTAGAGGTAGTGCGACGACAACTGCAGACCAAGCCGGTGTACGGCGGCGATCGCGCGCCGCTGGTAGTCGATCGGCAACCGGACATAGGTCTTCACCAGGTCGTACGCGAGCCCCTCGACCCGATCGAGCTCGAGACCCAGTTGCCGCACGGACAATGTCGGTCGCATGAAGTTGTAGTAGACCCGCGAACCGTCGATCGCCTCACCGGTTGCGAAGTACCGGGGACCGGTCAGAGAACCGTGAGAGAGCGCTTCCCGCGTTTCCTGCATCTGGTACGCCGGGTCGCCGGGAGAGCGCGTACTCGTGATCCCGTAGGCCAGCCACAGGTTCCCCTGCCGCGCACCCCACGCCCGGCCGCGCAGATGCCAGTGGTTGTGCGCGTCGATCAGCCCGGGCATCACGGTCAGCTTGGAGGCGTCGATGTCCGCCCGCCCTTGATGCGGCCGCACGGCGGCGATCCGCGAACCGTCGAGGACGATGTCCACGTCCCGCCGGAGAGCGGTCTCTCGGCCGTCCCAGAGCGCACCGGCGTGGATCGTGACGTGCTGCTTGATCGTTGCCCGCCGCCACTTCAGGTCGAGGGCGACCGTGCGCGGGCGCGATCCGTGCAGGTCGACCCGACGGAGACGACCGTTGTTGAGGTACAGCAACGTGTCGCTGTCCTGCCAGACGGGTGAGTCGGTGACCTCCGCGGTGATCGCCCGCGGTTCCCCGGTGAAGCGGCCGCGTTGGTCGACAGGGACGACGTACAGGAGGCTCTCGACGACGAATGCGAGGTGGCGGCCGTCGGGCGAGAAGACCGGGCCGTCGTCGCCGCGGGTGGCGAGTGAGCGGAACGGCATCGGTTCGACGTACTCGAGGGCGGCGGTGGCTACGTCGACGTACAGGAGCTGGCTGGTGCCTTCGCGGAAGCGTTTGGAGAACGGCTTTACCGCGGCGAGCACCAGCGTCTTGCCGTCGCGCGACCAGCTGACGCGGCCGGGTTGGAAGAGCGGTGGGGTCACTTGCCGGACGGCGTTGGTGCCGAGGTCGAGGACCCACGCGATCCCGTCCTGGTCCTGGTACGCGACCTGCTTCCCGTCGGGCGAGAAGCGCGGTGCGGTCTGCGCGCCCGGCAACGTGGAGAGCTTGCGATTCGTGCCCGCGGCGAGGTCGTGCAGCCAAAGGTCGGCGGTACCGTCACGATCGCTTGCGTACAGCAACGACTTCCCGTCCGGAGAGAAGTCGGGGTCGCTGTTGAAGTAGCCATCGGCAACAATCTTGCGCGGTTGCCCACGGCCACTCGTTGCCGCGAGCCACAAAGCGTTCAACGCCCGGAAGGCGATCCAGCGACCGTCCGGTGAGGCGGTCGGACCGGCGATCCCGAGGACCGGCCGGGCGCCGGTCGACTCCACATCCGGCGACTTCGGTCGCGGCCGGCGCGCGGTGATCGGCACGGTGGCAGCAAACGGTACGACGGTATGCGCGCCGCCGAGGCGATGCCGGACCACGTGGCCGTCCGCCGTGTACACGAGCTCGTCGGCCGACACCCACGACGGCGGTACCGCGAACACGTCCTTGCCGCTGGTCACCTTCTGATCGCCGACCACCAGGTCGCACACGGGCCCGGCGAGCCGGACGTACGCGAGCTGGCCGGTGGGGGAGTAGGCGGGACCGTAGACGCTGCTGCCGGTCTGCGCCGCGACGACGGTACGACGGATGCCCGTGGCGAGGTCGACTTCCGCGATCGAGGATGCGTCGACGGTGAACGCGATCTTCGTGCCGTCGGGGGAGACGATCGGCTCAGCCTCTTCGGCCGGCTCGTCGGTGAGGGTCGTGATTGCGCCGCTCGCCAGGTCTAGCCGGTGGATGCCGTAGCTGCCGGTGCTGCCGCGGTCGGAGGAGAAGACGACCGATCCGCCGTCCGGAGTGAAGTACGGTTCGCGGTGATCGTTGCGGCCGGTCGTTAGCTGACGGAGGTTGTTGCCGTCGGCATCGATCAGCCAGAGGTGGAAGTTGCCGTCGCGGTAGGACTGGAAGACGATCCGCCGGCTGTCCGGTGACCAGCGGGGCCGGGTCGCGTCCTGCAGGTCGTCGGTCAGTCGCCGGGAGACGCCACCGGCGGCCGGGGTCACCCAGATCGCGGTGACCAGGTCGAACGCCAGCCACCGACCGTCCGGCGAGACCGCGGTCATCAGGTTCGTGCCCTCGCTCAGCACGGCCTGATGTGGTGACTCACGAGCCGCCTGGTTGAGCGTCGTACCGGCGGTCGCAGTGGGCGCGGCCTGCACAGCGCCGGCAGCGGCGACGCCGCCGCTGAGTTGGAGTGCCCGGCGCCGCGAGATGCTCCAGGTGCCGGGGTCGATGGAATCCTCGTGAACCACGGTCGTTCCAATCCCTCGGGGGCGGTCCGGCCGTCACCGGCCGAACGGGACTCTCCCGACACTGCCAGCCGCAAAGGTCACCAACGACCCTGATCGGCGCGTCGCGCCCCAACGCAGAGCCGCCGCTCCGGAATCCGGAACGGCGGCCTCGTACTGCGTTCGATCAGTGCTCGATACCGGCCCGCGAGGTCTTCGGCAGCAGGAACGCTGCCGCGAAGGCCAGCGCCAGGCCGCCGATCGTGGCCAGCAGCGCGGTCTGGGTGCCGTCGAGGGCGGCGATCGCCCGGGTCGCCGCGTCGGCCGCCGATACCTTGCCCATGAAGATCGTCCCGATCACCGCGATCCCCAGTGCGATCCCGACCTGCTCGAACGAGCCGAGCATGCCGGTCGCGGAACCGACCTCGTCGTCGCGGACCCCGCTCAGGATGATGTCGAACATCGGCACGAAGACCATGCCCATCCCGATCCCGCCGATCAGCGTCGGTACGGCGATGTCCCAGCTGCCGACGCTCAGATCGGTCAGCGCGAGGACGGCGTACGTCCCGGCCAGGCCGGCCGCCATCAGGGCGAGGCCGATGTGCAGCAGCTTGCGGCCGAACTTCTGCATCGTCATCCCGGAGATCGCCGAGCCGATGAACGCACCGAGGGCCCAGGGAGCCATCGCCAGGCTGGCGTGGATCGGGGTGTAGCCGAGGCCGACCTGGAGGAACATGCCGAGCACGAACGTGCCGGCCAGCGCGCCGAAGAAGACGACCGCGAAGAAGACACCGGACAGGTACGGGCGGCTCTTCAGCAGCCGGGGCTCGATCAGTGCGGTGGCGCCGTTGCGGCTGCGGCGGGACTGGTGGATGCCGAAGCCGGCCAGGATCGGCAGCGACGCGGCCAGCAGCAGCTTCGACCACAGCGGCCAGCCGAGCTCATGACCCTGAACCAGCGGGTAGACCAGGGCGACCAGTCCGGCGCTCGCGATCAGCAGACCGGGGATGTCCAGGGAGACCTTGCGCGTGGTGGGCTTGGTGTCCGGCAGGTGCTTGGCGGAGACGATGAAGCTGAACAGGCCGATCGGGATGTTGATCAGGAAGATCGCGCGCCAGCCGGTACCGAACAGGTTCAGGTCGAGCACGGTGCCGCCGATGATCGGGCCGAGTACGGCGGCCAGCCCCATGATCGGGCCGAAGAAGCCGAACGCCTTGGTCCGCTCATCGGGCTCGAACAGGTCCCGGACCAGTCCGAAGCCTTGCGGGAGCATCACCGCGGCAAACGCTCCCTGGGCGACCCGGGAGGCGATCAGCATCTCCGGCGACACCGCGAGGCCGCACAGGAACGACGTCACGGTGAAACCGGCGACACCGATCAGCAGCGCCCGCTTGCGGCCGACCAGGTCGCCGAGCCGGCCGCCGACCAGGAGCAGGACGGCCAGCGCCATCGTGTAGCCGGCGGCCATCCACTGCAGGCTGGCGTAGGAGCCGCCGAGATCGCCCCGGATGGCCGGTGCCGCGACGTTCATCACGGTGGAGTCGAGCAGATCCATGACGGACGCGGTCATCACGGCGGTGAAGGCGAGCCAGCGCTTGCGGAGCCGCCGGGGTACGGCGGCGGTGGCGGTCTCGGTCTGGGGGAGTACTGCGACTGCGGTCATCTCGGCTCCTCAAACGGAACGAACTGTTCTGTTCCAAACTCTAGCGGAACGGAGCATTCCGTTCAAGTGCTAATCTGGGTGACATGACGAAAGCTCTGAGTGGCCGCCAGGCGCAGGCGGCCCGGAACGACGAAGTGATCCTGGCGGCGGCCCGGGCGGTCTTCATCGCCGATCCCGGTGCGCCGATCGCCGCGGTCGCCGAGCAGGCCGGCGTCGGGATCAGTGCGCTGTACCGCCGGTATACGAGCAAGGAGGAGTTGCTGCGGAAGCTGTGCGGCGACGGCCTGAACCGCTACATCGCCGAGTCCGAGAAGGCGCTCGCCGACGACCGCGAGCCGTGGGTTGCCTTCACGGCGTACCTGCGGGCGCTCGTCGACGCCGACACGAACTCGCTAACCCAGCGGCTCGCGGGCACCTTCACTCCGACACCCGAGCTGTTCGAGGCCGCCGTACGGGCTGGTGAGCTGGATCGGGCCATCTACGCGCGGACGAAGGAGCACCTCCGGCCGGGGATCGTGGTCGAGGACTTCGCGGTGATCCTCGAGCAGATCACCTCGATCAAGCTCGGTGACGACGCGCGGACCCATCAGCTCCGGCATCGCTATCTGACGCTCATGCTGGAGGCGATGCACCGCTCCGGTGAACAACCGGGCGGCGAGCTCCCAGGCCCGCCGCCCACTGTCGACGAGCTGACCGACCGCTGGCGGACCTGAGCTCCTGGATATCGTCTGCGCATGTCTTCGCGTGTGCAGGCCCTCGGTGTGGCTGCTTTCTGTGTTCTGGTGGCAGTGGTCGCCGCAGTGCTGGTCGACAGCCGGCTCGACCGGCACTGGATCCTGCGGGGCCTGACGCTGGGGCTCGCGCTGTGCTGCGCGGCGCTGCTGCTCGGCGACCAGAAGCGGCGGCTGCGGCGCATCATCGTCGCGGTGGGGCTGGCGATGTTCGGGGTGGTGTTCCCGGTGACGACCACTACCTGGGCGAGTCCGCCGGAGATCGACTTCGCACTGCAGGTTGCGACGGATGCCAAGGTGGCGGCGGAGAAGGCGGCGAGCTCGGTGGTCTCTGTCGACGATGTGAAGGCGGCCGCTGCGGCTCGTGGTGGCGCGGTCGGGTCTCCGTTGACCGATAAGACGCCGGAGGTGCGTGGCGCGGACGCCTATCCGCTCATCCTGCGCGCGGATCCGGCCCAGGGCCGGCCGTGGGCCTGCCTGAGCTTCGTGGGGCTGTCAGCCAAGGTTCGCCCCTGCTGATTCGGTCCAGGGGGCTGGGCAATCGATTTCTCATCGCCTAGGGTCGCCCGTATGACTCTTTCCGGAATCAGCGCGCTCGTGGATGTCGAGACGCGTTCCATCAGTGCGGAGAACCCGACCGGTGAGCCGGGGCAGGGCGGCCGGCGGACCGAGGGGACCGGTGCCCACGCGGCCCGCGACCTCGGTCAGGGCTGGAAGGTGTCTCCGTCGATCGAGATCGGGCCGGGGGAGACCGCCACCCTGGCTGACATCACTGGCTCTGGTGCGATCACCCACATCTGGCTGACCACTCATGTGGACCACTGGCGGCGGCTGGTACTGCGGGGACACTGGGACGGCGATGAGGCCCCAGCGATCGAGACTCCGGTCGGTGACTTCTTCTGCTCTGGTTGGGGCAAGTTCGCTCAGGTGAACTCGCTGCCGGTCGCCGTGAACCCGAACGGCGGCTTCAACTGCTACTGGGAGATGCCGTTCCAGTCCCAGGCGACTCTGACGCTGGAGAACACCCACGACGAGACGGTGGTCGTCTACTTCCAGGTGGACTACTGGCTGGGCGCCGTACCGGACAAGTCGGCGTACCTGCATGCGCAGTGGCGGCGGAGCAACCCGCTGGCGGCTGCGACCGTGCACACGCTGCTCGACGGTGTGGAGGGGCCGGGGCACTACGTGGGCACGTACCTCGCGTGGGGTGTCAACAGCAGCGGCTGGTGGGGTGAGGGCGAGGTGAAGTTCTATGTGGATGACGACGAGGAGTTTCCGACCATCTGCGGTACCGGGACGGAGGACTACTTCGGTGGCGCGTGGAACTTCGACGTACCGCATCTGGGTGGGTACACCGAGTTCAGTACGCCGTACCTCGGGATGCCGCAGGTGATTCGGCCGGACGGGCAGTACGCGAGCCAGCAGCGGTTCGGCATGTACCGCTTCCACCTGCCGGATCCGATCCGCTTCCGCTCGAAACTGCGCGTCGACGTACAGGCGCTGGGCTGGCGGTCGGGTGGGCGCTATCTGCCGTTGCAGGACGACATTGCGTCGACTGCGTTCTTCTACTCGGCCAAGACCAGTACGCGGCGGCCGGACGCACCGGTGCACGACGTGATGGAGATTTGCTAGGGGATCGGCAGCGGGCTGTCGAGGGCCTGGTCGGCGAGGACGACCAGGGCGGCAGTCCAGCCCAGGGGAGCCTCGCCGGCGGGCTGGTGGTCGCGGTTGACCTTCTCCGGCAGGCTTCCGCTCGGTGTGCGGTAGTGATCGAGCCAGCTCAGGATCTCCGCAGCTGTGGTGCGGTCGCCACGAGCTGCCGCGCTCAGAGCGAACATGGCTGTCTGCGGCGTCCACGAGACACCGTCCGCCCGCCACTCCTCGCCGGGGTCCTGGCCGCCATTCGGTTGAGTCAGGGCAGCGCGAGCCTTGACGATCGCCTGGGTGACCACCTCGCGCTCCGGAGCGAACGGTGGGCCGAGGACGGTGACGATCGCGTCGGCGCCACCACCTAGCCGGGCTGGCGGCAGTCCGGGTTCCACAAAGCTTTCCGCGTACGGCGGGGTGCGCGGATAGTCCGGTGCGAATCGGCGCTCGGTTGCCGTGGACAACGTGTTGAGCGCGGCCTGCCAGCGGTCCGCCTCAGCGGTGTGGCCGAGGTCGCTGGCGATCCGGATCGCAGCACGCAGTCCGGTCAGCAGCGGTGCGACTGTGCCCAGAGTGACCTCTGACTCGGGCCGCTCCCAGTAGTCGGGTGACGGACCGGGGAGGCCGTTCGACCTGAGCTCACGGGTGATCTGGTCGGCGGACTCCCGGACCATCTCCCAGTGCCGGTCACCGCTACGGCAGAACCACGTGGCCCACGGCACCCAGCCGGAGCCGTCGAGCTGTGCCTCGCGGCCATCTGCGACCGGTTGGCCGGTCTCGAGGTACCGGGCCTCCCAGCGTCCCGAGACGGGTTTGATCCGGTCCAGGAAGTCCAGCACCCGCGCGGCTTCGGCGTCCTGGCCGACTGCACAGCGGGCCGCTGCGACGAAGGACGCGTCCCGTGGCCAGACGTAACGCCAGGGGCCGTCCCAGCCGGCCAGCGTGGCACCACTGGGCAGGGTGAGGGCATCCAGGTCGGAGAGGGCTTGTGCGCGGAGGTCGCGGCGTTCCTCGCCTTTGGAGCGGTGTGGCACGCCGTCGGCGACCAGACCGGGCTGTGGGTAGAGGTCGAGGTTCAGTGCGCCACCACCGCCGATGACAGCCAGCACAACGGCGATCGCCGCGGTGGGGAACCACCGGACCCGCCGCGCGCTGTTGTCCCGCATCGAACCCCCTATTGGGCGAGGTGCTGCACTTCGGCTTCGAACTTCCGCCGTGGCGCCAGCTCGACCAGGAACATCGCTGCCAGCACCAGTGCGCCGCCGGTCAGCATCCGCCAGGTGACACTCTCGGTGCCGAACAGCACTGCGAACGACGAGGCGAACACCGGCTCCATGGTCATCGCGATCGCAGCCCGGGTGGGCGTCAGATGGGCCTGTGCCCAGGTCTGCACGATCAGTGCGAGCGCACCGGCGATCAGGGCCATGTAGATCACGCTGATCCAGTCCCGGGTGTTGCTGGGGACCGAGAACCCACCAGGGATGGCGCCGACCGCGCAGACGCAGGTGATCACGACCATCTGGAGCGCAGACAGCCCGAAGGCGTTCTGTGGTGTGGACCAAGCGCCCAGACCGATGATGTGCAAGGCATACAGGCCGGCGGACGCCAGAGTGAGCAGCTCACCGGTTCCCAGACTGAACCCGCGCAGCGCGAGCACACCGAGGCCGACTGTGGCCAGAACCACAGCTATCCAGGCCCAGCGGCCGATCTTGTGCCGCAGGATGACCGCAGCCAGTAGTGGCGTGAAGACGACGTACATGCCGGTGACGAAACCGGAAACGCTCGCGTCGGTGTGCCGCAGGCCTTCGGTCTGCACCAGCTGGGCGATGCCGTAGGTGATGCCCAGGGCAACGGCCCGGCCGCGGTCCATGCGGTCCAGCCGGGCGATGGCCGTCGGGTAGATCAGCAGCAGCGCGACCGACGCGATCAGGAATCGCAACGCCAGGTAGTCGGCGACGTCCATCCTGGTGAGCAGGTCCTTGGTGAGGAAGAACGTCGATCCCCACGCCGCCGCCACGGCGAGCAGCGCCACTACGGCAAGGCGCGAGCGATTCACGCGGACAGCTAATCACCCCGCCCTGGTGGCGACCAAAACGCCGTACCTAAAGGACTGTGATGGTGATGGTGCTGCCCGGGCGGACCTTCTGGCCGGCTCCGGGGCTCTGCGCGGCGACGATGTTCAGGCCGATGTTCAGCGCCGCCTTCTCGACCTTCACCTCGAACCCGGCTGCCTTGAGGATCTGCTGGGCCTCGCTGGTCGACTTCCGCTTCACATTCGGTACGTCGACCAGTGGCGGGCCTTTGGAGACGACCAGCTGCACCTTGTCCTTGGCGTGTAGCGTGCCGCCCCGCGGGGTCTGGCTGATCACAGTGCCCTCGGGCACCTTGGCGTCGTACTGCTCGGTGCGGTTGACGATGAACCCGAGCTTGCGCAGTGCCTTGTTCGCCTCGCGATAAGTCTTGCCGGTGAAGTCGGGGACCGCGATCGGCCGCTTCCCCTTGCTCACCACGAAGTTCACCGCAGTGTTGGGCGCGACGACCATGTTGAAACGGGGGTAGAAGGCAATCACTCGCCCGGCCGGCACAGCCTCGTTGTACTGCTCGTTGATCTGGCCCTGCACGAGCTTGATCGCCGCGATCGCCCGGTTGGCGGCATCCAGGTCCAGACCGGCGAGCTGCGGCACGCGGTACCGCTCCGGCCCCTTGGAGACGGTGAGGTGGATCTCACCGTTCTTGCGGATCCGCTCACCCGGCTTGGGGTCGGTGGACATGACCTGTCCCTTGGGGACGTCCTCGGAGAAGTCCTGGTTGGACAGGGTGGTCCGCAACTCCACCTTCTGCGCTTCGACCGACGCCGACGCCGGAGTCAGCTTCACGAGGTCAGGAGCCGTTGTATAGCGGTGGATGCCGTAGTACCAGGCCGAGGTGCCGATAGCGACGGCGGCCAGCAGGATGAGGATGAGCGCGATCAGACCGCGGCTCGGCCCCCGCCGTACTGGATTTCGCGGGACCGGCTGACCGGTCGGACGGCCGTGCTCCACCGGTACGACGATCGTCTCGTGCTTGAGCACGCTCACCGGAGTCACCGGGGTGACCTCGCGCGTGTAACCGTCGTCGTAGTCGCTGTCCTGCCGGATCTGCTGGATCGGCACGGTCAGGTCGCCAGTGAGCTCCGGGTCGTCCGGCAGACCTTCTTCGAGCGCACTGCGCACTCGTCGGACCTGACGGCTCAGCACGCGCGCATCGGCCGGCCGTAGGTCGCGGTCCCGAGCTGTGGCGCGCTGCACGAGCGCATCGACGTACGGCGGGATTTGCGGCTGCACCAGGGACGGAGCGGGCACGTCCGCGTGCACATGCGCGTAAGCGACCTGGATCGGGGTGTCACCGCTGTGAGGCTTCTCACCGGTCAGCAGTTCGTAGAGGAGGATGCCGGACGAGTACACGTCCGAGCGGGCGTCCGCACTGCCGTCGGTGACCAGCTCAGGTGCCAGGTAGGAGACCGTGCCCATCAGCAGGCCCTGAGTCGCAGTGTTGCCGGTGGCACTCACCGCACGAGCCAGACCGAAGTCGGCGACCTTCACTGTGCCGCTGTCGGAGAGCAAGACGTTCTCCGGCTTGATGTCGCGGTGGACGATGCCGGCATCGTGCGCCGCGGACAGCGCGGACAGGATCGGCGCCAGCAGGTCGAGTGCGCGGGCAGGGGAGAGCGGTGCGTGCTCGCGGATCAGGTCACGCAGCGTGCGGCCGGGGATGTACTCCATGGCCAGGAAGAGGGTGCCGTTGTCGTCACCCTGGTCGAACACCGCGACCACGTTCGGGTGCGAGAGCTTGGCGGCGGCGCGGGCCTCGGCGACGAAGCGGCGGGCGAACTGGGCGTCGTCACCGAGACCGTCGTGCATGATCTTGAGCGCGACGATCCGGTCCAGCCGCATGTCCAGCGCCTGGTAGACGGTGGCCATGCCGCCCTTCGCGACCCGGGCGCCCACGCGGTAGCGGCCGTCGAGCACACGCCCGACGAGGCGGTCGCCTACCTGCGTGTCCACGTCGTCCGTCACTACTGGTGAGCCGCCTCTCAAGCTACCTCTGCTCCACAGAGTGTAGATAAGGCTCCAGGTCGACCGTGCCAGGCGCACCGCTGTCCGGGCTGGTCAAACGGTCACTTGAGCGGGTTCCAGCCCTTCTCGAACTGGCCCTTCAGCCGCAGCACGTTCTTCACGTAGAGCTTGGTGTCCGGGTACATCCCGTTACGCCGCACTCCGCCCAGGCCTTGGTAGTAGCCCGCTACGGCGATGTCCAGCTTCGCTGCGCCGGTCAGGTGGTCCAGCAGCACCACACCGGCTGTGACGTTGTCCTGGGCCTTCAGCAGGTCCAGGTCGCGGCCGACGATGCTGGAGGAGAACCGTCCGGTCGACGGGATCACCTGCATCACACCGATGGCGTTGGCGGGGGAGACCACGCGCTGCTTCCAGCCGGACTCCTGCCAGCTCACCGCGAGCGCCAGCTCCGGATCGACGCCGTACCGCTTGGCTGTCGCGACGATCAACGTGCGCATCTGCGCACGGGTCGGGAGGTTGCGCTTCTTCAGAGTGGCTCGGTTCCGGTCGGCCTGGGCGACGATGTGGTCGGCGTAGGTGCGTCCGGCGAAGGTGTTGTTCTTCTTCTTCTTCTTAGTGCTCTTCTTGGGTGCTGTCGCCTTGAGCTTCACCGGCACCCGTAGGGTCTTACCCGCGAAGATGCGGTCGCTGGCCCGCATCCGGTTGGCCGCCAGCAGGTTTGCCTGCGAGCACCGGAACCGCTTGGCGATCTTGGAGATCGTGTCGCCCGGTTTGACGACGTACGTGCTCATGCGGAGCTGGGAGCGCTTGGCCGGCGTCTTGGCGGCCGTCCGGCTCTTGGGTGCGGCCTTGGGCGCTCCGGGCAGTTTGAGGACCTCGCCGGCGTAGATGGCGTTGCCGTTGCCGGGGAGCTTGTTCAGGGCGACCAGGGTTCGGACGCTGGTCCCGTAGCGGGTGGCGATGTGGCTGAGCGTGTCACCGCTCTTCACCGTGTAGGCGCCGAAGCCCGGCGACCCGGCGGTGATCACCCCGGCGGCCAGCACCGGTACCGCGATTCCGGTCAGTACACGTACGACATTTCGCATGGTCCATCTCCCCGTGTCACGTCACTTGACCGTAAGTGCTGGTACGGATGTGACAACAGGGGCTAATGGGGTGATTGTTACGCCTGTAACTCAATGTTTATATTGTTTGACCGAAACGGCTCCGCAAAAAAGGTTTACCGAGATCCGGGAGCGTGCCGGTGCGGACGGTCTCGGTCAGGATCGCCGCGGTGATCGGGGTCAGCAGCACGCCGTTCCGGTAGTGACCAGTTGCCCAGAGCAACCCATCGAGCCCGGACGGCCCGAGGATCGGTGCGTTGTCGGGGGTGGCCGGCCGGAGGCCCGCGATCGTCTCCACCAGTTCGAGTTCGTCGGTGACCGGCAGCACGGTCCTTGCATCGCGCAACAAAGCGAACACGCCGCCGGCGAGCACTCTGGTGTCGTAACCGAGCTCGTTGCTCGTGGCACCGACCACCAGCTCACCACCTGGGCGGGGAACCAAATAGACCGAGAATCCACGCGCGGTCGCACGGACTGTGTGATTGAGCGCCGGGCGATATGCCTCGGGTACGCGGAGCCGCAGTACTTCGCCTTTGACTGGGCGTACCGGAGCGCGCAATTCAGTCGGTACGCCTTTCAGTTGTGCCGACCACGGTCCGGTCGCGGCAATCACCTGACCAGCGTGTACGGCGCTCCCATCCGCGAGCTGAACGCCGATTGCCGTCGTACCGGAGGTGATGACGTGGTCGACGCTCTGGCGCATCACTGTGACGCCGGAGACCTCGACTGCGCGGAGGAGTGCGGTGACTGCTTGCCGGTTGTCGACAGAGTGGTCGCCCGGGACCCAGACGCCGCCGGAGACCCCATTTGCCAGCAGTGGCTCGCGTTTACGAGCCTCGCGACCGGACAGCACCTCTACGGCCAGACCGAGGTTGCTCTGGTACTCCGCCAGTCGACGTAGCTCGGCTGCGTCGTCGACGTCGTACGCGACCGACAGTGTGCCGGTCTGGTGCAGTCCGGCGGACAGGCCGGTCGCTTCCTCGAGCCGTGCGGCGAAATCGGGCCAGGCGTCGACACCGGCCAGATTGAGCGCGAGCAGGTCGTCCTCGCCGTACTCGACCTCTGTGACCGGGGCGAGCATGCCGGCGGCGACTATGGAGGTCTGCTCGCCCGGAGTCGGGTCGCAGACCGTCACCTGCAGACCGTCCACCGCCAACTGCCAGGCGGTCGCCAGACCGATCAGCCCGCCGCCAATCACCACCACATCGGACGTGTGCTCAGGCATGCCGTCACCCTACGTCCGGGGCGGCATGGCAGGCTGTGTCGTGTGACTGAGTCCACGGACCGCCTGCAGGACGCACGCCTGTACCTGTGTACCGACGCGCGCGAGAAGCAGGGCGACCTCGAACAGTTCCTGGACGCCGCGCTGGCCGGCGGCGTCGACATCGTGCAGCTCCGTCAGAAGGAGATGGAGGCTGCTGACGAGCTTGCGGCGCTGGAGGTGTTCGCGGACGCCTGTAAGCGGCACGGCAAGCTGCTGGCGGTGAACGATCGGGCCGACATCGCGTTCGCGTCCGGAGCCGACGTACTGCACCTGGGGCAGCGCGATCTGCCGGTGCACGCGGCTCGGGGTGTCATCGGATCGGATCCGATCATCGGCCGGTCCTGTCACACCTTCAGCCAGGTGAACGCAGCCGTGGCAGAGCACGGGTCGGAGTACTTCTGTGTCGGACCGACGTGGGAGACCCCGACGAAGCCTGGTCGCCAGGCCGCTGGACTGGAGCTGGTTTCGTACGCTGCAAGCCGTCAGCAATCAAAACCCTGGTTCGCGATCGGCGGTATCGATCTCGACCGGCTGGACGAGGTTGTCGCGGCCGGTGCGACCCGAGTGGTCGTCGTACGGGCGATCACTGCGGCTGACGACCCAGGTGCGGCAGCTGCGGAGTTCAGCCGCCGACTGCGGGGTGCCGGGTGACGAACCCGAAGACCGTCCGCATTGTCGCGGTCGTGCTGATCGCCATGCTGGTGATCACGCTGGCCGCATCGCTGTTCGGATGTGCGCCCGCGAAGACGTCGACGCCGAGTGTCGATCCGGTCAGTGGCCTGCGCTATGTCGCAGTGGCTGATCTGCCGCGGGAGGCGCAGGACACCCTGAAGCTGATCGACAAGGGCGGCCCGTACCCGTACAACCGCGACGGTGTGGTCTTCGGTAACCGCGAGAAGATCCTGCCCAAGCAGAACAACGGCTACTACCACGAGTACACCGTGAAGACGCCGGGGGAGCGGGACCGTGGCGCGCGCCGGATCGTGACCGGCAAGAGCGACGAGCGCTACTACACCGACGACCACTATGCATCGTTCCGCCGGATCGCGGAGGATAACGGATGACCGACCTGCGTGCCTTGCTGACCGAGGGCCTGCGCCCCGGCGTCTACCGCTGGCAGTCCAGTCGCAGCGCCGACGACGTACGGCGCGAGGTGGCCGCAGCCGGCTGGGACTTCGTTCTGCTGGACACCTCGGATGTCCACGACAAGACAGGCTTCCTCGACCTCTGTGCGACGGCCTTCGACCTCCCCCGCTGGTTCGGCCGCAACTGGGACGCCCTGGCGGACTCCCTGAGCGACCGCTCGACCGGTGAGCCCGAGATCGTCCTGTGGACCGGTGTCGAGCACCTGCTCGAACACGACCACGAGACCGTCGACGTGGCACTGCAGATCTTCAGCGAAGACAGCGCCAACTCCGGCCAGCTCCGCTTCCTCATCCACTCACAACCGGACGCGGACACCCCGGCTCTGCTCAGCGCACTACCTGTCCTCTAGCAGCCAGTTGAGCACGTGGTCGGTCTGGCTCGGCAGCACGTGCCCTGCGTTCGGAAGGACGACTGTTGCGTTCGGCAGTCGCCGTGCGGTCTCTTGTGAATCGAGCATCCGGTCACGCCCACCGACGATCACCATCAGGTCGAGCTTGCTCAGCTGGTCGTCGGTGAAGATCGGTAGCTGTACCCGCCGCGGCTGGAAATGCTTGTGCACCAGCAGTGCGAACTCGCCGGTGTCTCTGCGCCGCTCGGCCGGTAGCGGTCCGGCGACCAACCGCATGGTCTGCAGAACGCCCCACCGCCCCCACGGCAGGAGGAAGATCGCCGGCAGGTAGATGAGGGACTTCTGCCGGCCGATGCCCGACGGGCTCAACAGTGCAAGCTTGCGGACCTTGCCCGGTCGCCGGATCGCATAGTCGGTCCCGATCCAGCCACCCAGCGAGCTCCCGACCATCAGAACCGAGCCCTGGATACCCAGTCCTTCGAGAACGTCGTCCAGCCAGACCGCGTGGTCGTCGGAATCGAGCTCCGGGCGCACCTCGGCGCTAAGACCGGGATCGCCGAGCAGATCGACCGCGTGCACGCGATAGTGCACTGACCAGGCCGAGATGTCGTCTATCCAGTCGAGCGACGTACTGGCCGACCCATGCAGCAGCACGAGCGGTGGTGCGTCGGCGGGACCGCAGCTGACTACGAACGTGTCGCCTGCACCAGTCGGTACCAGACGCTGCTCGTTCGGCACCGGCCATTGGGCCAGCAGTGCCCGGTACTGCTCGTGGACAGCGTCACGGCCTGCTGCGGACTTGAAGTACATGCCAGCAGACTAGATGCGGAAAGTCAGAGCACCCGGGATGTTGCGGCGATCGCGAGATCGGTCAGGCCCTTTCGGGCAGTGTCGTCGGCCAGGGGAGCGCGGTCGAGGGCATCGAGCGCGTCCTCGGTGTGCTCGGTGATCAGGTCTTCGCAGGCCTGCACGGCGCGGGAGTCCTGCAGGATCTCGCGGAGTAGCTGGATCTCGTCGTCGTCCAGGTCAGGGCGGCCGAACAGACGGTCGAACTCGGTCAGCTGCACCTCGGACGCGTGGTCGACCGCGTAGGCGACGAGGACAGTCCGCTTGCCTTCACGGAGGTCGTCACCGGCGGGCTTACCGGTCAGGGCCGGGTCACCGAAGACGCCGAGCAGGTCGTCGCGCAGCTGGAAAGCCTCGCCGATCGGGCGTCCGTACGCCGACAGAGCGTCGATGAGGCGTTGGTCGCAGCCGGCAAGTGCGGCGCCGACGTGGAGCGGACGCTCGACCGTGTATGACGCGGACTTGTAGCGCAGGACGCGTTGCGCCAGATCCATGTCGGACTCGCCACTCGCCTGGGCCACGAGGTCCAGGAACTGTCCTGCGGTCACCTCGACGCGCACTGAGTCGAAGAAGCGTGATGCGCGAGCCAGGGCGGCCGCGTCGAAGCCGGACGTGTGCAGGAGCTCGTCTGCCCAGATCAGGCACAGGTCGCCGAGCAGAATGGCCGCACCAACCCCGAAGTTCACCGGATCGCCACCACGGCCGGATGCCTCCGACCTGGCCCGCTGCAGCTCTTCGAAACGCCGGTGCGCCGCCGGGGCACCACGCCGTACGTCGGAAGAGTCCATGACGTCGTCATGGACCAGAGCGCTGACGTGCAGCATCTCCAGACTGGCTGCCGCGGTCAGGATCGGCTGGGCCGAGTCACCGCCGGCAGCACGGAAGCCCCAGTAGCAGAACGCCGGTCGCAGCCGCTTGCCGCCGCTGGTCGCGTCCCGCGCGGCCTGTACCACCTCGGCCAGCTCCGGGCCGATGGCCGTCAGTCGCTGCTGCTGCAGGTCCAGGAAGCCGGTCAGCGCGCGCTGGACCTCGGCCGGGATGTCCACTTCGCCATACACGTCTCGGAGCGTAGTCGGTCGCTGCGCCGACGCCGACGGCGCGGGTAACCTTGGCGCATGGCAAACGGACTTCCCTCCACGCTCCCCGGCAGCACTCCGACTGTCCGTGAGCTGCTGGCCAGTGGAAGCCGGTCCTTCTCCTTCGAGTTCTTCCCACCGAAGACTCCGGAGGCCGAGGACGTGCTGTGGCGCTCGCTACGCGAGATCGAGCAGCTACGCCCCACCTTCGTCTCGATCACGTACGGCGCCGGCGGTACCACCCGGGACGGCACGATCCGCGTCACCGAGCGGGTCGCGCAGGACACGTCGCTGACGCCGATCGGTCACCTCACCTGCGTCTCGCACTCCCGCGACGAGCTGCGCTCGGTGATCGGTGCGTACGCCGGCTCCGGCGTACGGAACATGCTGGCACTGCGCGGAGACCCGCCTGGCGGTCCGAACCAGCCGTGGGTCGCACATCCCGAGGGGCTGAACCACGCGGTCGAGTTGGTCGAGCTGATTCGTGAGCTGGGCGACTTCTGCGTCGGTGTGGCCGCGTTCCCGGACAAGCACCCGGAGGCTGAGTCGCTGGAGGCGGACGCACAGGTGCTGGCGGCCAAGGCACAGGCCGGTGCGGACTACGCCATCACCCAGATGTTCTTCGGAGCGGATGACTACTTCCGGCTGGTCGACCGGGCGGCTGCGCTCGGCTGTGAGATCCCGGTGCTGCCGGGCATCATGCCGGTGACCAACATCAAGCAGATCCAGCGGATGGCCGACCTGACCGGGATGGCGCTGCCCAAGCCCGTCACAGACCGGCTGCTGGCCGTCGAGGAGGATCCGGCCGCGGTGCGGGCAGTCGGCGTGGAGATCGCGACCGAGCTGTGCGAGCAGCTGCTGGCCGGTGGCGCCCCGGGCATCCACTTCATCACGCTGAACCGCTCGACGGCGACCCGGCAGGTCTTCCAGAACCTGCGCAGCCACGTCAGCTCCTAACACCCCTATTCTGGTCGGATGGCTGACCCGTCCGACCTGCTGGTCGATCGCACCCTCGTCCTGCTCCGGCACTCCAAGGCAGTGCCGCCGGAGTCGATGCCGGACCTGGAGCGGCCGCTCGCGGACCGCGGCCGCGCGGACGCCGCCGCGGCCGGCCGGTACCTCGTTGCCCAGGGCATCGAAGCGGACCTGGTCCTGTGCTCACCGTCGCAGCGCACCCGCGAGACCTGGCAGTACGCCGCCGAGGCCGGTGCGACCGCTGCAGACGTCTGGTACGACCGGCAGATCTACAACGCCGACACAGTCGAGCTCCTGGACGTCATCCGCGAGGCGCCGGCCGAGGCGCGCACAGTGATCATGGTCGGGCACGCGCCGGGCATCCCATGGCTGGCCGACGAGCTGGCCCTGGATGGCACCAGCCCGGAGCGCGTGCAGCTCACCCAGAAGTACCCGACCTCCGGACTGACCGTCCTGCACCTGACCTGTCGCTGGGCGGACCTGTCCGCGGACGACGCCGACCTGGTCTCGTACGTCGTACCGCGCGGCTAGACGCTGGCCGGACAGTTACCGTCGGCCGGTAGTTGCCCGGTGAGCCAGTACTGCGTCGCCTTCGTGTCGATACACGGGTTCGGCCTGCCCAGGTACGACGCGTGGTTGCCGCCGTTCTCCACCAGGAGCCGTGAGCCCGGCAACACGGCGTGCATCCGGCGCGCGCCGATCAGCGGCGTCGGACCGTCGTACCGGGGCTGGATGAGCAGGATCGGCGGGACCTTGCTCGAGCCGATCTTGGTCTGCTGCACCGGACCCACCGGCCAGAAGGCGCACGGGGCGGAGTACCAGGTGTTCAGCCAGGCGATGTACGGCGCCCGGTGGTCCGCGATGCTGGTCTCCCAGTGCCAGGTGCTCCAGCTCCGGGGCCAGCCGGGGTCGGTGCAGTTGTAGGCCAGCATGGCCGGATCCACTGCCTGCAAGGCGAGCTGGTCAGTGACGGACAGCAGTGCGGACGGGTCACCGTGCCGGTACTGGACGATCGCGTCGGCGACATCGGACCACTGGTCATCCGTGTACAGGCTGCCGGCCAGCAGGTCGTCGACCTCCGAGATCCCGGCTCGACCACCGGCCGGCTTCTTGGCCACATCGCTGCGCAGCTTCTCCCAAGCCGCCTGCACCGTCTTCGCGGCCTTGCCCAGGTGGTAGGTCTTGTCCCGCGCAGCAATCCAGGCGAACAGCGCCTGCACACGGGCCTGCAACGCGGTGTCCTGCTCATAGCCCGACCGGTACGTCGAGACCAGCGGGTCGACCACACTGTTGAGGATCATCCGGCCGGTGTGCTGCGGGAACATCGTCGCGTACGTCGCGCCGAGCTTGGTGCCGTACGAATAGCCCAGGTAGTCGATCTTGTCGCGCCCCAGGGCGATGCGGATCCGGTCCATGTCCCGGGCTGTGTTGTCGGTGGTGATGTATGGCAGCAGATCCTTGGCCTTGCGACCGCACTGCTCCGCGACCTGCTTCGCCTGTTGGATGCGCTGCTGCTCTTGCTTCGCATTCGATGGCTTGTAGGGGAGTGCCGGGTGCTTGACCAGCTTGCTGAAGTCCCCGCAGTCCACCGGCGTGCTCTTGCCAACTCCGCGCGGGTCGAAGCTGAACACGGCGTACTGGTCGTTGACCTTCTCCGGTAGCCCGCCGCTGACCTGATGCTCGACACCGATCCCGGAGGCACCCGGTCCGCCCGGGTTGACCAGCATGTAGTGCTTGGCGCTCAGACTGCCGACGGCAGACACCATCAACGTGATCTGCCGGCCGTTCGGCTTCGCGTAGTCCAGTGGGACCTTCAGCGTCGCGCAATAGGTGCCCCGGGGTGCTCCGGCGTCAGGTGGGCACTCGCTCCACTTGAGCTTGGTCGGGGCGGCAACAGCGGGCGCAGTGAGCTGCGCGGCCAGCGAAACGACGACAACGCCGATCGCGGCCGCGCGCAGAACCTTCGTCAAGACGCACTTCTCCCGGGTCAGGAGGCGCGGGCGGGCAGCCAATGGGTGGTGCTGTTAACAGTAATCATGCGCTGGGTAGCGCGGGTCAGGACGACATACAGCGCTCTGACACCGCCCAGCGTGTCGCTGACGATCCGGTCCGGCTCGACCACCACGACAGCGTCGTACTCGAGGCCCTTGGACTCCAGCGGGGTGAGTGCGACCACGCGTGGGTTCCCGAGCTCGGCCAGCACCCGCTCCACGGCCGGACGCTGCGCCGGCGTCACGATGACTCCGACCGTGCCCTCGACGAGCTGCAGCAGCTCGGCAGCGGCATCACCGGCGGCCTCCGCGATCTTGCCGGCGTCGAAGATCCGGTGCTCCGGGTCGATCCCGGTCTGGCGGACCGCGTTCGGCAGGTCGGCGTCCGGCAGGGTCTGCCGGATCACCTCACCGGCGAACGCGTAGATCTCGGCCGAGTTGCGGTAATTGGTGGACAGTCGGAAGCTGTGCCGCTGCAGGTGCGACAGCATCGAGTCCATCGCCGCGCGTGCCTCGTCCGGGTCCGGCCAGGAGCTCTGCGCCGGGTCACCGACGATCGTCCAGCTGGCCTGCGGTCCGCGCCGGGTGACCATCCGCCACTGCATGGGGGAGAGGTCCTGCGCTTCGTCCACCAGGACGTGCGCGTAGTCCGCCGGCTCTTCAGCCTCCCTGGCCGCCGCGGCCCGGGCCCGGCGCTCGGAGGTGGTCAGCACCTCGTTCACACCGTCCGACAGACCTTCCATCCAGTCGAACTCTTCGTCTCGGGACTCCTGGATCGGTGGGCGGCCGAGGTACGTGCCGAGCTCGTCCAGCAACGCCACGTCGGCGACGGTGAACTCATCCGTACCGCGGATGGCCGCGGCCAGCGTCTCGATCTCGACCGGCGTCAGCTCGTTGCGAGCCCAGCGCTGCAACCGGCGTGGGTCACCGAGCCAGCGCAGTACCGCCTCTGGGGTCAGCACCGGCCACCACTGACTGAAGAACGTCCGGAACGCCGGAGTGTCGGTGACGCGGTCCCCGAATGCCTCGCGGTCGCCGTACACACCAGTGCGGAGGTCCTCCGGGAACCGCTGCCACAGTGCGGCCACCAGACCCTTGCGGGCCTCGGATGCGGCACGGTTGCGCGGTGTGCGACGCAGCGCGTTCCGACGGACGTTGTCCAGCTGGTTGGTGTCTACCTCGACCGTGGCGCCACCGATGAAGACCCGCAGCGTGGTGGGTGCGTTCGGCACCCGGTCTCGCGCAGCACGCGACAGTACGCCGCGCATCCGCAGCGAGCCCTTGATTGCGGCCGCATCGGCATCGTCGACCGCAGTGGCCTTCACACCGTCGACCAGCTCGCCCACTGCGCGCAGCGACACGGTGTTCTCACCGAGGCTCGGCAGAACGCGCTCGATGTAGGCCATGAACGCTGCTGACGGGCCGACCACCAGAACGCCGCCACGCTCGAAGCGGCGGCGGTCGCTGTAGAGCAGGAACGCCGCGCGGTGCAGGGCGACCACCGTCTTACCGGTGCCCGGCCCACCGCCGATCACGGTGACTCCGCGGGCAGGTGCCCGGATGGCTTTGTCCTGCTCGGCCTGGATGGTGGCGACGATGTCGCGCATCGTGTGCCCACGGGCCCGCGACAGCGACGCCATCAGTGCGCCCTCGCCCATCACCGGCAGATCCTCCGGTGCGCGCTCCGGCGCGAGCAGGTCGTCCTCGATCCCGATGATGCGCGGACCCTTGTTCCGCAGCACGCGGCGGCGGACGACCTTCAGCCGATCGGTCCCGGTCGCCCGGTAGAACGGCTCGGCCGCCGGTGCGCGCCAGTCGATGACCAGGGGCTCGTACTCGGCGTCGCGGACCCCGATCCGGCCGACGTACAGGCTCTCGAGCTCACTGGCCGCCGCAGCGACCGGCTGGTCGTCGCCCTGGTCGGAGTCGAGCCGGCCGAACACCAGGCCCTCGTGCTCCGCGTCCAGCTCCGCGATCCGGCGGGCGGCCGCGAACACCAGCACGTCCCGCTCGTACAGGCCGGTCTGCTCCTCCTCACGGACCCGGCCGACGTTCTGGGCCTGGGCCCGCGCGTGACCGTCCACCGCGATCCGGGATGCCGATCGAGCCGCCACGTCGACCCGGTCGTACACCAGGTCAACGTGCTGTTGCTCAGCCGCCAGCTCAGCCCGCTCGACGTTGTCGTCATCGGCCGGCAGGGGGGTTTGATCCACCGAGATCCTCTCTACTGCCGGGCACCACCCCGACACGAAACACAGGAACGTCCAATCTTAGTGCGCGGTGTTTACCAACCCCAGACGGGGCTCAGGCCTTCCCGATGGCGTCGGCGACGATGGCAGCACCCAGAGTGGTGGCGGGGACGCCGGATCCGGGGTGGGCGCCGGCGCCGACGCAGTAGAGGCCTTTGACGGGGGAGACGTTAGCGGCCCGGCGGCGGGCGGTCCGGTAGCCCTCCCAGGCCACTCCGGCCCACCAGGACGGGGACACCTGGCGGGAGACCACCTTGTCCCGGATGTGCAGGCCGCGGGCGACCAGCAGGTCCAGTACGTCGTCAGTGGGGTAGCCGTGGACCAGGACCGACCATGCCTGGTGTCCAGCGGGTGCCTGACCGCCCGTGCGCACCACGACGGTCGGCGTACCGTGCAGGACGGTTTCGAACGGCAGCGCCGGTAGGGGCTCCTGCAGACCGAGGTGTACGACGTACGCGGCCTGGGCCTGGTGTGTCGCCAGGGCGCGCTTGCGCACCTTCTTGGCTGCCCTGTCGTTGACCAACCGCCCGTAGAGGTCGCGGGGGTCGATATCGCTGACCACGATGTCCGCGGCCAGCTCTTCACCGTCAGCTAGCCGCACACCGGTCACAGCGCCGCTCATGGTGGTGACTGCGACCACTTCGGCGTTGGTGCGGACGGTGATCTTGCGTTCGCTGGCTCGCTGCACCAGTGCGTCCGCGATAGCGCCGAATCCGCCCGGGATGGTCCACCTGCCGAATGTGCGCTCCAGGTACGACCACACGCCGACATAGCCCGGGGTGAGCGTCGCATCCGAATCGCCCTGGGCGGCGAAGTGCCGCAGTACGGCGCGGGCGCGTTCATCGGAGAGGCTGCGCTGGGCGACCTTCTCCAGCGACTGCCAGGGCTTGAGCGCGCGCACTGTGCTGAGCGGCAGCCGGTGGTTGAACGGCAGCTCGCCTTCGAGAGGTGGTTCGAGCGACGTAGTGCGCAGGAGTTGCCAGGTGTCGGCGTAGCTGTCGACCAGCTCGGTCCACTGCTGCGCCACCTGTGCACCGGCCAAGTCAGTCCACGCCTCGTGCTGAGTGCCACGGTCGTTCAGGGGCAGGTCGAGCACAGAGCCGTCAGCGAACATGTGCCGACGTGAGTCGAGCACAGGCTCGAGCTGAACGAGACTCTCGATCGGGCGGCCACTCTTGCGGAACAAGTCCCGCAGAGCGGCCGGGAGCGTCGTACTGGCTGCTCCCGCATCCCACTGGAAACCGTCGGCCTCGATGCGGCCGAGGACTCCGCCCAGTCGCTCGTCCCGCTCGCAGATGGTGACGCTATGGCCCAGTTTGGCCAGCCGCACCGCACTGGCGAGACCGGCAAGGCCGGCCCCGATGACAATCACTCCGGCCATCAGACAGCACTGCTCCCGGTGGCCGGATCACCGCGTTTGTCCCGCCAGGCCTTGAATCGCACCCAGCCACGCCGGATGAACCGGAAGGCGACGTACACACCGATCAACCCGAGCAGCAGCAGGACCGCGGCGATGATGAGGGCGATCTCTGGGTGGAACGCGGCCAGCGACATCACACCGGCGACGGCGACGTCCTCACCGGACGAAGCGGCGATGTTGGTAACGGGCTCGGGGGAGGTGTTGATGGCCAGCCGCAGGCTGGACTTCACCGCATGCGAGAGCAATGCGGTGAGGCCGCCGGTGGCCACGATCGCTGCCTGCTGCAGGGTGCTCGCCTCGCCGGACATCAGCGCCGCGATGATCGCGCCGACCGTTGGCCGGATCACGGTCGAGATCGCGTCCCAGGCCGAGTCGATGTACGGGATCTTGTCCGCGACGAACTCGAAGGCGAACAGGACAGCTGCCGCGATCAGCACGCCGTTGCTGGTCAGCGCGGTGGGCACGTCGTCGGCCCCGGCGAACCGGCCGAGCAGACCGAGAATCAGCACACAGGCGTAGGCGTTGACCCCACTGGCCCAGCCCGCTGTGAACGCCAACGGTAATGCTTCCACCGGCCTACCTTTTCGTCAGAATCGAACCTCAGAAGGGCGAGTCTTGGTAAACCGTTGACAGCGCGGGTCGCCTCGACTAACAGTGATCAGACTGCCAGCCTGTGTGACCGGCAGCCCCCGCCCTCGGGTCAGGAGAAACCAACATGCTGCGTCGTTCGAAGATTCTCGCCGCACTCGCGGCGGTAGCGTTGCCGATCACGGTGACCGGCGTGTCGTCCGGTGGTCCGCCGGCTGCTGCCGCGCCACCGGATACGAGCAGTACCGCGGCGTCGGCGTTCAACGCGGCCGCTGCGAAGTACGGCGTACCGGAGTCGGTGCTGCTGGCCGTCTCGTACGCGGAGAGCCGCTGGGACGACCACCAGGGCGCATCGAGCTCATCGGGCGGCTATGGCCCGATGCACCTGACGGCTGTCGACCCGAGCAGGTCCGTGGACCTGTCAGGTAAGCAGAAGGTCGGCAAGGCCGAGTCGCTGCGCACGCTGTACAAGGCGTCCCAGCTGACCGGCCTGGACCCGGTCGCGCTGCGCACGGACACGGTTGCCAACATCTCCGGTGGTGCGGCCCTGCTGGCGTCGTACCAGCGTTCGCTAGGCCTGCCGGTGGGCGCGGACACGTCCGCAGCCCAGTGGTACGGCGCAGTGGCGTCGTACGCCGAGGCTTCGGACCGCGCGGGTGCGACCGGCTTCGCCGACGACGTCTACTCGATCATGGCGCGCGGTGCGGCCCGTACGACGAACACGGGTCAGCAGATCGCGATGCCGGCGGTCAATGTGGTGCCGGACAAGTCGCAGGCGAGCAAGCTGGCACTGCCGGCCGGTGTGAAGCAGGCGAACTCCGATGTCGAGTGCCCGGCCTCACTGGGGTGCGAGTGGCTGCCCGCGCCGTACGAGAAGACCGGTGCCGGTGTCGGTGACTACGGCAACCACGACCTCGCGAACCGGCCGAAGACCGGCAAGATCGACTACATCATCATTCACGACACCGAGGGTGGCTGGCAGGGCACCCTGAACATGGTGCAGGACCCGAACTACGTGAGCTGGCAGTACACGATGCGCTCGTTCGACGGGCACACCTGGCAGCACGTGAAGGCGAAGGACGTCGCCTGGCACGCGGGCAACTGGTACGTCAACATGCACAGCATCGGCATCGAGCACGAGGGCTTCGCCGCTCAGGGCGCCACCTGGTACACCGAGTCGCTCTACCGCAACTCGGCCAAGCTGGTGAAGTACCTGGCCGCCAAGAACCACATCCCGCTTGACCGCGCCCACATCATCGGCCACGACCAGGTGCCCGGCACACTGCCCACCACAGTCGGCGGCATGCACTGGGACCCGGGCCCGTACTGGGACTGGGAGCACTACTTCGACCTGCTCGGTGCGCCGATCTACGGGCACTCGATCTTCCCGGCCAAGGCCGGCTCGATCGTCACCATCAAGCCGGGCTTCTCGGGTAACGCGCAGGTCGTTACCGGCTGCGCAGGTGCGGGCGTGCCGTGCCCGACGCAGGGCACGAACTTCGTCTACCTGCGCCAGGCGCCGGACGACAACGCCCCGCTGGTCACCGACCTTGGTCTGCATAAGGATGGCGCACCCGGCACCACCGCGACCTGGGACCACAGTGCACGGGTCGCCGCCGGCGCGCAGTACGTCGTCGCTGAGCGCCAGGGCGATTGGCTGGCCGTCTGGTACCTGGGTGCGAAGGGCTGGTTCAAGAGCCCGAAGTCCGCACCGGACGCGTTTGCCAAGCCGGGTGTCGTGGTGACGCCGAAGGCCGGCAAGACATCGGTGCCGGTGTACGGGCGTGCCTATCCGGAGCAGTCGGCGTACCCGGCTGGTATTCCGTACCAGGCCGTCACGCCGCTGCAGTACTCAATCGGTGAGGGTCAGTCCTACCCGCTGAGTGACGCGTCCATCGAGACCGACTACTACCGCGCGGTGACGTTCGACGCGGACCCGCCGGCCGACCACGTGCAGGTGCTCGGTAAGGACCGGTACTACCAGATCTGGTTCGGGCACCGGATGTTCTACGTCCGCGCCGCCGACGTGGACATCAAGCCCGCGTTCTGAGTCAGTTGACGGTGATCTGGGTGGCCCCGGTGAGCTCCAGCAGTTCGGTGTAGCTCGTCGGGAACACCGAGTGCGGAATACCGGCGGCCGCCCAGATCACGTCGTACTGCTGCAGTGCCGTGTCGACGTAGGTCGGCACGGGTCCGGGGTGGCCGACCGGAGCGACTCCGCCGATCGACTGACCGGTGTGCTCCTTGACGAACTCCGGTGTGGCGCGCCGCAGCTTGCTGACGCCGAGCTCGGCCGCCACCTTCGCGGTGTCGACCCGGTGCGCGCCCGAGGTCAGGATCAGGACTGGTGCGCCGTCACCGTCGAAGATCAGACTGTTCGCGATCGCACCGACCTCGCAGCCGAGCTCAGCCGCCGCAGCAGCGGCGGTCGGGACCGCCTCGTCCAGAATCTTGATCTCACCGGTCGCACCGGCTGCCTGGAGTGCGTCGGCGACGCGTTGCACGTTGGGATGGTTACTCACCCCACGAAGCCTATGTGAGCGTCGCTGCCCCAAAGGACACATTAAATCGGTCGCACCAGATCGCCACGCTGCGGAAGTCGGCCAGGTCGACGCTCGCCGGGATGGGGTAGTTCTGGTTGCCATGGTTGCCTTTAAGGCGGCCCAGCGTCTGATAGCGGCCGTCGTCGAACACATGCCAGCCGGCCCGTCCGGGCAGGACCTCCGCGTCGCTCAGCCACACTCTGAGGTCCGGACCGTCCGACGTGTCGAGGTTCTCCAGCCGGAGGACGCGGGAGCCGTCGGGAAGCTGCAGTACGGCGACGCTGCCCGAGGTGTCGTGTTCGTGCGAGATCAGGCTGCCTTTGGCCAGGACCTTCGTGGTGGCTGCAGGAGTCGCCGAAACTGTCGGTGGCGTGGTCGACGATGGCTTTATGGAGATCGGAGCAGTGCTCGAGGAGGCGGTCGGCAGCGCCTCGTCGACGACCTTGTCGGTGACCAGCCGCCACGGCTGGAAGAGCGGCAGCGCGATCGCTGCCGCCACGACGGCCGCCGCTGCTCCGGCCAGTGCTATCCGCTTCATCGCCGATCCCTTCTGTGCGGTGGCTCCAGTCTGTGGCCCGGATCGGTCGCACGGCGACGCGCCGGGATTACGGCCCGTTGACGATTGCCGCCGGGCGACGCTACGCTTCCAGTGTTCGAACAGATGTTCGATTACCTCCGGCCCGGCCTCGTCGGGAGACCGGCCGGAGGTGACCCGGGCAGCTGGACGGCCCCGGTGCGGAGTTGCGGCCGCATCGGGATCCGGTGCTCCCGGTGGGCCGGGTGCCGTGGTGGACCTCGACCCCCACCCCGGCCCCGCCCATCGGGACTCCGACCCGCCGTCGGGCACGAGCAGCCGCGGTTCACACACGGGAGGCGATGGAGCATGTGGGAGTTCGACGAGGCCGTCGAGGTGCGTTCGAGTGTCGTGGACGGCCTCGAGTCTCCTGAGCAGTTCCTCTGGCGCGGCCGGTTGTGGGTGGTCTGCTCCGTGCAGGCGCACTGGACCGAGACCGCGGCCTGGTGGGAGCGCGGCGTGATCGGCGCGCCCGGGTCCCCGGAGCCGGGGATGGCGACGGTGGGCGCGGTGGCGGCCGGACTGTTCGAATCGGGCTCGGGAATGGTGACGAGCCCAGCAGCCGTTGGTGTCTTGGACGCGGACTGGGGTCCGCGACGCGCGGTGTACCGAGTGGAGGCGGGCTGCGGCCGGCACGGACGGCGGGAGCTGTTCGACCTGGCCCACGACCCCGACTCGGGCCGCTGGCAACTGGAAAGGGTGACCGACCGATGACCGTTTCTCCGGTATCTCCGATCGCCGCCGGCGCCGCCGGCCGCGAACTGTCCCGCGCCCGCGCCGCCCTGGCCGAGGCGATCGACACGAGCGACCACCTCATCCGCTACTCGAGCGCACACATCGCCGCCCTCCGGGTCGCGGCCGCGGTCCTCGCCGTCCGCGCCCGCCTGGTCCGCACCGGCACCCGCCGCCGCGTCCAGCGCAACGCCTGGGTCCTCCTCGCCGAGGTGGCCCCCGAGTTCGCCGAGTGGGCCACCTTCTTCGCCGCCGGCGCTTCCCAACGCGCCGCGGCCGAGGCGGGCCTCGAGCGCTCCGTCACCACCCGCGAGGCCGACGACCTCATCCGAGCCGTAGAAACCTTCTACACCCAAGTAGAAGCAAGCCTCCGCCTCTCCACCACCCCCGCCCTCACCGCCACCACCGACCCGGCCTCAGTCCTAGCCCAACCCTGGATGCAAGCCAGCTGACCCACCCCGATCACCAGCCCACCAACCCCACAGGCGCGGGGTAGGTGGGCTGGCTCGCGTCTACCTCCGCGGTACGCGCAGTGCTGGGGAAGTAGGGTGTGGCGCGTCGGGGGTTGGTGTGGTGGAAGGGGTTTTGGGTGATGGTGGATCGGCGGCGGCGGGCCGTGCGGACGGCGCTGGTGGGCGAGGCTCTGCGGGTTGCGTTGGCGGGGCGGGCTCGGGTCGATCCGGGGTCGGGGCTGGACATTGTGGACCTGGGTGGCGGGACCGGTGGGTTCGCGGTGCCGTTGGCGGTGGAGGGGCATCGGGTGACGGTGGTCGACCCGAGTCCGGATGCGTTGGCGTCGCTGGAGCGGCGGGCTCGTGATGAAGGTGTGAGCGAGCTGGTGCGTGGGGTGCAGGGTGATGCGGCGGAGCTTCCTGGGGTGGCGGGGGAGTCGAGTGCGGACGCCGTGTTATGCCATGGGGTGCTCGAGTACGTCGATGATCCCGTGCAGGCGTTGCAGGCGATGGCGTCGGTGTTGCGGGAGGGCGGCGTACTGAGTCTGCTTGTTGCCCAGCGCAACGCGGTGGTGCTGGCGCGGGCGCTGGCCGGGCATCTGGCCGAGGCGCGGGTCGCGTTGCAGGATGCGGACGGGCGGTGGGGTGCGAATGACCCGATGCCGCGGCGGTTCGACGAGGCGGCGATCGGTGCGCAGCTCGCGGATGCCGGGTTCATGGTGCATACCGTGCACGGGGTGCGGACGTTCGCGGATCTGGTTCCGTCGGCGTTCGTCGACTCCGAGCCGGGCGCGGCCGAGTCGCTGGCCGAGTTGGAGCGGACTGCCAGCCAGCACCCGGCCTTCCGGGCGCTCGCGACGCAGCTCCACATTCTCGCCACTCGCTGACGCCGGTACGGCGCTCTGCCGGGCAAATGTTGCGGAGTGTGGTTGGTCACGCGGTTTCCGTTCCGGGAGCGGTTCCGGAACGGAACTGGGGCCGGAAGGGCAGCCGACACGCCCGTGGAGTGGCGCGATCGAGGGCAGTGTGACGAGGGGAGTTGCGGGACCGTGACGCGCGGGACAGGCGGTCAGGGTTTCGTGTGACGCTGGCGCGGCCTAGACTGGAGGCGGCCTATCGAGATCGCGCTCACCATGGAGGGATCGACGGTGCCCCTCTCGGAAGAAGAGCAGCGCCAGTTCGAGCAGCTCGAACGCGCCCTGGCAGCGGAAGACCCGAAGTTTGTCTCCGCCATGCGAGGGACCAATGTGCGCGCTTACTACAAGCGCCGGGCGGTGCTCGCCGGCGTCGGATTCGTGCTGGGCATCGCGGTGCTGATGACCGGTGCAATCATCCCCAACACGATCATCGGCGTCATCGGCTTCGTGATGATGGTCGCCTGCCTCTATGTGGCCGCGCTGAGTATGAAGCGGATCAGCAACGCCGGGGATGACGACGACATCCCGCCCCCGCCGCCGCAGTCCAAGCGGCACCGGACCAAACACGACTCCTCCGGCAGCTTCATGGAGCGGATGGAAGATCGCTGGCGCCGCCGCCGCGACGAAGATCTCTGAGTCACCCAAGCAGTCGTTTCACCAACAACACCCCGAGTCCCTGGTGGGCTCGGGGTGTTCTCGTTGCTGGGGCCGGTGACCCTCAGTTGGCGTGCCGGCGGCGGAGGATCGTGCTCCGCAACCGGGCCAGCAGCAGGTCGAACTCGTCCAGGAGATCGGACGCCTCGGTGGTCCCGCGGCTCAGGTACCAGCGCCACGACGCCGGCAGCAGCCGCGCGCGCCAGCGCCGACGGGCCGGTGCCTGCTTCCACAGTGCCTTCCGAATCACCGTCACGTCCGGTCGCAGATCCGTGGCCACATCGGCCTGACCGGCGTACCGCATCGCTTCGACGCTGCGGGCGAGCCGCAGGGCCGACGGATGTGCCTCATCGGGCAGTTTGGTGACGAGCCATTCGCCCGTCTGCCGAGGTGTCGAGACGTCGTTCCAGTCCAGGCCCAGGTCCCGCGACGTGTCGCGGACCTCCGACCAGAGTCCTTCGGCCGCGACCCGGCTCGGTGCGCGGCTGTAGCGACGCCGGCGGTTCAGGCTGCGCAGGATCCACGGAATCAGCAGGACCAGTACGACGATTGCCGCGATCCCGAGTGTCCGAGCGCCACCGTTGGTGAACCAGTTGCCGCTGTCGAAGGCCGCGGCACCGTTGTCGTCGTTCAGGTTGCGGCCGTTTTCCGGCTTCTCGATTCCCGGGTCCTCGGTCTGGCCCGGCGTGGTCGGCGCGGTGGTCGGTGCCGTGGTCGGGCTGGTCGGGTTCGACGACGGGATCGTCCACTCCGGCGTACTGGCGACGCGGGAGGCCGGGGTCGGCTCGAACCGGACCCAGCCGACGCTCTCGAAGTACAGCTCCGGCCAGGCGTGCATGTCGTGCATGCGAACCGTGTACTGACCGTTCGCCCCGGCCTGGCCGGGCAGGAAGCCGATGCCGACCCGGGACGGGATCCCGGCGATCCGTGCCATCAGCGCCATCCCGGTCGCGAACTGCTCGCAGTACCCAGTCTTGTTCTCGAGCAGGAAGTCCTCGATCGCCTTCATCCCGCTGCCGCGCTGGTTCGTCGTGCTGTAGGTGTAGCCACCCTCGGTGCGGAACCACTTCTGCAGGGCCACGGCCATCAGGTATTTGTTGCCGTTGGCATCTGCCGTGATCTGCCGGGTCAGGTCGGTGATCCTCGGCGGCACGCTGCGCGGCAGCCGGGAGCTGATCTCGTCGGGCGCGCCTCGCGAGATCGCGTCGCGCAACTGCTCTTCGGTGGGCCGAAGGTCGTAGGCGGTCACGTTGTACTTCTTGCCGCTGACCACCGCACCGTCGGTCGAGGAGACGTCCAGCGAGCTGGCGTCGTACTGCCAGTTGCGGCGCAGTGAAATCGACTGGGCCGGGTAGGGGATCGGTGCGAACTGGGACCGGAAGACCTTGTTGACGTCGATCTCCATCTTGACCTTCTGCACCCGCGCGAGGTCACCGGTGAACCCGGGGGGTGGGACCAGTTCGTCCTCGATCTTGCGGCCCCGGTTCTTCCGGTCGGAGATCCGCCAGGTGTTCCCGTCGAACTGGTCGAGGGAGGTCAGCCGCAGGTAGGTGCCACCGGACGGACCGCCCTTGTAGGTCAGGGCGACGTCGTTCTTGGGGCGTTTGAGGTTCTTGCCCATGTCGAGCATCGGGTCGGTCGTGGAGATCGACGCACCGAGACCGGTGCCGCCGGTACCGCCACCGCCCAGCCCGTTGCCGATCACGCCCTCGGGGAGTGTCGGCAGGAGCGCGGGGAGGATCGCGGCCAGGGCGACCACGCTGAGGCCGATCCGCCGCCCGGCCTGGCCGAGGGCAGACGCCTCCACCGGCTCAGCCGCGTCCAGATGGGAGACACCGGAGATCCGCCGGCCCCACCGGCTGAGCCGGCTGCGGCCCTCGGCGGACAGCAACACGATGTAGCCGATGGCCGGCGGGATGAACAGCAGGGCGGGCAGTCCGCCGTGCACGGTCGCGGCCGGCACGGTGTACATGATCAGCAGGAGTAGCCCGGCCCATGCCGCCTGCCGAATCTGTACGGCGATGACGTGGATCAGCAGGCCGGTCGCCGAGATCACCGTGGTGGCGAACAGCAGCAGGTTGTCGTCCGGAGGCAGGGGAGCGCTGTACTGGTTGATCGAGCTCATCGCGCTGACCAGCTGCGAGTTGAACTCGATCGCGGTGGCGCCGGTCGGCACCAGCCCGAACTTCATCGTCTCCTTGAGGAAGAAGAGCGAGATCAGCTCGACGAGCACGATCAACTGCACCACCGGTACGACGACCCGTGGCGCGCGCAGGTTCTGCAGCAGCACGCCGACGCCGGTGACGATCGCGCACAGGAACGCGCTGATGAACAGGAACGGCCCCGAGAAGACCGGAGTCAGCACCAGCGACCCGAGGACCGTTGCACCCCAAGCAGCCAACGAGATTCTTGCGTGTCCGGTCATGCGATTCTCCCGGTCCTCAGTCCTAGTCCGGACCAGACGGTGGGTAGCTGGTCGCCGCGGCGGACTCTGGCGACTCGCCAGCCGTTGCGGCGCAACTCGTTCTCGGTGGCGTCCGTGGCGGCGGTCAGGCGGGCCGCCTTCTCGGTCGCTTCGGCGCCGACTGCCCAGCTGGCCGCGTCGAGCACGAGGGCGACGCCGGTGGCCTGGCTGGTCCGCCAGCGGTTGAGTGCGGTGATGTCTTCACTGGCGCAGGCGCCGAGGATCGCGATCACCAGACTCGGCTCCTGGGCGTGCCGATCGACGGTGAGTAGCGGGCCGATTTCGGCGTACCGATGCTCCTCGACCGTGGCGCACTCGGTGAGCAGTTGCTGCGAGGTCAGCGGTTGGTGGACGGCGGTCGACGAGCGGTGGTTGATCGCCGAGAGGGTGGTCGGACCGCCGAGCATGGTGGTCGCATACCCGCGGCGGATCCGGTCGGCGCCGATCGAGGCGGCCGCGCTGACTGCCCATTCCAGGCTGGACGACGGGCCGTGGCCGTGGTGCGAGATCGTCCGGGCGTCGATGAAGAGGGCGCACCGGCTCTGCCAGGGCTGCTCCTCGCGACGCACCATCAGCTCACCGCGGCGTGCGGTCGAGCGCCAGTGCACCCGGCGCAGGTCGTCACCATCGCGGTACTCGCGGACGGTCGCGTCCTCCTCGCCGGCCGAGGCGATCGCGCGCGGCCGGTTCTCACCCGAGCCGGCGCGGTCCGCACCCAGTCGGATCTCAGGCAGTTTGTAGACCCGCGGTGTGACCAGCAGATGCTGGCTGCGGGTGAACGTCCGGCTCGTCTCGACCAGACCGAACGGGTCAGCCACCGTGAGCATCAACGGCCCGACCTGGAACAAGCCCCGTACGTCGGACTTCACCGGATACGAGACGGTACGTCGCCAGTTCGGGCTGACGCGGTCGACGACGAACCGGGGCCGGTGCCCGAGGACATAAGGAATGCGGTCCTCGAGCAAGAGCAGCCCGGCCGGCATCCGGCCTTCGTTGCTCAGTGCGAGCTCGACTGTGGCCTGCGTCCCGACCGGGATCTGGTTCGGGGTGAGGCTGCGGCGGACCTGCAGCCGCAGCCGGGTCCGGCCGACGACCAGGGCAGCGACGACCGGAAGCGCGACGAGCAGGATGCCGACGCGCAACAGGTCCTTCTGCCCGAGCAGCAGCGCACACAGCGACGCGGTGATCCCGGCCGCCACGAACGCCCGCCCTCTGGTGGTCAGCCCGCGGAGTGCCTGCCGCATGGCTCAGTCCCGACGCGTGCGGGGCAGCGGCACCGAGGAGACCAGCCCAGCGACGATATCGGCTGCGCCGCGCCCACCGAGATGCGCTTCAGCCGCGGGAAGGACCCGGTGCGAGAGCACCGGCACTGCCAGCTCCTGGATGTCGTCCGGCAGGACGAACTCACGGGAGTCCAGCGCTGCCGCGGCCCGGGCTGCCCGGATGAGGTGCAACGTTGCCCGCGGCGATGCCCCGAGACGCAGCTCCTGCGAACGACGGGTCGCGCCGACCAGGCCGACGGCGTACTCCTTCACCGACTCCGAGACGTGCACGGACTGCACGGTCTTCACCAGGCGGAGGATCTGCTGGCCGTCGGTGACCGCCTGCATGTTCGCCAGCGGGTCGTCGGCGGCGTGCCCGTCGAGCATCCGCAGCTCGGCGGCCGGCTCCGGGTAGCCCATCGACACGCGGGCCATGAACCGGTCGCGCTGAGCCTCGGGCAGCGGGTACGTGCCCTCCATCTCGATCGGGTTCTGGGTGGCGATCACCATGAACGGCGCCTCGAGCAGGTACGTCGTGGTGTCGACGGTGACCTGTCGCTCCTCCATCGACTCCAGCAGCGCGGCCTGCGTCTTCGGCGAGGCGCGGTTGATCTCGTCGCCGACGACGATGTTCGCGAACACCGCGCCGGGTTTGAACTCGAAGTCGCGGATCTCCTGGTTGAAGACCGAGACACCGGTGATGTCGGACGGCAGCAGGTCCGGCGTGAACTGGATCCGGCGCACGCTGCAGTCGATCGACTTCGCCAGCGCCTTGGCGAGCATCGTCTTGCCGACGCCCGGTACGTCCTCGATCAGTAGATGACCTTCGGCCAGCAGGACGGTGATGGCGACCTCGACCACGTCGGGCTTGCCTTCGATCACCTGCTCGATCGCGCGGCGGACTCGTCCGGCGACTTCGGACAGTTCGTCGAAGTCCCCGCCTCCTGCCAGCGGGCTGGTCGCGGTGGTGCTCACCCTGAGTCCTCCCCATTGATTGACGGCCGACACATTCTCACCCGGAGTGAGGGTCGGACCTAGAGCAGCGGATGTTTCGTTACCTGGCGTTTCGGTCCCCCTCCCAGCGTACGGGCGGGGGAAATCCCGGGTGCGCCGTTCGACGTCCGGAACGGGCATTCGGTTCGCACTCTTCTTCTACCCGTTCCGCCACTTCTCCCCACCACGTCCTCCATTTCGCTCCACCAAGCCACCGAACGGCCCCCGAACAAGTCCCTGCAGGCTCAGCGACACGCGGGACACGCCCTGCCGATTTGCGCTCAGGGTGGGGTGTGGGGGGCGGAAGTTGGTTGACGGTGGGGCAAAGTGGAGTAAGGTGGAGCGCAGTGGAACCGAAGTGGTGGAAACAGCTCGCCTGAGACGGAGAGTCCGCAACGGGGAGGTGGAGCGTGTTCCTCGGAACTCACTTCCCCAAGCTCGACGACAAAGGACGGCTGTTCCTGCCGGCGAAGTTCCGGGACGAACTGGCCGAAGGCCTGGTGATCACCCGTGGGCAGGAGCGGTCGCTGTCCGTGTGGCCCGAACGCGAGTTCGTCCAGCTGACCGAGCAGCTGAAGCAGGCGCCGATCACCAACAAGGGTGCGCGGGACTACCTGCGGATGTTGTTCGCCGGAGCCTCCAACGAGGTGCCGGACAAGCAGGGCCGGGTCACCATCCCACCGATGCTGCGCGATTACGCGGGACTGGATCGCGACTGTGTCGTCATCGGGGCGATGAACCGGGTGGAGATCTGGAACACGGAGAACTGGAACAGGTACTCGCAGGAGCAGGAGCAGGCGTTCGCCGATCTCTCCGAAGAGGTCCTTCCCGGCATCTTCTGAACAAAACAATGGGCTAGCGGCACCGCGAGCACACCGGCCGTCCGGTGAGATCACGGGTCCGACCTCCGACTTCAGTGTTGACGCCACTTCCCCGGCGGCAAACGACGAAGTACTTCCCCGGACGTCGTACCCGCGATCTGACCGGACGGAGTCGTCTCCGGACCGCTACCCGGACAGCAGTACAAAGCAACGAACCTGCGGGGGCAGGGTCGCTCCCGCAGCGACGAGAAGGGTCGAGGGCTATGGATGCGTCGGAGCGGCATGTGCCGGTGATGCTGGAGCGCGTGGTCGCGCTGCTGGCTCCCGCACTCGCGCAGCCCGGCGCTGTTCTCGTTGACGCGACTCTCGGCCTCGGAGGTCACTCCGAGGCGTTCCTGCAGCAGTTCCCCGAGATCCGGCTGATCGGCCTGGACCGGGACCCGGCCGCGCTGCGGCTGGCCGGTGAGCGGCTGGCGCCGTACGAGGACCGCATCTCGCTCGTGCACGCCGTGTACGACGAACTGCCGCAGGTGCTCGAGGAGCTCGGCGTACCGGCCATCGACGGCATCCTGTTCGACCTCGGTGTCTCGTCGATGCAGCTGGACGAGGCGGACCGTGGCTTCGCCTACTCGCAGGACGCGCCGCTGGACATGCGGATGGACTCGACCGGTCCGACCACTGCGGCCGACATCCTGAACACGTACAGCGCGGCCGACCTGGCTCGCATCCTGTTCCAGTACGGCGAGGAGAAGTTCGCCCGCCGGATCGCGGACCGGATCGTGCGGGAGCGCGAGACCGAGCCGTTCACCAACAGCGCGCGACTGTCCGAGCTGGTGCGCAACGCGATCCCGCAGGCAGCCCGGCGTACCGGCGGTCACCCGGCCAAGCGCACGTTCCAGGCGCTGCGGATCGAGGTGAACGGCGAGCTCGAGGTACTGCGCCGGGCGCTGCCGGCGGCGTTGGCGGCGCTGGCGCTGCACGGGCGGATCGTCGTGATGAGTTACCAGTCGCTCGAGGACCGGATCACCAAGCAGACGCTGGCGGCCGGCACCAAGACCGACGTACCGGACGACCTGCCGGTGATTCCGGCAGGCCATGAGCCATATCTGCGGGTCCTGACCCGGGGCGCCGAGCGGCCGACCGAAGAGGAGGTCGCGGTCAACCCGCGGGCGGCCTCTGCTCGCGTGCGGGCGGCCGAGCGGGTCCGGGAGAAGGGAATGGTGGCCTGATGAGCACTGTGTTCAGCCCGCAGAAGGCGCGGGTCCAGCCGGCCACGCCGCCCGCGAAGCGGTCGGAGCCGAAGCTCCGCGTGGTGTACGGCGCGCCGTTCCGGCCGCCGCGGATGCCGTTCGTCATCTTCGTGGTGTCGCTGCTCGCGGCCGGCCTGATCGGCCTGCTGCTGCTCAACACCGAGTTGCAGCGCGGCACCTTCGGCATCACCAAGCTGAACGACCAGGCCGGCCAGCTGCGCGACCAGCAGGAGCAGCTGGAGAAGCAGGTCCGCACGCTCGAGTCGCCGCAGAACCTGGCGGACCGCGCACTGAAGATGGGCATGGTGCCGAACCCGAACCCGGTCTTCCTGCGACTGTCCGACGGCCAGGTGCTCGGCGTACCCAAGGAAGGCAAGGCAGGCACCGGCAAGGCGATGTTCGGGCCGGGCACACCGGAGGGCGTGAAGCCGCCGGTCACCCCAGCCACGACCAAGCCGCCGGTCACCAAGCCCCGAACGGCGACCACCAAGCCGGGGACCACGAAGCCGCCGGCGAATGCGCAGACCAAGAAGCCACCGGTCAAGAAGCCGGTGACACCGGGCGCCACCAAGCCCGGTACGACGAAGCCACCCGCCAACACGACCACCGGGGGATGATCGGATGACGGACCGACGGGGAAACGAGCCGCCACGCAAGGGCGGATCCGGCCGCGGCACTCCGCCGCGTTCCACCCCGTCTCGTCCGTCCTCCGCTACAGACCGCACTCGCGCCACCCCGCAGCGTCCCGAGTCCACCCGCGAACGCCTCCTCCGCCAGGCCCAGGAACAAGCCGACGCCGAGCGCCGCGCCGCAGCCCGAGCCCAGAAGCGCCCGGCTGCTGATGCGCCGCGCAAGCGCGTTGCGCCAAAGGCAGCCGGCCCCCGCAAACAGGGTGCGCCGACGCGTCGCCCCGCCAGCGCGGGCGGTCCGCGGAAGGTGGCTGCCAAGAAGGCGCCGGCTAAGAAGAGCACTGCGCGGAAGCGGCCGCCTCAGAACCGTCCACAGCCGCGGCCGAAGAAGCCACGCGTGAAGAAGCCGCCGCGGACGCTGAAGCTCGGCCGCTCGACGCTGCGCCTGCGGCTGACGTTCGGCGTGATGGCGTTCGTGTTGTCGCTGTTCGCCGGCCGCCTCGTCCTCCTGCAGGGCGTGGACCCGGACAGCTACGCGCTGGCCGCGAGCAAGGAGAACAACAAGACGTACGTCCTGCACGCGCCGCGCGGCTCGATCACCGATCGCAACGGCGTGGAGTTCTCGGTCACCGAGGACACCGTCGCGATCATCGCGGACCCGAGCCAGACCAAGCCGGTCGCGTCGCAGTTGGTGTCGATCCTGGCGCCGAAGCTCGCCGGTACGACGACCCCGGCCGAGCTGCTCACCGCCCTGACCGGCAAGGGCCGGTACGTCCGGCTGGCCAAGGAGGTCCCACCGCAGACGTGGAACGAGATCCAGGCCGAGGTCAAGGCCGCGAACAAGGTGATCGCCCAGCAGAACAAGGGCAAGCCGAAGGAGCAGAAGGCCCCTGCACTGATCGGCCTCTACACCGAGGCGGACCCGATCCGCAGCCACCCGAACGGCAGCATCGCAGCGACCGTGGTCGGTATCACCGGCGATGACGGCAAGGGTCAGTCCGGTCTCGAGTACGGCCTGAACAGCAAGCTGTCCGGTCAGGACGGCAAGGCGATGTACGAGACCGACGCGAACGGCAACAAGATCCCGAACGCGAACCACACCGTCGAGGAACCGCGCCCCGGCGTCGGCGTCCAGCTGACCCTGGACCGCGACCTGCAATGGTTCGCGGAGCGCCGGATCCAGGAGGCCGTCAAGCAGTACCAGGCCAGCGGCGGCACGGTGATCGTGCAGGAGGTCAAGTCGGGCGAGATCCTGGCGATGGCCAACTACCCGACCTTCGACCCGAACAAGAAGAAGTTCACCTCGAGCGACCTGCACAACCCCGCGCTGGAGCGCACCTACGAGCCGGGCAGCGTGCAGAAGGTCGTCACGATGGCGGCGCTCGCCGATGCAGGCCTGATCGACCTGAACACGAAGCTCAAGGTGCCGGGCACGATCGACGTCCAGCGCCGCACGATCAAGGACCACTGGAACCACGGCGACCTGAACCTGACCATCGCCGGTGTGATCGCGAAGTCGTCGAACGTCGGCACGATCATGGCCGCGCAGCAGATGCGGATCCCGCAGTTCGTGAAGTACCTGCACGACTTCGGCTTCGGCGAGCCCACCGGCCTGAACTTCCCCGGTGAGAGCAAGGGCCGGCTGATGCAGGGCGACGAGTGGCCGGAGATCACCCGCTCGAACGTCGCGTTCGGCCAGGGCCTGTCGGTGAACGCGGTCCAGGAGACTGCCGCGGTCAATGCGGTCGCCAACGGTGGCGTCTACGTTCCGCCGAAGCTGGTCCGGAACTGGATCGAGCCCAACGGCAGCCTGACCCCCAACAACGCGGCCCCACCCCGCCGTGTGGTGAGTGCGAAGGCCGCCAAGGAGGTGGCCACCATGATGGAGGCGGTGACCGCCGAGAAGGGCACTGCGCCGCAGGCGGCGATCGACGGCTACCTGGTGGCCGGCAAGACCGGTACGGCGCAGCAGGTCGACTCTGCGTGTGGTTGCTACCGCAAGTGGGCGACTTCTTTTGCCGGATTTGCTCCTGCCGACAACCCGCGGTTCGTTGTGTACGTCGTACTGCACGACCCGACGGGTGCTCGGGGTGGTGGCTTTCAGGGAGGTCCGGTGTTCCGCGACGTGATGAGTTTCGCGCTGCAGAAGTATGCAGTCCCGCCGACGGGGGCGAAGCAGCAGAACGTCCCGATCACCTGGTGATCCAGGTTGTGACGCAGGGTCAGGTAGGTGTGACAGGGTCCGGAGCGGTAGCCTCTGGGCCCGTGTCCACCCCTACCGCCGCAGGCGGTGCCGTAGCAGCGATCAGACCCCGGCACGTGGTGCCGGTGACCCTCTCCGACCTGGCGTTCCTCGTCGGAGCGGCGGCCCCTGATCGGCCGGCCGAGATCACCGGAGTTACCCTCGACTCCCGTTCCGTCCTCCCCGGCGACCTGTACGCCGCGCTGCCCGGTGCGAACACGCACGGCGCCGCATTCGCCGCCAAAGCCCAGCAGTCCGGTGCAGCCGCCGTACTGACTGATCCGGCCGGTGCGGAGCGCGCCCGGGAGACCGGCCTGCCGGTGCTCGTGGTCGACAAGCCCCGCGATGTGCTCGGCGGAGTCGCAGCGCACATCTACGGTGAGCCGACGAGCCAGATGCGACTGCTCGGGATCACCGGGACGAACGGCAAGACCACCACCAGCTTCCTGCTCGACGCGGTACTGCGGCGGCTCGGCCCGGCCGGGATGATCGGCACGATCCAGACGCGCATCGGCGACGAGGTGGTGAAGAGCACCCGGACCACTCCGGAAGCCACTGACCTGCAGGCGCTGTTCGCTGTAATGCGTGAGCAGTCCGTGCAGTGGTGCTCAATGGAGGTCTCCAGTCACGCCCTGGCGATGGGGCGGGTGGACGGCGCGCGGTACGCGGTGGCCGGCTTCACCAACCTCACCCAGGACCACCTCGACTTCCACAAGACGTTCGAGGAGTACTTCGCCGCCAAGGCATCGCTGTTCACCCCGGAGCGGTGTGATCTGGCCGTAGTGAACATCGACGACGAGTACGGCCGCCGCCTGGCCGCGCAGACCGTCGTACCGCTCGTGACCGTCTCTACGACGCGTGCGGCCGACTGGACGGTCGCCGACTCGCACCTGTCCGAGCACGGCACGACTGTCATCGACATCCAGGGTCCCGGCGAGACGCTGACCGTGGAGATCACCCTGCCGGGTGACTTCAACGTGGCGAATGCCCTGCTGGCCACGGTGATGCTGCGGCAGGTGGGTGTCCCGGCTGAGGAGATCGCCGCCGGGCTGCGGTACGCCGCCGTACCAGGCCGGATGGAGACCTTCACCCGCGACGACGGTCTGCAGGTGATCGTCGACTACGCGCACACCCCGGATGCGGTCGCGCTGGCACTGCAGGCGGCGCGCGGTGCGACCAAGGGCCGACTGTTCGCAGTGGTGGGCTGCGGCGGTGACCGTGACCCCGGCAAGCGGCCCGCGATGGGCGCAGCAGCAGCCCGTACGGCGGATGTCGTGATCGTCACCGACGACAACCCGCGCAGTGAGGACCCGGCCAGTATTCGGGCCGCTGCGATCGACGGCGCCCGCGAGGCGGTCCCGGCGGTCGACCTGCACGAGATCGGCGACCGTCGGCAGGCGATCGCCACTGCGATCGAGCTGGCCGGTCCCGGCGACACAGTCGTCGTACTGGGCAAGGGCCATGAGACAGGCCAGGATGTCGGCGGTGTGATCCACCCGTTCGACGACCGCGAAACCGTGCGTGAGCTGTTGGAGGCTGAGCAGTGATAGGCGTCAGGTGCGAGGAGATCGCCGCAGCGGTCAACGGCGAGCTGGCGGGGGTGGACCCCGCAGCTGTCGTCGACGGCGCCGTGGTGACCGACTCGCGTGAGGCCGTCCCGGGCGGGCTATTCGTAGCCCTCCCTGGTGAACGCGTCGACGGCCACGACTACGTGGCCGCGGTCACCGAGTCCGGAGTCACCGTCTCCCTGACGACCCGCCCGGTCGACGGCTACCCGTGTATCGTCGTCGCCGACACCCAGCAGGCACTCGGCGACTTGGCCGCACTGGTCATCAGCCGCCTCCCAGACCTGACGATCATCGGCTTGACCGGTTCCTCCGGTAAGACCAGTACGAAGGACCTGCTCGCTCAGCTGCTCGCGCCGTACGGCCCGACCGTGGCCGCGATCGGCTCGCAGAACAACGAGATCGGCCACCCGCGGACCGCGCTCAAGGCCGACCGCGAGACCCGCTTCCTGGTCGCCGAGATGGGCGCCCGGCACCTCGGCGACATCACCTACCTGTGCCGGATCACGCCGCCCAAGGTCGGACTGGTCCTGAACGTCGGCCACTCGCACATCGGTGAGTTCGGCAGCCAGGACGCGATCGCGGTCGCCAAGGGTGAGCTGATCGAGGCGGTGCAGCCGGGCGGGACCGCCATCCTGAACGCCGACGACCCGCGGGTTGCCGCGATGGCCAGCCGGACCGAGCAGAACGTCGTCACCTGGGGTGAGGCGCCCGGAGCCGACGTACGGGCCACCGAGGTCGAGCTCGACACGCTCGGGCGGCCCGGCTTCACACTGCAGCTCGGGGGCGAGGCACACGCCGTACAGCTCCAGCTTGTCGGTGAGCACCAGGTTGCGAACGCGCTTGCGGCCGCGGCTGCTGCGCAGGCTGTCGGTCTGACGCCGGCGCAGATCGCCGAAGGGCTCAGCGCGGCGACGGCGGCGTCGAAGTGGCGGATGGAGGTGCACGAGCGCCCGGACGGCGTCACGATCATCAATGACGCCTACAACGCCAACCCCGAGTCGGTCCGCGCCGCGCTGAAGGCGCTGGTCGCGATCGGCCGCTCCCGCAACGCCCGGACCTGGGCGGTGCTCGGCCCGATGGGTGAGCTGGGGGACAGCCACACCGAGGAACACGACGGGATCGGACGCCTCGCCGTACGGCTGGATGTGCAGCGGCTGCTCGTGGTGGGCGAGGCAGCCCGCCCGATCCACCTCGGTGCGTCACTGGAAGGATCGTGGGGCAACGAGTCCGCGTACGTCGACACGATGGACGAAGCGCTCGAGTTGCTGGGCAAGGAACTGCAGCAGGGTGATGTGGTGCTGGTGAAAGCATCCCGGTTCGTCGGACTCGACAAACTGGCGACCGCGCTGATCGAGGAGGGCGTGCAGTGATCTCGATCCTGTTCGGTGGCGCCGTCTCGATGGTGCTCACCCTGATCGGTACCCGGTGGGCGATCGCACTGCTGGCGAAGCGCGGCTACGGCCAGGAGATCCGCACCGACGGCCCGACGTCGCACGCGACCAAACGCGGTACGCCGACCATGGGCGGTCTGGTCTTCATCATCGCGACCATCGTCGGGTACTTCGCGGCGAAGCTGTTCACGATGACCGAGCCGACCGCTTCGGCGCTGCTGGTGCTGTTCCTGCTCGCGGGGTGCGGCGCGGTCGGGTTCGTCGACGACTTCATCAAGATCTTCCGCCAGCGCAGCCTGGGGCTGCGCAGCAAGGCGAAGCTGGCCGGGCAGACGATCGTCGCGGTGACGTTCGCGGTGCTCGCGCTGCAGTTCCCGGACGCGCGCGGCCAGACGCCGGCATCGCCGTTCATCTCGTTCATCCGTGACATCAGCTGGCTGCAGCTGCTGCCGGTCCTGGTCGTGGTCTGGCTTCTGCTGCTGATCAACGGCATGTCGAACGCCGTCAACCTGGCCGATGGTCTGGACGGTCTGTCGGCTGGTGCGTCGATGATGGTGTTCGGCGCGTACACGCTGATCTGCATCTGGCAGTTCAACCAGAGCTGCGCTACCGCGCCGGGCTCGAAGTGCTACGAGGTGCGCGATCCCCACGACCTGGCGGTGGTGGCCGCCGCATTGACGGGCGCGTTGTTCGGCTTCCTGTGGTGGAACGCGTCTCCGGCCAAGATCTTCATGGGCGACACGGGCTCCCTGTCACTGGGTGGCGCGATGGCCGGCCTCGCGGTGATGACCCGGACCGAGCTGCTCGTCCTGCTGCTCGGCGGCCTGTTCGTGATGATCACCGCCTCGGTGATCCTGCAGGTCAGCATCTTCAAGTTCACCAAAGCCACGACCGGCACCGGGAAACGGCTCTTCCTGATGACACCGCTGCACCACCACTTCGAGATGCTCGGGTGGGAGCAGATCAACGTCGTGATCCGGTTCTGGATCATCCAGGGTCTGTGCACCGTGATCGGCCTCGGTCTCTTCTACGCCGAGTGGGTGGCCGGATGAGCCTGACCACTCGCACCGACGACGGCTGGTCGACCACTCGCTTCGTCGTCCTCGGCTTCGGTACGGCGGGCTACGCCTGCGCCGACTCGCTGTTGCAGGCCGGCGCCCAACACGTGATCGTCCTCGACGATCGCGACAACGAGGCGTTGCGCGACAAGGCGCAGATCCTCGAGGTGCTCGGCGCGACGATCACCCTCGGCGAAGGCAGTACGGCGACGCTCCCGCCGGACGTCGACATCGTGGTGACGTCACCCGGCGTACCGCCGTCCGCGCCGTTGCTGGCTCAGGCTGCTGAGCGTGGGGTCCCGATCTGGAGTGAGATCGAACTGGCCTGGCGGCTGCGTGATCCCGCCAACGCCGCGCCTTGGCTGTGCGTCACTGGTACCAACGGCAAGACCACGACCGTGCAGATGCTGACCGCGATCCTGACCGCGGCCGGCCACCGGGCAGTTGCCGCAGGCAACGTTGGGCTGCCGCTGCTGGAAGCCGTCATGGACCCCGAGCCGTACGACGTGATCGCGGTCGAGCTGTCCAGCTACCAGCTGCACTTCACCCACTCGATGTCCGCGCACTCGGCCGCCGTACTGAACCTGGCGCCGGACCACATCGACTGGCACGGCTCGATGGACGCCTACGCGGCGGACAAGGGCAAGATCTTCACCAACTGCCAGGTCGCCTGTGTGTACAACGTCGCCGACAAGGTGACCGAGCACCTGGTCGAAGAGGCCGACGTGATCGAGGGCTGCCGTGCAGTCGGCTTCACCCTCGGTACGCCGGGTCTGTCGATGGTCGGCCTGGTCGAGGACCTGCTGGTCGACCGGGCGTTCGTGGAGCAGCGGCAGACGTCCGCGCTGGAGCTGGCCAAGCTCGAGGACGTGAACCCGCCGGCACCGCACAACGTGGCGAACGCGCTCGCCGCGGCCGCGCTGGCCCGGGCCTTCGGCGTACCGGCGACTGCCGTCCGGGACGGGCTGCGTGGGTTCAGTCCGGACAAGCACCGGATCGCCCATGTCGCAGAGGTTGCCGGGGTCAACTACGTCGACGATTCCAAGGCCACCAACCCGCACGCGGCGCAGGCGTCGTTGCTCGCCTACGAGCACGTCGTGTGGATCGCCGGGGGACAGGCCAAGGGTGCGACCTTCGACGAACTGGTGATCGCGGCCAAGGACCGGCTGCGGGCCGTAGTCCTGCTGGGGCAAGATAAGGCCGTCATCGCCGAAGCACTTGAGCGACACGCTCCGGATGTCCCGAGGATCGTCGTCGAGTCAACGGACACTGGAGCCATGGAGATCGTGGTGGGGGAAGCGGCGAAGGTCGCACAGGTGGGTGACACCGTGCTGCTGGCACCAGGCTGCGCATCCTGGGACATGTTCGCCAACTACGGAGCCCGTGGGGACGCCTTCGCCGAAGCCGTACGCGTTCTCGCGGACTGATCCGGGGTGATCGCGTGACGTCGATCGCTGACCCCCCGGACGACAGCAAGACGCGTCCGCCGGAACGCCCTTGGATCGCGGCGATCCGCGAAGTGCTCGATCGTCCGCTGACGTCGTACCACATCCTGCTCGGCGCCACCGGCCTGCTGCTGGTGCTCGGCTTGCTGATGGTGCTGTCGGCCTCCAGCGTGCTGTCGCTGCGCGCGAACGGGAACAGCTACACGATCTTCGTCCGCCAGTTGATCTGGGTCGGGGTCGGTCTTCCGATGGCGTACGTCGCCTCCCGGATGACGCCGCGGCACTTCCGGATGCTGGCCTACCTCGCGTTGCTCGGCGCGGTCTTCCTGCTGGTGCTCACGTATGTGCCGGGGCTGGGGAAGGGCGTCAAGGGCAACAACAACTGGCTGACGCTGGGCGGTCCGCTGCAGATCCAGCCGAGTGAGTTCGCCAAGCTCGCGCTGGTGATGTGGTGCGCGGATCTCTATGCCCGCAAGCAGAAGCTGCTCACCCAGTGGAAGCACCTGCTGGTGCCGATGGTTCCGGTCTGCGGACTGATCATCGCGCTGGTCGTCGGTCAGCACGACCTCGGTACGTCGCTGGTGCTGATGGCGATCATGATCGGGATGATCTGGGTGGTCGGTGCGCCGACCCGGCTGTTCGTCGCGACGATCGTCGCGGTCGGCGGCGTCGCCTGGTACTTCGTCACCACGGCCAGTCACCGGATGGAGCGCGTCACCTCGTTCATGAACCCGTTCGCCGATCCGACCCAGGTCGGGTGGCAGGCGTACCACTCGTTCTACGCGCTCTCGACCGGCGGCTGGTGGGGCGTCGGGATCGGCAACAGCCGGCAGAAGTGGGGCAACCTGCCGGAGGCGCACACCGACTTCATCTTCTCGGTGATCGGTGAGGAGCTCGGCCTGTTCGGGTCACTCACCGTGCTCGCCCTGTTCCTCACCCTGGCCTATGCCGGGTGCCGGATCGCGACCCGGAACACCGAACCGTTCGTCCGCTATGCGGCCGCCGGCATCACCGTCTGGATCATGGCCCAGACGCTGGTCAACCTCGGCGCCGTGATCGGACTGCTACCGATCGTGGGGATTCCGCTCCCGCTTTTGTCGTACGGTGGTTCCGCACTGCTGCCGACGCTGATCGCGGTCGGCATGCTGCTGTCCTTCGCGAAGGTCGAACCCGGTGCGCAGGCCGCTCTCAAGGAGACGAGACGGTCGCGGTTCGGGTGGCTGCCTTCACGCCGTACGCGCTAACTACAGAGCTGCAGGAGCGTTGAAAGCTGTGCCCAGCATCGTCCTGGCCGGTGGCGGTACCGCCGGCCACACCTCCCCCCTGATCGCCACCGCCGACGCGCTGCGCCGGATCGACCCGACCATCGAGATCCTCGCCCTCGGCACCGAGCGCGGGATCGAGACCCGGGTGGTGCCCGAGGCCGGTTACCGCCTGGAGCTGATCCCGCCGGTCCCGCTGCCGCGCAAGCCCACACCCGCCCTGCTCGCCGTCCCGGGGAAGATGCTGGCCTCGGTCGCGGCCGCCCGGAAGGCCCTCGACGAGGCCAAGGCCGACGTCCTGGTCGGTTTCGGCGGCTATGTCTCCACCCCGGCGTACGTCGCGGCCTGGCGCCGCAAGACGCCGATCGTGGTGCACGAGGGCAACGCCGTACCGGGGATCGCGAACAAGTTCGCCGCCAAGTACTGCACGCAGCACGTCATCACGTCGTTCCCCGGCTCCGAGCTGCCCCACGCCCAGTACGTCGGCCTGCCGATCCGCCGGGCGATCTCGACCCTCGACCGGGCCGCGGTTCGCGCCGAGGCGCAGGCGTTCTTCGGGTTGAACCCCGACCTGCCGACCCTGCTCGTGACCGGTGGTTCGCAGGGTGCGCAGCAGCTCAACAACGCATTCGCCGGGGCCGCTGCGGACCTTCAGACGGCCGGCGTGCAGGTTCTGCATGTGATCGGCCCGAAGAACTCGCTGGAGGTCGCGCAGACCGGCCCAGCGCCGTACCGGGTGCTTTCGTACGTCGACCGGATGGACCTGGCGTATGCCGCGGCCGACCTGGTCGTCTGCCGCTCGGGGGCCAACACGGTGACCGAGGTCTCCGGTGTCGGCCTGCCGGCCATCTACGTTCCGTTGCCGCACGGTAACGGTGAGCAGCGTCAGAACGCCAAGCCTGTCGTGGATGCGGGCGGTGGTCTGCTCGTCGACAACGCCGAGGTGACGTCCGACTGGGTGCGCGCGACAGTGCCGCAACTTCTGCACGACTCCGCGCGTCTGACAGCCATGTCCACAGCAGCGACGGGCGTTATCCGGACGGATGCCGATGACCGATTGGCGCAGATCATCCTCGATGTGGTGAGGTCTGCTTCGTGATCGTCACCGCTCCTGACACGCTGCTACCGGCTGAGAAGCTGGGCAGAGTGCATTTCGTGGGAATCGGCGGCGCCGGGATGTCCGGGATTGCCCGGATCATGGCGTCGCGAGGGATTGAGGTGTCCGGCTCGGATGCCAAGGACGGCAAGGTTCTGGCCGCCCTGCGTGCACTCGGCGCCACCTGCTGGGTCGGCCACGCCGCCGAGAACGTGGCGAACGTCGACACGGTCGTGGTCTCGACCGCGATTCGCGAGACCAACCCGGAGGTCGTCGCCGCTCGGGCTGCCGGGATCCCGATCCTGCCGCGGGCCGCTGCACTGGCGTCGGTGATGGTCGGCCGCCGGACGATCGCGGTCGCCGGCACGCACGGCAAGACGACCACTACGTCGATGCTGACCGTGGCATTGCAGCACTGCGCCGTCGATCCGTCGTACGCGATCGGTGGCAACCTGAACGAGTCGGGGTCGAACGCTCACGACGGGACCGGCGATCTGTTCGTCGCCGAGGCCGATGAGTCGGACAAGTCGTTCCTGACGTATGCGCCCGAGGTGTCGATCGTCACGTCGGTCGAGCCGGATCACCTGGACAACTACGGCGACGAAGCGACGTACCGGAAGGCCTTCGAGGACTTCACGGCTCGCGTGCTGCCCGGCGGATTCATGGTGATCTGCCACGACGATGCCGGCGCGCGCAAGCTCGCCGAGTACGCCCGCGAGAAGGGCATCGACGTCCGGACGTACGGCGAGTCTGCCGACGTCGATCTGCAGGTCACCGAGCTCACCGCGACCGGGGCGACGCAGTCGTTCGTGCCGGTGTACCGCGGGCGCAAGCTGCCGATGGTGCAGCTGCAGCAGGCGGGTAAGCACAACGCGCTCAACGCCTCGGCAGCGCTGACCGTCGGGCTCGGGCTCGGGTTCTCCGCGGCCGACCTGGCCGAAGGGCTCGCGTCCTTCACCGGGACGGGACGGCGGTTCGAGTTCAAGGGACTCGAGGACGGAGTGCGCGTCTTCGACTCCTACGCGCACCACCCGACCGAGCTGACCGCAGACCTGATCGCGGCCCGGCAGGTGGCGGGGGAGGGGCGCGTGATCGCGTGCTTCCAGCCGCATCTGTTCAGCCGGACGCGGATCTTCGCGGCCGAGTTCTCCGAGGCGCTGGCACTGGCCGACGAGGTCGTTGTGATGGACGTGTTCGCGGCCCGCGAGGACCCCGAGCCCGGCATCACCGGGGCGCTGCTGGCCAACCACGTGCCGCTGAAGCCGGAGCAAGTGCGGTTCGAGCCGTCGTGGTCCGCCGTACCGCAGCTGGTCGCGGACCTCGCCGTACCGGGTGACCTGGTGGTCACGCTGGGCGCGGGTGACGTGACGTTGATCGGCCCGGAAGTCGTTGGTTTGCTGGCCGAACGGGCTGCTCTCCGCGAGTCTGCGCCGGTCGCTCCCGCTCCTGTGATGAAGTAATCGGGTGGGGTTTGGTGAATGAGCCAGAGCGCTGATCTGGCTCGGGCTCAACAACGGTTCGCGCGCCGGCAACGGCTGGTGCGCTGGCGCAGCTGGCTGCCGTGGGCGATCGGCGGCAGCGTGGTTCTGCTCGGCGCATTGGTCGTCTGGTTGTTCTACTTCTCCTCCGCGTTCGCCGTCGACGGCGTCCGGGTGAGCGGCGCCGACACGGTGCCGGTGGCAACGATCGAGCAGACGGCCGCCGCACCGGTGGGCACACCGCTGGCGAAGGTCGACCTCGGCGCCATCGCGGACCGGGTGCGGTCGATCCCGGCGGTGGCGGACGCGCAGGTGACGCGAGCCTGGCCGAACAAGGTCGTGATCGTGATCACCGAACGCGTGCCGGTGGTGGTCGTCACGGACGGCACGCGGTACGAGTTGGTGGATGCGACCGGTACGTCGTTCAAGACCCTGACCGCCCGGCCTTCCGGGTTGCCGGAGGCCAAGGTGACCGGACCGCGGCGTGAACAAACGATTCGTTCGGTGGTGACGGTTTCGGCGGCTTTGCCGGACAGTCTGCGAGCTCAGGTGGGATCGATCTCGGCAGCGTCGCCGGACTCGATCACCTTGAATCTCGCGGGTGGTGTGAAGGTCGTTTGGGGCAGCTCCGATGACAGTGCGCGCAAGGCCGAAGTACTCAGTGTGCTGATGAAACGCAAAGCAGTCGTGTACGACGTGTCCGCCCCCGATCTCCCTGTCACCAAAGGGGAAAAGAGTGTTGTTCAGAGTGGGCGGTGAGCCGTCTCACCACGGCGAGGCGCGTGGACTTTGCTGTCAAGGGTCCCGTACCGTGCGGCGTAATCTAAAGTTGACATAAGTCTAAGTATTCAGTTGAGGTTCAGTCTTTTCGCTGGACAACGGGAACAGAACGAGGCGAGAGGCGCGGACTGTGGCGGCACCGCAGAACTACCTGGCACTCATCAAGGTCGTCGGTATCGGCGGAGGCGGCGTGAACGCCGTCAACCGGATGATCGAGCACGGTCTGAAGGGCGTTGAGTTCATCGCCATCAACACCGACGCGCAAGCGCTGTTGATGAGCGACGCGGACGTCAAGCTCGACATCGGCCGGGAGGAGACCCGCGGCCTCGGCGCCGGGGCGAACCCGGCGATCGGGCAGAAGGCCGCGGAGGACCACGCCGAGGAGATCGAGGAGGCGCTCAAGGGCGCCGACATGGTCTTCGTCACTGCCGGTGAGGGTGGTGGAACCGGCACCGGCGGCGCGCCCGTCGTGTCCCGGATCGCGCGCTCACTCGGTGCGCTGACGATCGGTGTGGTGACCCGGCCGTTCTCGTTCGAGGGCAAGCGCCGGGCGACCCAGGCCGAGGACGGGATCTCCGCCCTCCGCGAAGAGGTCGACACCCTGATCGTCATCCCGAACGACCGGCTGCTGACCATCTCCGACCGGGCCGTCTCCGTGCTGGACGCCTTCAAGCAGGCCGACCAGGTGCTGCTGCAAGGTGTCTCCGGTATCACCGACCTGATCACCACGCCCGGCCTGATCAACGTCGACTTCGCCGACGTCAAGGCCGTCATGTCGAACGCCGGCTCCGCGCTGATGGGCATCGGCTCGTCCCGCGGTGAGGACCGCGCGGTCGCGGCGGCCGAGGCGGCCATCTCGTCTCCGTTGCTTGAGGCAAGCATCGAGGGTGCGCACGGCGTGCTGCTGTCGATCGCGGGCGGCTCCGACCTGGGCCTGTTCGAGATCAACGAGGCGGCGCAACTGGTCTCGGAGTCGGCGCACACCGACGCCAACATCATCTTCGGTGCGGTCATCGACGACGCCCTCGGCGACGAGGTCCGGGTGACCGTGATCGCGGCCGGGTTCGACGGCGGGATGCCGAAGCGTCGCGAGCAGGCGACCAGCCAGGCCCGCCCGCCGGCCAGCCGTCCCGCGACTCCGCCGCCTGCTCAGACTCCGCCTGCGCCGCCGGTCCAGACTCCGCCTGCACAGCCGCAGCAGTCGTCGTACTCGGAGCAGATGTCCGCTCCGGCCACGCCGCCGCCTGCTGCTCAGCAGCCGCCGGTCCAGCAGTCCGCTCCGCAGTCGGCTCCGGCTCCGGTGAACCAGCCGGTTGCGTCGCCGTTCCCGACGTCGCCGACCGACGACACCGTCCCGGTCCCGACGCAGAACGACGGCCGCCCGGGCCAGGGCACCACGCACTCGGCGCGCCCGCAGACCGGTGACCCGGTCCGCACCGTGCAGCCGACCCAGGCGCCCACCCAGAGCAGCGGCTGGCCCACCAACGGCCCCAGTAACGGCTCCGGTCCCAGCACCTCTGGCAACGGCTCCGGACCGGCCACTCCGCCGGCCCAGTCCACGCCGCCGCGCCCGGTCCGCAAGCCCGAGCCGGCCGAGGACGACCTGGACATCCCCGACTTCCTCAAGTAGTCGTTCGCCAAACCCCGCAGGTGTGACGGACGTGGCTCGCGGTGAGCGACGTACGGCGGGGGTTGGCTGGGTAGCCTTTCGGTGTGTTCAGCTATGACGCGGTGCATGGGTCTGCCCGGTTCGCTGTGACCGACCGGTTCGGCGGGGTGAGTGAGGCGCCGTACGGCGAGCTGAACCTCGGCGGCGCGGGTGAGCTGGGGGAGGACCCCGCACGGATCGGCGAGAACTTCCGCCGGGTCGGTGCGGCCTTCGGCGTCGCTCCCGAGCACGTCATCCGCGTCAGCCAGGTGCACGGTCGCGACGTCCACGTGATCCACCCCGGCGATCCGATCCCACTCTCGCCGGCACCGCGGGTCGACGCACTCGTCACCACACGCACCGACATCGTGCTCTGCGTGCGCGCGGCGGACTGCCTGCCGGTCCTCCTGGTCGACAGCGAGAACGGGATCATCGGCGCCGCCCACTCCGGACGACCGGGCATGTACGTCGGTGTTGCGCCCGCGACCGTGGAAGCGATGCGCGCCCTCGGCGCCGACCGGATCACGGCCGTGCTCGGCCCCAATGCGTGCGGCAAGTGCTACGAAGTGCCGGCCGATATGCGGGCCGAGGTCGCCGAGCGAGTGCCCGCGTCGTACTCCGAGACCAGTTGGGGTACACCGGCCCTCGACGTCGCGGCCGGCGTGAAAGCACAGCTGACCGAGCTCGGCGTCGAGGTGCTCGAGGACGCGCGCGGCTGCACGATGGAATCGGACAGCCTCTACTCGTACCGCCGCGAAGGCAAGCAGAGCGGCCGCCTCGCCGGCCTGGTGAAACTCGTATGAGCCGCGAGCAAGAACTCCGGGACAATCTGCGACTGGCCCAGGAGCGGATCGAGAAGGCCTGTGGAGCGGCCGGGAGAGACCCGGACGAGGTCACCCTTGTCGCGATCACCAAAACCTTCCCAGTCAGCGACGTAGCGGCGCTGGGAGCCCTCGGGGTCGTGGACGTCGGCGAGAACCGTGAGCAGGAGCTCAAGGTGAAGGCACCGGAGTGCCCGGACCTCACCTGGCACTTCGTCGGCCAGTTGCAGTCGAAGAAGGCGCGCTCGGTGGTTCGGCACGCGTCGGTCGTGCATTCTGTCGACCGCGCCTCCCTGGTTACCGCGCTGTCGAAGGCGGCGGTGGCCGAGGAGAAGTCGCTGCGATGTCTCCTGCAGGTGAGCCTCGCGTCGTACGGGTCGGACAGTGCCGCGACCGGTGCGGAACGCGGTGGAGTCGCGCCGACCGACGTACTGGAGTTGGCTGCTGAGGTTGCGGCTGCGGATGGTCTGGAGTTGGGCGGAGTGATGGCGGTGGCGCCACTCGGATCGGATCCCGATCAAGCGTTCGCAGGCCTGCAAGAAGTCGCCGCCCGGCTACGCTCCGAACACGCCGGGGCCACCTGGATCTCGGCGGGGATGACCGGCGACCTCGAGGCCGCGATCCGGCGTGGTGCGACACATGTCCGCCTCGGGCGCGCCTTACTCGGTACGCGTCCTTCACTCGGTTAGTGTCGACATCGAGATGTTGTCGCCGAGACCGGATCGAGGGGCTGGAGGGCCATGAGCGGCGCACTGCGCAAGATGGGTGTGTACCTCGGCTTGGTCGAGGACGGGGAGCGCTACAACGCGCGGTACGACGACGAGTACGACGACTACGACGAGTACGAGGACGAAGCCGTCGACGGGGATTCCCAGGAGACCGAGCCGGTGCCCGCCGGCCGGGAGAGCCGCGAACGGCCGGAGTCGGCGCCGGGCGGCACGGTCAGCAAGTTCCCAGAACGACGTGGTGTCGCACCGTCCCCGGAGGTTACCGAGTTGGCCCGCATCACCACCGTGCACCCGCGCAGCTACAACGAGGCGCGCGTGATCGGTGAGCACTTCCGTGACGGCACGCCCGTCATCATGAACCTGACCGAGATGGACCACGCCGACGCCAAGCGGCTGGTCGACTTCGCCGCCGGCCTGATCTTCTGCTGCCGCGGTTCCATCGAGCGGATCACCACCAAGGTGTTCCTGGTCTGTCCGCCGAACGTGACGGTCGCCGCGGAGGAGAAGGAGAAGATCGCCGCGGACGGGTTCTACAACCAGAGCTGACCGCGGTTGCTTCCGCCGTCTTCTACACTCGTGGACAACATGGTTGCTCTAGTGATCGTCCTCCAAGTGATCAGCTTCGTACTGCTCGCCTTCTTCCTCGTGCTGGTGGCGCGTTTCGTACTGGGGCTGATCGTGATGTTCGCGCCGCAGTGGCACCCGAAGGGGCCGTTGCTGCTCCTCTTCGAGGCCATCTACTCCGCCACCGACCCGTTCCTGCGTCCGCTGCGGCGGATCCTGCCCCCGATCGGGGCCGGCGGGATCCGGATCGACCTGTCCATGCTGATGCTGTTCGTCATCGTCTCCGTGGCGATGTCGATCAACTCCACGGCACTGAATTCGCTGTGAGTCACCGGACACCGATTTCGGCGACTGGGAGCGCTGGGACGGGGTAGGTAGAGTCTCGAAGAAACCGAAGTCGTGGACCGTTGTCGCCCGCCCGGATTCCGTCACAACACAACGAAGCGATAACGTGATCTACTGAGTCGCCGAGGTGTAGGCCACGGGGACTCCGCCAAGACACAGACAAACGAGGTGAAAGATGCCGCTGACGCCGGATGACGTCCGCTCGAAGCAGTTCACGCCCGTCCGACTACGGGAGGGCTACGACGTCACAGAGGTCGACTCCTTCCTCGACGAGGTGGAGGCCGAGCTCGAGCGCCTCCTCGCCGAGAACGAGGAGCTGCGGGCCAAGCTCGCCGCTGCTCAGCGCGCGGGCGCAGGTCAGGAGCGGCCGGTCGACCAGACCGCCGCGCTGCCGCCCGTCGTGCAGCAGCCGAAGCCCCCGGTGGTGGTCGAGAAGCCGATCATCGAGGAGAAGCCGCCTGTCGTCGCGCCGGTGGTAGCGGCTGCGGGGGCTGCTGCGGCCGCCGGGACCGTCGGTGACGCGTCCAGCTCCGCGGTGCGGCTGCTGGAGATGGCCACCAAGCACTCCGACGACCTGGTCCAGGAGGCGAAGGACACCGCCGACAAGATCATCGGCGAGGCCCGCGCCAAGGCCGAGCGCCTGGAGAACGAGGCGCGCGGCAAGGCCGACCGGATGACCGGCGAGGCCCGTGCCCGCGCCGAGAAGCTGGACGGCGAGATCGCCGAGCGCCGCGCCCAGATGCTGGGCACCCTGGAGAAGCAGAAGGGTCAGCTCGAGCGCACGATCGACGACCTGCACGCCTACGAGCGCGAGTACCGCAGCCGGCTGAAGACGTACTTCACCGAGCAGCTCAAGGCACTGGGCAACGGCGACGACACGCTGAGCCCGCGGAACGGATTCCGCCCCGAGGCCCGTGCCCAGGCGCACGGCCACGGAGTCTGAGTAGTCAACGTCTGAACCTGTGAAGGGGCGGTGCTTTCCGGCAGCACCGCCTCTTCGGCGTGTCCGGGAACTTCTGACTGACAGTCGTTTGATTGTGACTGAGAGTCAGGGCCACGCAGGCGGTCGCTTGCGACCGGTGAGGGTCTCCACATCGAAGAGCCTCAGCCGGTACGGCGTCAGCCGCAGCAGCGAGGGTGATTCCCCAGCCGGTCCTTCGGGGAACACACTCCAGAAGTCGTAACCGAGCGGCGCCGGAGCAGCGGCGTACAGCTCCCAGACCCGTTGCCGGGTCACCACATCGTCGATCCACCCGGCCTGGCAGTCCGCGATCGCCACCTCGTGGCCAGGCTCCCAGTAGCTACAGCTCAAGTAGTTGCTGTACGCAAGATGCCGCACCTTCACCGGTGTCGCCCGGGTGACGATCCAGCCGGTCAGCTCCCCGTCCTCGCCGATCTCCCAGATCGGGTGCAGGATCCGGCTCCGCGGCCGCTTGTCCGGCCCCACTGTGGCCACTGTGCACCAGACGATCGCGTGCGCTCTCTCGATGAACTCCTTTTGCACAACCATGGTTGTAGATTACCTGGTACACAACCAAGGTTGTATATTCACGGTCATGGAGTTCGATCCGAGCACTGCCGACCTGTCCCTGGCCTCGCTGTTCACCGGCTGGGCCCTCGCCGACGAACTCCAGCGCCGGCTGTCCGCCGACGGTTTCACCGACTCGCGCTTCGCCGACGGCGTCGTGTTCCAGCATCTGGTCGCCGGCCCCGTGACGATCACCACCCTGGCCGAGCTCCTGGGCGTAACCCAGCAAGCCGCCTCGAAGACAGTCGCCGACCTCGAGTCCCGCGGCTACCTCACCCGCGAACCCGCCCCCACCGACGCCCGCGCCAAACAGGTCACCTTCACCCCACGCGGCAAGGCGGTCATCGCAGCAGCCCGCAACCACCGAGCCGCCCTCGACGCCGACCTCCGCAAGGCCCTAGGCAACAACCGAGTCGAAGAAGCCCGCCAGTTATTGGTGGACGCCTTGACACACCTCGGCGCGAGCCCGGCACTGCGGGCTCGCGCCGTACGACCGCCTCGTTAGGCCTTGGTTAGCCAGTAGGTGAGGTTGAGGTCGGGCTCGGTGCCGGTGGCAAGGGGTGCTGGGTCGGCGGGGGTGGAGTGGGTGAGCTCGATGGCTAGGACTTCCTTGGCGAGGTCTTCGCCGTGCTTGCCGAGGGCATCGGCCAGCTCCGCGTCGGTGGTGGTCAGCCAGACCTTGATGCGGTCGGAGACCTCGAGGCCGGCCGTCTTGCGGGCCTCCTGCAACGTCCGGACCACCTCGCGGGCGAGGCCGGCCTGCTTGAGTTCGGGGGTGATTTCGAGGTCGAGGGCAACGGTCTCGCCCTGCTCGTTCACCACCGACCAGCCTTCCTTCGGGCGCTCGGACAGCAGTACGTCGGCCTCGGTCACCTCGACATCCGCGCCGTCGACCACGACAACCGCCGTACCGGAGGCCTTGAGTGAAGCCGCCAGCTGAGCCGCGTCCGCCGCGGCGATCGCGGCCGCGACCACCGGGGTCTGCTTGGCGAACCGCTTGCCGAGCTCGCGGAAGTTGCCCTTCGCGGAGAATTCGACCAGGTCCGCACCCGCCGACGACAGCGGCTCGACCGAGCCGACGTTCAGCTCGTCCGCGATCTCCTGCAGCAGTTCCGGTGACAGGTCCGCGATCGCGGCCGACCCGACCAGCGCCCGGGACAGCGGCTGCCGCGTCCGGACCTTGGCCTCGGCCCGTGCCGACCGGCCGAGTTCGACGACTCGCTTGGCCATCGACACGTGCTGCGCCAGTACGTCGTCGATCAGCTCAGCGTCGTACGTCGGGAACTGCGACAAGTGCACGGACTCCGCCAGCGACGGCGTGACCGGCCGGAACACGTCCTGCCAGACCCGCTCGGTCACGAACGGCGTCAGTGGTGCCATCACCCGCGTCAGCACGTCCAGCGTCTCGTGCAGCGTCGCCAGCGCGCCGGAGTCACCGGCCCAGAACCGCCGCCGGGACCGCCGGACGTACCAGTTCGAGAGCGTGTCGACGAACGAGTTGATCAGCAGCCCGAGCTTCTGCGTGTCGTACGCAGCGTAGGCCTCGTCGGTGTCGCGGACCAGCCGGTGCGTCTCGCTCACCAGCCAGCGGTCCAGCACCGAGCGCTCCGCGACCGGGGGCACGTCGGACGGCGACCAGTCGGCCAGCCGTGCGTACAGCGAGTGGAACGCGGCCGTGTTCCAGTAGGTGAGCAGCACCTTCCGGACGATCTCGTTCAGCACGTTCGGCCCGATACCGCGCGCCTTCCACGGCGACCCGGAGGCGGCCATGAACCAACGCACCGCGTCCGCGCTGTGGTCGTCCATCAGCGGGATCGGTTCCAGGATGTTGCCGAGGTGCTTGGACATCTTCCGGCCGTCCTCGGCCATGATGTGCCCGAGGCAGACGACGTTGCGGTACGACGACTCGTCGAACACCAGCGTGCCGATCGCCATCAGCGTGTAGAACCAGCCGCGGGTCTGGTCGATCGCCTCGGAGATGAAGTCGGCCGGGTAGGCCTTCTCGAACTTCTCCTTCGACCCGTCCGCCCACGGGTAGCCCCACTGCGCGAACGGCATCGCGCCCGAGTCGTACCAGGCGTCGATCACCTCGGCGACCCGGCGCGACTCGCCGCCACAGGTCGGGCAGGCGAACGTGATGTCGTCGACGTACGGCCGGTGCGGATCGGTGGCACTCAGGTCCTTGCCGGCCAGCTCGCCGAGCTCGGCCAGCGAGCCGACGCACACCTGGTGGTCCTCCTCGCACCGCCAGATCGGCAGCGGCGTCCCCCAGTAGCGGGAACGGGAGACCGCCCAGTCGATGTTGTTGCGCAACCAGTCGCCGTACCGGCCCCACTGGACCGACTCCGGGTACCAGTTGGTCTTCTCGTTCTCGCGGAGCAGTGCGTCCTTCACCTGCGTGGTGCGGATATACCAGGAGGGGAGGGCGTAGTACATGACCGGCGTGTGGCAGCGCCAGCAGTGCGGGTACGGGTGCTCGTAGGGCACGTGCTTGAACAGCGCACCGCGGGCATCCAGGTCCTTGACCAGGTCCGCGTCGGCCTTCTTGAAGAACTGGCCACCCACCAGCGGGATGTCCGCAGAGAACGTGCCGTCGGCCTCGACCGGCTTCACCACCGGCAGACCGTACGCACGGCAGACGATGAGGTCGTCCGCACCGAACGCGGGGGACTGGTGCACCAGACCGGTGCCGTCCTCGGTGGTCACATACTCAGCCAGTACGACGTAGTGCGCCGGCTCGGGGAATTCCACCAGCTCGAACGGCCGCTGGTAGGTCCAGCGCTCCATGTCGCGGCCGACGTACTGGCCGGTCACCGTCCAGCCCTCGCCGAGGCGGTCGAGCAGCGGCTCGGCCACCACGAGTGACTCGGTTCCGTCGGTAGCGACGACGTACTGGACGTCGGGGTGCACGGCGACGGCGGTGTTGGACACCAGGGTCCAGGGAGTGGTCGTCCAGACGAGCAGCGACGCCGTACCGGCCAGGGGGCCCGAGGTGAGCGGGAAGCGGACGTAGACCGACGGGTCGACGACCGTCTCGTAGCCCTGGGCGAGCTCGTGGTCGGACAGGCCGGTGCCACAGCGGGGGCAGTACGGCGTGATGCGGTAGTCCTCGACCAGGAGGCCCTTGTCGTGGATCTGCTTGAGCGACCACCAGACCGACTGGACGTACTCCGGGTCCATCGTCCGGTACGGGTGTTCCATGTCCACCCAGTAGCCCATCCGGGTGGTCAGCTCCGCGAACGCGTCGACGTGCCGGAGCACGGACTCGCGGCACTTGGCGTTGAACTCGGCGATCCCGTAGGCCTCGATGTCGTTCTTGCCGTTGAAGCCGAGCTCCTTCTCGACCGCGACCTCGACCGGCAGGCCGTGGCAGTCCCAGCCGGCCTTGCGCTCGACCGAGAAACCCTTCATGGTCCGGTAGCGCGGGAAGACGTCCTTGAAGACGCGGGCCTCGATGTGGTGCGTGCCGGGCATCCCGTTCGCGGTCGGGGGACCCTCGAAGAACGTCCACGGCGTGCCGCCGGCGGACTGCTCGAGACTCTTGGCGAAGGTGTCGTGCTCGTCCCAGTGGGTCAGCACGTCGCGCTCCAGCGCGGGGAAGTCAACCTGTGCCGGGACCTGCCGCCAGCCGGTTCCGGGGTTCTCTGCCGCCATTGTTCCGTTCCTTCGTCGCCGTTGACTGCTCGACGAGGGACGGAATGCCCGGGGCCTTCCGGCCGGGCACCGCGCGGTACCACCCTCCTTGGCGACCCCCTCGATGGTTCAAGGGGTAGTCACCCACTTCCTTCGCGCGCCGCTGCCGGTTCTAATAGGTCGCCACGGACTGTTCTTCCGGCGGCTCCGGGGTGATGGCCCCATCACTGCCTTGCTGCTCGCGGTCCTCAGTGTACGGCGTCGTACCAGGCAACTACGAATCGTTAATGAGTGGCTGTTGAGGGGTACAGCCGTGAGAATGCTTCGTGATGTTCATGGAAATGTCACCGAGGGTGACGGCTGAGATCCGGCTGTGACGCGCGGAACATCGAGTGAACTTGAAGAAGCGACTACCGTATGTCCACGGTCTGCGCGTCGGACTGGCCAGGCTCGGCGAGCTGGCCTAGTGTCTGGCGACCAGTCCGCTTCAGTCTCCGACAAGAGGGGGTAGCTGCCCATGGCTACGGCTCCCAGGAAGTCCGCCCCCACACGCAAGACCGCGGCCAAGAAGAGTGCCTCGGGAACCAGCGAGTCAACGACGACGACCCGTAAGGCACCGGCGAAGAAGAGGGTGGCCATGAAGACGAACGAGAACCGGACACCGGCGACAGCGCCGGCCAAGACCCCGGTGCACAAGGCCGACACCCTCCCGGTGAAGGACGGCGAGACTCCGTGGACGGCGGCCGAGCTGGCCGAGCTCCGCGCCGAGCTGGAAGCCGACGTGGTGCACCTGCGCGACGAGATCAAGAGCGCCGAGCAGGAGATCGTCGGCCTGCTCCGCGACGGCGGCGACGGCGCCGGCAACGACCAGGCCGACGTCGGCTCCACGACCCTCGAGCGCGACCACGAGATGTCCCTGGCCAACAACGCCCGCGACATGCTCGACCAGGACGAGCGCGCCCTGTCCCGGATCGAGGACGGCACCTACGGCGTCTGTGAGTCCTGCGGCAAGGCCATCGGCAAGGGTCGGCTGCAAGCATTCCCGCGTGCGACACTGTGCGTCTCATGCAAAGAACGCGAAGAACGTCGCTGAACGACGAAGCCACCCCAGAACCGGCCGACCCCAAGTCGGCCGGTTCCGCGTCGTCCCCGGCCACCTCCACCTCGGGTGACGCGCCCGCCACCTCCTCCTCAGTGGGGGAGGAAGGCTCTGATTCCACTCCCGCTCTTTCCGGGGCCGAGGTCGCCGGAGGCGACGAGGCCGTCCGGTCGCGGAAGTGGATTGTGTTGTTCGCGGTTGCGGGGATTTTGGTGCTCGGGCTTGACCAGCTCACCAAAGCTTTGGCGTTGGCGCATTTGACGCCGGGGGAGCCGGTGGACGTGATCGGCAGCCTGCTGCGGTTCAACCTGATCCGGAACTCGGGTGCCGCGTTCAGCCTGGGTGCCGGGTACACGCCGGTGATCAGCGCGATCCAGATCGTGATCGCGATCGGCGTGGTCTACCTGTCCCGCCGGCTCGGTTCGGTCGGGTGGGCGGTTGCGTTCGGGCTGCTGTTCGGTGGCGCGGTCGGCAACATCACGGACCGGATCTTCCGCGCGCCTTCGCCGTTCCACGGACATGTGGTCGACTTCCTGCAGACGCCGCACTGGGCGATCTTCAACGTCGCGGACATGGCCGTCACCTCGGCGGCGATCCTGCTGGTGATCCAGACCTTGCGCGGCATCCGCCTCGACGGCACCAAGGAGCAGCGCAAGTGAGCTCCCGCACCCTGATGGTCCCGGACGGCCTGGCCGGTGAGCGGCTCGATGCCGCGCTGTCCCGCCTGTTCGGTGTTTCCCGCACCAAGGCCGCCGAGATGATCGAGGCCGGCCTGGTCCAGATGGACGGTTCGACCGCGCTCAAGTCCTCCCGCGTGACCGCCGGCGTGATGCTCGATGTCGAGCTCCCACCGCCGCCGGCCGAGGTGACCGTCGTACCGGAGACCGTCGACAACCTGCGGATCGTGTACGACGACGACGAGATCATCGTGGTCGACAAACCGGTCGGTGTCGCCGCGCACCCGTCCCCGGGCTGGACCGGTCCGACCGTGATCGGTCACCTGGCCGGCGCGGGTTTCAGCATCTCCACCAGCGGTGCCGCCGAGCGCAAGGGCATCGTGCACCGGCTCGACGTCGGCACCTCCGGCCTGATGGTCGTCGCCAAGACGGAGTACGCGTACACCGTCCTGAAGCGCGCCTTCAAGGAGCGGACGGTCAAGAAGATCTACCACGCGCTGGTCCAGGGTCACCCCGACCCGTTCACCGGCACCGTGGACGCCCCGATCGACCGGCATCCGCACCACGACTACAAGTTCGGTGTCATCGCGGGCGGCAAGCCCAGCGTCACGCACTACGAGACGCTCGAAGCCTTCCGGTACGCGACCCTCCTCGAGATCACCCTCGAGACCGGTCGCACGCACCAGATCCGCGTCCACATGTCCGCGATCGGTCACCCGTGCTGCGGCGACCTCACGTACGGCGCCGACCCGGTGCTGGCCGAGAAGTTGCAGCTCAGCCGGCAGTGGCTGCACGCCATGCGGCTCGGCTTCGACCACCCGGGCACCGGGCAGTACGTCGAGTTCACCTCGCAGTACCCCGAGGACCTGGACCAGGCCCTCGACAAACTCGCCGACTCACACTGACATCAACTCGTAGAACCCGACCGGGTCCTTCGAGCCATACAGCTTGTACCAGGAGTCGAGCACCGCGGGTTCGTACACCTCGAGCTTCGCCAGGATCTCCCTGGCGAACTCGACCGGCGCCTGCGCCTTCCCGGTGATCAGCGGACCATCCGTCACCGCGAGCTCATCGCGGTAGTACGCCGAGCCGCCGTACCCGAGGCTCTGCAGGAACTCGAGCGCGTTGCTGGTGTGCGCGCGGTCGTCGAGCAACCCCGCCATCGCCAGCCCACCAGTCGCCCCACAGATCGCAGCCACCGGTACGTCGGCCGCCAGGAACTCGCGGGCTTTCGCAATGAATGGCTCGTACGCCGGAGTCGGGAACAGGTCATTGCCCGGCAGGATCAGCATCGCGCTCTCGGCCGGTGTCAGCTCGTCGAGCGTCACGTCCGGCAGGACCCGCATGCCGCCGCTGGTCCGGATCGGATCGAGACTCGCGCCGACCGTGCGGACGACGTACCGGCCGGGCTTCCGCTGCCAGCTCGGCCCGTTGATGTGGGAGGTGGCGTAGCCGACTTCCCAGTCGGAGTAGGTGTCGTAGACGGCGACGTGGACGGTGGTGGCGCTGTTCTCGGTCATGACAACATCATGTCGTGTTGACAACATCATGTCAATAGTTCGATCTCACCGGTGATCCCACGGCAGATCGGTCAGGCGCCCGAGGATCCAGCCGTCGTTCAGCAACTCCGCGACCGGCGGGTATTCGTGCGGGCCGCGGCGCGGACGCAGCCTGAGCTTCGACGGTCGATGGTGATCCAGATGTCCGCAACCAGCATGATGACGAGAATCCCGAGCGCGAACTGTCTCAGCTTCATGAAGGCGTAGTAGACGAGGTTGGACCACCAGCACGGCCGGCAGCGGGGAACCGTGACCTCGACAACCTGCCCGGTCGTGACGGTCGCCACGATGAGCGGTAGCTCCTTCTCGTCGCGCTTGAGCGGCACGTAATGAACAACCGCGGGCACTGCCGGTCGGCGCCCGCAGTACCAACAGGTCAACTCGCTCATCCCGCAATTCTTCGGCCGCATTGACTGCCGCGGGTCTTCCTGGCCGGAAGCTGACGGGTCAGAGCGTCCAGCCTGCTGCTACTGACTGGTGTGCGCGGGTGTCGCCGGCTTGGGTGAAGAGGGCGGTCAGCATTGGTACGGCGTAGGCGAGGGCCTCGCGGGGAAGCGGACCGGTGACCGTGAGGGATGCCAGGCCGTGGCCGATGACCCAGGTCTGGGTGGCGAGGTCCAGGGGTTCGGTGTCGGCGGCGAAGCGGCCGTCGGCCTTTCCGCGGGCGACCGCTTCGACGAGGCGTTCCAGTGATGCGTCCGCCGCGGCGAGGTCTTCCAGGTCGGCTGAGGTGTCGAACATGACCCGGTAGAGATCGGGGTTGGCCTCCGCGTTCGCCACGTACGCCGATCCCAGGGCAGCGAGGTCTCGGACCGGGTCGGTCGTGGGGGTGAGCTCGGCGAGGGCGGCCGCGAGCCGGGTGAAGCCCTCCTGCCGCACGGCCTTCCAGAGGCCGTCGATGCCGTCGAAGTAGGTGTAGACGGCCATCGTCGACACTCCGGTGCCGTCGACCAGAGATCGCAGGGTGACGGGCTGCCGGGTGCGGAGCATCTGGGCTGCGCGCTCGATCAGCAGGGCCCGGACGGCTGGATCTTTACTCCTGACCATGGCGCGTACTATACATAACGCTGTTATGTTTTGAGTCCCGACCTGAGGAGCCCGTCATGGCCGTCACGCTGATCAACCCCGAATGCCTGCCCAAGCCCGACGTCTACCGGCAGTTGTCCATCGCGACCGGTTCGAGGCTGGTGTTCCTGGCGGGGCAGGTGGCCCGCGACAGTGAGGGTCGGCAGGTCGGTGCCGGCGACTTCGCCGCGCAGGTCGAGCAGGCGTACCTGAACATCGGCAACGCGCTGAAGGAGATCGGCGGCTCGTTCGACGACGTGGCGAAGCTGACCGTGTACGTCGTCGATTGGAGCCCGGAGAAGTTCCCGCTGCTGGGCGAGGGTGTTGCGCGCGCGGCGGCGATTCTCGGCGTCGATCCGGTCAAACCCATCACCCTGATCAGCGTCGCCGGCCTCGGTGAGCCGGACCTGATGGTCGAGGTCGAGGCGACCGCCGTACTCGACTGACTGGTGCGGAACTGGTGTCGTCCACGACCGGATACCGGGCAGGCGATTCCGCGGCCGGTGCGCCATTCGGAAACTGTCTGAGGGGCGAACTAGGCTGCTCCTCGTCCCGTTCACTCACGCCCTGGGAGGTCCGCGCCGATATGGGGTCCAGCGACAGTTTTGTGCATCTCCACGTGCACACCGAGTACTCGATGCTGGATGGCGCGGCAAGGATCGACGAGTTGTTCAAAACGGCCCAGGAGATGGGCCAGCCGGCGATCGCGACCACCGACCACGGTTTCGTCTTCGGGGCGTACGAGTTCTGGAAGACCGCGAAGAAGTACGACGTCAAGCCGATCATCGGCGTCGAGGCGTACCTGACGCCGCACACGCACCGGACCGAGCGCAAGCGGGTCAAGTGGGGTGACGCGAACTCGGGCCGCGACGACGTCTCGGGTTCGGGTGCGTACACGCACATGACGCTGCTGGCGAAGAACACGTCCGGCATGCACAACCTGTTCAAGATGAGCTCGCTGGCGAGTCTCGAGGGCTACTACTTCAAGCCCCGGATGGACCGCGAGCTGCTGAACACGTACGGCCAGGGCCTGATCGCGACCACCGGCTGCCCGTCGGGCGAGGTGCAGACGCGGCTCCGCCTGGGGCAGTACGACGAGGCCATCAAGGCGGCCTCGGAGTTCCGCGACATCTTCGGCAAGGAGAACTTCTACTGCGAGCTGATGGACCACGGTCTCGGCATCGAGCGGAACATCCAGGGCGACCTGCTGCGGCTGGCCAAGGAGCTCGGGCTGCCGCTGGTGGCCACCAACGACCTGCACTACACCAAGGCCGAGGACGCCACCTCGCACGCGGCGCTGCTGTGTGTGCAGTCCGGCTCGACGCTGTCGGACCCGAACCGGTTCAAGTTCGACGCGAACGAGTTCTACGTGAAGACCGCGGCCGAGATGCGCGAGGTCTGGAAGGACTTCCCCGAGGCGTGTGACAACACGCTGCTGATCGCCGAGCAGTGCGACGTCAGCTTCACCGAGGGGGAGGGCCGGTTCATGCCGCGCTTTCCCTGCCCGGAGGGGCACAACGAGGAGTCCTGGTTCGTCGCCGAGGTCGAGACCGGTCTGCACAAGCGCTACCCGGCCGGGGTCCCGGACCACGTCCGCAAGCAGGCGGAGTACGAGATCGAGGTCATCACCTCGAAGGGGTACGCGGGCTACTTCCTGGTCGTCGCCGACTTCATCAACTGGGCCAAGGAGAACGGCATCCGGGTCGGCCCGGGCCGTGGCTCCGGCGCCGGTTCGATGTGCGCGTACGTGATGCGGATCACCGACCTCGACCCACTGGTGCACGGTCTGATCTTCGAGCGGTTCCTGAACCCGGAGCGGATGTCGATGCCCGACTTCGACATCGACTTCGACGACCGCCGCCGCCCCGAGGTGATCCGCTACGTCACCGAGAAGTACGGCGACGACCGGGTCGCGATGATCGTCACCTACGGAACGATCAAGGCCAAGCAGGCGATCAAGGACGCCGGCCGGGTGCTCGACTACCCGTTCGCGATGGGCGACCGGATCACCAAGGCGATGCCGCCCGCGGTGATGGGCAAGGACATCCCGCTGTCCGGCATCTTCGACACCGGGCACAAGCGCTACTCCGAGGCCGGCGAGTTCCGCCAGCTGTACGAGCAGGACCAGGACGTCCGCAAGATCGTCGACACCGCCCGCGGCCTGGAGAACCTGAAGCGCCAGTGGGGTGTGCACGCGGCCGGTGTGATCATGTCCAGCGAGCCCCTGATCGACCTGATCCCGATCATGCGCCGCGACCAGGACGGCCAGGTCATCACCCAGTTCGACTACCCGAGCTGCGAGACGCTCGGCCTGGTCAAGATGGACTTCCTGGGCCTGCGCAACCTGACGATCATGGACGACGCGGTCAAGAACGTCGAGGCCAGCCGCGGCATCACGCTGGACCTGGACGCGCTCGGCCGCACCCCCGACGACAAACCGACCTTCGATCTGCTCGGCCGCGGCGACACCCTCGGTGTCTTCCAGTTCGACGGTGGCCCGATGCGGGCGCTGCTGCGGCTGATGAAGCCGGACCACTTCGAGGACATCTCCGCCGTCGGCGCGCTCTACCGGCCTGGCCCGATGGGCGCGAACAGCCACACCAACTACGCCCTGCGCAAGAACAAGCAGCAGGAGATCAGCTACCCGCACGACGAGCTCGCGGTCGCCCTCGAGCCGATCCTCGGTGTCACCTACGGCCTGATCGTCTATCAGGAGCAGGTGATGGAGATCGCCCAGCGCCTGGCCGGCTACTCGCTGGGCAAGGCGGACCTGCTCCGCCGGGCGATGGGCAAGAAGAAGCGCGAGGTGCTGGACGCGGAGTACGTCGGCTTCGCCGAGGGCATGAAGTCGAACGGCTTCTCCGAGCAGTCGGTCAAGGCACTGTGGGACGTCCTGCTCCCGTTCTCCGACTACGCGTTCAACAAGGCGCACTCCGCGGCGTACGGGCTGGTCTCGTACTGGACGGCGTACCTGAAGGCGAACTACCCGGCCGAGTACATGGCCGCCGTCCTGACGTCCGTGAAGGACGACAAGGACAAGATGGCCATCTACCTGAACGAGTGCCGCCGGATGGGCATCAAGGTGCTCCCGCCGGACGTGAACGAGTCCGACTCGAACTTCACGCCGGTCGGGACCGACGTCCGCTTCGGCCTGTCCGGGATCCGGAACGTCGGCGTCAACGTGGTGGCCGAGATCGTCGCGGCCCGCGAGGAGAAGGGCCGGTTCACCGACTTCGTCGACTTCATCGACAAGGTCTCGCTGCCGGTCTGCAACAAGCGGGTCATCGAGTCGCTGGCCAAGGCCGGTTCGTTCGACTCGATGAACCACGCCCGGCGCGCGGTCGTCGCGGTCCACGAGCAGGCGGTGGACGAAGCCATCGACCTCAAGCGGAACGAGGCGCACGGCCAGTTCGACCTGTTCTCGATGGGCGACGAGGAGCCCGCCGGTGCCGACGGCGAGGTGAACAGCCGGCTGTCGGTGCGGGTGCCCGAGATCGAGGAGTGGGACAAGGCCACCAAGCTCGCGCACGAGCGCGACATGCTCGGTCTGTACGTCTCCGACCACCCGCTGTTCGGCGTCGAGCACGTGCTCACCAACGGCACCGACTGCACGATCGGGCAGCTTCTCGGTGACGAGGACCGCCCCGACGGCACCCGGGTCACCATCGGCGGCCTGGTCACCGCGGTCCAGCGCAAGGTGAACAAGCGCGGCGACATCTACGCGATCGTCACCATCGAGGACCTCGAAGGTTCGATCGAGGTGATGATGTTCTCCTCGGCGTACCAGTTGCACGCGCACCTGCTCAGCAACGACGCGATCATCCTGATGAAGGGCCGGATCCGCCGTCGCGAGGACCGCGTCGAGCTGAGCGGCGACGAGGTCGTCGTCCCCGACCTCACCGAAGGCCCCAGTGGCCCGGTCGTCATCACGATGCCGGTCACCCGCTGCACCAAGCCCGTGGTCGACCAGCTCCGCGACGTCCTCCAGTCCCACCCCGGTATGACGGAGGTCCAGCTCCGCCTGGAAGCCCGCCAGAAGACCACCGTCATGCGGATCGGCGACCGCTTCCGCGTCACCCCCACGTCGTCCCTGATGGCAGACCTGAAGGCACTGCTCGGCCCCTCCTGCCTGGCTGGGTAGGGATCGAGGGGAGGGGATGGGAAATGGAGGAAAGGGGCTGGACATGCAAAGGCCCCGGGGGGTTTCCCTGGCCTAAGCCGGTACACCGTGATTCCCGGGGCTCTCGTGCAGAGCCAGCATATCAGCGCGGCTCGGTGTCCGAAAAGGTACAGATGTGATGAACAGCGAGTATCGATTGCAGCCTCAGACCCCGCGCAGGCTGCCCTGGACGCTCGAAAGTCTCCTGTCCGAGGCTCGACTCGGGCCATACCTGCTCGCCACCGACGGAAGCCTCACCGGCGCTCATCACCTCTATCACTGGAACGCTCAAGTCAGCGCTGCGTTCCAGGAGGTCCTGCATTACGTCGAGGTCGGGCTTCGGAATGCGATGGACGGACAGTTGGCGTCCTGGGCCACCGCGTTGGGAGCCGAACTGCCGTGGTACCGCGACCTTCGGGTACCGCTGACCCCACCAACTCGCCGCAAGGTAGAAGTGGCGCGGAGTAATGCGGCCCGAGGTGGACAGTCTGAGCTTCACGGCAAGGTGGTTGCCGAGCTCATGCTGGGCTTCTGGTGGTCGCTCCTCTCGGACGAGTACAACCGTCGCCTGTGGCAGCCGTGCCTTCAGCACGCATTCGACGGCCCAGTACGCCGAGCCCGCTTGCATTCCGAGCTGAATGAGCTTCGACGTCTGCGAAACCGGATCGCGCATCACGAGCCGATCCACGGCTGGGATCTGGCGGCAGAACATGCTCGCGTCCTCGACGTTGCCGGCCGTATTTCCCCACGACTCAGCGAGCGCATCGAGACGGTCAGCCGAGTGCCTGCCGTGCTCCTTGAGCGCCCGTGAGACGTCTGGTCCGCGGCTCGCTGGATGGGTGCTGGAGTGGGACGACCAGGCATACGGCACACTGTCGAGGTGAGTGACTCGTTGCCCCCGCGGCCTGTGTACGGACAGCCGGGGCCTTATATTGCGCCGCCGTCGATGAATCCGTTCGCGGCGCCGCCGGCGCCGGAGCCGGAGATGCCGTGGGCCAAGGCGATTCTGGTCACGGTGGTGGTGTTCCTGGTGGCCGGGGTGGTCGGCGGGTGGGCTTGGCAGCAGTTCTCGCCGCTCGCGCAGTACACGGTGGACGAGCAGGGTGGGGCGCTGGGGGAGGAGCAGATGACCCGGGTGTTCGGGCCGGACGGCACGTTCACCGCGATCGGGTTCGTGGCTGCCTTTCTGCTCGGCGGCGCGCTGTTCTGGTGGCTGCGGAACTACGGCCCGTGGTCGGTGGCGATCGTCGTACTGGGTGCTTGCCTGGGCTCCGGGGTGTCGTGGGGTGTGGGGATGCTGCTGGGGCACGACTCGTTGAACGATCGGCTGCAGGCGGCGAAGCCGGGTGACCTGGTTGCGGCACCTCTTGAGCTACACACGTGGACGCCTGCGGTGGCCTGGTTGGTGGGGGCGGCGCTTGCCGCTGCGGTGATTTCGGCCACGACTTGGCGCTCCGAACCAGATGCAACCGGTTCGAAACCTGTTGCGTCAGAAGGCCACCCGCCGGTGCACTAGGGTGTCCTGGTCCGGTGGGTGAGGCCACCGGTCCGTACGAGGGGGAAGTTGATGTCTGACCAGAACACTCCGCCCGGCCCGCAGTTCCCGGGTCAGGGTGGTGCGCAGTACCCGCCCCAGTATCAGGCACCCAATGCTCCCTATGAGCAGGTGCAGATGGGCGGCGGATGGCAGCCGGAGGCGCCGAAGCCCAAGCGGGGCAAGCTGATCCCGATCGTCGCGGCCCTGGCCATGGTGCTGGTCGTCGCCGGCGGCGGAATCTTTGCCTACGGCAAGCTCAACGGCGGCAAGCAGCCGGACACCGTGCTGCCCGGTACGGCGATCGGCTACCTGCGGGTGGATCTGAACCCGTCGGCCGGCCAGAAGCTCGCCGCGTTGCGGTTCCTGATGAAGTTCCCGTCCGCCAAGGACAAGCTGAAGCTGACCGGCGACAAGGACGACCTGCGGCAGAAGATCTTCGAGGCGATCAAGGCCGATGACGACGACCTGAAGGACGTCGACTACGCCAAGGACGTCGAGCCGTGGCTCGGCGACCGGATCGGTCTCGCGGCGCTGCCGCCCGCCGATGCCAAGAAGAAGGAGCCGAGTCTCGTCTTCGCGGTGCAGGTGAAGGACGAGAAGGCTGCCGCCAAGGCGATGGAGAAGGGCCCCAAGGAGGCCGACGATCCCGTCTACGCGTTCACCGACGGCTACATGGTGGTCGCCGAGACCAAGCCCGAGCTCGACTCGGCGATCGCGACCGCGAAGACCAGCCCGCTGGCGGACAACACGCAGTACAAGGCGGATCTGGAGAAGCTCGGCGAGCCGGGTTTCGCGACCCTGTGGGCGGACTTCGCCGGTCTGACCAAGGTGGTCGGCGAGATGGGACCGGCCAAGGTCAACCCGATCGGCAACGGCAGCATGGCTGCGGCACTGCGGTTCGACGCGCAGTACGTCGAGCTGAAGGGCTTCGTCCGCGCCGACCAGGAGATCGTGGCGAAGGCGTCCGACGCGAGCGAGCTCGTCACCAAGTTGCCGGACACGACCGCCGCGGCGATCAGCGTGTCGGGTGTCGACTCGTCGATCGACACGGTGTGGAAGAACCTCGAGAAGACCGGTGAGATCGGCGAGATCGTCCAGGGCTTCGCGGAGCAGACCGGCCTGAAGCTGCCGGACGACCTGAAGGCCCTGCTCGGCAAGAACCTGTCGCTCGTCGTCGACAAGGACGCCTCGGCCGGCCCGAAGATCGCCGCCCGCCTGGAGACCGACCCGGCCAAGGCCGAGCCGGTGATCGCGAAGCTGACCACGCTCCTGCGGCAGCAGTCGCCGGTGCAGGTCCCGATCGAGACCGCCAAGGACGGTGACACTCTGGTCGTCTCGACCGACAAGGAGTATGCCGCCAAGATTCTCGAGAACGGCAACCTCGGCAACTCGGAGAGCTTCAAACTGGCCCTCCCGGACGTGTCGGGCGCCACGGGTATCGCCTACGTCGACTTCGACGGACTGAACGGCGCCCTCGAGGCGATGGGCGAGAAGTCCAACGCCGACGTCCAGGCACTCCGTTCGGCCGGCATGGTCGCCCGCAACACCGGCAACTTCGAGGGCGAGTTCACCCTCCGAGTCGTCGCGAAGTAGCAGCTCCACCGAAGAAGACCCGGACGGCAGCACCACAACCGTCCGGGTCTTCTCGATGAATCGAGTGCCCGGTGCCCTCGAACACCACCTGCCCGGTGCCCGGCCGCCGTCGTACCATCTCGTCCGCCTGCGCCGCGGACAACAGGAAGCTGTTGGTTGCCCGTAGCAACAACACCGGACAGCCCACTGCCTGCCAAACGCCCCACCAGACACCGCGGTTGCGTTTGCAGTCGTTCGGTGAGGGCGGCGAAGGTTTGTCCACGACCGAAGGCGCCATGCAGGGCTAGGACTGGCTGCCCGTGGCCGCAGGTGTCCTCGTAGTGGAATCGGCCGTTGGGGAGGACGACGGTAGGCATTGCTTCCTTCCGAGGAGTGCGGGCGCGACGATCACGATCGCGGACAGGATCATGCTGACCCGGAAGCCGAGTGGAGCCAGTACGACGGGGGCCGCGGCGCTGCCGAGTTGGCGGATCGCGTTGAGGAGGCCGGCGCCGAAGCCGCTGTGGGTTGGCGGTAGGCCGCTGAGCATCAGCGAGGTGGTGGTCGGCGCGATCAGGCCGCCGCCGATGCCGAGCGGGAGGAGCCAGAGGGCGAACGCCCAGACCGGGCCACCGAGGAGTAGGCCGGCCAGTCCGATGGCCATCAGGAACTGACCGAGTAGGAAGGTCCGCCGGATCCCGAATCGGGCGGCCAGGCGGCCGGTCAGCAGGTTCGCGGGGATGATGAGTAGCGTCATCGGGATGAATACCAGGCCGCTCAGCCACGCGGACTGACCGCGGTCCTGCTGCAGGAACAGCGTCACAACGAAGATCGTCCCGTACGTCGCGAAGTTCAGCGCGAACCCGGTTGCCGAGCTCAGCACGACCGCCGGCGCGGTGACCAGCTCCCGGTACGACGTCCGCCGTACCGGCCGTGGTCGCGGCGCAGCCGGGACGCCGAGGGCGACGGCCAGGGCGAGCAGGGTGGGCGGGATGTTCATCCAGAACGTGCCCTGCCAGCCGATCGCCGAGGTGATCGCTCCACCGAGCGGCGAGCCGATGACCAGGGCGATTGCGCCGGCCGCGCTCCAGCGGCCGATTGCCTTCCCGCGCTCCGACGGTTCGGGATGGGTCGCGTTGAGCATCGACAGACCCGACGGCAGGATGACGGCGGCCGCGATACCTTGGACTGCGCGTGCCGCGAGCAGGATCGTGAGGTCGGTGGCGAGGGCACAGACCGCAGAGGTCGCGGCGAACAAGGTCAGCCCGGCCACGAATGCTCGCCGGGCACCGATCCGATCAGCCCACGCCCCGGCCGGCAGCAGCGCGAGGGCGAAGACGAGCGAGTAGCCGGTGAGTACCCAGGCCAGTCCCGCGTGCGCGTTGAGGTCGCGTCCGATCACCGGCAACGCCGTGGTGACCGTCGAGGCGTTGAGCGTGATCAGGAAGAAGGACAAGGCAGCTGCGGTCGTCGCGGAACGTCGAAGAGGCACAACTACTACCGTGGACCCGCGGATCAGGTTGCCCAAGGTTGCTGGGGGGACCTGACAGGGACACCCAGGTTGGAGGACGAGGTGCGATCGGCGAGGCGGCGGGAGCTGGGCGAGTTCTTGCGGGAGCGCCGTGGGCGCCTGACGCCTCCGGCCGCCGACGAGCCACGCCGGACGCCCGGTCTGCGGCGCGCGGAGCTGGCTGACCTGGCTGGCGTGAGCGTTGGGTACTACACGCGGCTCGAGCAGGGCCGCGCTCCGCACCCATCGGACAGCGTGCTCGACGCGCTGATCCGCGCGCTCGGGTTGACCGCTGACGAGTCCGATCACCTCAAGGCCCTGGCCGCCGATGCGGACACACCGGCAATCGAGCAGCAGACCGTCTCGGAGTCGGCGCTCCGCACGATGAACTTCCTCGTCGTCCCGACCGCGGCGGTGGTACTCGGCCGGATCGGCGAAGTGCTGGCCTGGAACGACGCGGCCGCCTTCCTGTTCCCCGGGCGCTTCTCGGCGGGGCCGCGACCGCACAATGCGCGCTACGCCTTCGGTACCGCAGCCCGCGAGCTCTACCTGGACTGGGACGAGGTCGCGGACGACGTCGTCGCCCACCTCCGCGCCGCCGCCGGACATCTCGTCGACGACCCGGAGTACGCCGTACTGGTCGAGGAACTGCTCGCGATACCGGAGTTCGCCGAGCGGTGGCCGCGGCGGGATGTGAAGCGGCACGTGTCCGGGGTACGGCGGCTCAACCACCCGGTGCTCGGGATTCTCACGGTTCGGCACGAGGTGCTCGCCGTACTGGACACGCCGGATCAGTACCTCGTCCTGTACGGGCTCGAAAATCCCTTGCCCGCCGATGTCGAAATCTCGGGAGCGGTCTCTACCTCCTGAGTGAAAGCACTTTTCACCCTGAGGAGAGACCATGACCCACTTCACGAGCGTCCACACCGTCGGCGTCCCGGTCACCGACCAGGACCGAGCCCTGGAGTTCTACACCAAGACCCTCGGCTTCACCCTGGTCGCCGACACCCCGCTGCCCCAACTAGGCGGCCGCTGGATCGTCGTCGCCGCCCCCAGCGGCGCCAACCTCGCCCTCACCCCGGCCACCGAGACCGGCCTCGACACCGGCATCCGCCTCGGCACCCCCGACGCCGCCGCCACCCACCAACACCTCACCGACCACAAGGTCACCGTCGGCGACCTCCTCTCCTGGCCCGGCATCCCGCCCATGTTCACCTTCCAGGACCCCGACAACAACACCCTCTACACCGTCCAGGACTAAGCAATCCCCCCAGCCGCCCAGCCCGTCGCGCCCCTCCCCAAACCGCTTCGGCGAGGATCCGCGCCCAGGCGCACCCGGCTCGCCGTACGAGGTGGGTATCCGTCGAACGGCAATGGCCACCCCGCCGAATCACCTTGGGCACCCGTCAACCACGTTCCGTCCGCGCGGGCGACTGATCGGTGCTCAAGGTGCGTGCACCGAGTCACCTTGGGCGCCTGTCGACCGCGTTGTGTCCGCGTGGGTGGTTGGTTGGTGCTCAAGGTGGGTGCGGCGAGTCGCCTTGGGCGCCGGTTGACCGGGTTGGGTGGGGGCGGGTGGTCGAGTCGTGCTCAAGGGGGGCGGAGGTTTGGGCGCGGGGCGGGGGACTGGTTCGTGCTTGAGGTGGTTCGGGTCAGACGAGGACGTTGCCGCCGCCGACGGTGACGATGGAGCCGGTGGCGTAGGGCTGGTTCATCAGGAAGACGTAGGCCTGGGCGATGTCTTCGGGTTCGCCGATGCGGCCGACCGGGAGGGAGTCGGCGGCGGCGTCGTAGTCGAAACCGTCGGGCCACAAGGGGGTTCGGACGACGCCGGGTTTGACGGCGTTGACCCGGATCGGCGCGAGTTCGACGGCGAGGGCGCGGACGAGGGAGTCGGCGGCGCCACAGATGCTGGCCGCGACGGACCAGCCGGGTAGGGGACGGTCGGCCGCGGTGCCGCTGGTGAGGACGACGGAACCGCCGGGGCGGATCTTCGGTACGGCGGCGTGGATCGCGCCGAGGGCGCCGAAGTACCGGAGTTCGAAGGCCTGCCGTGCGCGGACCAGGTCGAGCGACCGGACCTCGAGCAGGCTGAGCGCTTCACCGGCCGTGTAAACGAGGTGGTCGAACGGATCGAGCCCGGCGAAGAACGCTTCGACAGCCGCCGGGTCGGTCAGGTCGACGGCTGAGCCGACGGCCGATGCGGGGAGCTCGGCCAAGGCCCGCTGGACCGAGGTTGGGTTGCTGGAGGCAACAATCACGGTCGCGCCCTGGTCGGCGGCGAGCCGGGCGGTGGCCAGCCCGATTCCCGACGTACCGCCGAGGAGGACGACGCGCTGGTCGTGCAGGGTCATGAGGATTCGCCTTTCCTGGTGTGGATTCCCTGCCACGATGCGCCCGCGAGGTCGTCGCGGTCCAAGACCTGTTTCGTGCTCTGTAATACCCTGAAGGTATTATGGATGTCGATCTCCGCAAGCTCCGGTACTTCGTCGCGGTCGCCGACGAGCTGCATTTCGGGCGCGCGGCGGAGCGCCTGCACATCGCGCAGCCGGTGCTGTCCCGGCAGATCCGCGCCCTCGAACACGAGCTCGGCGCCCAGCTCTTCGCCCGCACCAAGCGTTCCACCGAGCTGACCGCGGCAGGCCGGCAACTGCTCGACGACGCCCGTCCACTGCTCAGCTCGGCCGAGGCGCTCCAGCGGCGGGTCGCCCAAGCCGCGCGCGGTCCGCGGACCTTCACGATCGGCTTCATGCCGGGGATCACCGTGACTCCGGCCGTGCGGGCGTTCGAGGCGCTCCGCCCGGACCTCGAGGTCGAGGTACTCCGGACGACGACGTTCGACCAGGTGCAGGTCCTGTACGACGGCCGCGCCGACGTGAGCGTGGTGCGCCTGCCGGTCGAGCAGCGGGGGTTGAGTATCCGGCCGCTGTTCGAGGAACCGCGCCTCGCCATGCTGCCCGCCGACCACCGACTGGCGGGCAAGCCGTCGCTCGACATCGGCGATCTCGCCGACGAGCACCTCATGCAGCACCCCGACCAGGTCCCGGAGTGGCGCGACATCGCCGTCGAGCTGCGCTCAAGCCGGTCGCGCCGCTTCTCCGAAATGACCAGTGTGGAGGAGAAGCTGGAACACGTTGCGAGCGGTCGTGGCGTCTCGATCCTGCCGCTGTCGGTGGCGAGGTTCTATCAGCGCGCGGACGTGAGCGCCGTACCGGTGAACGACATCGCCCTCAACAAGGTCTGCCTGGCCTGGCTCGCCTCCCGCCGCTCCCGGTCGATCCAGGAGTTCGCTGCCCTGGCGGGCACTGTCGACTGGACCATGACCCGTTGAATGGGATCATCGGACGATGAGGCTCTGGGGGACGATCGCAGTTCTGCTGGTGGCGGTGACCGCTTGCGCGGGGGACGGAGAGCCGGGGGCGGGGGAAACGACCGGGGACTGGGAGTTTCCGGAGGCCGCGACGGCTACCCTCGCGCCGGACAAGGCGGCGAAACTGCAGGCTGCTCTCGACAAGATCGTGGCCGACCAGGCCCTCGAGTCGGGTGCGCGCGGCGTGACGGCCGCAGTGGTCGGCCATCAGTGGAGGTGGTCGGGCGCGGCCGGAAAGGACGCCGTCGGTACGCCGCTCCGCCCGACGACCGCGATGGGCGTCGCGAGTATCACGAAGACGTTCGTGGCCGCCGAGATCATGCTGCTGGTCAAGGCCGGCAAGGTCGACCTCGATGCGCCGCTCTCGGCGTACGTGAAACACAAGCTGACCGCGAACGGCGCGACGGTTCGACAACACCTGTCGATGACATCCGGCGTACCGAATTATCTGCCCGACGACTACAGCCGGATGGACCAGGTGATCAAGGCGGGGCCGGCCAAGCACTGGACACCGCAGCAGGCGCTCGCCTACGACTCCGCGCCCGTCGGCGCCCCCGGCACCTTCAACTACAGCAACCCCAGCTTCCAGTTGCTCGGCCTGCTGATCGAGAAGGTCACCGGGAAACCGCTCGCGACTGTCCTGCGCCGCGACCTCGCCACCCCCGCCGGCCTGAAGCACGCGGCCTTCCAGGACGGCGAGAAGCCGAAACCGCCGGTGGCCGAGGACACCAATCCGGTCTGCGGTCCGCCGGACGGCTACCTCCCGTGCCGGGCCGTCGCCAGCCTGTCCGCCGCGAACGCCGGGCTAGCCGCCGACGCTCCGACCGTCGCTCTCTGGGGATACCAGCTGTACTACGGCCACGTCATACCGCAGGAGTTGGTCGACCAGATGACGCCCAACATGGGCCAGTACGGTCTCGGCACGATGCTCTTCGAGCACCAGTTCCCACCGCTTCTCCCGTCCTACGGTCATCGCGGTCAAATGCCCGACCACACCAGCCTGCTGGTCGTCGGCAGCAATGTCTCCGTCGCCATACTGCTTGCCGACGGCAACAAGAATGTCGACGCCACGATGACGCAGTTCCTCACCGCCGTGAAGCCGCTACTCACCTGACCACGCGATACCGCACGTGGGTCGCGGCCGGCGTGTCGATCACCCGCACCACCTCCAGTTCGACCCGCTCAGGCAGTACATCGAACAGCCGCCGACCCGCCCCGAGCAACACCGGCACCTGATCGATCTGCAACTCATCGAGTACGCCGGCCTCCAACGCGGCCCGCGCCGCCTCGGCCCCGTGCACCAACACATCCCGATCGCCGGCCGCAGCCTTCGCCGCCGCCATGCCTTCCGCGACATCACTCACGAAGTGCACCTGCGGGAACAGCGGATCCGGCTCACGACGCGTGAGCACGAACAGCGGTACGCCGTGATGCGTGCCGCCGTAGTAATCCACCTGCTCCGCCGTACGACGTCCAACGAACACCGCGCCCGTGTCGTGCATCTCGTCCCAAACCGCGCCCGCCGGTCCATCCGGCCGACCGAACGACCCATCCGCCCGCTGGTACCAGTCGTGCAACCGCATGAACCCGTCACCACCAGGGTTCCCCGGCACATCGTTCGGACCCGCAATGAACCCGTCAACCGACACAGACATCAACAACACCGATGAAGACATGTGCGTGCTCCCTTCCGAGCGTTCGTCTACGCGTCGAACGGCGGCACGCAGATTCGACATCAGCCGCCGGCAAGCGCCTCCAGGACGCCCTCGCCGTACTTGGCGAGTTTGTTTTCGCCGATGCCGCTGATGGTGCCGAGGGCGGCCAGGGTGGTGGGCAGGTCGACGGCGATCTGGCGGAGGGTGGCGTCGTGGAAGATGACGTAAGCGGGGACGCCTTGTTCCTTGGCGACGGCGGCTCGCCAGGTGCGGAGGCGCTCGAAGACCGGGGCGGCCTCGGCGGGGAGGTCGACGGCGGCCTTCTTGCCGCTGCTGGAGCGGGACTTGGGCTTGGTGCGCTCGGGTTCGCGGCGCATCATCACGTCGCGGCGGCGGCCGAGGACCTCGGCGCTGTCCTCGGTGAGGACGAGAGTGCCGTAGTCGCCTTCGACGGTGAGCAGGCGGAGGGCGAGGAGCTGGCGGATGACGCCGCGCCACTGGGTGTCATTGAGCTCGGTGCCGATGCCGAAGACGGACAGTTGTTCGTGGCGGAACTGTTTGACCTTCTCGGTCTCCTTGCCGAGCAGGATGTCGATCAGCTGGCCGGCGCCGAACTTCTGGCCGCGCTCGTGTTGCAGGCGGTAGACGGTCGAGAGCAGCTTCTGCGCGGGGATCGTGCCGTCCCACGCCTCCGGGGGTGTGTTGCAGGTGTCGCAGTTGCCGCAGGCGTCGCCGTGCTGACCGAAGTAGGCGAGCAGCTGGGAACGCCGACACTGCACGGTTTCGCACAGCGCGAGCATCGCGTCGAGATGTGCGCTGAGGCGGCGGCGGTGCGCGAGGTCGCCCTCGGAGGTGTCGATCATCTTGCGCTGCTGGACGACGTCCTGCAGACCGTAGGCCAGCCAAGCGGTCGACGGCAGACCGTCACGCCCCGCGCGGCCGGTCTCCTGGTAGTAGCCTTCGACCGACTTCGGCAGATCGAGGTGGGCCACGAACCGGACGTCCGGCTTGTCGATTCCCATCCCGAAGGCGATGGTCGCGACCACGACCAGACCGTCCTCGCGCAGGAACCGCGCCTGATTGCGCGAACGGACCCGGCTGTCGAGACCGGCGTGGTACGGAACGGCCTCGATCCCGTTCTGGGTCAGGAAGGCGGCGGTCTTCTCGACGCTGTTGCGGGACAGGCAGTAGACGATGCCCGCGTCGCCGGGGTGCTCGGTGCGGAGCAGGTCGAGCAGTTGCCGCTGCGGGTTGTCCTTCGGCACGATCCGGTAGTGGATGTTCGGCCGGTCGAAGCTCGCGACGAAGTGCTTCGCGTCGTCCAGCTTCAGCCGGGTGGCGATCTCCTGATGGGTCGCCTCGGTCGCGGTGGCGGTCAGCGCGATCCGCGGTACGTCGGGCCAGCGCTCGTGCAGCTCCGACAGCATCAGGTAGTCGGGCCGGAAGTCGTGGCCCCACTGCGAGACACAGTGTGCCTCGTCGATCGCGAACAGCGCGATCTTGCCCTGGTCGAGCAAGCGCACGGTCGCCTCGACCCGCAACCGCTCCGGTGCGAGGTAGAGCAGATCCAGCTCACCGGCCAGGAACGCCTGCTCGACCTCACGCCGCTGCTCGAAGTCCTGCGTCGAGTTCAGGAAGCCGGCCCGGACGCCGAGCGCGGTCAACGCATCGACCTGGTCCTGCATCAGCGCGATCAGCGGTGAGATCACCACCCCGACACCCGAGCGGACCAGCGAAGGAATCTGGTAGCACAGCGACTTGCCGCCACCGGTCGGCATCAGCACCAGCGCGTCCCCGCCGCCGATCACGGTGTCGATGATGTCGCCTTGCTCGCCACGAAAAGCGTCGTACCCGAAGACACGGCGCAGGACGTCCAAGGCTTCACTGGGCAGCGCAGCTGTTTCCGTCACCCCGCGATTCTAGGCAGCTCGCCGAGCCCGAATCGCCGGAAATCCCTTACTCGCCCGCATAAGTTCCGATACTCCACAGATTCCCCTCCGGATCGCGGACAGTGAAGCCCCGGGATCCATAGTCACTGTCCTGCAATCCCCGTACGACGACCGCTCCGGCCCCGATCGCTCGTCCGATCAACGCGTCCGGATCGTGGTGCACGAGGTACACGGACTGAGCCTGGTCTGCGAGCAGGGTGAATTCGTTCGGCTCGGACTGTGCGTCTGTCGAACTCACCATCACACCGCCACCGGCCGGCCAGGTCAGCTCGGCATGCGCGACCGAACCGTCGGCCGTGCCCGGGTACGACGCGACCAGTTCGAAGCCGAGGCCGTTGGTCAGGAACTGCAGCGCAGCCTGACCGTTCAGGTACACCAGTGTCGGCCAGACGCCGACTGTCTTCGTCAATGAGGTCATACCCCTGACTGTGCGACCTCCAGGCTCGAGGGGTCTTGAACGTTTGGGAGCTCCTCCGCGATCCACTGCCGCGGCGAGCAGCCCGCGATCGCCTGCCACTCCCGGGTCAGATGCGCCTGATCGGCGTACCCGACCTCAGCGGCCAGGTCGGCCAACCTCGCAGTGGGCTGCTGCCGCAACCGCGCGACCGCCTGCTCGAAGCGCAGCACCCGCCCCGCCACCTTCGGCGCAAGCCCGAACTCAGTCGTGAACCGCTCAGTCAGATGCCGCCGGCTCCACCCGACCTCGGCCGCCAGCTCCTGCACCCCGACCGTGCCGCCCGTCTCCCGCAACCGCCGCCACGCCCAACCCACCTCAGCCCGTACGGCGAGGGCCGGGGGAGCGGCCCATCGCCGCAGCAACGCGTTCTCCAGCAGGTCGAACCGCGACGCCCAGCTCACGCCCTCGCGCATCTGCTCCACCAAACGGTGTGCCGACGGTCCGAGGAACTCGTCGAGCTCGACCACCCGCCAGGCCAGCTCACCCGGTGGCAACCCGAACAGTGCGCGCGACCCCGCCGGAGTGAGCGCCACCTGGACACCCGCTCGACTGGGCGACCCGCCGACGTGGACTGCGCGTGAGTGCAGCCCGCCGACACCCGCGTCGTACTTGCCGGTCGGCTCGCCCGGCCAGGTGATGCCGAGCGGCTCATCCATGGTGATGACGAGCGTCAGGTACTGCGAGGGCAGGCCGCGATGCAGGTCCGGCGGATCACCGTCGTAGGCGTAGCCACTCAGGTCACCGACAAATGGGCGCAGGGCAGAGTGCACTTCACGATGAACGTGTGTGAACCCGACCATGCCCCCAGGCTAGAGCGGCCTACCGACAAGAACCATTCGACCGAAGTCCGTCTGCGCGATCCGGATCAGTTCGAACCCGACCGCCACCGCCTCCTCGGTCAGTTCCTCGGCGGTGCGGCCGAACGGCACACCCCAGCCTTGCGCGACCAACTTGCGGAGCGCGTACGACGGACGCCCGGCCTCGTCGGGGACCGGCTCCATCTCCTGCACGAACAGGATGCCGCCGGGGCGCAGCGCCCGCAGGATCATCTCGAGCGTTGCCTGCCGAGTCTCCGCCGGAAAGAACGGCTGTGCCCAGAAGGCCGAGCCGAATGCATCCTTCTCGTCGAAGTCCCGCGCGTCCATCACCTTGAGGTCGACCCGGTCGCCCACGCCCAGTGCGTCGATGCGGCGCTGCGTCTCGGCTGCGACTGTCGGGATGAGCTCGAGCGCCGTACCGCGCAGGTCCGGGAACAGTCCGGCCAGTGTCGTGGTCGCACCGGCGACACCACAGCCGACATCGAGGAAGCGGTCGGTGTGGATGAGCTCGGCCAGCTCTGGGATCTGCGGGAGGAAGAGCTTGTCGTACAGCGCACGGGTGACCGGGCTGGCCTTTCCGCCGGTGGCGCGCGCCGTAACGAGGGCGTCCGACGCGGATAGCGGCAGCGGCCCGGGATCCTCGGCCGCGGTCCGCACCATCCGAGTCAGCAGCTCGGACTGGTCCAGCGCGTCGTCCAGACCGATGTACGCGTCGTCAGCCACGAGTGCCGCGAACGACTCGGTCAGCTGGACCGTCTCGTCGTACGTGACCACGCCGTTCGCCTCGAGCGCGCCGACGAGGTCAGCGACGCGCTCCGGCGGCAGTCCGGAGAAGGCGGTCAGCGCGTCGAGCGTGCGCGGTTCGGTCAGGTACGTCGTCCAGCCCTTGTCGCGGAGCGCCGTCACCAGGGAGAGGACCTGAGCGCCGTCGACCCAGGCCTTGACCACGTCGCGGGCCTGCCCGGCCAGAGCGAATCGTGCGAGTTGATCGTCTTGGTTACTCACGCTGACAGGATGCAAGAGCGGAGCCGAAGTTCACTGGAGCGACAGTGACCTGAGTCACGCCGGGATGGCCTGCGCGTTCCGCGGAGGGTGGAAGAACCGGAGCCGGCTGGTTCGCCCGCCCAGCAGGTGCTGGATCCAGACCACGCCCGGCGGACAGTGGAACGGGTTCTCGGCTGGATTGATCAGCTCGATCTCGCAGACCGCGATCTCCCGGCCGGCGATCACGTTCGTCACGCGCCCCCGGACACCGTCCTCGATGTCCTGGTACATCCCGCGCAGGAACCAGTCGGCGCCACCGCCCCCGCCCGACCAGCTGAACTGGGCATCCGGCCGCCAGTACGTCGCCAGTACCTCAGCCAGCGTGCCCCGCTCGGCCGCAACCATCGTGTCCTCGATCTCGCGCCGACGTACGGCGGTCTGCGCGGCCACGTCGCCGTACTGGTCGTCCGCGGTCGCCAGCAGGCTTGCGGTCAGTTGACCGCGTCCTTTGGCCAGCCGGCTGCGGACGGTACCGACTGGGATGCCGCAGGCCTCAGCGATGTCCTGGTACGCCGTCACGCCGCTGAAGTGCCGCAGCATCATCACGAGCCGCAGTGGCGGCGACAGGTCTTCCAGCGCACGCCAGACCCAGTCCCTCGTGGCGTGGCGCTCCAAGAGTTCAGCCGGGTCGGGCTCGGCAGACGGCAGTACGGCGTGCAGTTGGTCGTCGAGGGGGAGTGGTCGCCGGGCACGCAGTTGCGTGCGGCAAGCATTCCGGACGACTTGGCGGAGCCATGGGCCGACTGCGTTTGGATCCCGTACGTCGCCGATCCGCGCCAGCGCGACGGTCATCGCCTCCTGGACGGCGTCGTCCGCATCCGGTCCCGCGCCAAGGACCGAGACCGCGACTGCCGTCATACCGGCCCGATGCGCAGCCAGCAATGTGCCCAAGGCGCCGATGTCGCCGCCCTGAGCAGCCCGCACCAACTCCGAGTCGCCAACCGCGGACGGGTTCATGACTCCACGATACGCACGGCTTTCGACCGCAGTAGCCGCCACCCCAACCGCACGGCAGAGCGTAAGGAATCCGTCATGCGGGACCGGCGTTTCGGCATTCGGGACGCGAGTGGCACCATGGACGGCGTCGTCCCCGGCTCGAGTTTTGGAGATCGTCGTGCCTGATCTGAGGTCCCGTACCGTCACCCACGGCCGCAACATGGCGGGCGCCCGCGCCCTCATGATGGCCTCCGGCGTCGACCGCGGAGACTTCGGGAAGCCGATCATCGCGGTCGCGAACAGCTTCACCGAGTTCGTCCCCGGGCACACGCACCTCGCGCCGGTCGGGCGGATCGTGTCGGAGGCGATCAAGCAGGCCGGCGGGATCGCGCGCGAGTTCAACACGATCGCCGTCGACGACGGGATCGCGATGGGGCACGGTGGCATGCTGTACAGCCTCCCGTCGCGGGACCTGATCGCGGACTCCGTCGAGTACATGGTCGAGGCGCACTGCGCGGACGCGCTGGTCTGCATCTCGAACTGCGACAAGATCACCCCGGGCATGCTGATGGCCGCGCTGCGGCTGAACATCCCGACCGTGTTCGTCTCCGGCGGTCCGATGGAGGCCGGCCGGGCGACCCTGGTCGACGGGACCGTGCGCAAGCTGGACCTGATCGACGCGATGTCCGAAGCGGTCAACGAGAACGTCTCCGACGCCGACATCCTGCGGATCGAGGAGAACGCCTGCCCGACCTGCGGTTCGTGTTCGGGCATGTTCACCGCGAACTCGATGAACTGCCTGACCGAGGCGATCGGCCTGTCGCTGCCCGGCAACGGTTCGGTCCTGGCCACCCACACCGCCCGCAGGGCCCTGTACGAGAACGCCGGCCGCACGGTCGTCGAGATCACCAAGCGGTACTACGAAACTGACGACGAGACCGTGTTGCCGCGGACCGTCGCGTCGCGGGCCGCGTTCGAGAACGCGATGGCGCTCGACATCGCGATGGGCGGTTCGACGAACACGATCCTGCACCTGCTCGCCGCCGCCCAGGAGGCCGAGGTCGACTTCGACCTGGACGACATCAACGCGGTCTCGCGCCGGGTCCCGTGCCTGGCCAAGGTCGCGCCGAACGTCGCACCCGGCGGCACGTACTACATGGAGGACGTCCACCGCGCCGGTGGAATCCCGGCCATCCTCGGCGAGCTGTACCGAGCAGGCCTGCTGAACGAGGACATCCACACCGTGCACAGCGCCTCGATCGGCGACTGGCTGAAGAACTGGGACGTGCGCAGTGGATCCCCGTCCGCCGAGGCCGTCGAGCTGTGGCACGCGGCGCCGGGCTGCAAGCGGTCGGCGACCGCGTTCTCGCAGTCGGAGCGCTGGGACACGCTAGACACCGACGCGGCCGGCGGCTGCATCCGCGATCTCGAGCACGCCTACTCGGCCGATGGCGGCCTCGCCGTATTGAAGGGCAACCTGGCCGTCGACGGCTGCGTCGTGAAGACGGCCGGCGTCGACGAGTCGATCTGGACCTTCCAGGGACCCGCGGTGGTTTGCGAGTCGCAGGAGGAAGCGGTCGACAAGATCCTGGCCAAGCAGATCCAGCCAGGCGACGTCGTGGTGATCCGCTACGAAGGCCCGAAGGGCGGGCCCGGGATGCAGGAGATGCTCTACCCGACCTCGTTCCTGAAGGGCCGCGGCCTGGGCAAGGTCTGCGCCCTGGTGACCGACGGCCGCTTCTCCGGCGGTACGTCGGGCCTGTCGATCGGCCACGCGTCTCCGGAAGCCGCCTCGGGTGGCACGATCGCCCTCGTCCAGGACGGCGACCAGATCCGCATCGACATCCCGAACCGCTCGATCGAGCTCCTGGTCGACGACGCCGAACTGGACACCCGCCGTACCGCACTAGGTGGTGTCTACGCCCCGCGCTCCCGCGAACGCAAGGTGTCCCAGGCGTTGCGCGCCTACGCCGCCATGGCCACCAGCGCCGACAAGGGCGCCGTACGGGATGTCACCAAGCTCGGCTGATTGTTAGATCTCGAGGTCGAAGGCGAGACTGATGGCCTCGGCCAGGGCCGGTTCCTGGTCGGGGTGCAGGTAGCCGATCAGGCGGCCGAGGTGTGCCTTCGGGATCGTTTGGATGTTGTCGAGTGAGATCGCGCTCGCGTGGTCGAGCCCGTTCTGCGGGCCGACAAGCACCTCGGTGGAGAGCCCACGAATGGTGCTGGTGATCGGCGCGACGGTGACGTTCGTCAACCGCGGCCGGATCAGCTCGCGAGTCAGCACGACAACAGGCCGCGGCTTGTCCAGCCGGGCGATGTGCAGCGGCCGCATCTCAGTCCAGATCGCTCAACGCAGTCCCGGAAGCGGCCGACGCCAACCCCTCGAACTCCGGATAATCGCCGTACTCGGCCAGAATCGCCAGATCGCGCGCAGCCAACTCCCGCCGCCGCTCACGCTCCATCGCCCGAGCCACCACCGAGGCCCGGCTAGTCGCCTTGTCAGTCGCCACCAACTGGTCCATGAAGTCGACCAGTTCATCCGGCAACCGCACTGTGATCTGCTTACTCATACCAAAACCATACCGCACCGGGATTCATAGTGGTTGTGATTCGTGGGGGAGGTGGTTTACCCACCCGTAGATGTGGTTCGTGGGGGATGCGATTTCCCCGCCCGTCGGTGTGGTTCGTGGGTTGCGGTCCGCCCGGCCGGCCTGGGTGTCGGCTGGGGGAGATACCCCGCGGCCGCGTGCGTGCGTCTGCGGACCGATCCGAGCGCGCGCCGACCTCGGCCCTGTGCGTGAAGCCGCTCAGAGCTGTTCGCGTGCCTCGTCATGACCCGGCTCATCGCGCTCGCCGTTGTTCGCGTCCTTGGGATGCCCTCGACCGTCGCCGGGACGCACGTTCACGCAGTTCCGCCGCACGGTGCGGACCGCCCCCACTCACTAACCTTGGTGGCGGTCGGGCTGCCACGCTCAAGTGGCGGTCGGCGAGCGCGGTCGGAGGGGGTTGGTGAGTGGCACAGGTCCGCTATAACGGCGTACGCGGTCCGCGGCGGTTCACGAAGCGTCCGCCGTACGCGAGCGGGTCCGCGACCACCCACGAACCACATCCGTGCGCGGTCAGCCCATCCGCCACGAATCACGCCGACGGGTGGGCGAACCGCCATGCGCCCCGAACCTCGTCCACGGGTGGGGGAAGTGCATCCGCACGAACCACAGCCACGGGTGGGTGAACCGGCTCGCCCCCACGAACCACGTCCGCGGGCAGAATCAGTTCGGGGACATCGAGGACCAGCTGAGCTCGGTGGCCGGAAGTGAAGGAAGTGCGGTGATGGCCGACAGTTCGGCGTCCAGGAGGCCGACAAGCTGAGTGAGGCGGTCGGTGACGTCCGTGGCCTCGAGGAGTTTCTGGCGGTCTGGCGTCAGCAGCGTCATGGCGGCCGACATCAGGTACGACAGGGTGCTGGGGTCGTCGGGCAGTTCGCCGAGATGCAGCCCAGGCCGGCTGATTGCCGACACCGCCTCGGCGTACCGCCGGAAGCGACCGACCGCGACAGTCGCGGCACCCAGGGGGTCCTCACCGAGCTCCTCGTCGAGCCATTCGACATCCGCGACCAAGTAGTCGCCGCCACCGTCGAGCTCGGCGACCTTGAACCGATGGCTGCCCGTGAGGGTGATCTCGACCGGTCCGTCGTCGTCCGCGTCCAGGCGGATCTCGGAGATGGTTGCGGAGCAGCCGGTGCCGTACAGCGATCGGAAGACGCGCTCGCCCAGTTCGTACCCATCACGAACCGCGAGCGCCCCGCACATCATTTCGCCACCGTTTTCGACCAGGTCGCGGATCACCGCGCGGCCCTGGACGTCGGTGACCGGGATCGGAAGCACCAGCCCAGGGAAGATCACCGTGTCGACAGTGAGCAACGGCAGGCGGGAGTCCATACAAGGAGCGTAGTGGACAAGTCATCTCATCACGTGGCGTGACAGCGCGTGACGCTCGATCCCTGGATATGCGGTCGGAGGCACGGCGTGTCACCACTAGACTGAGGCCATGATTCGCCGCGTCGACCTGCGGGGCCGAGTGGCGGCCGGTGAGGTGTCCGACCTCCAAGCCGAAGTGAACGCCCTCGTCCCCCGAGCCGTGTTCGACGTCGAGAAGGCTCTCGACGTCGTCCGACCCATCTGTCTGGACGTCCGTCATCGCGGACTGGCAGCCATTCAGGAGTACGGCGAGAAGTTCGATCATGTGCACGTGGATGACGTGCGGGTCCCCGAGGCAGCGCTGAAGTCGGCGCTGGAGGAGCTGGACCCGACCGTTCGGGCCGCCTTCGAGGAGTCGATTCGCCGCGTCCGCGAGGTCAGTGAGGACGAGAAGACCGCCGATATCGCGTCCGAGCCCGCGCCGGGTGGCCGGGTCACCCAGCGTTTCGTGCCGGTGCAGCGCGTCGGCCTCTATGTCCCGGGCGGCCGTGCGCCGCTGGCGTCGAGTGTCGTGATGAACGTCGTACCGGCGCAGGTTGCCGGTGTGCCGTCACTCGCGGTGGCTTCGCCACCGCAGAAGGAGTTCGGCGGCCTGCCGCACCCGACGGTGCTCGCGGTCTGCGCGATGCTCGGGATCACCGAGGTCTATGCGATGGGTGGCGCGCAGGCGATCGCCGGCTTCGCCTACGGCTTCGAGGGTTGCCGCAAGGTCAATCTGATCACCGGCCCCGGCAACATCTACGTCGTTGCCGCGAAGCGGTTCCTCCAAAGTGAGGTCGGTATCGACTCCGAGGCCGGCCCGACCGAGATCGCGATCCTGGCCGACGACTCCGCCAACGCCGAGCACGTCGCCGCCGACCTGATCAGCCAGGCTGAGCACGACCCGATGGCGGCCAGCGTCCTGGTCACGCCGAGCGAAACCCTCGCCGCGGCTGTTGAGGCCGAGCTGCCGATCCAGGTCGCCAAGACCAAGCACCAGGACCGCGTGACCGAGGCGCTCAACGGTCAGCAGTCGGCCGTCGTACTGGTTGATGATCTTGAGCAGGGCACTGCGGTGGTCGATGCGTACGCCGCCGAGCACCTCGAGATCCAGACTGTCGATGCCGAGGAGCGGGCGGCCCGGATCACCAACGCCGGCGCGATCTTCGTCGGTGGCTGGTCGCCGGTTTCGCTCGGCGACTACTGCGCCGGGTCGAACCACGTCCTGCCGACCGCGGGCTGTGCGTGCCACTCGTCCGGCCTGTCCGTGCGCAGCTTCCTGAAGGCCGTGCACGTCATCAACTACTCGCGCGACGCGCTCGAAGAGGTCGCGGGGCACGTCGTTGCCTTGGCCGACGCCGAGGACCTGCCGGCCCACGGCGCTGCGGTGTCGGTGAGGTTCCCCGGATGAATCGCTTCGATGGACTACCGATCCGCGACGAGCTGAAGAGCTTCGAGCCGTACGGCGCGCCGCAGCTCGACGTACCGATCCTGCTCAACGTCAACGAGAACCCGTATCCGCCGAGCGAGGAGACGGTCGCCGATATCGCAGCGTCGGTGACGGCGGCGGCTCGTGGTCTGAACCGCTACCCCGACCGCGAGTTCCTCGACCTGCGGGCGGACCTGGCGGCGTACCTCGGTCGTGAGTCCGGTGCCTACCTGACGCCCGAGCAGATCTGGGCGGCCAACGGCTCCAACGAGGTCATGCTGCACCTGCTGCAGGCCTTCGGCGGTCCGGGCCGTACGGCGCTCTCGTTCGCGCCGACGTACTCGATGTACCCGGAGTACGCGCGCGACACCAACACCGCCTGGGTCACCGGCCGCCGCTCCGAGGACTTCACGCTCGACCAGAGCAAGGCCCTCGCCGCGATCTCGCGCCACCGCCCGTCGGTGGTGCTGCTCGCCTCACCGAACAACCCGACCGGTACGGCGCTCCCGATCCAGGTCGTCGAGGCTTTGGCCGCTCGTACGGCGGCAATCGGCGCGGTGCTGGTCGTCGACGAGGCGTACGGCGAGTTCCGCCGTACCGGGACTCCGAGCGCGCTCTCGCTGCTTCCGTCGTACCCGAATCTCGCGGTCGCGCGGACGATGTCGAAGGCGTTCGCGCTGGCCGGTGGCCGGGTCGGATACCTTGCCGCGAGCAACCAACTGGTCGACGCGCTGCGGATCGTGCGGTTGCCGTACCACCTGTCCGCGGTGACGCAGGCGGTCGCGCGGGCCGCGCTGCGGCACTCCGACGAGTTGCTCGGCCGGGTCGAGCAGTTGCGCACCGAGCGGGACGAGACGGTCCTTTGGCTGCGCGCGCAAGGCCTGCGCGCGGTCGACTCGGACGCGAACTTCGTCCTGTTCGGTACCTTCGCCGACCGGCACGCGGTCTGGCAGGCGCTGCTCGACGACGGCATCCTGATCCGCGAAACCGGCCCGGACGGCTGGCTGCGGGTCTCGATCGGTACCGGCGAGGAGATGGCCGCGTTCCGCGCTTCACTGGAGCGCATCCTCAAGACAGACACGGGAAGGTTGTCATGACCCGCAGCGCACGAATCGACCGCGAGACGAGCGAGTCCAAGGTCCTGGTCGAGCTCGACCTCGACGGGACCGGCCGGGCGGACATCTCGACCGGGGTCGGCTTCTACGACCACATGCTCAACGCGCTGGCCAAGCACGCGCTGCTCGACCTGCACGTGAACACGGTCGGCGACCTCGAGATCGACGCGCACCACACGGTCGAGGACACCGCGATCGGCATCGGCCAGGCTTTGAAAGAGGCCCTGGGCGACAAGCGTGGCATCCGCCGCTTCGGCGACGCGACCGTGCCGCTGGACGAGGCGCTCGTGCACTGCACGGTCGACCTGTCCGGCCGTCCGTACTGCGTGCACACCGGTGAGCCCGACGGTCAGGTCTACGCGATCATCGGCGGCGACTACGCCGGTTCGCTGACCCAGCACGTCTTCGAGACGCTCGCGTTCAACGCCGCGATCTGCATCCACATCCGGGTGCTGTCCGGTCGCGACCCGCACCACATCGTCGAGGCGCAGTTCAAGGCCTTCGCCCGTGCGCTGCGGGACGCCGCCGAGCTCGACCCGCGGCAGCCCGGGATCCCGTCCACCAAGGGCGCCCTGTGAGCAAGAAGGTCGTCCTCCTCGACTACGGATCGGGCAACATCCGCTCCGGCGAACGCGCCCTGCAGCGAGTCGGCGCCGACGTCACCGTCACCTCGGACTTCGACGAAGCGCTGAACGCCGACGGTCTCCTGGTCCCCGGCGTCGGCGCGTTCGCCGCCTGCATGGCCGGCCTGAAGGCGGTCCGCGGTGACGCCATCGTCGACCGCCGCCTGACCGGCAGCCGCCCGGTCCTCGGCATCTGCGTCGGGATGCAGATCCTCTTCGCCCGCGGGATCGAGCACGGCGTCGAGACCGACGGGTGCGAGCAATGGCCCGGCACGGTCGAACGCCTCCAGCCCACCGAAGGACAGCCGGTTCCGCACATGGGGTGGAACACGATCGACGTACCGGCCGGCACGTCGTTGTTCGACGGCGTCGACAAGGAACGCTTCTACTTCGTCCACTCGTACGGCGTTCGTTCGTGGGAGCTCAACGACGCCCGCGAGTCGGTCGCGCCGCTGGTCACCTGGACGACGTACGGCGGTGATGCGTTCGTGGCCGCGGTCGAGAACGGTCCGCTGACCGCCACCCAGTTCCACCCCGAGAAGTCCGGCGACGCCGGCGCGACCGTCCTGGAGAACTGGGTCCGCTCGCTGTAGTACCAGTTGTCTAACTGGTTTTACCCCTGACCGGTCGGTCACGGTTTGGGGGGAGTGTCCGATTTTCGGGCTGCCAGCCCTTTTCAGTGTCCGAAGGCGATGTCACACTCACTCGCCAAGGTCATTGGAACCATCGGGGATCCGGGAGGCCGGGTGCTGGCAGCGAAGAACCTCGAGGTCGTCTACGACGATGTGATGCTGGTGCTGCGGGGCGTCGGCCTCGAGGTCCCGCAAGGCCGCATCGTGGCTCTGCTCGGTGCCAACGGCGCCGGCAAGTCGACGCTCCTGCGCGCGTTGTCCGGCCTGCTCGACGTCCACGACGGCGCGGTACGGCGCGGCTCGATCACCCTCGACGGTGAGCCGATCCACACGTACGGCGCCAGCCGGATCGCTGCCCTGGGCATCAAACAGGTCATGGAGGGCCGGCGGATCCTCGCCGACCTCACTGTCGAGGAGAACCTGCGGATCGGCGGTCACGTCAGCCCGCGCTCGATCCGGACGAATCTCGACCGGACCTACGAACTGTTCCCGGTGCTGGCCGGTCGGCGGAATCGGACCGCCGGGTACCTGTCCGGCGGGGAGCAGCAGATGCTCGCGATCGGGCGGGCGCTGATGTCCGATCCGACGTACTTGCTGCTGGACGAGCCGAGTCTCGGGCTGGCGCCGATGATCGTGCAGCAGATCCGGGACGTGATCGTCCAGATCAACAGCCAGGGCACGACTGTGCTGCTGGTCGAGCAGAACGCGGCGATGGCGCTCTCGATCGCGGAACACGGCTACGTGCTGGAGAACGGCACGATCGTGATGGACAAACCGGCCGCCGAACTCCTCGCGGACGGCGATGTGCGGGAGTTCTACCTCGGACTCGGCGCAGAGGGCTCGGCGAAGTCCTTCCGAGACGTGAAACATTACCGTCGCCGGAAGCGGTGGTTGTCATGACCGCCGTACTGACGTTCGACGACGTCGAGCTCAGCTTCGACGGCGTGCGGGCGCTCGACGGCGTGAGCTTCAGCGTGGATCCGGGCGAGCTGTTCGCGGTGATCGGGCCCAATGGCGCCGGGAAGACCTCGATCTTCAACGTGCTGTCGGGCGTGTATCGGCCGCAGCGTGGCGCCGTCCGGTTCGGCGACGAGGACCTGCTGGGCCGACGGCCGCACCAGATCGCGCGGCTCGGTATCGCGCGCACCTTCCAGAACATCGAGCTGTTCGCCAACCTCACCGTGCTCGACAACCTGATGCTGGGGCGGCACCACCATCACCCGTACGGCGTCCTCGCGGCGTTCGGGTGGATCGGCAAGGCCCGCCGCAACGAGCTGGCGAATCGGCACGCGGTCGAGGAGATCGTCGACTTCCTCGAACTGGCGCAGTGGCGGCGACTCCCGGTCGGGCTGCTCCCGTACGGCGTTCAGAAGCGAGTCGAGCTCGGTCGTGCACTCGCCGCCGAGCCGAAGCTGTTGCTGCTGGACGAGCCGGTCGCCGGGATGAACCTGGAGGAGACCGAGGACATGGCCCGGTTCATCCTCGACATCCGCGACGACCTCGGGCTGCCGATGGTGATGGTCGAGCACGACATGGGCCTGGTGATGGATCTGGCCGACCGGATCATGGTGATCGACTTCGGCCGGCCGATCCGGACCGGTACGCCGAAAGAGGTGGCGACCGACCCAGACGTCGTACGCGCGTATTTGGGCGAGGAACACCGGGTGCAGTCATGAGGACGATCGCGACTCGAGTCCAGGAGCGGGCCGCCACCACGCCGGCCGTGATCGCCTTGCGGGAAAAGGATCTGGGCATCTGGCAGCAGGTAGACTGGGCCGGGTACTGGGACTTCGCCGAGCTGGTCGGGCACGCCTTGATTGCCCTCGGCATCGAACCGGGCGACCGGGTCGCGATCCACTCCGAGAACCGGCGCGAGTGGCTGTACGCGGATGTCGGCACGGTCGCCGTACGGGCGTCCACCGTCGGTCTCTACCCGACGAACCCGGTCGCCGAGGTCGGCTACCTGCTGCGCCACTGCGGCGCGAAGGTGCTGATCGCGGAGGACCAGGAACAGGTCGACAAAGCGCTCGCGATCGAGGACCTGCCCGACCTCACCCACATCGTGTACGTCGAACCGCGTGGGATCCGGAACCGGTACGACGATCCGCGGCTGCTCGCCTGGCCCGACTTCCTTGCCCTGGGCAAGCAGCACCGGGTCGAACATCCGGACGCGGTGACGCAGCGGATGGGCACCGCCACCCCGGACGACGTGGTGACGCTCGTCTACACGTCCGGCACGACCGGCCCGCCGAAGGGCGCGATGCTCACGGCGGCGAACGTCGACTTCGCGATCCAGGAACTGGTCGAGCGCGGCGGGTTCACCGCGCCGCCGCCGTCACCCCGCGACAGCGTGCTGTCCTACCTGCCGTTGTGCCATGTCGCCGAGCGGATCTTCAGTTGCTGGTTCGGCGCCGGGGCCGGGGTCTGCGTGCACTTCGCCGAATCGATCGAGACCGTGGCGGTCAACCTGCACGAGGTTCAGCCGACGGTTCTGTTCGGCGTACCGCGGATCTGGGAGAAGATCGCGGCCGGCGTCCAGATCCGGATCGAGTCCGCGGACCCGATCAAGCGCCGGATCGGCGGTTTCTGGCTCCGCCGCGCGGACTGGATCGGCGACGTACTGACTGCCAACGGTGGTCGGTATACTCCGGCGTCGCGGGCGGTCTATGCCGTCGGCTGGTTGTTCTGCTACCGCGCACTGAAGGATCGCGTCGGGCTGCGCAAGGTCCGGTACGCCGCCTCGGGTGCCGCGCCGATCGCACCCGAGGTACTGCGGTTCTTCATGGGGCTCGGGCTGCCGATGCACGAGGTGTACGGCATGACCGAGAACACCGCGGTGGCGACCGCGAACCGCCCGGGCCGGGTCAAGGTCGGCACGGTCGGTGAGCCGCACGCCGGGGTCGAGGTGCGGGTCGACGAGGTGACCGGCGAGATCCTCACCCGGCACCCGGGGACGTTCGCCGGCTACTGGCGGGACCCGGCCGCGACCGCCGCGGTGCTCGAACCAACCGGTTGGTTACATACGGGCGACGTGGGGGAGTGGGTCGACGGCACGCATCTGCGGATCACCGACCGGATGAAGGACATCATCATCACCGCGGGTGGCAAGAACATCGCCCCGTCGGAGATCGAGAACGCGCTGAAGGCCTCGCCGTACATCAAGGAAGTCCTGGTGGTCGGCGACCGGCGCCGATTCCTCGCCGCGCTGATCGGCATCGAGCCGGACACGGTCGGCCACTGGGCGCAACAACGGCGGCTGGCCTATTCGACGTACGCCGATCTGTCCGCGAAGCCCGAGGTGATCGCGCTCGTGCAAACCCTGGTGGACGAGGTCAACGGCCGGCTCGCCACGGTCGAACAGGTGCGGTCGTTCCGGCTGCTGCCGAAGCTGCTGGACCACGAGGACGGCGAACTGACCGCGACCCAGAAGCTGAAACGCAACGCGGTGATGCGGTCGTTCGAGGAGCTGGTCGAGTCCATGTACGCCGGGGGTGCCAGGTGAACGAGTTCGTCGCCACAGTGGTCCGTGGGCTCGGCAACGGATCGATTTATGCCTTACTGGCCTTGGGTTTCGTGATCGTGTACAAGTCCATGCGGGTGATCAGCTTCGCCCAGCCGGCATTCATGATGGCCGGCGCGTTGCTGGTCAGCTACCTCGTCGTCTCTCTCAACTTCTTCCTCGCTGTGATCGTTGCGCTGCTGCTGACCGCGCTACTCGGGGCAGGCGTGGAGCGGCTGGCCCTGCGGCCGATGATCGGCAAGCCGGTGTTCGTGATCGCGATCATCACGCTCGGCGTCGACATCGTGATCCGCACGGTCGTGAACTCGTTCATCGGCCTGGACATCCGGCAGATGGGCGACCCGTGGGGGCTGGGGCAGGTCGGCGTACTGGGTGTGAAGATCGACCAGCGGCACTTGGCCACGCTCGTGACGACACTGGTCGTGGTGGGCGCGCTGTTCGCGTTCTATCGCTGGTCGCGGACCGGTCTGGCGATGCGGGCGGCGTCGTCGGATCAGGAGGTCGCGCTGGCCCAAGGCGTCTTGGTCGGGCGGGTGTTCTCGCTGTCCTGGGCTCTCGCGGCGGCTCTGGCCGGTCTCGCCGGGGTGTTCTTGTCGACCGGGATCGGGCTGGAGCAGAACCTCTGGTTGACCGCTCTGAAGGCACTGCCGGTGATCATCCTCGGCGGACTGGATTCGCTGGGTGGGGCCGTGGTCGCCGGGCTCTCGATCGGCGTCGTCGAGGCGCTGGTCGGCAGCTACGGCGGTGCCCTGCATCCGGTGTTCGGCGGGGACTTCTTCCTGGTCGTGCCCTACCTGCTCATGCTGGTCGTCCTGCTCGTCAGACCGTACGGCCTGTTCGGCACCAGGGAGGTGGAGCGGATATGAGTCGACCGCTGCTTTACCTGTCCTACAAGCAGGACATGGCCTTGCTCAACACGCCCGCCAAGCGCGGCTGGACGATCGCGCTGGCGGTCGGCGCGGTCTTGTTGCCATTCGTGCTGACGGACGACCTGCTCGTCGTACTGGCGACGGCTTGTGTTGCCGCGATCGGCGCGATCGGCCTGAACATCGTCACCGGGTACGGCGGTCAGGTGTCGCTCGGGCACGCGTTCTTCCTGGCGATCGGTGCCTACACCGCGGCGGCGATTTCGGGTGATCCGGACAGCACGCGGTTGATCGGGTTCGGGATCACGTCGCTGCCCGTCTGGTTGCTGGCGGCCGGTCTGGTCGCTGGGTTGGCTGGACTGATCGTGGCGCCGTTGGCAGCGCGGTTGCGCGGGTTGTACCTGGCCGTCGTGACACTCGGGCTGGTGTTCATCGGCGAGCACATCTTCAAGCACTGGCGCGAGCTCACCGGCGGAGTCGGCGTGGGGCGGCCGGCCGCCGTACCGGAGTTGTTCGGGTTCCAGTTCGCGGTCGACGGCGCGATGTTCACGAAGGCACAGAAGCTCTATCTGCTGATGCTCGTGCTGCTGGTGATCTTCGGCGTACTGGCCCGCAATCTCGTCCGGTCGCGGACCGGCCGCGCGCTGGCCGCCGTACGGGATCGGGATCTGGCCGCCGAGGTGATCGGCGTCGACGTGACCCGGTACAAGATGATCGCGTTCGCGGTGTCGTCGTTCTATGCGGGCGTCGCGGGCGCCTTGCTGTACGTGATGATCGGCTTCGTCGAACCGGGGTCGTTCAACCTCGGGATGTCGGTGCAGTACATCGCGATGATCCTGATCGGCGGTGTCGGCACCATCTCGGGATCGGTGCTCGGCGCGCTGTTCATCACGCTGCTGCCGCGGATCACCCGCGAGCTCCCGGCCGTGCTGCCGTTCATCAGCAGCAGTTCCGGGTCCGGCGGTATCACGGTCTTCCAGGTCGAGACGATCCTCTACGGCCTGCTGATCATCGGGTTCCTGATCTTCGAACCGCGCGGGCTGTTCGGGATCTGGATCCGGCTCCGCACCTACTGGAAATCCTGGCCGTTCTCGCACTAAGGAGTTTCGATGAGCATTCGGAAGGGATTCACCGTCGCGCTGGTCGCGGCGCTGACCTTGCTGGTGGGGTGCCGCAACGACGCCCCGCAGACACAGGAGGGTGGTTCGGGCGTCAAGTTCGACGTCGGGGTCACCAAGGAGCCCTGCCCGGCCGCGATCGACAAGGCCAAGGGCTGTATCTACCTCGGCTCGATCTCGGACCTGACCGAGGGCCCGTTCAAGGCACTCGGGGTGCCGATCACCGAGAGCCAGAAGGCGTTCTGGAAGCGCGTCAACGAGTCCGGCGGGATCGGGGCCTTCGAGGTCGACGCGACCAAGTACGTCAAGGACAACAAGTACAACCCGCAGATCCACAACGAGGTGTACGCCGAGATCAAACCCGACGTACTGGGCCTGGCGCAGACCCTCGGTTCGCCGACCACCGCGGCCATCCTCGGCGATCTCAAGTCCAGCAACGTGATCGGCGTACCGGCGTCGTGGACGTCAGCCTGGGCGTTCGAGGACGTGATCCTGGAGTCGGGCACGAACTACTGCTTCGAGTCGATGAACTCGGTCGACTTCGCGGCCGAGACGCTGAAGTCGAAGACCGTCGCGGCAGTGCACTTCCCGGGTGACTACGGAGACGACGCGGCGGCCGGCACGAAGATCGCGGCAGCGGCGAACGGGATGACGTTCACCGATATCCCGACCGCGCCGGGCCAGGAGAACCAGGGGGCGGCGATCCAGAAGCTGCTCGCGGCCAAGCCTGACCTGGTCATCCTGAGCACCGGCCCGACCGAGGCCGCAACCATCGTCGGTGGCGCTGCTCAGAACGGGTTCAAGGGGCAGTTCATCGGCACCAGCCCGACCTGGAACCCGGCGCTCCTCAAGAGCCCGGCCGCGCCCGCACTGACCGCGCTATACCGGCAGTCGGGCCCTTGGGCGCCGTACGGGACCGACACGGCCGGGCACAAGGCCCTCGCCGGCGCGATCGACCAGGCGACGTTCAAGGCGGCGCCGAACGACGGCTACACGGCCGGATGGGTCTGGTCCTACCCGATGAAGGCAGCCCTGCAGAAGGCCGTCGACGCCAAGGACATCACCCGGGCCGGGCTGCTGGCCGCGGTAAAATCGCTGGAGACGGTGGACTACGAAGGGATGCTCCCGGCGGCGGCCGGCAAGTTCAGCGGCACGCCGAGCGAACGCGTGTTCCGGCAGAGCATCATCTCCAAGGTGGACCCGTCGGCCCCGACCGGAGTGAAGGTCGAGAAGGACTTCTTCACCGGGAAGACAGCCGAGAAGCACGAGTTCACCAAACCCTGCTACCAGTAACCGGTGCACGCGCCCCGAGGAGCGTTTGACGATGCGAGAACTCGTCTACCTGTCGGAGGCCAAACTCCAGCAGTTCCGCAAGCCCGCGAGCAAGCGCGCCGGCCTCGGCGGCACCTTCAAGATCTCGACGGCGGGGCTCGGCCTGCCCGCCGTCGAGGCCGGACTCGCGTACGACGCCGCCCGGACAGCCGCCGCTACGATGGCCACCCTCGACCAGGCCGAGAAGCACATCCGGTCGAAGTGGCGGGTCCGCTGGTGGGCCGCGGAGCCGAAGCCGCAGCCGGGGGAGTGGATCCGGTTCGAGACGCGCCTGGCGTTCGCCGTACGGAGTGATGAGTGGTTCGTCCCGGGGGAGCCGGTGCTGTTCTTCTGGGGACGCGAGGACCCCCACGACGAGCGGTCGGCGCAGCTACTGCTGCACGGCTCGCCGGAGCACCTGATTCGACGTACCGCCAGCGGGCCTTCGGAGGGCAGGAGGCCGTCGATGTCGGCCGGCAGTTCCAAATACCCCAGCGCCGTCGACGACGGCGCTGGACGCGGATCGACGGCCCGCCAGTACCTGCGGTTGATCCAGGAGCTCCGCCGGACAGCACCCGATGACAGCGCCGCCTGGCTGAGCGGGATGGCCCGGACGACCTATGCCGCAGACCTGCGAGGCCGGCGTTTCGTGGTGGCGAGCCCGCTCTCCGTCGAGTACCTACCGACGCCTCGGTGACACGCGTTCTCTTGTGGTTTGTCCTGTGTTTACCGTACGTTCACTGGCGACCACAGCTTGTCCCTCGAGTTCGCGGAGGCCGCCCTCATGTCTCAGTTGTCCAGGCGTCAGTTCGTCGGTACGGCCGCAGCGGCGGGAGCCGCCGTCACAGTGGCCGGCTCGGTGGAGGCGCTCTATACGGCGGCTCCGGCGCTCGGGACGTCCGGGCCGAAGATCGGGTACGGGCCGCTGATCCCGGACCCGGACGGGATGCTCGACCTGCCGCACGGTTTCCGGTACGACATCCTGTCGCGGGAAGGCACCATCCGTTCGGACGGGTTGGCTGTGCCGAGTCGCTTCGACGGAATGGGGACGTTCGCCGCGCGCGACGGCGGCGCGCACCTGGTCCGCAACCACGAGTGCAGCCCGACCTCGAAGATCAAGGTCGTCGCACCGCCGGAGCGCACCTACGACCCGGGCGGCGCAGGTGGTACCAGCACGCTGGTCGTGAACCGGCACCACCGCACGCTGAAGGAATACGTGAGCCTCGGCGGTACGGCGATCAACTGTTCCGGCGGGATCACCCCGTGGCGGACGTGGTTGACCTGTGAGGAGACCGAGCTCAAGGCCGGTCAGAGCGGTTACACCAAGGACCACGGCTTCATCTTCGAGGTCGACCCGTACGACGGCCGCCGCAACAACAACCCGTTCCCGCTCAAGGAGATGGGCCGCTTCCAGCACGAGGCCGTCGCGATCGACCCGGCGACCGGCATCGTCTACGAAACCGAGGACGCGTTCGTCGCGCCACTCGGCGGTTTCTACCGCTTCCTCCCGAACCGCCCCCGCGGCGGCTGGGGCTCCCTGCGCGCCGGCGGCGAACTGCAGGCGATGCACATCCCAGGCCTGCTGGACATGTCCACCGTCCAGGAAGCCGGCGCGATCTTCCATGGTGTCCAATGGGTCAAGGTCCCGGACCCCCTGGCGACCACCGAGTCGGTCCGCGCCCAGGCCTACTCCAAGCCCATCACCGGCGGCTACAAACTCGAAGGCTGCTGGTGGGGAACCCGAGACCGCTGCGTCTACTTCGTCTCCTCCTTCGCCCGCACCGAACTAGGCCCCAAGATCGACCACGACGGCCAGGTCTGGCGCTACGACCCCCGCAAACACACCCTCCGCCTCGAAGTCATCTTCAAACGCGACAAGCCCGGCTCCGACAACCCCGAGTTCGATGCCCCCGACAACATCACCATGTCGCCGTACGGCGGCCTGATGATGTGCGAGGACGGCATCGGCGACCAACACATCCTCGGCACCACCGAAGACGGCAAAGTCTTCAAATTCGCCAAGAACACGGTGAACATCGGCACCCCCGAAGAACCCGAGTACGGCGAACTGACCGGCGCCGGCTTCTCCGCCGACGGCCGCACCATGTTCTTCAACGTCTACAACCCCGGCATCACCTACGCCATCACCGGCCCCTGGCGCCGCCGCCGCTAGCCAGCTGAACGCGGTCGACCCCACCCGTGCATGCAAGTCGTGGCGCGGGTGGTGTTGCCCGCCCGTGCTCAGCAGTGGTGGCCCGACGCGTGCATCTGACCGGCCGCAGGAGCTCGGGTGGGTGACCGGTGCACTCATCTGACCGTCGGCGGGACGAGTGGGTAGTCCGGTGATCTCGTGGGCTGCTGCGGGTACTGCAGTGGAACACTAGTGCGGCGCTGGCTGGTTCGGTTCGGACGATGGCGCTGCGGGCAGGAGTTGAGGCGTGAGTCGTGTTCTGCAGCTGATTGTTTGCGGCGCTGGTCCGGCGGACCGGGTTGCGGACATGATCGATTTGGCGCGACAGGATGGCTGGGATACGTACTCCATCGTGACCGCGGCTGCGGCTGAGCACTTCGTTGATCTTGACGAGCTCCGGAAGGTCTCTGGGCATCAGGTGCGTACTACTTATCGTGTTGAGGGTGACGAGCCGGTGCCGCCTGCGGACGCGGTGATCGTGGCACCGGCTACCTACAACACGATCAACAAGTGGGCGGCAGGTGCGGCAGACAACTATGCGTTGACTCAGCTTGCCGAGTTGACGGGAGCCGGCGCACGCGTCGTCGCTGTTCCTTTTGTTAATCAGGCATTGGCGGCGAATGCAGTGTTCCTTCGGAGTGTCGAGAGTCTGCGAGCGGCTGGAGTTCGCGTCCTGTTCGGGCCGGGGGAGCTTGAGCCGCATCCGCCTCGGACTGGTGACTCTGCACTGGCGTCCTTCCCGTGGAGCATGGCGCTGCAGGCTGTCTCCTTAGCCGAGGGATGAGCTGGCGGCTCGGAGTTCGGCCAGGGCGGCTAGGGCGTGGGGGGCGAAGGGGTCGGTGGGGCGGTCGGATTCGGACCAGGTGACGAAGCCGCGTTTGAAGGCTAGGGCGCCTAGTTCGGCGGCCAGGGCTGCGACGGGGTCGGCGATGCCGCGGGCGGTCAGGGCTTCGGCCATGGCGGCGGTGAGGCCGACTGTTTTGAGGGCGTCGCGTTCTTGGAGTTCGGTGCTGGCGGCGATGGCTGCTTTCAGGCGGGGGGCCAGCTCGCGGTTCATCGGGCCCATCACGGTTGCGGCTCGCTCGAGGCCGTTCGCGACTGCTTCGAGGGGGGTCGCGGTGGCGGGGGCTTCGGCGATGCCTTCGGTGAGGAGCCGGCTCATGGCTTCCTGGCCGGCGGCGAGCAGTTCGCGCTTGTCCGGGAAGTGCCGGAAGAACGTGCTCTTGGTGACGCCGGCGCGGTCGGCGATCTGGGCCACGGTCGTGGCGTCGTAGCCCTGTTCGGTGAACAGGTCGACCGCGGCTACGACGAGGCGTTCGCGCGCACCCGGCTCCCAGCGACTCATGGCACGATCATAGTGACGGGACTCTTGTCCCATCACAGTGCTACTGTGATGGGACAAAGGTCCCATCACTTTCTGGAGAACATCATGCACGTCTTCCTCACCGGCGGCACCGGCCTGGTCGGCTCCGCAGTCGTCGGCGAACTGCTCGCCAACGAGCACACCGTCCTCGCGCTGGCCCGGTCCGACGCCTCCGCCCAGGCCGCCGTACAGGCTGGTGCCGAGGTCATTCGTGGGTCGCTCTCCGACCTGGACGTCCTCCGGGCAGGCGCCGCCAAGGCCGACGGAGTCATCCACCTTGCCTTCGGCCACGACTTCAGTACGGCGGCGGCCGTGGCGGCGTCCGTCGCCGAGGAGACCGCGGCGCTCGAAGCCATCGGCGAAGCGCTGGCCGGTACCGGCAAACCGTTCGTCACTGTCTCCGGTACGCCGGCCACGCCCGGCCGTCTGTCCACGGAGGCGGACGAGTTGTCGAGCGAGGGTCTGGTCGGCGGCCGTAGTCGCGCGGTCGCAGCCGTCGTGGCCCTCGCCGAGCGCGGTGTCCGGAGCTCAGCCGTCCGCCTCCCGCGAACTGTGCACAACAACGGCGACGGTGGATTCGCCGGTTTGCTGACCACCATCGCCCGGGGTTCCGGAGTCGTCACCTATCCCGGCGACGGCACCCAGCGCTGGCCCGCTGTTCACGCCCTCGACGCAGCCGTCCTCTTCCGCCTCGCCCTCGAGAAGGCCGAGCCCGGCACGTACTGGCATGCCGTAGCCGACGAAGGCGACCGAGTCACCGACATCGTCGACGTCATCGCCCGCCGCCTCAACCTCCCCGTCAAAGCCGATTCCATCGAAGACTTCGGCCCGCTAGGTCAGATCTTCGCCGCCGACCAGCCCTCGTCGAGCGACCACACTCGCCGAAACCTCGGCTGGGAACCCAAACACCCTGGACTCCTCGCCGACCTGGAGAACCTCCAGCCTGCCTGACGATCTGCGGAACGACAGGAGGTGTCGGTCGGTTCCACGCCTCTGCCGGTCGCGCTGAGCGTGCGGGTGCTGGGTAGTAGGTCTATACGTCCTGTCGGTGGGCAGATGCGACCTGGATGCTGGGGGAGCGCTTCAGTTGTGTGGTGCATGTGGGTCTCGCGCCTGCGCACGTTTGTGGGGGAGTGAGTGGTGTGACACTCCCAAGCTCGGCGGGGTGACCGGGGCGGCCAGTCAGCGGCGAGTGTGGGCGGGCAACACCGCCCGCGCCCCGACAAACGTGTACGGGTGGGGTTGACCACATCCAGCGGTGTTCTGCGTGGATCTCGTGAATCGGCTCGACTTCGGGTCCGTCTCGGGTGAGCATGTGCGGACGAGTCGCACCGCGCCGCCTGGGAGGCATCCTGCCGCCCGCGGTCCGACAGAGTGGGGGTACGCCCGAAATGAAATGGACCATGCGCCGTCGCACCGCCGTGGTGGGTTGCGCGGCCGCCGTCGCCGCGGTGGTCGCCGGGTTACAGGGGCTGCCCGCCCCGGCCCAGGCCGATCCGCCGCCGGACAACAGGTCACAGCTGCTCGACGTGAGCACGCCGACCCGCGCCGACAAGGAGAAGCTGCTCAAGCTCGGATTCGACGTCACCGAGCAGGCCGACGCCGACTCCGTCACGGTGTTCGCCGGTGACGCCCGCGAGCGGAGCCTGCTGAAGTCCGCCGGCTACGAGTGGACCGTCAAGGTCGCCGATGTCGAGGAGCAGAACCGTCTCGACCGCGCCAAGGACGCCGACTATGCGGCCAAGACCGCTGTCTCACCGCTGCCCAGCGGGCGCGACACCTACCGTCGGCTGGCCGACTACGAGGCGGATCTGACGCTGCTGGCCAAGAAGTACCCGAGGCTGGTCAAGCCGATCACGCTGCCCTACAAGACCGGCGAGGGCCGCACGGTCCGGGGTGTCGAGATCACCACCAACCCGCAGAATGTGAGCGACGGCAAGCCCGTTTTCCTCCTGATCGGCGCGCACCACGCGCGCGAGTGGCCGTCGGCGGAGACCGCGATCGAGTACGCCTTCGATCTCACCAAGAACTACGGCAAGAACAAGCGGGTCACGTCGATCGTGCAGAAGACGCGCACCATCGTCGTACCGATCATCAACGTCGACGGCTACAACACTTCGCGCGAGGCCGCTCCCAAGGGTGACTTCAGCAAGTTCGACTACGAGATGAAGCGCAAGACGTGTGAGGTGACGGCCAAGACGCTGCCCGAGGAGCTCGGCGGCGACTGCGGCAACAACCCACAGGGCGTGCAGCGCGGGACCGACCCCAACCGGAACTACCCGGGCTTCTGGGGTGGACCGGGCGCGAGCACCAACTACCGCAGTGAGACCTACCGCGGTGACGGGCCGTCCATCCTGCCCGAGGTGCAGAACGTCCGCTGGGTCGTCTCCAACCGCCAGGTGACCGGACTGATCACCCTGCACACCTTCGGGAACCTGATCCTGCGTCCGCCGGGCGTGATGGCCGTGGGCGCACCCCCGGACGAGCCGGCGTACAAGGCTCTCGGAGCATCGCTGGCGGTAGACAACGGCTACACCAACCAGCCGAGCTACCAGCTGTACGACACCACCGGTTCGACCGAGGACTGGAGCTACTGGGCAACCGGCGGCTTCGGGTTCACGTTCGAGATCGGCTCGTCGTTCCATCCGCCGTACGCCGAAGGGGTCATCGCGCACTACCTCGGCCAGGCGCCGGCGCCGGGTGCGGGTACCGGCGGTAACCGCGAGGCCCTGCTGACGATGAGCGAGGCCACCGGCAACGCCAAGCTGCACTCGACCCTCCTCGGCGCGACCACACCCGGCCGCACGCTGAAGATCGCGAAGACCTTCCAGACGCCGACCTCGCCGGTGGTCCAGCCGGACGGCACGGCGAAGGACCCGATCATCTACACCGACAAGCTCGAGTCGACGCTGACCACCGGTCTCGGCGCGTTCAAGTGGTCGGTCAACCCGTCCACCCGCCCGTACGTCGCCGGCCGTTGGGGCCGTGACCCGGTCGCACCGACCCAGCCGTCGGTCACGTTGACCAACCCGGACGGGATCCCGGTCAAGGGCCAGTCCGAGACTGCCACGTTCACGATCAAGGCGCCGCCGGAGGCCGACAACGGCAAGGCCACGATCAAGATCGGCTGGAACAAGCCGGACGTCGACTGGGACGTCTACATCTACGGACCGGACGGCAAGCGGGTCGCCCAGGCGGCGTCGCTGGCCGACCCAGAGGTCGCTGTCCTGCTCGACCCGGTGCCCGGCCAGTACACGGTCCAGGTGGAGAACTTCGACGGTGGTGAGACGGCCGACTGGACCGGCTCGGTCGAGTTCGCCCCGCCGACGCCCGCGTCGTACACCGGTGTCAAGGAGAGCTGGAAGCTGAGCTGCTACACCAAGGGCGGCAAGCTTCTCGGCTCCCGCGACGTCACCGTCGACCGCGGTAAGACGGCCTGGGTCGGCGACCCCTGCCGCCGCTTCAAGGGCTGAGCCACCCCGCGGACCCCTCGGCGATCAAGCAGTACGCCGAGGGCTCCGCCGCCGTCGTACCGGCGCTGCTCAACCACGCACCTGGAGCTCCCCGTCTGTGGGCCTACGCGCAAGCCTTCGGTGAGCGAATCTGTCGAAGGACAGGAGGTGTCGCCGGATCTGGTGTCGGAACTCGGCCCGGTGAGCGTGACGGCGGCATGTGCTGGGCGTATACGTCCTGTCGTTGGCGAACTCATCCACCTTGGGTGGTTGGCCGAGTGCGGTACGTGGTGACAACGTCGTCGTCTTCTCGGGCGGGGTGTGTGGACCTAGCGTGAGGCTCGTCCGTGGGTATTCAGGGGAGGGATTCGCTCATGCGAGATGTTCGGAGAGGGTTGCTGGCGATGACTGGGGCGTTTGTCCTGGTGGCTGGTGCGGTTGTGGCGCCGGTTGGGGCTGGGGCGGGTGTTGCTGGGGGCGACACCGAGTACTTGGTTCTGCTGGAAGAGGGTGCGGATCGGAGTCAGGCTGTCGCGGCGGTTAAGGCGGCTGGCGGTGAAGTTGTTAAGGAGAACGCGAACCTGGGCACGTTGACTGTGCGTGCGGCCGCGTCTGGATTTGTTGGTCGGGTGTCGGCTTCTAGTGCGATTGAGGGGGCGGCGCGTAGTCGGCCGATCGGGACTGTGCCGCGGGCGGAGAAGCCGCTCAGTGTGGAGTCCGAGAACGGTGGAAGTGGAAAGGTCGCCGCGGGCAAGAAGGTTGTTGGGATGGATCCGCTGGATGCGCAGTTGTGGGGGCTGCGGATGGTTCGGTCGGATTTGGCGCGGCGGGTTCAGCCGGGCAAGAAGGCGGTCAAGGTCGGTGTGCTCGATTCCGGGATCGACGCGCGCAACCCGGACATCGCGCCGAACTTCGACTGGAAGTTGTCGCGCAACTTCGCGCCGGACATTCCCGAGATCGACGGAGTGTGTGAGTTCAGTGGTTGCGTCGACCCGGTTGGCTGGGACGACAGCGGGCACGGGACGCACGTGGCCGGCACGATTGGTGCCGCGGTCAACGGTGTTGGCGTTTCCGGGGTTGCGCCGAATGTGACGCTGGTGGAGATCCGCGGTGGTCAGGACAGTGGGTACCTGTTCCTCGGCCCGGTCACGGACGCTCTGACGTACGCCGGTGATGTCGGACTCGATGTCGTCAACATGTCGTTCTACGTCGACCCGTGGCTCTACAACTGCACCGCCAACCCGGCGGACAGCCCAGAGGCACAGGCCGAACAGCGCACCATCATCCGGGCGATGACTCGAGCCCTGAACTACGCGCACCGGCATGGTGTGACCCTGGTCGGTTCGCTCGGCAACAACCACGAGGATCTCGGCAAGCCGCGCACCGACCTCTCGAGCCCCGACTTCCCGGCGGGCACTGCGTACCCGCGGCCGATCGACAACGCGACTTGCGTTGACCTGCCGGTCGAGGGACCGCATGTGATCGGTGTGTCGGCGCTCGGTCCGTCGAGCACCAAGGCCGACTACTCCAACTACGGCACCGAGCAGATCGAGGTGTCCGCACCCGGCGGCTGGTTCCGCGACTTCTTCGGTACGCCGCAGTTCCGGACCAACGGCAACCTGATCCTGTCGACGTACCCCGTCAACACGCTGCAGGCGAACGGTCTGGTCGACGCCGCCGGCGAGCTCACTCCCGACGGTATCGCTCTCGGGGCGCAGAAGCAGTGCCCGGCCGGAGTGACCGACTACACCAAGTGCGGCTACTACTTCGTGCTCCAAGGCACCTCGATGGCATCGCCGCACGCCACCGGTGTGGCTGCCCTGATCGTCAGCCAGTACGGCAAGGGGCGCCCGGGTGGCTTCGGCATGGACCCGGACAAGGTCGGCCGGATCCTGATGGACACCGCCCAGTCCCGCGCCTGCCCGAACCCGCCACTGCTGACCTACACCAACGAGGGACGTCCCGCGGAGTTCAACGCACTCTGTGAAGGTACCCGCAACTTCAACGGCTTCTACGGCCACGGCATCGTCGACGCCTGGGCCGCCGTAACCCGCCGCTGACCGACGAGCCCCAAGTGGGCTCAGACTGCTGGGCGAACGCGAGTCAGCGTCCAGCAGTCAGGCCCCGGCATTCCACTGACCTGTCGTTCGGCAGTTCCGTCCGGCGGTGTCGGTACGGACACGTAGTAGTACCTCGGGAGCGGTGTCGGTGGGTACCCGGCGCGCTCAGCGAGCGCCTAGTTCCGGGACTACTACGTGTCGTTGGCGTCGCCACCACCCACCCGCCTTCAGCTGCCCGCGGCGGGTCACGGTCGCCGGGCGTGGGCGGGGAACATCACTCGCGCCGCGACAAGCGTGCACGGGTGGGGTTGACCACCTTCAGCGGACGGGGCTGACGTAGGTCCACTCGCCGTTTTCGCGGGTGAAGTGGCTGTTTTCCTGTTGCGCGCCGCCCGCGTAGCTGGCTCGGAATTCTACGGTGCCTTCGGTGTGGAAGGGGGTGCCGTTGGTGGTCGCCAGGATCTCTAGGCCGGTCCATCGGATGTTGGGGGAGAGCTCCAGGACCGGTGGGCGGGTGGTGGAGTGCCAGGTGCGGAGCAGGTACGCCGTGTCGCCTACTACGAAGGCGGTGTAGCGGGAGCGCATCAGTTGCTCGGCGGTGGTCGCCGTACGGGTGCCGTTGTGTAGGGCGCCGCAGCACTCGGCGTAGGTCGCGGGTAGGCCACAAGGGCAGGGCGTGGTCGGGCCTGGCATAAACAAGATTCTCGCAGAGTGGGGCCGGGCGGTTGGTGGTCCGCCCGGACCCGTACGGCGTACTAGGGGGTCTCGATGATGATGTCGGCCTCCATTTCCAGTACACGTTGGTAGTCCTCGTCGAGGGTCTGGGGGTCGCTGTGGATGAGGATGACCCAGGCCAGGCAGGTGAAGAGGTCGACTGTTGCGGGGACGACGGCGTCCTCTTCGTGGAGGACCTTCCACCAGTGGAACGACTTGAGGTCTTCGATGCCGTCGAAGACCTCGCGGTTGCGGAAGTAACCCTCGGACGGCGCGATGATGAAGATGCCGCGCAGGTGCTGGACCAGGTCGAAGCCGGACCGCACCTCACCGCGGACTCGGTGGGCGACGGTTCGCTTGATGTGGTTGTCGCCGGTGGCTAGTTCGCTGACCATCTGGTGACCGCCGCCGGCGGGTCGGGCGGCTACCTCGATCAGGCGGGGGCCTTCGGCGGTCATCATCACTTCGACGTGGCCGCAGCCGATCCGGATGCCGACGGCGTCGAGGACGTCGCGGGTGTACGGCCAGAGTGCCTGGACCTCCGGGTCGTCCTCGGCGAGGAAGTCGATGCGGCGGTAGATGCCGATCTTGTCGCCGCGGCCGACCTTCGTGTACCGGCAGACGTCGACCAACGCATGTACGCCGTCGACGCTGTAGGTGTCGACCAGGTACTCCGTTCCTTCGGCGTACTCCTGGATGAGGACCGCGTCGTTGATCAGCCCCATCTTGTTCGCCCGGCCGAGCACGCGGTGGAAGCGCTCGCGCCAGTCGCCGCCCTCGAAGACGACGTACACCTCGTCGCCGGCGGCGCTCTTCGGTGGCTTGATCACCAGCCGGCGGCCTAGCAAATCGTTGGCCCGCAACCATTCCTCGGCCTCGGCCTCGTCGGCGGTCAGCACCTGCCGCAACCGCGGCACACCCGCGGCCGACAGCGCCTGTGCCATCTCCCACTTGTCGCGCCGGGCCGACGCCAGCGCCGGCACGTTGCCCGTCCCCGGCAGCAGAATCTCGATCAGCTGATCACACAGCTCGACCCCGCTCTCGGCACCCGGCACCAAGTACGACGGCTCATACTGCCGTAGCTCTGAAGCCAGCGCCGCAACATCACCCGTGAAGTAGTGGACGTGATCGAAATCCTCCGGGTTCCACGAAGTCGTGTACGCCGGTGGTGGCTCCAGACCGCTCAGTACGGCGACCGGCTTCCGCCCCGCCGCACGGAACGCGGCCGGATACTCCTGACCTGTGGACAACGGATCCACGATGATCGTGTATTCGCTCATGCCTTGCCTCCTTCGGCGACTTCGGCAACTTCGGTGATGGGTGCGAGCTCGGTGGTCTCTTCAGTCCGCGCCGGAGCCATCCCGAAGTACGCGAGGACGAGTCCGATGGCAGCGAGCACCCCGCACCACAGCCACACCTGGGTCCCGGTGCTGTTCCACACCCAGACCCCGAGGAACGGGCCGAGCGCCGATCCGAGGCCGAACATCGCGTGCGCCCCACCGACGTACCGGCCGAGCAACGGTTTGGGCGCGGCCATGCCGGGATAGGCGAACATGGTCGGGCCGCCGACGATCTCGGCCAGCGTCCAGAGCAGCGTGCCGATCACGAAGATCGCCAGCCCGCCCGGCAGCGCGTAGAACGCGAGTCCGCCGCCGAGCAGCACGAAGCCGACCATCGCGACCGTCCGGGCCGGTTTGTTCTGCACGACCTTGGTCACCAGCAACTCGCAGGTGATCACGATGAAGCCGTTCAGGGCGACCATCGCGCTGTACCACCAGGTCGAGAAACCCTCGGCGTTCATGTGCAGTGGCAGGACGGCGAGGTATTGCATGTAGATCGCCGCGTTGATGAACATGCAGACCAGGAACAGCACGTACTTGTGATCCCGCAGTACGGCGACGTAGCTGCCCTTCGGCTGCTGTGGTTCCGCGGCCGACGCTTCGGAGGCAGGTTTCGTCCGCCGAGGCAACGCGACGATGGCGACTGCCGCATAGGCGAGAGCGGCGACCGCTTCACCGATGAACAGCAGGTTCCACGACACCGCGACGAGAGCGGCACCGATGAGCGGCGCCGCCGTCGTACCGAGGTTCATCGCCAGCCGGTAGATCGCGAACGTCATCACCTGCCGGTTCTGCGGCGTCAGCTCGGTCAGCAGCGCGGCCGAAGCCGGTCGATAGAACTGCCCGACCGCACCGGCCAGCGCCACCACGACGATGACCGCCGCATAGCTCGGCACGTACGCGATCGCCAGCACGAATCCGGCCATCCCGAACATGCTGATCATCACCGCAGCTCGCGGACCGATCTTGTCCGTCAACGAGCCGCCGATGATCAGACCGATCACCGAGCCGCCGCCGTACACGCCGAGCGCCGTACCGGCCTGAACCGGCGTGAAGCCCTTCGACGTGGTCAGGAACAGCACCAGGAAGACCTGCAGGAACCAGCCGAGCTTGTTCACGAAGACGCCGACCAGCAACGCCTTCACCGGCCCGGGCGCCTCCCGAATGGTCTGCCAGATTCCGGTGCCCTGCTCTTCAACACTGCTCATGACGCCGGCTCCTTGGGATGACCGCTCCAGCGCAGCGCACGCTCGGCCGCGTCCAGACCGGTCCGGCTCTCCGCGACGGAACCGGCGACGGCGGTCGCGTACGCGATCCGGCCCCACAGCGTGCCGTCCGGCGGGGGACTGGTCGTCTGACCGGCCTCCATCAGTACGACGAGTTGGTCGATCCCCGGCGTATCGACCGGGTCGAATGCGACCGAGTCGAGCACCGTGTCGTTCTCGGAGACGTAGAAGAACCGCACCCCACCGACCCGTGTCCGATCCGGCACCAACGAGGGCTGCCGTCCACACGCAACCGCGGCCGCGGCCAGGCCGGGATCGACGCCAGTCGCCTGCAACCCGAGGTACGGGATCAGGTCGCCGCCGATCCGGGCGTTGATCTCGATGACCTTCGGTCCGTCGGCCGTCATCATGATCTCGGTGTGCGTGACGCCGTCGGTGAACGCGATCGCCTTGTGCGCGTCGACCAGCACCTGCTGCAGCTGCTCATCGGCGAGCAGCGGGTCCGTGGCGTCCACGAAGTGCCCGATCTCTTCCGCGTACGGCGGGTAGCCGATCTCCTTGCGAGCAAGGCAGAACGGCGTGACCTGGCCGTGGAAAACCGCGGCGTCGATGCTGATCTCGTACCCGTCGGCGAACTCCTCGACCAGCACCTTCACGTCGTAGTGCGGCGCCTCGGGCACGGTCGTGTCGTGCGCGAAGTCCCAGTTGTCCCGAAGCTCGGCAGCGTCGTTCACCTTCACCACACCGAGGCTGGCGGCCAGCGCGCGCGGCTTGAGGATGATCGGGTAGCCGAGCTTCTCCGCCGTGGCGAGCGCCTCGTCGACTGTGTCGACGAGCACCGACACAGGCTGCGGTACGCCGTGCTCGGCCAGCGCCGTCCTGGTCAGGTGCTTGTCGCGGCACCGGTTGATCATCGCGACGTCGCCACCCGGCAGCCCGAGCGCCTCGGCCACATGAGCCGTCTGCAGGATCCGTGCCTCGTCCCAGCAGAGCACTCCATCGATCGGATCATCCTGATGCAGCTTCCTAGCCGCCGCGACCAGCGCCTCGGCATCGAGCGTGGTCTCCAGCACCGTCCAGCCGTCCAGGTACTCCTTCTCCCAGCTCGGCTCGGAATGCAGAAACATGTGCAGCCGGTACTGCGGCGCGATCGACCGCAGGATGTACTCCCGGAACAACCGCATCCCGGTAGCGACCACCAACAGGTGGGGTTTCTCGGTCATGACGCCTCTCTCATGGGTTCCGGGATCTGCCGGATGCGGCTCACCCCGCGGGTACCGTCGGCCCGCTCGAAATGGTCGGAGATCACGATGTTGCCCTGGGCATCGATCTCCGGGATGCTGTGGCAGCGGCCGCTGATCAGCTCACCGCTCCTGGTCAGCAGGCAGTACGACGCGTCGAACGAACCGTCTGCGCGGAGTCGCCCGACCAGCCGGCCACTGCGCAACGTGCCACCGGCGTAGAACTCCGCCCAAACCACGTCGTCCTGGCGGTGATACTGCCCGTACGGCGCGTTGCCGGCCGGATCGTCGACGTCGAGGCGGAACCACACCCCGTCGACGTCGGGTGCCGCGGTCACCAGTGCACCGCGCAGACGTCGTCGGAGATCGGGTAGATCTCCCGCTCGAACATCGAGTTGAGGACGATCGCGGCCCGGACCGGCAGTTGCGTCAGCCCGGCGTTCGTCAGGCCGTGGCTGTACCGGCTCGCGTTGAACGTGAAGATCTTGTGCCCGTTCATCCCCTTCCAGCGCACCGAGTAGTCCGACTCGACCAGGATCTGGCCGTCGTCGTCGGTCTCGATCCGCTCCCGCAGGTCGTCGTCGAACGGCGCCGCGACGTGCTCGCGACCGGCGGCGACGATCAGTTGCCGTACGACGTGCTCCTCCGGCAACGCGGTCGTCGAGCAGCACAGGCGGATGTTGCCGTCGGACAGCAGATCCGACGTACGGACATCGCGGCCGGGAAGCAGCGTGACGGGGAACTGGCCGAGTGACAGGAAGCCGTCGTAGTTGGCCTGGTAGAGCGCCCGCAGACCGCCCGGTGTGATGGCGTCGCCGCTGTAGCGCGAGTCGTCGATCATCTGCCGGCGCATGCCCCGGTTCAGGCCCTGCAGGTACTGGATGTGCGACGGCCGGTAGAGCTCGTTGGCCATCGGGGAGTCGTCGATGCTGCGGAACCACTGGTTGCGCCCGATCCACCGGATGTCGGTGAAGCCCGCTCCGAGCAGGCGCAGTACCGACTCCAGACCGGTCTGGCCGCCGCCGACGACTGCGGTCGGTGCGGTCCGGTCCAGCGTGGCGAGCCGCTGACCGAGGTCGTCGGCGATGAAGGCGCGCTCCGCGGGCAGACCGCCCAGGTACGCCGGGCGCACGGCTCGCGTGCCGAGTCCGAGGACCAGGTGTTCCGACACGGCGGTCGGGACGCCGTCGACGCTGATCTCGAAGCCCTCGTCGGTGATCGAGATCGAGTCGACCTGGGAGCCGAAGTTGACCACGCCGAGCTGTTCGGTGGCCCAGGTCAGGTAGCGCTCGTACTCGATCCGGGGGAGTGAGTCGAACTGGGAGTTGATCAGCGCATACAGCCGACCGGAGGTGACCAGGTAGTTCAGGAAGGTCAGCTCGTGGCGGGGATCGACCAGGGAGACGAGGTCCTTCATCCAGCCCGTCTGCATCCGCACCCCGGGGTAGAGCAGCGGCGTGTGCCAGCCGGTGCCGGGCCGGGAGTCGAACAGGGCGAGCCGCTCGCTGGTGACGTTCTTGTAGAGCGCCGCCAACGAGAGGTTGGAGGGTCCGGCCCCGATACCCACGGTGTGGTAGCGGGGCGTCGTTCGCTGCTGCTGGTGCATACCTCGTTCGGTGATCGTCATGCGCTTGTTCTCCGTCCGCGAAGTGGAGTTACTGGTCCCGCCGGTGGCGAGCAGTTCGCTCGCGGCGGCCCGGCTAGCGGCCAGCGCGGTCTTCACGCTGCCCCCGGACCCACCGGTGAAGGTGTAGAGCCGATGAGTTCCACCAGGGACCGGCCAGAGGGTCAGTACCGGTGGATCGGCATAACAGTCGGCCGCACTGACCAGGTGGTCGGGCGCCGACAACTCGAGGTGTGGCAGCCGCTCGGCCGCGATCCGGACGGTCTGGGCGACCAGGTCCGGGATCGGGGCACTGCTGCCGGGTGGAACGGACCAGCGCTGGGTGTCGACCCCGAGGAGCAGCCGGCCGTCCGCCGTCGGCCGTCCGTACAGGTCGCTGGTCTCGTCGACGAACATGGTCGGCAGGTCGCCGGCCACTGAGTAGACGGCGATCTGGATCGCCTTGGTCTTGGTGTGGTCGCTGAGCTGGTTCTCGGCGAGGAAGGTCGGCGTCCACGAACCCGTGGCCACCACGACCGCGTCGTACAGCTCGGTCCGACCGGGGAGCCGGCACGCGACAGAGCCGTCGGGCTGGGGGAGCAGTCGCAGGACTGGACCGGTCAGGACCCGACTGGTCCGGCCGGCGGCCAGGCGTCGTACGACGGTGTGCCGTAGCCGATCGGGATCGATGAACCCGGCCCGCTGTTCGCAGACGCCGACCGTGCCCTCGGGCAGGCCGTGCCAGCCGCGGCGACGCAGTTCGGTGCGATCGAGAACCGCCGTCGAGCCCGGATGCGCGTGCTCGACCTCAGCCACCGCAGCCGCCAGGCCGTCGTACTCCAGAAGCAGATAGGTGCACCCGGTCTCCGTGTACGTCGCTTGGTCGTGGAGCGTGCCGAGGAGTTCGGTCAGGCTGTCGATGGCCAGTCGGCGTTGCAGCGGATGCGTCTCGAACCCGCGGACCCCGCCACCCGAGGCCGCGGTCGCGTCGGTCCCGGGCGGGCCGGTGATCAGGTCGACGGCGACCTGGCTGCTGAGCCGCCAGGCGAGTAGCGATCCGGCGAACCCCGCGCCGATCACTCCGATGCGCATCCGGATCACCCCAGCCCGGTGAGCGCGGTGCGGAGCGACCCGGTGTCGTGGGCACCACCGGCCAGCAGCGTGAGCAGGCATCGCGCCGCCAGCGGTGGGTCGAAAGCGGTCGGCTTGAGCGCGGCCTCACCCCGGGCCAGTTCGATCGCGGCCAGCGCCGGATCGAGTGGTTCGGAGATCGTGCGGACGCCCGCCAGCAGCGGTTCGACGTACTCGGTGAAAGCCTGGAAAGAATGCTGGTTGAAATCGCTCTGATAGCGATCCGGCCGGTCCCAGGCCAGAAACAAACGAACGATTGACGGATCCCGTTGGCTGAGTAATTCCGTCGCTGTCATTCCGTGTTTCCGGCTGGTCGAGAATTTCGCCCCGTCCGAGGTGTAGAACTCGTTGACCACCAGCCCGGAAAGAGGCGACCGTGCGACCCCGGCAGCGGCCCACACGGCCGGCCAGTAGACGGCGTACCAGAATGCGTTGTCGAGACCGAGGAAATGCCAGAGCTCGCCGACGCGGCCGATCGCGGCCAGGTAGCCGGCGATGTCGGTGGCGGCTGGATCGACGGCCTGCGCGATGCCGTAGAGGTCGGTGAGTGCGACCTCGGTGTACGGGCAGATCCGCAGGCCGGTGAGCGGGCCGTCGCCTTCGATACCCCAGTTCGTCGGGAAGGCGAGCGGGATCTCCGGCAGCCCGGCCCGGAGGATGCGGTCGACGAGTTCGCGGACGGCCGGGGGCAGTTGGGCCCGGACCCAGGTCTCGGTCAGCGCGGCGCGGTGGTCCTCCATCCGCAAGACGGGGACGGTTGCGCGGAACGGACGCGGCTCGCCGCCACAGCGACCGCAGACCGGATCGATCATTGTCGCGACCTGCGTGAACGTGCCGCAGACCTCGCACGCCCCGCCGGCCGCCGGCTCCTTGCATTCGCCGCACAGCCCGCTGAGGTAGGACTCGTGCAGGGTGCGATCGCAATCGCTGCAGGCGTACAAGGTGATCTCGCGCATCGGTGCGGCACCGGAGGTGACCAGGTGGTTCATCAGTTGGCGGATCACCGGTGGGTGGCCGTCGCCGAGCGGGTCGGTGAATCGGTCATAGCCGATTCGGGCCCGGTCATAGGTATCGAGGATGTCGTCGCGGAACGCGGCCGTCATCGCGTGCGGATCGAGGCCCTCGTTCTCGGCTCGCGTCAGGACATAGTTCTGATGGACGTCGAGACCGCTGGTGACCACGACCTGTTCGCCCCGGGCGCGTGCTGCGCGGGCGGCGATGTCGGCGGCCAGGTACGGGCCGGACAGGTGGCCGACGTGCAGCGGCCCGTTGACGGTCGGCTGCGGGAACGTGAAGACGCTGATCTGCTCACTCATCGCTGTGCTGTCCAGAGATGGGCATCCAATAGGCGCTGAAGACGGTGAGTTCGACCGAGTCCGACCGATTCTGTACGACGTGCTGTTCGGTGCTGGAGAGCAGGAACGCGTTGCCCTGCTGGACTTCGTAGGTCGAACCGCCGGTCAGGACATGCGCCGTACCGGCGACGACGAGGGACAGTTCGAGCTCGGGATGCTGGTCGAGCGGGCTCTCCGAACCGGGTGGGACGGAGTACCACATCGCCTGGAACGGCACTTCACGATCGAGTTCATATTGTTCCCAGCGGACCACTCGCAGGTCTTTCACGAACAGGTCTTCGCCGGTGCGCAGGTCGAAAGTACGCATGCTTCGCCACCCTCCATGATCCTGCCGCGAGCAGGACCGAAGAAGTTGAGGTGCCTCTTGAAAAGCAGGCAAGCGGAAATGAAACGTACGGAACAAGGCGCTGAGAACGCGCCGAACCTTCGCGACCTGCGCCACCAACGCGGTCGTCGTGATACCCGGTGACCCCCCAGTCTCCGTGGCCGAAAATATAGGTAAGGTCGCGCTGCGAGTAAAGGGGAATACGCTATGAATTTCCGGCCGATACGTAACTCCGCCGGAATTCCTTCGTTAGCGCCGGGATTTGACGGCGGACCGTGTCCGCGCCGTCACTGAACGGATCTAAACCGCGCCCGGGAGGGCGACCGGTGCGCCACCCCAGACCACCTGCGCGGACGCGGTGGCGAGCAGTTCGTTGATGGCCAGCTGGCGGACCGGCGGCTGCTCGGCGGCCTCGACCAGATCGCCGTACGCCGCGGCCAGGCGGCGCTCGATGACGAGGATCAGCGCGGAGGCGCTGACCGCGTTCGTGACCGGCTGCGGCAGGTCGTACGCCGGTTCGGCGGCGACCGGGGTCTCACCGGCGGCCGCGATCAGGGCGCTCAGCTTGTCGCGGTTGTCGCGGTGCCGCTCGAACGTCTCGGTCGCGGACCGGAACTTGGCGCCGCTCAACTTGCCGCCGGCCACACCCACGCCGTACAGGGCTGCGTGTTCGCCGGCGAGGGCGGCCTGCAGGGCCTCCATCTCACTCATGAGGAGGCCACCTTCTTGGTCGGGAGGAGGGTCGAGCCGAGCTGGACCTCGGACGCGGCGATCATCGCGAGCAGGCGGGCCGCAGATCCGGAGAGCTTGGCTGCGGCGGCCGCGTGGGCGGCCGAGGCGGCCTTCTCCTGCTTGGCGAGCAGTGCCAGGGCGGCGACCGACTGAGTCGGTACGGCCGGGGCCTTGGGGGCCTTGGGCACGGTGACGCCGGCCGTCTCCTGGAGCTTGGCCAGGTGACCGGCGTGGAACTTCGCGGCGGCCGCCAGTTTGGGCTTGAGGGCCGGGAACTTCGTGCCGACGAGCGTGTACTGAGCGGTCAGCGAACTCACCAGTCCGGCCGCGCTGCTGAGTGCTGCGACGACCGCGGGGTCAACGGCCGGCTCCTGTGGCACGGTCTTGCCGGATCCCGGGTCGACGGCTCCCGGCGTACCGGATCCGCCCTGATCGTCCTTGCAGCCGGCCAGCACGAAGGCGCCCGTGGCCAGGGCTGTGGACTGCAGTGCGACGCGGCGTGACAGCCGGAGGGGTTCGATCGGCACCCCGGAACCTTACCCGGTGACAGGTCGTTGATCGGCCTGGGACAAGGCGGTGACGTGAGCACCCTCCGGAGCCGGATAAGGTGGACTACTGCCCTCGGCCGGACCGCCGGGGTGGGTACGGGCGCACAACTGCAAAGAGAGGCAGGTCTACCTGTGAGCCGAAGGACTGACCACACGGACACCACGAGCCTCGAGAACTTCCTCCAGCCCCTCGTCGCCCAGTTCGGCGCCGACCTGGAGGAGACCGACATCGTGCCGGTCGGCAAGCGCCGGATCCTGCGGGTCCTGATCGACCGCGACGGCGGGATCACCCTCGACGACGTCGCGGACGTCACCCGTGCCATCTCCAAGGCGCTGGACGAGGACGACAAGCTGATGGGTGCGAGTGCCTACACGCTGGAGGTCTCCAGCCCCGGCGTCGACCGGCCGCTCACGCTGCCCCGGCACTGGCGCCGCAACATCACCCGCCTGGTCGCGGTCACCCTGACCAACGGCCAGAAGGTGACCGGCCGCATCAAGACCGCCTCCGACGAGGCGGCCGAACTGGATGTCAAGGGCAAGCTCCGATCGGTCGCGTACGGCGACGTGGAGAAGGCCAAGGTCCAGATCGAGTTCAACCGGCCCGCCGGCAACGACGACGAAGAAGCACCTGCCGACGGCACGGTGGAGGAGAACTGACATGGATATCGACATGGCCGTCCTGCGGTCACTCGAACGGGAGAAGGACATCTCCCTGGACATCGTCGTCGACGCGATCGAGGCGGCGTTGCTGGTGGCCTACCACCGCACCGAGGGCGCACAGCAGCACGCGCGCGCCGAGCTGGACCGCAAGACCGGGCACGTGAGTGTGATGGCGCGCGAGTTCGACGACGAGGGCACGCTGCTCCGCGAGTACGACGACACTCCGGCCGACTTCGGCCGGATCGCCGCCACCACGGCCAAGCAGATCATCCTGCAGCGGCTGCGCGACGCCGAGGACGAGGTCCGGTACGGCGAGTTCTCCGGTAAGGAGGGTGACATCGTCTCCGGCGTGGTCCAGCAGGGCCGCGATCCGCGCTCGGTGATGGTCGACCTCGGCAAGATCGAGGCCGTGCTGCCGGCGCCCGAGCAGGTACCGGGGGAGAAGTACGACCACGGCTCCCGGCTGCGGGTCTACGTCGTCGGTGTCCGGAAGGGTTTCAAGGGCCCGCAGATCACGGTCAGCCGGACGCACCCGAACCTGGTCAAGAAGCTGTTCGCGCTGGAGGTCCCGGAGATCGCCGACGGCACCGTCGAGATCACCGCGATCGCCCGTGAGGCCGGTCACCGGACCAAGATCGCCGTTCGCACCCTGAACCCGTCGGTGAACGGGAAGGGCGCCTGTATCGGCCCGATGGGCCAGCGCGTGCGCAACATCATGCACGAGCTGCACGGCGAGAAGATCGACATCATCGACCACAGCGACGACCCGGCCACGTTCGTCGGGAATGCGTTGTCCCCGGCGCAGGTTACGTCTGTCGAGGTCGTCGACGCGGCCGCCCGCGCCGCGCGGGTCGTCGTACCGGACTATCAGTTGTCCCTCGCCATCGGCAAGGAAGGCCAGAACGCCCGCCTCGCGGCCCGGCTGACGGGCTGGCGGATCGACATCCGGCCGGATACCGATGTGACTGGTGAGGACAAGAAGGTAGACTGATCTCTCGGTCGGTCGACTGAGTCGTCACCACACCCTGAGGAACTGTGACAGAAACTGCAGACGCGCGCCCTGAGAAGCTTCGGGAGCGCACCTGTATCGGGTGCCGGAAACGATCCAGCCCGACTGACCTGCTGCGGATGACGGTGTCCGGGGGACTTGTCCTCCCGGATCCCGCGCGTCGGGCACCCGGCCGAGGGGCGCACCTGCACCCCACGATCGAGTGCTTCGAGCTCGCTGTCCGGCGTAAGGCGTTCCCACGGGCCTTCAAGGTCCAGGGGGCGCTGGAGGTGACCGGGCTACGTGAGCACATAGCGCAGCGTGATAATCAAGATGTACACACGGCCTGACCGGGCTGTGTGACCGACATGAAGGCGGGTCATCGACTCATGACCACTCGATGAGTGTCTACCGATGAGTGCAATGCGATGAGCACGTACGTCAACTAACGGTCCGCGCCCCAGGCTCGGACCAGAGGGAGAGTAGTGGCAAAGGTCCGGGTCTACGAGCTCGCGAAAGAGCTCGGAGTTACCAGCAAGGTCGTCCTGACCAGGCTGAACGACATGGGTGAGTTCGTCCGATCGGCATCCTCGACCATCGAGGCGCCGGTTGTGCGGCGGTTGGCGGAGGAGTTCGAGAAGAACCCGCCGAAGAAGCGCGCGGCCAAGAAGGCCGCCGCCAGTACGTCTGCCGCGCCGCAGGCGACCGCTCCGGTGGTCCCCGCGGAGCCGGTGGAGAAGTCCGAGCCGGCCGCTCCCGCGGCACCGGCCGAGCGCCCGGCGCCCGTCGCCGAGGCCGCTCCGGCTCCGGTCGCGCAGGCTCCGGTGACCGAGCAGGCCGAGGCCGCTCCGGTGGCTCCGGCCGCCAAGGCGACCCCAGGCATCAAGCCGGGTCCGCGTCCGGGCCCGAAGCCGCGTCCGCGCGCCGAGACCCCGGCCGCACCGGTCGAGGCTCCCGCCGCGGCTGCCGCTCCGGCAGCGCCGGTCGAGGCACCCGCCGCCCCGAAGACCGAGGCCCCCGCGGCCACGCCGTCGTTCGAGGCTCCGGCTGCCAAGGCGGCTCCGGCCCCTGAGGCCGCAGCGCCGGCCGCTCCGGCCACGCCGCGTCCGGCTGCCGACCGTCCGGGCCCGCGTCCGGGCGGACAGGGTGGCGGTCAAGGCTCTGCGCCCCGTCCGGGTGCGGCTCCGCGTCCGGGTGGCTCCGCGCCGCGTCCGGGTGCGCCCCGGCCCGGTGGCAACGCACGTCCGGGTGGCCAGGGTGGTGCCCCGCGCCCGGGTGCACCGCGTCCGGGCAACAACCCGTTCAGCTCTACGCAAGGCATGCAGCGCGGTGGCGCACGTCCGGGCCCGGGTGGCCAGGGCGGCGGCCAGGGCGCTCCGAGCCCGGCCGGGATGGCTCCGCGTCCGCCGGCGGCCCGCGATGGTGGCGGCCGCGACGACCGGCGGGGCGGTAACGACCGTCCGCCGCGTTCCGGCGGCGTACCGGGTGCTCCGCGCCCGAACCCGGCGATGATGCCGAAGTCCTCGGCCGGTACGTTCACCGGCCGTCCCTCGGGTCCCGGTGGGGGCCCAGGCGGCGGTGGTGGCGCCGGCGGTCGTGGTCGCCCAGGTGGCGGCGGTCCGGGTGGAGCCGGTGGCGGCGCCCGTCCGGGTGGCGGCGGCGGTGGCGGCGGTTTCCGTCCCGGCGGCGGCCCGAGCGGTCCTCCCGGTGGTGGCGGCGGTGGCCGTCCCGGTCCGGGCAACCGGGGCCGTGGCGGAACGCAGGGTGCCTTCGGGCGTCCGGGCGGTCCGGCTCGTCGTGGCCGGAAGTCGAAGCGCGCCAAGCGCCAGGAATTCGACAACATGCAGGCACCGGCGGTCGGTGGCGTTCGCGTCCGGCACGGTGACGGCGAGGTCGTGAAGCTGGCCCGTGGCGCGTCCCTGACGGACTTCGCCGAGAAGGTCGGAGTCGACCCGGCGTCGCTGGTGCAGGTGCTGTTCCACCTCGGTGAGATGGTCACCGCGACCCAGTCGGTCAACGAAGAGGTCCTGCAGCTGCTGGGCACCGAGCTGAACTACGACGTTCAGGTCGTGTCCCCGGAGGACGAGGACCGCGAGCTGCTCCAGTCGTTCGACATCGACTTCGGCTCCAACGAGGGCGATGACGGCGACCTGGTCAAGCGGCCGCCGGTCGTGACCGTGATGGGTCACGTCGACCATGGTAAGACGAAGCTGCTGGACGCGGTCCGGGAAGCGAACGTCGTCGCCAAGGAAGCCGGTGGCATCACCCAGCACATCGGTGCCTACCAGGTGACCACCACGGTCGACGGCGAAGAGCGCGCCATCACCTTCGTCGACACCCCGGGTCACGAGGCGTTCACCGCCATGCGTGCCCGTGGTGCGCAGGCCACCGACATCGTCATCCTGGTGGTCGCGGCCGACGACGGCGTGATGCCGCAGACGATCGAGGCCCTGAACCACGCTCGCGCGGCGGGTGTCCCGATCGTGGTCGCGGTCAACAAGATCGACGTCCCGGCGGCGGACCCGGCCAAGGTGCGCGGTCAGCTGACCGAGTACGGCCTGGTCCCCGAGGAGTACGGCGGCGACACGATGTTCGTCGACGTCTCGGCCAAGTCCCGGATCAACATCGACGGCCTGCTCGAGGGCGTCGTACTGACCGCGGACGCGGCACTGGACCTGCGGGCGAACCCGAACATGCCGGCCCAGGGCATCGCGATCGAGGCCAACCTCGACAAGGGCCGTGGTCCGGTGGCGACCGTGCTGGTTCAGCGCGGCACGCTCCGGGTCGGCGACTCGATGGTCGCGGGACCGGCGTACGGCCGGGTCCGGGCCATGCTCGACGAGCACGGCGACCCGGTCGAAGAGGCCACGCCGTCGCGTCCGGTCCTGGTCCTCGGTCTGACCGCGGTCCCGGGTGCGGGTGACAAGTTCCTGGTGGTGGACGACGACCGGATGGCCCGGCAGATCGCTGAGAAGCGCGAAGCCCGGGCTCGTGCGGCCGCCAACGCCAAGCGTCGTGCGCGCCGGACCCTCGAGGACTTCATGGCCTCGATGGAGAAGGGCGAGACGCAGGAGCTGCTGCTCATCCTCAAGGGTGACGTGTCCGGTTCGGTCGAGGCGCTGGAAGACGCGCTGGTCCGGATCGAGGTCGACGACGAGGTCAACCTGCGCGTCATCGACCGTGGCGTCGGTGCGATCAACGAGAACGATGTCAACCTGGCCATGGCCTCGAACGCCGTCATCATCGGCTTCAACGTGCGGCCGGCGGGCAAGGCCGGGGACGTCGCCGAGCGCGAGGGCGTCGACATCCGGTACTACTCGGTGATCTACTCCGCGATCGACGACATCGAGGCGGCCCTGAAGGGCATGCTCAAGCCGGTCTACGAGGAGGCCGTGCTCGGCCACGCGGAGATCCGCGAGATCTTCCGCTCCTCGAAGGTGGGCAACATCGCCGGCTGCTGGGTGACCGACGGGCTGGTCCGCCGGAACGCCAAGATCCGGTTGATCCGCGACGGTGCGGTGATCGTCGAGAACGGCGACCTGTCGTCGCTGAAGAGGTTCAAGGACGACGCGTCCGAGGTCCGCGAGGGCTTCGAGTGCGGTCTGACGGTGAACAACTTCAACGACATCAAGATCGGCGACGTCGTGGAGTCCTTCGAGCTCCGCGAGAAGCCGCGGAACTGAACCAGGTGACGGCTCGCTGAGCCGTCGAGGAGTAGCGTCCGGAGAGACGGTCAAACGTCTCTCCGGACGTTCTTCATGAATGAGGGAGTGAGCCCTGATGGGCGAAGCAAGGGCCAAGCAGCTGGCCGACCGGATCCAGGTGCTCGTCGCCGAGTTGCTGGAGCGCCGGGTCAAGGACCCGCGGCTGGGATTCGTCACCGTGACGGACGCGAAGCTGACCGCCGATCTGGGCGAGGCGAGCGTTTTCTACACGGTGTACGGCAATGAGCAGGACCGGGCGTCCACCGCGGCCGCGCTGGAGTCGGCCCGCGGGCTGATCCGCAGCGAGGTCGGCAAGGCGCTCGGGCTGCGGCGCGCGCCGAGTGTCGCGTTCTACCTGGACGCTGTCCCGGAGACCGCCGGCCAGATCGAGGAACTGCTCGCGAAGGCCCGCCAGGCCGACGCCGAGGTGGCCAAGGCCGCCGCCGGTGCGAAGCCGGCCGGTGACGCCGACCCGTACAAGAAGCCGCACGAAGACGAGGACGCCGAAGACTAGTGGGTGACTTCACGCCGTCCTCGGACGGCATCGTCGTCGTCGACAAACCCGCGGGGATGACCTCGCACACGGTCGTCGCGAGGGTCCGGCGGCTGGCAGGGACCCGCAAGGTGGGGCATGCCGGCACGCTGGACCCGATGGCGACCGGCGTCCTGGTCGCCGGCCTCAACCGCGCGACCCGCTTGCTCGGTCATCTCCAGCTCGCCGACAAGTCGTACGACGCCACGATCCGCCTCGGCGCGGTGACGACGACGGATGACGCGGAGGGTTCAGTTGTTTCGACTGCTCCGGTCGATGGCGTCACCGTGGAAGCGATCAGGACCGCAGCGGCGGCGTACCGGGGTGAGATCTCGCAGATCCCGTCGGCGGTGTCCGCGATCAAGGTCGACGGTAAGCGGGCCTATGAGCGGGTGCGTGCGGGCGAGGAGGTTGCGCTCAAGGCTCGCACGGTGACGGTGTCGCGGTACGACATCCTCGAGGTGCGGGTCGGGGAGACGTGGATCGATATCGACGTGTCCGTTGACTGTTCGAGCGGGACGTACATCCGTGCGCTGGCTCGTGACCTCGGTGCCGATCTGGGAGTGGGCGGGCACCTGACGGCGCTTCGCCGTACCAGGGTTGGGTCCTTTGATCTGAAGGCTGCGCACACGCTCGAGGAGCTCGCCGAGGACTTCGTCTGGCTGCCCATCGCAGATGTTGCCGCCAGCACCTTTCCCCGGTACGACGCCGATGTCGAGCAGGCAGCCGCCATCCGCACCGGCCGTCCGTTGCCGGGGCTGAACCTCGCGCCCGGCCAAACCGCCATGTTCGACCCCACCGGGACGTTCCTGGCTCTCTACGAACCGCACGGGCCGGTGGCGAAGCCGACTGCGGTCTTCGTCGGCTGACGTGGAGCTTCTGGAGTCGTAGCCTGGCGGCTATGCGCTACGGCTTCGTGATGCCCGCAGGGGACGCACGAGCGGCGGCCGAGTTGGCCGCGCTCGCCGAGGAACACGGGTGGGACGGCTTCTTCGTCTGGGAGTCGATTTGGGGGATCGACGCTTGGGTGATGCTCGGTGCGGCCGCGATGGTGACCGAGCGGATCCGGCTCGGGACCATGCTGACGCCGCTGCCACGCCGCAAGCCGTGGGACGTGGCCGGTCAGTCGTCGACGGTGGACAACCTGAGCAACGGGCGGGTGATCCTGTCGGTCGGGCTCGGCGTGACCGGGGAGCAACGGTTCTGGATCTTCGAGGACGATCCGGGGCGGAAGGTCCGGGCTGAGCTGATGGACGAGTCGCTGGACATGCTGCAGCACCTGTGGCGGGACCAGCCCTTCGAGTTCACCGGCCAGCACTACCGCTCCCAGAAGCTCCCCGAACTGGTACCACCCGCGCCACCACCTCCCGTGCAGCAACCGCGGATCCCCACCTGGGTGGTCGGCGCCTGGCCGCGCCCCAAGTCGATGCGCCGAGCCGCACTCCAGGACGGCTGGCTCCCGTACTACGCCCCTGTCGACGGACCGGGCGAACTCACACCGGAGCTCCTGGCCGAAGGAGTCGCCTGGATCCGCCAGGAACGTGCGACCCACAGCCTCACCATGGACGACTACGACATCGTCGTCGAAGGAACCACCTCAGCCACCGACCCAGCAGCCGCCGAAACAGTCCGCCCCTGGGCCGAAGCCGGCGCCACCTGGTGGATAGACGCCGACTGGTCCTCCCAAGACCCCACCACAGTCCGCACCACCGCCGAACACCGCCTCAAGGCAGGCCCACCCCGCCTCACCTGACACCCCACGGCACCTCATTCCCCACTTTGAGCACCCTTCAGCCACTTCCGGGCGCGATCCGTGGTTGATGCGCGCCCAAGGTGGTCTTCCCGCGCGACTTTGGGAACGGCTCAGTCGCGCCGGCGGGTGGTTCGTGGTTGGTGGGTGCTCAAGGTGCCTCGTTCCGCACTTTGAGCGCGGTTCAGTCATTGCTGGGCGCGATCCGTGGTTGGTGGGTGCCCAAGGTGGTCTTCGCGCGCGACCTTGAGCACGGCTCAGTCGCGCCGGCGGGTGGTTCGTGGTTGGTGGGTGCTCAAGGTGCCTCGTTCCGCACTTTGAGCGCGGTTCAGCCATTGCCGGGCGTGATCTGTGGGTGGTGGGGGCTCAAGGTGGGGTTGGGCGGGGGTGGGGGGTGATGGTTCCGGTGGTGGTGTTGAGGGTGAGGGGGGTGCCTTCGGGGATGGTGAGGGCGTGGGGTACGCCGAGGATGGCGGGGATGTGGTGTTCTCGGGCGACTATGGCGGCGTGGGAGAGGCGGCCGCCGGTTTCGGTGATGATGCCGGCGATGACTCGGAAGAGTGGGGTCCAGGCAGGGTCGGTGTAGCGGCAGATGAGGATGTCGCCGGGGTGGACGCGGGGGAAGTCTGCGGGGGTGTGGACTGGGCGGGCGGGGCCGGTGGCGATGCCGGGGCTGCCGGAGGTTCCTTGGAGGGGGATCGTGATGGGGCGGGCCTGGAGGAGCCAGAGGTGGTTGCGTTCGAAGGCGAACTCGAGGTCTTGGGGTGCGCCTAGGTGGTGTTCGACGGCTTGGCCTAGGTGCCAGAGGTCGCGGAGTTGGGTGTCGGTGAGGCAGTAGCGGGTGCGGTCGGCGGGGGAGACCGGGGTTGTGATGGTGCGGTCTACTCGGGTGGACTTGTCACCGAGGCGGCGGTCGGTGGGCTCGCCGTTGACGAGGGTGAAGGCGTCGGGGGGTGACGCGGCCGCTGACCACGCTCTCGCCGAGTCCCCACGAGGCCTCCACCTGCGTTGGCGATCCGGTGAAGAGCACGCCGGACACGTCCGCCTCGACGTGCTGCTGGACGATCACCGTCATCTGCGCGTCGGTACGGCGGTAGTCCGCCGCCCGCGGTGACCACAGTGACGCCCGAGTCGCGGCGATCCGGTCCGCGAGGGCCGCCCGGTCGACGCCGAGGAACGAGTCGTACATCCCGGCCGCCGACTGCTGAGCCGTGTCCTCGGTCGACGCCGACGAGCGAACGGCGTACAGGCGGTCCGGCAGGTCCGTGAGCACAGGCACGTCACCGGGGAGTACGACGTAGCCGGGTGGGACCGGGAAGCCGGCGCGCAGGAGGTTGCCGAGGGTCGCGGCCTTCGGGCCGGCGTCCGGACCTGCCTCCGCAAGACTGATCACTCAGACGATCCTTTCAATGTTTTGTTGACAACATTTCGTTGATGATCCACTGTTCGAGCATGCAAAGCAATGACGACCACGCGCAGGCGCAGCGGGAGGCGGATGCCCGGGAAGAGCTGTTAGCGCTCGGCGCCGACCAGCTCGACCGCCGTCCGTGGCAGCCCGCGCCGGTGCCGCCCTCAGCCGTTGACCTCATCCACTTCTTCCTGGCGTCGAACACCGACGACCGCGCTGCAGCGAGAGCCGCACTGCAGCTGCTGCCGGCGGCGCGGGCGGAGATCGACCAGCTGGAGACCGGGCTGATGTTCGCTGCGCGTGGCCTCGGCATCACCTGGGCTGAGATGGCCCGGGCGCTCGGGTACAACTCGCCGCAGGCCTGCCAGCAGCGCCTGGACCGGCTGACCACGAAGCAGGACCAGTCATGAGTACGCCGGACCTCCTCGTCCTGCATGCGGTCCGGGTGCTCGGTGTCGGTGACGACACTGCGGTCGCGGAGCGGTTCCAGCTCGACGTGGCTCTGGCTAAGGAACTGCTGCTCGACTACCAGGCCTATGGCTGGGTCAGCTGGAGCGAGTTCGCGGGTGTGGGCGGCTGGTCGCTCACGGAGCGCGGCCGGGCCGAGAACGAGCGCCAGCTCGCGGCTGAGCTCGGACCGCATCGGGCGAGCGTCCAAGCGGCGTACGACGACTTCCTGCCGCTCAACGGCCGTCTGCAGGCCGCCTGCACCAACTGGCAGCTCAAACCGACTCCTGACGACCCTCTGGCCTATAACGACCACACCGACGCCATCTGGGACCAGAGCGTGCTTAACGAGCTCACAGCGATCGGCCAGGAGCTCACACCGCTGGAGGCGCGGCTGACCGCCGTACTGGACCGCTTCGCCGGCTATGACACGCGCTACGCGAGCGCTGGAGAGGTCGAGGAGCGCCACCGCGTGTGGTTCGAGCTGCACGAGGACCTGATCGCCACCCTCGGCGTGCGCCGGTAAGTACCCTGGAGTGGTGCGTTCCCGTCCGACTCTGCAGTGGGCTCCCGGCCCTGACGTTCTCGCGCTCGAGCCCGGTACGACGGATGTCGGGCCGCTCGCCGAGATCGTCAGCGGCCGGAAGGTCGTCGTACTCAGTGGCGCCGGCCTGTCCACCGAGTCCGGCATCCCCGACTACCGCGGCGAGACCGGCAGCCTGCGGACGCACACCCCGATGACGTACGACGACTTCGCGACCAGCGAGGCCGGTCGGCAGCGCTACTGGGCCCGCAGCCACCTGGGGTGGCGGACGATCGCCCGCGCCCACCCGAACGACGGCCACCGCGCCGTCGCCGCCCTCCAGGCCCGGGGCTACCTGACCGGCGTCATCACGCAGAACGTCGACGGCCTGCACAGTGCCGCCGGGGCCAGAGACGTGATCGAGCTGCACGGCAACCTCGACCGCGTCATCTGCCTGGACTGCGGTACGACGTCCGCCCGCGAAGCACTAGACGCGAGACTGCGCGCAGCCAACACAGGCTTCGAGGCCGAGGCGACCCGGATCAACCCGGACGGCGACGTCGAGCTGCCGGATGAGGTGGTCCAGCACTTCAGCGTCGTCCCGTGCACGGTCTGCGGGGGAGTGCTCAAACCAGACGTGGTGTTCTTCGGCGAGAACGTGCCCAAGTCGCGCGTGGAGCGCTGCTACCGCCTGATCGACGCGGCCAACGCCGTACTGGTGCTCGGCTCGTCCCTGACCGTCATGTCCGGCTTCCGCTTCGTCCGGCACGCAGCCAAGGCCGGTACGCCGGTTCTGATCGTCAACCAGGGCATCACTCGCGGCGACCCGTATGCGCTGCACCGGATCAACCTGCCGCTCGGCCAGGCCCTGACCGAGCTGACGGCACAGCTGCCGTAAAAGCACCGCCGAGCCGGGCCACGCGTGATGTGGCCCGGCTCGGGGTCGCGTACGGATTGGAAAGGGTCAGCGTTGCGCGCTGGTCCGTACGCGGTCATTGGAGGCCTGCACAGCCTTGGATGTGGCAGCGGCCTTGGTCAGCTCACGGCCCTTAGCCGCCCACGCGGCCTGCTCAGAGGCAGTCACGGTGGCGGGCGCGCCGGTCAGCTTCTTGAAGGTCAGCGACGCGACACCGGCCTGACCCTCATAGCGCGGGTGGTAGTTGGCCGCGCGGAGCAGGTTGAGGTCCTTGCCCTGGATCCACGCCACGCCGTCCGGCGCGCAGGCGTCATGCCCCGTCGACGGTCCGAACGTGTCGACGTACGTCGCTCCGTTGGCCGCAGCCGCGTTCGACACGGCAGCGTTCAGCGCCTGCTCGATCGAGTACAGGTAGCTGTAGTCGCCGTCGGCGAACGGCAGGATGTCCGGGCAGGTGCCGTGCTCGGGCGCGATCTTCGGATACCCGATCAGCAGGATCGTTGCCTGCGGCGACCGTTGTTTGATGCCTTGGACAACAGTCGCGATCCGGGTCTGGGTCTGCGTGATCTTCGCCTTCAGCGTGTCGACGCCGTCGACGGTGAAGTGCGCCTTGCAGGGTGCGCCCGTCGGATCCGAGGCGCGCAGCCCCGGGCAGGTGCTGATGATCGAGCCGAACACCCCGAAGTCGTTCCCGCCGATCCCGACCGTGACCAGGTCGGTCTCCGGCGATAGCGCGTCGAACTGCGGCCGCGCCGTACCGAGGACCGTGCTCTGCGGGTTCAGCATGTGCGTGGTGTCCGCGCCGCCGCAGCTGACGTCGGTGAAGTGGTAGATGCCGAGCGCGCCCGCGACCATCTTCGGGTAGTTGCTGAACGAGCGCGCGCACCCGAGCGACAGCAGATCCGGGATCGGCACGAACGGCGCCGACGTGTAGGAGTCACCCAGAGCGACGTACTCGGTGAAGCGTGGGACGTCCGCGTGCGCGGGGACGGTCAGCGCCGCCGTCATCAGCAACCCGCTAACCGCTGCGATCGCACGGTGAAACTTCACTGGACCTCCCCAAGGTTCGGCAACGCGGCCCACAGTAAGTTGAGTGACGCGCCGATTACAAGGGGTGACCACGGATCAAAGGTAGAGAGCCGCCGTGAGCACCATCCCGCCCAGCCCGACCAGCCAGGTGAACGGCAGCGTCGACAGCATCGACCGCTCGGGCCGCACACCGGCGTACTGGGCCGCCCACACTGTCTGGGTGCTGGTCGGGTCGGAGACGCTGAAGACCTGGTTGTACGACGCCATCAGCCCGACGACCGCGGCCATCGGGTAGATGCCACCGCTCACCAGTACGCCGGCCACTCCGGCGCCGAGCCCGAACACGTTGAGCGGACCGCGGAACAGGCACAGCGGTACCAGCGCGGCGAAGACCACGACGAACCAGATCGGGGCAGATGGGCTGATCGCCGCCACGATCGGCGTCAGCGCGGTCTTGGCGCCCGGCAGCTTCACCGCCGCGAGCAGCATCCCGATCGCCACGAACAAGGCGATCGGCGGCGCGGCGACCTCGAAACCCTTGTACAGCGAGCGAAGCGCCCGCTCGTTCAGGTCACCCCATCTCGTCGTGGTCACCAACGCATAGACCACCCCGGCGAGCAGCGACGGCACGATCGGGATCGTGAATCCCAGGGCCAGCACGATCGGGATCAGCGGCGTGGCGAGGGCGTACCAGGGAGCGTCGCCGCGTCGGACGCGCGCCTTCGGCCGCTCCAGCTGCACCGCCCACGCGTGCCGCGCACCCCGGCGGGTCTGCACAAGCACGTAGGCGATCCCCACCACCAGCGCGATCGGGAACAGCCTGATCATGACCGTCCGGACCTCGGAGACCGGCGCACCGAGCGCGTCGGACATGAACTGCCACACCGGCAGCTCCAACGGCGACCCGGCCGAGATCCCCATCAGGACCGTGCCCGCCGCCGCGACCGGGCGAAGGCCGACGGCGATCATCGCCGGGATGCCTACGACTCCGGCGAGCATCGCGGCCGGCGCCGATCCAGTGATGCTTCCGCACAGGATCGACACCGCGAAGACGCCGAGCGCCACGACCGCCGGGCGCTCACCGCCGAACTCCACGATCTTCCGCACGAGCGTGCCGCCGATGCCGGTCTGGTCGAGTAGCGAACCGAGCCAGGACCCCAGCAGTACGGCGATCATCGTCGCCGCGAGCGTGATGGCGCCGTTCTGCAGCACGCCGGTCAGGATGCTCTCCTTCCCGCCGGTCAACGGTGCGCCCGAGATCAGCGCGATGCCGATCGCGAGCAGGGCCAGTGCGAACGCGGTCGGCAGCACCCGGGTGAGCATGAGCACCACTCCGACGGCCATCAGAATCAGGATCGCGATTCCCATGATCAGTTCCTTCCCGCGAGGGCGGCGGTGAGCAGCAAGGGGCTGACGGCCAAGCCGCTGCGGCGATGAGCGAAGCGGTGGGCGGCGATCTCGTCTGCCCCGGCCACGTGTCCACGCAGCCGGAAGGGCCCGAGCCGGGCAGCGGTGTGGCCGAGCCGCCGGTTCAGCTCGCGTACGTCGAGACTGTGGTGCGCCACCTCGTGCGCAACCGCGGCCCGGTGCAAGGACTCGCGAGTGACTGGCCACCCACGCTCGCGCGCCACCTCCTCGGTACGGCGCAACGCGTCGGTGTAGACGATGACTGTGCCGCGCTGGTGTTCCGCCAGCAGCAGTTCACCTTTCCGTACGCCGCCCTCGCGCTCGACCACGCGGATGTCGACAGCAGTGTCGGTCGAGGCCAGTTCGTCGCCGTACTCGAGTGCCGTCCGCGCCCAGGACCGCAGTTGCTCGCCGGTGCGGTTCTCGTGGGTGGGTGTGTCACGCAGCAGGCCGACGGCCAGGTCCAGGTCGTTCATCCGCGGTCCTCCAGGATCAGGACGACCTGCTCGTCGTCTGCTCGGGTCTTCAGTTCGGCGCCGGCCAGGGCGATCAGCTGGTCGCGGTCGAGCACTCCGGACAGGTCGGCGATCTTCGGGCCGACCAGCAGCCACACCGCGGGCACGCGCGCACCACCGTCGCCATACCGCGTGTGCTGATCCGCCAGTACGGCGAGCCGGGCGGACGCCGTACCGGCTTCGACTGTCTCGACCACCGCGCCGTTGCTGTGCAGGCGAATCACGCCTTCGCCGTCGACCACCCGGAGGCGTACGGCGGATCTGGCGAACCGGTGCCGACGTGTCCGCGCACCGAAGACGCCGTACTGCGGTGTGGCCGCAAGCTCGCTGACCTCGGAGTTGGAGACGCCGATGCTGCGTGCCACGGCGGAGCGCACCTCAGCGGCGTCGAGAGTGGCGGCCCGGTCCTTTGTGCGGAGCTCGGTGGCGCCGGTCGCGACCGCTCGGATCAGGTTGCGCTGTGGGTCCACGGTGACGTCGACCTCGACTCCTGCCGGGTCTGCGCCCTGAGCGACCACAGCGGCCTCGGCCTGGGCACGGGTGGCCAGGATGTCGGCGTTGGACGGACTCGGCACGATTCGCTCGACCGACTCCCGGACCAGCGCCAGTGCGGCGCCGAGTGGGCTGATGACCTCAGCGTGCGCAGCGATCCGCCAGTCATGGCCGGTCTCCGCACCCAGGAACGGCGTGACCGCAGCCGCGCCGCCGCCTCCGCCGACCAGCGTCGGGTGATCGAGTCGGTACTCCTGAACGAGCCGGTCGACCACTGCACGCACCGGCTTCACCGCTTGGCGCAGTACGGCGCGTGCTGCCGCCTCCACGGTCAGGCCCAGGGCCGCGGCGAGCGGCTGCATCGCCGCTCGGGAGGTCTCCTGGTTCGCAAAGGCGTAGCTGTCCGCCGGCACGACTTCGAGCGCGTTGGCGGCGCAGGTCAGCGTGAGCGCGTACCGGGTGCCGTCCGCAGTCTCGATCGCCACGTAGTCCGCCGGGTCACCAGGCCGCGGCGAAATGGTGACGAGCTTTGCGCCGGACCAGACAGCGGCCGGTGCGAAGCAGGCGTACGGCAGTCCGGCGATGTGCGCGCTGCGTGGGCCGACCTCGGTGATCGCGCGGCCGGAGTACCTGATCAGGGACCCGCCGCCGATGCCGACCGTGCGGACGTCCAAAGCAGGCAGGTAGGTCTCGTGCCCGCCCAGGTGTGCGTGCCGAACCAGCACCCGTCCCCGGCGGACCACGCTGATGTCGGTGGACGTACCACCGGTCTCCAGGAACAGGCCTTCGCTGAGTCGCTCTGCCATCAACGCCCCGGCCACGCCCGCAGCGGGTCCGGACAGCGCGGTGAGCAACGGCCGGCGGCGCATCTCCGCCAGGGACATCACACCGCCGTCGCCACGGACGACCATGAGCGCAGCGGTGATACCGGCCCGCCGGACACTGCTCTCGACCAGATCCGCAGTCGAGACCATCCGCGGCATGATGCCCGCGTTCAGGACCGCCGTACGGGCTCGTTTGGTGAGGCCGTAGAGACCTGTGATCTCGTGCGTGGCCGCTGCGAGCACACCCTGCTCGCGGGCAGCAGTCGCGACCGCGTCTTCGCCGCCGGGGTCGTCCACGCTGAAAGGCTCGACCGCGACGACCACCTCGGCACCTGCCCGCACGAGCTCGTCGACCGCCGCGCCTGCACGCGCTGGGTCTCGCACCGCGACGTAGTGGACGGGCAGCTTGCGCCCGGGCGCCAGCTCCATCTTCCCGAAGGAGCGCAGCCGCCGGGTCGCGAAGGCGTCGAACCCGGTCCCGACACCGGCGATGCCGACCGTCGCGACATCGCCTTCCAGCAGCGCGTTGGTCGCCTGGGTGGTGCCGTGGGCGAGGAACGAGACGTCGTCCGCGCCGAGACCGAGGTCGGCGCGCAGCTTCTCCAGCGCCTCCAGGATGCCGTGTGCGACGCCGTCGCGATGGTCATGGCTGGTCGGCACCTTGACCTGGCCGAGCAGTTCGAACGTGCGTGCGTCGACGGCGACCGCGTCGGTGAACGTGCCACCGACATCGATCCCGACCCGCACGGCACCTGGCTGGAACGTCATGGTCCGCACCTCCAAAGGGGAAAGTCAGTACCCGCGGACGTCGGGCCACCGGCGCTCGACACCGGAGCGGTCGAGCAGCCGCGCGAAGTCCTCGAAGACAGCCGGGTTCTCGCCGACCTGGTGTGGTTCGGTGCCGCCGCGCAGGGCGAACCCGGCGAGGTGCCCGGCGACCTCGCCGATGTTCCACTCGACGGGATGTAGCCGATGGCAACCATTCGTGATGTGCGTGGTGCCGATGTTCTTGCCGGCCGGCAGCAGGTTCCGCATCCGCCGTGGCAGCAAGGCGCCCAGCGGCAGTTCGAACGGCACACTCGGTACGTCGACATAGTTGTCGCCCGCCGTCGACGGGTGCAGGTCGAGGCGGTAGCTGCCGATACCCACCGAATCCTCACGCCGTTTGCGCCCGGTCGGTCCCAGTACGTCGAGGGACACGTCCTGCTCGATGATTGTGGTCAGTGCGCGGATCCGGCGCCCTTCCCGCACATAGGCGGACTTCGCCAGACCGTCCTCCGTACCGACCACGTCGTGGCGCAGCCGCAGCCCCGGGAAGCCGGTACCGCCGTCGAGCCGCGGTGCCTCGGTCTGCAGCCAGTAGAGGAGTGACAGCGACAGTTGCTTCGCCTCGTCGTGCGCCTGCGCCACATCCGCAGCGGTGGTCACGCCGTCGATCTCGAGCGCAGGGCGCAGCCAGTAGTCGTTGAGTGGCCAGTTGACCAGCGTGATGTCGGAGTCGAACGCACCCGGCTGATGCAGCTTGCGGGCCAGGATGCGGCGGAAGCCCCACAGCTCCTTGTCACCGGCGTCGGCGCTTTGGTCGGCGCTGATCGCCAGGGGATCGGCGGCAGGGTTCGGATCGAAGGTCCGGGGGACTGGCTCCAGTGACCGTGGATCCGGGGCGACAAACCCCAGCAGGGGACCGGGCCAGAACTCCGGCTGGTAGTCCCGCCAGAACTCGTACATCCGCGGCCGGTCGATGGTGTGGTCCTGCCCGGCGTGATGCGACAGCGCGAAGCAGTACGTGATGCCCTGCAGGTTCGCCGGGTTCGCGTGTTCCGGTGCGTGCGGCTCGTCGTACTCGGCTTGTGCCTCGGCGCCGACAGCGAACTCAGTGCCAGTGAGCGGCAGCAGGTCGCCGTTCTCGGTGGCATCGAGCACGTACGTCGCTCTGATGGTGGTGCGAGTGCCATCCGGCCCCTGCACAGTGATGGCATCGACGCGGTCGCCGCTGACATCAGCTGCGACGGGCTGGTGCTGCAGCAGCACAGTCAGGCGACCGGCCGAGCGGTGTGGTGCCAGCATCGCCTCAAGCACAGCGAGCGCGACCCGAGGCTCGTGGCACAGCTTGCTGACCCGGCCGGCTCCTGGGTTCAGGTCGACCAGTGCGGCCGCCTCAGCGCGCAGCGGGTAGTGGCGACGGTAGTAGTCGCGCACACCCTCACGAAACCGCCGGTACGTCGCCGTGCTGCCGAACTGCTCGATCCACGGGTTCTCGTCCGGGGGGACCGCCTGCGCGGTGAACTGACCGCCTATCCAGTCGGTCTCCTCGGTCAGGACGACCCGGTGTCCCGCCGACGCGGCGGCCAGTGCGGCTGCGACGCCGCCGACCCCGCCGCCAACCACGAGAATCTCGGTGTCGAGCTCAGTCATTCAGCACTCCTTGGCGGTCCGACCTCGCGGCCGGCTACTGGCGGGCACCACAGCAGTTGCTGCGGTGTCGTTTCCTGGTTGGTGATCAGCTCGATGAGCAGCCGGACCGCATGCCGCCCCATCTCCCGCATCGGAACCTCGAACCCGCTGACACCGGGCGGTCCGCCCAGCACCGCGAGCGACAGGTCGTCCGGCACGGAGAGCCCGGCCGCGTCGACCGCTGTCCGCACGGCCCGGTACGCCGTACCGGTGTCGGTCCCCTCGACCACCAGAGCGGTGACGCCGTCGGCGAGCCAGGAGCGCAGCGCATCGAGCGGTAGCTCCGAGCCTTCGAGCCGGACGACCTCGGTGTCCGGCGCGGCCTGCAGTACGCCGAGCAGGCGGTCCTCCGACGAGGGGGCCTCGTCGGGCTCACGCACGTACCGGATTTTGCGATGGCCCAGGCCGATCAGCCGCTCCAGCACTTCTGCCGAGGCGGTGACGTAGTCCGCACCCACATAGGGGATCCGACCGCCCAGCTCTGGCCGCCGGCCGATGTAGACGAGTGGGAAGCCCGCATCGACCAGTCTGGCCACTGGGGCCTCCGGGACCTCCCGGCCGAAGAACAGGCAGCCGTCGGCCATCCGAGTACGGCGGATCGCCTCCTCCTGCCGGGCTTCCGGACCGCTGGTGCCGGTGAACAGGATGAGGTCCTGACCGAGTGACGCGGCCTCCGCCTCCACCCCGGACAGGATCGGGTGGTAGATGTCCGCCTCGTTCGTCGGGAACGCGGTGCGGAACGTGTAGAGGCCGAGCAGGTTCGACCGCGAGTGCGCGAGCCGCTTGGCCACCGGATGCGGGACGTAGCCCAGCTCCTCGGCGACCTCCAGGATTCGCTGCCGGGTCGACTCGGCCATCCGGACCGACTGCTTACCCCCGAGCACGATCGAGACGGCGGCCTGGGAGACCCCTGCGATCCGGGCGATATCCGCCTGGCGCGGCATCCGGCGATCTGTCGTCATGGAGCCGAGCATCGAGGGCATCAGCACCGAAGTCAAGACCTGCGGCAACGCGAAATCCCTTAACTAATACGCATTAGCATCTTGACATGCTGGACGGCCCGCGATCACAGTCGACGCACCAACCCCGCCCCCGAGGATGTGGTCGTATGACGCAGATCTCCCGCCGTACCGTGCTCCGCGGAACCGCCGGCTTGGCCGCGTTACCCCTGCTGAACGCCGCTCCGGCGAACGCGGCGCCCGCGGGCTTTCCGACGTACCGGTATGTCCGGACCGCCTTCGACAAGTCCAAGCTCAGCTATGAGCCGGCGCGCAAAGAGGTGATCTTCCCGTGCATCCGCGGAACGGCCGGGCGGATCGCGAACCCACTCGGCCGCTACTACCTCTACTACGCGCCGCACGACGCACCCGGCGGCATCTGCCTGAGCTACAGCGACAGTCTCGAGGGACCCTTCAAGGAGTACCCGAACAACCCGATCGTGGCGCGCACCTGGAGCCCGCACTACAACGTCAGCCACGTGTCGTCGCCGCACGTCATCTGGAACGAGTCGGCGAAGGAGATGTGGCTGTACTTCCACGGTGAGAACACCACCACCCGGCTCGCGCGCTCCAAGGACGGCATCCACTTCACCTACGACAAGGTCGTGCTGTCGACCTCGATGATGCCCTCGGGTACGACGGAGACGTCGTACGCGCGGGTGTTCGAGCACGAGCTCCCGGCCAAGGGGTCGAAGTACGTGATGGTCTTCATGATCAACACCACCGCGAACCGCCGGTCCATCGGCTGGGGCCGGTCGGTCGACGGGCGCACCTGGGTCTTCTCGCCGAACTCGCTGATCCGCCCGGAGGAGGTCGGTTCGCAGAACATCGGTGCGCCGACGGTCGTGCACCGCAACAACTCGACGTACGTGATCTACCACCAGGACAAGGCGTCCGGCGGTCGGATGCTGATCACCGAAGTGGGCAACGACTTCACCAAGCGCAACCACCTCGGTGTGTTCCACACTCCGCTGGCCGGGGCGCCTGACAACGGCCGGTGCGCCGCCGCGTCCTTCGGCACCATGGACGGCAAGGAATACATGTTCTACGAGGCGGGGGAGCGGCTGGCCGGAGCCATCGCGATCGCCCGCGCGGTCTGATCCTGGGCCGGTGGCCTCGGGGTCGTCGCGACATGGAATCCTGGAGGCATGCAGGTCTGGCACGGTTTGGACGAGGTGGGTGCGGAGTTCGGCCCGTCGGTCGTCACCATCGGCAACTTCGACGGAGTGCACCGGGGACACCAGGAGGTGCTCGCGCATGCCAAGGCGCGGGCGGCCGAGCTGGGTGGTCAAGGGGGTGCACTGCCGGTGGTCGCGCTCACCTTCGACCCGCACCCGATGCGGGTACTGCGGCCGGACCACGCGCCGCTGATGCTCAGTGAGCCGGGTCAGCGGGCGGAACTGCTCGGGCAGCACGGGGCTGACGCCGTACTGATCCTGCCGTTCGACAAGGACGTGGCGAGTTGGTCGCCGGAGGAGTTCATCGAGCGGGTTCTCGTCGGGACGCTGCACGCCAAGGCGATCGTGGTCGGGGAGAACTTCCGCTTCGGCCACAAGGCCGCCGGGCACGTCGACACGCTGGTCGCGGCCGGTACGACGTACGGGTTCCAGGTCGAGGGCCTGAGCCTCGCGGGTGATGCCCAGCCGTGGTCGTCGACGTACGTGCGGCAGCAGTTGGCCGAGGGTGACGTGGAGGCGGCGGCCGAGGCGCTCGGGCGCCCGCTGCGGGTGACTGGTGTGGTGATCGAAGGGGACAAGCGCGGCCGCGAGCTCGGGTACCCGACGGCGAACATCCCGGCCGACCCGATCGCCGCCGTACCGCTGGACGGCGTGTACGCCGGGTGGCTGACCGTGCTCACGCCGGCCGATGGCGGTCCGTCGTACGACGAGCCGATGCCCGCGGCGATCAGTGTGGGGAGCAACCCGACCTTCGATGGCGTGGATCGGCGGGTGGAGTCGTACGTGCTCGACCGCGACGACCTGGAGCTGTACGGCGCCCGGATCGCGATCGACTTCGTGGCGCGGTTGCGGGGGAGCCAGATCCGCTTCGAAACTATCGACGACCTGTTGGTGCAGATGAAGGCCGACGTCGATGGGGCACGCCGGATTCTTACCGAGAATTAGGGTGACGCGTCCACGGACTGATACTCTGGCCGCTGCCGTCTGACGGCCGCGGATCGAGAGTGCTCGGGTGACGAAGCCCCGGTGCGCCGCGCAACGGAAATCGAGAGGAACTCCGTGTCATCTGTTGATGCTGCCACGAAGAAGAAGATCATGGGTGAGTACGCCCTGACCGAGGGTGACACCGGCTCCCCCGAGGTCCAGGTTGCGCTGCTGACGCACCGCATCTCGCACCTGACCGAGCACCTGAAGGAGCACAAGCACGACCACCACAGCCGTCGTGGCCTGCTGCTGCTCGTCGGTCAGCGCCGCCGGCTGCTGAACTACCTGGCGAAGAAGGACATCAACCGCTACCGGTCCCTGATCGAGCGGCTCGGCCTTCGCCGATGACGTCGTGAGGAGCGGCCCCCGAGGTTGGGTGGCCGCTCCTCACGTATCCACGCCCAGGGTGGGCCTGGATCACAACTGAATACGACGAGGCGACGCGAAGCGCGTGGCGGGAGGACGACCGGTCCTCGGTAGTGACCTTCGGATTCAAGGGAATCCGCGGGCCTCGATCGAAGACCGGCACCCCGATAGCTCGCGCTCCGCAGTCGTCAACACTGTAGGAGAGAGGGGTATCCCGTGTCGGGATCCACCAACGCGCCGATGGACGGCGCACAGTTTTCAGAGGCCGTTGTCGACAACGGCAGTTTCGGTACCCGCACCATCCGCTTCGAGACGGGCCGTCTGGCCCAGCAGGCCGCCGGCTCCGCCGCCGCCTACCTCGACGGCGACACGATGGTGCTCTCGGCCACCACGGCCAGCAAGAAGCCGAAGGACCAGTTCGACTTCTTCCCGCTGACGGTCGACGTCGAGGAGCGGATGTACGCCGCGGGTCGCATCCCCGGCTCGTTCTTCCGTCGTGAAGGACGGCCCTCGGAAGAGGCCATCCTGACCTGCCGGCTGATCGACCGCCCGCTGCGGCCGTCGTTCGTCTCCGGCCTGCGCAACGAGATCCAGGTCGTCATCACGGTCCTGGCGCTGAACCCGGACAAGCTGTACGACGTGCTCGCGATCAACGCGGCGTCGATGTCCACCCAGATCGCCGGGCTGCCGTTCTCGGGCCCGATCGGCGCCACCCGCGTCGCCCTGATCGGCAACCAGTGGGTCGCGTTCCCGACGCACACCGAGCTCGAGGACGCCGTCTTCGACATGGTGGTCGCGGGTCGCGTCACCGACTCCGGTGACGTCGCGATCATGATGGTCGAGGCCGAGTCCACCCCGGGCACCTTCGAGGCCGTCGCCGCCGGCAAGACGGCGCCGACCGAAGAGGTCGTGGCCGAGGGCCTGGAGGCCGCCAAGGGCTTCATCAAGACCCTGGTCGACGCGCAGGCCGAGCTGGCCGCCAAGGCGTCCAAGCCGACCGGTGAGTTCCCGGTCTTCCCGGACTACGCCGACGACGCGTTCGCCGCGGTCGAGGCCGAGGCCACCGACGAGCTGTCGCAGGCGCTCACCATCGCCGGCAAGCACGAGCGCGAGGACGCCACCGACGCCGTCAAGGCCGCCGTGGTGGCCAAGCTGGCCGAGAGCTTCGAGGGCCGCGAGAAGGAGCTGTCCGCAGCCTTCCGCTCGCTGACCAAGAAGCTGGTTCGCCAGCGGGTGCTCAAGGACAAGGTCCGGATCGACGGCCGCGGGCTGGCCGACATCCGGCCGCTGAAGGCGCAGATCGGCGTCCTGCCGCGCGTCCACGGTTCGGCGCTGTTCGAGCGCGGCGAGACCCAGATCATGGGTGTCACCACGCTGAACATGCTCCGGATGGAGCAGCAGCTGGACACGCTCTCCCCGGAGACGCGCAAGCGCTACATGCACAACTACAACTTCCCGCCGTACTCGACCGGTGAGACCGGCCGGGTCGGTTCGCCGAAGCGCCGCGAGATCGGTCACGGCGCGCTGGCCGAGCGGGCCCTGGTGCCCGTGCTGCCGTCGCGTGAGGACTTCCCGTACGCGCTGCGTCAGGTGTCCGAGGCCCTCGGCTCCAACGGCTCCACGTCGATGGGCTCGGTCTGCGCCTCGACCCTGTCGCTGCTGAACGCCGGTGTGCCGCTGAAGGCCCCGGTCGCCGGTATCGCGATGGGCCTCATCTCCGGTGAGGTCAAGGGCAAGACCGAGTACGTCGCGCTGACCGACATCCTCGGTGCCGAGGACGCGTTCGGCGACATGGACTTCAAGGTCGCCGGTACCAAGGACTTCGTCACGGCCCTCCAGCTGGACACGAAGCTCGACGGCATCCCGGCCAGCGTGCTCGCCGGTGCGCTGACCCAGGCCAAGGAAGCCCGCCTGACCATCCTCGACGTGATGGCCAAGGCCATCGACGCCCCGGGTGAGATGAGCGAGTTCGCGCCGCGGGTCATCTCGGTCAAGGTCCCGGTGGACAAGATCGGCGAGGTCATCGGCCCGAAGGGCAAGATGATCAACCAGATCACCGACGAGACCGGCGCCGACATCTCCATCGAGGACGACGGCACGGTCTACATCGGTGCGACGGACGGCCCGTCGGCCGACGCCGCGCGCGCGATGATCAACGCGATCGCGAACCCGACGATGCCGGAGAAGGGTGAGCGCTACCTGGGCACGGTCGTGAAGACGACCAACTTCGGTGCGTTCATCAGCCTGCTCCCGGGCAAGGACGGCCTGCTGCACATCAGCAAGCTGCGTGGCCTGGCCGGTGGCAAGCGCGTCGAGGCCGTCGAGGATGTTCTCTCGGTCGGTCAGAAGCTGCAGGTCGAGATCGCCGAGATCGATGACCGCGGCAAGCTCTCGCTGATCCCGGTTGTCGAGGGTGAAGACAAGGCTGAAGAGAAGGTTGCTGACTCCGCCGAGTGAGTAGAGCCATCACGAGCACACTGCTGAGCTCGGAGGCGGGCGGTCCGGTCAAACGGACCGTCCTGCCCTCCGGGCTCCGCGTGCTTTCCCAGTCAGTACCAGGCTTCCGCTCGGTCACCTTCGGTGTCTGGGTGGGAGTCGGTTCCCGCGATGAGCCGGAGCAGCAGAACGGCGCGACGCACTTCCTCGAGCACCTGTTGTTCAAGGGCACCGAGCGCCGCGACGCACTGGAGATCTCGGCCGAGATCGACGCCGTCGGTGGCGAGATGAACGCGTTCACCGGCAAGGAGTACACCTGCTACTACGCGCGGGTGCTCGACTCCGATCTGCCGCTCGCGGTCGACGTCATCTGCGACATGATCACCTCGGCCACGCTCACCGACGCGGACGTCGAGAGTGAACGTGACGTCATCGACGAAGAGATCGCGATGCACGCCGACGAGACGTCGGACCACATCCACGACCTGTTCGCCGAGCAACTCTGGGGCACGTCCCCACTCGGCCGCTCAATCACCGGTACGCCGGAATCGGTTGCAGCGCTGACTCGCGACCAGGTCGTCAGCTGGTACCGCGATCGCTACCTGCCCGCCAACATCGTCGTCTCGGTCGCCGGCAACGTCGACCACGAAGAGGTCGTCCGCCTGGTCGGCAAAGCCTTCGAGCGCCACTGGGTCACCACCGACGCCGAACCGTCCCCGGTCCGGACCGACTCCGGTCTGCGCATCCCGACGTACGGCGGCACTCGCGTCCACCACCGCGACGTCGAGCAGGCGCACCTGGTGCTCGGGATGCCGGGCCTGGTCCGCAACGACCACCGCCGGTACGTCGCCGGTGTCCTGCACGGGATCGTCGGCGGCGGTATGTCGTCGCGCCTGTTCCAGGAGGTCCGCGAGAAGCGTGGCCTGGCGTACTCGGTCTTCACGTTCGGTTCGGCGTACTCGGACACCGGCATGGTCGGCGTGTACGCCGGCTGTCTGCCGAAGAAGGCGCCTGAGGTGCTGGACGTCGTCCGCGCCGAGCTGGAGTCGATCGCGTCCGGCACGATCACGCCTGACGAACTGCTCCGCGGCAAGGGCCAGATGCGTGGCTCGGTCGTGATGGGCCTCGAGGACACCGGCGCCAAGATGACCCGGATCGCCAAAGCCGAGCTCGTCTACGGCGAACTCCCCACGGTCGACCAGATCCTGCACCACATCGACGCCGTCACCCTCGACGATGTCACCGCCCTGGCCGCCGAGCTCTACGCCGGCGCCCCCGCCCTGACGGTGATGGGCCCGTTCGACGAGGACACCAAGGCCTTCACGCTCTGACTCTTCTCCAGCGCCCGGTTCCGGGCGCAGACTGGCCGCAGGGAGGGCCTGGGGGAGTGATGGCAGGAGTCGGCCATGAGCACGATCACTCCGGACATACGCACCGAAGACTTCCGCGGGGAGCTGGTTCGGCCCGGTGAGCCGCCGTACGACGAACTCCGCGCAGTGTGGAACGGGTCGATCGACCGGCGGCCCGGCGTGATCGCCCGCTGCACCGGGGTGGCCGACATCCGGTCCGCGCTGGCGACAGCCCGTCGTACCGGAGGGCCGGTCGCGGTCCGCGGCGGCGGGCACAGCTTCCCCGGACACTCGACGTGCGACGGCGGCCTGCTGATCGACCTCGGGCTGCTGAAGGGCATCCGGGTCGACCCGGTCCGCCGTACGGCGCGGGCCCAAGGCGGTGTGCTGCTGGGGGAGCTCGACCGGGAGACGCAGGCGTTCGGCCTGGCGGTGCCGTCGGGCATCGTGACGCACACCGGTCTGGCCGGGCTGACGCTCGGGGGCGGGATCGGTTGGCTGATGCGCAAGTACGGACTCACCATCGACAACCTGCTGTCGGTGGATGTGGTCACCGCCGAGGGCGAGCTGGTGACCGCGAGTGAGGAGGTCAACGCCGACCTGTTCTGGGGGATCCGCGGTGGTGGCGGGAACTTCGGCATCGTCACCGAGTTCGAGTTCCGGCTGCATCCGGTCGGGCCGATCGTGTACGGCGGCCTCGTGGCGTGGCCGATGGACCGGTCACCGGAGCTGCTGCGGCACTACCGCGACTGGCTCGCCGACGTGCCGGACGAGCTGACCACCGCGGTGATCCACCGTTGGTTGCCTTCGTCACCGATGATCCCGGCCGAGCTGCATGGCCGGCCGGTGGTGGCCGTCGTCGCGTGCTACACCGGACCGGTCGAGGAAGGTGAGCGGCTGCTCGCGCCGCTGAAGGCCTTCGCGCCGCCGCTCCTGGACCGGTGTACGCCGACGCCGTACCTGACCCTGCAGTCGATGCTCGATCCGAGCTTCCCGCACGGCCGTTGGTACTACATGCGCGCCTGCGACGTCGCCGAACTCACCGACGACGTGATCGACGTCGTAGCCGCCCGCGGCCTCGCGATCGACTCGCCGTACACGTCCTTCCCCGTCTTCCATCTGGGCGGCGCGATCTCCCGGGTCTCGGCGGACAGCACCGCGTTCGGTGGGCGAACCAGCGGTCACACCGTCAACTTCGTCGGCGCCACCCTCGGGCCGGAAGGCTTCGAAGCCCAACGCGACTGGGTCCGCACGTCCTGGCAAGCCCTCGAACCACACCAGTCCGGCGTCTACGTCAACTTCCTCACCGACGAAGGCTCCGCCCGAATCCGCTCCGCCTACGGGCCCGCCGCCTACGACCGCCTGCAAGCGCTCAAACAGAAGTACGATCCGGGCAACCTCTTCCACCTGAACCAGAACATCCCACCCTCCGACGGGGTACCCTCGCTCTGACGTCACACGTGATCTGCCGCTGGATCGCACTCTGAACGCGATCACATGCACTTGACGGCCGACGGTTCCCGCGCTGAATTCTCAGCGCGGCTCCGGCCTGTCTTTGCGAGGATCACCATGCTCGACGCGTTCCGTACTGCCCGCGACTCTCTTGTCGACGCTGCCCGGGTTTCGCCCGGCTTGCTCGCCTTCTGCTCGTTGCTGGTGCTGGCTCAGGCTGCGTTGCCTGGCGTGCAGGTTGTGCTGATTGGTGAGCTGGTCGATCGGCTCACCGCGGGTGAGCGGCCGTGGGGGCTGCTGATCACGCTGACCGTTGTGGTCGGGTCGATGTACCCGTTGGGTGCGATGGCGCGGGATGCGGGGCAGCGGTTGATGTTGCGGCTCCGGTTGCACTATCGGTCCGAGTTGCTGCAGACGTCGGCCCGGCTGAGTCCGAGTCGGCTTGCGGATCCTCACGTGGTCACGGAGTTGGAGGCTAGTCAGGCGGCGATCGATCCGATGAGTACGGTCGCGAACCAGCCGGTGCAGGTGCTGGGGGCTGCGGTGACTGCGGTCGTGCTGTGCGCGGCGATCGGGTCGATCAATCCGTTGTCCGGCGTACTGGTGCTGGCTGCGCTGGTGCCTACTGTGCTCGCCTTTACGGCCATCGCGCGGATGGAGAGCCGCGGGTGGCCGGAGGTTGCGGCGAATGATCGGCGTGCGGTGTATGCGACTGAGCAGCTGCTTCAGCAACGCTCGGGTACTGAGCTGGCCGTCCTCGGGTCGGGCGCGAAGGTGGCCGAGTTGGCGATCGCCTATCGCGCGACGGCGACGCGGGTGCTCGATAGGATGATCCGTACGGCGATGAGCTTCGAATTGGCGGCTGCTCTCGCGACTGTGTTCCTGTTCGGCGGTGCCTTGGTGGCCCTGGTGATCGGTGGTGCCAGCGGGGGAGCGGCCGCAGCTGCGGTCGCTGGAACGATCTCCGGGCTGAACGCGATCCGGCTGTGCGGCTACGCGTTCGGACTCATCGTGACCGCGGCTCCCCGCGCGGCGACGTACCGGGGTTTCGTTGGCAGTGTGCCGGCTGCGGAACCGCAGACCGTCGTACCCGTTGTGGAATCCGTTGCCCTCGACAACGTCACCTTCCAGTACCCGGGAGCGGAGCGGGCTGCGCTTGCGAAGGTGTCGATCACGGTACGCCGTGGGGAGATGGTCGCGCTGGTGGGAGTGAACGGGGCCGGGAAGACGACCGCCGTCAACCTGCTCGTCGGCGGCCTGACGCTGGACTGCGGTCGCGTGCTGATCGGCGGGCGAGATGCGTCGCTCATGAGCGAGTCTGAGCGGCTCGGGCACTTCGGGTTGCTGGTGCAGGAGTTCGGCCGGTTCGAGTTCACCCTCCGCGACGCCGTCGCCCTCGGCTCCCCACACCCGGTCGAGGACGCCGACATCCGCGCCGCCCTGACCGGCACCTTCGCGGCCGACCTCCCGCTCGATACCCAGCTAGGCCAGCAATGGGGCGGCACCGGCATCTCCGGCGGCCAATGGCAGCGAGTCGCCCTCGCCCGGATCCAGCTCCGCAACGCCGGCATCTGGATCCTCGACGAACCCACCTCCGCCATCGACGCCGAAGCGGAACGCGAGATCTTCGCCGGCCTCCGCCGTACCAAGGACACCCGCATCACCCTCGTCGTCTCCCACCGCGCCTCCACCCTGACCGACATGGACCGCATCTACGTCATCGACGGCGGCGCGGTCGTCCAGCAAGGCACCTACCGGGAGCTGATGAAACAGCCGAGCGGGCGCTTCGCCCGGCTGTTCGTCAGTCAGGAAGGCTGAGAAGCCTCACAACCACTGCTGGTAGTCGCTGCCGTTCCAGGGCGACAGATAGACCGAGCCTTCGAAGTTGCTGTCAAGATTCTGGACGGACTGGCGCTGGTTGAACTGGCCACTGCTGTGCTTCCACTTCTGGTAGTCGCTCCCGTTGCAGCTGAGGGTGTAGACCCGCCCGCCGGAGGAGGTTCCGTCGAGGCACTCCTCGCTCCACGCATTGGCGAGACTGCGCCACTCCGGATCCGATCCGAACCAGTTCCACCGCTGCTGGCTCGAGCCGTTGCAGGGTGCGGTGAAGACGTGCCCGTTCGCCCCCTGCTCGAGGCAGCGGCCGGTCTTCTTGTTCTGCAGGGTGATGCTCAGGATGCCGTCGGGCGTCGCGGTGAAACCTGCGCCGGCCGGCTCCGCCCGGGCAACCGTCGGGCCGGCGACAGATGCCACGATGGCCGCCGCGGCTGCGGCGATCGCCCAGCCGGTACGTGCCTGCGTTCTCATTCGGACCTCCTGCGTCGAAGTGTGCCTGTCGATAACCGACCGTCACCGTAGGCAGCGGCCGCACCCTCCAACAAACGTTTCAATGGGCAGCGAAATGGTCTTGCCGGATGCAGCCTTCTGACGTACTCGCACGTTCGCGCGCGGGGGTCGGGTGCGCATTTGTGCGCACAAACTGATTTGTCAGGGAACTGGGCTGACATCTGATGACTTCGGGGGTTGGGGCGATTAAGGTGGGTCGGTTGAGCGGTCGGGTGGATGGGTCATCTGAGGTCTTGGGTTGGTAACGCCTGCGTTACGCGCGTGGGTTTGGGGGCTGACAACGTTGACATGCGCAGTTTCGACCAGCGAGCATGGCGCTTGTTCCGCCCGCCGATCGGCGCTTTGCCGAGGAAGTTGGTTCGACCGTGCGACGTCTGACTGGGGTTGTGGGGGTGGCACTCGGGCTTTCGCTGGTGCTGGCCTCGTGTGGTGGCAAGTCGGGTGGGGACGGCGGCTCGGGGGGTGGGGCCAAGAGCGAGGTGATCGCGATCGCGGCCGACCCGCTGGAGTACATCAACCCGCTGAACGAGAACGGCAGTCCGGGGATCCAGGTCGCGATGGCGATGTTCGCGCCGCTGGTGACCACGGATCCGAACAGCGGCAAGTTGCTGAACGTGATGGCCGACTCGGTCACGCCGGACAAGACCAGCCAGACCTGGACGATCAAGCTGCACCCGGGGAACACGTTCCAGAACGGGCAACCGCTGACGGCCAAGGACTATGTCGACAGCTGGAACCTGACTGCCCAGGGCTCGAACGCGTGGAAGAACAACGGCTTCTTCTCCAAGGTCGAGGGCTACGAGGCGCTGAACCCCGAGACCCCGGACGGCGCGACGCCGAAGCCGACCTCGGTCAAGGCGCTCAGCGGTCTGAAGCAGGTCGACGACCTGACCTTCACGGTCAAGCTCAAGGTGCCGTTCTCGCAGTTCGGTCTGACCCTGCAGTACCTCGGTCTGGCGCCGCTGCCGGAAGAGGTCCGCAAGGACCCGGACGCCTACAAGCGCAAGCCGATCGGCAACGGCCCGTTCAAGCTGGCCGCCGACTGGAACGCCGGTGACGACATCAAGCTGGCCAAGTGGGACGGGTACAAGGGCCCGCTGGTGCCGGAGGCCGACGCGATCACCTACCGCTTCATCCCGAACGCGGACACGGCGTACAACGAGTTCCTGGCCGGCAACATCGACTTCGTCGACGTGCCCTCGACCAAGGTGAAGAGCTTCAAGGACGACGCCCCGGACAAGTGGGTGACCAGCATCAGCTCGGGCGCCAACTACCTGACCCTCCCGGCCTGGGACCCGCGCTTCAAGAACCCCAAGCTGCGGCACGCGTTCTCGATGGCGATCGACCGGAAGGCCTACGCCGACCTGATCGGACTGTCCGAGCCGGCCAAGGCGCTGGTCGCGCCCGACATGGACGGCTACCGCGCCGACTCCTGCAAGTACTGCGACTTCGACCCCGCGAAGGCCAAGCAACTGCTGGCCGAGGCCGGTGGCTTCTCCGGCCCGGTCAACATCAACTACAACACCACGTCGGCGACCGGTCAGATCAACGCCGAGGCGATCGGCAACATGATCCGGCAGAACCTCGGCCTCGAGGTCAAGTACACCGGCAAGGTCGGCTCCGAGATCACCGAGCTCGCCGACACCCGCAAGCTCGACGGCCTGCGGTTCAGCGGCTGGGGCCACGACTACCCGTCGATCGAGGACTACCTGACCCCGATGTTCAAGTCCAACGGCGACGCGAACTTCTCCGGTTACAACAACCCCGCGCTGGACGCCGTACTGGCCAAGGGTGACGCCGAACCGGACCCGGAGAAGGCGATCAAGCTCTACCAGCAGGCCGAGGACATCGCCCTCGAGGACATGCCGCTGATCCCGCTGATCACCAAGTCGAACGCCTACCTGCACTCGGACAAGATCGAGCCGCGGGTCTCCAAGTACGTCGGCGTCTCCGCCTTGTGGGCCACGTTTAAATGATCCGGTACGTCGTTCGCCGCATCATCGCGGCGATCCCGATCGGTGTGATCGTCACGCTGGGGGTCTTCGCGCTCGTCTTCGCGATGCCTGGGGACCCCCTGCGGGAACTGGCCGGTGACAAACCGATCCCGGCCGCCGTACTGGCCGCCAAACGGGCCCAGTTCCACCTCGACGATCCCTTCATCGTCCAGTACTTGCTGAGCATGAAGGACATCCTGACCGGCAATTTCGGTACGACGTTCGCCGGTGCCGACATCGCCGACCAGCTCCGGTTGCGGATCCCGGTCACGCTCAAACTCACCTTGCTGGCCAATGCGTTCCAGTGGACGTTCGGTCTGCTGTTCGGCATCTACGCCGGCTTCCGGCGGAACGGCTGGGTGGACAGGTCGTTGCTGCTGGCAACACTCGTGCTGCTCGCCGTGCCGGGACTCGTGGCGTACTTCGCCGCGCAGTACTTGTTCGGGGTCGAGCTCAAGTGGTTCCCGGTCTCCGGCGTGCTGGAGGGATTCCCGACGTCGTACCTGTTGCCGGCGCTGGTGATCGGCCTGCTCGGGTTCGCCGGGCTGGCTCGGCTGATGCGGACGTCGATCGTGGAGACGGTGAACGCCGACTTCGTGAAGACCGCCCGGGCGAAAGGGCTGGGCGAGCAGCGGGTTCTGTGGCGGCACATCCTGCCGAACGCGCTGCTGCCGGTGGTGACGTTCATCGGGCTCGACCTGGCCGGCATGTTCGGCGGGGCGATCATCACCGAGTCGATCTTCAACCTGCCGGGGCTGGGGCAGTTCATGTTCCAGGCGATCAAGCTGAAGGAGGGCGGTGTCGTGGTCCTGTTGTCGACGCTGGCGTTCCTGTCGTTCATCGTGATCAACCTGCTGGTGGATCTCCTCTACGGAATCCTGGACCCGAGGGTGCGCCATGTCTGACGTCACAGCGGTGGTCAGCGCCGAGGCCCAGGAACTCGGCGACGGTCGGACCCTCTCGAACCGCGAGCTGCTGCGGGCGCTGATGCGCAAACCGCAGTTCGTGCTGTGCAGTCTGCTGCTACTCGCGTTCTTCACGATGGCCGCCGTACCGAAGCTCTTCACCTCGGCCGACCCGCGCTTCTGCGAGCTCGGCAAAAGCCGCCAAGGCCGCGGCCCGGGGCATCCGTTCGGCTTCGACATCCAGGGCTGCGACTACTTCGCCAACGTCGTGTACGGCGCTCGCCCGTCGGTGCTCGTGAGTATCTGCGCCAGCTTCGGGGTGTTCGTGCTCGCCGGATCGTTCGGTCTGCTCGCCGGGTACTTCCCGGGATTCATCGACGCGCTGATCTCGCGGACGGCCGACGTACTGTTCTCGATCCCCGGTCTCGTCGTCCTGATCGTGATCCTGAACTCGGTGCCGAACCGCAGTATCTGGATCATCGTCGGCGTCATCCTGCTGATCGGCTGGCCGGGTGGCATGCGGCTGATGCGGGCCACGGTCTTCTCGGTGCGCAACCGCGAGTACGTGCTGGCCGCGCGCTCGATTGGCGTCCCGCCGCTGCGGATCCTGCGCAAACACGTGTTCCCGAACGCGATGGCGCCGCTGCTCGCGATGACCACCCTGGGCATCGGTGGCATGGTCGGTCTCGAGGCCGCACTCACCTTCCTGGGCGTGGGTCTGCAACCGCCGTCGATCTCGTGGGGATCACAGTTCGGCGTGGCCGCGTCGTACCGGGACACCCCGCACCTGTTCATCTGGCCGGCGCTGTTCATCTCCACGATGACGATCTCGTTCATGATCATCGGCGACTCGATCCGCGACGCCCTCGACCCGAAGTTGATGCGATGACTGCGACTGGCGAGGTCCTGCTCAAGGTCGACAACCTGAGCGTCGAGTTCGATACGCCGCGCGGGCCGGTGCGGGCTGTCGACGGGGTGTCGTGGCAGGTGCGGGCGGGGGAGACGCTGGCGATCCTGGGGGAGTCGGGGTCGGGTAAGAGCGTGTCGACGCAGGCGCTGACCGGGATCCTGGACATGCCGCCGGGACGGATCGTCTCCGGTACGGCGGAGTACCGCGGCGCCGACCTGATCTCGATGACGACGCGGGAGCGGCGCAAGATCGTGGGGGACCGGATCACCATGGTGTTCCAGGACTCGCTGTCGGCGCTCAATCCGGTGCAGTCGGTCGGGACGCAGATCGCCGAGTGCTTCCGGGTGCATCGCGGGATGTCGAAGCGGGACGCGCTGACGAGGGCGGCCGAGATGCTCGACCAGGTGCGGATTCCGGCCGCGGCGAAGCGGGTGCGCGACTACCCGCACGAGTTCTCCGGCGGGATGCGGCAGCGCGTGATGCTGGCGATGGCGCTCGCGCTGGATCCCGACGTACTGATCGCGGACGAGCCGACCACCGCGCTCGACGTCACCGTGCAGGCGCAGATCCTGGAGCTGATCGCGGAACTGCAGGCCGAGCGCGACATGGGCGTCGTACTGATCACGCACGACCTCGGTGTCGTGTCGGATGTCGCGGACAACGTGGTGGTGATGTACGCCGGTCATGTCGTCGAGCGCGCGTCGACCGCGGCGGCGCTCGATCATCCCGTGCATCCGTACACCGAAGGGCTGCTCGGGTCGATGCCGTCGGCCGACCTCAAGGGGCAGGAGCTGCCGACCATCCCCGGTACGCCGCCGTCGTTGCGATCGATTCCGTCCGGGTGCGCGTTCCGGCCGCGGTGCCCGATCGCGATCGAGGAGTGCGCGCACGACGTACCGCCGTTGCTGACCGTCGCGCCCGGCCGCGATGCCGCGTGTATCCGCCGGACGACGCTGGCCGAGAAGGAGGCCGTCTGATGGCCGAAGAGTTGCTGGTGGCAACGGATTTGGTGAAGCACTACGACATCAGCCCGGCGCTGCACTTCGGGGCGAAGGTGCTGGTTCGCGCGGTCGAGGGCGTGAATCTGACGCTACGCAAGGGCGAATCGCTCGGCATCGTCGGCGAGTCCGGCTGCGGAAAGTCCACGCTGGTCCGGCTACTCGCCGCGCTGGAGAAGCCGACGTCAGGTGCGATCCACTACGGCGGCGTCGATGTCAGCAACCTGCGCGGTCGCGAACTGCGGCAGTGGCGGCGGAACGTCCAGGTCGTCTTCCAGGACCCATACTCCAGCCTGAACCCGCGGATGCGCGTCGGCGAGATCGTCGCCGAACCGCTGGAGGTCCACCCGGATGTGTCGAAGGGCATGGACATCCGGCGACGCGTGCGCGAGCTGCTCGAGCTGGTCGGCCTGCGTGCTGAGGACGAGACCAAGTTCCCGCACCAGTTCTCGGGCGGTCAGCGGCAGCGGATCGGGATCGCCCGGGCGATCGCCCTCAACCCCGATGTCCTGCTCTGCGACGAACCGGTTTCCGCCCTCGACCTGTCCGTCCAGGCACAGGTCGTGAACCTGCTGATGCGACTCCAACGCGAACTCGGCCTAAGCATCATCTTCGTCGCGCACGACTTGTCAGTCGTCCGACACGTCTCCGACCGAGTCGCCGTCATGTACCTCGGCCGGGTCGCGGAACTCGGCGATCACCAGAACGTGTACGACGTACCGGCGCACCCCTACACGCAGGCCCTGCTGTCCGCCGAACCAGGCCTCGCCCGCCAAGGCCGCAAACGCATCGTCCTAGCCGGCGACCCGCCCTCCCCAGTCTCGCCTCCTTCAGGTTGCCGCTTCCACACCCGCTGCCTCCGCGCCGAATCCCGCTGCAGCACCGAAGAACCCCAACTCCGCCCCATCCCCACCGGCCAGAATGTCGCCTGCCACTTCGCCGAAGACGCCCAACTCGCCTACACCCCAGCCGCCTCCAGATCTGCGCAGCAACAGGACGTATAGGTCTACGTAGGTGCCCGCGCTCGCGGGGTGGTTGGGCGCCGGTCGGCGTGGCGGCGGTATACGTCCTGTCGTTGGGGTGATTGGTGGACCCGGGTGGGGTGGATGAGATCCTGGGGGCCTCGACTAGGCAGGTGAGAGGGCGCGGATGATCAAGGTTGGGGTGCTGGGGGCCAAGGGGAAGATGGGCGCTCAGACGTGCCTGGCGGTTGATGAGGCCGCTGACGTGGAGCTGGTTTCGTCGTTGGACCAGGGGGACGACCTGGTTGAGCTGACGAAGGCGGGTGCTCAGGTCGTGGTGGACTTCACCCGGCCCGAGGTGGTGATGGACAACCTCGAGTGGTGCATCGCGAACGGGATTCACGCGGTGGTCGGGACCACCGGGTGGGACGAGGAGCGGCTGGCGAAGCTGCAGTCGTGGCTGGATGCGGCACCGGGGGTCGGCGTACTGATCGCTCCGAACTTCTCCATCGGTGCGGTGTTGATGATGCAGTTCGCGGCCAAGGCGGCCCGGTTCTACGAGTCGGTCGAGATCATCGAGCTGCACCACCCCGACAAGGTCGACGCCCCTTCTGGGACAGCACGCCGTACGGCGGAATTGGTCGCGGCTGCTCGGCGGGAGGCCGGAAGCGCGCCGATCCCGGATGCGACCACGACTGCGCTCGACGGGGCTCGTGGTGCGGATGTCGAGGGGATCCGGGTGCACGGTGTCCGGCTGCGCGGGCTGATCGCGCACCAGGAGGTGCTGTTCGGTGACGAGGGCGAGACGCTGACGATCCGGCACGACTCGATGGCCCGGGTGTCGTTCATGGCCGGTGTGCTGCTCGGCGTACGGAGCATCGTCAACACGCCGGGGCTGACCGTCGGGCTCGAGCACTTCATGGACCTCGACTAAATGAAAGCCAAGCAGGCGGCGATCGTCCTGGCGGTCGTGTTCATCGCGTACGCCGCTCTGCTCGGCTGGCGCGGGGTGTTGCTGATCGGGACCGGGGATCCGGTCGCGGTCGGCCTCGGCGTCGCCGTACTGGTGATTCCGGTGCTCGGTGCGTATCTGGTCTGGCGGGAGCTGCGGTTCGGCACCCAGACTGAGGGACTGGCCCGCGAGCTGGAGGCGGCCGGCGGGCTGCCGGTGGACGATCTGCCGCGCCGGCCGTCCGGGCGGATCGACCGGGCCGCGGCCGACGCGGCGTTCGAGCAGTACCGGGCCGAAGCGGAGGCTTCGCCGGACGATTGGCGGGTATGGTTCCGCCTGTCGACGGCGTACGACGCCGCCGGAGATCGCAAGCGGGCACGGGCCACCATGCGCCAGGCGATCGCCCGGCACGCCGCCGAAATGCAGTGATCTGGTACTGGGCGTTACCTGTGAGTTCGCTGGCAACCTGCGGCGATTGACTGACAATGCGGGCCGGATAAGGATATTTTCAAGGGAAACGTACGTGGCAACCGCCACGTCGAGGCCGGAAACTGGGTGGAGCCGTCCTGTGTCGTCCGACGGATCTCGCCGCGGTTCGGACGACGTGCAGGGGGCTGGGTTCGGCGGCTTGTTGCGCCGGCATCGGCGAGACGCCGGGCTGTCGCAGGAGGGCCTGGCGGAGCTGGCCGGTCTGAGTGTCGACGCGATCGCGGCGCTGGAGCGGGGTCGTCGCCGTGCGCCGAGAGCGCACACTCTGCGGCTCCTCGCGGACGCCCTGCGACTGAACAGCGCTGAGCGCAGTCAGCTCACCACCTCCGCCCGGAACGAGTCCGACTCACCGCAGCCGGTGCTCAGACGACCACCCGCCCCGCCGAATGAGCTGATCGGGCGGACTGTCGAGCTGAGCACGGCCAAGCGCTTGTTGGGCCAGCGCATCACGCGGCTGCTGACGCTGACCGGTCCGGGCGGTGTCGGCAAGACCCGGCTCGCCATGGCGGTCGCAAGCGAGCTCCCCGATGACTTCGCGGATGGCGTGTGCTGGGTTCCGCTCGCGTCGCTCACCGACGGACAGGGCGTCGCGGCCGCTGTCGCAGCCTCGATCGGGCTGCACCCGATGGACACCGCCCGGCTGACCGAAGAGATCGCCGAGCAGATCGGCCAGCGCACCCTGCTGCTGACGTTCGACAACTGCTCGCACGTGGTCTCGAGCGTCGGCCAGGTGTGCGCCGCGCTGCTGGAGTCCTGCCCGAACCTGTCCATCCTCGCCTCCAGCCGCGAGCTGCTCCGGGTCCCCGGTGAGAACGTGTACGTCGTACCACCGCTCGCGCTGCCCCCGGTTGACGGCCGGTCCGAGGCAGCGGCCGCGGTCCGGCTGTTCGTGGATCGGGCCAGAGCGCGCGGGTACGACCTGGACGGTCAGCTGGAGCAGGTGGCCCGAGTGGTACGGCGGCTCGAGGGCATGCCGCTGGCGATTGAGCTGGCGGCCGCCCGGACGAACGTGATGACGATCGAAGAGCTGGCCGGTGAGCTGGAGACGTCGTTCGGCATCCTGGCCGGTGGCGACCGGACGGCGTCGCCGCGGCAGCAGTCGATGCGCGGTGCGATCGAGTGGAGCCATGACCTGCTCACACCGGCGGAGCGCGATGTCTTCGCGCAACTGTCGGTCTTCGTCGGCGGCTGGAGCCTGAGCGCGGCCGCGATGGTGATGTCCGGTGAGGACGCACCCGGACCGGTCGCGAGGGCCGAGGCACTCGACCTGACCGGACGCCTGGTGGACAAGTCACTGATCCGGGTTACGAGGCGCGGTGGCGTCGCGCGGTACTACATGCTCGCGGTGATCCGGGAGTTCGCCGCGGACCGGTTGCAGACCACGTCCAGTGTGGACGAGGCGGTCAGCCGACACGCGCACTTCTACATCGGATTGGCCGAGCAGGCGGAGCGCGAGCTGCGCGGTGCGAGCCAGGAGGACTGGCTCGAACGTTTGCAAAGTGAGCTGGACAACCTGCGCGCCGCCATGGCATGGGCGCTGCAGACCAGGTCAGTGAGCGAAGCACTGCGGCTGTCTGGCGCACTCTGGTTGTTCTGCTACCTGCGCGGTCACTACGCGGAGGGCAGCCAGTGGCTGGAGCGTTCGCTCGCTCTGGCGCCGTCCACCGATGACGCGACACCCGCGCTGGCGAAGGCGAATCTCGGTGCCGGCATGCTGGCGTTCCTGCAGTGCGAGTACGACGTGGCGACAACTCGGCTCGAGACCGCACTCGCGCAGTACAAGGAACTCAAGGACACCGCCGGTACGGCGTTGGTGCTACAGCGACTCGGGGGAGTGGCGCGCGAGCGCGGCGACTATGGGACTGCTGAGGACCTGCACTGCCTGAGCTACGACCTATTCGAGGAGCTCGGTGACCAGTCCGGGATGTCGTGGGCGCACAACCACCTTGGCTTCGTGGCCTGGCTGCGGGGCGATCTGGATGTCGGTGCCCGCCGGTGCGGCCGGGCGCGGGACAGCTTCCGGCGGCTGGGCGACGGCGAAGGACTCGCCTGGTCGCTGATCAGCCTCGGCGCGATCGCGCAGTACAAGGGTGAGCTGGTCGAGGCGGAGACCCTGCTGCAGGAGAGCCTCACACTGTCGCAGCGACTCGGCTATCGCGAGGGTGTGGCGTGGTCGCTCAACCAGCTCGGCATAGTCGAACGGCGTCGCGGTCTGACCGAGCGTGCGGTGCACCTGCTCGACGAGAGCCTGGCTGAGCATCGGGACCTCGGTGACAGGTGGCGGTCGGCCAGTGTGCTCGAAGAGCTCGCCGCGGTCGCTCAGCAGCGAGAACGCAGCGAGTACGCCGCATTCCTGCTCGGTGCGGCGGACGGCGTACGCGAAGTGATCCAGGCACCGGTGCCGCAGGTCGAGAAGGCCGACTATCAGGCGACGCGCAGCGCGGTCGAGGCATCGCTGGACCGGCGCGTCTTCCGGACGGCGTGGACAGCGGGGCGCTCAGCCCCGCTGGCAGCCGTGGCCGACGGCTACCCGGTCCAGAGCCCCGCACCTGATCCGGACCGGTCCAGGTATCTGTGACCTGTCCGATCAGCAGTCCACCAGAGCTGCTGATCGGCAGGGGATATGCCTCGCGAGGCATCACGACCTGGGGGATCGACGATGCCCCGCGAGGGATCTGGGATGCGCGGGATCGTACGTGTGCGTGACCCGGCCGGCTGCGCCTCTGTCTGACCCCCCAGGCAGTCCCCCCACCTGCAGCCGGCCGAAGCCACGTCCAGCGAGCGAGCCTTTCGTCGAGCCCTCCCGGTCGACGCCCGGCCCTCCCGCGCTGAAACAAGAGTGGCCGATGTCACGCTCTGTCGCACAGGGACGTAACCCTGACATCGCCCTGACAAATATGTCCTGACAACGAAGGCATCTGCGGGATTTCGCCGACCGTAACCGGTGGCTGTCAGTGGGTGATTTCCGGTGCGGCTCCGGAATTGGGTCAAGCGTTTGGCCGGTGCCAATTCGTGATGATTTCAGCCGAGATATCCGGAGAGGGCTGCGGTGAATCCGGCAACCCGGCGCAACGGTGAACCGGTGGCGGCCTCGCCGCCCTCACCTTCGATCGGCTCCGGAGTGGACAGTGCCGGGATACCTTCGCCGCGGCAGCTCACGTCGGCGGCCGGGGTCTTGCCGGTGGTGAGGAACGCGTTGACGATTCGATCGGCGCACTTGTTCACCCCGCCGTACACGCCGTGATCGCCTTCGCCGGTGATCGTCAGCAGCCGCGATCCGGCGTACCGGTGATGGGCTTCGGCAGCCAGCGTGAAGCTGGTGGCCGGGTCGTTCTGGCTCTGCACCATCAGGGTTGTCGGCAGGCCGGCGCCGGTCGGCTGCGGCATGTTGAGCCGGGGGCGGTCCCAGTAGAAGCACGGGTTCTCGTTCATGCTCCAGCCGATCAGCGGGTTCCGCGGACCGAGGCGGCCGGCGAGCTGGTCGGCGTGCTCGCGACCCTGCGGCCAGGCGGTGTCGTTGCAGGTGATCGCCGTGAAGGTCGCGTCCTCGTAGTCGTCGCCCGCTGCGGAGAGACCGCGTGCCGGCAGGCCGACGGTACTGCGGTGCGCCCGGCGAACGAGTTCTTGCTGGCGAGCCGGTGAGAGGGCGTCGACGAGGGCTTGTGCGGCGCGCGGTCCGCCCTTTGTCTGGGTTTCGGAAAGTTCGCGGAGAAATGCCAGATCAAGGGCGAGCGAGTAGAAGTCGAGTTTTGTATACAAATCCCCGGAAACCATGTCGTCCAGGATGTTCTGGTCGTAGGTGATCCGGATCGAGCCGTCCATGAACTCTTCGACCACGGGCTGCTTCTTCAGCGCCGCCCGTAACCGTTCGTAGTTGCGAACCACCTGGCGGGACGTCGTGCCGAGGTGCAGTTTGTCGTCGTACTTGGCCGCCCAGGTCGCGAAGTCCTGCTGGAACCGCCGCTCGAACGCGGCCGGCTGCGCCGCGAACGTGCTGATCCACGGGCTGGTGAAGTCGGTGTTCGAGTCGAGCACGAAGCGGCCGACGTGCTGCGGGAAGTAGGTCTGGTAGTACGCGCCCAGCCAGGTGCCGCCGGAGTAGCCGACGAAGTCGATCTTGTCGAAGCCGAGCAGTTGGCGGATCAGGTCCATGTCCTGCACGGTCTGCGCGGTGGTGACATAGGGGAGCAGCCCGCGGGACTGCCGGTCGCAGTACGGCTGAGCGAGCTTGGACGCCTGCGAGATCAGGTCCAGGTTCGACGGGTCGCGGTCGCGGGCGTCCATCGAGTAGCCCGGTGCGCCCTGGCACGTGACGTTGGTGCTGTCGCCGGTACCGCGCGGGTCGAAGCCGACTGCCAGGTGGTCCTTGGCCAGCGGCTTCTGGCTCGCCAGGTACGGCGCCATTCCGAGCCCGGCACCACCTGGTCCACCCGGGTTGCCGAACACGACCCGGCTGGGCTTACCGCGTTCCGGGGTGACCTTGCTGACCGCGAGCTCGATGTCAGTTCCGCCGTACTGGTTGGACCAGTCGCGCGGTGCGGCGATCTTCGTGCAGAAGGTCCGCAGTTCCTCGTCACCGCAGCGCCGCCAGCTGAGCTTCTGCTGCAGGTACTTGTTCGCCACCGGCCGCGCCTTGTCGACGATCACCCCCGTCTGCATCGAGGCGGTCGCACCCGAGCCGGGAACGATCAGGACAGCAGCGGCGGACAGCCCCAGGCCGACGGCCAGGGAGACGAGCTTCATACAGACTCCAACGGCAAAGCGTGATCGGACCGTCGCAATCTGTCATGTCAGGTGGCCGGGGTCGAGCACCACCCCCGGCTAGTCGCTTTTCGGCGGCAAGAAGTACGCGAGCATCCGCACCCGCCGCGAGTCCGGCGTGGGCTCCTTGCGTTGCAGATAAGGCATCAGCAGAACCTCGAGATCCTCCTGCACCTTGCGCAGCTCCTCGGCGGTCAGCCACATCCCTGCGTTGAACAACCCCGCCGAGCGAGCCCAGTCCAGCTCCAGCTCCGGTTCCGTCCCCTCGACCCACTGGCGCGGGAGGTGCTCGTAGCTCAGCAGCATCGCACTGCTCAACGCGCGCGCCGCCTGCTGAACCTCGACATCCCCGTCCTCCGGAATCTCGAAGAAGATGCCGCGGCCACAGGCCTCCCACGTGTCGCCGTCCCGCTTCACCAGGCCGACCGCGGCCAACTGCTCCGCGTGCTCAGCCGCACCGACCCCAACGGCCTCCGTGAGCTCCTCGGTCGTCGCTGCACCGTGCCGCGTCAGCCGGTCCGTGATCGCCAGCCGCACCGGATCCGCCAGCGTCCGCATCGCCGCCGCGCCCGTCAGCACCATGTCCCCGACCTCGTTGACTCGCACCTCGCTCATGCGGCCAAGACTGCCCTAGAGTCGGTGCATGACGGCGTTCGACCTGCACATAGTGTTCGACTGCGCTGAGCCGGATCGGGTGGCGCGGTTCTGGATGCGTGCGCTCGGTGGCTACGACTTCCCGACGCCGGTGCCCGACGGGTTCCTGACCTGGGACGACTGGGCGGACGCACAGCAGATCCCGGTGGACCAGCGGCCGACCGGACGCACACTGGTCGACAAAGTGCGGGACCGGCCGGACATCTTCTTCCTGCAGGTCCCAGAGGCGAAGGTGACCAAGAACCGAGTGCACCTCGACATCAAGGTGGCCCCCGGCCTGTCCGGCGACGAGCGTCGTACGGCGGTCGATTCCGAGGTGGATCGCCTGATCGGGCTCGGTGGGAGCGTGCTGCGGCGGATGGACGAGGCGGACGGCTACCTCGTCGTCATGCAGGACCCCGAGGCGAACGAGTTCTGCGTGGCCTGATGTGGCGGTGTGAGCGGTGCGGGCGGACGTTCGCGCAGCGGAACCAGACCCACACCTGTCGGCCGCTGGGGCAGCTGGACGCGCACTTCGTCGGAAAGGACGCGCTGGTGCGGGCTACGTTCGACCGGGTGCTGGCGGTGGTGCAGGGGTTCGGGCCGGTGGAGGTGCTGGCGGAGCAGACGCGGATTGCGTTGCATGTGCGGATGAGCTTTGCGGCGTTCGTGCCGCGGGTGCACTGGCTCGACGGGCACGTCGTGCTGGCTCAGGAGCTGGCCGGCCCGCGGTTTCGGCGGGTGGAGGTTTACTCGCCACGGAACGTCCTGCACGCCTTCCGGCTGAGCGACCCGAGCGAAGTGGACGCTGAGGTCGAGGACTGGTTGGTGAAGGCCTACGCCGTGGGCTGCGGGCTACACCTCGGCTGAGGGGTCGGTGTGGAGACGGATCTGCTTGATGCGGACTGAGCCGTCGCCGTACAGGTCTAGCTCGCGGTGGGCGGTGTCGGGGGCCCAGCCGGCTTCGGTGTAGAAGGCGCGGGAGACGTCGTCGGTGGAGTTGACCCAGACGGTGACCCGGCGGAAGCCGTCGGCGCGGACTGTGTCGACGACTGCGTTCAGGAGGCGGGAGCCGTGGCCGGCGCGAGTGGCGTCCGGCTGGACTGCTAGCTCTGCGATCAGGGCGTCGTGCTGGGAGTCGGCGTCCGGGTCGTCCGAGGCGGTGATGGCCGCGAACCCGACCAGCGTGCGGCCGGCCAGTGCGACCATCACCCGGTTGCGGGCCTCGCCGGGGGCGATCAGTGCGGCCCGCCACTGGGCGGCGAACTGGGCCGGGTTCAGGTCGGCCAGTACGTCGGCCGGCAGCAGACCGGCGTACGACGCCCGCCAGGCCGCTACCTGGATCTCGCCGATCGCGTTCGCCTCGGCGGGCAGCGCGAGCCGCACACTGGTCTCGGCCACCGGCGGCTCACCGGACAGGTCGGACAGATTCGCAGGCTCGGGTACGCCGAAGTCACTCACGCTGCCCATCCTCTCAATCAGTAGACGAGCCGGCGCAGGAGGGTCTCCGCCGGACCGCGGTAGGAGCGGCGGCTCATCAGGTAGGCGCCGGTCACCGAGACCAGCCAGACCGCAACCGCGCATCCGAGTGCCGCGTACGCCGTACTGCCGAATCGGTGTCCGAGATCCAGAGTGAACGGTGCCAGCAGGCCCATCCACGCGACCGACTGGAACAGGTACCCCGACATCGACCGCTGACCCAGTGCGGAGATCGCGCGGACCGGGAGCGACAGGGTGGTGATGCGGGCGACCAGTAGGCCGAACAGAGCGACGTACCCGGGACCACCGAACATCCCGCTCACATGCGACAGCATGTTCAGTGAAGCGACTGCGGTCTCGTCAACGTGCAGCCAGCCCGCACCGACCAGTGCCAGCGGCAGACCGCCCAGCACTGTGATGCTCATGCTGACTACGGCGACGCGGGTGAGCAGTGTGCGGTGTGCGGCCGGGTTCTCCAGGATGTGCTTGCGGGCGGCCCAGATACCCAGCCAGACGACCATGACGAACGGGATCACGCTGGCGGTGTGCAGCGGGTACTCGTGCAGTCGCTCCAGCAGACTCGCGCCGTACGACGACGCTGCGAGCGACGGGTTCGGCTCATTGGTGAGTGCCTGAGCCGGTCCGGAGCTGGCCAGTGTCGCAACAGCACTATGGATCGCCAGGTAGAGGACGTAGACGATCTCGAAGGCCCAGATGCCGATGACGATCCGGTGGAACTTGTCGCTGCGGTTGAGGAGCAGCAGGGTGCAGATGATGCCGACAATGCCGTAGGCGCCGAGGAAGTCGCCGAAGTACAGCAGAGTCGCATGTACGGCGCCGAACGCGATCAGCCACGCGTTCCGCTTCAGCAGGATCCGCCGGACCGCACCGGGCGTCGCGCCGGAGGAGCGCTGTCGCCGGGCCAGTTGGACCAGGCCGTAGCCGAACATCACCGCGAAGACCGGGTACGCCCGGGCGTCGACGAAGGTGAGTTTGAGGAAGTTGAGGATGCGCTCGAACCCGTGTGGCGCGCTCTCGACGCCGGGCTGGCCGGCGAAGGCGAAGTTCGCGCTGTTCGCCAGCCCGATCAGCAGCAGCATCGCGCCGCGGATCAGGTCGGGGGCGAGGGCCCGTTCCTTACCGGTGACCGGGCCGCGGTGATCCGTGGCCGGGAGGGTTTGCTGGATCGTCACTGGAGTCTGCCTCTCAGAACTGTGTAATCCCTGAACTGTTGAAGCAATCCTCTCGCCGGCCGCCGGCCCGACCCAGTGCGCTGAACCCCCTCCCATAGGTGGGCCCAGCACCACCCTTGTGACACCTGTTGTCGATCTGGAGAAAAAGTGTCACATCTGGGCTATGCTGCGCTCATGGACAGCTTCCAGGCGACGATCGACGCCGACGGCCGGATCGAGCCGCGGGACGCCATGCCCGACGGCTACCGCAAGACCCTGATCCGGCAGATCGCGCAGCATGCGCACTCGGAGATCATCGGCATGCAGCCGGAGGGCAACTGGATCAGCCGGGCGCCGTCACTGCGCCGCAAGGCGATCCTGATGGCCAAGGTCCAGGACGAGGCCGGCCACGGCCTCTACCTGTACGCCGCCGCCGAGACGCTCGGCGTGGACCGGGCCGACCTGCTGGACATGCTGCACACCGGCCGGCAGAAGTACTCCAGCATCTTCAACTACCCGACGCTGACCTGGGCCGACATCGGTGCGATCGGCTGGCTGGTCGACGGCGCCGCGATCGTGAACCAGGTCCCGCTCTGCCGCTGCTCCTACGGGCCGTATGCGCGCGCCATGGTCCGGGTCTGTAAGGAGGAGTCGTTCCACCAGCGGCAGGGCTTCGAGATCCTGCACACGCTGTGCAACGGCACCGAGGGGCAGAAGGCGATGGCGCAGGACGCGCTAGACCGCTGGTGGTGGCCGTCGCTGATGATGTTCGGCCCGCCGGACGCATCGTCCACGCATTCCGAGCAGTCGATGGCGTGGGGGATCAAGCGGCACAGCAACGACGAGCTGCGGCAGCGATTCGTCGACATGACTGTCCCGCAAGCAGATGTGCTGGGGCTGCGCGTGCCGGACGACGGACTGGTGTACGACGAGGCCACTGGTCACTACAGCTTCACCGAGCCGGACTACACCGAGCTGTACGCCGTGGTGAAGGGCAACGGGCCGTGCAACGAGAAGCGGCTCGCGCATCGGGTCAAGGCGCATGAGGACGGTGCTTGGGTCCGTGAGGCCGCAGCGGCGTACGCAGCGAAGCAGCAGGAGGCCGTGGCATGACCGTTGAGCCACTGTGGGAAGTGTTCGTTCGGTCGCGGCGTGGGTTGTCGCACACGCACGTCGGGTCGCTGCACGCGCCCGACGCGACCATGGCGCTGCGGAACGCGCGTGACGTGTACACCCGGCGTCAGGAGGGTGTGTCGATCTGGGTCGTGCGAGCGACCGACATCACCGCGTCCAGTCCGGATGAGAAGGATGAGTTCTTCGACCCGGCAGGTGACAAGGTCTACCGGCACCCGACGTTCTACGAGGTTCCGGAAGGTGTCGAGCACCTGTGACCGACCTCTTCGACTACACGCTCCGGCTCGGTGACGACGCGCTGATCGCCGCGCAGCGCATGGCCGAGTGGATCGCGGCCGCACCGCAGCTCGAGGAGGACGTTGCCCTTGGCAACATCGGGCTCGACCAGCTGGGCCAGGCGCGGACGCTACTGCAGTACGCCGGCTCGATGGATGGCCGCACCGAGGACGACCTGGCGTACTTCCGCGAGGAGCGCGAGTTCCGCAACCTGCAGCTGTGCGAGCTCCCGAACGGCGACTTCGCGCACGCAATGGCCCGCCTGCTGTACTTCGCGACGTACCAGCACCTCCTGTACGACGAGCTGCGCACCGGCGCGGACGAGACGCTGGCCGGTGTGGCGGGGAAGGCGGTCAAGGAGGTCGCGTACCACGTCGACCACGCGACCCAGTGGGTTATCCGGCTGGGCGACGGTACTGAGGAGAGCCACCGCCGCATGCAGGCCGGGTTGGACGCGCTCTGGCCGTACACCGAGGAGATGTTCGAGTCCGACGACCTTGTACGGCGGCTCCCGGTCGCTGTGGATCCGGCTGGTCTGCGGGATGAGTGGGAACGCCGGGTGTTCGCGGTGATCGACGAATCGACGTGCAGTCGGCCAGAGTCGTCGTACCAGCACAAGGGCGGCCGGAGTGGTCGGCACACGGAGCACATGGGGTACCTGCTCGCAGAGCTGCAGCACGTGGCGCGCTCACACCCGGGGGCGACATGGTGACCGACGCTGCGATCCTCGACGCAGTCGGTGAGGTCGCTGACCCCGAGGTGCCGGTGCTGACGATCGCTGACCTCGGAGTGCTGCGTGGTGTGCGGCACGAGGGTGATGAGGTCGTCGTGACGATCACACCGACGTACTCGGGCTGTCCGGCGATGGACCTGATCCGGCACGAGGTAGAGCTGACGTTGCAGTCGTTGCACGTCGACGGGCGTGTTGAGACCGTGCTGTCGCCGGCGTGGACGACGGACTGGATGAGCGAGGCCGGCAAGGCGAAGCTGACCGAGTACGGGATCGCACCGCCCACTGGTCGCCGTGCTGTTGGTGGACCGGTGATGCTGTCGCTCACTCTGCGGTGTCCGCTCTGTGGGTCACCCGACACGTCGGAGCTCAGCCGCTTCGGATCCACGTCCTGCAAGTCGCTCTGGCGCTGTAACAGTTGCCGGGAGCCCTTCGATCACTTCAAGGCGATCTGATGACTACTACGGCCGCCCGGCGCCGGGCGACATTCCACGCGCTGAAGGTGTCGGCGATCGAGGCGATCACCGATGATTCGGTGGCGATCACGTTCGCCGTACCGGAGGAGCTCGCGGGGGAGTACGACTTCACTGCGGGCCAGCACCTGACAATTCGCCGTACTGGTGAAGACGTGCGGCGCAGCTACTCGATCTGCTCGCCGGCGGGTTCCGGTGTGCTGCGGATCGGGGTGAAGCGGATTCCCGGTGGCACGTTCTCGGCGTACGCGGCGCATGAGCTCAAGGTGGGCGACGAGCTCGAGGTGATGACGCCACTCGGCCGCTTCGGTACGACGCTCGACCCCGCCAACGCCAAGCATTACGCCTTCCTGGCCGCGGGTAGTGGCATCACACCGGTGCTCTCGCTGGTAGCGACGATCCTGTCGGTCGAACCGTCCAGCCGCGTCACGCTGCTCTACGGCAACCGCACTGCGGGCTCAGTCATGTTCGCGGACGAGCTGGCGGATTTGAAGGACGTATACGCCGAGCGCCTGCACCTCGTGCACGTGTTGTCGCGTGAGTCGACCGAGGTGGAACTCTTCAGCGGCCGCATCGACGTGGAGCGGTTGCAGCGCATGTTCGCAACCATCCTGCCGATCGCAACCGTCGACGACTGGTTCCTCTGCGGCCCGTACGCCATGGTGGTCGGCGCTCAGGACCTCCTGCTGGCCGAAGGCGTAGCCCGCGAACACGTCCATGCCGAGCTCTTCCACATCGGCGACGAAGCCCCCAAGCCCCAGGTCGAAGAGGCAGTCGACGAAGACGCCGCCCAAGTCACCGTCATCCTCGACGGCCGCCGCTCCACCTTCCCCCTAGGCGAACACGCCCGCCCCATCCTCGACGCCACCCTAGCCGTCCGCTCCGACGCCCCCTTCGCCTGCAAAGGCGGCGTCTGCGGCACCTGCCGAGCCAAAGTCCTCGAAGGCGCAGTCCGCATGGACACCAACTGGGCCCTAGAACCCGACGAAATCCGAGCCGGCTACGTCCTAACCTGCCAATCCCACCCCACCACCTCAGCCGTAACCGTCGACTACGACGCCTAACCCCACCGCAGTTACCCCACCCGTCGGCGTGGTCCCGGGGAAGCGCCGTTGGCCCCACCCGCGACTGTGGTTCCCGGGGGGGAGAGAGAGAGGTGTTGAGCCTGCTCGTGGGGTGTGGTTTCGGGGGAGTGGCGTTGGGCTCGCCCGTAGGTGTCGTTCCCGCAGACCGGCGTTCCCCGCCCGCAGACATCTTTCCGCACGCCAACCACAGCCCGGCAACCCAAGCGACGCGGAGCCGCGGTCACCGACCGCACCATCCACCCCAGCCGCCGCGTCGCCCAGCCACGCTGTCTTTTAGTCGGCCGGGAGCGGCGATCAGCCACAGCGGACGTCCCCGGCCGAGTCCTTTCGGACCTGCACCCCGACTCGACCACCAAAGGCGGCCGACAGAAACCAGAGGGCGGGCCACGCGGGTGGCTGGGCCGGATGGCGAGGCCCGGCGACCGCGGCTCCACGCCGTCTAGGGCTGACGGGCTGTGGCTGAGCTGCGTGATGCTCGAGTCTTGCGTTAGTCGGTAGATTTTCGGGTCCAGGCGCCGATTTCGTTCCGACTAACGCGGCAGTCACCCCCGACGCCCCGAGAACGCGGGCCGGCGGTCACCTTGAGCACAGTGATGATGGTTGTGGCTCTTGGCGGATGACTCGCTTGAGCACTGACGACGCTGTCTTTGATGGGATCCGTCTTCGTCAGGGGCCGCACGCACCGGCCGGACGGAGCGTGACC
>NZ_JBHUQZ010000009.1:0-344034 GCF_042674205.1 Kribbella sp. NPDC056951
ATACCCATTCGCCACCACCCAATCCTCAACCAACCCACCCACCCCGACCACCACCGCCACACCCATTCCGCAACAGGCTCCAGGCGCCGAAAATGTTCCGACCAACGCGCCAGACATCCCCGGGACCCCGAGATCGCGGGCCGGCAATCACTTTGAGCACCCATCAACCACGTGAGCCCCACCGAAACGGTCGAACCGTGCTCAACGTCGCCCCGACCAGCGCACTTTGAGCACCCCTCGACCACCGTCCGACCGCGCACGTGGTTGACCCGTGCACGACGTCGTACCGGCTCGTGGTCGTGCCCTTGACCAATCGGCCTCGGGGTTTGCAATTGACGTTGTACAAGAGGTCTTGAGTAATCGGGGGAGACGGTTGTGGTTAGGGGCGGACCCAGACGGTCCAGCGTTCTAGGCGGTGGTAGTTGAGGCGGGCGTAGACGGGTTGGCCGTTGTCGGAGGCTATGAGGGCGGCTGGGTGGTTCGGGTGGTGGATGGTGGCTGCCCAGGTGAGGGCGGCGCCGGCGCCTCGGCCTCGGGCGGTGGGCATGACGGCTACGTTTTCTACGACTGTGAGACCGGCGGCGTGGTGGGCGGTGGCGGTGGCCAGGGGTGTGTCGCCGTCGTAGCCGACCCAGACGGACGAGCCTTCTAGGAGGGTGGGGTCGTAGACGGAGCCGGGTTCGAAGGGTTGGAGTTCTGGTAGGGGGTAGCCCTCGATGAGAACGCGTTCGGCGTCGGCGAGGCCGGTGGCGTCGGTGACTTGGCGGATGTCCAGGTCGGTGGTGGGCGGTGTGGTGACGGTGTCGGGGAAGCGGACCATCAGGGGTGGGTGGCCGGCCAGGGCGAGGCCGTGCGGGCGGAGGTCGCCGGTGGGCCAGGCGCTGACGAAGAGGTAGGGGACGTCGGCGGGTAGTTCGCGCGCTACCTCCGCGACCACCGATGCCGGATCGACGGGCTGCTTGGGGATCACCCAGTTGGTCAGCGGTCCCCGGTCGCCGAGGATCCCGCCGGCCCAGGTGGCGCCGTCGTACCAGGGTTTGCCGATGCGCCGGGCCGCGTCGGTGGCCCAGGAGGCGTGGGCGAGCACGGCCTGCCGGACGATCGAGTCGGCCGGTTCGAGGTCGGCTTCCCAGCCGGTCGCGAGGGTTTCGCCTTCCGGCGGAAGTATCGAGGACGCCATTCTCCGACTGTCGCACCGGTGAGACTCCGGGGAAATGCCTTGGGTGCACACTGGCGGGATGGGGATCGAGGAGAACAAGGCAGTGGTACGGCGATTCATGGCGGCCGCGATGGCCGGGGATTCGTCGGGGTTCGACGAGATCTGCGCGCCGGATTTCGTCAATCACGCGGCACCGCAGCGGCCCGGGCTGCAGGGGATGAAGGACGTGGTCGCGTTCTCGACGCGGATGCAGCCGGATCAGCGGCTGGTTGAGCAGCACTGGGTTGCTGAGGGTGACCTTGTGGTTCTGTACGGCGTTCGTGCCGCGACCTGGAAGGGGACCGAGTTCCGCGGGATCGCGACTCCCGAGGGGGAGGTGTCGGTCGAGATGGCGCACATGTTCCGGATCCAGGACGGGATGATCTGCGAGCACTGGGCTGTGCGCGATGATCTCGGCATGATGCAGCAGTTGGGGGCGCTCTAGGTGGGATGGGTCACGTAAAGGTTGTTCGGCACAATGGCCTTACCGGATCATGGGGTGTGTGCCTGACATCTCCACCTGGACCCTGATCTTTCTTGTCCTTGCCGCCTTCTCGGCCGGTTGGATCGATGCGGTCGTTGGCGGTGGTGGGTTGTTGCAGTTGCCGGCGATGTTGCTTGGGCTGCCTAACGCTTCGCCCGCGCAGATCCTTTCCACCAACAAGATCTCGTCGTTGTTCGGTACGACGACCAGCGCGGTGACGTTCGGCGTCAAGGTACGGCCGGACAAGCGGACCGTGATCCCGTTGGCGATTCTCGCCGGGCTCGGATCGGCCGCCGGGGCGTTGGTGGCAACGCGCATCCCGATGTCGTGGTTCAAGCCGATCGTGCTGGTGCTGCTGATCGCGGTGGCGATCTACACCGCGATGAAGCCTTCGTTGGGGGCCCGGACTGCATTGCGATTCGACGGGCGTGAGCATTACCTGGCGGCCTGCGGTGTCGGTGTGGTGATCGGTTTCTACGACGGTGCGGTCGGGCCGGGGACGGGGTCGTTCCTGATTTTCGCGCTGGTCGGTCTGCTCGGCTACAACTTCCTGCAGGCCAGCGCCAAGGCCAAGATCGCCAACGTGGCCACGAATCTCGGCGCGATCGGGATCTTCGCGCTCGCCGGTGCGCCGCTGTGGAAGCTCGGTCTGATCATGGGTGCGGCCAACATGGTCGGCGGTCTGCTCGGTGCCCGAACCGCGGTCGCGCGCGGCAGCAAGTTCGTCCGGGTCGTCTTCCTGGTGGTGGTTTCCGGCCTGATCCTGCGGCTCGGGTACGACGTCTTCCTCGGCTGAGCCAATCCAGTTGCCGGTGGCCACTGCCTGCCGTCACACTGAACGCAGACATCGGCCAGGTCAGCAGCGATCACCGGCATTTGCCAGGGATCGTCCTGCGCGTCGTCCTGGTGCGGATGCACCCGCTTTGCAACGGACAAAGCTCTCACGGTTCGCCCCGGTACACGTGCAATCCCGGAGCGCGGCTCTGCAGGCCCGGCTGCTCGTCACGAGCCGGAACCTCCGCCGCCGTTCCGGGCGTGTGCCGGGGCGAACTCTTTTCGGACGAAGGAAGGTGCAATGAAGGTTGTGGTGGGCGCACACGAGCGTGTGCTGGTGTACCGGGACGGTGTCTTCGAGACCCTGCTCGAGCCCGGACGGCACCGCGTTCCGAAGGTCTGGCGGGTACGCCGGGAGTCCGTCGACCTGCGGCTGCGTCAACTCACTGTCAGTGGCCAGGAGATCTTCACCTCGGACGGCGTCACCGTGCGTGTCACGGCTGTCGTGCGCTGGAGGGTGAGCGACCCGCGCGCGTTCGTCGAGTACGCCGAAGCGCCGCTCGACCTGCTGCACCTTGCGCTTCAGTACGCGATCCGCGAGGCGATCGGCCGGCGTGAGCTCGAGGACCTGCTGCGGCCGGACGTCCGGACCGAGGTCAACGCCGAGCTGCCGGAGCCGGTCCGCACGGAGGTTGCCGGGCTCGGCATCACCATCGAGGACGCCACGATCCGCGACCTTGTCCTGATCGGCGAGATCCGGGCTGCGCTGGCCGAGGCTGCGGTCGAGCGTCAGCGGGGTCGGGTCGCGCTTGAGCGTGCGCGTGGTGAGGCGGCGGCGCTGCGGTCACTCGCCAACTCCGCCAAGCTGCTCGACGACCACCCGGCGCTGGCCGCGCTGCGGATGATCCAGGTGGCGGGCGACTCGGGTGCGACCGTCGTACTGACGCCGGACGGTTTCACGCCTCCCACGTCACGTTGAGCGCCGGCACCTTGCGGAACACGAGTCCGCGAGGTGCCGGTGAATCCGCTGCGAGGCTCAGACCAGGCAGGTCCAGTACGGCGGCAACTGCGGTCTGCGTCTCGAGCCGGGTGAGGTGCATACCGAGGCAGATGTGCGGACCGCTCGCGAAGGCGAGATGCCGGCGCGCGTTGGATCGCCGTACGTCGAAGGTGTCGGGGTCGGGGAAGACCTCGGGGTCGCGGCCTGCCCCGGCGAGCGAAACGACGACGAGGTCACCGCGGCGGATGTGCTGTCCGGCGAGTTCGATGTCGCGGGTCGCGTAGCGGTCGACGACTGCGGCGGCTGGTTCGAGGCGGAGGGATTCCTCGAGGGCGTTGGGGAGGAGTGCGGGGTCGGCGCGGACGAGTGCGAGCTGCTCGGGGTTCGTGAGCAGGTGCCAGAGGGCGTTGGTGATCATGCCCTCGGTGGTCTCGATGCCGCCGAACATGAGGACGGCGGCGTTCGCAACCACCTGGTCGATGGTCAGGTCGCGGGCGGCGGTCTGCAGCAGCCCGTCGGATTCGATGCCTGAGGCAACATGTTTGTGCAGCTCGGCAAACGCGGCCGCGCCCTCGGCGGTGACAGGCCGGCCGGCTGCAACTCCAGTCACCGAGTCGGAGATCGCCGTGTACCAGTCGAGCACGGTCGCGGCCGACGCCTGCGGAAGCCCGAGCGAGTACGCGACAACCGCCACGGAAAGCGGTCCAGCCAGTGTTGTTCGCAAGTCTGTGGGAGATTCCACAACGCTCATCAGGTTGGCGACCGTGCTCTCGACTGGTTCCCGGAAGCGGCGGCGGGTTTCGGCTAGGCCGAAGGGGGAGTCGAACGGAGTGCGGTGGGCGGCGTGGGCGGGGCCGTCCAGGGAGAGCATGGAGGGGCCGACGACTTGAGCCGTGGAGAAGCGGGGGTCGTCGACGGTGAAGGTCTCGGGATCGCGCATGACGTCCACGGCGAGAGCGCGGCCGGTGATCACCCAGCCGTTGAGTGCGTCCATCCAGCCGATCGGGCGGATGCTCGCGAGTGCCGGATGGGGGTCGCGTTCTAGCTCCTCGAGAGACACCATGGAAGCAGCATATTGACCAGACCAGTAATGGAGCTGGTATTGCTGAGACACATTGATTCACAGTGATTCAGGAGGGCAGTGGGTTACAAAACGTCCATCATCGCCATCTAGGGTGTGGCCCATGTCTGTGTCAGATTCCTTCCCCACCCCACCGCCCCGGTCCGGGAACCTGGTGCTGCTGCCTGCCGTCGATGTGGCGGACGGACAGGCGGTTCGGCTGGTGCAGGGTGAGGCTGGGAGCGAGACGTCGTACGGCGAGCCGCTGGCGGCTGCGTTGGCGTGGCAGGAGGCCGGGGCGGAGTGGATCCACCTGGTCGACCTGGACGCTGCGTTCGGCCGCGGGAGCAACCGTGAGCTGCTGGCCGAGGTGACCGGGAAGCTGGACGTGCAGGTCGAGTTGTCGGGCGGGATCCGCGACGACGACTCCCTGGCGGCGGCGCTGGCGACCGGGGCCCGGCGGGTCAACATCGGTACGGCCGCGCTGGAGGACCCGGAGTGGTGCGACCGGATCATCCAGCAGTACGGCGACCGGGTGGCGATCGGGCTGGACGTGCGCGGCCGGACGCTGGCGGCGCGCGGCTGGACGAAGGAAGGCGGTGACCTGTACGAGGTGCTCGAGCGGCTGGAGACGGCCGGTTGTGAGCGCTACGTGGTCACCGATGTGACGAAGGACGGCATGCTCCAGGGGCCCAACCTGGACCTGTACCGCGATCTGTGCGCGCGCACGGACAAGCCGATCATCGCCTCGGGCGGCGTCTCCAGCCTCGACGACCTGCGGGCGCTGAGCACGCTGGTCGCAGACGGTGTCGAGGGCGTCATCGTGGGCAAGGCCCTGTACGCCGGCGCGTTCACCCTGACCGAGGCACTCGAACTCACGCGTGGAGGCGACAAGTGAGTCTGGCCGACAAGCTGCAGGACAAGAAGGTCCTCGTCACCGGGATCACCGGTTTCGTCGGTGAGGCCCTGCTGCACCGGATGATCGGCGAGCTGCCCGGGACGACCGTGGTGGCGATCATCCGGCCGAAGGGCTCGCTGACCGGTGCGAACCGGATGGCGCAGCTGCTGAAGAAGGACATCTTCAAGCCGTTCTACGGCGAGGGCACCCCGTACGCCGACGCCGAGGCACTGACCGCGGCCCGGATCGAGGTGGTCGAGGGCGACCTGTCCGACGTACCGCCGCTGCCGAACGATCTCGACATCGTCGTGCACTGTGCCGGTGACGTCAGCTTCGACCCGCCGATCCACGAGGCGTTCACGACCAACGTGCTCGGTACCAAGAGCCTGCTGGAGCGGATCGACGAGAGCCGGCAGGGGACCGATCGCTCGATCCACTACGTGCACATCTCGACCGCCTACACGGCCGGTCGCCGCCGCGGCGCGATCCCGGAGGCGTCGGTCGACCACACCGCCGACTGGCGGGTCGAGGCCGAGGCCGGGATGGCGATGAAGTCCCGGATCGAGGAGCAGTCGCGGTCCGCGCCGATGCTGGCCAAGTTCCGCAAGGAGGCCGAGAAGCTGCACCGCCGCGCCGGTCACCTGACCGCGGCGGTCGACACCGAGCGCCGCCGTACCGAGTGGGTCGCGAAGCGGCTCGTCGAGACCGGCACCGAGCGCGCCCGCAGCCTCGGCTGGACCGACTGCTACACCTTCACCAAGGCGCTCGGCGAGCGGGTCGTCGAGGAGTTCGCGAGTATCTTCCCGACCTCGATCGTCCGGCCGGCCATCATCGAGTCCGCGGTGCAGAGTCCGCACCCGGGCTGGATCGAGGGCTTCAAGATGGCCGAGCCGCTGATCCTGGCCTACGGCCGCGGCGAGCTGCCGGAGTTCCCGGCCAGCCCGGACTCGGTGCTGGAGATCATCCCGGTCGACCACGTGGTCGGCGCGATCTGCGCGGTGATGGCGACCGAGCCCGAGCTGAACAAGCCGGAGTACTACCAAATCGGTTCCGGCGCCCGGAACCCGCTGACCTTCGAGCAGATGTACGCCGGCATCCGCGCGTACTTCTCCGACCACCCGTTCGACCTCGGCGAGCGCGGCGCGGTCCGGCTGCCGGTGTGGAAGTTCCCCGGCGGCGACTCGGTCGAGGCGATGCTCCGGTACGGCGAACGCGCGCACAAGCTCGCGGATGCCGTCATCACCCGTGTCCCGCGCGGTGAGCGCACCCGCAAGTACGCCCGCGAGCTGGACGTGCAGAAGCGCCGGATCGACTTCCTGCGCCGCTACATGGACCTGTACGCCGAGTACGCGCAGGCGGAGATGAACTTCGTCGACGACAACGTGCTCGCGCTGCACAACGCGCTCGAGGGTGACGACCGGGAGAAGTTCGCCTGCGACATCACCGTCGTCGACTGGCAGTACTACCTGCAGAAGGTGCACTGCCCGAGCGTCACCGAGTCGATGCGCCGCCTCGACGTCGTCCGCAAGAAGCGGAACAAGGGGCTCGCGGAGGCGGCCGGCGTACTGAAGAAGGTCGAGCCGGCCGACTCCGAGGTGATCGCCGCGTTCGACATGGACGGCACGCTGCTGTCCTCGAACGTGATCGAGACCTACCTGTGGATGCGGCTGCCCGAGCTGGACGGCCCGCAGCGGGTCGCCGAGATCGGTCAGATGCTGCGTCGGCTGCCGAAGCTGATCTCGGCCGAGCGCAAGGACCGCGGCGCCTTCCTGCGCACGATCTACCGCCGGTACGCCGGTGCGGAGCTCGAGGAGCTCAACCGGATCGTCGACGAGGTGCTGTCCGAGCACGTCCTCGAGCGGCTGAGTGGAGCCGCCGTACGGCGGATTCGCGAGCACCGGGCGGCTGGGCACAAGACGATCCTGATCACGGGTGCCGTGCGACCGCTGACCCGGCCGCTGGAGCCGCTGTTCGACGAGATCATCGCGGCCGAGCTGGCCGTCGACGACCGTGGTCGCTGCACCGGCTACCTGGCCGGGCCGCCGCTGGTCGGCGAGTCGCGGGCCGCGTGGATCAAGCACCGCGCGCGGCAGGGCAACATCGACTTGTCGAAGTCCTTCGCGTACGCCGACAGTCACTCGGATCTGCCGATGTTGTCGGTCGTGGGTAACCCGGTCGCGGTGTCGCCGGACGTGTCGCTGTTCCGGGCCGCTCGGGCCGGGCGCTGGCAGATCGTGGACTGGAAGACGCCGTCGACCTCGTCGCGGCTCGAACTGCCGGGGGTCAACGCCTGATGATGCTCGCACTGGAGATGTACCGCTCGCCCGCCAAGTACCTGGCGGCCAAGGCGGTCGGCGGCCGGATCCCCGGCATGTTGACCGGTCCGGCGGCGCCGCTGCGCCTCGTCACCATCAACGAGCCGAAGGCCGACCGCGACGGCTGGGCGCGGATCCGGCCGATCCTGTCCGGGATCTGTGGTTCCGATCTCGGCATGGTCACCGGCTCCACCAAGATGTACTTCTCGGCCGTCGTGTCGATGCCGTTCGTCCCCGGTCACGAGATCGTCGGCGAACTGCTGGACGACTGCGAGGACCTGCCGAAGGGCACCCGCGTAGTCATGGACAGCGTCCTGACCTGCGCCACGCGCGGTGTCGAACTGTGCGAGGGCTGCGCCTCCGGCAACACCAACCGGTGCGACCGGATCACCGTCGGCCACCTGAAGCCGGGTCTGCAGACCGGGTTCTGCCAGGACACCGGCGGTGGCTGGGGCAACCTGATGGTCGCTCACCGCAGCCAGCTGTACGCCGTACCGGATGGTCTGAGTGATGAGCGCGCTGTGCTCGTGGAGCCGCTGGCCGGTGCCGTGCACGCCGCCTTCCGCGCCAACGTCCAGCCTGGGCAGTCGGTGCTGGTCAGTGGTGCCGGTGCGGTCGGGCTGTTCGCCACGCTCGCGATTCGTGAGCTGACGCAGGCCGGCCGGATCACCGTGGTCGCCAAGCACCCCAAGCAGCGTGAGCTCGCCCGGGCGTTCGGTGCGAGCGATGTGGTTGCGCCCGACGAGGTGTTCCGCGGCGTCCGCCGTTCGACTGGTGCGTTCCGGCTCAAGCCGGACCTCGGCGCCAAGGAGTTCCTGCTCGGCGGTGTCGACGTCGCTGTCGACGCGGTCGGCAGCAAGGACTCGATCGACACCGTGCTGCGGGTCACCAAGGCCGGTGGCCGGGTGGTCCTGTCCGGCATGCCGTCGACCGGTGTCGACCTGTCGCCGGTGTGGTTCCGCGAGCTCGACCTGGCTGGCACCTACGCCTCCGCGACGTCGGAGCCGAACGGGCGCCCGGCGTTCGAGACCGCTTTGGACCTGGCCGGGCGCGCCCCGCTGGACGGTGTGGTCGGGGCGAAGTACCCGCTGTACCGCTGGCGTGAGGCACTCGACCACGCGCATTCGGCCGGCCGCCTCGGCACGGTCAAGGTTGCTTTCGATGTGAGGGCCTCGTGAGGGCCGTGACAGTTCCGCAGGACGTACGACGAGAGGGTTTCTGACATGTCTCGGCCAGGATTCGTGCTTGAGGTGGACGACCGGACTCCGCCGCTGATCGTGCACAACGGTGAGGGTTTCCTGCTGGAGCGCTTCCCGCTCGGCACCCGGGTGGTCTACCCGCCGGAGTCGCTGCCCGCGGTCCGCGACGTGGAGGAGGCGATCCAGAACGCGTTGCTGAACCCGATCGACTCCGAGCCGCTGCCGGAGCTGCTGCGGCCCGGGATGCGGCTGACGATCGCCTTCGACGACATCTCGCTGGCGCTGCCCCCGATGAAGAAGCCGGACATCCGGCAGCGCGTCATCGAGGCCGTGCTGGAGCTGGCCGCGCAGGCCGGTGTCGACGACGTCGAGCTGATCTCCGCGAACGCGCTGCACCGCCGGCTGACGCCGAACGAGCTGCGCGACATCGTCGGCGAGCGGGTCTTCCGGTCGTTCTTCCCCGAGGGCAAGCTCTACAACTTCGACGCCGAGGACACCGAGAACCTGACCCACCTGGGCCAGACCCGGCACGGCGAGGACGTCGAGATCTCCAAGCGGGCGGCCGAGTCCGACCTGCTGGTCTACGTGAACGTGAACCTGGTGGCGATGGACGGTGGCCACAAGTCCACCTCGATCGGGCTGGCGTCGTACAAGTCGCTGAAGCACCACCACAACAGCCACACGATGATCCACTCGCGGTCCTTCATGGACCACAAGGCCTCGAAGATGCACCACTCGGCCTGGCGGATGGGCGAGGTGCTGACCGAGCACGTCAAGGTCTTCCAGATCGAGACGACGCTGAACAACAACGTGTTCGGCGGCGGCCTGGAGTTCCTGCAGAAGCGTGAGTGGGAGTGGTCGCTGAAGGACCAGGCCTCGATGCTCGCGACCAAGCGCGGGCTGGCGGCGGCGCCGAACAAGGTCCGGCACAAGATCTACACCGACGTCCGGTCGCCGTACCAGCTGACCGGGATCAACGCCGGCGCGATCGAGCCGGTGCACGAGAAGACGCTCGAGATGGTGCACCGCCAGCACATGGTCGAGGTGCAGGGCCAGGCCGACGTCGGCGTCATCGGCGTGCCGTACCTGAGCCCGTACAACGTGAACTCGGTGATGAACCCGATCCTCGCCGCGGTGATGGGGATGGGCTACCACTTCAACGCCTACCGGGGGAACCCGATCGTCCGCAAGGACGGCGCGCTGATCCTCTACCACCCGGTGCCGTACGAGTTCAGCCAGCTGCACCACCCGTCGTACGTCGACTTCTTCGAGGAGGTGCTGTCGGAGTCCACGGACCCGGCCACCATCGAGGCGAAGTTCGAGAAGCAGTACGCCGAGGACCCGTGGTACATCCACCTGTACCGGACGTCGTACGCCTACCACGGCGTGCACCCGTTCTACATGTGGTACTGGATCAGCCACGCGCTGGACCACTGCGGCGACATCGTCTGGGTCGGTGCGAACCGCAAGACCGTCGAGCGGATGGGCTTCCGGTCCGCCTCGACGCTGCAGGACGCGCTCGAGATGGTCAGCCACTCGGTCGGCCGGTCGCCGTCGATCACCTATCTGCACAACCCGCCGCACCTGCTCGCGGACGTGCGCTGATGGGGAACAGCCTGGTGAAGTTCAGCCGCGAAACCGTGCGTGACGTCAAGGTCGTCGCGCGCGGCTGGCGCTGGGGCCGGCGCCCGCAGGTACCGCGGTCGGCCGAGGCGTACGTCGTACCGAAGGAGACCACGGTCTTCCCGACCCGCTGGGCCCGGACGCCGGCTGCGATCGCGATCCGCGACGTCCTCCAGAAGGGTCCGCTGAACGCCGTACTCAACGTCAACGTCAAGCCGGAGATCAGCGGGCTCGACTCGCTGCGCAAACTCGACGGCCCGGCGCTGATCGTGGCGAACCACTCGTCGCACCTGGACACGCCGCTCCTGCTGCTGTCCCTGCCGGACTCGATGCGCCGCCGTACGGCGATGGCCGCGGCCGCCGACTACTTCTTCGACACCTGGTGGCGAGCAGCCGGTTCGGCGATCGTGTTCAACACGTTCCCGATCGAGCGCCGCGGCGGCAAACTCAGCGCAACCCCCGGCGACCTGCTCGCCGACGGCTGGAACGTCGTCGTCTTCCCCGAAGGCACCCGCTCACCCGACGGCTGGCTGCAACGCTTCCGCATGGGCGCGGCCTACCTGGCCGTCGAGCACAACGTCCCGGTCATCCCGGTAGGCATCAAGGGCTCCTTCGCCGCCATGCCCCGAGGCCGCGGCTGGCCGGTCCCCGGCCGCCCCACCGTCGCAGTCCGGTACGGCGACCCCATCCGCCCCGCCGAAGGCGAAAGCCCCCGCGACTTCGCCCCCCGAATCGCCGCCGCCGTAGCCGCCCTCCTCGACGAGGAATCGACCAACTGGTACGAGTCCCGCCGCCGAATCGCCGCCGGCACCGCCCCCACCCAAACCGGCCCCAACACCTCAGCCCACTGGCGCCGAGTCTGGGAATCCACCCGCCCGGTGAAAGCAGCAGACAGCCGCCGCAAAGCCTGGAAGTAGTCAGCTGAAGGACGTGGACCGCGGAACAATCTCCGCGGTCCACCCCACCGCTAATTCACCCCAATGCGGGTATAGATGATGTAGTCGAATTTCCAACTAATCGTTGCGGTGCCGGTTTGTCCTCCGATATTGACTCGGAAAACCCACTGGCCGGTGAATCGGTAGTCGACTTCGGACTCCTGCTTACTGCACGACCAGTGGAAGAAGTAGTCGACTGCGACGCCTGGCTTGTCGTAGTTGCAGTTCGGCGGGGTCCGCGTGGCGTTGGCAACCGATACGGGACTGATCGCCACCTTGACCAAAGCGTGACTCACCTTGAACCCGAATGCCGTCGGGAGCCCGGAGACGAAGTTGGTCTGGGCATCGAACGTCGAGTTGGTGTCGGACTTGTGATAGCTGGGCGCCTTCGAGGTGAAGACCTTGCTGCCGAAGTCATCCTGCGGAGAGCGTCCATCATGGCCTGTCGCGTGGCATCCACCAGTCGTTGTGATCGGTGCCGAAGTGAGGATTTTTTCGGATATCTGTCATTCGCATCCTCACGTCGGAGTCGCGTTCCGTAATGAACGCTACTCTCCGTGCTGATATGATGACAATGAGTTTGAGTTGCAGGTTGATGCAGCGGCCAACCTGGCGGTAAGGGTTGACTCGGGTTGGTCGCCTCGCGAGGGGTGATCGAGAAGGCCAGGAAGTAGACCCCGGTCCTCCGCCGTCGCATCGACAGGAGAGGAAGGGGCCGACGGTTGCTGTCGGCCCCTTCTTCGTGTCTTAGTTGCCGCGGCGGTCGGACTGTAGGTCGGTGGGGGTGAGGGTTTTGGCGGTGGGCGGGACGACTGTCCAGTCGGGGTGGTTGGGCATGGGTGGGGTTTTGGTGCCGTAGAGCCAGTCTTCTAGGAAGGGGCGGACGGTCGGGTCACCGGAGACGGTGGTGGCTAGGGCTATGTATTGGTCGGTGGAGATGGTGTTGTTGCGGTGGGTGGTGATGGCCGCTTGTTCGATTTGGTGGAACTTGTCTTGGCCTACCTTTTCGGCGAGGGCGTAGAGGGCCAGGACGCCGCCGGTGTAGCGCTGGTTGTCGAAGAGGTTCTGGGCGTTCGGCTTCGCTACCGGGCCTGAGGACTTCCGCCAGAGGTCGCCTTGGCTGTAGGTGTACTTCATTCGGTCGACCATGGTGGTGTAGCCGCGGGAGTCCGGCCAGCCGCGTTCGTAGCGGTAGAGCAGGCCGTAGTAGTCGGCGTGGCCCTCGTTGAACCAGAGGTCGCTCCAGGAGGCCGGGGTGAGGCTGTTGCCAAACCAGCTGTGGACCAGCTCGTGCATCATGTGGGAGCCGATCTTGTCCTCGGTCTGCGTGAGGTAGTTCGGCTTGTAGAGCGTGAGGGTCTGCGTTTCGAGGCCGGTGAAGTCGAAGGCGTCGGACGCGTCGTTGTTGGCCGGCAGGATGCCGTAGGCCTCGAGCGGGAATGCGCCCAGTCGCTGGGTGACCCAGTTGAGCTGGCCGGCGGTCAGCTTCAGCGCCGCGTCGACCTTGGGCAACCGCGCGGTCGGTACGACGTCACGCAGTACCGGCTCGGTGACCGGGGCGTCGGGGTTGCGGCGGATGATCGTGTAGTCGCCGACGCTGGCCTGGACGAGTTCGGTGGCCATCGGGTTCACGGTCCGGTACGTCGACGTGGTACTTCCGTCGGCGTTCACCTGATCGCCAATATGGTTGCCGCTGGCAACACCGATGGTGCCTTGCGGTGCGGTGATCCGGATGACGTAGTCGGCCTTGTCGGAGGGGTGGTCGTTGCCCGGGAAGATCGTGTGCGCACCGGCGGGCTGCGGCGCGGTGGCGAAGCCGTCCGGGGTGGCGACCCAGCCGCCGGCCGGTGGTTTGATCTTGCGCGGGTCGGCCGTGTAGCTGACGTCGACGACGAACTTGGTGGCGTTGCGGATCGGCCACTCCAGCGACACGACGAGCTCCTCGCCGTCCTGCCGGTAGAGCTCGGTGCTTCCGTCGACCCGCAGCTCGGTGATGTCCAGACCGAACGAATCGAGGTTGAACGCCGACAGGTTCTGGGTGGCGGTGGCGAAGATCTTCACGTGTCCCGCGACCAGCTTGGTGGCGGTGTCGTACTTGAGGTCGAGCTCGTAGCGGTCGGCCTGGTAGCCGCCGTTGCCGAGGTTCGGATAGACGGCGTCCCCGACGCCGGGGGCGCCGGGTGAGGCCGGGAAACCGCCGCCGTCGGCCTGCGCGCCGAGCGACGAGCCGAGGATCAGGGCAGTGGACAGGACAGCGGCTGCAGCGAGACGGCCGTGGCGTCGAACCAGCAAGAGAACTCCTCCAGGGTGAACGGTCTGGACCGATTCTGGCGGCCGAAGGGTTCGCGGGCCGAGCTGTTCGGGCAGAGTCGAACACCTGCCCGATATCCTTTCCGCGTGACTCTTGCCGTGCGAGTGATTCCCTGCCTGGACGTCGATGCCGGGCGGGTGGTCAAGGGTGTCAACTTCACCGGACTGCGCGACGCGGGCGATCCGGTCGAGATGGCCCAGGTGTACGACGCGGAGGGGGCCGACGAGCTCACCTTCCTCGACATCACCGCTTCCTCGGGCTCACGGGAGACGACGTACGACGTGGTCGGGCGGACCGCCGAGCAGGTCTTCATCCCGCTGACCGTCGGTGGCGGAGTGCGCGAGGCGGCCGACGTGGACCGGCTGCTGCGGGCCGGCGCCGACAAGGTCGGGATCAACACCGGCGCGATCGCGCGGCCCGAGGTGATCAAGGAGATCGCGCACCGGTTCGGCAACCAGGTGCTGGTGCTCTCCCTCGATGTACGGCGGTCGCCCGATCAGCCGAGCGGTTTCGAGGTGACGACGCACGGCGGCCGGCGGTCGGCCGGACTGGACGCGATCGAGTGGGCCCGGCGCGGTTGTGAGCTCGGTGCGGGCGAGATCCTGCTGAACTCGATGGATGCCGACGGCACCAAGAAGGGGTTCGACCTGGAGCTCATCCGGGCGGTTCGCGACGTGGTCGACGTACCGCTGATCGCCAGCGGGGGAGCGGGTGCGCCCGAGCATTTCCCGCCCGCGGTCGAGGCCGGGGCGGACGCCGTACTGGCCGCGAGTGTCTTCCACTTCGGCGACTTCCGGATCGCCGACGTGAAGAAGGCGCTGCGCGATGCCGGGATCGTGGTCCGATGACGTCACCTGAAGTCGAGCAGACCAGCGAGCCGCTGGTGGCCGACATCGAGCAGCAGCTGTCTGCCCTGTTCCGGCGGGCGCGCTCGGCCTCGATGATGATGGCCCGCCGGGTGCACCCCGATATGGACGCGGCCGGGTATGCGCTGATCTCGCAGATCGAGTTCATGGGCGGCGCCGGGGTCGGCGTACGCGCTTCGGATGTGGCGCAGGCGCTCGGGCTCGACAAGTCGACCGTCAGTCGGGGGATCACCCAGCTGGAGACGCTCGGTCTCCTCGAGCGCGTCGGCGACCCGGATGACGGCCGCGCCCGCCTGCTCAAACTCACCGAGCTCGGTGCCGAGCGGTTCGGTGCCCTCCGGGCCCAGCGGCAGCTCGAGTTCCGCGCGATCTTCAACCGCTGGAACACCGAGGATCTCTCGGACCTCGGGCGCCTGCTCGGCCGCCTCAACGGCGACCTGAGCTGACCTCACGCTGGGTAGCCGAAGCCCAGCATTCCGCGCATATGGTTGCAGAAACCAACTAATCGTGTATATAGTTGAGTTATGCAACTAGCTCAGCATCCCCTCGTCCCGGGGGAAGAGCGGGACGCGTCGGCCCAGGAGCTGCTCGAAGGGGTCAGCTCGCTGATCCGGGCCGTGCGCTGTATCGAACACAAGCACCTGATGCCGGAGAACGGCCTGCGCCGGTCCGACGCCAGTGTGCTGAAGGTCCTGATGCGTGACGGTGAGCAGCGTGGCGGGGAGATCGCCGCGAAGCTCGGCGTCGACGCGTCGGTCGTGAGCCGCCAGCTGACCACCCTCGAGGCCGACGGACTGGTGAGCCGTCGGCCCGACCCGGTCGATGCGCGGGTCGGACTGATCCGGGTGTCGGACGACGGCAAGGCCCGGCTGGAGGCCCTGTACTCCGCCTACACCAAGCAACTGCGCTCCGCCTTGGCGGACTTCGACGATGACGCGCTCAGCGACGCGGCCAATGTGCTGCAGCGGCTCGCGCGCGCGGTCACTGAGGCCGCCGATTCCGTGAGGCGTTCGAACACAACGGGAGACTGATGACTGTCCTTGAGACTCGGCGCGAACTGCCCACTGCGCCGGAACTCACGCACCGCGAGATCCTCGAAATCCTGATCGGCCTGCTGGCCGCGCTGTTCACGGCGATGCTCAGCTCGACCATCGTCAGCAACGCGCTGCCGACGATCATCGCCGACCTCCAGGGTTCCCAGACGCAGTACACGTGGGTGCTGACCGCGAGCCTGCTGGCCACCACCGTGTCCACCCCGATCTGGGGCAAGCTCGCCGATCTGATGAGCAAGAAGCTGCTGGTGCAGCTGGCGATCTCGCTCTTCGTGGTCGGGTCCGCGCTGGCCGGTACGGCGCACAATGTGCCGTTCCTGATCGGTGCCCGGGTACTGCAGGGTCTCGCGATGGGCGGCCTGATGGCGCTCGCCCAGGCGATCATCGGAGCCGCGATCCCACCCCGGAACCGCGGTCGGTACTCCGGCTACATGGGCGCTGTGATGGCGGTGGCGACGGTGTCCGGCCCGCTCATCGGCGGCGTCATCGTCGACACCTCGTGGCTCGGCTGGCGCTGGTGTTTCTACGTCTGCGTCCCGCTCGCCGTGGTCAGCCTGTTCATCCTGCAGAAGTACCTGCACCTCCCGCTGATCAAGCGCAAGGTCAAGGTCGACTACCTCGGCGCGATCCTGATCAGCATCGCGGCCAGCCTCCCGCTGCTGTGGGTCACCTTCGCCGGCCACGACTTCCCCTGGATGTCCTGGCAGTCCGCGCTCTTCGTCGGTGGCACGGTCGTCTTCGGAGCCCTCGCCGTACTGGTCGAGAGTCGCGTCTCCGAGCCACTCGTCCCGCTGAAGGTCGTCCGCGAGCGGACCACCGCGCTGGCGATCGTGGCCAGCCTCGCGGTCGGCGTCGCGATGTTCGGCAGCGCCCTGTTCCTCGGTCAGTACTTCCAGATCGCCCGCGGCTACAGCCCGACCGAGGCTGGTCTGCTCACCATCCCGATGATGCTCGGTTCGTTCATCGGCTCGGTCGGGTCCGGCCAGATGATCACCCGCTTCGGCAAGTGGAAGCGGTACCTGATCGGCGGCGGCATCCTGCTGGTGATCGGCTTGGTCATCCTCGGCACGATCGACCACCAGACGCCGTACTGGTACGTCGGCCTCGGGATGCTGTCGATGGGCATCGGCATGGGCATGATGATGCAGAACCTCGTGCTCGCCGTGCAGAACACTGTGGACGTTTCGCAGATCGGCGCGTCCAGTGCGACCGTCTCGTTCTTCCGCAGCCTCGGCGGTGCGGTCGGCGTCGCGGCCCTCGGCGCCGTACTGGCGGCTCGCGTCAAGGACTTGATCCTGGCCGGCCTGCCCGCGAGCGCTCGTGGGCAAGCGTCCGGAAGCGGGCAGAGCCTGCTCGACGTCAATCACCTCCCGCCGCAGTTGGCTGAGCTCGTGCGGCACGCGTACGGCGACGCCACCGGCCGCATCTTCCTGATCGCCGCCGCCTGTGCGGCTGTCAGCCTGATCGCCGTCCTGTTCATCAAAGAGGTTCCGCTGCGGACCACAGTCGCGAAGGCCGACGACTAGCGATCCGAGAAACCTGCGGATTTGATGGAACCTGGTGGTGGCGTGGTGCGTGTTACCACCAGGAGCGCAGGGAGGAGTGTCGGTGGATCGGGATCAGGTGCCGGATGTGGCCGTGCTGTATCGGCGAAGTTGGCCGCGGCTGATCGGCGTACTGGTGTCCATCGGTGGCTCGCGCGCTGATGCCGAAGAGGTGGCGCAGGACGCTTACGTGAAGCTGCTGAGCCGCTGGGAGTCGATCAGCAAGTACGAGGATCCGGAGGCCTGGGTTCGGTCGGTGGCGGTGCGGACCTTGATCAGCCGGCTGCGGCGCCAGCAGGTGGCGGCCAAGGCGCTGACGAGGCTGACCGGCCGCCGTACCGAGGTGGTCGCACCGCCGGATGGTGAGTCGCTGGATGTGGCGGCCGCGCTGGGCGCGTTACCCCCTGCGCAGCGGGCGGTCGTCGTACTGCATCACGTGATGGATCTGCCGCTGGACCAGATTTCCGAGGAGTTGCAGGTGCCGGTGGGCACGGTGAAGTCCCGGCTGGCCCGGGCACGGCAGGCGCTGCAGCCGCTGCTGGAGGTCAAGGAGGTGCCTGAGAATGCATGAGTTGCTGAATCGCTACGTCGATGAGCAGACGCCCGAGGAGGCGCCGCCGTTCGAGTACGTCGAGCGTGCCGCCCGCGGGCGGAAGAACCGCAACCGGGTGACGGTGGCGATGGTGACCGCGCTCTTCGTGGCCGGTGGGGCCACGTTCGCGGTGGTCGACCGGCCGCGGGCCGATCAGGAGCCGGCCGGGCCGGAGACGGTGATCACCGTTCCGCCGACCGAAGGGCTGCTGGACGACGGTCCGCCGCCGTCGGAGTTCCGGTACGGCCGGACGAGCATGCTGCTGGCCGGTGAGGCCCGGATCATCTCGGTCAGGTCCGATCCGGAGCGGCCGACGTTCCTGACGGTCGAAGTACCGCCGGACCTGACCTCGTCGTACATCTGCCTACCCAACATGGTGGTGCGGATCCTGGAGCAGGACGACAAGTCCATCCGCCTCGCCGCGTACCGCTACCGGCTGGCGGCGGACCAGCCCGAGCACCAGAAGTGCACTCCGCTGCGGCTCACGAGCCGAGGCAACCAGGAGGTCGACATCGACCTGCGCCAGCCGCTGGGCATCCGGACCGTGTACGCCGGTGCTGCCGGGAAGCGCGTCCTCCAGTACTGACGGCTAGCCGGGGCGGACCGCGACTGCCCCGGCCGGCCGTCCCCTCAGACGTCCACTGTGAGCCGCATCGAGTCGATGACGAGTGACTCCGTCATACCGACCGAGAGGTACAGCCCCAGGGCCGGTGTCGGGTTGTTGGTGTCGACGTGCAGCAGCGTGCCGGAGCGCCCGGCCGCGGCGTCCAGGGCGAACTGGTCGCGGAGCAGGTACTTGGCCAGGCCCTTGCCGCGGGCCTCGTCGAGCACGGCCAGTCGGCCGATGTAGCCGCAGTTCTCGTCCTCGGCGAAGTTGTTGGTGTATTCGCGCATCGCGACGGCCTTACCGTCGATCTCGAGCAGCGTCATCTCCGACCAGTCGAAGGTCGACTGAGCCTCGTGCGATGCCTGCCACTCCTCGAACGGGCGCACCACGAATCCGTACTGCCCGGCGAACGCCTCGGCCGCCACGCGGTGGGCTTCCCGCTGCGACTCCTCGTCCGGAGTGCCACGACGCACGAAGACTCCGGCAGGTGGCTCAGGCGCCGGCACGGGCGGCTGGTGGGTGATGAGCATCCGGTAGAACGTCGTACCGTGGACGAAGCCGTAGGCATCGAGGCGCTCGCGGCGGGTCGTGTCGAGGCGGTAGACGCCGGTGTCGAGCTGGAACGACCTGTGACCGTGCGCAGCGGCCATTTCGCGGCCGCGCTGGGTGATCTGGGCCAGCAGGTAGGCCTCGACGACCGGGTCGCTGGTCACGGCATCGATATCGAGCACGTGCGACGTGCCCTTGCCGAAGACCGAGCCGTAGCCGACCAGGCGGTCGCCGTCGAAGACCAGCCAGCCGTCGGTCTCCGGCTCGAACCCGGGTTCGGTGAGCTCGTCGACGGCGTCGTCGAGGGTGTAGTCGGGGAAACCGACCACAGCCTGGGTGTAGTCGCGGACCAGCTCGAAGACGGCCTTGGCGTCGTCCTTGGTCGGCGGTCGCACGGTGAAGGTGTCTGGCAGTACGGCGCTCATGTCCACAGCGTGGAGAACGAGCGCCGTACTGTCGACTGGTTTAACAGGCGGCCTTGACCCACTCCGACTCACAGACCGGCTGGGTGCTGCGGCGGTTCTCCGGCGCGACGGCCGCGGCCGGGGGAGCCTGGTCGGACCAGGAGGCGAGCAGCACGCCCACGGCGTCTTCCACCGGGCGCGGCGTGGTCAGGTAGTTGTTGCTGATCATCGAGAAGACCAGCTTGCGGCCGTCCTTGGTGGTCACGTAGCCGGACAGTGCGGTCGCACCGGTCAGTGAGCCGGTCTTGCCATGCAGGTTGTTGGCGGCCGGAGTGTTGCGCATTCGGGCACTCAATGTGCCCCCGGTGAACCGGTCCGGGTTGCCCGCGATGGGCAATGCGGCGTACCACTGCGCGAACCACGGCTCCTGCTGTACGGCGAGCAGCAGCGTGGTGATCGCGTTCGAGGTCAGGTTGACCTTGCGGGCCAGCCCCGAGCCGTCGTTGATTCGGATGGTGCTGGTGTCGACGCCCTTGGACTTGGCGTAGTCGGTGACGACGGCCAGACCGGCCGGCCAGGTGCCCTGTCCCTTGACGGCCGCACCCATGGCCTTGACCAGGTGCTCGGCGTGCATGTTGTTCGAGAGCTTCATGAACGGCGTCATCAGCTCGCCGACGGTCATCGACTCGTCCTTGGCCAGCACAGTGGCACCAGCCGGCGTCGTGGCGCCCTTGGTGCGGCCGAAGACCTTGATGCCCTCGGCGGCGAGTGCCCGGCGGAACACGTCGGCGGCGTACAGCTGCGGCTCCCAGACAGTCACCCACTTGGTGGACTTGGCGGCGCCGAGCGGGAACGAGCCGCTGACGCGGACCGTGTTGGTGCCGTGCTCACGCTCGACGACCAGAGTGCTGGCCGAGCCGGTCGCACCGGTGGTGGCGGTGCTGACGATCTTCAGTACGCCGTTGGCCGGGACCAGGTTCAGCTTCACCGGGTCACCGGCTGCGGCTCCAGGCGTGGTCTCGACGATCGCCGTACCGGAGTCGTAGTCGGTGTTCGGCGCCAGCGTCAGTGCGGAGATCTGGGCGGAGTAGTACGACGACTCGTCGTCGCCGGCCCAGCCGTCACCGAGCCGGACATGGTCGAAGTAGGAGTCGTCGGCGACCAGGTTGCCGATGACGCGCTCGACGCCGGCTGTCTTGAGCTGCTTGGCCAGAGCGACATAGTCCGACTGCAGAGTGGTCGGGTCGCCGTACCCCTTGAGGTACAGGTCGCCGTGGAGCTTGCCGTCCTTGACCGGGGAGGTCGCCAGCACGTCGGTGTGGAACTTGTATGCCGGGCCGAGCACGCCCAGCGCAGCGGCGGACGTGAACAGCTTGGTGTTCGACGCAGGCGTCAGGCGGTTGCCGCCGTTGCGGTTGTAGAGGGTGTCACCGGTGGTGGCGTCGCGGACCACCAGATCGACCTGTGAGCCGGTGAAGGCGCTGTTGGTCAGCAGCTTGTCCAGCTGGGTCTGCAGCGGCGTCTCGTCAGCCGAGGCGCTCGACCCCACCGACTGCGAAACCACTGCACTCGCTGCTACGGCGAGTACGGCGGCAGCTGCGATCAGCTTGCGCCTTGAAACCCACGATGAATAGCTCACTCGATACTCCTTTGGCAGGCAGACTTCGGCTGTGGCGGCCCAGCGGTGATTCTCTATCACCGCGGGGTCTCGCGCCGCAGGTGAATCGATGTAAAACTGCAGATCCCCGCCCCACTCCAAGGAGTGCTGATGCTTCGACGACTACTCGCGGCCACTGTCACCGTCGCCGCGGTCGGTTTCTCTGCTGTCCAGGCCGCCCCGACGCAGGCCGTCGTACCGCAGGCCGCCGGTGCGGTGTTCCCGTCCGAGATCGTGAAGCAGGACTTTCCCGATCCGGATGTGTTCCAGCAGGACGGCACCTGGTACGCCTACTCGACGAACACCGAGTGGCACGTCCCGGTGGCGACCGCTGCCAGCGCCGAGGGACCGTGGACCACTCGCGGTGAGGCGATGCCCGGTGGCCCGTCGGCCGCGTGGGCCAAGCCCGGCCGCACCTGGGCGCCGGACGTACACCCGAACTCCGACGGCACCTACACGCTCACCTACACCGCCTGGCACGAGCAGTCCGACAAGCAGTGCATCGGAGTGGCGACCGCCACCGCGCCGCTTGGCCCGTTCACCCCGGTCGGTACCGAACCACTGATCTGCCCGCTCGACCTCGGCGGTGCCATCGACGCCAACACCTTCGTGGATCGCGACGGAACGCGCTACCTGGTCTGGAAGAACGACGGCAACGCGATCGGCAAGCCGTCGACGCTGTGGCTGACCAAGACGACCGACAACGGCACGAAGCTGGTCGGAGCCGACAAGGCGTTGCTGAGCTCGAACGGCATCGCCGAGGCGCCGGACATCGTCCAGCGCGACAGCCGGTACCTGCTGTTCTTCTCCACCAACGGCTACAACGACTGCAACTACCAGACCACCTATGCGACAGCGACCAGCCTGACCGGCCCGTGGACCATCCAGCAGCGGCCGCTGCTGACCACGCAGAGCTTTGACGGCAACGTCTGCGGCCCGGGTGGCGCCGACGTTGTCGGTGACAAGGTGTTCATGCACGGCTGGGTGAACGGCTCACGACACCTGTACGTCGGGGATGTCGGCTGGGCGAACGATTGGCCGGTGGTCCGGGGCAGCCGGGTCCGGACCGAAGCCGAGAGCGGTCAGCTGAACCACTGCGTGCTGCGGGAGAATTCCGCGGGCGCATCGGGTGGCAAGGCGGTCGGCTACATCGACTTCGCCGACTCCTGGGTCGAGAACCGGGTCTTCGCGCCGGTCGCCGGCGGCTACACACTGCACGTCGGGTACGCGAACGGCTCGCAGGGCACTGCCAGCCACACGCTGTCGATCAACGGGACCAGCCAGGGCTCGGTCAGCTATCCGTTCACCGGCTGGAACCAGTGGCGGCAGTCCTCGGTCCCGGTGACGCTGCGAGCCGGCTGGAACACGGTCCGGCTCGGCAAGGGCACGCTCTACACCGAGGTGGACTACCTCGAACTGCAGTAGCCGTCCAGTTGCCGGGTCAGGGACCTACCGGGGGCGACCCCGGCCCTGACCCGGGAACAGCCCGTCGATGCGTGGCGCGGTGACACCACACCGGACCTCTGCTCGTACGCTCGGTACAGCACCACAGCTGACGGGCGGACGGGGAGTACGGGCAAGAGATGGCGAAACCACCGGAACAGGTCTCCCGCGATCGGCGTGGGCGCAAGCCGATCTGGCTGGACTGGCGGCGTACCGGTCGCGGTCTGCAGGCGATGCTGGTCGGCGGGATGCTGTCCCTGATCTCCCTGATCATCACGTTCTGGACGCTGCCCCAGATCAGCAGCGACGGCCGGATGCCGATCCTGCGGCTGGTGGTGCTGCTGGCGGTCTTCAGCGTGCTGATGCGCTGGGTGCTGGCCGGAGTCGCGGTTCTGATCGGCTCGATCGGCGTACTGGTCGGGGGACTGCTGTCCCAGTTCGGAGTGGTCTACCTCGGCATCACCGTCGACCCAGGAGTCAACCTGCACGGTGGCCCCGAGGCGGTGCTGGTGGTGTCGATCGTGATGTCGTCGGTCAGCGCCTTCGTCGGCTGGATCGCGTACGCCGGGAGTGACGACGCGTATGTCGCCGAGGTGATGCGCGTGGTCCACCGCCGGGCCCGCAAGCTCACCGCGGCACCCAAGACCGGGATGCTGATCATCCAGGTCGACGGTCTGTCCGCACCGCTGCTCAACTGGATGGTGATGTCCGGCAACCTGCCGCATCTGGGTGGCTGGATCCGCGATGGCAAGCACTCGATGGTGGAGTGGCACACCGGCGTACCGGCGACGACCCCGGCCAGCCAGGCCGGCATCCTGCACGGCGGCTCGGGCCAGATCCCCGCGTTCCGGTGGTACGAGAAGGAGACCGGCCGGGTGATGGTGACGAACCGCGGCCGGGATGCGGCTGAGATCGAGGCCCGGATGTCGACTGGTCGCGGACTGCTCGCGGACGGCGGCGTCAGCATCAGCAACAACTGGTCCGGGGACGCCGAACGCTGCGAGCTGGTCTTCAGCCGGGCCGCGCTGCCGAACAGCCGAAGCCGCGGGTACGTCCGGTTCTTCTCCAGTCCCCAGGGTGCTGCCCGTGGACTGGTGCTGTGTATGGCCGAGATGGTGAAGGAGCTGTTCCAGGCTCGCCGGCAGAAGCGACGCAACCTGGTGCCGCGGGTGAACCGCGGTGGCAGCTACATCTTCCTGCGGGCGATCACCAACGTGCTGCTGCGCGATCTGAACGTTTCGCTGATCACCGACGAGCTGGTGAAGGGCACACCGGTCGTCTACTGCGATTTCGTCGACTACGACGAGGTGGCCCACCACGCTGGCCCGACCCGGCCGGAGTCCCTGCAGACGCTGGAGGGACTCGACCGAGTGCTCGGTGCGCTGCAGCGGATCATCGACATCCTGCCGCACTCGTACGAGATCGTGGTGCTGTCCGACCACGGCCAGAGCCAGGGTGCGACATTCCTGCAGCGCTACGGCCGGACGCTGACCGAGGTGGTTGACGAACTGGTCGACACGACCAGTGAGCCGGTCGCTGCCGTTGGGAAGTCCGAGGGCTGGGGTCCGGTGAACGCGTTCCTGACCGAGCTGTCACTGCGCCGCAGTGTGGCTGGTTCGGTGACCCGGAAGGCACTGCACGCGAAGGCTGCGCGTGGCGAGGTGGAGCTCGGTCCGAAGGACTGCGAACCGGCGGTCGGTGCGGACGAGCAGATGCTGGTCACGGCCTCCGGCAACCTGGCGCTGATCTACCTGGCGACCACGCCGGGCCGGGTGCCGCTGGAGGAGATCGAGCTGCTCCACCCGAAGTTGATTCCGGGGCTGGCAACGCACCCGGGCGTCGGGTTCGTCGTGGTCGACTCGTTGGCCGAGGGACCGGTCGCGATCGGCCGGGCGGGCGTGCGAGTGCTCAAGACCGGGCGGATCGAGGGTGAGGACCCACTGGCGCAGTACGGGCCGTTCGCACCCGCGTCGATCCTGCGACAGGCAGAGCTGCCGCACAACGGTGACGTCGTCGTGGTCAGCCGAGTCGACGAGTACACGCACGAGGTGGCTGCGTTCGAGGAGCTGGTGGGTTGCCATGGCGGGATCGGCGGCTGGCAGACCGAGGCAGTGCTGGTGCACCCGACCCGCTGGGAGCTGAAGGAGCCTCCCGTAGGCTCCGATGCGGTCCACGCGCTGCTGATCAGCTGGCTCGAGAAGCTCGGGCAGCGCAAGGACGTCCAGGAGCCGGTCGAGACGAAGGTAGAGGCCTGAAGCGTGCGGATCACCTGGTGGGGGCATGCGACCACCACCATCGAGGCGGACGGCACCCGGCTACTGACCGACCCGGTACTGACCTCACGCATCGCTCACCTCCGTCGCCGCCGTGGACCCGCACCGACGCCGGAGGCCGGTCACTGCGACGCAGTGCTCGTTTCACATATGCACGCTGACCACCTGCACCTCACCTCGCTGCCACTGGTCGCTCGGGACGCAGCACTCGTCGTACCGCGGGGTGCGGCTCGGCTGATCCACCATGACTACGGTGCGGCCTTCTCGGATCGCTGTATCGAGGTGGCGCCCGGCCATCAGATCAGGATCGGTTCACTCGACATCACCGTGATCACCGCGCACCATGACGGCCGACGACTGCCGTGGTCGTCGTACAAGGGGCCTGCGGTTGGCTACCGCGTCGACAGCGCCCCGAGCGTCTGGTTCGCCGGGGACACCGACCTGTACGACGATCTGGCCGCCGAGGCGGGTCCTGTCGATGTAGCGCTGGTCCCGGTCGGCGGATGGGGACCGAATCTCGGCCCTGGGCACTTGAACCCCGCGCGGGCCGCTGAGGCTGTTCAGCGAGTTGGCGCGAGTGTGGCGGTTCCGGTGCATTTCGGGACGTTCTGGCCGATCGGGTTCGACCGGGTGCGGCCTGAGATGTTCCTGGCGCCGGGGGACCAGTTCCGGGCCGCCATGGCTCAGCTGGATCCTGCTGTGCAGGTGAATCTGTTGGAACCAGGAGAGTCGACCGAGGTGGCCGGATGACAGGTGACGCGAACTTCGACCTCTGGTACCTGTTTGCCCTCGCCGGTGCCGTGCTGATCGGCGCCGTGCTGCCGGTGCTGCCGACTGGCGCTGCGGTCTCGGCGGGCGCCGTACTGGCGTCACACAGCACTCCGATCGGTCTGCTCGGAGTGCTCATCGCCGGTGCCGCAGGTGCCTATGTCGGCGACCTGATCGTGTACGCCGGGTGCCGGTTCGGTGGTGAGAAGCTCGCGAAGCGAGTCGGGTGGTTGCGCGACAACGAGCGCCTGGACGCACTCCGGGACCGCCTGTCCGAGCACGAGATCGGCGTACTGCTGACCTCGCGGCTCATCCCTGGTGGACGCGTGCCGGTGCTGCTGGCAGCCGGACTGGCCGGCTACCGCTGGGAGCGGTTCGCACTGGTCGACCTGGCCGCGTCGTCGCTGTGGGCCGCGGTCTACATGGCCATCGGGCTACTCGGCTACGCGCTGTTCCCCGAGCCGTGGCAAGGCGTCGTGGCCGCGATCGTGCTGGTGGTGCTGGTCACCGTGGTCAGCAGCCTGATCCAGAAGGCGCGCCGCAAGCGCGGCACCGCCTCAGAAGCCGAATGACGTGGTCTTCAGCTCGTCGATGAGCGCTGCGTCACCCTCGAGCTGAACGTCGGCGACCTGCTGCCGCCCGAAGCAGAACAGCACCAGCTCGACGGGCTCACCGATGACGGTCACCGACCGGCCGTTGCTGGGCGGCTTCGCGACCGTCGAGCGGCCGTCGGGGAGCTGCAGCACGAGGCCGGTGGACGCCTTGCGGGCCATCGCGCGACCGCCCACCTTGAGGCCCTTCCACAGCCCCGCCTGCTGCTCGGCCGGCAGCGTGCGCACGGTGAACGACGGCTGCGCGCGGCGGACGTCCTCGTGGTGCACCAGGTACTCGGTGGTGTTCAGCTGGTGCCCGATCAGCGGCAGCCCGTAGATCGAGGCGCGCGGCGGCCCGTTGCGGACCTTGTCGACCACTCCGGTGAACCCGTACTTCGCCTTCGCCCGCTCCATCCGCTTCTCGGTGGTGTCGGCGAACGCGGAGATCATGATCCCCGGCCCGGCCATCGGGTCGGTCTCCCGGACGTACAGGTGCACAGCCAGGTCGTACGTCGTCCAGCCGTCACACAGCGTCGGCTGGTCCGGTCCTAGCGCGTCGAAGAGGTCACACAGTGCAAGTCGCTCTACCCGGCTGTAGTCGGTCACATATCTGATCGTAGTTGTCGGTGGGGAATGGCAGAATGTCAATCGTTGTCATGATTGTGACTGCAGTTCGCACCTGACTGTCCTGGAGTGTCTCTTGCCCGTGCCGAAAGTCCCAGACAAGGGGAGCGCAACCCGGCGTGGGTTCGCGGTCCTGCGGGTGGCCATCTGGGAGGAGCCGTGGGTCTTCGCGCTCTCGGTGGCGTTCAGCATGCTGTACGGCGCGATGACGGTGGCCGACGGCTGGGCGCTGGGCTGGGCCACCGACCACGTGATCCGGCCGGCCCTCGAGCGCGGTGACACCACCTTCGGTGCACTGGCCGCGCTCGTCTCGCTCTTCCTCGGAATCGCCATCCTGCGTGCCATCGGCGTGGTCGGCCGACGCGTCGGTGCCGGCGTGATGCAGTTCCGGCTGCAGGCGACGTACCGGCGCCGGGTCACCCGGCAGTACCAGAAGCTGCCGCTGGAGTGGCACCACAAGCACCCGACCGGTCAGCTGCTGTCCAACGCGAACGCGGATGTCGAGTCGATCTGGTTCGTGATCGCACCGCTGCCGATGGCGATCGGTGTGCTCGCGATGCTGGCCTTCGCGACCGTGGCGATGTTCATGGCCGATGTCTGGCTCGCACTGGTCGGCTGTCTGGTCTTCCCGCTGGTCTTCGTCGCCAACGTGATCTTCCAGCGAGTCCTGCAACCACTGGCGACGCGGGCGCAGCAGCTGCGAGCAGATGTCTCCGAGGTCGCGCACGAGTCATTCGACGGCGCACTGGTGGTCAAGACGCTCGGCCGCGAGGCTGCGGAGACCGAGCGCTTCCGGACTCCGACGTACGCGCTGCGGGACGCGAACATCGCGGTGAACAAGGCCCGCGGCATGTTCGACCCCGTGATCGACGCACTGCCCCGCATCGGCGTGCTGATCGTGCTGCTGGTCGGCGTCGGCCGGGTGCGCTCGGGCGCGGCGGATGCGGGCGACGTCGTACAGGTGGCGTTCCTGTTCACGCTGATCGGTTTCCCGATCCGGGCGCTGGGCTGGGTGCTGGGTGAGCTGCCGCGGTCCGTGGTCGGTTGGGACCGGGTGCGGCGCGTGCTGACCGCCGAGGGTGGCATGGAGTACGGCGAGGACCGGCTGACGTCGAAGACCGCGGCCCGGCTGGATGTGACCGGACTGCGGTTCGGGTACCTGCCGGATCGCGACGTACTGAGCGGGATGGAGTTCACCGTCGAGCCCGGCCGGACTGTCGCGGTGGTGGGACCGACCGGCGCGGGGAAGTCGACGATGACCACGCTGCTGACCAGACTGGTCGATCCCGAAGAGGGCTCGGTCAAGGTCGACGGCACGGACCTGCGTGGGTTGGCCCAGGGTGAGCTGGCGGACTCCGTGGCGCTGGTGGCGCAGACGGCGTTCCTGTTCGACGACAGCATCCGCGGCAACATCACGCTGGGCGGTGAATACACCGACGAGGACATCTGGGACGCCTTGCGGATCGCGCAGGGCGACGGATTCGTGAAGGCGCTGCCGAACGGGCTGGACACCAAGGTCGGTGAGCGCGGGACGACCCTGTCCGGTGGGCAGCGACAGCGCATCGCACTGGCCAGAGCGCTGGTACGGCGGCCGCGCCTGCTGATCCTGGATGACGCGACCAGTGCGGTGGACCCGCAGGTCGAGGCGCGGATTCTGGCCGGACTGCGGTCCGTGGTGCAGGAGGACGCCAGCGCTGCGACGACTGTCCTGGTGATCGCGTACCGGAAGGCGACCATCTCACTCGCCGACGAGGTGCTGTTCCTCGACGAGGGCCGTATCGCGGCGCAGGGCACGCACACCGAGCTGCAGGAGACATCGGCGGCGTACAGGGACCTGGTGGACGCCTACGAGAAGGACGCCGAGCGCCGGCAGGAAGAAGCCGAGCTGGACGAAGAGCTTGATGATCTGGACGGAGTGAAGGCATGAGCGCGGCTGAAGCGACTCGGATGGATCATGGCGATGACGCTGGTGGTCTGGAGACGCTGCGGCAGGGTCTGCGCATCTCACCCGAGCTGGTCCAGGGCTGGTGGGTCACTGCGCTGCTGGCGCTGACCATGACCGCCGGGCGGATCGTCATCCCGATCGCTGTCCAGCAGACCATCGACAAGGGCCTGTCCGGTCCAGGTGGGCCGGACAGGTCGTTCGTGGCGTGGATGGTCGCCGTCTGTGCTGTCGGGATCGTGGTGACCGCCGGAGCGTCGTACCTGACGACTGTGCGGCTCGCAGTCAACTCAGAGCGCGGACTGTCGACCATGCGGATCAAGGCGTTCCGGCACGTGCACGATCTGCCGGTGCTGACGCAGAGCACTGAGCGACGCGGCGCACTGGTCAGCCGGGTCACGTCGGACGTGGACACCGTGTCGCAGTTCCTGCAGTTCGGTGGGTTCATCTTCCTGGTCAGCCTCGGGCAGATGCTGCTGGCGACCGTGGTGATGTTCGTCTACTCGTGGCAGCTCGCTCTGGTGGTGCTGGTCTGCTTCATCCCGCTCTTCGCCAGCCTGCGCGCACTGCAGAAGCGGATGTCCGCCGCGTACGGCGTGGTCCGGGCCAAGGTCGGCGAGATGCTGTCCGCGGTTGCCGAGCCGGTCGTCGGTGCCCAGGTGGTGCGCGCGTACGCGATCGAGCAACGGACGCAGGCCCGGATCGACGCGACAGTCGACGACTACCGCCGTACGGCGACCAGTGCGCAGACGCTGACCGGGATCACCTTCTCGATCGGCGGTCTGGCGGCCGGTCTGGCGAACGCTGGAGTCCTGACGGCGGGTGTGTTGCTCGGAGTGGACGGTCAGGCGACGCTGGGCGAGATTCTCGCGTTCATGTTCCTGGTCGCGTTGTTCTCCGACCCGGTGCAGATCGCCACCCAGGTGCTGACCGATGCGCAGAGCGCCTTCGCCGGCTGGCGGCGAGTGCTCGGTGTCATCAACACTCCGGCCGATGTGGTCGACCCGGGCGAGGACGGGGTGAAGCAAGCGCGCGGACCGATCACGGTCGAGTTCGCGGACGTGGACTTCGCCTACCCCGAAGGCGAGCTGGTACTGCGTGATGTCGACGTCCGGCTGGAGCCGCATCGGCGGGTCGCGGTCGTGGGGGAGACCGGATCCGGCAAGACGACGTTCGCGAAGCTGCTCACGCGGTTGATGGACCCGACGTCGGGTGCCGTGCGGCTCGATGGGGTGGATGCGCGCGAGATCTCGTTCGAGTCGCTGCGGGAGCGGGTCGTGATGGTGCCGCAGGACGGCTACCTGTTCGACGCGTCCCTGGCCGAGAACGTGCGGTTCGGCCGGCCCGAGGTGACGGATGCGGAGTTGCTGGCCGCTTTCGAGTCACTCGGCCTCACCGACTGGCTGGAGTCGCTGCCCGACGGGCTGGAGTCCGCGGTCGGCCAGCGTGGTGAGTCCCTGTCCGCCGGTGAGCGTCAGCTGGTCGCACTGGTCCGGGCGAACATCGCCGACCCCGACCTGCTCGTCCTGGACGAGGCGACCTCCGCGGTCGACCCCGGTACCGAGGTCCGGGTCAATGCGGCGCTGGAGCGGCTGATGAGCGGCCGTACGTCGGTCACCATCGCGCACCGCCTGTCCACGGCTGAAGCGGCTGACGAGGTGCTGGTGTTCGACAACGGTGAGGTTGTCGAGCGCGGACCGCACGCAGAGCTCGTCACTGCAGGCGGTGTCTACTCACGTCTGCACGAGAGCTGGATAGCTCAGCGGAGTGCCCTCTAGACACCCCAGGGCGCGGCCGGTTCCTGGGAGGTCGAACCAGCCGCGCCCGGATCAGGTACCCCGCGACACCACAGTCAGGTTGGTGTCCCGTCGTACCTGGGCTCAGGGAGTCGGAGCAGCCCCGTTCTCCCGGCCGGCACCAGGCTGCGGTACCAGCAGGAACTCGACGCCGCCCTTGTCGTCGACGGCTGCGTCGAGGATCTTGTCATCCAGCGCGTTCGCGGCGTTCTGCTCGAGGAACACCCGTGCCCCGGCCTCTTCGACCACCTGGTCACCCGGGCGTGGCGCTTCCGTCGTCGTCACCGCCAGCGCCGGATCCGCCGGATTCTCCTGCGAGATCCGCACTCCGGCCCCCTCCGGCGCACCCTCGACCCCGGTGATGCTCTTGATCACCAAAGTCGCGTTCTCAGTCAGGGTAAGCACAACAGCTCCAACCTCTAGACATCACTGAACCCACCCCGTGCCCGACTGCCAGTACCCCAAACCCCCACTTTGGGCACCCACCACCCATTTCCCCCGACCCACGTGCCCAAAGATGGGTCGCCTTCTCTTTGTGCACGAGAGCCATCTTTGTGCACCCACCAGTCATTTTCTGGGGCTCTGCGTGGTTGGTGGGTTCTCAAAGATGAGTGGGGTGCACAAAGAGCAGCGGGCGTGTGGCTAGGCCGCGAGGTGGGTGTAGGTGGGGGCGACGCGCCAGATGGGGGGTGGGCCGGGGCGGGCGCGGCCGCGGTCGAACGCGGCGTGCAGGCGGGGGATGAAGTCCGATCGCGGGGCGACGGAGTCTTCCCAGCCGAAGTGGACGAGCTCGATCCCTCGATCACCGAGCACCTGGTCACGTCGATGGGCAAGACGGAGTAGCCGTCGGCGCTCCGCGGGGGTCGCAGCGTCGTACTTCGCGAGGCCGTCGACCTCGGCGGCGGTGCGGAACTCCGGCCACCACAGATCGACCCGCTCCAGCATCCATCGGAATCCGTCGAAGAACTGCACCTGAAGCTCCGGGGCCGGTAGTCCGCCGGCCGCACATCTCATTCGGGCGATCGACTCCAGGGGCGACTCCGCGCGCGCATCACCGAACATGATCGTCGCCCGCGCACGTCGTACACCGGGCCACTGCCCCTGGCGCTCGAGAACCGCGGTCAGCTCGGCCACCGTCGTACCGGCCCGCAGCGCGTCGTCGACGGTGACGATCGCCTCGCGGGCCGGTAACTCCCGGGCGAGATCCACCACGGTTCTGGCGGTTCTGGTGACCGGCAGCCAGCCGTGCTGCGAAAGGTCATCGGGGACGAGACCGGCCCGCCGTACGACGATGTCCGGGCGCCGCTGATTCCGCTTCGAGTCCGGCGGCCGGGTCAGCCAGGCGGCGTCGTACGGAGGTGCTGTGGTGCGTGCTCTGTCGACCCAGGTACTGAGACCCGCGAGTCGGGCAGCACTGAAGTGGCTCACGACCGAACCCGGATGCGCTGCCTGAGCACACGCGCTGATCGCGCGCTCCGCGGCGATGGTGCCGTCGAGGTAGTGCCCGTGGTGATGGTGGAGCTTTCCCTGCCGCACAAGCCTTCGCAGGTCGGAGTCACTCAGCCCCGTCCCCAACAGCACTTCCCGCCGCACCGGCCGCTGAACAATCTCAAGTCCCTCCATGCCCGCCACCTTCCACCACCTCCGACCCCACCGCCACCCAGATCCCCACACCTGTGGATAACTCCGCCTCACCCCAGCCCGCCCCCGCCCCCGCCCCGCCACCCAATCCGCTCAAAGGTGGGTCGCCTTCTCTTTGTGCACGTACCGCGTCTTTGTGCACCCACCAACCGTTTGGGAGGCGTTTCAATGGTCGGTGGGTTCTCAAGGATGCGGTTCGCGCACAAAGACACGGCGACCCACCTTTGGGGAGTGGGGGCGGAGGTGGGGGCGGTGTGGGGGTTTGGGGTGGATGGTGTGGGATCGGGGGATGGCAATTGAGATGGCTACACCGACTGTCGACGGGCTGCGTGACGTGGTGACCGCGCTGCGCGACTGGCAGGGCGAGGACACCCCGCGACAGCTGCATCCGGGGGACATCGGGTGGTACTGGCGGTTCGGGGCGGAGCAGACCGCGGCGGCGATTCGGACCTGGTCGCGGGACGGCGGGCTCGTCGCACTGGGGCTGCTGGACGAGGCTGATCTGGTGCGGATCGCGTTCGACCCGGCTCTGCTGCAGGACGCGGAGCTGGCCGAGCAGGTGGCTGCGGATGTCGCTGACCCGGCGCGCGGCGTACTGATCGAGGGGCAGGTGTTTGTTGAGTCACCGCCTGGTTCTGCGGTGAAGGACCTGCTGTCCGCGGCCGGGTGGCAGTTGGAGGACCCGTGGGTGCCGGTACGGCGAGACCTGAGTGAGCCGGTGCCGTTGCCGGAGCTGCGGGTGGATGTGATCGGTGCGGAGGAGGCGCATGAGCGCGTCACTGTGCAGCGGGAGTCGTTCGACGGGTCCACGTTCACCAATGAGCGCTGGTTCGCGATGGCGGACGGGATCCCGTACGCCGACGCGCGCTGCCTGGTCGGACGCAACCAGCTGGGGGAGTCGGTGGCAGCCGTCACGGTGTGGTCCGCCGGTGAAGGCAAGCCGGGGTACCTGGAGCCAATGGGGGTGCACCGGCTGCACCGCGGCCGGGGCTACGGCGAAGCGATCACTGTCGCCGCCGCGTACCACCTGCAGCAGATGGGCGCGTCGAGCGCCTACACGTGCACCCCTGCGTTCAACGTGGGTGCAGTGGCCACCTACGAGGCCGCCGGGTTCATCCGGCAGCCCGACCTGCGCGACCTGCGCCGGGACGCCTAGACCGCGACGTCGTCGGCAGCGCGCAGTACGCGAAGAATGTTGCCTCCGGCAAGCTTTGCGAGGTCCTGGTCGCTCCACTTCCGCTCGGCCAGGGCCTCGAACAACTTCGGGTACGACGAAACGTCCGGCAGGTCGACGGGCGTCTCGGGAACCCCGTCGTAGTCGCCGCCCAGCCCGACATGATCGATCCCGGCCACCTCGCGCACGTGCTCCACATGCTTGACCACATCGGCCAGCGAGGCCAACGGCTTCGGCTTGCCGTAGGCCTCGACGACCTGATCGTGCTGCGCGAGGTCGTTCTTGTCCAGCCCGAGCGAATCCGCAGTCTCGAGCGCACCGGCCACCCAGTCGACGTACTCCTGTGAAATGAAGTACGGCACGAAGGTGACCATGCAGACACCGTCGTTACCGGTCAGCGTCTCCAGTACGTCGTCCGGTGCGTTCCGCGGTACGTCGCAGACCGCCCGCGCCGACGAGTGGCTGAAGATCACCGGCGCACTCGTCACCCGGAGCGCATGCCGCATCGTGTCGGCCGACACGTGGGACAGGTCGACCAGCATGCCGATCCGGTTCATCTCCCGAACCACCTGCTCACCGAACTCGTTCAATCCACCCAGCACCGGCTTGTCAGTCGCGGAGTCCGCCCACGGAACGTTGTTGTTATGGGTGAGCGTCATGTACCGCACACCCAGCGTGCGCATGGTCCTCAGCACGCCGAGCGACTCTCCGATCGAGTACCCGCCCTCCATCCCCATCAGCGAAGCCACCCGCCCCGCCTTGATCGCCGCCTCCACCTCATCCGCAGTCACCGCCAACTCCAGCGCCTCCGGAAACCGCCGTACCAACTGGTGCACAAAATCCAGCTGCTCGAACGTCCGCCGTACCGCGTGCTCGTCCTGCGGCACCCACAACGACCAGAACTGCGCCCCCACATTCCCAGCCCGCAGCCGTGGCAGATCGGTATGCAACTGCGGCACCGACCCACCCAAGTCATGCGCATCCAGGTCGTACTGACACAACTCGTAGAACGCAATCGGCAGGTCGTTGTGGCCGTCGATCACCGGATGCGCAGTCGTCATGCGTCCCATCCTGTCAGGGTCTGGTCAAGAGTGTCCGTGGCATCGGTGACAATAGGTGAGTGAGTATCGACGAGCTGACCTTCGATGCGGCTGGGCTGATCCCGGCGGTGGTGCAGCAGCACGACACGCGTGAGGTCCTGATGGTGGGCTGGATGGACGCCGAGGCTGTGCGCCGGACGGCGGCGACCGGGCGGAGTACGTTCTGGTCGCGGAGCCGTCAGGAGTACTGGGTGAAGGGCGAGACCAGCGGTCATCGTCAGCACGTCAAGGAGATCCTCGTGGACTGTGACGCCGACACCCTGCTGGTGCTCGTCGACCAGGAAGGGCCGGCCTGTCACACCGGCACTCGGAGCTGCTTCGAGCACGGGACGATCGAGGTGACGGCATGAACACCCCGGATCTCGACACATTCCGCGACTACGCGAAGGATCGCCGGGTGATCCCGGTGACTCGTCGGCTGCTCGCTGACGCCGAGACGCCGATCGGGGTGTACGGCAAGCTTGCCGCCGAGCGTGAAGGCACCTTCCTGCTGGAGTCCGCGGAGAACGGTGGCGTCTGGTCGCGGTACTCGTTCATCGGGGTGCGGTCGGCTGCGACGCTGACTGAGCGGGACGGGCAGGCGGTGTGGACGGGTAACCCGCCGGTCGGCCTGCCGCCGACCGGTGATCCGCTCAAGGCGTTGCGCGAGACGCTCGAGATCCTGCACACGCCGCGGCTGCCGGATCTGCCGCCGCTGACCGGTGGCATGGTCGGCTTCCTCGGGTACGACGCTGTGCGCCGGCTGGAGAAGTTGCCGGATACAACGACTGACGACCTCGGGCTGCCCGAGCTGACGTTCCTGTTCGCGACCGACCTGGCGGCGCTCGACCACGAGACCGGTGAGATCTGGCTGATCGCGAATGCGATCAACTGGGACGACACCGACGAGCGGGTCGACGACGCGTACGCCGATGCGGTTCGCCGGCTGGACGCGATGGAGGCCGACCTCGCGCGGCCCACCCCGTCGTACGTCGTCCGTGCGGACCGTGGCGCCGAGCCGGACCCGCACCGGCAGCGCTCGAGCGTGGAGTACCGGGAGGCCGTCGAGACGGCCAAGGAGGAGATCCGGGCCGGCGAGGCGTTCCAGATCGTCGTCTCCCAGCGCTTCGAGCTGCAGACGACCGCGTCCGCACTCGACATCTACCGGGTGCTCCGTCGGTCCAACCCGAGCCCCTACATGTACCTGGTCCGCCTGGACGGTTTCGACATCGTCGGCTCCAGCCCTGAGGCGCTGGTGAAGGTCACCGACAACAAGGTGATCGTGCACCCGATCGCCGGCACCCGTCGTCGCGGTGCGACGCCGGAGGAGGACCACGCTCTCGAAGAGGAGTTGCGCGCCGACGCCAAGGAGCGCGCCGAGCACCTGATGCTGGTCGACCTCGGCCGCAACGACGTCGGCAAGGTCTGCGTGCCCGGCACGGTCGAGGTGATCGACTTCATGGACGTGCGCCGCTACAGCCACGTCATGCACCTGGAGTCGACCGTCACCGGCCAGCTCGCCGCCGGTAAGACCGCGTTCGACGCGCTCACCGCGACCTTCCCGGCCGGCACCTTGTCTGGCGCCCCGAAGCCGCGCGCGATGGAGATCATCGACAAGCTCGAGATGACCCGCCGCGGCGTGTACGGCGGTGTGGTCGGCTACCTCGACTTCGCCGGTGACGCGGACACCGCGATCGCTATCCGGACCGCCGTACTGCGTGGCTCGACGGCGTATGTGCAGGCCGGTGCCGGCATCGTGGCCGACTCCGACCCGGCATCCGAGGATGCGGAGTGCCGCACCAAGGCCGCAGCGGTTCTGAACGCGATCGCCGTCGCAGGAACGTTCACCGAGGTCTAGACGATGCGCCCACAGCGACTCGCGGATCTGCTCACCCTCGGCGCATTGGCTCTACTGGCTCTGTCTGCCTATCTGACGTGGGTGACGGCCGATCCGGGCTCTGGGCGGCCGGTGGTCGACTTCAACGGTTACAGCGTCACCAGAGCGCCTGTGACGCTGGCTCTGGCCGGGCTGGTCGCCGTCGTGGTCACCAAGCTCGCCGGTACGGCGCTCCGCCGCATCCTCGGCGTACTGATCGCAGTGCTGGGCGCAGCGGCGATCGGCGTCGGGCTGCAGGTGCGGCCGGGGACGACCGAGCTCAGCCGGCTGCGGCCCGAGCTCAGTCAGGTGGTCACCGACAACGTAGTGCTGAGCACCGGACCGGCTCCGTGGCTCGCGCTGGCCGGGGGAGTGGCACTGCTGCTCGCCGGTCTGGTCGCAGTCCTCACCGCACACCGCTGGAAACGCCCTACCGATCGGTATGAGCGGGCACCGGCCACCAGCAAGCAGCCGGACCAAGGGGCCGATCAATGGAAGGCGATCGACGCGGGACAGGACCCGACTCTCTGATCGCGGCGGGCAACCGCCACAATAGGACAGGACGACGACGAGGAGTGGCGGCAACCATGGACAATACGACTGCCGATCAAGCGGTGACCCGGGTGAGCGACGAGGCTCCCCACGACGCGCACGGCAACAGCACGGCAGCCTGGACCGCGGTGGCGATCATCCTGGTCGGGTTCACCGTCGGTGGCATCGCGATGGTGCTCGGACCGAACTGGCTGCTGTTCTGGATCTCGGTCGGGATCGTCGTGCTGGGCGCACTGGCCGGCAAGGTGCTGCAACTGCTGGGCTTCGGCGTCCCCGCCGACGACCACTGAAGGGCGGACAGACCATGACTGTGCTTGACGACATTCTCGCCGGGGTTCGCGAGGACCTCGCGGAGCGCCAGGCTCAAGTCAGCCTGGACGACCTCAAGCTGGAGGCGCAGCGCAAGCCCGACGCCAAGGACCCGATGCCGGTGTTCCGCGGCGACGGGATCGCGGTGATCGCCGAGGTGAAGCGGTCCAGCCCCTCCAAGGGCGAGCTGGCCGAGATCACCGACCCGGCCGCACTGTCCGGTGAGTACGAGGCCGGTGGCGCCTCGGCGATCTCGGTGCTGACCGAGCAGCGCCGGTTCAACGGCAGCCTGGACGACCTGCGCGCGGTGCGCGGCCGGGTCGACGTACCGGTGCTGTGCAAGGACTTCATCGTCTCCTCGTACCAGCTGTGGGAGGCGCGGGCGGCCGGTGCCGACATGGCGCTGCTGATCGTCGCCGCGCTCGAGCAGGAGGCGCTGGTCTCGCTGATCGAGCGGGCGCACTCGATCGGGCTCTGCCCGCTGGTCGAGGTGCACGACGAGGAGGAGACCCGGCGTGCGGTGGACGCCGGCGCTCAGCTGATCGGCGTGAACAACCGGAACCTGAAGACCCTCGAGGTCGACCGGTCCACGTTCGCCCGGATCGCGCCGACCATCCCGTCCAACCTGGTCCGGGTGGCGGAGTCCGGTGTCCGGGGTCCGCATGATGTAATCGAGTTCGCGCGCGCCGGGGCCGATGTCGTCCTCGTCGGTGAAACTCTGGTGACCGGCCGCGATCCTCGCGCCTCGGTCGCCGACCTCGTCGCCGCCGGATCGCACCCAGCCATCCAGCAGCGGCACTAGCCCTTCCCTGCCGGTCCAAACGGCGTGGGACAGCAACTCTCCCGCGCCTTGGGCCGGGATTGGAAGGTTTTGTCGGATGAGTACTGTGCTGCCCGACCAGCTCGGGCACTTCGGCCGTTTCGGCGGCCGGTTCATGCCGGAGGCGCTGATCGCGCCGCTCGACGAACTCACGCAGGCCTGGAAGAGCGCCATGGCCGACCCGGAGTTCACCGGTGAGTTCGACCGGATGCTGCGCGAGTGGGCCGGCGTCCCGAGTTTGCTGTACGACGCGACCCGGCTGTCCGACGTGGCCGGGGCGCGCATCCTGCTGAAGCGCGAGGACCTCAACCACACCGGTGCGCACAAGGTCCGCAACGCGCTCGGGCAGGCGTTGCTGACCAAGCGGATGGGCAAGCCGCGCGTGATCGCGGAGACCGGCGCCGGCCAGCACGGCGTCGCCACCGCGACCGCCTGCGCCTACCTGGACCTCGAGTGCGTGGTCTACATGGGCGAGGTCGACACCCAGCGCCAGGCGCTGAACGTGGCCCGGATGAAGCTGCTCGGCGCCGAGGTGATCCCGGTGACGAGCGGCAGCCGGACGCTGAAGGACGCGATCAACGAGGCACTGCGCGACTGGGTCGCCAGCGTCGACAAGACCCACTACCTGCTCGGTACGGCGGCCGGCGCGCACCCGTTCCCGGCGATGGTGCGCGACTTCGTCCGCGGTATCGGTGACGAGGCCCGCGCCCAGTCGCTCGAACTGCTCGGCAAGCTCCCCGACGCCGCGGTCGCCTCGGTCGGCGGCGGCTCGAACGCGATTGGTCTGTTCGCTGCGTTCATCCCCGATGCCGACGTGAAGCTGTACGGCATCGAGCCCGGCGGTGACGGGTTCGAGACCGGTCGGCACGCGGCCACGATCTCGGCCGGACAGGTCGGCGTACTGCATGGTGCGCGGTCGTTCCTGTTGCAGGACGAGGACGGTCAGACGATCGAGTCGCACTCGATCTCGGCCGGGCTGGACTATCCCGGTGTCGGTCCGGAGCACTCGTGGCTCGCGGAGACGAAGCGGGCGTCGTACCGGCCGGCCAGTGATGCGGACGCGATGGAGGCGTTCAAGCTGCTGTCGCGGACCGAGGGCATCATCCCGGCGATCGAGTCGGCGCACGCGGTTGCCGGTGCGCTGGAGATCGCCAAGGAGCTGGGCCCGGACGCCACCATCCTGGTGAACCTGTCCGGTCGTGGCGACAAGGACATGGATACTGCGAGCTCGTGGTTCGGGCTGATCGATGGGGAGACCGGCCATGAGTGAAATGGTTGCCCTGGGCAAGGCCGGCGCCGCGATCCGGAAGGCGAACGACGAGGGCCGCGCGGGCCTGGTCGGGTACCTTCCGGCGGGCTACCCGTCGTACGACGGTGGCGTGGATGCGATCAAGGCGCTGGTCGACGGTGGTGTCGACGTACTCGAGATCGGCCTGCCGTACAGCGACCCGGTGATGGACGGTCCCGCGATCCAGCGGGCCGCCGAAGCCGCGCTGGCCGGTGGATTCCGGGTCAAGGACCTGCTCCGCACGGTCGAGGCAGTCGCCGCGTACTCCGACGTACCGGTGCTCGTGATGACGTACTGGAACCCCATCGAGCGGTACGGCGTCGATCGCTGGGCCACGGACTTCGCCGGTGTCGGGGGAGCGGGGCTGATCACCCCCGACCTGATCCCGGAGGAGGCCGCGGAGTGGATCGCGGCCGCCGACAAGAACGAGCTGGACAAGGTGTTCCTGGTCTCGCCGTCGTCGACCGACGAGCGGATCCGGCTGACCACGGCCGCGTGCCGCGGGTTCGTCTACGCGACCGCGGTGATGGGAGTGACCGGCGTACGGGAAACCGCTTCGGATCTGGCCGCGCCGTTGGTGGCCCGGACCAAGGCGGCGACCGGGTTGCCGGTCGGGGTCGGGATCGGCGTCTCGAACGCGGAGCAGGCGGCGGCGATCGGTGCGTTCACCGATGCGGTCATCGTCGGGTCGGCGTTCGTGAAGCGGCTCCTCGACGGTGAAGGTCCGGCCGGTGTGCGATCCCTCACGGAGAGCCTGGCCGAGGGTGTTCGCCGGGAACCGTCAGCGGCGGCCGGACGTTGAGCCTGCCGTGAGTCGAACCAGGAACGCGGCGCTTCTGCTAGCCGCGGTGGGGCTGCTTGCCCTCGCGGGCTGCGGCGGTCAGCAGGAGAAGCCGGACAACCCGGGTGGTGCGATCATTCGCACCACCCAGGACCCGAACGGGATGCGCGGGGCGACGCTCGACCAGCCGTACAAGTTGCCCGCGGCCACGCTGACCGACACCGGCGGGAACCCGTTCAACCTGGTCACCTCGACCAAGAAGCCGGTCACGCTGATCTTCTTCGGGTACACGAACTGCCCGGACGTGTGCCCGACGGTGATGGCCGATGTCGCCTCCGCGCTGACCAAGCTCGACGAGTCGGTCCGCAAGCAGGTGCAGGTGCTGTTCATCACCACCGACCCGTCCCGGGACACCGGGCCGGTGATCCGCAAGTACCTGGATCGCTTCGACCCGGCGTTCGTCGGCCTGACCGGCACGTTGCCGTCGATCAAGGACATCGCGCAGGCGGTCGGCGTACCGGTCGAGGGGATGAAGAAGCTGCCGTCGGGTGGCTACGAGGTCGGCCACGGCGCGCAGGTGCTCGGTTTCGGCAAGGACGACAAGGCCACCGTGCTCTGGATGTCGAACGCCGCGATCGGCGACATGGCGCACGACTTCGGGAAGCTGGTCGAGGCCAACCAGTGAAGCTCTGGGTCTCACTGGTGGCACGGTTGGTGCTGGGCGGCGTGATGCTGGTGGCGGGTGCGCTGAAGGTCTCCGATCCGGAGACCGCCGCGCAGGCCGTCCGGGCCTACGAGATCCTGCCGCTCGGCCTGGCCGATCCGGTCGGCTGGGGGCTGCCGTTCCTGGAGATCGCGATCGGGTTGCTGTTGATCCTCGGTTTCGGTGTCCGGCACACCGCGGCCGCCGCGGGTGCTTTCATGGTCGTGTTCATCGCCGCGGTTGCCTCTGCCTGGGCCCGCGGCCTCGCCATCGACTGCGGCTGCTTCGGCGGCGGCGGACGGGTCGATCCCGGCGAGACGAAGTACCTCGAGGAGATCCTCCGCGACGTCGGTCTGCTGCTGCTGGCGATCTGGCTGTGCTTCCGGCCGTCGAGCAGGTTCGCCCTCGAATCCGATCCGAACACCACGACAGGAGACACCGCACCGTGAGCAACACCAATCCGCTGCTGGAGCAGAAGAAGCGGGTCCCGCCCGGCGTCGTCGTGGTGATCGTCCTGGTGCTGGCCCTGCTGGCCCTGCTGGCCGGTGTCGGGTTCCAGTACCTGCGGGGTCACTCCAAGGTCGAGGCCGGCGACCAGCCGCGCTCCGAGCCGGCCGTCATCACCGGGCCGGGCCAGGACGGCAAGGGTGTCACGGTCGGCAAGGCCGGTGCGAAGGCGCAGATCGATCTGTACCTGGACTTCCGCTGCCCGCATTGCGCGGAGTTCGAGGAGATGACCGGGGCAACGGTCGACAAGCTCGTCGCGGACGGTACGGCGACACTCACGTACTGGCCGTTGGCTTTCGTGAACCCGGACGCGTCCCCCCGGCTGGCGAACGCGTTCGCGGCCGCTGCGGCGAACGGCAAGGCTTTGACGTACGCCGACGAGATGTACGGCGACTTCAGCAAGTCCTGGACGAATGACCAGCTGATCGAGCTGGGCAAGCAGCTCGGCATCGGCGACGCGAAGTTCCAGCAGGCGGTCCAGAACAACACCTACGCCGGCTGGGTCGAGTCGGTCGGCAAGGCGGCGGACGCGCGTGGTGTCACCGGTACGCCGACGGTCTTCGTCAACGGCAAGAAGCTGGAGACGAAGGATCTGACGCCGGAGGGCCTGCAGAAGGCGGTCGACGACGCAGCGAAGGCAGCGAGTTGAACTCCACCCCGCGCACGAATCGTGACCCTGGGTTCCTGGCCGCTGGGCTGGGCCGTCGAGTAGCGTTCCGGATGCCATGTCTAGTCTGATCCCCGCCGTGATCGTGCCGGCGTTCATTCCCAGTCCCAGCCAGGGTGTCTGGCATGTCCTCGGCCTGCCGATCCGTGCCTACGCGCTGTGCATCCTGGCCGGGATCTTCGCCGGCTACTGGCTGACCCGCCGGCGCTGGGTCGCTCGCGGCGGCTCGCCGACGGTGCTGTCCGACATCATGTTCTGGGCGATCCCGTTCGGCCTGGTCGGCGCGCGCATCTACCACGTCGCCACCGACGCCGAGCTGTACTTCGGCGAAGGCCGGCACCCGATCGACGCCCTGAAGATCTGGCACGGCGGACTCGGCATCTGGGGCGCGGTCGGCTTCGGCGTCCTCGGCGCCTACCTGGCCTGCCGCCGCGCGAAGGTCCCGTTCCTGCCGGTCCTGGACGCGGTCGCCCCCGGCGTCGCCCTGGCCCAGATCTTCGGCCGCTTCGGCAACTACTTCAACCAGGAGCTCTTCGGCAAGCCGACCACCCGCCCCTGGGGCCTGGAGATCGACCCGGCGCACCGCCCCGACGGCTTCGCCGAGTTCGCCACCTTCCACCCCACGTTCCTGTACGAAGCCGTCTGGAACCTCGGCGTGATGGCCCTGATCATCTTCCTCGGCCGCCGCGTCACCCTCGGCCACGGCCGCGCATTCTTCCTCTACGTCGCCGCCTACTGCGCCGGCCGCGCCTGGATCGAGAACATGCGCATCGACACCGTCAACCACTTCCTGGGCCTCCGCCTGAACGTCTGGACGTCGATCATCCTCTTCGTCCTGGCCGTGGCCGCCCTGGTCATCAGCTTCCGCAAGCACCCCGGCCAAGAAGACATCTCCACCGGCCCCGCCGCCGGCCAACCGGCCGCAGGTGCGCCCGAGGAACCGGTGAGCGAGGAAGCCGTACCGGAGCCGACCACGGAAACCACGAAGCCCGCCGTACCAAATGATGGGGCTCGTGACTGAGGGAGCGCAGGTTTCGGCGGAGCATCACGGTGACCACAAGCACCGGGATGTGAATGGCGGCTGGCTCAGGCCGGCCGTGTTCGGCGCGATGGACGGGCTCGTCTCGAACTTCGCGCTGATCGCCGGGATGGACGGCGGCACCCAGTCCGGCTCCAAGTTCATCGTGCTGGCCGGTCTCGCCGGGCTGGCAGCGGGTGCGTTCTCGATGGCGGCGGGGGAGTACACCTCGGTCGCCTCGCAGCGTGAGCTCGCCCGCGCGGAGATCGAGGTCGAGCGCCTGGAGATCGCCCGGCATCCGATCGACGAAGAGATCGAGCTCGCGGAGACCTACCGCGCCAAAGGTCTCGACCCGGACCTCGCCGAGAAGGTCGCCAAGCAGTTCCACACCGACCCCGACCAGGCCCTCGACGAGCACGTCCGCGAGGAACTCGGCATCGACCGCAACGACCTCCCGAACCCGCTCGTCGCGGCCGGCTCGTCGTTCGTGTGTTTCGCGCTCGGAGCCTTCATCCCGCTCCTCCCGTACCTGCTCGGCGCGACCAACGTCGTACCGGCCCTGATCATGAGCCTCACCGCACTCTTCGCCGCCGGTGCCGTCGTCTCGCGCGTCACCAGCCGCTCGTGGTGGTACTCGGGCCTCCGCCAACTGATCCTCGGCGGCGCGGCCGCGGCGCTCACGTACTTCGTCGGTTCCCTCGTCGGCCCAGGAATCGGCTAACGTCAGCGGGTGTTCCCCGCGAAGATCGACGAGCCACCGGCCACCTACCTGCAGACGATCGGCGAGATCTTCGCCGTCTTCGACGCCCAGGACTCCGGCAACATCTCGTACGGCGTCACTGTCGACGGCCAGCGGTACTTCGTGAAGACCGCCGGCGACCCGGCCGACCTCGAACCGTTCCTTGCCCCGCCGCAGCGTCAGGAACTCCTCCGCCGCGCGGCCGTGCTGGCGGAATCCGTCGAGCACGAACTCCTTCCGGCGTACCACGGTCTGATCGAGTCGCCGTGGGGTCCGGTGCTCGTCTACGAATGGCGTGGCGGCGAACACCTCGGCACCCAGCTCGAGCGCTTCCATGCCCTGTCCGCCGACGAGATCTCCGAGGCGCTGGACCAGCTCTACGACCTGCACGACGTCCTGAGCTCCGCCGGTTGGGTCGAAGGCGACTTCTACGACGGTTCGTTGCTCTACGACTTCGACACCCAGCAGCTGACCGTGATGGACCTCGACGACTACCGGCCAGGTGCCTACAGCAACGACATGGGCCGCATGTTCGGCTCCACCCGCTTCATGGCTCCCGAACAACTCACCCTCGGCGCCGAGATCGACGATCACACGACCGCGTTCGTGATGGCTCGCACCGCACTCGTCCTGCTCTCCGACGGCACCCTCGACCGCGCGGCTTTCCGCGGCTCGAATGCCCAGTACGCCGTACTCGAGAAGGCAGTCACCACCCGCTTCGACAGCTACCAAGCGTTCTACAGCGCCTGGTTGGAAGCCTCCTCGATGACATAACCAAGCTTCGCCTGCAACGCCAGTACGCCGGTCTCCGTCTCGTCGGTCGTCTCCACCCCGACTGCTTGGAGAATCGCGAGCGCATGCTGCCAACCGTGCCGAGCCTCGTGATACCGACCCAGTACGGCGTACGCGTCGGCGCGACCGTCGTGAGCGCGCGCCTGGTCGACCGGCTGGTAGAGGGCGGTAGCCAACTCCAGTGCGCGCTCATGAGCCACCACCGCGGCCTCTGCGTCACCCAGCGCCAGCCGAAGCCGGCCGAGACCCTGGTGAGCCTCCAACTGCCAGTTCCGCGAACCCAAGTCAGTGGCAAGCGCCATGGCCTGCTCCCGATAGGTCATGGCTCGCGTGAGGTCGCCGAGCTGCCGATGCACCTCAGCCAGCCCGTCCACCGACCGGAGCTCGTTGTGGCGGTTGCCATGAGCCCGCGCGTGCTCCAGCGCCTCCTCATAGAACTCGAGCGCCACCCGCGGCTTCCCCATCTGCAGGTGGTCGTGGGCGATCCCCGCGAGCAGTTTGCCGACCATGCGATGCCCGACGGACTGCGCGATCGCGAGAGCCTGTTGCGTGTAGTCGAGAGCAGCGGTGGTGTCTCCGCGCTTGGTATGGATCCACCCGATGGCGTTCAGCACGTCCAGCTGACAGTCACGATCAGCAGAGGCCCAGGCGAGCCGGAGTGCGATCTCCAGCTCGGTCAGTGCCGCGTCGTTGCGGTCCCGCAGTGCGAGCACGATGCCCAGGCCCCGCCTGGCCTGTACCTCGCCTTGGCTGTAGTCCCCGGCGCCGGCCAACGCTTCCTCGAAGGCGGCGGTCGCAGCGGTGTAGGACCCCTGGAGCCGCAGACACTCACCAAGCCTGAGCAGCAAGTCGGTTCTGGTCTCGGAGTCGTTGGTGACAGCGAGCGCACGCCGGTGCAGGTCTTCGAGTGCTGTGGACCGACCGAGTGTGCGCAGATACAGGTACAGGCTGCCGGACAGGTGCACAGTGCACTCGGCCTCGGTCGGCAACTGCAAGAGCGTGGGGAGCTCCGCCTTCAGCCAGGACTGTGCGGCCTCCGCCGTGTCGATGATTGGGGCCAGCCCGTGCGACACCTCTGCGACCTGCGGATAGATCTGCGCTGCGGCCTCGGACGCGCCCTGGCAGTAGTACGCCACCAATCGAGCCAACGCCGTACGTCGGTCTTTGTCTTCGCTGCCGACTCGGATGGCGTGCTCCCGGACGAGGTCGTGGAACTGGTAGCGACCGGGGGAGGGCTCGTTGAGCAGGTGAACCTCCAGCAACCGCTCCAAGCACCTGCCCGCATCCGGGGAATCCAGCAGCGCGGCAGCTGAAGCCGTACCGAAGTCGCCGCCCGGGTGCAGCCCCAGCAGGCGATACGCCCGCCGAAGCGGCGCATCCAGTTCGCGATAGGACAACCCGATCGCAGCAGCCACACTGCGCGGACCCGACGCCAGCTCCGACAGCCGATGCTCCTGCAACCGTTCGAGCAGGTCCTCCGGGCGCCAGGAAGCATGGGTCCGCAACCGCGCCGCCGAGATGCGGATCGCCAACGGCAACCGCCCGCACTGCTCGACAACCTCAGCCAGTACGCCGGGTGCCGTCGTCGCGACCCGGTCCCTTCCGACCACCCGCGTGAACAGCTCGACCGCATCGGACTGCGACAGCGTGTCGAGGGAGACGGTCACGTCCAGGTCGAGCCCCGACAACCGGTGCCGACTCGTCACGAGTACGCCGCAGCCCGCCGTACCGGGGAGCAACGGACGCACCTGATCCTCGCCAGACGCGTTGTCGAGCACAATCAACACCCGGCGGCCCGCGAGCACGCTTCGCAACAGACCGGCGCGGTCATCCACGTTCTCCGGCGTCCGCTCAAGCGGTACCCCAAACGCCTGCAGCAACCGCCCCAGAACCTCACCAGCCGGCACAGCGGCCACTCCGTCGGTGTGCCCGTGCAAGTCGATGAACACCTGCCCATCGGGATACCGAGCCGCGAGCCGATGCGCCACGTGCACAGCCAGCGCAGTCTTCCCGACCCCCGCCATCCCGTCGATCGCTGCAAGCGCGCCTGCCCCAGTGAGCGCCGCCAACTCATCCTCCCGACCGACAAACCCCGGCACCTCCACCGGCAACGACCGCGGCGTCCCAGGCTCGATCTCTCCTGACCCATGCAGCTTGGCGTCGCTCCCGAGCAACTCCGCATGCAGCGCTTGCAACTCAGCACCGACCCCGACACCCAGCTCATCCGCGATCCGAGCCCGCACCACGTCGTACAGCCCAAGCGCCTCCGCCGACCGCCCACTCCGAGCCAGCCCACGCAGCAACCGGATCCACAACGACTCCCGAAGCGGATGCTGAGCCGCCAACTCCCGCAACTCAGCCAGTAACCCACTACTCGGCTCCACCGCATCCGCCCGCCGCTCAACCGCAGCCAGCCGCAACTCCTCCAACCGCGGCACCACAGTCGACGTCAGCCACTCCGACCGCGCATCCACAAACGGCTGCCCAGTCCACACCCGCAACGCCCCAGCGTCATCCCCATCCCGCAGCAACCGCTCAAACCGCAGTACGTCGACCTGCTCCGCCGGAACCGCCAACACATACCCACCAGCCGCCGTCCGCACCACGTCAGCCCCCACCGCACTCCGCAACCGCGCAATCAACGTATGCACGCTCTGCGGCACCCGCTCCGGCAGCTCAGCCCCCCAAACCCGCTCAGCCAACGCCTCAACCGAAACCTGCTCACCCGCCGACAACGCCAACACCGCCACCACCGTCCGAAGCCGCCACCCCCGCAACTCAGCCGGCACCCCATCCACCACCACCCGCACAGCCCCAAACAGCCGAACATCAATCACCATCAGCCCTCCACAGCCTCAGCAACGACATCCGCCAGCCGCACAAGCCGCTCGACGTGATCACCAGGCTCCGGCTGCCCCAACGACCAAGCCGCTCGCGCAACCGCCGTCACCGCAGCCGTCAGGACCGTGCCCCGCCGAACCACCTCAGCATCACCCACCCGATACGCAGCCACCAGTTTCTCCAGCGGATGGTCCGTGGACAGCAGCAGATACCCGAGGTCGAATCCCACCGGCCCGATCCCGAACTGCTCCCAGTCCGTCGCGATCACCACGTCGCCGTCGCGCCCCAACAGGTTCAGCGGATGGAAGTCGCCGTGCACCAGCGTCTGCGGCAGCCGATCGAGCTCGGCCAGCACCGCGTGCCGCCGACTCCACAGTCGCGCGCCAGAACGCCGTACCGGCTCCGGAACGACCGCTGCACTCTCCAGTGCGACCCAACCACCGCGCCCCTCGTCGTTGGCCAACCGATCCCGCAGCACCTGCCGCGCGAACCAGTCCGCAGGCTCCAGTGCGTTCGCACCGAACCGCCCAAGCGCCGAGGCCGCGTCAATCACCTCGACCGCACCGCCGTCGATCGCTTCGGTCCACAGCGTGATGCCGTCCGGATCGTGCTCGACCCGGAAGCAGCGTGGCGCGCGTAGCCCGGTGGTTGTTTCGAGAAGGCGGCTGACGGCGACCTCGGCCTGTCGCCGCCAGTAGGTGTAGTGCGCCGGGTTCTCGGCACCGGGCAGGAGTCGCTTCACGACGAGTCCGTCGGGGGTGCGCCAGACTCCGCCGTTGGAGATGCCGGAGCCCGGGGTCAGTGGGCTCCAGGTGCTGTCCGGCTGCCAAGGCACACGTGCAGATGTACCACTGGGCGGGCTCATCGGGGATGATGGGTCACGGAGTGAGCGCTTGCTTACTGGGCGTGACTGTGGAAAGTGAAAGGCGTGTGACGGTGGAATGTCTGTCCACCTGTCGGGCGTCATGAGGTAGTCTCGGGACACCCGGCTTGGGCCAATGTTGTCCCGCGGCCAGTTGTTGACCGTAGGACGACGGGAGCCCCTGAATGTATGGTCGCGCCCTCCCAAGCAACCACCACCGCCCAGCTGAGGGTCTTTACGACGGACGGCACGAGCACGATGCGTGTGGCGTTGCGTTTGTTGCGACTCTGACCGGTGAACCCAGCCACGACATCGTGGCGAAGGCTTTGACCGCCCTGCGCAACCTCGAGCACCGTGGTGCCTCCGGTGCGGAACCGGATTCCGGCGACGGCGCCGGCATTCTGATCCAGGTGCCGGATGCGTTCTACCGGAAGGTGTGCGACTTCGAGTTGCCGGTCGCGCGTGCTTACGCGACCGGGATCGCGTTCCTGCCGGCCGATGCCGACGATGCCGCGAAGGCGATCGCGCGGATCGAGGAGCTGGCGGCCGAGGAGCAGCTGACGGTGCTGGGCTGGCGCGACGTGCCGACCACGCCGGAGCTGCTCGGCAGTACGGCGCGTTCGGTGATGCCGACGTTCAAGCAGCTGTTCGTGGCTGCGAGTGCGGGGCGGGTGCTGGGTCTGGCGCTGGAGCGGATGGCGTTCCGGCTGCGGAAGCGGGCCGAGAAGGAGACCGAGACCTACTTCCCGTCGCTGTCCGGCCGGACCATCACCTACAAGGGGATGCTGACCACCGACCAGCTGGACAAGTTCTTCCCCGAGCTGACCGACCCCGACTTCGCTTCGGCGATCGGCGTCGTGCACAGCCGGTTCTCCACCAACACGTTCCCGTCCTGGCCGTTGGCCCACCCGTATCGGTACATCGCTCACAACGGTGAGATCAACACCGTCCAGGGCAACCGGAACTGGATGCGCGCCCGCGAGGCACTGCTCTCCAGCGAAGTGATCCCTGGCGACCTCGAACAGCTCTACCCGATCTGTACGCCGGGTGCTTCGGACTCGGCGTCGTTCGACGAGGTGCTCGAGTTGCTGCACCTCGGTGGTCGTTCGCTACCGCACGCGATGCTGATGATGATCCCGGAGGCGTGGGAGAACGCCGCCACGATGGATCCGAAGCAGCGTGCGTTCTACGAGTTCCACTCGACCGTGATGGAGCCCTGGGACGGACCGGCCTCGGTCGTGTTCTCGGACGGCACCAAGGTCGGCGCGGTGCTCGACCGCAACGGTCTGCGCCCCTCGCGCTACTGGGTGACCGAGGACGGCCTCGTCGTACTGGCTTCCGAGGCCGGTGTCCTGGACATCGACCCGGCGACGGTGACCGAGAAGGGCCGGCTCGAGCCGGGCCGGATCTTCCTCGTCGACGTCGAGGCGCATCGGATCGTCACCGACGCCGAGGTGAAGAACGCGCTGGCCGCCGAGAACCCGTACGACGAATGGCTGCACGGCGGGCTGATCCGGTTCGAGGACCTGCACGAGCGTGAGCACGTCGTGCACAGCCACGCGTCGGTGACGCGGCGCCAGCAGGTCTTCGGGTACACCGAGGAAGAGCTGCGCGTCATCCTCACCCCGATGGCGAAGGCCGGCACCGAGCCGATCGGCTCGATGGGTACGGACACGCCGATGGCGATGCTCAGCGACCGGTCCCGGCCGCTGTTCGACTACTTCGCGCAGCTGTTCGCCCAGGTCACCAACCCGCCGCTGGACGCGATCCGCGAGGAGCTCGTCACCTCGCTGTCGTCGAGCCTCGGCCCGGAGTCCAACCTGTTGAACCCGGGCCCGGCGTCCTGCCGTCAGGTGGTGATCCCGTTCCCGGTGATCACCAACGACGAGCTCGCGAAGCTCCGCCACATCAACCTCGACGGTGACATGCCGGGCCTGGCCACCACGGTCCTGCGCGGTGTGTACGACGTCGAGGGTGGCGGCGAAGCGCTCAAGGCACGGCTCGACGAGATCTGCGCCGAGGCCGACGCCGCAATCCGGGACGGTGCGCGCATCGTCGTACTGTCCGACCGGCACTCGAACGCCGACAGCGCGCCGATCCCGTCGCTGTTGCTGACCGCTGCCGTGCACCACCACCTGGTCCGCGAGAAGACCCGCACCCAGGTCGGTCTGGTCGTCGAGGCCGGTGACGTCCGCGAGGTCCACCACGTCGCGCTCCTGATGGGGTACGGCGCGGCTGCCATCAACCCGTACCTCGCACTGGAGTCGGTCGAGGACCTGTGTCGTCGCGGCACCTACCTGCCGGGGATCGAGCCTGAGCAGGCCGTCCGCAACGTCGTGAAGTCGCTCGGCAAGGGCGTGCTCAAGGTGATGTCGAAGATGGGTGTGTCGACGGTCGCGTCGTACACGGGTGCCCAGATCTTCGAGGCCAACGGCCTGTCGCCGGAGCTGGTCGAGCAGTACTTCACCGGTACGTCGTCGAAGCTCGGCGGCATCGGCCTGGACACGATCGCCGAGGAGGTCCGGCAGCGGCACCTGAAGGCGTACCCGGCCGACGGCATCCTGACCGCGCACCGCAAGCTCGAGGTCGGCGGCGAGTACCAGTGGCGGCGTGAAGGTGAGCCGCACCTGTTCGACCCCGAGACCGTGTTCCGGTTGCAGCACAGCACCCGCAGCGGGCGGTACGACATCTTCAAGCAGTACACCGCGGGTGTCGATGAGCAGTCCGAGCGGCTGATGACGCTGCGCGGCCTGTTCGCGTTCAAGGACCGCGAGCCGATCGCGATCGACGAGGTTGAGCCGGTCAGCGAGGTCGTCAAGCGGTTCTCCACCGGTGCGATGAGCTACGGCTCGATCAGCGCCGAGGCGCACACCACGCTCGCGATCGCGATGAACCAGCTCGGCGCCAAGTCGAACACCGGTGAAGGTGGCGAGGACTCCGAGCGTCTGCACGATCCTGCCCGGCGCAGCTCGATCAAGCAGGTCGCGTCCGGACGGTTCGGCGTCACGTCGGAGTATCTGACGAACTCCGACGACATCCAGATCAAGATGGCGCAGGGTGCCAAGCCCGGTGAGGGTGGTCAGCTCCCCGGTAACAAGGTGTACCCGTGGGTCGCGAGCACCCGGCACTCGACGCCCGGCGTCGGCCTGATCTCGCCGCCCCCGCACCACGACATCTACTCGATCGAGGATCTCGCGCAGCTGATCCATGACCTGAAGAACGCCAACCCGCAGGCCCGCATCCACGTGAAGCTGGTCTCCGAGGTCGGCGTCGGCACGATCGCGGCCGGCGTCTCCAAGGCGCACGCGGACGTCGTACTGATCTCCGGGCACGACGGCGGTACCGGTGCGGCACCGCTGACCTCGCTCAAGCACGCGGGTGGTCCGTGGGAACTCGGTCTGGCCGAGACGCAGCAGACGCTGTTGCTCAACGGGCTGCGCGACCGGATCGTCGTACAGACCGATGGTCAGCTGAAGACCGGCCGGGACGTGATCATCGCGGCCCTGCTGGGCGCGGAGGAGTATGGGTTCGCCAGCGCTCCGCTGGTGGTGTCGGGCTGCATCATGATGCGCGTCTGCCACCTCGACACCTGCCCGGTCGGCGTCGCCACCCAGAACCCGGTACTGCGGGAGCGGTTCTCCGGGAAGCCGGAGTTCGTGGTCAACTTCTTCGAGTTCATCGCCGAAGAGGTCCGCGAATACCTGGCGGAGCTCGGTTTCCGGACCCTGGACGAGGCGATCGGTCACGCCGAGGTGCTCGACATCAAGCGCGCGGTCGACCACTGGAAGGCCGACGGTCTCGACCTGACGCCGATCCTGCACGTGCCGTCGCTGCCCGAGGGCGCGTCGCGGCACCAGGTGATCAAGCAGGACCACGGCCTCGACAAGGCCCTGGACAACGAGCTGATCCGGATCTGCCAGCCCGCGCTGGAGAACGGCGAACCGGTCCGGGCCCAGCTCGCGATCCGCAACGTCAACCGGACCGTCGGCACGATGCTCGGTCACGAGATCACCAAGCGGTACCGCGCGGCCGGGCTGGCCGACGGCACCATCGACCTCACCTTCACCGGATCGGCCGGCAACTCGTTCGCCGCCTTCGTCCCGCGCGGTGTCACGCTGCGCCTCGAAGGCGACGCCAACGACTACGTCGGCAAGGGCCTGTCCGGTGGCCGCGTGGTCATCCGCCCGGACCGGCACGCCCGGTTCGACGCGGCCGACCAGATCATCGCCGGCAACGTCATCGCGTACGGCGCGACGTCCGGTGAACTGTTCATCAGTGGTGGCGCCGGGCAACGGTTCTGTGTCCGGAACTCCGGAGCCACCGCGGTCGTCGAAGCGGTCGGCGACCACGCCTGCGAATACATGACCGGCGGGCGCGTCGTCGTACTGGGCGCGACCGGACGGAACTTCGCAGCGGGCATGTCGGGCGGCGTGGCCCACGTGCTCGACCTGGACCGGTCGCTGGTGAACCCGGAGCTGGTCGACCTGCTCCCGCTCACCGCGGACGAGTCCGAACTGTTGCAGGACTTGGTACGGCGGCATCACGAGGAGACCGGATCGGAACGGGCGGCCAAGCTGCTCGCCGACTGGACCGCTGCCGCCGCCAGGTTCACCACGGTGATGCCCCGCGACTACGCCCGCGTCCTGGCAGCCAAGGCGGCTGCCGAACGCGACGGGCTGGACGAGGACGCCACCACGCGAGCGATGATGGAGGCCATCTGATGGCTGACCCCAAGGGTTTTCTCACCACTGGTCGTGAGGTCGCCGCGCGGCGTCCGGTCACCGAGCGGTTGCAGGACTGGAAAGAGGTCTACCCCGGTGGACCCGGCAAGGCGCTGCTGCCGATCATCACCAAGCAGGCCGGCCGTTGTATGGACTGCGGGATCCCGTTCTGTCACAGCGGCTGCCCGCTGGGCAACCTGATCCCGGAGTGGAACGACCTGGTCTGGCGCGACGACTGGTCGTCGGCGATCGAGCGGTTGCACGCCACCAACAACTTCCCGGAGTTCACCGGTCGGCTCTGCCCTGCGCCCTGCGAGACCTCGTGTGTGCTCGGCATCAACCAGGACCCGGTCACGATCAAGAACGTCGAGGTCGCGATCATCGACAAGGCCTGGGAGACCGGGCACGTCCAGCCGCAGCCGCCGGAATGGCTGACCGGCAAGACGATCGCGGTCGTCGGTTCCGGCCCGGCCGGGCTGTCCGTTGCTCAGCAGCTGACGCGGGCCGGTCACACGGTCGCGGTCTACGAGCGCGCCGAGGCGCCGGGCGGGTTGCTGCGGTTCGGCATCCCCGAGTTCAAGATGGAGAAGGAACAGGTCGACCGCCGGATCCAGCAGATGAAGGAAGAGGGGACCGTCTTCCGCTCCGGCGTCAACGTCGGCGTGGACGTCACCGGGACCCAGCTCAAGCAGCGGTACGACGCCGTCGTGATCGCGACTGGTGCCACCGCGGCTCGTGATCTGCCGGTGCCCGGCCGGGAGTTCGGCGGCATCCACCAGGCGATGGAGTACCTGCCGCAGGCCAACCGGGTCGCCCTCGGCAAGACCGTCGAGGACCAGATCGTTGCCACCGGCAAGGACGTCGTCATCATCGGTGGCGGTGACACCGGGGCCGACTGCCTCGGTACGGCGCACCGACAGGGCGCTCGCTCGGTCACCCAGCTCGAGATCATGCCCCGGCCCGGTGACGAACGGCCCGCCGGACAACCGTGGCCGACGTACCCGATGATCTACCGGGTCGCCTCCGCGCACGAAGAGGGCGGCGACCGCGTGTACGCCGTCTCCACGGTGAACTTCGAAGCCGATGCCGACGGCAACGTCGCCGGGCTGAACCTGGTCGAGGTGAAGTTCGAGGGCGGCAAGTTCAACCAGGTCGAAGGCTCGGAGCGAACCATCCCGGCGCAGCTCGTGCTGCTGGCGATGGGCTTCCTCGGCCCGGAGCGCGAAGGCTTCCTCGAGCAGCTCGGCGTCGAACTCGACGAGCGCGGCAACGTCAAGCGGGACAAGAACTACCACACCTCCGTCGAAGGCGTCTTCGCCTGCGGCGACGCCGGCCGCGGCCAGTCCCTGATCGTCTGGGCCATCGCCGAAGGCCGCTCCTGCGCCAACGGCGTCGACACCCACCTCACCGGCTCGTCCACCCTTCCCACCCCGATCCCACCCACCGCTCGCCCCCTCGCGGTCTGACGGCGTTCATCCGATCGGGTACCCAGCTTGGGTACCCGATCTGGAACAGCCCGATAGGTTGGTGGTGTGGGTAGGCGGTTGGTGACGCGGAAGCGGGTCCAGGCGGTGGCGCCGTGGGCCGGGCTGGTCGTGCTGTGGGCGGCGACCACGATGCTGGTCGGGGCGCTGGGGTTCTCGAACGACTCCGAGCGGGTCACGATCGGGGCGCACGCGGCAACGATCTCGCCGACGTTCGACGGTCATGCGACGCTCGATCTCGGGGCGGTGCTACCGCGGTTGCGGATCGCGACCGACACACCGGGCGGGGTCGGTGTGAACGTCGACGTACAGGAGACTGACGCCGACAACCTCACCGAGCTGCTCAACCGTGACGCCCTGATCGCCTCGCAACCCGACGGTGAGATCGCCCGGATCCAGCAGGTCATCCAGGAGATGGCTGTCGACAATCTGGTCGCCGGGGCTGGTTCCGGGTTGCTGGTGGTCGTGGTGGTGGCGACGTTGTGGACCTCACTCGGTCGTCGGCGGCGCCGCGAGTTGTGGGACTACGTGCACACGCACGAACGGCGGTTCGAGCACCGGGCCCTCGTCGTACTGGTCGCGATGCTGATCACGATCGCGTCGATCTTCGGACCCGGACGGATGCGTACGGCGGAGGTCCCGCCGACCGAGTGGCGGCCGCTGTCCGAGCTGCTGCCGCAGTTGTCGCTCGATCCGCGGTTGAAGAAGGTCGAGGTCGCGTCCGGGTTCTCCACCACCGGCGGGGTGGGCGTAATCAAGACGGCGGTCGAGACATACGAGCGTTCCACCGAGTTCTACGGGCGGTTGCGGGATCAGGTCCCGCGGGTCGGCGGGCGGATCCACCAGGCGACGGAGAACGAGACCGTCGCGCTGCTGGTCTCGGACCGGCACGACAACATCGGGATGGACCCGGTCGCGGCCGAGGTCGCGAAGGTGGCCGGCGCGAAGGTGCTGATCGACGCCGGGGACGACTCGTCGTCCGGGCAGTCGTGGGAGGTGTTCAGCATCCACTCGCTGCGGGAACACTTCAAGGACCTCAAAGTGGTCGCCGTCGCCGGGAACCACGACGCCGGCGGACACATCGAGGACGCGATGCGGAAGAACGGCTTCACCGTCCTCGACAGCAAGCCGGTCGAGGTCGAGGGGATCCGGTTCCTGGGCGACAGCGACCCGACCAAGACCGGGCTCGGCAGCGCGGACAGCCCCGGCGACGAAACGATCGCCGAGCAGTCCAAGCGGCTCGCCGACGTCGCCTGCGAGCAGCCCGACGACAAGCGGATCTCGACAATGGTCGTCCACGACCCCTCGTCGTACGCCGAAACGGCCGCCCGGGGCTGCGCGACACTCCTGTTGTCCGGACATCTGCACCGGCAGGTCGGCCCAGAGACGAAGGTCGTCGACGATCGGCCGGTCACGACGTACACGAACGGGACGACCGGGGGAGCGGCGTACGCGTTCGCGCTCGGCTACACGCTGCGGCGGCCGGGGGAGATGACGCTGGTCACCTATACCGACGGCAAGCCGATCGGCCTGCAGACGGTCACGGCCGGGCTGGCCGGCGAAATCACCGTCGGGCCCTACACCCCCTTGCCTTCCTGACGTTTCAGCCTTCGCGGCGCCTTGTCATGAGGAGTTAACCCGCCAGTAACGGGGGTGGACCAGCGGCGCAGTGGTCTTGTAGGAGTAGGGTTTTGTGACGTGCGTCGCGCAAAGATCGTTTGTACGCTCGGCCCGGCTACGGCCGCCCCCGAGCGCATCCTGGAACTCGTCCAAGCCGGTATGGACGTGGCTCGTCTCAACCTGAGCCACGGTGCCCATGCCGAGCACGAGCGGATCTATCAGCGGATCCGTACCGCCGCCGCGGAGACCGGCAAGAACGTCGGCATCCTGGTCGACCTGCAGGGTCCGAAGATCCGGCTGGCCGAGTTCGCCGAAGGCAAGGTCACGCTGACCTACGGCGAGCGCTTCACCATCACCACCCGGGAGGTGCCGGGTGACGTGACCATCTGCGGAACGACGTACGACGGTCTGCCCGGTGACGTGAAACCCGGCGACCAGCTGCTCATCGACGACGGCCGGATCGGGCTCGTCGCCGAGGAGGTGACCGCGACCGACGTGATCTGCCGCGTCACCGTGGGCGGCCCGGTGTCGAACCACAAGGGCATCAACCTGCCCGGCGTCGCGGTCAGCGTGCCGGCGCTGTCCGAGAAGGACGTCGAGGACCTGCGCTGGGCCCTGCACCTGCCCGCCGACATGATCGCGCTGTCCTTCGTCCGGGACGCCGCCGACATCGCCCTCGTGCACAAGATCATGGACGAGGAGGGCCTCCGGGTCCCCGTCATCGCCAAGATCGAGAAGCCGCAGGCGGTCGCGAACCTCGACGAGATCATCGAGGCCTTCGACGGCTTCATGGTCGCCCGCGGTGACCTCGGCGTCGAGCTCCCGCTCGAAGAGGTCCCGCTGGTCCAGAAGCTGATCATCGACCAGGCCCGCCTGAACGCCAAGCCGGTGATCGTCGCCACCCAGATGCTCGAATCGATGATCTCCGCCCCCCGCCCGACCCGCGCCGAGGCCTCCGACGTCGCCAACGCCGTCCTCGACGGCGCCGACGCCGTCATGCTCTCCGGCGAGACCAGCGTCGGCCGCTTCCCGATCGAGACCGTCAACACGATGGCCCGCATCGTCGAGTCCACCGAGGAACACGGCCTCTCCCGCGTCAAGGAAATCGAGTGGGAACCCCGCACCAAGGGCGGCGTCATCGCCCGCGCCGCGGCCGACGTAGCCGAGCGCCTCGACGCCAAACTCCTGGTCGCCTTCACCCAGTCCGGTGACACAGCCCTGCGCCTGGCCCGCTACCGCACCGAAATCCCGGTCCTGGCCTTCACCCCCGTCCCCTCGGTCAGCTCCTGGCTGTCGGTCGTCTGGGGCATCGAAACCCACATCGTCCCCACCGTCGACCACACCGACGAGATGGTCCGCCAGGTAGACCAGCGCCTCCTGGAACTGGGCAAACTCAAAAAGGGCGACCTGGTAGTCATCGTCGCTGGCTCCCCGCCGTCGATCCCCGGCTCCACCAACGCCCTCCGAGTCCACCGAATGGGCGACGCCATCGAAGGCATCGCCCCGGCCTACCGGACGCCCAACCCGTAGAACGATCGAGCAAAAGCCAAGAAAAGAAGAAGTGCAGAAGAGCTAACTACAAGAATTTAGATAGCTGTGGCTGAGGTAGGCGGTCAGGTGGCCGCCTACCTCAGCTGTTTGAGGGCCACCTGCGCGATGGCCGGGCTGCTGAAGCCACCGGCTTCCTCGACGCCCACAGGCGGCGACTCGGCACCCGTCGGCGACCTGACAGCCGCGGGCGCGACGACGATTTCGGCCTGATCAGTGCCGGTCGGGGAGTCGATTTTCGGAACCGCAGATAGTGCGGTTACAGTATGCGTGCAGGACCTTGCCGAGTTGGCGGAACGGCATACGCGATGGTCTCAAACACCATTGCCCGCAAGGGCTTGTGGGTTCGAATCCCACACTCGGCACCGTGAAGAGCCGGACTCATGCTTTGTGAGTTCGGCTCTTGCATTTGAGCTCGGCTCTGGGGTTGCCGAAACTGTCGGTGGGGTTCGAGAGCATGTGGCATGGGGCACATCAGGTCGCAGGAGACAGTTGATTCCGCGTTGCGGATGTCGGACAACGGGGTCAGCGATCGCGCTAACGCAGAGATACATGGCGTTGCCATCAAGACGATCCGGCGGTGGCGGCGGCTGTACCAGCGGCGTGGACTGCCGCGCGGGACTGCGTTCCAGGGAACGCCTTGTCCTCGGTGTGATGGTGCGGAGCTGGATGAGTCGGCGTACGCGTTGTTGCTGGGGTGGTACTTGGGGGACGGGCATCTGGCGCGCGCCCGGCGGGGTGTGTTCACGTTGCAGATTGCGAACGACGCCAGGTATGCCGATCTCAATCGGGAGATCGCCGAGACGATCATTCGGGTGAAGCCGACCGCGAGCCCCGTTCCGCGGCAGCGTCCTGGTGCGATCATGACCGAGGCTCGGTGGAAGCACTGGCCTTGTTTGTTTCCGCAGCATGGGGTGGGGCGCAAGCACGAGCGGAAGATCGAGTTGGTGGATTGGCAGTTGGAGATCGTTGCCAGGTACCCCGAGCAGCTGTTGAGGGGGCTGTTCCATTCGGACGGGAGCCGGTTCGTCAACTGGGCGAGCAAGTCCGACGGCCGACGGTACTTCTACATCCGGTACTGGTTCTCCAACGAGTCCGAGGACATCCGGAAGATTCTGACGGACACGCTGGACGTGCTCGGCATTCCGTGGCGGCAGCCTCGGGTGAACGGGATCGCTGTCAGCCGGAAGGAAGGTGTCGAGAGGCTTGACACGTTTGTGGGGCCTAAGTCGTAGGTGGCGGGTCGATACAGTGGCCCTTGTGACTGCTAAGCGTGTGGTGATCGCTGAGGACGAGGCGTTGATCCGGATGGATCTGGCCGAGATGCTGGCCGAGGAGGGGTACGACGTCGTCGGGCAGGCGGGGGATGGCGAGGAGGCCATTCGGCTGGCTGCTGAGCATCGGCCGGATCTGGTGATTCTGGATGTGAAGATGCCGAAGCTGGACGGGTTGAGTGCGGCGGAGAAGATCGCGGGGGAGCGGATCGCGCCGGTGCTGATGCTGACGGCGTTCTCGCAGCGGGAGCTGGTGGAGCGGGCTCGGGACGCGGGGGCGATGGCTTATCTGGTGAAACCGTTCTCCAAGGCTGATCTGTTGCCGGCGATCGAGATCGCCGCGTCGCGGTACGTCGAGCTGGCGGAGCTGGAGCGGGAGGTCGCGGATCTGGCGGAGCGGCTGGAGACGCGGAAGCTGGTGGACCGGGCGAAGTCGGTGCTGCAGACGAAGTTCGGGTTGTCGGAGCCGGATTCGTTCCGGTGGATCCAGAAGACGGCGATGGACAAGCGGGTGTCGATGCGGCAGGTGGCCGAGCTCGTGGTGGACGAGGCCGGCGGCAACTGAGCGGGCGAGCGGCCAACCAGACAACCGGATCCGGTACTCCGGGGCTGGTTGCCGAGGGCATCCACCCGGCGACTGCCCGTCCGGGCGGGCGCCGGCGGGGGCGGACGGGCGGCGTACCGGGGGTTCGGCGCGCCGGACGGGCACGGATTGTCACCCGAAGGTGATGACTGGTGAAGATTTGTCACGGACCGTGCCGGAGGTGGCCTGTCGAAACCGGCCAGTCTTCACGCAAACGGGATGAAGAACTGACGCTGTGTCATCATCCTGCCGCTGGGACAGTTCTCAGATTGCAAGATGGTACTTACAGCTGTAACGACCTCACAACACAGCCAGTGCGCTGTTCGCTTGGGAGCATTCGGCGGTCTAACCTGCGGATGCTCGCGGCAAACGCGGGAGTCCGGGGATCGGCCGGACTATCCAGACATGGGAGGAACAGTGCACCAGCGTTCCGTAGTAAGGGTCGGCGCGTCGCTGATCGTTGCGTCGTTGGCCCTGACTGCCTGCGGTTCTCGCAGTGGCGGTGACAATGGCGGGGGGACTGGCGGCAGCACCAAGACCGCCAAGATCGGCATCATCGCGCCGCTGTCGGGTGACCTGTCGGCGCTGGGCCTCGGTATCCAGCACTCCGTCGAGCTGGCCATCAAGCAGGCCAACGACACCAACGCGATCCCGGGCTGGAAGCTCGAGGCCGTGCCGAAGGACGACGAGGGCAAGACCGAGCCGGGCAAGAACGCGGCCACCGCGCTGGCCGGCGACAAGGACGTCATCGGCGTCGTCGGCACGCTGAACACCAGCGTCGCCCAGCAGGTCCAGCCGGTGCTCGACCCGAAGCACATCGTCCAGGTCTCGCCGGCCAACACCGGCCCCGGCCTGACCCAGGGTGCGGCGTGGCAGACGGCGCCGAAGCGGCCGTACACCAACTACTTCCGCACCTGCACGACCGACGCGGTTCAGGGCCCGTTCGCGGCCCGGTACCTGTTCGAGACCGCGAAGATCACCAAGGTCGCCACGATCCACGACAAGAAGGCCTACGGCCAGGGTCTGGTCGGCACCTTCACCGACGAGTTCAAGAAGCTCGGCGGCCAGATCGTCGCGGCCCAGACGGTGAACCCGGACGACACCAACTACAGCGCGGTCATCTCGGCGATCAAGCCGTCCGGCCCGCAGGCCGTCTACTACGGCGGCGAGTACCCGCAGGCCGGTCCGCTCTCGCAGCAGATGAAGGCCGCCGGCCTGAACGTCCCGCTGATGGGCGGCGACGGCATCAAGGACCCGAAGTACATCACCCTGGCCGGTAAGAACGCCACCAACGACCTCTCGACGTCCGTCGGTGCGCCGACCGACTCGACCGAGGCCGGCAAGAAGTTCCTGGCCGACTACAAGACGGCCGGCTACAAGGAGGACTCCGCTGCGTACGGCGGTTACTCCTACGACGCGGCCAACGCGATCATCAACGCCCTGAAGACGTCGCTGGCCGGCGCTTCGGACGTCGAGTCGGCGCGTCAGAAGACTGTCGATGCCCTCGGCAAGGTTTCGTTCGACGGTGTGACCGGCAAGGTCGCGTTCGACCAGTACGGCGACAGCACCTCCAAGGTGCTGACCGTCTACAAGGTCGACGCGGGCGCGTGGGCGACCGTGGAGACGAAGGCTTTCGAGACCAAGTAAGCAAGGTCGACCTCATGTTCTCGGGGGTGGGAGAAGATCCTCCCGCCCCCGAGGCATGTCGTAACTGAGGTAGTTGGGAGGTCGACGTGGACCAGTTCTTCCAGCAGCTCGTCAATGGGCTGACCCTGGGATCGCTGTACGCCCTGATCGCCGTCGGGTACACCGTCGTCTACGGCATCGTGCAGCTCATCAACTTCGCCCACGGCGAGGTGTTCATGATCGGTGCGTTCGGCGCACTGACCACTTATCTGTTGTTCTTCGACGGCAAGACCTCGGTCTGGATCCTGCCGGTGATGATGCTCGGCGCGATCATCGCGTCGGTCGGCACCGCGGTGCTGATGGAACGTGTCGCGTACCGTCCCCTGCGGAACGCGCCACGACTGGCACCACTGATCACCGCGATCGGTATCTCGGTGTTCCTGCAGGAGTTCATCCGGCTGATGTACGACCAGCCCGCGTGGACCGTCGTCGTGTTCGCCGGCGGCGCGCTGGCACTCGGGTACGTCGTGGGTGGGCGGCCCGGCCGTCCGAACCTGAACCACCCGGTGACGAAGTGGCTGGACCGGGCCCCGTTGCTCGGTGCCGCGACCGGCGCCGTCGTACTGTGGATCGTCGCCCGGCTCGTCGAGCGGGAGCTGAGCGTGCTGCTCGTTCCTGGCGTCGTGATCGTCGGCGCCGCGGTCGGTACCGTCGTCGGTTGGTTGCTGTCGATCGCGGTCCGGAACAAGGCCCGGGTCGAGACCGGTATCCAGCCGATCGTGCTGGCTGCGGTCACCGCCGTGGCGGCGGCCGAGATCGGCTGGGTGCTGTGGCGGACGCTCATCACTCACGTCGAGTGGCCGAGTGCCAAGCAGAGCATCCCGTTCCCGCAGATCGACGTGGTCTCCGGTACGGCGCTCTCTGTCGGCGGAGTCACGATCCAGCGCTCGGCGATCTTCACGGTCGCCGCACTCGCGATCTGTGCGATCGTGCTGTGGTTCTTCATCAACCGGACCCGCGTCGGCCGCGGTATGCAGGCCGTCTCGCAGGACCCGGACACCGCTCGCCTGATGGGTATCAACGTCGACCGGATCATCGTGGTCGCGTTCGCCCTCGGTGCTGTGCTCGCTGCGATCGCAGGTGTATCGCAGGGACTGCAGAACAGCAACATCCAGTACCGGATGGGCTTCCTGGCCGGTCTGAAGGCGTTCACCGCCGCCGTGCTGGGCGGTATCGGCAACATCTACGGCGCGGTCGTCGGTGGCCTCGTCCTCGGTGTGGTCGAGGCGATGGCGACGCAGTACATCCCGGGCCAGTTCGGTGGTAGTACCTGGAAGGACGTCTGGGCGTTCGTGATCCTGATTCTGGTTCTGGTGTTCAGGCCGCAGGGCCTGCTGGGCGCGAGGGTGGTGGACCGCGCATGACCGACGTACAGACACAGCCTCCGGCAGCGCCGGAGGTGGCGGGCCCGCCCAAGGGCCGTCCGTTCGCGTGGCCGCTCGGCCTGGCCGGCGCCGTCCTGGTGATCTTCGGATCGTGCCTGTCCTGGAGCTACGACGGCTCGATCCTGAACGATCTGTCGATCGACCTCTATCCCGGTGGCCTGCAGATCCTGGCGATCATCGTCGCCGTGGTGGCGCTGGTGCTGCTGGTGGCCGACAAGGGCAAGCTCGGTTGGTGGCTGGACACGACCGCCGGTCTGCGCGCGCTCGGGTCCGGGCTGGCACTGTTCATGGTGCTGACCCTGGCGGCGATCAGCGTCGAGTCCGACGGTCTGATCAACGTCAACCCCGGCGGGTACATCTCGCTGGTGGGCGCGCTGCTGCTCGCGGTGGCGGCCTGGCTGATGCCGTTGCGGCACGGGCTGCGCGACATGAGCAAGGCGAAGTCGCCGGCCTGGGCCGAGATCCTCGCGATCGCGCTGCTGATGGCGGCGCTGCTGTTCACGGCGGCGTACGCGCTCGGCCTGGACGACGCCTGGTTGTTCATCCTCTGCCTGGTCTTCATCGCGACGGTCGCGGTCGCGCTGTTCCGGGTCGGGGCGATGAGCTGGATCAGTCATGCCGGGCAGCGGCACCGCAAGGTGCTGACGCTGGCGTCGTTCGCGGTGGCGTTCCTGTTCCCGTTCACGCAGGACGGGTCGGACGCGAACATGTCGATCGCGACCTCGGTGCTGGTCTTCGCGGCCACCGCGATGGGTCTGAACATCGTGGTCGGTCTGGCCGGTCTGCTCGACCTCGGGTACATCGCGTTCCTGGGTTCGGGTGCGTACGTCGCGGCGACCCTCTCGGAGTCGGCGTTCGCGACGATCGGCTGGAAGCCGCCGTTCCTGGTGGTCGTCCTGGTCGGTGCCTGTGTCGCGGCCCTGCTGGGTCTGGTGATCGGTTCGCCGACACTGCGCGTCTCGGGTGACTACCTGGCCATCGTGACGCTGGGCTTCGGTGAGATCTTCCGGTTCGCGATGTTCAACCTGGACGGCAACAACGGCCCGAACCTGACCAACGGGCCGAACGGTATCCCCGGTATTCCGGACCTGGTGCTGTTCGGCTGGGACTTCGGCGCCACCCGGCACCCGTTCGGGTTCGAGATCACCCGGTTCTCGAACTACTACTTCCTGCTGCTGATCCTGACCGGCGGCGTCATCCTGGTCTTCTCCCGGCTGAACAGCAGCCGGATCGGACGCGGCTGGGTGGCGATCCGGGAGGACGAGAAGGCCGCCGAGGCGATGGGTGTGAACGTCTTCGGCCTGAAGCTGCTGGCGTTCGCGGTCGGTGCGTTCCTGGCCGGTCTGGCCGGCACTATCAAGGCGCACCAGGACGGCGCGGTCAGCCCCGACCAGTACATCTTCCTGGAGTCGGCGTTCCTGCTCGCCGCGATTGTGCTCGGCGGTATGGGCACCATCGCCGGTGTGTTGCTGGGAGCAACGATCCTGAAGCTGCTGCCGGAGAAGCTGCGGTTCTTCTCGGAGTACCGGCTGTTGCTGTTCGGCATCACGCTGGTGCTGATGATGCGCTTCCGGCCCGAGGGCCTGGTGGCGAGCAGGCGGCGGCAGCTCGAGTTCCACGAAGAGGACGAGCAGCTCGCCGATGAGGTCGAGCACCAGCTCGTCGAGGAGGCCAAATGACCGTCACGGAATCCCGTCCGGCCGCTCCGGCGGTCGGCGGGCCGGTACTCGAAGCCTCCGGCGTCACCATGCGGTTCGGTGGTCTGCTGGCGGTCAACAACGTGAATCTGACCGTTCGCGAGGGCGAGATCGTCGGTCTGATCGGCCCGAACGGCGCTGGCAAGACGACGTTCTTCAACTGCCTCACCGGCCTCTACAAGCCGACCAGCGGGCAGGTCCGGTTCGCCGGCGTACCGCGGAAGGCCCCGGTGGCGCCGAAGCGGAAGAAGGTCAAGCCGGGACAGCCGGTGCCGCCGGAGGCCGCCGTACAGGTGCCGGGGTTGCCGCCGCTGTCGCCGTTGCCGCCCAAGCCGCGCGCCGTGGTGCGCGCGGGGATGGCCCGGACGTTCCAGAACATCCGGCTGTTCGCGAACATGACCGCGCTGGAGAACGTGATGGTCGGCCGCTACAGCCGGACCAGCGCGGGCGCGCTCACCTCGGTCCTGCACGGGCCGAAGTTCCGTCGCGAGGAGGCAGCCACCCGGGCGCGGGCCCAGGAGCTGCTCGACTTCGTCGGTCTCGGCCGGTCGACCGAGCACCTGGCCCGGAACATGCCGTACGGCGATCAGCGGCGGCTCGAGATCGCGCGGGCGCTGGCCACCGACCCGAAGCTCATCCTGCTGGACGAGCCGACGGCCGGTATGAACCCGCAGGAGACCCGGCAGGCGATGGACCTGATCTTCAAGATCCGGGACTCGGGCCTGTCGGTCGTGGTGATCGAGCACGACATGCGGTTCATCTTCAACCTCTGCGACCGGGTGCTCTGCCTGGTCCGGGGCGAGACCCTGATCGAGGGCACCCCGGGTGAGGTGCAGTCCGACCCGCGCGTCATCGAGGCCTATATCGGCACCGGTGAGGACGACGACGAGGACGAGGAGGACCGTCCGCAGGACGACGTCACCGAGGAGGCGAAGCCATGACGGATTCCGCAGAGGAGAAGCCGCTCTCGGCGATGCTCGAGGTGCGGAACCTGGAAGTTGCCTACGGCAAGATCGTGGCCGTGAAGCAGATCAGCTTCAGTGTCGAGCAGGGGCAGGTGGTGTCGCTGATCGGCACCAACGGCGCCGGTAAGACGACCACGCTGCGGACGATCTCGGGGCTGCTCCGGCCGACCCAGGGCGAGATCTGGTTCCAGGGCGAGCGGATCGACAATGTCGCGGCCCATGACATCGTCACCCGCGGGCTGGCGCACTCGCCGGAGGGCCGGCGGATCTTCCCGCGGCTGACCGTCGAGGAGAACCTGCTGCTCGGCGCGTTCGCGCGCCGCGACCCGGCCGGTGTCCGCACCGACCTGGACTCGGCGTACGACCTGTTCCCGATCCTGGGGGAGCGGCGCAAGCAGCCGGCCGGAACGTTCTCCGGTGGCGAGCAGCAGATGCTGGCGATGGGCCGGGCGATGATGAGCCGGCCGAAGCTGATGATGCTGGACGAGCCGTCGATGGGTCTGTCGCCGATCATGATGAAGCGGATCATGTCGACGGTGACCGAGCTGCAGCGGCAGGGCACCACGATCCTGCTGGTGGAGCAGAACGCCCAGGCCGCCCTGAAGCGGGCGGACTACGGCTACGTGCTGGAGGTCGGTCAGATCAAACTGTCCGGCACCGGGCGCGAGCTCCTGGTCAACGACGACGTACGCAAGGCGTACCTCGGAGAAGACTGATCGCTTGTCTCTCCTCGTTCAGTTGCGGATCACAACCAGCAGCTGAACGAGGAGGGGCGCGACAATCAGTGCCGGCAGCATGTCGGCGACGGCGATCTGCTTGATCTTCAGCAGTCGCAGCGCAACGCCGATCAGCATCACGCCGCCGGTCGCGCCGAGCGCGGTCACGTGGGCCTCCGGCAGGATGTCACCCAGTACGGCGCCCACCGCGGTCATCAACCCTTGAATGACCAGTACGACGAGGGCCGACGCCATCACGCCCCAGCCGAGTGACGCCGCGAAGGCGATCGAGGCGAACCCGTCCAGCACCGCCTTGAGGAACAGCTGGTCCGCGCCACGACCGAGCCCGTCGGACAACGCACCGAGGAAGGTCAGCGGCCCGACGCAGAAGACCATTGACGCGGTAACAAAGCCTTCGACGAAAGTGCTTTCCCCGTCGCTGCGACGGAACCGGTGCTGCAGCCACGCACCGAAACCCTCCAGCCGCTGCTCGATCCGGAGTAGCGACCCCGTGATGCCGCCGATCAGCATCGCGCCGAGCACGATCAGGACCGGCGCACTGCTGCCGACCGCATCGCTGAGCGCCTTGGCGCCCACGGTGAGTGCCGAGGTGATCGCGATCAGCAGCGTCACCAGGCCGAGTGCGTCGGTGACCAGATCGCGGGTCCGGTGACTGAGTCGATGCCCGACGAGTACGCCGAGTGTCGACCCGGCCAGAACCGTTGCAACGTTGACGACTGTGCCGATTCCGGCGAACAAAGCAGCTCTCCGCTCACTCTCCCGGGCGCAGCTTTGCAAGTGACCCTGGAGGGCCTACTGTTGCGCGAGGACGAGCGTATCGGGCCCGTCCCGTTCACCTCGGGGGTGGACCAGACCAGGAGGTCGCTGTGGCCGCTGCCATTGCGGTGCGGGACGCCCAGCCGGGGGATGCTGCCGCGCTCGTCGCGCTGTGGCGCGAGCTGACCACGACCGGTGCGCACCGCCTTCCCGGCGTGCCCACGGTCCCTGCAGTAGAGGTTGCCGTCAGCAAGCATCTGGCCGATCCGTGGGGCCGCCTGATCGTCGGTGAGCTGGACGGCCAGGTGCACGCGATGGCCTACCTGCGCCGGGCCGCGGTCAGTCCGCTGCACGACGACACCACGCTCACGGTGGAGTACCTGCACGTCAGTGACGCCGCCCGCCGGCATGGTGTCGGCAAGGCGATGATCGCCGAGGCGGTCGCCTGGGCCGAGCACGAGAGCTGCCCGCACCTGGCCGTGGTCGCCCCGGCGATTGCCCGCGAGGCGAACCGGTTCCTGGCCAGGCTCGGGCTGGGACAGGCCGGCGTACTGCGTTTTGCGAACACGCACACGGTCGCTCGCCGGCTGGCCGCAGAGCACGCGCCGAACCTGCTGGCCCTGCTCTCCTCGCGACGCTCGGTGATCGCCCGCCGGGCTCAGTTGGCCCGGCCGTTGGCGACCGATCCGATCAGCTACCCGCCGGAGCCTGAATCAGCTGGCAGGTGATCCGCGCCGTACAGACCCGCTTGTCGCGGTCGTCGGTGATCACGACCTCGTACGTCGTGGTGGTCCGGCCGAGGTAAACCGGAGTGGCGACGCCGGTGACCGTGCCCTCGCGGACAGCCCGGTGGTGGGTGGCGTTGATGTCCACCCCGACCGCGACCTTCCCGTACGCCGCGGCGTGCAGCGCGGAACCGATCGAGCCGAGGCTCTCGGCGAGCACGCAGGACGCGCCGCCGTGCAGCAGCCCGTACGGCTGGGTGTTGCCCTTGACGGGCATGGTCGCGACGACCCGATCCGGTGCGGCCTCGCTGACCGCGATCCCCATGAGTTGCAGCAGGCTGCCCTCGACGTCCATACCTGGCGGGAGGTCGTTGTTAACTGTCACCGCAGCAGCCTAACTGCCGTGTTCGGAAACTGTCCCAGGGAAGCACTAGAGTCGGTGTGTGGCTCCAGATACTGACACTTCGACGCTGACCAAGGATCCCATGGCAGGTACAGGGGCGGCAGGTGATAGCCGACCGCGCGTCCTGCTCCTTGATGGGCACTCGCTGGCCTACCGCGCGTTCTACGCACTGCCGGTGGAGAACTTCTCCACCTCGACCGGGCAGCACACCAACGCGGTGTACGGGTTCACCTCGATGCTGATCAACATGCTCCGTGACGAGCAGCCGACGCACATCTGTGTCGCGTTCGACGTGTCCCGCAAGACCTTCCGCTCCGAGCAGTACACGGAGTACAAGGCCGGCCGGTCGAAGTCTCCGGACGAGTTCAAGGGCCAGGTGTCGCTGGTCAAGGAGGTGCTGGACGCGCTCCGCATCCCGACCACGGAGATCGACGGCTGGGAGGCCGACGACATCATCGCCACGCTCGCCACCCAGGCCTCCGAGCAGGGGTTCGAGGTGCTGATCAGCTCCGGCGACCGGGACTCCTTCCAGCTCGTCAACGAGAACGTGACGGTCCTCTACCCCAAGCGCGGCGTCTCCGAGATCGCCCGGATGGACCCGGCCGCGGTCGAGGCGAAGTACGGCGTACCGCCGCGGCTGTATCCGGACCTGGCCGCGCTGGTGGGGGAGAAGAGCGACAACCTGCCCGGCGTACCGGGTGTCGGTGACAAGACCGCGGCGAAGTGGCTGAACCAGTTCGGCTCGCTGAACGATGTGATCGACCGGGTCAACGAGATCAAGGGCAAGGCCGGTGAGTCGCTGCGCGAGCACCTGTCCGACGTGATCCGGAACCGGCAGATCAATGAGCTGATCCGCGACCTGACGCTGGATGTCACCGTCGACGACCTGCTCCGGGTGCCGTGGGACCGCGAGCAGGTGCACACGCTGTTCGACAGCCTCGAGTTCCGGGTGCTGCGTGAGCGGCTGGTCGCGGAGCACGAAGAGGTCGATGCCACCGTCGAGCACGGCTTCGAGCTGGACGGCGTGCAGCTGAAGCCGGGCGAGGTCGCGGCCTGGCTGACCAAGCACGTGAGCGCCGGCGAGCGGGTCGGCGTTGCGGTGCAGGGCAACTGGGGGCGTGGCACTGGTGAGATCACCGGGCTGGCGCTGGCCAACACTGCGGGTGCGGCGGCCTGGTTCGACCCGACTGCGCTGACTCCGGAGGACGAGTCCGCCTGGCAGGCGTGGCTCGCGGACCCGAAGCAGCCGAAGGCGCTGCACGATGCGAAGGGTCCGCTGCTCGGTTTCCTGGAGCGCGGCTGGACGCTGGCCGGTCTGAGTTCGGACACCCAGCTGAGTGCGTACCTGGCGCGTCCGGATCAGCGTTCCTACGATCTGGCCGACCTGACCGTGCGCTATCTGAAGCGTGAGCTCCGGACCGAAGAGGTCGAGAACGGTCAGCTCAGCTTCGACGACATCGAGGGCGGCCCGGCCGCCGACCACACGATGCTGCGCGCCCGCGCGATCGCCGACCTGGCCGACACCCTGGACGCCGAGCTCGAGAAGCAGGCCGGTACGGCGCTCTTGGCGGATGTCGAGTTGCCGCTGATCGACGTGATCGCCGGGATGGAGCGCGACGGGATCGCGGTCGACCGCCCGTATCTCGAGGAGCTGGAAGAGCGGTTCGCGACCGGCGTCCGCGAGGCCGCCACGGCGGCGTACGAGGTGATCGGCAAGGAGATCAACCTCGGTTCGCCCAAGCAGCTGCAGGTGGTGCTGTTCGACGAGCTGCAGATGCCGAAGACGAAGCGGACCAAGACCGGTTACACCACGGACGCGGATTCGCTGCAGGCGCTGTTCGAGAAGACCGAGCACCCGTTCCTGGCGTACCTGCTCGCGCACCGCGACGCGACCCGGTTGCGGCAGACCGTCGAGGGCCTGCTGAAGACGATCAGCCCGCGCGACGCCCGGATCCACACGACGTTCAACCAGACGATCGCCGCCACCGGCCGGCTCAGCTCCACCGACCCGAACCTGCAGAACATCCCGATCCGCACCGAGGAGGGCCGCCGGATCCGGCAGGCCTTCGTCGTCGGCGAAGGCCATGAGTCGCTGATGTCGGCCGACTACAGCCAGATCGAGATGCGGATCATGGCGCACGTCTCCAAGGACGAGGGCCTGATCGCGGCGTTCAACTCCGGCATGGACTTCCACTCGGTGACCGCGTCGCGGGTGTTCTCGGTCGAGCCGTCCGAGGTGACCCAGGAGCAGCGCGCCAAGATCAAGGCGATGAACTACGGCCTCGCGTACGGCCTGTCGGCGTACGGGCTGAGTCAGCAGCTGAAGATCGGCGTCGACGAGGCCAAGGGCCTGATGGACGAGTACTTCGAAGGCTTCGGCGGAGTCCGCGACTACCTGCGCAGCATCGTCCTCGAAGCCGGCAAGAGCGGCTACACCGAAACCATCCTCGGCCGCCGCCGCTACCTCCCCGACCTCACCAGCGATAACCGCCAACGCCGCGAGATGGCCGAGCGGATGGCCCTGAACGCCCCCATCCAGGGCTCCGCCGCCGACGTCATCAAAATGGCCATGCTCAAGGTCGACACCTCCCTCAAGGCCTCCAGCCTCCAGTCCCGGATGCTCCTCCAGGTCCACGACGAACTGGTCTTCGAAGTAGCCCCCGGCGAACGCGAAGCCCTCGAAGAACTCGTCCGCCGAGACATGGGCGCCGCCGTAGAGATGGACGTCCCCCTCGACGTCTCCGTAGGCGTAGGCCGAACCTGGCACGAAGCCGCCCACTAGTTCGCCGCAGGGTTCTGCACTGCATGGTCGAGGGCGGCCGTGCAGTGCAGGGTGGTGGTGGGGAAGACGGGGACGGGCAGGTCGGAGGCGGTGAGGGTGAGTTCTAGTTCGGTGCAGCCTAGGACGATTCCTTGTGCGCCTTGGGTGATGAGGTCGTTGGCGATGTGGATGAGGGACTGCCTGGATGGCTGGGAGACGAGGCCTACGCAGAGTTCGGTGTAGATGATGCGTTGGATCTCGGTGCGGGCGGAGGCGTCGGGGACGAGGGTTTGGATGCCGTGGTGGGTCAGGCGGTTGGTGTAGAAGGTTTGTTCCATGGTGTAGCGGGTGGCTAGTAGGCCGATGTGGGTGAGGCCTTGGGCCCGTACGGCGTTGGCTGTCACGTCGCCTAGGTGGAGGACGGGGACGGTGACGGCTGCGGCGATGGTGTCGTAGACCTTGCGCATGGTGTTGGTGGCGATCAGGATCAGGGTCGCGCCGGCGGCTTCGAGGTCGGCGGCTTCGCGGGCGAGGATCTGGCCGGCGGCCGGCCAGTTGTTGGTGGCCTGGAGGTGTTCGATCTGGGCGAAGTCGACGGTGGCGACTCGGAGGCGGGCGGAGTGCAGGCCGCCTAGGCGGTCTCGGACGCCTTGGTTGAGGAGCCGCAGGTACTCCGCGGTTGACTCCCAGCTCATTCCGCCGAGTACGCCGATGATCTCCATGCGGTCGATGATGCGTCGGCGCGAGGTGGTAGCAGAAGAGCGATCTCGTGACCGGATCTGTCATCGTTGGTGACATGTCTGAGCTGGAACCCGATCCGCGCAGCCTGCTGGTGTTCAACGTGGTGGTCGAGGAAGGGTCGATGTCGGCGGCTGCCCGGCGGCTCGGGTGGACGCATCCTGCGATCAGTCAGCACGTGCAGCGGTTGGAGCGAGCAGCCGGTACGGCGCTCCTGATCCGCTACGGCCGTGGAGTCCGGCCGACGGCGGCGGGTGCGGAGTTGGCCGCGGCGACCGCGGTTCTCGCCGGGGCGCAGTCGGCGGCTGCGGTGACGCTGCGACGACTCGGTGAGGCGGGCAGCGCCGTCGTACGGGTGGTGGCTTTTCCGACGGCTTGTGCGACCTTCCTTGTCGACACGGTGTCAGCGATGGCGCCCGTGCGGGTGCAGCTACAGCAGGCCGAGCCTGAGGCTGCGTTGGCGATGCTGGCTGAGCGGAAGGCTGACTTGGCTGTTGTGTTCGACGATGAGCCGTCGGCCGTGCAGCTGGAGCGGATCCCGCTGTTCGACGACGAGTTGGTGCTTGTCGTACCTGAGGATCATGTGCTGGCCGCAATGCCCAAGGTGTCCTCGACTCAGCTGAGCGAGTACACGGTGGTCGCGGGATGCGACCGCTGTCGACAAAGGTTGTGGCAGCACGGGATGCGGGAGGGCGTGCGTCTGGAGCTGCATCATCAGGACACCGACGACTATGTCCTGATGCAGGCGATGGTTGCCGCTGGCCAGGGCCCGGCCGTCCTGCCTGCGCTGGCGCTGCGGGCCCATCGCCGGCCGGGGCTGGTCGCCGTACCGCTGGATCCGCCGCTGATCCGGCGGATCTCGGTGTGTCGCCGCGCAGGGCGGCCGGCGACTGAGCACGTGGCGCGGGTGCTGCAGGAGATCTGCGCTCAGGTGGCGTAGTAAGGCGTGACGTCGGGGGAGAGGGCACGCTCGATGAACCGGAGCTCGTCTTCGCGCAGGTCTGGGAGTTTGTCGAGGGGCCACCAGCGGACGTCGAGTGACTCGTCGTCGTTGACGCGGGCTTCGCCGGCGATCGGGCGGCAACGGAAGCAGAGATCCAAGAACTGGACCTGGTCGCCGTTCGGATACATCGCCGGTGGGAAGGACTCGACGTTGACCAGGCGTTCCACTGATGCCTCGACGGCGGTCTCCTCGTAGATCTCGCGGAGCAGGGCGGCCGCGGGTTGTTCGCCGGGCTCGAGGATGCCGGCCACGAGCGACCAGCGGCCGTTGTCGGCACGCTGGACGAGCAGGACCTGGTCGTGGTCGTCGAGGACGACGGCGGTCAGGCCGGTGAGCCAGAGCAGGTCGTGACCGATCTTCGCGCGCAGCTCGAGGATGAACTTCGGGGTCGCCATGAAAACGACCCTATCCGGCACCGGGAGCAACTTTCTTTCCTGAGGAAAGTTGCGGACGGCGCTCGCTCACCCCTTTCGGACAGATCCGATCTCTGCCATTCTGCGGGACAGTCGATCGTAGATCCTATCGGATATCTCACAGACCGTATCGGGAGGCAGGATGCGCAAAGTGGTGAAACGACGGTCGTTCGTCGCCGGCGCCATGGGAATCGCCGCTGCAGGCAGCAGTGGCCTGCTGAGCGGGTGCGGCTCCGGTACGGCGGATGCGGGCGCCGCCCCGGAGAGCCTGACCCAGCCGCCCGTGGAGCTCGCGCCGCTCAAGTCCGGCGTCAACTACCCAGCGGGGTATGTCGGTCCCAAGGCGCGCAAGCAGCAGACGATCGTGAAAGAGCCGGTGACCTTCACGGTCGTGGTCCCGCAGAGCCTCACCGTCGGTGACTGGTCGACGAACGAGTTCACCAAGTGGATGGAGCAGCAGACCGGGATCCGGATCCAGTGGCGGCAGGTGGCCGGTAAGGGCAACGACCCGGAGACCATGACGAAGGTCAACGCCATGATGGCGGCCGGCGACGTACCGGATGCGTTCCTCGGCATCACGTTCACCCGCTCGCAGCTCTACCTGTACGGCGCGCAGAACCTCTTCGTCGACCTGAACCCGTACCTCGAGCGCTACGCGCCCAATCTCCAGCAGGCGATGAAGGACTACCCCGAGGCGGGCAAGCTGATCGTGTCGCCGGACGACGGCGTCTACAGCTTCCCCGACTTCAACGACTGCTACCACTGCCGTGCCTCGGGCGGCCGGGCGCTGATCAACACCGACTGGGTTCGCAAGGTCGGTCTGGCGGTGCCGACCACGACCGACGAGTTCCGCGAGGTGCTGACCGCGTTCAAGAAGGACGACCTCGGTGGCGGCGGGAAGACGATCCCGTTCGGCGGCTACAAGGATGCGCCGCTGGACACCTTCTTCATGAACTCGTTCCTCTACAACCCGAGCTACAGCGTCAACGGCGGTGACCGGCCCTGGCTGGCCGTCTACGACGGCAAGGTCGAGGCGAACTTCGTCAAGGACGAATGGCGCGAGGGCCTGAAGTACCTGCACGGCCTGTACGCCGACGGTCTGCTGGCGAAGGACATCTTCACGGCGACCGAGGACCAGATCAAGCGGTACGGCGACAACCCGACCGGGCCGGTCATGGGCGGCGCCCGGGTCTACTACTGGGGCACGTTCATGACACTGGACCTGGACGACCCGAACGCGCGGTGGCGCCAGTACGAGACGATGACGCCGCTCAAGGGACCGAACGGCGTACAGGTCGCTCCTTGGAACTACCTCAGCGTCGGCGTCGAGGTCTCGACGCTCGTGGTCACGCGCAAGTGCAAGCGCCCCGACCTGCTGGTGCGGTGGGCCGACTTCCAGATGGATCTCGAGGCCATCCTGCGTTCGTACGCCGGACCTGACTTCCGCTGGTCGGCGAAGGGTGACAAGGGCATCAACGGTGAGCAGTCCGTGTTCGGCATGGAGTCCTGGAACACCGATGAGACCAAGGGCAAGACCTGGGATCAGTACGCCGTGATGTACCGGTCCGGCGACTTCCGGCTGGCCGAGCGGGTCAATCCGAAGAAGCCGACGTTCGAGTCGCCGCTGTACGAGGAGACCCGGGACCATTTGTTCCCGTACAAGCAGCCGATGGAGCAGCAGTTCCCGCCGGTCACCCTCGAGGCCGACCAGGCCGCGCTCGACGCCGAGATCGGGCTCAACCTCAAGAGCGAGGTGACCACCTCGCTGGCCAAGTTCGTCACCGGCCGGCTCGACCCGAACGACGACGCGCAGTGGAACGACTTCACCGGCCGCGTGCAGTCGATCGGACTGAAGCCCTACCTGGAGATCCAGCAGGCCGCCTACGAGACCTACCAGGGGTGATGGCGATGGCCACCACAACACCGACCGTGAACTCGGCGGGTTCGCCGGCTCCGGTGCAGGAGACGCGGTCCGACCGGATCGTGATGATCTGCAACTACACCGCGCTCGGACTGTTCACGCTCGCCGTTCTCTACCCCCTCGTGTATGTGCTCAGCGCCTCGCTGAGTGATCCGAAGAATGTTGTCTCCGGCAAGGTCTGGCTCTGGCCGGTCGGGCTGAGCATCGAGTCGTTCAAGGCGGTCTTCGACTACGACTCGATCGTCAGTGGCTTCTCGAACTCCGTCGTGTACGCCGTCGGCGGGTCGGTGCTCGCCACCGTCCTGACCCTGTTCGCGGCGTACCCGTTGTCGCGGAAGGGTTTGCCGGGCAAGGGCCTGATCATGGCGCTGTTCGTGTTCACGATGATGTTCTCCGGCGGCCTGATCCCGTCGTACCTGGTGGCCGACCGGCTCGGCATCCTGAACACCCGCTGGGCGATCATCCTGCCGGCCGCGCTCGCGGTCTGGAACATGATCATCACCCGGACCTTCTTCCAGTCCACGATCCCCGAGGAGCTGGTCGAGGCCGCGAAGGTCGACGGCTGTACCGACTTCGGCTTCTTCTGGCGGATCGTGCTGCCGCTGAGCAAACCGATCATCGCGGTCAACCTGCTCTTCTACGCCGTCGCCCAGTGGAACTCGTGGTTCAGCGCGCTGATCTACCTGACCAACGAGCACCTGTTCCCACTGCAGCTGGTGCTGCGCCAGATCCTGCTGCAGAACCAGTTCGACCCGTCTCAGGTCCGCGACACCGCCGAGCTGATCCGGATGAAGGAACTCCAGGAGCAGCTGAAGTACTCGCTGATCGTGATCGCCACCATTCCGCCGCTGCTGGTCTACCCCTTTGTGCAGAAGCACTTCGTCAAGGGGGCCATGGTCGGCTCGTTGAAGGGCTAAGAGATGGCCATCGACACTTTGGTACGACGGACTCCCGCACGCAGCGGGGCTCAGCCGCGGCCGCGGAAGCAGGCCGTGTCGCTGGGGACGCGGATGCGGCGGAACTGGCAGTTGTACGCGATGCTGGCGGTCCCGCTGATCTGGCTGGCGATCTTCGCCTACTGGCCGATGTACGGCGCGATCATCGCGTTCAAGGATTACAACGTGATCGACGGGATCCTGGGCAGTCGCTGGGTTGGGTTCAAACACTTCGAGCGGTTCGTCGAGTCGTACCAGTTCGGGCGGCTGATCAAGAACACGCTGGTGCTGCAGGTCTACGAACTGTTCGCGACCTTCTGGCCGCCGATCCTGCTGGCGCTCGGCCTGAACATGGCCCGCCGCAAGTGGTACCGCCGGTCGGTGCAGCTCATCACCTACGCACCGCACTTCATCTCCACGGTGGTCGTGGTCGGCATCATCGTCGTCCTCGTCGACCCGAACACCGGCGTACTGAACCAGTTCCTCGGGATCTTCGGGGCCGGGCCGATCGACGTACTGAACAACCCGGACTACTTCCGGCACCTCTACGTCTGGTCCAGCTCCTGGCAGACGATGGGCTTCTCGGCGATCATCTACCTGGCCGCGCTGACCAGCGTCTCCCCGGAACTGCACGAAGCCGCGATTGTCGACGGTGCCTCCCGGCTCCGCCGCGTCTGGCACATCGACCTCCCGGCGATCCGCCCGGTCGCGGTGATCCTGCTGATCCTCAACATCGGCACGATCATGACCGCCGGCTTCGAGAAGGTCCTGCTGCTGCAGAACACCCTGAACCTGCAGACGTCCGAAGTACTCGACACCTACGTCTACAAACTCGGCTTCGCCTCCGAGGTCCCACAGTTCAGCTACGCGGCCGCGATCGGCCTTTTCCGCTCGGTCATCGGCCTGGTGCTACTGGTCATCGCCAACACCCTGGCCCGCAAGTTCGCGAAATCAAGCCTCTGGTGAGGGAGCCGGACCCTGGCGGCGGTGGAGGCCGGCCGCCAGGGTTGCCGAGAGGAGGAGGGCGCAGCCGCTGGTGAGGGCGACCAGGGTCTTGACGCCGGTCATGCCGTTGGTGAGGACGATGGCGGCGGTGCCAGCGAGCACGATCAGGCCGGCCCAGATCAGCAGGGCGGCGCGCTTCTCCTGTTGTGCGATGGCGGCGTACACGACCATCTGCAGTACGGCGTACGCCGAGCCCGCGATCGCGAACATCCAGGTGAACGGGCCGAGTGTCGCGTACTTCTCCGGCCCACCGATCACCGCGACCACCAGGTCCGGCAGGACGAGCGTTCCGACGACTGTGCACACGCCTAGCCCGGCGACCGCGAGGATCGCGCGGCGGAGTTTGACCGTGTCACCGGGGGAGTTGGCCAGGGACGGGAACACGATGACGATCACGAACTGCGGGAGGAACAGGCAGGCCTTGGCCACGATCACTCCGGCCGCGTAGTACCCGCTGTGCTGCCCGTCGAGCAGACCGCGCGCAAGCAGTACGTCGGCGTTCGCGATCACGAAGAACGCGAGCAGGACGTGGGTGCCGTGCGCGGTCTCCCGCAGTACCTCCTTGACCAGCGCAGGTGTCCCACCGGCCGCATCACGCAGCAGAACACTGCCCAGTACGGCGGGTACGGCGGCGCCGAGCGCGAGCCCGATCATCGCCGAGTCGAGTGACGGGTGGATCAGCAGCGCACCACCGCCGAGCACCAGCCGGCCGATCCCGACCGAGGTGTACACCGCGGCCAGCTCGGTCCAGCGCTGACTGCCCTGGAGGACTCCGAGCTGTGAGCCCATCAGAGTCAGCCCAGCGAGCGTCGGTGCCAGCAGGACGACCGCGACGATCGAGTCGATGTGCAGCAGCCACATGAACAGCGGTGTGGCGAGCAGACAGACCACGGTGAGACCAACCGCCGTACGGCGACCTGCCTGCAGCATGGCGTGTGCCAGTGAGCCGTCGTCGGTGTGGGTGGCGAGTCGGCGCGCGCCGGTGGCCTGCAGGCCGAGCGAGGCCACGTTGCCGATTAGCAGCAGCCCGAGCAGCGCGGTGATCGCGCCGAACTGCTCCGGCACGAGCCGGTGTGTTCCGATCAGGGTGAAGCCGTAGGCGGCGACGTTCATGATCGCCATGCCGACCGCGACGACGGTGGCACTGCGCAGGAAGCTGAGCCTCGGCTCTGTGACGGAATTCATCGCCCCCAACCGTACGGGCCTGGGAGTTCCATATCACTATGGCCACGCCCAGCGATTGAGCGCCTCTGATCCGTTAGGGTCCGCCTGTGCTGAAGGCAGGAACGTCCGAGCAGGTGGTCTGGCGAGCGAGGCTCGTGCTGGGCTGTCTGTTGCTGTCGGCACTCTGTTTCCACCACGCACCGGGACCAGTTGCACCTGGTTCCAGAGTCAACGACCCGACCGCGCTGCTGCGGGGCGCACTGCACCTCTGGGCCCCGGACAGTGCGCTGGGACAGCTGCAGAGTCAGTCCTTTGGCTACCTGCTGCCGATCGGCCCGTTTCAGTGGCTGATGCATGCGGTGTCGATGCCGGACTGGGTCGGGCAACGGCTCTGGTGGTGTGTGGTGCTGTGCGTCGCGTTCCTCGGCGTGTGGAAGCTGGCCAACGCCTGGCGGTACGGGGTGCCCTGGACGCGGTTTGCCGTCGCACTGCTCTACGCCCTGAGCCCACTGCTCCTCAGTGGCATGTCGATCAGCTCAGCGGAGGTGTGGCCGCTGGCCATGGCTCCCTGGGTGCTGTTGCCGCTGGTGACGCCCCGGGCGCGGTCAGGCTGGTGGCGGGTCGGCTGGTCGGCCATGGCGTTCGCGCTGATCGGTGGAGCGGATCCGGTCGCGGCCGGGCTGACACTCGTGCTCCCGATCGTCTGGTTGCTCACCCGGCGCCGCGACCGCTGGACACTAAAGGTTGCCGCAGGCTGGGTCGGCTGTGTCCTCGCCGTCTCGGTCTGGTGGCTCGTCCCGCTGCTGCTGGTCGTGCAGTACGGCACCCCAGCCGACCGCTCGGCGGCGTTCGTCCAGCCGCGTGGTGAAGTGGATGACCTTGACGCCGACCAGTGGCGACCATGGATCGAGAAGCAGAACACGAGCGGCAACGTGCTCGTCGTACCGACCGGTCAGCCGCAGTGGCTCGATGACGAGGTGGAGCGCCGTCTCGCCTCAGGCATCGGCGACCGTACGTTCCAGCAGGCCCTGACCCACGCCGGTGTCCGGTACGTCGTCATTCGCAACGACCGTGCTGCCGGAGTACCTCCCGCTGCGGTCGTCCACGAGACGCTGGATGAGGCGGGTCTGAAGCGAGTCGCGCACTTCGGTCCGCCGGTCGGGGACTACCCGAGTGTGGAGATCTACGACGTCGGTGGGGTGAGCGTCGCCCGGCTGATCCCGGAGTCGCGATTCGTCGAGGTGCGTGGCGCCACGAGCGACGTACCGGCGGTGTTGTCGGCGCTGGGCGGCGAGCGGGAGGCGATCACCGGCTCTGACGTGAGTGAGGCGCTCGGGCAGTTGCCGCTGATCCAGACCGACGGACTGCAGCGTCGGGCGCTCGGTGTGGACCAGCCGGCCGGCAGTCGGGCTGAGCGAGTCGAGCTGCCCGCGGCCGATCGGCAGCCGAGTGCACTGGTGCTGAGGAACCCGCAGATCGGGCGCTCCGCCTGTGCGCATGTAGCCGGCCGGTCGGTGTGTCAGCCAAGTAATGCGCGTGATGCCGATGAGCCGGGCGGGTTGCTGCGAACGGTCGACCTGCCACAGACGGCGTCGTACGAGCTGAAAGGTACGGCGTTGCCGCAGGACGGGCCTGCGCTCGATCGACTGCTGTCGGGGCCGATCGGAGTGAAGGCGTCGTCCCGCGCGGTCGCTGCACCGGAAGGGCGGCCGGGCGCGGTCGTAGACCAGGACATCACCACCACTTGGGTTGCGGACGCCGCAGACCGCGATCCGATCCTGACGCTGACCTTGCCGACCGCGAGGAAGTTGAGTGGGCTGCAGTTCCGGACCGAAGCAGCGCCTGCGCCCGCCGAAGTCTCGCTCAGCTTCGACGGTGGTCCGGCCACCGTCAGCAAGCTGGATGCGGACGGCTACGTGCGCTTCGGGGAGCGGCTGGCTCGCACGGTCGAGATGCGCTTCGCCCGGACCGACAAGCCAGTAGCGATCTCGGAGATTCGCGTCGTCGGCGCCGACGAACTGCGGCAGGCACTGCGGCTCGACAACCGGGTAGGGGAGTCCTGCGGGTCCGGACCGGTCGTCAAGGTGGACGGCAAGCCGACCATGACGCGAGTGACCGGCACCATGCGGGACCTCCTGCAGCGGCGTCCGGTCGCGTTCACCAGCTGCGATGCGGGACCCGTCGTACTGCAGGCCGGTCGGCACGAGGTCGATGTGCTGACGAACGGCGGTCTGGTCCCGACTGAGGTCACGCTGACCAAGGCAGGCTTCGGTGACGTGTCCGTCACGCCGGTGCACGGGGTGAACGTGTGGCGGCCGAACCCGGCCGCGCTGACACTTGAGGTACCGGCATCGAGCAAGGCGTCGGTCCTGACCGTCGCGCAGAACTACAACAAGGGCTGGGTCGCGTACGACGGCAGTGGGCGCAATCTGACGCCGATCCGAGTCGCGGGCTGGCAGCAGGGCTGGGTACTGCCGGCAGGTGAGGAGCAGTTGGTCAACGCACGGTTCATGCCGGACCGGGCGTATCGGGCCGGTCTCCTGGTTGGCTCGCTTGGAGTGCTCGCCGTGATGGCGATGGCGGTGTTCTACCGGCGCCGGACCCGTCGGTCCGGACACCAGCTAAAGGCCGCTCCATGGTGTAGTAGCTGGCTGCAGCGAGCCCGATGGACGCGAGCAGAGTCGTAACGAACAGGAACACGAACTGCGTGCTGATGCGCTCGAGCAGCGTCAGCGCGATCACCTGATACGCGAACACGCCGTACGTGAGATTGCTGGCCAGACGGGCCGGTCTGCCGCCCAGGTAGTGCGCAGTGCGAGCGCTGGGAGCCAAGGCCGGGAACAGCACACAGGCCGCGATGCCGGTGTAGAGCAGGCTCTTCACAGCGGTCTGGCCGGGAGTGGCGGGCGACTGATCGTACGGACCGGCCAGCGGAGTCGCGGCAAGCAGGAGGAGCGCCGCTGCGACACCCCAGACCGTCCCGGGGATCGTGGTGAGGATGTCGAGAGCGGATGAGCCGAGCCGGCCTGTGCTGCGCGCGACCTGCCACAGTGCGAAGCCCATGCCGACCGCGAACCAGCCCAGGTATCCGGGCAGCCAGAGCCCGGCGTTCGGGTGATGTGTCGCGGCCATCACGGTCATCCACACGGGGCCGAACACAGTGAGCCCCGCGAGCACGGTGAGCCGCCACCGGACACTGCGCCGGGTCGGACGCTCATACCCGGTCAGGAGCTTGGCCAGCGCCGGGAGGATCACGTAGAACGCTGCGATCGCCGCCAGACTCCAGAGCTGCGTCAGACCGGGTGCTGGCGAACCCTCGAAGTACACCTGCGTGAGCGTCGCGTGCTGGAGGTACGTCGACCAGTCAGCCGAGTGCAGCAGCAAGGCGGCGAGCAGTACGGCGACCCACAGCACAGGCAGGATCCGCACGGCCCGCTTCCGCAGGTAGGGCAGGGTCAGCGGCGGCAGTGTGCCCTCGAACCACGCCACCACGTGCGGCCGGTAGAGCAGGAAGCCGCAGATCGCGCAGAAGACCGCAGCGCCGACGTCCAGTCGCGACAGCAGACCAGCGAGCGCTCCGGCATCGCTGTGCAGGGCGACCTGCGCGGTCAGCACCGCCAGCGCGGCCATGACCCTCAGACCGTCGAGTGCGGGGAACCTGTGGCGCGTCATCCCAGTCCTCTCATGCAGAGGCCTCCTTGCGGGCCGACCAGATCGCCGTACCGGGGACGTAGCGGCCGCGATGCGGACCCCAGCCACCCCAGACCAGCGTGTGACCAGCAGGCCACTCCGGCTCGAGCAGATCGTCGACGACGAACCCGGACTCGGTCAGCGCACGAATCCAGTCACCGATCGTCCGGTGATGCTCCACGTAGACCGGCGTACCAGCGTCGTCGACCTCGACGTACGGCGTCCGGTCGAAGTACGGCTTGTCGATTCGCAGACCGCCGGCGTACGGGTCGTCCGGCATCGTCCAGCGGAACGGATGGGTCACCGAGAAGACCAGCAGGCCCTCAGGTTTGAGAGCGCGGGCGATCTCGCGCAGAGCGGTCCCCGCGTCGGCCACGAACGGCAATGCACCGAACGCCGAACAGACGATGTCGAAGGTGGCGTTCGCGTAGGGCAGTGCGGTCGCATCGGCCGCGACCGTCCGGACCGCGGTCCCGGTCCGGACGTCCAGCTCCCGCGCGATCCGCAGTTGCTCCAGCGAGATGTCGAAGGCAACGACATCGGCGCCTTGGCCCACCAGCCAGCGGGCACACTGGGCCGCGCCGCAGCCCACCTCGAGGATGCGCTTGCCACGCACCGGTCCGAGCAGCTGCGCGGATTCCTCGTCGACACCCTCGGGACCCCAGATGAACCGGTCGTCGCCGAGGAAGTCGCCGTGATCCTCGAGGTACTGGGCGGCGGCGGAGTTCCAGTAGGTCCGGCTGGCCTGAGAGCTCTCGGCCTCGGTCAGCTCGATACGTTGCGGCTCGACCACGCGGTGACTCTAGCGAGCTTCGGCCGCCCGCGTCGCGATCGCCTGGTTCATCGCGCGGAACTGTGGCTCGATCGTGTCGCGCAGCATGCCGGCCGTGAACGGTACGGCGGCGCCGCGGAAGATCTCCTCCTGGATCAGCTTCGATCGCCCGTCGGGCAGGGCCTCGATCCGGAACGCGTGCTCACCGTCGAAGATCCCGCCGAATCCGATCCGGCCGATCCAGCGCAGCTCGCGGCCGGGCTGGACGGCCAGCAGCTTGGGCGTGAAGGTCGTCTCGGCGCCCTTGGTGTCGCGCAGGACGTTGGTGATCGTGCCGCCAACGGCGAGCGGACCGGTCGAGGAGACGATGAACGGGTTCCAGGCCGGGTAGTGCTCGCGGTCGGTCAGGACCGTCCAGACCTGGTCGGGGGAGGCGTTGATCTCGACCTCGGTGCGCAGGACCGTGGGGCGGACGATCGTGTAGGTGGTGTAGCCGGCCAGCAGCAGAACAAAGACGCCAAGGCCTACCAGCAGGCGACGTTTCACGGGGACTCCTCAGGTCCAAGGACGCTGAGCACCAGCGTCCGGGCGTATTCAGGGGTGAGCGGCTCTTGCGTGACCAGGAGCCGGTAGTACAGCGGGCCGACCAGTTGGTCGACCAGCAGGGCGGGCGCGACATGGTCGAGCACGAGCCCGGCCTCCTGCGCCTTGGCCACGACAGCGGTGACGGCTCCGTGCCGCTCCGCCCAGAGGGCGCGGACGCTCTCGCCGACGCGCGGCTCACGGGCGGCTGCTGCTGCAAGGTCAGCGATCAAAGTGGTCGGCGTCTCGGACAGACCTGCGGCGATCGCGGTGACCAGTGCGGTCAGATCGGCCCGTGGGTCGTCGGACGGCTCGAACGGGATCTCCTCGCGCATCATCGCGATCAGTGCGACGACGAGCTCGGCCTTGGACGCCCAGCGCCGGTACAGCGTGGTCTTGGCGACCCCGGCCCGCTCGGCGACCCGGTCGATCGACAAACCGTCGTACCCGCCGTGCCGCAGCTCTTCGGCCGCGGCTGCGAGCAGCCTGCCCTCGATCGCGGTGTCTCGCGGCCGTCCTCGTGTCATGGCCTTTACGCTATGGCGGTAGCGTAAATAAAGCAAACGCTGCCGAGGTCTTGCCGAAAAGCTGAAAGCTCCTCATCGTGGTCTGTTACTGATTGGTCACTTAACGTCAAAGGCGGCGGCATGAAGAGAACCTTGATAGCGGTGGCGGTAGCGACCGGACTGCTCGCCAGTGGGCTGACGCCGCTGCCGGCGATGGCGGCTCCGCCGCTGGTCTATGTGGCGATGGGCGACTCGTTCGCCGCGGGTTCGCTCGTGTTGCCGGCCAAGGAGCCGCTGACCTGTGCGCGCTCGGCGGTCAACTACGCGTCCCTGATCGCCGCGCAGGTGCAGCCCGCGAAGTTCCGCGACGTCACCTGTGGCGCGGCGACGACCGCGCACTTCGCGAATCCACAGCCGGGCATCATCCTCGGCACGGCAGCACCGCAGTACGACGCTCTGAGCGCGGACACCACGCTGGTCTCGGTCGGGATCGGCGGCAACGACATCGGGCTGGTCGGGCTCGCGTTCTCCTGCGTGAACCTGCTGCCGCAGCCGGTCGGGACCTCGTGCAAGGCGACCAACACCACAGGTGGTGTGGACAAGTTGGCGCAGAAGATCGACGCGTTCGCGCCGACGTACGGGACTGTGATCGAGCAGATCCGGCAGCGGGCGCCACAGGCAAAGATCCTGATGGTCGGCTACCCGACCGGGATCCGGAAGGGCGGCTGCTGGCCGGTCGTGCCGGTGTGGGCCGCGGATGCCGACTACCTCCAGTCGGCGCTGACCCGGCTCAACCGCCGGATGGCGGAACAGGCGAGCGCGCACGGAGCGACGTACGTCGATCTGGCCACGCCGAGCGTTGGACACGACATGTGCAAGCCGGCCGGGACACGGTGGATCGAAGGACTGATCCCGAGTGTGACCACCAACGGTCTGGTGCCGCTGCACCCGAACGCGGCTGGGCTGCGCAACGCCGTACCGACGGTTTTGGCGGCGATGGCAGGATCGGGCGGGTGGATGGACTAGCGGCAAGTGCAGTTCCGCTGACCGGCGGTTACCAGGGGCAGACCTTCGCGGTGACCGCCGGCGGTGAGGAAGCGGTGCTGAAGCTGTACGTGAAGGATCCGGATCGGGCGGTCGTCGATGCGGCTCTGCTGCAGCTCGTGCGCGGGTTGCTGCCGGTACCGCGGATCCTCGATTTGAAGCGCGAAGGGTCGCTGGAGGACCCGCCGTACTTGCTGATGGAGCGTCTGCCAGGCGTGAACCTGCAGGTCTATCTGGAGACGGCCGGTCCGGACGAACGGCGGAAGGTCGGCGCTCAGCTGGGGGAGTTGCTCGCCCGGCTGAGCGGGATGCCGTTCCTGACCGCGGGCATGTTCCGCGGCGGCGAGCTGACCGTCGAGCCGTTCGGTCCGGGTGACCTGGAGGAGTACGCCGCCGGCCTTGGTGTCGCGTACGGCGGTCTCGCGGAGGTGTTCGCGGAGGCCGAAGACCTCCTGGATGGCGCCCAGAACCGGTTCTGCCTGGTTCACAGCGACTTCAACCCGAAGAACCTGCTGGTGGACCCGGAGACCGCCCGGATCACCGGCCTGATCGACTGGGAGTTCTCGTTCGCAGGGTCGCCGTACGCCGATCTCGGCAACCTGCTGCGGTTCGAGACCGACCCGGTGTTCGCCGGCGCGGTCCTGAGCGGGCTGCGGGGGAGCGGAGTCGAGCTCCCGGAGCCGCTCGTGGACCTCGGCCGGGCGGCCGATCTGTGGGCCCTGATCGAGCTCGCCTCGCGGGCGGTGGACAACCCGGTCGTGGCCGCTGCGGCGGCCCTGGTGTACCGGATGGCGGACACGCGGACCCTCTCCGGAGACCGTCCCGACCTCGACGTCGTACATTGAGCTGAGTGGCACGTCGGGAGACCTCGGCGGGTGCCCGGTGCCGACCGGGTGCCCCAGGTTGTGTTGCCTCCGTCAAGACCGGTATTCTGTGAGATGCGCTATGGGCCTGCGCGACCTCGGACGGAGCAGGCTCGTGCTCGCAGCTTGTCGGTGGTGAATCTGTGCTCTCCAGGCAGTCCAGCGGTGTGGTGCGATCCAACGGCTCATACGCAACCTGACGAGACCACCAGTCCACGGAGCAACCCACCACATGACGGCCAGCATCGAGGCACCTCTCGACCCCGCAGTTCGCACCACCCCGCAGGTAGCGGTCAATGACATCGGGTCGGAGGAAGACTTCCTCGCGGCGATCGATCAGACCATCAAGTACTTCAACGACGGCGACATCGTTGAGGGCACCATCGTCAAGGTCGACCGGGACGAGGTTCTCCTCGACATCGGTTACAAGACCGAAGGCGTGATCCCCTCCCGCGAGCTGTCGATCAAGCACGACGTCGACCCGAACGAGGTCGTCAACGTCGGCGATCACGTCGAGGCCCTGGTTCTCCAGAAGGAGGACAAAGAAGGCCGCCTGATCCTCTCGAAGAAGCGCGCCCAGTACGAGAAGGCCTGGGGCACGATCGAGAAGATCAAGGAAGAGGACGGCGTCGTCACCGGTACCGTCATCGAGGTCGTCAAGGGTGGTCTCATCCTGGACATCGGCCTCCGTGGCTTCCTGCCGGCCTCGCTCGTCGAGATGCGTCGCGTCCGCGACCTCCAGCCGTACGTCGGCCAGGAGATCGAGGCCAAGATCATCGAGCTCGACAAGAACCGCAACAACGTGGTCCTGTCGCGCCGGGCGTGGCTGGAGCAGACGCAGTCCGAGGTGCGGATGAACTTCCTCACCCAGCTGCAGAAGGGCCAGATCCGCAAGGGTGTCGTCTCCTCGATCGTCAACTTCGGTGCGTTCGTGGACCTCGGCGGCGTCGACGGTCTGGTGCACGTCTCGGAGCTGTCCTGGAAGCACATCGACCACCCGACCGAGGTTGTCGAGGTCGGCCAGGAAGTCACCGTCGAGGTGCTGGACGTCGACATGGACCGCGAGCGCGTCTCGCTGTCGCTGAAGGCGACCCAGGAAGACCCGTGGCAGCAGTTCGCCCGGACCCACCAGATGGGCCAGATCGTCCCGGGTAAGGTCACCAAGCTGGTTCCGTTCGGTGCGTTCGTCCGCGTCGAGGAGGGCATCGAGGGTCTGGTGCACATCTCCGAGCTGGCCGAGCGTCACGTCGAGATCCCGGAGCAGGTCGTCCAGGTGAACGACGACGTGATGGTCAAGATCATCGACATCGACCTCGAGCGTCGCCGGATCTCGCTGTCGCTGAAGCAGGCCAACGAGGGTGTCGACCCGGTCTCCGACGACTTCGACCCCACGCTGTACGGCATGGCGGCGACGTACGACGAGCAGGGCAACTACATCTACCCCGACGGCTTCGACCCGGAGACGGGCGAGTGGCTCGAGGGCTTCGATGCTCAGCGTGAGGAGTGGGAGCGGCAGTACGCCGAGGCCCACCTGCGCTGGGAGGCCCACAAGAAGCAGATCGAGGACGCCAAGACGGCGGACGTCGAGGCCGGCGAGGCCTCCACGTACTCCTCGGCCACCGGTGGCGGCAGCGCTGCTCCGAAGGACGACGCTCCCGCCGAGGGCGCGCTCGCTTCCGACGAGGCGCTGCAGGCACTGCGTGAGAAGCTGACCGGCCAGGGCTGATCAGTTAGTTAGCAGCCAGGACCCCCGCATCCTTCGAGGTGCGGGGGTTCTGCACGTCTAGGGGCCGCGGCGGGTGGGCTTGCGGAAGCCGTTGCCCCAGGTGCCGCCGCCCTCACCCTTCATCCGGGTCTTCAGCTCGATCACCGTGGCCCGCGCGGTACTGGAGGTGAAGAAGCCGATCCGGTAGGGCTCGTTCGGTGTGCCCGCTTCCCAGGCCGGCACCTGTTGTTCGCCGTACCGGACCATGCGGACCGGCGGGTCCTCGCCGGCCTTGATCCGCGCCGCGTCCTGCGCACACGCCGGTACCCGTCGCGTCGCGCCGCTGCGCGGCGTCCACACCACGTCCAGGCTCGCCGGTCCGTGCTGCGGGTTGAAGAAGCACGGCGTACGGCGCTCTGGCAGTGGAAGGCCGTCGACTCGGGCCCGCGCGCAGGCCAGTGCGTACCGACCGGCGGTGAGAGTGTCGATCACCGCGCTGATCGCCTCGACGGACTTCATCTTGTCGACGAGCCGTTTGCCGCTTTCATAGGCGTCCAACGCGGTCTGGTAGTCGTGCCGGGCGTCCGCATCGAGCTCATGCGCGTCACCGAATCGCGTCAGCTCTTCGCCGAACACGATCGCATCTTCTTCTGCCATCAACTGGACGTGCTCTAGCTCGCGCAGGTCCCGGCGCCGCCGTCTCCACCCCATAAGTCATAGTAGGTCGCGTGCTACGAGTTGGACTGACTGGAGGAATCGGCGCCGGCAAGAGTGCGGTGTCGTCGCGGCTGGCGGCGCGGGGTGCGATCGTGATCGATTCCGACGTGCTGGCGCGCGAGGTGGTGGCTCCCGGGACCGATGGATTGGCCGAGGTGGTGGCCGCCTTCGGGCCCGAGGTGCTGACTGCTGAGGGGGAGATGGATCGGCCGGCGGTCGGGCGGATCGTCTTCGGCGATGCCGAGGCGCGACGCCGGCTCGAGGCGATCATTCATCCGCGGGTGCGGGCCCGGGCCGCTGAGATCGAGGCGGCCGCGTCCGACGACGCAATCGTGGTGCACGACATTCCGTTGCTGGTCGAGACCGGTCAGGCCGACCGCTTCGACGTGGTGCTCGTGGTCGACGTACCGGCTGCTGTGCAGCTGGAAAGGCTGACGCAGCAACGAGCTATGGCGGAATCCGAGGCCGAGCAACGGATCGCCAGCCAGGCAACGCGGGAGCAGCGACTGGCCGTCGCCGACGTGGTCGTCGAGAACGCCGGAACGCTGGCCGAGCTGGACACCCGGCTCGATGAGGTGTGGACCACGTTGCGGGAGCGCGCAGGGCACGGTCCGGACACGAAAGCGTGACCCCTGCGCGGTAAATGATGTTTCCGGGATCGGTTGTACGAGAATCTGTCCGGTCCGAAAGCCCTGAAGTCCCGAAGTAGGGAGGATGGCGTGGTGTGTCCGCGCTGCAACTCTGACGTCCCCGAGGTCTCGCGGTACTGCCACCACTGTGGCAACGACCTGCGGTCCGGGGACACGGAGCGGAAGAACGCGTACGCGGCTCGGCCCGATGAGTCGGTCGCGTCGTTCAAGCTGGTCTCCACGATCATGCCGCAGGGCTCGGGTAAGCAGCCCTACACGTACAAGGTCGCACTCGGCATCGCGCTGTTGCTGACCGTCGTGACGGCCGCCCTCGGCGCACTGCCGGTGGCGATCATGGTGGCGGCCTTCTCGGTGCCGATCGTCTACATCCTCTATCTGTACGACGTGAACCTGTGGGAGGACGAGCCGATCCCGGTCGTCGCGGCGGCCTTCGTGCTGACCGGCGTACTCGCGGCCGTCTTCACTTGGCTGTGGTCGAACAACATCGCGCTGTCCACCGACACCATCGGGTCGAACGACATCGGCCCGTCCGGTCGCGATCTGCTGATCCTGCTTCTGCTGGTGCCGGTCGTGTCGGAGCTCATCCGCCAGATCGGCCCGCTCTACCTGGCCTCGCGGCCGCGGTACGACGACCTGATGGACGGCTTCACCTTCGGTGTCGTGGCCGGCGTCGGGTACGCGTGTTTCGAGACGCTCGTCCTGCACTGGGGCTGGATCAGCGGCGGCTTCGCCGGTCCGGGCAGCAGCGCCGGGACGTGGATCTCGATCGTCGTCCTGCACGGTTTCATCAAGCCGCTGATCTACGGTTCGGCGACCGGACTGGCCGGTGCGGAGTTCTCCGGCCTCGGCGCCGGGTACGACGGCTTCACGCCGCGCTGGGTGAGCGGTCTGCTCCAGGCGATCGTGGTGAACGCGCTGTTCCAGGGCGGCGTCTACCTGCTCGGCTTCGTCGGCGGTCACGGTTCGACGATCGGCGCCGTACTCGGTGTCGTCTGGGGCCTGTTGCTGCTGGGCGCGCTGATCATCCGGGTCCGGACCGTGCTGCACAAGGGCCTGCTCGAGGCCGCACTGGAGTCGGCCGCGCGCGGTGGCTCCAACCACGCCTCCGGCGACCAGGCCTTCTGCTCGCGCTGTGAGATGCCGCTGCTGCCGCACTCGGACTTCTGCTCCGCCTGTGGCAACTCCGTCCGCTCGGTGCCGAAGTCGGCCCGTGGTGTGACCGCACCGGCGACAGCGAGTGGGTACGACGTGACGACTGGGGAGACGCAGGCATGAGCAACCAGCAACCTCCGTACGGACAGGGCCAGCCTCCGCAGGGTCCGCCGCCTGGCTACGGGCCGCAGGGCCAGCCGCCGCAAGGACCGCCGCCCGGGTATGGACCGCCTCCGCAGGGTCCGCCTCCCGGATACGGCCAGCCGCCGCAGGGGCAGCCCCCGCAGGGACCGCCGCCTGGTTACGGTCCGCCTCCGCAGGGACCGCCGCCTGGGTATGGCCAGCCGCCGCAGGGTCAGCCTGGCTACGGCCAGCAGCCCCCGCAGGGTCAGCCGGGATACGGGCAGCAGCCGGGGCAATCGCCGTACGGGCAGCAGCCCTATCCGGGCCAGCAGCAGGGGTTCCCCGGGCAGCAGCAGCCGTACCAGTACGGCGGCGGCGGGGCTCCGCGGGGTAAGGGCAACAGCAAGATCCTGTACCTGGCCGGCGGCGGTCTGGTCGTCGTCGCGGTGATCGGCATCGTGCTCGCGCTGATCTTCGGTGGTGGCGACGACAAGAAGCAGGTCCAGCCGACCCCGACGAACGGTGGCGGCGGCGACAACGGCAACAACCAGCCGGTCGATGAGGGCATCGAGGTCGGTGAAGGCGTCTTCGTGAAGCCGGCCACGGGCTACGTGCGCAAGGAACTGAAGGATTTCAAGGGCGTCTACCTGCTCAAGTCGGGTGAGGCCTACTTCATGGTCCAGGTGTTCAAGGCCGAAGGCGAGACGGCCGACACCGTCCTGCCGAAGCTGCTGACCGCCGAGACCAAGGCGCACACCTCGGTGAAGACCAAGGAGCCGGTCCGGATCACCCCGGGTGCGAACGACAAGACCCCGGTCAAGGTCGCCATCACCCAGTCCTACTCCGGTCTGTCGGCCGGTCAGCAGGGCAGCACCGAGGTCGTCGGCTTCGTCGGTGTGATCGAGCGCAACGACGGCGTCATCACACTGGTCCGGGTGCTCGCCCGCAAGGACAAGGTCTCGACCGCGCAGCCGGACAGCACCGCGATGCTGCAGTCGGTGCTCAAGAGCCAGTGACCGGAAAACGCGACAAAGGGGCCGGGGACAGCAACCCGTGGGTGAGCAAACCCGGCCCCGACGAGGACCCAGCGGCAGCGCCGGCACCGGCGCTGCCGCCGTCCCCGTGGAACCTCGAGGTCCCACCGGGACCTCAGCAGCCTGACGGCCCGGCGACCGAGACGTCGTCCGCGTGGGGTGACAAGGTCGGTCCGCCGTCGCTGCGTCGTCCACCGCCCGTGAAGAAGGGCCCCCGGATCCCTCCGGTGCTGCTGCCGATCGGTGCCGGCCTGGTGGTTGTCGCGCTGGTTGCGGTGGCCCTGGTGCTGCTGTCCGGTGGTGACAAGAAGGGCGCGGACCCGGTGCCCAGTACGACGCCGACGCCGAGCACGCCGAGTACGTCGTACACGCCGCCGGCCGGTGCGATTCCGGTCGCGTTCGGAGTGTCCGTCGTACCGGTCCCGGGCTGGAGTGTGCTGGAGACCGAGAAGCAGGGCAAGGAGCTCGTCACCTACGCACCGAACGGTGAGGCGCGGGCGTTCTTCTGGGTCCGCCAGAAGGAGAACGTGACCGCGAAGGCGTACCTGCTCGCGATCATCGAGGGCGAGACCGAGAACGAGATCGCCAAACTCGGTGACGAACGGAACCTGCCGTGCCCCAAGGACGTCCTGGAGGAGTGCATCGCGATGAGCTACACCTCCACGGCCAAGGACAAGGCCGGGCAGGACGTCGCCGTACAGGGCTATGTGGAGGTCTACCTGCGCAAGGACAAGGTTGCCACCGCACTGGACTTCCGGACCCGCACCGACTTCGCGCCGAAGGCCGAGGCGGACGCCGCCCAGATGAAGACGTCGGTTCTCGACAGTTTCTGATACCTTCCCCGCCCCACCACCCCGGTCTTGTGCCGAACCCCCGACACCACGAGGAACAGCTATGAGTCAGCAGTACGGACCACCTCCGGGCCCGCCGCCGGCCGCCGCACCCGGTGGCTGGGGCAGCGGCCCCGGTGGCGCGGGACCCGCGGGTCCCGGCGGCTGGGGGCCGGGTCCTGGCCGCCCGCAAGGCCGGCCGGCCAAGTCGAACCGGTCGCAGTTCATCATCATCGGCTGCGCGGTGCTCGCGGTCGTCCTGGTCGCGGTCGGCGTCGTCCTGCTGGTGACCGGCGGTGGCGACGACAAGCCGGTCGCGCAGCAGACCCCGGACGCGCCGGGCACCCTGTACACGCCGCCGGCCGACTCGAAGCCGGACGACTCCAAGGGGCCGAACGACGTCGGTGTCGAGGTCGGCCGCGGGATCTGGTTCACCCCGGCCAAGGGCTGGCTGCCGGACCCGAAGTCGAAGACGCAGTCCGGGAAGAACTACATCCTGCAGCAGTTCAACGTCCGCGGCCTGATCGACGGGTACTACTGGGTCCGCCAGACCGAGCTGTACGACGCGAAGGGGTTCGCCGAGCACCTGGTCGACGTCGAGTCGAACGGGATGCAGAACGTGGTGATCGGCAAGGGTGAGGTCTGCAAGCCGGCCAACGAGGCGATCAAGACCTGCTACGCGCTGAACTACACCGCCAAGATCAAGACCAGCAAGAACGGCCTGATCGACTACAAGGGCTTCGTGACGGCGTACGCGGACAAGTTCGACCGGGTCACCGCCACCGACGCGGGGCTCGAGGCGCGGGTCTACGAGCGGCGCTTCAACCAGCTCCAGTCGATGAACGCGAGCGTTGAAAAGAGCTTCTGACCTGCGGTTTTCAGTTTTTGTCGGCGGCGCCACGTACGGTTGGACCCATGAGACAGGTCTCGGATCTCCAGCGTATGGTGGCGCCGCTCAAGGTGGTGTCCGACTTCGATCCGGCCGGTGACCAGCCGGCCGCGATCGCGGAGCTCGAGCGGCGGATCAACGCCGGCGAGCAGAACGTCGTACTGCTGGGTGCCACCGGTACGGGTAAGACGGCGACGATGGCCTGGCTGGCGGAGAAGATCCAGCGGCCGATGCTGATCCTGCAGCCGAACAAGACGCTCGCCGCGCAGTTCGCGACCGAGCTGCGGCACTTCTTCCCGGAGAACGCGGTCGAGTACTTCGTCTCGTACTACGACTACTACCAGCCCGAGGCGTATGTCCCGCAGACGGACACGTACATCGAGAAGGACTCCTCGATCAACGAGGAGGTCGAGCGGCTGCGGCACTCGGCGACCTGGTCGCTGCTGACCCGGCGCGACGTGGTCGTGGTGGCGACCGTCTCCTGTATCTACGGCCTGGGCTCCGCCGACGAGTACCTGAACCGGATGATCCACGTGAAGGTCGGCGCCGAGATGGACCGCGACGGTCTGCTCCGCAAGCTGGTCGGCGTGCAGTACGCGCGCAACGACCTGGCCGGCACCCGCGGTACCTTCCGGGTCCGCGGCGACACGCTCGAGGTCTTCCCGGTCTACCAGGAGCTCGCGGTCCGGGTGGAGTTCTTCGGTGACGAGATCGAGCGGCTGATGACGCTGCACCCGCTCACCGGCGAGGTTCTCAGCGAGGAGAACGAGCTCTACATCGGCGCCGCGACGCACTACGTGACCGCGCCGGAGAAGATGGAGCGCGCGATCACCTCGATCGAGGCCGAGTTGGCCGAGCGGCTGGCTGAGCTCGAGCGCGGCGGCCAGTTGCTGGAAGCCCAGCGGCTGCGGATGCGGACGACGTACGACATCGAGATGATGCGCCAGATCGGCACGTGTTCCGGCATCGAGAACTACTCCCGGCATACCGACGGCCGCGAGGCCGGGACGGCACCGCACTGTCTGCTGGACTACTTCCCCGAGGACTACCTGCTCGTCATCGACGAGTCGCACGTGACGGTCCCGCAGATCGGCGGGATGTACGAGGGCGACATGTCCCGCAAGCGCACCCTGGTCGAGCACGGCTTCCGGCTGCCGTCGGCGATGGACAACCGACCGCTGCGCTGGGAGGAGTTCCTGGAGCGGATCGGCCAGACCGTCTACCTGTCCGCGACCCCGGGGCAGTACGAGCAGGACAAGTCCGACGGCTTCGTCGAGCAGCTGATCCGCCCGACCGGCCTGATCGACCCCGAGGTCATCGTCAAGCCGACCAAGGGCCAGATCGACGACCTGATCCACGAGATCCGCCTGCGCGTCGAGCGCGACGAGCGAGTCCTGGTCACCACCCTGACCAAGAAGATGTCCGAAGACCTCACCGACTACCTGCTCGAGATGGGCATCCGGACCAGGTACCTGCACAGCGAGGTCGACACCCTCCGCCGCGTCGAACTGCTCCGCGAGCTCCGAATGGGCGAGTACGACGTCCTCGTCGGCATCAACCTGCTCCGCGAAGGCCTCGACCTCCCCGAGGTCTCCCTGGTCGCCATCCTCGACGCCGACAAGGAAGGCTTCCTCCGCTCCGGCCGCTCCCTGATCCAGACCATCGGCCGCGCCGCCCGCAACGTCTCCGGCCAGGTCTTCATGTACGCCGACAAGATCACCCCGTCCATGGAACAAGCCATCGACGAAACCAACCGCCGCCGCGCGAAACAGATCGCCTACAACACCGAGATGGGCGTAGACCCGCAGCCCCTCCGCAAGAAGATCGCGGACATCACCGACATGCTCGCCCGCGAGGACGCCGACACCGCCGAACTCCTAGGCTCCGGCCGAACCCAGTCCCGCGGCAAAGCCCCCGTCCCCGGCGCCGGCAAGGGCCGAGCCGGCGAAAAGGCCCGCGAACTGGCCGGCGGTCTCCCGTCCTCCGACCTCGCCGACCTCATCCAGCAACTAACCGACCAAATGCACAACGCAGCCGCCGAACTCCAGTTCGAAGTAGCCGCCCGCTACCGAGACGAAATCTCCGAGCTGAAGAAGGAACTCCGCCAAATGACCAACGCCGGCGCCAAGTAAGGCCATGGCACCGGCAGAATCAGCTGTGTAGGCCCGGCCAGGTGTTGGAGTCCTCAGCTGGCATTGCCCGGAGTCTGGCAGGCCCCGGCCGACATCTTCGGGCCGGCCGGGGGAGCGGGGCGACTAGACCGAGTTCAGGCAGATCGGGATCGCGATCGTACTGGCAGGCTTGGTGCGATCGGGCTGGTGGAAGAACTGACCGCAGTACTGGGTACCGGCCGGGGCGTTCTGAGGCGCCTGGAGACCTTCGTTGAACCCTTGCCGCCCGTGCCAGACACCCGTGTAGGAGGAGCCATCGCTGCCCGTGACCCGGGTGTACCCGGCCAGCGGCTGGGCGGCATCGTTCTCCTTTGTCCCGACCACGACCTCCCACCAGTTCGCGTCGTACGGGCAGACGGTGATCTTGATGACCCCGTTCAAACCGAACCCGAGAGGCTGCTCCCGACTCTGGCACTCAGCCGCCGGCGCCGCAGCGGTGCGCTGTGACCCGACAGCGACCCCACCGGACGCAGCAGCCAACCCGACCGCGGCGACCGCGGTGACGAGACGACGTGACATCGCCCTCAACTTCATATTCCCTCCAAGACTCGTGGTCCCAGAAGTCCACCCGGAGCCGGCCTAGCCCGCAACAGATTCGACCCTGTTGCAAACGCGTCACCCGACGAGCCCATCCAGATGGTCATGCGGGCGAGCGCGGGCCGTCCGGTGACCACGCCAACAACGAGCACAGCTCTCGAAGCCACTCAGGACCCACGCCAGCGCTCCTACGCGCACATGTTCCAGTTCTACGCCGAGAACCACGAACAGTTCACCGGCAACCGCAACCTCGACGCCATCCGCAACCTCCACCCGAACCTGCAGTCCTTCAAACCTGGCTTGACCTGCACAAAGACGGCCTGAAAGCCGCCGTGAAGTAGCCCTCGACGCGCGCGGCCCGGTATGTCTTGAGAGATCCCCGCGACACCTTTTGCTGATTCTGCACTCCGTTGATAAAAATCGACATAGTGTAGACTTTGAGATGAGATGACCTCGCAGCGGGTTCGAAGTCTTTGGAGGATCAGTGCGACAGCAGCAGATGTGGCTCATTACTGGAGTCAGTAGCGGTCTCGGGCGGGCATTCGCCGAAGCTGCGCTGGCGGCTGGACATACCGTCGTGGGGACCGTTCGGTCGGAGCAGGATCTAAAGGCGTTCGAAGAGGTGCAGCCGGGCCGGGCTCATGGCCGCGTCTTGGATGTCACGGACGCGGAGGCGGTCACCGAGGTGGTCGGGGAGGTCGAGCGCAGTGTCGGCCCCTTGGATGTCGTGATCGCCAACGCCGGCTACGGACTCGAGGGCACCTTCGAGGAAACTCCGCTGACCGAGGTGCGGCGGCAGTTCGAGGTGAACGTGTTCGGCGCGATGGCGACTCTGCAGGCGGTCCTTCCGTACATGCGGCGGCGTCGCCGCGGACACCTGATGGCGGTCACCTCGATGGGCGGCCTGATGGCGGTTCCCGGTATGTCTGCGTACTGCGGAAGCAAGTTCGCCCTTGAAGGCATTCTGGAGGCGCTGGGCAAGGAGGTCGCGCAGTTCGGAATCCACGTGACTGCGGTCGAACCCGGCTCGTTCCGGACCGACTGGGCGGGACGCTCGATGACTCGGGCGGCACGATCCATCGACGACTACGACGAGCTGTTCGGTCCGATCCGGGCAGCACGCCAGAATGCCAGCGGTAACCAGTTAGGTGATCCAGCCAAAGCGGGCGAAGCCGTCGTACACATCGCGGCCGTCGACAACCCTCCGGCACATCTCGTACTGGGCTCGGACGCGCTGCGCTTGATCGCGGCCGCCCGCGCCGCGGTCGATGACGACATCCGTACCTGGGACGCTCTTTCGCGGACGACGGACTTCGCCGAAGGCGCACAACTCTGATGCCCGGCAGACGCGCGGGCGAACGCAAAGGCGATCTGCGCGAGCGACTCATCCTGGATACCTGCGAGGCCCTGCTGGCAGAGATCGGTTACGAGGCGATGACCGTTGGACACATCGCCGAGGGCGCAGGCATCACCCGGGGCGCCGTCTACTTCTACTTCGGATCCAAACAGGAAGTCGTCACAGCCCTCGTCGCTCGCAGCGTGGCCCACCTCTGGGAGCGGTCACGGATCGCCGCCGAGAGCGACGAACCACGCCAAGCCATCGCAGTGGCCATGGATCGCACAGTCGAGCTGTGGAATGCGCACGGCTTGGTCATGCGTACTGCGATCGACCTGTCCTTGACCGTGCCGGAGATCGGCGCCCTGTGGAACCAGACCGCTGACCTGTTCATCGCCGCCATCACTGCCGTCCTGGAGACAGCAGGAGTCCCATCCGGCAATGAACCTACTCAGGCACCCGCAATGGCACGATCACTGTGCTGGATGATCGAGCGAACCTTCTACCACGCCTCACAACAGTCCCCCGAAACGCTCCAACACGCAGCCTCCACCTGCGAACACATCTGGCTGACCACAGCCGGCCTGGCGCGTGAGTGACGAAGGTCGGTTCTGGAACCTGCCGAAAGTCGGTATTGACGGGGTCCCGTCTTCCTACGGTGACGCGGATGGCACGTCCCTGAACGCTTCTTGCGCTTTCGCTGCCCTGACCACATCGGCTCAGGCGCATAGTTCCGCTCCGACCGCCACCCTTCCGGCGCCATCGGGGGCTTCGGTCGCCGTGCAGCAGCAGCGGCTGGGTCGTCGAGTGAAAGGAGCGTGCTGCTGGAAATCGATATCCGCCAGCACGGTGCTCGCAGTCGGCGACGCACTCCTCACACTCGCCGGTCACACCAGCCGAATCCTGCGGTCGCGCGGATGTTGGTTCTCGCCACATGGCCTACGCCGGCGCCAAGTGGTCGGCTGTCCTGTTCCTGCCGTGTAGGTAGGTCTGTCCGTCTCCTGGTCTGCCCTGCGCCACAGACCAGGGGAGGAACTATGGCGCGGTACGACGGTCCGGTGATCGACGTGCATGCTCACCTCGAGCTTGAGATGGGTGCGGGGATGTCCGGTCTGATGCCGCATCGGGTCGAGGACTACTGGTCCGCAGCCGGCGGCCTCGACGTACAAGCCGCGGCCGCGCTGGTGATGGCGCCACTCGGTCAGCCGGATGAGGTGCGGAAGCGGAACGATCAGGTGCTCGCACTCGGGGCCCGGGACCCGCGGTGGTTGCCGCTGTGCTCTGTGCATCCGTACGACGGCGACTTCGCGGTCGAGGAGATCCGGCGGGTGGTCGCGGCGGGCGCGGCAGGATTCAAGCTGCACCCGAACACGCAGGCATTCGATCTCGGCGACGACCGCGTCACCGCGACCGTCGAGGAGATCGGCCGGCACGGGGTGCCCGTCCTGTTCGACGGCTACTCACCGTTCGACCCGCACCAGCCCGGCAAGTTCGTGCAACTCAGCATGGCCGTGCCGGACGCCCGCATCATCATCGCCCACGCTCTCGGACCTCGCTTCGGTGAGCTCATGGTGTACGACGTCCTGGCGGCCTTCCCCGGGATGTGGAACCGGAACGTGTGGGTCGACCTGTCCTATATGGGTGCCGTGTACGCGGACTCCCCGCACCGCGAGCAGTACGCATGGACTCTGCGCAAACTCGGCGTCGATCGTGTCCTGCTCGGCTCGGACTATCCACTCGGCGACCTGCACTCAGCTGTAGAGGCGCTGAGCACGCTCGGCTTCTCTGCCGAGGAGCAACGTCACATCGCCTATGACAACGCGGCCGCCCTCTTCGACCTGTCCGGGGCTTAGCGGTCCTGGCCGGGTGGGACTGGGCGGTAGCGGACGTTGATTTCGGTGGTGGGGTTGTCGCCGTTGACGAGGCGGAGCTTGATCGGGGTGCCGCCGGGGTTGTCGTAGAGGCGGATGCCGTCGCCGAGGAGGACGGGGGCGATGTGTAGGTCTATGTCGTCGATCAGGCCGAGGGCGAGGGCTTGGCGGCCGATGGAGGCGGAGAGGATCTCCAGGTTCTTGCCGTTGGCGGCTTCCAGGGCGATGCGGATGGCTTCGGCGACGCCGCAGTTGAGGAAGGTGGTGTTGGGGGTGGGCGGGGCGTCTTCGGGGTGGTGGGTGAGGATGAAGACGGGGGCCTGCCAGGTGCCGTCGTAGGTCGAGTCGGCGTTGGGGAACGCTTCGAAGCCGTCGCGGCCGCCGAGGATGGCGCCGGTGCTGCTGGTGTACTCGTCGGTGATGTTCGGCCGCGGGTTCGTGATGCCGCCCATCCAGTCCATGGCGTGATTCGGGCCGGCCACGAATCCGTCGAGCGACATGGTGAAGTGCCAAAGCACCTTGCCCGCAGCGGTCTGCGGCTCGGTGTCCGGAAGTCCAATCATCAGAATCTCCTGCTGTCTCGGTGTCAGGTACGGCGGGTCTCGTCGACTGTCAGCGTGAAGATGTCCGGGCGGCTGTAGTGGCCGACGGCGTCGAAGTCGAAGACGGCTCGGTCGCGGTCGGCGAGGTCCAGTTCGGCGAGGAGGACGGTTTCGCCGGTGCGGGCGGGGCCGGCGAGGATTTCGCCGAGGGGGTTGATGATGGTGCTGCCGCCGTTGATGAGGCCTTCGACGTACTGGTTGGCGCTGATTACGAAGCAGCGGCCTTCGAGGGCGACGTGGCGCATTGTCGCCTGCCACTGGTCGCGGTCGTCGACGGTCGGGGCACACCAGATCTCGACGCCCTTCGCGTACATGCTCTGCCGGAACAGCGGCATGTAGTTCTCCCAACAGATCGCCGCACCCAGTACGCCGTACTGAGTCGGTACGGCGGCCATCGTCGAGCCGTCGCCCTGTCCCCAGAGGTACCGCTCGGCCGCGGTCGGCATCAGCTTGCGGTGTTTGGCGACGAGACCGGGTGTGAAGAACAACGCGGTGCAGTACAGCGTCCCGCCGTCCCGCTCGATCACTCCAGCCACCAGATCCACCTTCAGTTCGGCGGCCAACTCCGCCAACCGCGCAGTCTCCGGTCCCGGTACGGCGATCGCCGCCTCCCGGTAGCGCCGGAACTGCTCACGCCCTTCCGCCGACCGCGTTCCCACCGTCACCCCGAAGTCCATCCCCTTCGGATATCCGCCGAGGAACGCCTCCGGCAACACCACGAGTCGCGCGCCGCCCGCCGCGGCCTCCCGCACGTAGTGCTCCGCCTTGACCAGCGTCGCCGCCGTATCGAACAACACCGACCCCGCCTGCACCGCCGCCACCACGACTGAGTTCATGCTGAGGAGCGTAGATCGAGAGAGGATGGCGGGATGAGCCGATTGAGCCGGAACGACGTGCTGGAGTACTGCCTGGGTAAGCCGGGCGCCTGGCAGGACGAGCCGTGGGACGGCGACGTGGTGGCGAAGGTGGCCGAGAAGATCTTCGTGTTCCTGGGGACAGACAGCGTCGGCCTGAAATGTGGCGCCAACCGCGATGAGGCCGACGAGCTGGTGGCGGCTTATCCCGAGGATGTTTCGAAGATGCCGTACATCGGGCGGTCGGGGTGGAACACGGTGCGGTTCGGTGGCGGCGTACCGGATGACGAGGTGTTCGAGCTGATCGATGCGTCGTACGACACCGTGGTGTCGAAGCTTCCCAAGAGTCGGCGACCGGTCTGATCTGAGCAATTTCGGGGGAGTGGTCGGCGAGTCGAGGCAGGCGTTGAGGGGCGAATTTAGCCTCGGGAGATGACTGAGTTGTGGGGGAAGAAAGCACTGGTGACCGGGGCTACGTCGGGGATCGGGCGGGCCATTGCGCAGAGTTTCGCGAAGGCCGGGGCGGAGGTGGTGGTCACCGGTCGGCGGGCTGAGCAGGGGGCCGAGACGGTGGAGTTGATCACCGCGGCCGGGGGACAGGCGACGTACGTGCAGGCTGATTTCAGTGACATGGCCGAGGTCGAGCGGTTGGCGCAGTTGGTCGGTGACGTGGACATCCTGGCCAACAACGCGGGGTATTACCCGATGGTCCCGACCACCGCGCTCACCCCCGACGAATATCAACGCATCTACGACGTGAACCTGCGCAGCGCCTACTTCCTGACCGCCGCGCTCGCACCGCGGATGGCCGCCACAGGCGGCGGGACGATCGTCAACACGTCCTCGATCGGCGCCCGGATCGGCCTGCCGGTCGCGGCCGCGTACAGCGGCACGAAGGCAGCGCTGGAGTCGATGACCCGGTCGTGGGCGGTCGAGTTCGGGCCGTCTGGCGTGCGGGTCAATGCGGTCTGCGCAGGTGGGGTCCGGACTGAAGCGCTGCTGTCGATCATGCCGGAGGAGGCGCTCGCCCAGAGCAGCGCGCCGGCGCCCCTGGGACGGATCGGTACGCCGGAAGAGATCGCCGAGGTGGTGTTGTTCCTCGCGTCCCCGCGCTCGAGTTTCGTCACCGGCGCGGTGATTGTCGCGGATGGTGGGTACAGCGTTCCGTAACAGTTCGTGACTATTCCCGGAGCGCCGTGTGATGATTTCGACAGGCGGACACGGTGTCCTGGATTTGGAGTCTGGGTCGGCGACCCGTCAGACTAGGGGTGAAGAAGGGGAGTATTCCTTCGCGGCGGCATCGTCATCACGGCCGTGGGTCCGTCCCACGCCCGGTGCCCCCGGTCGGCCACGTGGTCGGCGGAAGAGACCTTCGGAGTCCTGTCTCAGCTGCACTCCGGAGGTTACGCATGCACGTTGCTGACTACGTTTGGTACATCACGGTCGGTCTACTGCTCGCTTTGCTGGCTTTCGACGTGTTCGTGATCGGCCGCCGCCCGCATGAACCCACCACCCGTGAGTCCGCGATCGCGATCGCGTTCTACGTCGGTCTGGCCGTCGTCTTCGGGCTCGGTGTCTGGGTCTTCTCCGGCGGTCAGTACGCCGGTGAGTTCTTCGCAGGGTGGCTGACCGAATACAGCCTCAGCGTCGACAACCTCTTCATCTTCCTGATCATCATGTCCAGGTTCGCGGTGCCGAGGAAGTATCAGCAGACCGCCTTGCTGGTCGGCATCATCCTGGCGCTGGTCTTCCGCGGCGTCTTCATCGCCGTCGGAGCCGCGGCGATCAACGAGTTCTCCTGGGTCTTCTACCTGTTCGGCGCGTTCCTGGTCTACACCGCGGTCCACCTGGCCAAGCAGGGTGAGAACGACGATGACGACTACAAGGAGAACGCGGTCATCCGGTTCGCGAAGAGGCGGCTGAAGGCGACCGACGAGTACAACGGCGTCAAGCTGACAGTGGTCCAGAACGGCAAGCGTCTCGTCACTCCGATGGCGATCGTCATCATCGCGCTCGGTACCACCGATCTGCTGTTCGCGCTGGACTCGATCCCCGCGATCTACGGCCTCACCCAGGAGCCGTTCCTGGTCTTCACCGCCAACGTCTTCGCCCTGATGGGTCTGCGGCAGCTGTACTTCCTGCTCGGCGACCTGCTGCGCCGCCTGGTCTACCTGTCGATCGGCCTGTCGGTGGTGCTCGCGTTCATCGGCGTGAAGCTGGTCCTGCACGCGATGCACGTGAACGAGTTGCCGTTCATCAACGGCGGTCACCACATCGAGTGGGCCCCGGAGATCCCGATCTGGTTCTCGCTCGGCTTCATCATCGTCACGCTCGGCATCACCACCGTCCTGAGCCTGCGCAAGTCCCGCAATCAGCCGGCCGCGGTCGAGGCCAAGGACGACTCCGTGCAGGACGACGTCCCGGCCCCGGAAGCCTCGGACGCGCACAAGGCCTGAGTCAGGAGCGCCCAGCAGTCAGAAACGCGCTGCGGCGACCAACGTCGTACGGCGCTCGTCGGGAAGCGGTTCGTCCTCGAGCCGCTTCCCGGTCTCTGACGCGTGCAGCATCCCGGTGGGGGAGACGAACCCGACGTGGTGCACGACCTGGCCCGGGCGGGCGAAGAAGTACAGGTCACCGGGCTGCGCGTCGTCGATCGGCACGTTCTCCAGCGTGTCCGCCTGATCATGCGCATCGCGCGGGATCCGCAGCCCCAGCACCCGGCTGACGGTGTGCGTCAGCCCCGAGCAGTCCAGCCCGTACGCCGACGTGCCGCCCCACAGGTATTCCAGCCCAAGGAACTGACCGCCGAGCCGCAGTCGATCCTCCGCGGTCGACGGCTCGGCCACTGAGCGCAGTACGTCGTTCGCCAGCCAGCCTGACCCACCATCCGGAGTGGCAACCCGCGTGTACCCGCCCGTCTGCTCAACGGAGGCCAGCACGGTGCCGAACGACAGTGTCATGACGGGCGCACCAACCGCCGGCTCCGCGAGCAGCGGCGCAGTCGGCACCGTCACGGCGACCGGATCGGTCGCACTGCTCGGCAGCTCACCCAGATGGCTCGACGGCACCCAGCCCGGGTACCCGAGCTCGTCCTTGGACGACGGCTGCCACAGCGCAACGATCTCCGACCAGCCATCGCGCTCGGTGCGGACCAGCACGGGCTCTGCGAACAGCAGCTGCGACAGCGTCCGGCCGTGCAGGCCGAGGCGGCTCTCCCGGTCCATCGACTTCGCCCACGCAGCCACATCGGGCTGTGCGGCGGTGGCGGGCGCGTCGAGCTCGCGGGGCGCGTCGGGTGCGGTCCACACCGTGCTGATCGGGACCTTGGCGGCGACAAGCTTCATACCGTCAAGCCTGTCACGCCGAGACCAGGCTCAAACGGAAGTCGGATCAGCGCGCCGTCGTACCGGATCCCACCGGTCACCGGTGCGTCACGCAGCCACCACGCCGCGTCGAGATCGTTGACCGCGGAGGTCGGGTACGCCGCGACCAGAGCGGCTGCGGCGCCGACTCCGACGTGGCTCTCCATCATCGAGCCGACGATCGTCCGGATGTCGTGCTCCCGGGCGAGTTCGAGCAGGGTCCGGGCCGGCGCGAGTCCACCGCATTTGGCCAGCTTCACGTTGACCATGTCGGCGGCGCCGTGCCGGATCACCGCCACCAGATCGCGGACGCCGTACACGGACTCGTCGGCGAGGATCGGCGTACTGACTCGGTCGGTGACCCACGCCATCCCTTCGAGGTCAGCGGCGACGACCGGCTGCTCGACCAACTCCAGGTTGCAGGCCTCCAGCGCGTTGATGGCGGTCACCGCGTCGCGACGCGACCAGCCTTGGTTCGCGTCCAGCCGCAATCGCGGTCCCGGACCAATCGCGTCCCGCACTCGGCGGACGCGTTCCACGTCGGCGGCCGCGTCGGTCCCGACCTTCACCTTCAGTACGTCGAACCCGTCGGCGACCCGTGCCTTCGCGGCGGTCGCGAGTGCGTCCGCGTCGCCGACCGAGAGCGTCACGTCGGTCTGGACCGTGTCGACCGTCGAGCCGAGGAAGCCGTGCAGGCTGACGCCGAGTCGCCGGGCAGCCAGGTCGTGCAGAGCAGTATCGACCGCGCCCTTCGCGCCGAAGTTCCCGGCGACCGCGTTCTGCACGCGACGCAGGGCCTCAGTGAGGTCATCCGGGCCGAGGCCGTCCAGCGCGGCGGCGATCGGTCCCTCGACACAGGCCTGCGCGCCGGCGAGCGATTCGCCGGTCACCTTCCAGACCTGCGGAGCCTCGCCCCAACCGCTCAGCGAACCGTCGCTGAGCTCGACCAGGAGTGAGTCGGCGTGCGTCGCAGTCCGGAGTGCGGTGATGAAGGGAGTGTGCAGCGGCGCGGAGATCAGATGGGTGGTGAGTTTCATCGGATCGCTCCCAGGTCGTGCCGGTGGTTCCACGCCTCCAGCGCAATCTCCGCGATCAGTTGCTGGGCGCGGGCGTCCGGCAGGTCGGACGTCGTACAGACGACGAGGACGAACGGGTCCGCATCCGAGGGCCGGACGATCCCGCCGTCGTGCCGGATCCGGGTGTCCCAGCCGTTCTTGTGCTCGACGCGCGTGCCGGGTGGGAGCAGTGCCGGGATCTCGCCGTTCCAGTGGTTGGCCGCGAGCAGGTCGCAAAGGTAGTCGTTGCTCACCGCAACGAGTACGCCGGCCAGCCCGGCCGGGCTCATCTCGTTGCTGATCCCGGCCGCCTGCGCCGCGCGGTCGTCGATCCCGCGCCGGATCGCGCTGGCACCATCGCCGTACTCGGCCAGTACGGCGTGGGCCGCGTCGACGCCGACCTGTTCGAGCACGAGGTTCGTGGCCAGGTTGCTGGACAGCGTGATCATCTCGGTGGCGAGCCAGCCGAGCGGCACCTTCGTGCCGAGCTTGGTCCAGGTTGCCGGCGCCTCGTCCTCGTCCGGATTCACACCGAACCGCCCGCCCGCCTGCGAGGCGAAGTCGTTGTGCACCAAGACCGGCTGATCGAGCGTGAGCTCACCGGCCGCGATCTTGCGCTGCATCGCCATCGCCACCGGCAGCTTCATCGTGCTGGCCGAGTAGTGCGTCCGCCCCGCTTCGTGCTCGAACACCGGCGTCCCGTCGGCCCGCCCCAACCACACCCCGAACTCGCCGCTCCCGTCGACCGCCGCGAGCAGTTCCGCAATCGCCATAGCACTCACCTTCGCACATATCTTTCCAGGCCCATATTCGACCCCGCACATTTGTTTCCTGGCAGACTTCTGCGGGTGTCCACCAGTTTCGGCTTGCTGCTCGGCTTCGTCGCCGACCGGGTCCTTGGCGATCCGCGGCGGTTCCACCCGGTCGCGGGTTTCGGGCGAACCGCGACCCGGCTGGAGTCACGCCTGTACGCCGACTCGCGGGCGGCCGGTACGGCGTACACGACTGTCCTGGTCGGTACGACGGCGCTGGCGGGAGTCGCGGTCGAGTGGCTGACCCGGGAACGGCCGGTCGTGCACACGCTCGTCACGGCCGCCGCCACGTGGACCGTGCTGGGCGCTCGGAGTCTGGAGCGCGAGGCCGAGACGATGGCCGGGTTCCTGGAGGCGAAGGACATCCCGGCAGCACGGGATCGGCTCAGCTACCTGTGTGCGCGGGACGCGACCACTCTCGAGTCGGACGAGCTGGCGCGTGCGACGGTCGAGTCGATCGCGGAGAACACCTCGGATGCGTGCGTTGCACCGCTCGTGTGGGGTGGTGTGTTCGGTGTGCCCGGCCTGCTGGCCTACCGCGCCGCCAACACGCTCGACGCGATGGTCGGCTACCGGTCCCCGAGGTACGAGAACTTCGGCTGGGCTTCGGCACGACTGGACGACCTTGTGAACCTCCTGCCGGCGCGGGTGTGCGCCGTACTGACTGGAGTGGTGTCTGGGCGGTGGAGCGAGGCGCGGCGGGTGTGGAAACGCGATGCGGCGCAGCACCCGAGTCCCAATGCCGGTCCGGTCGAGGCGGCCTTCGCTGGTGCACTTGGGTTGTCACTGGGCGGGACGAACAGCTACGGGTCCTATAGCGAAGACCGTGGCACGCTGGGGGACGGGCCGACGCCGACGGTCGCGGATGTTCGCCGTACGGCGGTGTTGGCGCGGCGAGTCGGTATCGCCGCGGCTGGTGCGGCCGCGATCCTGGCAGTGGCGAGAGGACGGTTATGGGACTGAGCCGACGGCCGATGCGGATCGCGCTGATCCGGCACGGCGAGTCCGAGGCGAACCTGGACAAGTCGATCTACGAGCGGGTCCCGGACCACTCCGTCGCGCTGACCGCGCACGGCTGGGAGCAGGCGGCGAAGGCCGGGCGTGAGTTGCGGGAGCTGTTCGACAACGAGCCGATCCGGGTTTACGTGTCGCCGTACCTGCGCACACTGCAGACACTCAAGGGACTCGAGCTCGACGACCTGATCGGGATCGCACGGGAGGAGCCGCGGCTGCGGGAGCAGGACTGGGCGAACTTCCAGGACACCGAGGACATCGAGCGGCAGGAACGGTTGCGCGACTCGTACGGGCACTTCTTCTACCGGTTCACGCATGGTGAGTCGGGGTCGGACGTGTACGACCGGGTATCGAGTTTCCTGGAGACCATGCACCGTGACTTCGAACATGCGGATGCGCCACGCAACGTGCTGCTGGTGTCACATGGGTTGACCATGCGGCTGTTCTGCATGCGGTGGTTCCACTGGTCGGTCAAGTACTTCGAGACGCTGCGGAACCCGGCCAACGCGGAAACCCGGGTGCTGCTGCGTCAGCCCGACTACCGTTACAAGCTGGACCGGCCGTTCGAGCGCTGGACGACCGCACATGAGCCCACTGACTTGGAGCGAGCAGCGTGGTTGTAGAGCAGACCCGGGTAGCGGCCATCGACCTGCTGCGGAGTCTGAGCCCGGAGCAGCGGGCGTTGGCTCAGGCGGCGTTCGACACACCGGATCACCAGGAGTGGACCTATCTGCCGGGGGACCGGCCGGGACTGCCGTTGTCGTCGCTGACACCCGCACAACAGCAGTTGGCGCTCCGGCTGATCGCACTGGGCTGCAGTGAACGCGGTCTGGCCGATTCACTCGCCGTACTGGACGCAGAGGTGCTTCTGCGCGGTATCCCGGCGCTGCCGGAGTCAGGGGACTGGGAGGGCACTGTCCTCGGCGGTCGCTACTACCTGCGGATCCTGGGCGACCCTGCTGGCTTCGAGCCGTGGGCTTGGCGACTGAACGGTCACCACCTGGCAATCCACCTGACTCTGGTCGACGGTGCGATCTCTTTCACACCCTCGTTCATCGGCTCTAACCCGGCCACCGCCCCATCGGGCCGCCGCTTCCTGGCCGGCGAGAGCGACCTGGGCTTCCAACTCCTGCACGCCCTGGACGACAGCCAGCGCGCAGTCGCCGTCGTCTCACCCGACGCTCCCGACGACATCCTCACCCGCCACGACCCGGTCGCCGACCCGTCCCTGCTACACCGCGGTCTCGCGTACGGCGACATGACCGCCGACCAGCGTCAGATCCTCAGCCTCCTCGTTGGCCAGTACGTCGGCCGCGCAGCCGGCCCCATCGGCCTCCAGACCTGGCAGGACCTGACCGAACAAGGCATCGAGAACCTCACCTTCGCCTGGGCCGGCGAAACCACCCCCGGTCGCGGCCACCGCCATTACTACTCCCTGGCCGCCCCCACCTTCCTGGCCGAGTACGACAACACCCAGGACAACGCCAACCACATCCACTCCGTCTGGCGCTCCCACCGCTCCGACTGGGGCACCGACCTCCTGGCCGCCCACTACGCTGCCCACCGCTGAGGGTCACCAGACCCGGCGCTCACCCTTACTCAGCCCGAACTGGCCCAGCTCGACCCTGCGCCGCAGCCGCTTCCGCCGGTACGGCGCCACGACGGCCAACGCGATCCCGTCCCGGTGCTCGGCCTCGACGCGGATCCCGTCGGTCCAGCCGTCCTCGTCGATCTGGACGTCCGCGACCACCGCTACCGCGACGAGGTCGTCACGCTGCGCGCGCAGCCCGGCCCACAGCACCTCGAAGACCTTGGCGGTGTCCGGCTCGTCGGCCATCTCGATCGATCCCTCGCCCGCAGCGTCCATGCTGAGCGAGAACGGGGCGAATCCGCCCTGTTTGCCGACCTGCTCCTCGGCCAGATCGAGCGCTGTGCCGAACAGGCCGTCGAGAGCTTCCTGAGCCCGCTGCGAGGCTGCGTCGCGCCAGGATTCCATGGGTGGTGCCGCCTTCTGGTCGAAGTGATGTGTTCCGCATCCTGCCAACCGACGGGGTCGGATAGGGTGCAGGCGTCAAGCGACAGCTGTGCAGGAACCCGGTGTGAGTCCGGGGCGGTCCCGCCACTGTGACCCACCGGCGATGAACAACGCCGCGGGGAGTCAGGAACTGCTGCTGTCGCACCTCCGGCCGGGGCGTGGATACCCCCAGGAAGGACCGGTTCAGCGTGCCCGCGAACCTGTTGCTGTTGTCGACTGCCGACACCGATCTCTTGGCTGCGGCGGAGGCGGGGGCCGGCTGGAAGGTCGCGAACCCGGCCCGCCTGGAGCTGTCCGAGCTCGGACCGTTGCTGGATGCCGCTCAGATCGTGGTGGTGCGGCTGCTGGGTGGTAAGCGGGCTTGGGAGGACGGGCTGGACGCCGTACTGGCCTCCGGGAAGCCGGCTGTGGTGGTCAGCGGTGAGGCGGCTCCTGATGCGGAGCTGATGTCGCTGTCGACTGTGCCTGCGGGTGCGGTGACCGAGGCGCTGGCTTACCTGCGGGAGGGCGGCGCGGACAACCTCCGGAACCTGGCCGGCTTCTTGAGCGACACCATCCTGCTCACCGGCGACGAATTCGACCCGCCTGCAGCACTCCCGGCGTACGGGGTGCGGGGGACGTTTGTCGAGGACGACCGGCCGGTGGTCGGGATCGTGTACTACCGCGCGCATGAGATCGCGGGGAACACGGCATTCGTCGACGCGCTCGCGGCTGCGGTTTCTGAGGCTGGTGCGCAACCGCTGCCCGTGTACTGCGGGACGCTGCGCGGGCTGGACCCGACAAGCGCTGAGAATGCCGGACTGTTCGAGCTGCTGCGCAAATGCGACGTACTGGTCACCACGCTGCTCGCAGCCGGTGGATCCGTCGCAGCGAACGCCAGCGCCGGTGGTGCGGACGACGCCTGGGACGCCGGAGCACTCGCGTCACTCGACATCCCGCTGATCCAGGGGCTGGCGCTGACCTCGACGCGTGAGCAGTGGCTGGCCAGCGACGCGGCGATCAGTCCGCTCGACGCCGCCACGCAGGTCGCGATCCCCGAGTTCGACGGCCGGATCATCACCATCCCGTTCTCCTTCAAGGCGTACGACGCCGACGGGCTGGCCCGCTATGCACCGGACCTCGAGCGGTGCACCCGGCTGGCCGGGATCGCGGTCGCGCACGCCCGCCTGCGGCACGTCCCGGTGGCCGAGAAGAAGCTCGCGCTGGTGCTCTCGTCGTACCCGACCAAGCACGCCCGGATCGGCAACGCGGTCGGTCTCGACACCCCGGCCTCGGCGGTGCAGCTGCTCGGCAAGCTCGAGGAGGCCGGGTACGACCTCGGCGGGCTCGACCTCAGTGAGTTGCAAGGGGCTGACGGCGCCGACGGGCTGATCCACCGGCTGATCGCGGCCGGCGGACACGATGTCGACTGGCTGACCGACGAGCAGCTGGCGTCCGCGGTCGCGACGATCCCGCTGTCGACGTACTCGACCTGGTTCGCGCGCGTTCCCGAAACGTTGCAGGAGGCAATGACCGAGGCCTGGGGCTCAGCGCCGGGATCCTTGTACGTCGACAACTCCGGCCCCGAACCCGCGATTGCACTCGCCGCGCTCCGGTTCGGCAACGTCGTACTGATGATCCAGCCGCCGCGTGGCTTCGGCGAGAACCCGGTCGCGATCTACCACGACCCCGACATGGCGCCGTCGCACCACTACCTGGCGGCGTACCGGTGGTTGGAGAACGCTCCTGCCGATGGCGGCTTCGGGGCGCATGCGGTCGTGCACCTCGGTAAGCACGGGACGCTGGAATGGCTGCCTGGCAAGGGAATCGGGATGGCCGCCGACTGCGCGCCGGACGCCGTACTCGGCAACCTGCCGATGGTCTACCCGTTCATTGTCAACGACCCGGGCGAGGGCACGCAGGCGAAGCGGCGGGCGCATGCGGTCGTCGTCGACCACCTGGTGCCGCCGATGGCGCGGGCCGAGACGTACGGCGACATGGCCAAGCTGGAGTACTTGCTGGACGAGTACGCGACCGTCCAGGCGCTCGACCCGGAGAAGGTGCCGACGCTGCGGGCGCAGATCTGGACGCTGATCCAGGCGGCCCAGTTGCACCACGATCTGCACACTGACGAGAAGCCTGAGGACGACGACTTCGACGAATTCGTCCTGCACCTCGACGGGTATCTGTGTGAGATCAAGGACGTGCAGATCCGCGACGGGCTGCACATCCTCGGCGGTGTCCCGGCCGATGAAGCGCGGATCAACCTGGTCCTCGCCGTACTGCGGGCTCGGCAGCTGTGGGGCGGTTCGTACTCGATCCCCGGCCTGCGGACCGCGCTGGGGGAGACCTTCGGTGTCGACGAGGCTGAGCTGCTAGCGAACCCGGGGCTGGCCGCCGAGCTGACCTCGTTGGCGACGCTGGCCGATCTTCCCGCGGTGAGCGGTGCGGATGGCGTCGACATCCTGGAGGCGGTCGCGCGCAAGCTGGTCGTCGCGATGGAGACGCTGAACTGGGACGCGTCGAAGGTCCCGGTCGTCGTGACCGAGGTGATCGGCCAGTCGTCGGCCGGGGTCGAGTCCTCACTGACCTTCGCCGCAACCGAGGTCGTGCCGCGCCTGAACCGCACGGATGACGAGCTGACGAACGTACTGCGCGCGCTGGACGGTCGCTTCGTCGAAGCCGGCCCGTCGGGTTCGCCGACCCGCGGTCTGGTGAACGTGCTGCCGACCGGCCGGAACTTCTACGCCGTCGACCCGAAGGCGATCCCGAGCCGGAACGCTTGGGATGTCGGTGTCGCGCTGGCCGACTCGCTGCTGGCCCGGCACAAGACCGAGACGGGGGAGTGGCCGCGTTCGGTCGGCCTCACGGTCTGGGGTACGTCGGCGATGCGGACCCAGGGCGATGACCTGGCCGAGGTGTTGTGGCTGCTCGGTTGCCGCCCGGTCTGGGACGAGGCGTCCCGTCGCGTCACCGGATTCTCGGTGGTCCCGCTGGAAGAGCTGGGACGGCCGCGGATCGACGTGACGATCCGCATCTCCGGCTTCTTCCGGGATGCGTTCCCGCACGTGGTGGCATTGCTCGACGAAGCGGTCCGGACGGTCGCGGCGCTGGACGAAGATGCCGCCGACAACTATCTGCGGGCCCATGTCAACGATGACGTTGCCGCGGGCAACGACGTACGGTCGGCTACGGCTCGGGTCTTCGGGTCCAAGCCGGGCTCGTACGGCGCCGGGCTGCTGCCGCTGGTGGATGCGCGGAACTGGCGGACCGACGCCGAACTGGCCGAGGTGTACGCGGTCTGGGGCGGGTACGCGTACGGCAAGGACCTCGACGGCGCCGAGGCGCGCGGGTCGATGGAACGTGCGTACGCGCGGATCCAGGTCGCGGCGAAGAACGCGGACACCCGTGAGCACGACATCATGGACTCCGACGACTACTTCCAGTACCACGGCGGCATGATCGCGATGGTGCGGCACCTGACCGGTACGAATCCGAAGGCCTATGTCGGAGACTCCGCCGTACCGGCGCAGGTCAAGACGCGGACGCTGGAAGAGGAGACCAAGCGGGTCTTCCGGGCGCGCGTGGTGAACCCGCGGTGGATGGCCGCGATGCGGCGGCACGGGTACAAGGGCGCCTTCGAGATGGCGGCGACCGTGGACTACCTGTTCGGGTACGACGCGACCGCGGGCGTGGTCGACGACTGGATGTACGAGACGCTCACCGCCGAGTACGTCGCGGATCCGGAGATGGCCGAGTTCTTCCGCAAGTCCAACCCCTGGGCACGGCACGGGATTGCCGAGCGGTTGCTCGAAGCCGCCCAGCGCGGACTCTGGTCCTCTCCTAGTGATGAGGCGTTGGAGACCCTGCGGAACGCAGTCCTTGAGACGGAGGGTGACATCGAGGACCGCGGCTGATTGGGTGGACGTATGGCGCGGATCCTGATCACCAATGACGACGGTTTCCAGGCACCCGGGATTCGCGCACTCGCGCCGGTGATCGCTTCACTCGGCCACGAGGTCTCGGTGATCGCGCCGCTGGACGACCAGAGCGGTTTCGGTTCGGCTCGGGTCGGGACGGTCAACCGCCCGATCCAGACCGTCGTCGAGGAAGAGGGCGGCATCAGCTACCGCGGGGTCGCCGGGACACCGGCCCTCGCGGTGACGCTCGCCACGGTGGGAGCGTTCGGGCCGGCGCCGGACTTGGTGTTGTCGGGAATCAACCGCGGGCACAACATCGGCGTACCGATCTTCCACTCCGGGACCGTGGCGGCGGCGTTGACCGCGGCGGGTCAGGGGATCTCCGGGGTCGCAGTCAGCATCGAAGGCGCGGCGCCGACGAACTGGATAACCGCGGCGACGATGGCCGGTGAAGCCCTCGCCTGGATCGCCGCCGAGCCGGTCGGAACCGTGCTCAGTCTGAATGTTCCGGACCGCCCGATCGACGAACTGGCCGGCGTACGGCACGCGACGCTGACCCCGATCACGCGCGAGCGTCTGGTCGCGACGACGGCCCCGACCGGTGAGCCGATGATCACGGTCGCACCGCCGCGCCCCGACCCGCCGGCCGGGACCGACGAGGCTCTGCTGCGCGCGGGCTATGTCACCGTCAGCCCGCTGATCGGCATCCGCGTGCTGCCGGATGACGATGCCGCGATCGCGCTGGCGAAGCGGCTTTCGTCGTACCGATGAAGGTCAACGGCACCAACCTGTATGTCTCGGAGTATGGGTCGGCTGATTCGCCGCCGCTGCTGTTCATTCATGGTCATGGTGGTGGCTACCACTGGACGCACTGTCAGGGTGCGCGACTCGGCAGTGCGTTGCATGTCATCGCGCCGGACCAGCGCGGTGTCCTGCGGTCGGATCCGACCGAGCTCGAGATCCGCATGGACATCCTGATCGACGACTTCGAGGCACTCCGCCTTGCGTTAGGTATCGACCGGTGGGCGATCCTCGGCCACTCGGCAGGCGGCAACTACGCCGTCGAATACGCGATCCGGCACCCCGACTCCGTAACCGCCGTCGTCTTCGACTGCCCCTGCTGGGACTTCGACGCCAACGACCGCCACCGCCTCCCCATCTTCGCCGCCCTCTACGATCAGGCCGGCGACCCAGCCAGCGCCGCCCGCTGCCGCGAACTGGCCGCCCTCCCACGCCGCCTAACCCCGGCCGACAAAACCTACGAACTCGCCTTCGGCCTAGGCGAGGCCTTCCAGGACTTCTCCTGGTACGACCCAACCAACCGCCCCGCCTTCGAACAACTAGGCCGCGAAGCAGGCTTCACCGACGAAATGTGGTCCCGCGCCTACAGCCACCTCCCAACCCTCACCGACCTCTACACCTCCAAACTCGACCGCCTAGCCGACATCCCCCACCCCACCCTCCTCATCAGAGGCACCAAAGACCCAGCCACCGACCCCCACTCAGTCCACACCTACCAATCCACAGTCCCGAGCGGCCGCACGGAGACCTTCCACCAATCCGGCCACTTCCCTCACTACGAAGAACCGGACCGCTACACCGAAACCGTGCTGGGATTCCTCTTGGATGTCGGTAACGACACGTAGAGGTCCCTACGCCGCCCAATCAGCAGCCGTCTCCACGCGTGGAGCCTCTGGGCCGAGTGCACCACTACGTGTCCTAAGCGACACCGCGGCCCTTACGGTGTCGATCACCCAGGCCGGATCGCCGAAGATCTGCTGATAGGTGAACCTCAGTACCAGCCAACCCGCGGCAACCAGATCGTCGTAGCGTCGGCAGTCCGCGGCGAAAGCGGTCGGCCCACCGTGGAATTCGTACCCCTCGACCTCCAGCGCGAGCCTGATCGGCCGGCTCCCGAGATCAACCCGGGCGACGAAGCCCGCGCTGTCGTACACGATGACCTGCGGTTCGAAGTCTGTGATCCCGGCCGAGATCAGCACGCCGCGGAACACCGACTCCAGAAAGCTCTCCGCGAGCGGAGTGGCCGCCGCCGCGACCTGCAGGGCGAGCGGACGGCCGAAGCCGCGCATCCCGGTCGCTGCGTTCTCGAGCTCGGTGAGACTCAGCTGCCCCGTCCGGAGAGCCGCGTCGGCGACGGCGAGCGCCTCTCCGAACGGCAGGATCCGGGCGCAATCGATCACGGTCTGGAGCAGCGTCGTCGTCCGCGCGAGACGCTCGTCCGAGGTAATCGGTGCCCAGTGCAGCACTGCCGGGCGCCCGCGGCGCACGCGACGGTTGATCGGGACCGTGACGTGCGGCTTCTCGGGTTGGGCGAGCAGCGGCAGACCCCAGAGATGCGCAGCGCTCACGTGGGAGGCGACGCCGTCGTAGGCGAGCGCAGCGAGCCGGTGCGGCCCGAGCGAAGGCAACGCGTATTGGCCACGGGCGACTCGTTCTAGCTCACCGCACTGGACTGCGGCTCGCAGCTTCCGCTCGGTGGTGAGCTGGAGGAGCTGCGCTGCCTGGGCCGAACCGCCCAGCCGGGCCACGATGTCGACGAGGGAATCCACTCCATGAGCGTGCCTGATCGCGCCTGATCGCGGCCGGAGTTATCCACAGGCGTCGGTAAGGACACGTAGAGGTGCCGAATGCGGCGCTGGGGCACGCTCAGCTAAGCGGGCCGCGGTCTGCTGGGAGCTACTACTACGTGTCCTTGGCTACAGGAACTTGAACAGATCCGCGGTCGAGGCGGCTGGTTCGCCGGTGGGGGTGGTGAGGGTGTCTTCTAGGCCTAGGCGGAGGTGGTGGGCTTGGGAGCGGGCCCAGTGGAGGGTTGGCCAGGTCCAGTGGGATTCGCCGTGGACGAGGATGGGGGTGTTGGTGGCGGGGAGGGCGGCGAGGATGGATTGGGCGGCGGTGGGGCCGTCGGGGCCGGGGGAGATGCCGGGGATGGCTTCGATCAGGATGCGGTGGGTGGGGCCGGACCACGCCAGGTAGGTGGCGGCGGCTTGGGGGGTGAAGAGGCCGGCTTCGACGGCGATTCCTCGGGACAGGAGGAGGTCGGCGACCTGGGCGGCGCCGGGTTCGTGGAAGTTGACGCTGGCGAAGTCGGGGCCGGGGTGCCACTCGGCGATCAGGCGGAGGCGTTCGGCGAGGTCGGGGACAATCGGTTCGCGGGTCGAGACGCCGAGGGGGACGCCGGGGCAGGCGGTCTGGACTGCTTCGACGGCGGCGCGGATGTCGGGCCAGTGCAGGCTTTCCCGTTCGTCGGCGCCGCGGGGGTGAATGTGCAGGGCGTCGGCTCCGGCTTGTACGGCGGCCGCGGCGGCTTCGGCGAGTTCGGCCGGGGTGATGGGGACACCGGGGTGCTCGGCGCGGGTGCGGTCACCGTTCAGGCAGGCCTTGATCATGCGGTCAGGGTAGGTGTGAACCTGGTCGCTGAGCGGCGGGCCTTGGTGTGCCATGATCGAGCGGACAGGTGTGGAGGAACACCGGTGACCGGGTGCAGACCCGGAAGTCCGGGGCGGTCCCGCCACTGTGACCGGGAGACCGGAAGCCAGGACATCCACACCCTGTCCGCCGCGGTCCCCGTGGCGTACCAGCTGCCGAAGCGGGCGTGGACACCCGCTGACGAAGGGATTCCCCGCTGATGCGGCCTGCGCCACCCTCGACCGGCTTCCCGTTCACCGCGGTGGTCGGGATGGAAGACCTTCAGCTCGCGCTGATCCTCGCGACGATCTCACCGGCGATCGGCGGGGTACTGATCCGCGGCGAGAAGGGTACGGCGAAGTCGACCGCCGTCCGCGCGCTGACCGAGATCCTGCCGCCGGTGGACGTCGTACCGGGGTGCCGGTTCTCGTGTGACCCCGCGGCTCCGGCGGCGGACTGTCCGGACGGGCCGCATGTCGCGCCCGAGGCGGTGAGCCGGGCGGCTCGGTTGGTCGAGCTGCCGGTGGGCGCGACCGAGGACCGGGTGCTGGGGTCGTTGCACCTGGAGAAGGCGCTGGCCGAGGGAGTCACGGCGTACGAACCGGGTCTGCTGGCGGCCGCGCACCGCGGACTGCTGTACGTCGACGAAGTCAACCTCCTGCACGACCATCTGGTGGATGTCCTTCTGGACGCGGCCGCGATGGGCCGGGCGACGGTCGAACGCGACGGGGTCTCGGTCACGCACCCGGCGCGGTTCGTGCTGGTCGGCACGATGAACCCGGAGGAGGGCGAACTGCGGCCGCAGCTGCTCGACCGGTTCGGGCTGACCGTCGACGTCGTCGCGAGCCGCGATCCCGCCGTACGCGTCGAGGTGATGCGCGCGCGACTCTCCTACGAGGCCGACCCGGCCGCGTTCGTCATCCGGTACGACGGCCCGCAGCGTGAGCTCGCGGAACGCATCGTGAAGGCGCGCGACCTGCTGAGCGAAGTCATCCTGACCGACTCGGCCTTGCGCCAGATCGCCGAGATCTGCGCGTCGTTCGACGTCGACGGGATGCGCGCCGACCTGGTCACCGCCCGAACCGCAGTCGCCCACGCGGCATGGTCCGGTCGGACGGTCGTCGAGGTCGAAGACGTCCGCGCCGCCGCCAAGCTAGCCCTCCCACACCGCCGCCGCCGGAACCCGTTCGACGCCCCCGGCATGGACGAGGACCAACTAGAACAAGCAATCCAAGACAGCACGCCGCCGCCCCCGGACGACGACCCGGACGGTGGACCCGACGGCGGCCCAGGTGGCGGCTCCGACCCGGACGCACCGCCCACGGACCCCGACGCAGCACCGCCCACCGACCCGGCAGACGACCGCGGCCCAGACGCCCACGACCCCGGCACCGGGCCGGACGCTCCCCGGAACTCCGCCGACCCGGATCCGGCCGACAGCCAGCCCGGGCGCCCGACTCCGGTCGGTGACGTCGTCGGGAGCTCCGAGCCGTACAAGGCACGACTGCTGAGCGTGCAGGCGGCGGGTGCGGGGGTTGCTGGTAGGCGGTCCCGGGCGATCACCGAGGTCGGGCGTGTGGTGGGCGACCGCGCACGCGTGGGGAGTGAGTCGGGCCGGCCGCACCTGCTGGCGACCATCCGGGCAGCAGCACCACACCAGCACGCCCGCGGTCGGATCGGTGCCGGGCTGGCGGTTCGGGCTGGGGATGTGCGGTTGTCTGTGCGCGAGGGGCGGGAGGGGAACCTTGTGTTGTTCTGTGTGGATGCTTCTGGGTCGATGGGGACGAAGCGGCGCATGGGTGAGGTGAAGACGGCCATCGTCTCGTTGCTGCTTGATGCTTATCAGCGTCGCGACACCGTCGGGCTTGTCACGTTCGCGGGGGCGGAGGCGACGGTTGCGTTGCCGCCGACCGGGAGCGTGGAGACCGCCGTACGGCGGCTTGAGTCGCTTCCGACTGGGGGTCGGACGCCGCTCGCCGAGGGGTTGTTGCAGGCGGCCGAAGTACTGCGGATTGCGGCGATTCGGGATCCGCGGCGAAGGCCGTTGCTGGTGCTCGTGACGGATGGGCGCGCGACGTATGGCGAGAAGGCGTTTGCGCGGGCGAAGCAGGCGGCTGGTTGGCTGGCGCAGCGTGGGATTGCGACTGTGGTTGTGGACTGTGAACCGCGCCGCGGGGTTCGGCTTGGGCTGGCTGGTGAGCTTGCGGCTGACCTGGGGGCGGAGTATCTCGACCTCGGGGATGTTGCCGCTGGCAACCTTATTCGTGCGGTCACCGAAAGGAAGGCGGCCTGATGCCGAAGGGACAGCCGGAGGTCGTACCGCAGGACGGCCTGACCACGCGGCAGCGCCGTAACCGGCCGCTGCTGATGGTGCACACGGGCGAGATGAAGGGCAAGTCGACCGCCGCCTTCGGGATGGCGTTGCGCGGCTGGAACCAGGGCTGGAACATCGGGGTCTTCCAGTTCGTGAAGAGCGCGAAGTGGAAGGTCGGCGAGGAAGGTGCCTTCAAGGCGCTCGGTCAGTTGCACGAGGCAACGGGGCAGGGTGGGCCGGTCGAGTGGCACAAGATGGGTGAAGGCTGGAGCTGGTCGCGCAAGGCCGGCACCGAGGAGGACCACGCCGCCGACGCCGTGGAGGGCTGGCGCGAGATCCAGCGCCGGATCGCCGCCGAGACCCACGATCTCTACGTGCTGGACGAATTCACCTACCCGATGAAGTGGGGCTGGGTCGATGTCGACGAGGTTTGCGAGACGCTCGTGAACCGGCCCGGTCACCAGTACGTCGTCATCACCGGCCGCAACGCCGACCAGCGCCTGATCGACGCGGCGGACCTGGTCACCGAGATGACCAAGGTCAAGCACCCGATGGACGCCGGGCAAAAGGGCCAGCGAGGTATCGAGTGGTAGCGGCTGGGGCGGGATCGAGCGGCTGCCCGAGGAGCCGGGCGTGGTGATTCCACGGATCGTCGTGGCGGCGCCCTCGTCGGGTGCCGGGAAGACGACGGTCGCGGTCGGCCTGATGGCGGCGTTGCGCCGGGCTGGGCACGTGGTGGCCGGGTTCAAGGTTGGTCCGGACTACATCGACCCTGGGTTCCATGCGGTGGCCACTGGGCGTCCCGGGCGGAACCTTGACGCGATGCTGTCCGGTGAGGAGCGCGTGGCGCCGCTGTTCGCGCATGGCGCGCAGGGTGCAGACATTGCGGTGATCGAGGGTGTCATGGGCCTGTACGACGGCGCGCTGGGGACCGACGGGTTCTCATCGACCGCGCATGTGGCGAAGTTGCTCAAGGCACCGGTTGTGCTCGTGGTGGATGCTTCCGCCGCGGGGCGGAGTGTCGGGGCGGTCGTGCAGGGGTTCGTTGCCTTTGACACCGAGGTGCGGATCGTCGGGGTGATCCTGAACAAGGTCGGTTCGGATCGGCATGAGGCGGAAGTACGGGCCGGGGTGGCACCGACCGGCGTACCGGTGCTGGGCGTGTTGCGGCGGGACACGCGGTTGACGGTGCCGAGTCGGCATCTGGGTTTGGTGCCGGCGGATGAGCAGCGGGAGCAGGCGGAGAACGCGGTCGAGGCCGCGGCTGAGCTGGTCCGTGCTGGGGTTGACCTGGAGGCGTTCGTTGCGGCGGCCCGGGCGGCCTCCGAGCTGGAGACGTCAGCGTGGGATCCGGCGGCGGAGGTGACGCCGGCGGAGGAAGGCCGGCCGGTCGTCGCGGTGGCTGGTGGGCCGGTGTTCTCGTTCCACTACACCGAGACGACGGAGCTGCTGACGGCCGCCGGAGCTGAGGTGGTCCGGTTCGATCCGCTGCACGACCCGTTGCCTGAGGCAACCGCTGCGTTGTATCTCGGTGGTGGGTTTCCCGAGTTGCATGCCGAGGCGTTGTCGGCCAACGAGCAGTTGCGTCGGCAGGTCGCGACCGAGATCGCGGCCGGGCTGCCGGTGATCGCGGAGTGCGCCGGACTGCTGTACCTGTGCCGCGAACTCGACGGTCACCCGATGACCGGAGTACTCTCGGCGACCGCGCGAATGACCGGCAGTCTGACGCTCGGCTATCGGACCGCGATAGCGGCGACGACGACGGCGTTCTTCGATGAGGGCCGGCGGGTTCGTGGGCATGAGTTCCACCGGACTGCGGTTGAGCTCGACGGTGAGGTCGACCCGGCTTGGTACCTGCCCGGCGGGGTCGAGGGGATTGCGCGGCCGCGCGTGCACGCGTCGTACCTGCATCTGCATTGGACGGCGAGTCCGGATGTGCCGGCGCGGTTGGTGGCGGCGGCACGCGTGCACGCTGGGTTGGAGAAATGAACCTGGTCGTCGGCGTCGGCCTGCGCGCCGGTACGTCGTACCGCGAGCTCCGAACCCTGGTCGACGAAGCCGTCGCGGAGGCAGGCGGCGAGGTGCGGATCCTGATCACGGTCGAGGGGCGTGAGTCCGAGCCGGGTGTCCAGAGGCTGGCCGCTCACCTGGGAGCCGAGTTGCAGACAGTCGCCCCAGCTGAGTTACGTCGGCAGCAGGTGCCGAGCCCGAGCGAGCAGGTCGAGCGCCTAGCCGGTACGCCGAGCGTCGCGGAGGCCGCCGTACTGAGTACTGGTGCTGAGCTGGTTGTTGCCAAGCGGACGTCGCCGCAAGCGACTGTTGCGGTGGGGCGGCTTGCGTTCGCTCCGGGGTATGCGCCGGGGGAGCGGCAGGTGGTGCATCGGGTGCTGGCTGAGCGGCGGGATGTACGGCGGGGGTTCGTGGACCTGCCGATTCCGGATGACGTGCTGACCCGGGTGCTGGAGTCTGCGCACCGGGCGCCGAGTGTCGGACTCAGCCAGCCGTGGGACTTCCTGCTGATTCGGGAGATCGCGACCCGGCGGAAGATTCATGATCTGGCGACTGCGCAGCGGGATGCGTTCGCGGCGTCGTTGCCGGAGGAGCGGCGTCAGCAGTTCGACGGGTTGAAGATCGAGGCGATCCTCGACACCCCACTGAACATCGCGGTCACGTGCGACGCCGGCCGCGGTGGACGACACGTCCTCGGCCGGCACGCGGATCCGCGCACCACGTGGTTCTCGGTCGCGATCGCCATCCAGAACCTGTGGCTGGCCGCGCGCGCCGAAGGACTCGGCGTCGGCTGGGTCTCGTTCTTCGAACCCGGCGAGGTTGCCGCGGTACTCGACCTACCCACCCACATCGAGCTCGTCGGCTACCTCTGCATCGGGTACGTCGACCAGTTCGCCCCCGCACCGGAGTTGGTCCGGTCGGGCTGGGCGTCGCGCCGCCCGCTGAGCTGGGCCGTGCACCAGGAGTCGTGGGGAAGGCGAGGACTCCCAGGCGCCGAGCCAACCTCGATCGCCGCCGACGCCAAGCAAGCGGCGCTGAGCACCCCCGTAGCTGATGGCGGTGCACCCCAGAAGGTGGCGCCAGGAGCGTCCTTCCCGGAGCATCCGACTCCACGTGGGCAGGTGGTTCGGGTGGTGGTTGGTGGGGATCCGGCCGAGTACCTGGGGCGGGCTGACACGGTGGTCGTGCAGTTGGGTGCCAAGCCTGAGGCGGATTTCGGGGTGTTGTGGCGGCCGGTGCGGGATGTGGTGGAGGGGGTCGAGACCGGCGTGGAGATCGTGCGGGATCTGGCGATGCAGGGGGCGGGGGAGATCGTCGTACGGGTGGTTGCTGACGGCGAGGTGGCGGTTGCGGTGGGGCGGGGACTGCGGGTGGGGGCTGGTGCTTGCGGGGTTGGGTTTCGGGATGAACCGGGGGAGCTGCGAGACTCCTCCGCATGACTGTGCCACCCAGTGGGGGATCCATGTACGTGCCCGCCTTCTCGATGAAGCAGCGGATCACGCTGATGGCCAACAAGTACGAGCTGATCACGACCAACCCGGACGGGTCCGACGGGCCGTTGCTGGCGTTCGCGCAGCAGAAGCGGATGGCGTTCAAGGAAGAGGTCACGTTCTACACCGACGACACCAAGTCGCAGGTGGTGTTCTCGTTCAAGGCGCGGAAGCGGATCGACCTCGGGTCGGGGTACGACGTCTTCGATGCGAACGGGCAGCAGATCGGCTGGTTCAAGAAGGAGTTCGGGAAGAGCCTGCTGCGGTCCAGCTGGCAGTTGACCGGGGCCGGGTTCGAGTCGTCGGGGACGGAGCGGAGCGCGGGGATCGCGATTCTGCGCCGGGTGTGGGACTTCGTGCCGTTCGTCGGTGAGATCCCGCTGCCGTTCATTTTCCACTTCGACTTCACCGACAACGCGAACCAGCAGCCGATCCTGTCGGTCGAGCGGAAGATGTCGATCCGGGACCGGTACCGCATCACGGTGCAGGACCAGCGCGTCGACTTCCGGGTCGCCGCCGCGATGACGGTCGCTCTCGACGCCCTCCAGAGCCGCTGATTCAGCACAACCGAGCCCGTCGTACGACCCAGGTCGTACGGCGGGCTCACTCTTTCGGGTGAACTGACCCTGAGGGGCCTTGGCTGGGCTTGCTGCCGGTGCGAGTCTTGAGGACATGGGTGCAGCGCAGCGCAGTCGACGGTGGTTGGTTCCGGTTTCAGCGGTGGCCGTGGTGGCCGGAGTGGGGACGCTCGGGCCGGTGGTCGCCGACGCCTCGCCGAAGTTGCCCGATATCTCCGCACAGCAGCTGCTGGCGAACGTGCAGACCGCGAAGGTCGACGGGCTGAGCGGCACGGTCCACTCGTCCGCGGATCTCGGGCTGCCGGCGCTACCCGGTGTGACCGGTGGTAGCGATTCCGCGAGCGGTCAGGTGACTGAGTTCCTGAGCGGTGAGCACACCGCCCGGGTCGCCTTCGCGGCGCCGGACAAGGCGCGGGTTTCGGTGCTCGACAACATGGCCGAGCGGGTCTGGACGACGGACGGCAAGTCCGCCTGGGCCTACGACTCGGGCAAGCGCGAGGCCGTCAAGCTCCAGGTTCCGGAGCACAAGGCCGGCAAGGCGGAGAAGGCGCCGCAGTCGTACAACCCGCAGGACGTGGCCAAGCAGTTCCTGGACGCGATCGACCCGAGCACGAAGGTCGACGTCAGCGGGACCGAGAAGGTCGCCGGGCGGGACGCCTACAAGCTGCGGCTGACCCCGAAGACAGACAAGACGACGGTCGGCTCCGTGACCCTCGCGGTCGACTCCAAGACCTGGGTTCCGCTGCAGGTGAGCGTGCTGCCGAGGACCGGCAAGGACCCGGCGGTCGAGATCGGCTTCACCCAGGTCTCCTTCGCCGTACCGTCCGCGAGCACCTTCACCTTCACCCCGCCGAAGGGCGTCGAGGTCACCCAGCCGAAGGTGCCGACCACGCGGCCGGACGTCCCGAAGAGCATCCCGAGCAAGCCGGAGAAGAAGCCCGGTACGGCGGATGAGCCGACCGTGCTCGGTGAGGGCTGGGCCTCCGTGGTCATGGTCAAGGGTGTGAAGCTCACCGGCGACGGTGGTCCGGTCGACCAGTTCCTGGCGAGTGCGCAGACGGTCGAGGGTTCATGGGGCAAGGGCAAGATCGTGACCAGCAAGATGGTCAACGCCCTCATCACCGACGACGGCCGGGTCTTCGCCGGCCTGGTCACCCCCCAAACCCTCCAGGACGCCGCAGCCAAGGCACCCCGCTGACGTGACAGAGACTCAGGTGTCCGAGGAGGCTTCCAGCACCTCCTCGGACCGCAATCCTCCACCTGCCACCCCGACGGGCGGGAGCCCGCTCGTTACGCGAGGGCTGACCAAGCGGTTTCGGGGTGGACAGGTGGCGGTGGACTCGGTGGATCTGGAGGTGCCGGCGGGGAGTGTTTTCGGCTTCCTCGGGCCTAACGGATCCGGCAAGACCACCACGATCCGGATGGTGCTCGGGCTGATCGCGCCGACTTCGGGCGCGGTCGAGTTGCTCGGGCAGCCGATGCCGAAGGCGCAGTTACGGGTGTTGCCGCGGGTGGGGGCGTTGGTGGAGGGCCCGGCGTTCTATCCGTTCTGGAGTGGGCAGGCGAACCTGCTGCGCTTCGATGCCGCCGACCGGACGGCGGACCCGCGCACTCGCAAGGCGAGGGCGGGTGAGGCGCTCGAGCGGGTCGGCCTCTCGAACGCGGCCGGCAAGAAGGTGCGGGCGTACTCGCTCGGCATGAAGCAGCGGCTGGCGATCGCGGTCGCGCTGATGCAGCGCCGTGAATTGCTAGTGCTCGACGAGCCGACCAACGGGCTTGACCCGCAGGGCACGCGCGAGGTGCGGCACCTGATCCGCGAGCTGGCCAACGACGGTACGACGATCTTCACCTCGACCCACCTGTTGGCCGAGGTGGAGCAGGTTTGCACGCACGCCGCGGTGATGAGCCGCGGCCGCCTGATCCGCCAGTCGAGCATGGCCGAGTTGCGCTCCGAGCTGCGTCCGCGCCTGGTCGTGAAGACGCCGGATGTCGCCGCAGCTGCAGAGACGCTGAAGAGCCTCGGCGTGACCGACCTGCGAACCGCCGGCGACACCGTCGAGGGTGACGCGGGGGAGTTGCCGCTCGAGAAGTTCGCCGCGGGGCTGGTTGCCGCGGATGTCCGGATCCACGGGTTCGGCCTGGAGCGTCCCAGCCTCGAAGAAGCCTTCGTCGCGCTCACCGGGGAGGGTTTCGATGTCGCCGAGTAGCGCAGTCGCCGAGGTCGCGATCGCGAGACCGAGCGCCGGCCGCCATACGCTGGCGTTGTTCAAATCCGAGCTGCAGTTCGTCTTCGGCCGCGCGCGGACGTGGGTCCTACTGGCCGTGCTCGCCGCGGTCCCGGTGATGATCGGCGTCGCAATCAAGCTCTCCGGTGCCGAAGGCGGCGCTGAGGGATTCCTCGGCCAGGTCGCAGGGAACGGGCTGTTCCTGATCGTGGCCAGCCTCGGCCTCTCACTACCGTTCTTCCTGCCGACCGCGGTGACCGTGATCTCGGGCGAATCCCTGGCCGGCGAATCCAGCCTCGGCACCCTGCGAAACCTGCTCACCGCACCAGCCGGGCGCTCCCGCCTGCTGGCCGCGAAGATGGTCGCGCTGGCGATCTTCTGCCTGGCCGCGACGTTCACGATCTGGGTCGCCGGCCTGATCGTCGGGTTCGTACTCTTCCCAGTCGGCGACGTGCTGCTGCTCTCCGGTACGACGATCTCCCTCGGTGAAGGCCTACTCCGGGCCCTGGCGATCGCGGTGGTGATCGCACTCTCGCTGATGGGCCTGGCCGGCATCGGACTGTTCGTGTCGTCGCTCACCTCGACCCCGCTCGCGGCGATGGCGGCCACCTTCGGCACGTTCATCGTGCTCGGCATCCTCTCGGCGATCCCGCAGATCGACGTGATCCACCCCTGGCTGCTGATGTACGGCTGGACGTCGTTCGCCGACCTGCTCCGAGACCCGCCGTACTGGGACGCGATCGTCCGCAACCTGCTCCTGCAAGCCGGCTACCTGGCCGTCTTCTACTGCGCGGCGTGGGCCCGGATCACCAGTCGCGACATCGTCTGACCGACAATGGACGGGTGGATCCCGACCTGGTCGCCGTACTGCGTTGTCCGGTCTGTGCCGATGCGTTGGCGCTGACCGACCGGACAGCGCGCTGCGCGCAGGGGCATGCGTACGATCTCGCGAAGCAGGGCTACCTCAATCTGTTGCCCTCGGCATCGAATGGGATCGAGGGTGATTCGGCCGGGATGATCGGCGCCCGGACGGTGTTTCTCGGCGGCGGTCACTACGCCCCGATCCGGGACGCGCTGATCCTGCGCGCGGCCGAATACCTGCAGCCGGACAGTGACGAGCTCGTCGTCGAGGTCGGCGCCGGCACCGGCTACTACCTGGCCGGCGTCACCGGCAGATCGCGACCGGGGCTCGCTCTCGACGTCTCCCGGTACGCCGCTCGCCGGGCCGCGAAGGTGGATCCGCTGATCGGCTCGGTGGTGTGTGATGCCTGGCGCGAGTTGCCCGTGGTGGATGGCGCGGCCCAGGTCGTACTGAATGTGTTCGCCCCGCGGAACGCGACCGAGATGGCTCGGATCCTGAGCCCGGGTGGCGCGCTGCTGGTGGTGACTCCGAATCCGGAGCACCTCGCCGAACTGGTCGGCGTACTGGGGATGGTGTCGGTCGACGAGGACAAGGAGCGGCGCCTGCAGGACGCGCTCGGTGGGACCTTCGTCGAGACCGGCCGCGAGGTGATCGCGGAGCCGATGCGGCTGGATCGAGTGGCGGTGGAGCAGTTGGTGCTGATGACACCGAGTGCGCGGCACATCTCGCCGCACGAGCTCGCGGACCGGATCGCGGCCCTGCCCGAGCCGGCGCTGGTAACCCTCTCGGTCACCCTGACCACCTGGCAGCTCAGCTGATCCGACGCCGGCTAGCACGGCATCGCATCAGGAGCGCTGTTGGTCAGGCAGCCTTGGCGACCAGTTCCTTCGCGACCACGGCCCCGAGTTCCTCGGCCGTGACGTGGGCCTCGGCCTCGGAGGCCTTGGACAGGTCGATGAGCGACTCCATCCCTGGGGTGACCGGGGCGAGGGTGAGCTCGGCGGCCGCGATCCGGACGTTCATCTTGAAGACGTCACCGAAGATGCGCTCCAGGTACGCCGTGGCGTGGTCCCAGCCGTGCTTCGGCGAACCGGGCTGGTAGCCGCCACCGCGGGCGAGGGTGAAGATCGCCGGGCGGCCTTCCACCGGGTTCTCGACGTGGTAGGTCATGTCGAGCAGGAGGACGTCGATCCAGGCCTTCACGTGCTGGGCGATGCCGTAGTTGTACAGCGGGACGGCGAGCAGGACCGCGTCGGCGTTCTTGAGTTCGTTCGTCACTTCCTCGGCCAGTGCACGGGCCTCGGTGAGCAGCTCCCGCTCCTCATCGGTGGCCGGCTCCTCGCCGACCTGGGCCTTGGCCAGCGCCGGCCAGACCGTCGCCGGCAGCGGGTTGCGGCCGAGGTCCCGGCGGACGACGACGCCGTCCGGGTGTTCGGCCCGCCAGGCCGCTTCGGCGCTGTCGGCGAGCGCCCGGCTGACCGATCCGTTCAGGCGCACGCTGGCGTCGACGCGTAGCAAGGTCGTCATAGTCGTTCTTCTCCTTGGGGGCTGTAGAGGCTCATTCGAGCTGCTACGAAGATAATCTGTTGAACAGAACATATTCAAGTCAGATCGTATTCCGGGTGGCGTAGACCACGTAGACTGGGCGCGTGACCAGTACTTCGCCGGATGTCGGCGCGCGAACGGCCCACGGCGTCCCGCCGCGGGTGGCCAGTGGTGCGCCGGTCGAGGCCGATCTGGGCTGGGCGCTCGGGGTCGTGTTCCGCCGGTACGCGAAGGCCTCCGGGGCCGCGCTCGACGACGTACCGGGTGGGCCGCGCGGCTATCAGGTGCTGGCCACGGTGACGTCGGACGGGCCGAAGCGGCAGCTCGATCTGGCCGCTCAGCTGGGTGTCGACCGGACCGTGATGACGTATCTGCTCGACGACCTCGAGAAGGCCGGGCTGGTGCAGCGCCAGCCGGATCCGGCGGATCGGCGCGCGCGGCTGATCGTGCCGACCGAGCAGGCGACCGAGACCCTCTGCGACCTGGAGCGCCGGCTCGCGGCCACCGAGGACGAGGTGCTCGGCAGCCTGGACGAGGCGGAGCGCTCCAGCTTCCGGATGCTGCTCCAGCGCGTCGCGCTGAAGGCGGATGCGATCGATCCGCTGCACAACGCGTGTGTGCTGGCCGACGAGAGTGTCGACCCCGCCACCACCTAGTGCAGGGGCACGAAGCCTGACTCGTAGGCCTTGATGACGGCCTGCGTGCGGTCCCGGGCGTTCAGCTTGGAGAGCACGTTCGCGACGTGGGTCTTGACCGTCTGCAGCCCGAGGATCAACTCGGCGGCGATCTCCGCGTTCGACAGCCCGCGGGCCATCAGCCGCAGAACCTCTTGCTCGCGGTCGGTCAGCTGGAATTCGTCGAGCCCGGTCGGCCGCTGTGCCTGCGCTCCGACATGGGCCAGCGCGAGCGCCCGGATTGCCTCCGGGAACAGCAATGACTCGCTGCCCGCGACTGTGCGGATCGCCGCGATGATGTCGTCCGGCGGGGTCCGCTTCAGCAGGAACCCGGAGGCGCCGGCGCGAAGGGCGTCGTACACGTAGTCGTCGTTCTCGAAGGTGGTCACCACCAGGACGCGCGGTGCCGGGTCGAGGCTGTCGAGCAGTAGCCGGGTCGCCTGGATGCCGTCGACCGCGGGCATCCGGACGTCCATCAGTACAACATCGGGACTGGTACGGCGGACGACCGGCAGCACCTCGGCGCCGTCACCGGCCTCGCCGACGACGGTCAGATCCGGCTCGGCGTTGATGATCGCGCGCAACCCGCTGCGGATCAGCGGCTCGTCGTCGACCACCACCACGGACAGCGTCATGCCTGTCATCCCTTCGTCGTCACTGCGACCGGCAGCGACACAGTCAGCCGCCAGTCCTCGTCATCCCGACCGGCCGCGACTGCACCACGCAGTACGGCGACTCTTTCACGGATGCCGGCCAGTCCTCGCCCGCCACCGGAGTTGGCGGAGTCACCACTGACCGGGTTGGTCACGGTCAGCCGCAGCCCGGAGGTGTCGAGCCGGATCTCCAAGGCCACGGTCAGCTGGTCGTCCGGGTGACCGGCATGCCGGATCGCGTTGGTGAGCCCCTCTTGGAGGATCCGGTAGGCCTCCCGCGATACCGCGGCGGGCAACTTGTCGAGGGCCCCGATGCGCTCGATCGTGACGGTGATGCCGCCGGCCCGAGTGGACTCCACCAGCCGGTCGAGATCGTCGAGAGTCGCCTGCGGCGCAGTCGCGGAACCCGGTCGGCGATCGTCGCGCAACAGCCCGAGCACGTGGTCGAGATCGGCCAGCGCCGATCGGGCCGAGGTCTCGATGGCGCCCAGAGCGGTCTCTGCGAACTCCGGATCGCTGGCCAGCACCCGGCGTGCGGCGGCTGCCTGAATCGTCACCAGGCTGAGCGCATGGCCGACGCTGTCATGCAGTTCGCGGGCCAAACGGTTGCGCTCGGCAAGCGTCGCCGTACGGCGCTCGAGGAGTTCGATGCGCTCGGCCGCTGTCGGACCGAGGATGCGTGGTGCGAGGTGGGCGAGCAGTGCGCCGACGGCCGACGAGATCAGGAACAGCACCGCCAGTGCGACCAGGACCACGAGCGGCATCCACAGATCGGTCCAGCTGCCAGTGACGTCGTACGAGATGCCGGGCACGAGCTCTTGCGAACCCGTCGAGCGGAAGGGGGCAACGAGCAGCACTGGCCCGGCGCCGAAGACGGCGGTGCTGAGGATGCCGACGATGCCGCCCGCCAGCAGATGCAGGGTCAGCCAGAAGGCAGTACGGCGCCGCTGGGCCCACGTCTTCGCCGGGCCGAGCGGCCGCTCGTCGAACTTGACCCCGAGCAGCGATGAGACCGCGATGCCCTCCACCTCACGCACAGCGGGCAGTAGGCCGATCGCGAGCGGTGGCGCGACGCCGAGCAGGATCAGGATCACGGCACTCGCCGGACCCGGCAGCCGCAGGTCATGGGTGAGCGCGCCGACCGCGCTGCCGACCAGGAGAACGGCCAGGACCAGTGCGGCGCCGATCAGGAGATAGATCCAGCGCAGGTACGTCGACGCCCGGCCGAGGGACCTGAGTGCGTTCACCACGCCCCCATGGTGTCAAACCCGGGCCGTCCGAACCTCCCTCGGCGGAGTGAACGGGCTGAACGGAGTGCTCGGAATCACAAGAGGTTGAGGGTTTACGCAAATTTGATGCCGAAGTCCCCGATCGGCGCTCCGGGGGCGTCGCGATCTGCTGTTCATGCGGGTACGGTCTGTGGTCGGGGCGGGTGGCCGGGCCGGGAAGGGCCAGGTCAGGGGGAACGGCTCCAGGACAGGTGGCACAGCGCGAACTGCGGGAAGCACAGTGCACTAAGGGCAGGTAAAGTCACTGTGAAGTCCCGGGGGGCCGATTGACCACCTTTCCATATTTGATGTTTGATCAAATATCGGATGAGAGAGGTCGATATGAGGTTGAGGCGTTCCGTCGTCGCGCTGACGGCGGTCCTGGGGCTCGCCCTGGTCAGCGCGTGCAACAGCGGGAACGACAAGGGCAGCGACAGCGGTTTGCAGAAGGTCAGCTACCTGACCTCGTTCGGCCAGTTCGGCCGCGAAGCATATGCGTACGTCGCGCTGGAGAAGGGCTACTTCAAGGACGCCGGTTTCGACGTCAAGATCAGCCCGGGGTCCGGCACCGTGGACGTGATGAAGCAGGTAGCCGGTGGTCAGGCCGACTACGGCATCGGTGACTTCACCGCGATCACGATCACCCTGGGCAAGCAGAAGCTGCCGGTGACCACGGTGGGGATGATCCACCAGAAGTCATTGGCCGCGATCGTCTCCCTCGAGGGGATGGGCATCAAGGAGCCGAAGGACCTGGTCGGCAAGAACATCGGCGACCAGCCTGGTTCGACCAACCAGGTGACGTTCCCGGTCTACGCCCAGCGGGTCAAGATCGACGACAAGAAGGTCAACTTCGTCCCGGCGCCGCCGCCGGCGCTGCCGCAGTTGCTGTCGACCGGCAAGGTGCAGGGCATCGGCCAGTTCGTGGTCGGCGTCCCGCTGGTCGAGAAGGCCGACAAGGACGGCCGCAAGGCCGTCGTGCTGCCGTACGGCGATGTGCTGCCGGAGCTCTACGGCAACGCGATCCTGACCCGGTCCGATCTGGCCAAGGAGCACCCGGACCAGGTGAAGAAGTTCACCGGTGCGCTGCTCAAGGGGCTGCAGGACGCGATCAACGACCCGGCCGCCGCGGCCGAGATCCTGAAGAAGTACGTGCCGACGACCGATGTCGGCGTGGCCAAGCAGGAGCTCGAGCGGATGAAGCCGTACACGGTGCCGGCCAACTCGGGTGATCCGCTCGGCGCGGTCGACACCGAGCGCGTCCAGAAGATCCTGGACATCCTCGGCGGTGCGAAGGCGATCACTCCGGGCACGCTCAAGCCTGCTGACCTGGTCACGGTCGACCTGGCCCCCAAGGGCTAGGCCGCATGATCCGGCTGGACGGTGTGGGTCAGGTCTTCGACGGACGCGAGGGCTCGATCACGGCCCTCGAGAAGATCGATCTGCACGTCCGCGCCGGTGAGTTCGTCACGCTGATCGGCCGGTCCGGGTGTGGCAAGTCCACCCTGCTCCGGCTGATCGCGGGACTGCTGTCGCCGACCTCGGGCACGGTCAAGGTGGCGGGGGAGCCCGTCACCGGACCGCGTCCGGATGTCGCGTTCATGTTCCAGCGTCCGGCGCTGCTGGCCTGGCGGTCGGTGCTGTCCAACGTGCTGCTGCCGGTGGAACTGGACCGCACGATCCGCGACCGGACGGCGTACAAGAACCGGGCGCATGAGCTGCTCGAGCTGGTCGGGTTACAAGGGTTCGAACGGCGGTTGCCGCACGAGCTGTCCGGTGGGATGCAGCAGCGCGTGTCGCTGTGCCGGTCGCTGATCCGCGACCCTCAGGTGATGCTCATGGACGAACCGTTCTCCGCACTCGACGCGCTCACCCGGACCGAGCTGTCCGAGGAACTGCAGCGGATCAAGATGGAGCTGTCCACCACGATCGTGTTCGTCACGCACTCGATCGACGAAGCCGTCGTACTGGCCGACCGGGCCGTTGTCCTCTCTCCCCGGCCGGGTCGCCTGCGCGACGTCGTCGACATCGACATCCCGAGGCCGCGAAGCCTCGGTCAGAACAGTCATCTGGAGGATGTCGCCCGGATCAGCGCCCGGCTGCACGCGCTGCTGGCCGACAAGACGCCGCCGATCGCCGAGCGGCTGGTCGACGAGGTGTGGCCGCGATGACGAAGCGTTCCTGGTGGACCGAGTCCCGGGCCGCCGCCATCCTGCTTCCGATCGTCGGCCTGGTCGCGGTGATCGCGCTCTGGTGGCTGGCCACGATCGCCTTCTCGGTGCCGGACTACCTGGTGCCGAGCCCGGGCGACGTACTGGTCAGGTTCAGCCAGGACCCGGTGATGATGCTGCAGAACGCCGGGGTCTCGCTGCTGGAGACACTCGAGGGGTTCCTGCTCGCGATCGTGGTCGGGATCCCGATCGCGTTGCTGATCGTCCGGTCGGCGATTCTCGAGCGGCTGGTCTACCCGCTGCTGCTGATGGTGAACGCGATCCCGAAGGTCGCGATCGCGCCGCTGCTGGTGGTGTGGATGGGCTTCGGTCAGGGGCCGAAGGTCCTGATGGTGCTGCTGATGTGCTTCTTCCCGATCGTCATCTCGACCGCCCAGGGGATGAAGTCCACCCCGGTCGAGCTGGTCGAGCTGCTCCGGTCGCTGAACGCGAGCCGGACCCAGGAGTTCTTCAAGCTCCGGCTCTGGCACGCGCTGCCGCAGATCTTCACCGGACTCAAGGTCGCGATCTCGCTGGCCGTGATCGGTTCGGTGATCGGTGAGTTCGTCGGCGCCACCCAGGGGCTGGGCTATCTGATCTACACGTCCGGTGCGAGTGCCGACACCGCGCTGGCGTTCGCGTCGATCACCTTGCTCAGCATCATGAGCATCATCTTGTTCTACGGGTTGGTCCTGCTGGAGCACCTGCTGCTGCCGTGGGCGCAGGAGAGCCGGTGACAACTCAGGCATCCGACGCGGATCGCCGCGTCCTGGTCCGGCCGACGTGGCTGGAGGCAACCGTCTCGGCCGTCTTCAGTGCGGTCGGTTTCGAGCCGGACGACGCCGCCTCGATCGCGGTCGCGCTCGTCGAGGCAGACCTGCGCGGGGTCAGTTCGCATGGCATCATGCTCGTCCCGATGTACGTCGATCGGCTGAACGCCGGCGGGGTCACGCGCGAGCGCGAGCTGGACATCGTGTCCGACGCCGGTGCCGCGCTGGTCGCGGATGCCCGCGGCGGGATGGGCCAGCTATCCAGCCCGCAGGCGATGGGCCAGGCGATCGAGCGTGCCGGCCGGTACGGGATCGGCCTGGTGTCGGTCCGCAACGCGCATCACTTCGGTGCGGCCAGTCGCTGGGCCATGCAGGCCGCGCAGGCCGGCTGTATCGGGATCGCGATGTCGAACACCACACCGTTGATGCCCGCGCCGGGCGGCGCCGAGCGACTGGTCGGCAACAATCCGCTGGCGATCGCCGTACCGACTGCTTCCGGTGTGGAGATCGTGCTCGACATGGCGCTGTCGGCCGTTGCCCTGGGCAAGATTCGGTTGGCGGCCTCGGCCGGTCAGCCGATCCCCGACACCTGGGCCACCGACCCGTCCGGCATCCCGACGACAGACCCGGAGGAGGCCGTGCTCGGCATGCTGCTGCCGGCCGCCGGGCACAAGGGATTCGGGCTGGCGCTGATGATCGACGTACTGACTGGGGTTCTGAGCGGTGGCGGCTGGGGCGATCAGGTACGCCCGCTGTACCGCGAGCCGGGTCGGCCGAACGACTGCGCCCACCTGTTCCTGGCGATCGACCCGGAGCTGCTCGGTGGCGCCGACAGCTTCCGCCGCCGCTCGTCCGGGCTGGCGGACCGGGTCCGCGGCAGCGCGACCGCACCAGGGGTGGACCGGCTGTACCTGCCGGGTGAGATCGAGGCGGAACGCGCGGCTCACCAACGGCGGCACGGCGTACTGATCGAGAGGTCGGGATTGGACGGACTGCTGGCGACCGCTCGCGCGGTCGGCGCCGTCATCCCGGCCGGAGGGGTGCTGAACTGATGGCGAAGAGCCAGGTCACGACGACTGAACTGCACAGCCCGAACGGCGTGTTCTCGCAAGCGACCACGGTCGCGGCGACCGGGCGGTTCGTGTTCGTCTCCGGGATGACCGCACGCCGTCCGGACGGCAGCATCGCCGGCGTCGGCGACATCCGGGAACAGACCCGGCAGGTGTGCGAGAACATCTCCGCCGCGGTTCGTGCTGCGGGTGGCACCTTGGCGGATGTCTGCCGGGTGGACGTGTACGTGCGCAACATGGAGGACTTCGCGAAGATCCACGAGGTGCGCGCGCGGTACTTCGTCGAACCGCTGCCGGCTTCGACGATGGTCGAGGTCAGCAAGCTTGCGCATCCGGACTATCTGATCGAGATCAATGCGATTGCGGTGATCGCACCTACTGGGGGTGACTCTATGCGTGGCGTCGAGTGGACCTGAGATGAAGTACGTGATGGTGGCGTACGACGGGGTGGAACGGCCCGGCGTACTCTCCGATGACTCGGTTCTGTTGCTATCGGCAACGGATCTGACGTCGGTGATCGTGGACGGCGCGTCGTTGTCGGGGGAGAAGATCGCTTACTCGCCTGAGCTTTTGCGGCCGCCGTTGCGGCGGTTCCGGCGGGACATCCTGTGTACCGGGTGGAACTACTGGGACCACTTCGAGGAGAGCAAGGGCAAGCGCGAGGGGCAGGACGTCGAGCGTCCGCTGCACCCGACCTTCTTCACGAAGGGGCCGGATGTGGTGATCGGCCCGTACGACGACATCGCGTGGGACCCTGCCATCTCCTCGAAATGGGATTACGAGGCCGAGGTGGCGCTGGTGATCGGCAAGACCGGACGGAACATCCCGGTGGCCGACGCGCTCTCGTATGTCTGGGGCTACACGTTGGCCAACGACGTGTCGCAACGGGACCTGCAGCGAGCGCACGGCGGCCAGTGGCTGAAGGGCAAGAGCGTCGACAACACCATGCCGCTCGGGCCGTGGATCGTGACGGCTGACGAGCTGGGCGACCCACAGGATGTACAGCTGCAGTGCCTGGTGAACGGTGAGGTGCGGCAGGACGCGTCGACACGGCAGATGGCGTTCGACGTGGCCACGCTGATCAGCGAACTGTCGTTCGGGATGACGCTGCGGCCGGGCGACCTGCTGCTGACCGGGACGCCGGCGGGGATCGGTAACGCGCGTGAGCCGCAGGTGTTCCTGCAGGACGGCGATGTGGTGGTCACACGCTCGGACAAGCTCGGTGAACTGCGGAATCGGGTGGTGGCCGTATGAATGGTCCGTTGGAGCTGCTGCCGGGCGGCGGCCGTGGTGGACGCCGGACGCTGGCTGAGCATGCGGCCGCGGAGCTGCACCAGCTGATCCTGTCCGGCGAGCTGCCGAGCGGTACGCCGCTGCGGCTCGTGGAGCTGGCTAACCGGCTCGAGATGAGCCAGATGCCGGTGCGAGAAGGACTCCGCCGGCTGGAGGCGCTCGGACTGGTCGAGATCATCCCGCATCGCGGTGCCTGGGTGCGTGACCTGTCGCTGGAGGACCTGCGGGATACGCACGAGACCCGGCTGGCGCTGGAGTCACTTGCGGTGCGGGCTGCTGCTGAGCGGTTCACCGAAGCTGATGTTGAGAAGGCTGCCGCCGCGCTGGCGGATCACCTGCGGCTGTCACAGGCACAGGACCTGGCTGGTGCTCGGGACGCGCATGCGGACTTCCACTTCGCCGTGTACCGGGCCAGCGGGTCGCAGTGGTTGCCTCGGGCTATTGAGCCGGTGTGGCAGAACAGTGAGCGCTACCGGTTCGGTAGCCCGCTCACCGCGGCGATGATCGAGCAGAACCGATCTGAGCACCAGGCGATCCTCGATGCGTGTGCGGCGCGAGACATTGACGGTGCTGAGACGGCTTTGCGCAGTCACCTCGCTGGTGCGTTCCAGCGGATTACCGAGACGATGACTTCGAGACAGAAGGAGTCGTCGTGAAGGTGACCTTTGACGCGACCGGAGTGGTCGTCGTGATCACCGGTGGCGCTCAAGGCATCGGTGCGGCGCTGGCGAGCGCGATCACGTCGTACGGCGGGACTGCCGTGGTGTTCGACGTGGTGAAGCCGTCTGACCCGGCTGTCTCGTTTGTCGAGGTCGACGTGGCGGATCGGGCGGCTGTGGACTCGGCGGTTGCCGGAGTGGTCGCGCGGTACGGGCGGATCGACGGACTGGTCGCCGGTGCGGCGGTGCAGCCGCGGTCCGCCGTACTGGACCTGGATCCGGCGGAGTGGAGTCGCACGCTCCAGGTGAACCTGGACGGCGTGGTGTGGGCGTGTCAGGCCGTCGTACCGCACATGGTGGCGCAGCGGTCCGGTTCGGTCGTGGTGTTCACCTCTGGGATGGCGTTGACGGGCTATCCGGGTGCGGCGGCGTACGCGACGAGCAAGGCCGGGCTGGTCGCGTTCGCGAAGTCGCTCGCGGCTGAGGTGGCCGCGGACCGGGTGCGGGTGAACGTGGTGGCGCCCGGGGTAATCGACACCGAACAGTTCCGAAATGCGAACCACGGGGTGGACCGGGAGCACTGGCGGGAGACGATAGGGATCGGCGACCCCGAGGACGTGGTCGGCCCGTTGCTGTTCCTGCTGTCCGATGCGGCCACGATGACCGGTTCGACGCTGACCCGGGAGCGGGCCTTCTCTTCTGAAGGGGGTGCCCGGTGACTGCTGACCAGCTGCCGGTCGTCGTCGTGGGTGCCGGTCCGATCGGCCTGACCACGGCACTCGGTCTCGCACACTACGGCGTACCGTTCGTGCTCCTCGAGGAGGACGCGACGCTGTCCTCGGACACCAAGGCCGGTACGACGCTCAGCCGGACCCTGGAGATCTGGAACCGGTACGGCGCGGTCGAGGAGATCCTGAACGCCGCGGTCCGGATCGACGAGATCGGTGACATCGACCGGGCCACCAACACGCCGCGGGCGTCGGTGCGGCTGGCCGAGCTGGTGAATGACACGCAGTTCCCGTTCGTGATCAACCTGCCGCAGCAGCGGATGGAACCGATCCTGGCGGCCGCACTGGAGCGCGCTGGGCACACTGTCCGATTGCAACACCGCGTGACGTCGTTCGAGGTGCTGGACGACCGCGTGGTGCTGCAGGTGGAGACGCCGGACGGTCCGCAGACGCTGGAGGCCGCGCAGCTGCTGGCGTGCGACGGCGGCCGCAGCAAGATCCGCGACGCGCTCGGCGTACCGGTCGTGGGGGAGACGCTGCCCGAGCGGTACATGCTGATCGACGTCGCGGTCGACCTGGACGTCGACAACGCGCGCGACTACCCGTACCTCGCGTACTTCGCGGACAAGACCGAGTGGATGGTGCTGATCCGGCAGCCCGACAACTGGCGGTTCCTGTTCCCGCTGGCACCCGGGGCCGAGACGCCGGGTGACGTGGACCTGCTGGTGAAGGTGAAGCAGTTCATCGGCGAGGTGGACCGCATCGAGCTGCTGGGCACCGTCATCTACAACGTGCACCACCGGGTTGCGGACAAGTGGACAGTCGACCGCAAGGTGTTCCTGATGGGTGACGCCGCGCATCTGATCACCCCGATGTGGGCGCTGGGTCTGAACACCGGTGCGCTCGACGCCTCCAACCTGCCGTGGCGGTTGGCGTGGGTACTGCGCGGCTGGGCCGATCCGGCGTTGCTGGACGGTTACGAGCAGGAGCAGCGGCCGGTCGCGGTCAACGGGTCCGGTGAGATGGCCGAGGCGGCCCGGAAGTACATGTCCCACCAACGTGGTGCGGTGACTGCCGACACGAGTGACTGGGCGACGGCGTACACGAGGACTTTGCTCGGGGTGCGATTGGACGTGGACGGAGTGGGGGACTGGTCGATGGTGGCCACGACCGCCGAGCCGCCCGCCGTACGGGCAGGCGACCGGGCACCTGACCTCGCCTTGCAGGGACCGGCTGGGCGAGTGACGGTTCACGACCTCGTGCGGGAGTCGTTCGTCGCGCTGTACTTCACCGACGTGCGGCGGCGGCCGAAGATCCCGCTCAACGACTCACCTGCGCTCCGCCACTACGCGGTGTCCCGCTGGGACGCGCCGCACGACTCGGGGCTGCGCGACAGGTCGCTGTTCGATCCGGGCAGCGTCGCCACGAACCGGTACGGCGTACCGGCGGAGAGCGTCGTACTGCTGCGGCCGGATGGGCACGTGGCTGCGGTGGCGCCGCTGTCGGCTGGTGTGGCTTTCGAGTTGTACTCGCGCGTCACTGGCCGGCCTGTGCCGCGGGAGGAGGGCTGATGACTTCCTTTGACGAGCCGCTGCGTGAGTTGTTGCTGCAGACGGATGACCTGGAGTGGGTCGAGAAGTCCTTGGACGGGTTGTCGCACAAGATGCTGTGGCGAGACCCGGAGACCGAGGCGTCGATCGCGCTCGTGCGTTTTGAGAAGGGGAGCGGGATTCCGTCGACGCACAAGCATGCGTCGAACCAGTTCATGTTCTGTCTGAGCGGGCGCTACGTGTACGTGCCGACCGGTGTCACGCTCGTCAAGGGCAGCTTCTACTGGAATCCCAAGGGCCTCGTGCACGGGCCGACGCTGGCCGAGGAGACCTCCGTGCTGCTGGAGGTGTACGACGGTCCGCACTATCCGGAGCGGCCGGCGTTCTACGACAACGACGAGGATGCGCGCTGACATGGCGGGCTGGGACGTCCATACGCACCTGATACCGCCGACCGTCCTCACGGCGGCGTACCGGGGTGAGTACGGGCTGTCCGTTGACAGCGGCATGTTGGTGATCGACGGGCAGCGGCTGCCGCTCAAGCGGCTGGCGGACCCGGCAGCTTTGCTGCAGTGGATCGCTAAACAAGAGCTGGATGGCGCTGTGGTCTCGGTGCCGCCGGCTCTGTTCAGGTACGACGCAGGTGTCGAGTGGGCCGAGTTGGTGAACCAGGGGCTCCGTGAGCTCGCCACACCGCAACTGCGGGTGCTCGGTCAGCTGCCGCTGCTGGATCCGGCCGCACCGGCGGTGGCTGCGGCTCTTGCTCGAGAGGGCGTCTTCAGCGGATTCGCCCTCGGTACGCCGGACTATGCCGGCCTCGATCCGGTGTGGCAGGTGCTGCACGAACTGGAAGCTTTCACCCTCATTCATCCAGGACACAGTGACGACAAGCGGCTCCGATCGTTCTACTTGTCGAACCTGTTGGGGAATCCGTACGAGACCGGGGTCGCCGCGGCGTCACTGGTCTTCGCGGATGTGCCGGGCCGGTTCCCGGGGATCCGGTTCTGTTTGTGTCATGGGGGAGGGGTGACGGCGGCGGTGGCGGGACGATGGCAGCGCGGAGTGGAGACGGGCCGGCCGGGGATCGAGGAGCTCTCGATGCCCGTGATCGAGGCGGTCCGCAGTTTCTACGTCGACGACCTCGTGCATGACGAGGCGATGCTGCAGCTGCTCACCAAGACCTTCGGTGCGGCCCATGTGCTGGCCGGTAGCGACTGGCCGTTCCCGATGGGCAGCGATGCGCTCGCGAGCGAGCGCGCGGTGACGGCCGGCGAGCTGACCGCGCCCCTGGCCAAGGAGGTCTCCGACCGGTGAGGTGGCGGTTTCCGTCGAGGGGTGTCGTGATCACATATCAAATGGGGGACAGATGAGGTCGCAGGAGGGGACCGTGCTGCGCAGGCACGGACCTGGCCCGGAGCTGGCGGTCGAAGAGATCGAGCAGACTGCCGGACCGGGGGAGACGCTGGTCGAAATGAGGCTGGCCTCGGTGACGGCCCAGGACCGGACCGCGCTGAGCGGCAAGCAACCGGCAGCGTCATTCACACCGGGCTCCGAGGGGTTCGGTGTGGTCGTGAGCTCGGCAGTCGCCGAGACCGGCGCTGGAGTGGTGCTGCGCGGCGAAGGGGTCGGCGTGACCAGGCCTGGGCTGTGGGGCCGGTACGCCGTCGTACCCGATGCGGCTGTCCATCCGGTACCGGCGTCTCTGGACCCGGCGACCGCGCTGGCGTTGCTGACACCGGCGTTGACCGCACACACCGCCGTACGGAGAGTTGGTCAGGTGCGCGCTGGTGAGACGGTCGTCGTCACCGGCATCACCGGACTGGTCGCGCGGCTGTGCGCAGCGGTCGCTCGGTCGGCCGGTGCGGCGCGGGTGATCGGGTTGGCCGGAGTCGTCGAGCCTGTCGACCTGGTTGGTGATCTGGTCGACCAGATCGTCCGCGTGGACGAATTGGGCCAGGTCGGTCGCGACCTGCCGTGGTGCGACCTCGCAGTCGACACTCTGGGCGGTCCAGTGACCAGTGGGGTGCTGGGACACATCACACCGGGAGGGCGAATCGCCCTACTGGGTTACAAGGCCGGTGAGTTCACCACACTCGACCTGCACCAACTGATCGGTCGCGACCTCCGCGTGCTGCCGGTGAACGTGCAGCGGACCACACTCGAACCCGGTGCGGTCGGTCAGGCCCTGGCCGACATCGCACCGGCCCGGCTGCGGCCGGAAGTCGAGCTGTTGCCGGCTGCTCAGGTCAGTGAGGTTCTGGACCGATCCGCTGCCGGTGCACGGTTCTTGCTCGACCTGACCGCCCTCAGCTGAACTTTTTGTGTTGAGCAATCTGTCGGCGAAAGCGCGCACTCGGCCCAGCCTGCCGTACGGTTACCTCCCAGAGCTGTTCTGTGTGGAGGAGAGAGGCAGCCCGCGCCCAATGACCCGACGACTCGAGCTCACGCCTGGGGGACCGACCGGCCGTCGTACTCTCGCCGAGGAGGCCGCCGCCGAGCTGCACGAGCTCATCCTGTCCGGCGAACTCCCCAGCGGTACGGCACTCCGTCTCGAGGAGCTCGCCAAACGCCTGGACATGAGCCAGATGCCCATCCGCGAAGGCCTCCGCCGGATGGCCGCCCTAGGCCTGGTGGAAATCGTGCCCCACAAGGGCGCCTGGGTCCGCGAGCTCTCCCTCGAGGACCTCCGCGACACCCACCAGACCCGCCTCTCGCTGGAGTCACTGGCCGTCCGAGCCGCCGCCACCCGCTTCACCGAAGCCGACGCCGCAGCCGCCCGCACCGCCCTGGCCGAACACGTCCGCCTCTCCAAACTCGGCGACAACATCGCCTCCCGCCAGGCCCACACCGAGTTCCACTTCGCCATCTACCGAGCCGGCGGCTCCCGCTGGCTCCCCCGAGCCATCGAACCCGTCTGGCAGAACAGCGAGCGCTACCGCTTCGGCTCCCGCCAAACCAAAGCCCGCATCGAACAAACCCGCCGCGAACACCAAGCCATCCTCGACGCCTGCATGGCCCACAACGAGTCCCAAGCCGAAACCGCCCTCCGAGACCACCTGGAAGGTGCGATGAAACGCATCACCGAAACCATGGAACGCCGTACCACCAGAGCCTGAAAATCTCAGGCAGGCACGTTGCCCCAGCGAAGGTAGCCGTCATCCACGTGCGGCAGCTCCGGTGAGCGCCCCTTCCTGGAAGCAGCACCTCCGTCGACGAAGGCGCTAGCGATCTCCTCGAGCATCTCGCCGACGCCACCCCACCACGGTGCCCCTGACGGACCGCCCTCCGGATACCACTCCCAAACACACCCGAATTGGTCGCCGTCACGCAGATCGACGTACAACAGACCGGCGTCAGCCGCTTCCGCGATCGGCAGGAAGTTGTCGAGCCAGTCTGTCGACATGCTGCCCGCCGGATCGCCGTCGCCCGACCACGGACCGGCGCCGTGGAGCCCACGCTGGGTCTTCTGCTCGAGGTGCCGCCGCGACAGCATCTCCATCACCGGGATGAGGTTGTAGAGCGTCGGGATCAGCGAACCCGCGATCGAGCGGTGCGTCGTACCGTTGGCGATCTGCAGGTACTCGACCAGGTCCGCCGGTAGTGGCCGGTTCATCGCGGCCTGCAGGTAGCGCAGGTCGACCGCCGTCGCCGGTGGGTTGATGTGCGGCACCGTGGACGGGTGGTTGGTTGCGAGCCAGTCGACGATGCGGGACCAGGACGTGCTGACGGTCACGCGAGGTGCGCCGGGAAGCCTCCGGTGGCCAACGGGCTCCAGCGAGTGGGGGTGATGCGGATGAGGCACTTGCCCTGGTTTTGCATGGCTTCGCGGTACTCGTCCCAGTCGGGGTGCTCGCCGGCGATGGAACGGTAGTAGTCCACCAGCGGCTCCACCGCCTCGGGGAGCTGGATGACCTCACCCTCACCGTCCACCTGCACCCACGCGCCGTTCCAATCGTCCGACAGCACCACGACGCTGGTCTGCGGATTCCGCTCGACGTTGGTGCTCTTGGCACGCTGCGGGTACGACGAGATGACGATGCGCCCCGCGGGGTCGACACCACCGGACACAGGCGACGCCTGCGGCGTACCGTCCGCTCGAGTGGTGATCAGCAGCATGTGATGACGCGGCCGCACAAACTCCAGCAGCCCCTCAAGATCAACCTTGGTGTTGGTAGCAATGGTCCTCGGCATACCCACCACCCTATGCGCCACATCCACCCTCACCCCCAACCCACCGTCCCCCGACCGAAGCCACCGTGCCCCGCGACCGAAGCCACCGTGCGAATGTGATGAGTCGCCCGGTGAATGTGGGAACCGTGTCGCTGGATATCGATTGCCAGCGACACGGTTGTCACATTCGACATGCGCCTGGGGGAGGTCAGGCAGCGTAGGAGTGGTGGAGCCATCGGCGAGAGGCGATGGGAATGGTTAGGCAGGCGCGGTGGGCCTCTTGGATGCGAGTGATCAGGGCGGGCGGGTTCCGTAGGTCCAGAGCTGTGACTCGAAGGACTGTCAGACCAGTGCGTTCGAGACCCTCTTCGCGGTGGTTGTCGCGGGTCTGCTGGCCGAGATCCCAGTGGTACTCGCCGTCGTACTCGAGGGCAAGACCGCCAAATGACTCCAGCAGGTCGACGATGCCGAGGAATCTCCCGTCGAGGTCGTAAACCGGTGCGTTGACAAGGAGTTGGGTCAGGCCTGCTGCGCGGCAGATCATCCGCAGCCTCGACTCAGGCGGCGACGCCGCTCGCCCGTTGAGCAGCGGTAGCGCGTCGCGCAGTTGGCGAACACCACGACGCCGGGAGTGGGCGGCTTCGTACGCCGCGATCGCCGTCGCATCCACAAGTCCGGCATGGACAAGGCCGTCGCCCGCAACGACGGCCTCGGTCAAGTCCGGCGCGAACCTCATCAAGTCGTACGCCGTCCGGGCGCCGGCCGTGCACGGTACGCCGGCTACCTGCACCACGTCTTCAGGTTCCAGCGCTGCACGCAAGGACCGGATGCCGGGACGATTCACCACGGTGTTCGGCGGGATCGCCACCAGTACAGGTTCACCGAGCCGGCCCTGCGCGGCGATGGCCGATCCCCAGCCACCGTCCAGCACCGTGACTCCTTGCAGATATGCGGAAGCCCAGCCGCCGACAACGCCGCCGTACGGCATGACCGCGACCGCATCCAGGATGCGCTGCCTGACGGGATCTCTGACCTGCGCCGACCGGTGATAGCCGAAATGCGGCGAGCTCCAGGAACCCGACTCCAACTGTGCCCGCGTAACTCCGGTAGCGAGCAGATCCATCCTGCGACGAGGCATGAACCCGCGACCGATGTATTCCATCCCCCAACGATGCCCTGAATCACCACTCGCCCCAGCAAGTTATCCACAGCCACGCCCGCCACCGAAGCCACCGTGCGTTGCGCCCGCCACCGAAGCCAGCGTGGGGCGACGTCAGCGAGTGTGAGGACCGGGTCGTTGGAAACCCCTTACCGGCGACCAAGTCCTCACAGTCGATGGTCGACTCCCCACATTCGCACGGTGGCTTCGGTCGCGGGGTGGTCTGATTTGCAGGGTGGCTTCGGTCGCGGGGTGGGGGTGGGGGATCGCGGGTGGGTTAGAGGACGGCTGTCTCGTGGACGGTTTGCCACTGGGTGCCTGCTAGTACGGCGGTGGTCCAGCGGGCTGTGCCGATCGAGTGTTGTTCCAGGAACCTGCAGACTGTGGTGTCGGCGGACTGGGCGAGTATCTCGAAGTGGTCGATGGTGATCTTCAGTCCTGGTACGGCGTTGTGGGCTGTGCTCAGTCCGGTCATCAGCTCGTCCTGGCCGACCTTGACGCCGTCGATCGTGATCAGGGTGAAGTCCGGTCGGTGGGCGGCGCGGAAGCGCTCTAGCACCTCCGGACCGGCCGTACCGCCTAGCCAGGCGGCCAGGTTGTCGTGGTGGGTGACCACTGCGTCGTACAGGGTGTTCATGAGAGGTCTCCGTAGAGGGGCAGCGGGTCGATCAGCTGCTCCAGTTCGTGGTCGGTGAGTTGGTTGATGCGGTCCTTGGCGCGCTGGGCCTGTGGGGTGGTGGGGATCTTGCCGGCCAGCAGGCTGGGCAAAGCGATCTCGTAGCCGGCCCGGACGCGTGGGGCGTAGCGGTGGCGGGTGCGGGCGACGGCTGAGGACACCCGGAGCGCGTGTTCGTTCAGGTACTGGACACCCGGTCGGTCGGTCTCCCGGGCGGCGAAGCGGTAGCCGTTCGCGCGGTCGCAGGCGGTGCAGCCGAGTGGGCCGGCGCCGAGGCCGGATCCGCACTCGGAACAGGTCAGCTGCTTGAGTGCGCCGTCCACGACTCGCCAGTCGAACTCGGAGGTGTCCTGGAGGACGACCTCGGCCAGGTCGCGGGCTTCCGGCGTACCGGGGGTGACGCCGGACTCTGCGCAGAGCGCCTGCCAGGCGGTGTCGATGCTGTCCTCGACCTCCTCCAGCGCGCGCCGGAAGGAGGGGTGGTCGACACGGAGCATGCTCGGACGATAACCGTTCGGAGGGTTGTGGACGACCGGATTGACACAGTCGAACAGGTGTTCGAACATGGGATCATGACGGGGATCACGGCGCTCGACGAGGCTCGTGCCTTCCTGTCCACGACGAAGGCGCGGGGCGCAAAGGCCCGGGTGCAGCAAGCGCTGGACACGGCGACGGTGGACAGGGCGCTGCCGACGTCACCGGTGGTCTCCGAGCTGCTGGCGGGAGCCCCACTGCGCGGCGGTGCGGTGTACTCCGTGCAGGGGTCGACGGCGCTGGTGATGGCGTTGATGGCGGGACCGTCCGCGGAAGGTGCCTGGTGTGGCGTGGTCGGCATGCCGTCGTTCGGTGCGGAGGCGGCGCAGGCGCTAGGCGTCGACCTGGAGCGCCTCGTGCTGGTGCCGGAGCCGGGTCCCGAGTGGCTCAGTGTGGTTGCTGCATTGGTTGATGCGCTGAGCGTCGTCGTGGTTCGGCCGCCCGGTGAGGTCACACCAGGGGAGGCGTCCCGTCTGGCGGCCCGGTTGCGGACCCGTGGTGCGCTGCTGATCGCCTCCGGTTCCTGGCCGGGCAGTGAAGCCCGACTGGAGATCGAGAGCAACACCTGGACCGGTCTGGGTGACGGCGAAGGACTCCTCGAGGCCCGCCAAGCCACCGTCGCCGTCACCACCCGCCGAGCCGGCACCACCCCACGCCGCCACCACCTCTGGCTCCCAGCCCCTGACGGCACCCTCAACACCATCACCCCACCCGCTCTCAGCACCGCCCCCACCTGGCAAGAAGAGGCGGTCGGCTGATGCGCGGGGTGGCACCTGCCTGGGCGGGGAGGGGGAGAGGCGCCACCCTCCCCGCCCCCACACCCGCTTGGGGTTTGCGGTGGGAGAGGCGCCACCCTTCCCGCCCCGACACCTGCCGGGGTTTCGTGGTGGGGAGAGGCGCCACCCTCCCCGCCCCCACACCCGCTGGGGGTTTGTGGTGAGGGGGCGGGAGGTTAGTCGGGTGATGGTGGTTTGGGTGCCGGACTGGCCTGTGGTGGCGGCAGGGGTGGGGGACGGGGCTGTTGCGGTGCTGGAGAAGGGGCGGGTGCTGGCTACTTCGGCGGCTGCTCGGCGGGAGGGGGTGCGGCGCGGGCAGCGGGCTCGGGAGGCGCAGGCGCGGTGTCCGGAGCTGGTGGTGGTGAAGTACGACGAGGTGGCGGATGCGCGGGCGTTCGAGCCGGTGGTGGAGTGTCTGGAGGTGTTGACGCCGGGGGTGCAGGTGATCCGGCCGGGGATGTGCGCGGTGAAGGCGCGCGGGCCGGCCCGGTTCTACGGGAGTGAGTCGGCGGCGGCGGAGAAGTTGCTGGACCGGCTCGAGACGTTCGAGGTGCCGGGTGGGCGGGTCGGGGTTGCGGATGGCCCGTTCGCGGCGGAGCAGGCGGCACGGGTGAGCTCGGAGCAGACCCGGGTGCTGGTGGTGCCGCCGGGCGAGTCGTCGAAGTTCCTCGCGCCGCTCAGCGTCGACGTACTCGAGCAGCCCACGCTCACCGGCCTGCTGCGTCGCCTCGGGTTGCGGTCGCTGGGTGCGTTCGCGCAGTTGGCTGCCGCCGAGGTGCTGACCAGGTTCGGCCCGGATGGTGCGTTCGCACATCAGCTGGCCCGCGGGGCGGACGACCGGCCGGTGGTGGCGCGGGAGGTGCCGCCGGAGCTCACCCGCACGCTCGAGTTCGAGCCGTCGGTGGACCGGGTCGACCAGGTGGCGTTCGCGGTCCGGTCGGTGGCCGACGAGCTGGTCGACCGGCTGACCGAGCTCGGCGGGGTGTGTACGACACTGCGGGTAGAGGTCGGTACCGAGTCCGGCCGGATCCACGAGCGCGAGTGGCTGCACCCCCGCTGGTTCACCGCGGCCGACGTGGTCGACCGGGTCCGCTGGCAACTCCAAGGCAGCGGTACGGCGACCAGTGGGCTCACCTCCCCGGTCACCCGGATCCGGCTAGTCCCCGAGCAGGTGGACCCGGTCGGAGCCCAGGCCGACGGCCTGTGGGGCGGCGGACCGGACGAGCGGATCCACCGCGCACTGTCCCGAGTCCAGAGCATGCTCGGCCACGGCGCTGTCGTCTCGGTGGTAGTCGGCGGCGGCCGCGGCTTCGCAGAGCGCCAAACCCTGGTCCCCTGGGGCGACCGCCCGGTCCCCGCTCATTCACCCGATCAACCCTGGCCCGGCGCGATCACCGCACTAGCCCCCACCACCGTCTTCTCCGAACCGCTCCCGGCCCAGGTCTACGCCGCCGACGGCACCCAGGTCTCGGTCACCGCCCGCGGCGACCTCACCGCCGTACCCACCGCCTTCCGCCTAGCCCCCGGCCGCCACGTCGCCGACAGCAACAAACTCCACCCCATCACCGCCTGGGCCGGCCCCTGGACGACCGAAGAACGCTGGTGGGACCCCGCCACCGCCACCCGCCAAGCCCGCTTCCAGTTCGTCACCGCCGACACCCGAGCCTGGCTCTTCACCCTCCACCAAGCCACCTGGCACCTCCAGGCCACCTACGACTGATCGAGGGCTTCGGCTCGGGAGTGGAGGTAGTGCTGTTCGGGGGTGCTTTGGGTTAGGCGGGCTGCCTGGAGGTAGGCGTCGCGGGCGGCGGGGGTGTCGCCGGACAGTTCTAGTAAGTGGGCTCGGACGGCGGCTACGCGGTGGTGGTTGGTGAGGGTGGGGTCGATGTCGTCCAGGAGGGTGAGGCCGGCGGCGGGGCCGTGGACCATGGCTACGGCGACTATGCGGTTGAGGGTGACCATGGGGCCGGGGGCGGTGGATTCGAGGAGTTCGTAGAGCATCAGGATCTGGCGCCAGTCGGTGTCGTCGGCGACTGAGGCCTCATCGTGTACGGCGGCTATGGCGGCCTGGAGTTGGTAGGGGCCGACGGGGGCGGACTTCAGGGTGGCCGCGATCAGGTCGGTGCCCTCGGCAATGGCTGCTGCATCCCAGAGGGAGCGGTCCTGGTCAGGGAGGGGAACTAGGTGGCCCTCGGGGGTGGTGCGGGCGGGGCGGCGGGCGTCGGTGAGGAGCATCAGGGCCAGCAGGCCGGCGACCTCACCTTCCGACGGCAGTTGCTCACGCAGTTGCCGGGTTAGGCGGATGGCTTCGGTGCTGAGCTCTACTCGGTGCAACGAGTCGCCGGACGATGCGGTGTAGCCCTCGTTGAAGATCAGGTAGAGGACGTGCAGTACGGCGGTCAGTCGGGCCGGCAGCTCGTCAGGTGGTGGCAGGGCGAACCGGGCGTCCTGCAGTTTGGCCTTCGCGCGGCTGATCCGCTGGCCGATAGTTGCCTCGGGCACCAGAAAGGCGCGGGCGATCTCGCCGGTGGTCAGACCGCCGACCGCGCGCAGAGTGAGTGCGACCTGCGACTGGGTGGTCAGGTCGGGGTGGCAACACAGCATCAGCAGGGTGAGCGAGTCGTCGACGGACGGCGCCGCTTCGGGCTCGGGCTGTACGCCGACCGCCTCCTCCCGCCGCTGTCGGGCCGCCTCACTGCGCAGTACCTCGATCCGCCGTCGCGACGCGACCGTGATCAGCCAACTGCGCGGATTCTCCGGTACGCCGTCGCTCGGCCACTGCATCGATGCCGCGAGCAACGCCTCCTGAACCGCATCCTCGCAGGCGTCGAAATCGCCGTACCGGCGCACGAGTGCGCTCAGCACCGACGGCGCCTGCGACCGCAGTACCTCCTCGAGCTGCATCACATGTACGCCGACAAGTCGCGCACCGGGCGCACTTCGACCACGCTGTACGGCGCCTCCGGGATCAGCGCGACGATCTCGGCCGCCCGCTCCATCGACTCGCAGTCGAGCAGGTAGAAACCGGCCAGCTGTTCCTTCACTTCGGCGAACGGGCCGTCGGTGGTCAGCGGCTTGCCGTCGCGGACCAGCACCTGTTTGGTCGCTGTCGGTTCGGCCAGCGACTCCGAAGCGAGCAGCTCGTTGCGCTCGGCCAAAGCTTCGTGCAGAGCCGCGTAACCGGCCATGCCCTCACGCTTCTGTTCGTCGGTCAGACCGTCCCACACTGCACGGGACTCCGGATTGCCATAGATCAGTACCAGGAACTTAGACACGGTCCAGTATCGATCGGATTACCGGTTTGCAGCAGCCATAGCGGGGGACTCGCCGAGGCGTTCAGGTGTAGAGGGCGTCCGGGGCATGCCCCGCCGCGTGGCCGGGCATGGCCCTGTCGGTGGGCCCAAGTACAGTTACAGCGACATTCAGGGGTGAGAGAGGAGGGGGCGCGTGCCGGACTTGGAAGTGTCCGACCGGGTGCTCACGATCCCGAACGCGCTCAGCTTCCTCAGGTTGCTGGGTGTGCCGCTGTTCCTGTGGCTGATCCTCGGACCGCACGAGGACGGCTGGGCGCTGCTGGTGCTGGCGATCTCCGGGTTCACGGACTGGGCCGACGGCCAGATCGCACGGCGGATGAACCAGACCACCCGGCTCGGGCAGATGCTCGACCCGGTGGCCGACCGGCTGTACATCTTCGCCACCGTGCTCGGTCTGGCGTTGCGCGACATCATCCCGTGGTGGCTGGCGATCGCCTTGCCGCTGCGCGACCTGTTGCTCACGTTCACCCTGCCGGCGCTGCACCGCCGCGGTTTCAACGCGCTGCCGGTGCACTTCCTCGGCAAGTCGGCGACCTTCTGCCTGCTCTACGCGTTCCCGCTGCTGCTGCTCGGTGACGGCGACAGCACGCTGAACCTGCTGGCCCGCGTCTTCGGCTGGGCGTTCGCGATCTGGGGGACGGCGCTCTACTACTGGGCCGGCGTGCTCTACTTCGAGCAGCTGCGGCACCTGATCCAAACAGTGAAACCGATCAGCGACACGGCTAGGTAGCCAGTGACCCAGCCCGCAACCAAGCCTCCTCCGCAGCGCCGCGTCGACGCCTCGATGTCGCTGCTGAACAACCTGATGGCGCACCCGATCGACGAGGGGTACGCCGTTGCCGCGCGGACCCAGCAGGACGGCAAGCCCGTCCGGTCGCGGCACCGGGTGATGCTCGCGGTGGCGGCGCTGGTGCTCGGCTTCCTGATCGCGGTCGCGGCCTCGCAGAACTACCGCAGTGCGCCGGAGGCGGAGAAGCAGCGCAAAGAGCTGATCGCCCGGATCAACCAGGCCGACACCCGGCTGACCGGGCTGCGCACCGACCAGTCACGGCTGGCCGACGAGGTCCGCCGGCTGCAGGCCGGGGGACTGACCAACGCGGACAACGGTGTGGCGCTGCAGCAGAAGCTGGATGACCTGGAGCTGCAGACCGGAGCGATCGCGGTCACCGGTCCCGGGCTCAAGGTCGTCGTCAACGACGCCAAGGACGCGGACAAGGAGGGCCGGCTGCTCGACGTCGACCTCCAGCAACTCGTCAACGGGTTGTGGACGGCCGGCGCGGAGGCGGTTTCGGTGAACGGTCACCGGCTCACGTCGATGACGGCGATCCGCGGTGCGGGCAGTGCGATCACTGTCGACTACAGCTCGCTGACCCCGCCGTACACGGTGCTGGCGATCGGCGACACCGGGACGCTGCCGGCCCGGTTCGCGCAGAGCTCGGGCGGCCAGTGGGTGCAGTACCTGGTCAGCAACTTCGATGTCCGGATGACGATCACGACGGAGGATTCCTTGCTGGTGCCGGCGGATGCGACCATCGCGCTGCGATACGCGAAGGTCGGTGGCTCGAAATGATCGCCGTACTCGGACTGGTCATCGGCGTGGTGATCGGGCTCCTGGTCGCCCCGGACGTCCCGGAGTGGGCGCAGCCGTACCTGCCGATCGCGGTGGTCGCGGCGCTGGACGCGGTGTTCGGCGCACTGCGCGCGTTCCTGGACGGGATCTTCGACGACAAGGTGTTCGTCGTGTCGTTCGTCTCCAACGTGCTGATCGCGGCGCTGATCGTCTACCTGGGTGATCAGCTCGGCGTCGGCTCACAGCTGTCCACCGGCGTGGTCGTCGTACTGGGCATCCGCATCTTCACCAACATGGCCGCGATCCGCCGCCACATCTTCCGGGCCTGACATGAGCGACGACAAACCGAACACCCCGGACCCGGAGAACCCCGCCCCCGACGACCAGCCCACGGTCATCGCCAGCTGGTGGGGCCAAGACGGCACCCCCGCCAAACCGGGTGAGCCGGCCAAGCCGGCCAAGCCTGGTGAGCCGGAGAAGACGCCGGCGAGTGAGCCGACAGCCGAGGAGCCGACGGCCAAGGAGCCGCCGGTAGCCGAGCACAAGCCGGATGAGCGTACGGCGGGGGAGCGGAAGGCGGATGCGTGGCAGGCTGCCGACCCGGCACCGCGGCCGCGGGCTGAGCATGCGAAGCCGCCGCGGTTCGATCCGCCGGTTACGCCCAAACCACCCGTCGAAGCGGAGCCGGAGCTTCCGGTCGAGCCGACGCCGATGCCGAAGAAGCCTCGGACGCCGAACCTCGCCGTACGGCGATTGAAGGCCGGGTTCAAGCCGTCGCGCGGTCAGGCGATCGTCGCGGTCGTGCTCGCGCTGGTGGCCTGTACGGCGGTCGTCCAGGTGCGCGTCAATCGCGCCGACGACGGGTACCAGAACGCGCGCCGTGAGGACCTGATCGCGATCCTCGACGGCCTCGGGCAGAACACCCGGCGGCTCGAGGGTGAGATCGCCGAGCTGGAGGAGCGGAAGAACACGCTGTCGTCCAGTGCCGACAAGGCGGAGACGGCCAAGCAGCAGGCGGAGGCGCAGATCCGCGCGCTCGGGATCCTCGCGGGGACGGTGCCCGCGCACGGACCCGGGGTGCGGATCACGCTGAACGACCCGCAGGGCAAGATGACGTCCAGCAACCTGCTGGACGCGATCGAGGAGCTGCGCGACGCCGGTGCCGAGGCGATCCAGATCAACGGGACGGTGCGGGTGGTGGCCAGTACCGACTTCGTCGACGACGCCCCCGGGATCAAGATCGACGGGATCAAGGTGAACTCGCCGTACGTGATCGAGGCGATCGGCGACTCGCACAGCCTGGCCGAGGCCTCCAACTTTCCCGGTGGGCTGGTCAGTGAGGTGACCGGTCCCCAGGTGGGCGGTACGGCGGACGTGAACGAGGAGACCAACGTCGCCATCACTGCCTTGCACGCGCAAGAAGAGCATCGCTACGCTCGCCCGGCGCCCAGCCCATCCAAGTAGGCACAGTCAAGTAGTCAAAGCCCGTCAAAGTAACGTCCAGTCCGGCTTCGAGAAAGAGGAACGACGGTGTACCCCGAAGACCTGAAGTACACGGCCGAGCACGAGTGGGTGAAGGCCGGCGAGGGCCCGGTGCGGGTCGGAATCACCGACTTCGCGCAGGACGCGCTCGGTGACATCGTGTACGTCCAGCTCCCCGAGGTCGGCAGCGTGGTGCGCGCCGGCGACTCCTGTGGCGAGCTCGAGTCGACCAAGAGCGTCAGCGACCTGTTCGCCCCGGTGAACGGGACCGTGCGGGCCGTCAACGAGGCCCTGGCCGACCAGCCCGACCTGGTCAACACCGACCCGTACGGCGAGGGCTGGCTGCTCGACATCGAGGTCGACGACGACGCCGAGGTCGACGCCCTGATGGACGCCGAGACCTACCAGGGCCAGCTCGACCCGAGCTAGGGCGTCACTGATAGGTTTACCGGACCTCAACCGCTGATCGAGGGTTGGGGTCCGGGTCCACACTGTAACCACGGGGTCTACGACACAACGTCGCCTAACGGCGATCGGGAGGATCACAGCATGCCGTTCTGCAACCAGTGCGGGCACGAGAACTCCGAGGGCAGCCGCTTCTGCTCGCAGTGCGGAGCCATGCTCCCTGGGGCGGACCGGCCGGCCGCCGCGACGCCGACGCCGGGTGTCACCGACACCGCGATGCTGACGCCGATCAGCGCCGAGCCGGAGACCGAGCGCTTCGACCAGGGCGAGCCGCTGTCGGCCGACGACCAGGCCGCGGTCGGTGCACTGCCGGCCGGATCGGCGTTGCTGATCGTGCAGCGCGGCCCGAACGCGGGGTCGCGGTTCCTGCTCGACGTCGACGTGGTCACCGCAGGCCGGCACCCGGACAGCGACATCTTCCTCGACGACGTGACGGTGTCCCGCCGGCACGCCGAGTTCCGCCGCGACGCGTACGGCGTCAAGGTCCGCGACGTCGGCAGCCTGAACGGGACCTACGTGAACCGGGACCGGATCGACGAGGTCCAGCTGAGCAACGGTGACGAGGTCCAGATCGGCAAGTACCGGCTGGTCTACTACGCCAGTGGCCAAGCCTGAGCTCTCGATCGGCGAGGTCCTGCAGATCCTGCAGGCCGAGTTCACCGATGTCACCATCTCCAAGATCAGGTTCCTCGAGGCCGAGGGGCTGGTGACACCGGCGCGCACCGCGTCGGGCTACCGCAAGTTCAGCGCGGGTGATGTGGAGCGGCTGCGCTACGTGCTGACCGCGCAACGTGACCAGTACCTGCCGCTGAAGGTCATCAAGGAGCACCTCGGTGCGATCGACCGCGGTCTGCGCCCGGCGGCCGGTGGACCGCCGATCGCCCCCAGTACGCCGGCCTCCGGGCCGGCCGCCGACGACTTCGGTGCCACCGGCACCGATCTGCGGCTGACCAAGGCGGAGCTCTGCGCGGCCGCCGGAGTCAGTACGGCGTTGCTCGCCGAGCTGGAGAGTCACGGCCTGATCGTGGCCGAGGGCAAGCATTACGGCGGCGACGCGATCGTCGTCGCCCAAGTCGCCGCCGAACTGGCGACGTACGGCATCGAACCGCGCCACCTGCGCCCGTTCCGCACCGCGGCCGACCGCGAGGTAGGACTCATCGAGCAGGTCACCGGCCCCCGCCGTACCGACCAAACCCAAGAGTTGGCAGCCCTCACTGTGCGGTTGCACACGGCACTGGTGAGATCCCGGCTGCCGCACTGACCACCGCGGAGTAGGCTGAAGGTGTGCGCGAAGTCGACGTAGTCGGAGTCCGGGTCGAGATGCCCTCGAGTCAGCCCATCGTGCTGCTCCGGGAGGTCGGCGGCGAGCGGTACCTGCCGATCTGGATCGGTGCGGCCGAGGCGAGTGCGATCGCTTTCGCCCAGCAGGGGATGGAGCCACCGCGGCCGCTGACGCACGATCTGTTCGCGGAGACGATCCGGGTGCTCGGGCACACGCTGAGTCAGGTCCGGATCGTGAACCTGACCGACGGGGTGTTCGAGGCGATCCTGGTCTTCGACGACAAGACCGAGATCTCGGCCCGCCCGTCGGACTCGATCGCGATCGCGCTGCGCACCGGTACGCCGGTGTTCTGCACCGAGGAGATCCTCGCCGAGGCCGGGATCCCGGTCCCGGAGAGTGAGACCGAGGCCGACGAGGTGCAGGAGGAAGAGGAGGTCGAGCGCTTCCGCGAGTTCCTCGACCAGGTCACCCCGGAAGACTTCGACAAGAGTTAGGGGGTGTCACGCGGCCCCACGCCTACTGCGCTGCACTCGGCACGGCATCTCGCCGCACTGGTGCAAAGCGAAAGATGCTCCGCATCTACCCCTTCGCCCCAGCACACCGAGCTACCGCACCGAGCACATGCTCGCTACGGCGCGGGACCACGCGACACCCCCTGACCCTCAAGACCGGGAAGGTAACGATTCGTCTGGGAGTCGCGACACGCTAGCCGCTCGGAGCGGTTGTCGTTGACCCTCCCAGGTCGGCGGCTTACCGTGAAGGAGTCGTGGGGAACTGTTACTCCACGGAGATGGCTCGTTCCAGTCGGTATCCAGGGAGGCTCAGGCGTGACACGCACCGGCGACACGGATCTGACGGCGCAGTCGACGTCCGAAGCACGCGCCGAGGCGGCCGCCACTGCCGGCGTTCAGGGTCTGCTGTTCGACGACGACCTGCGGCCGATGCCGGAGGATGTCGGGTTCCGTGGGCCGACGGCCTGCGCTGCGGCCGGGATCACCTACCGCCAGCTCGACTACTGGGCGCGGACCGGCCTGGTCTCCCCGTCGGTGCGCCCGGCGACCGGCTCCGGCACCCAGCGGTTGTACGGTTTCCGTGACGTCTTGTTGCTGAAGGTGATCAAGCGGCTGCTCGACGCCGGGATCTCGCTGCAGCAGATCCGGACCGCGATCGCCCACCTGAGCAAGCGCGGGATCGACGACCTGACCCAGATCACGCTGATGAGTGACGGCGCGTCGGTCTACATGTGCACCTCGCCGGACGAAGTGATCGACCTGCTGGCCGGTGGCCAGGGAGTGTTCGGGATCGCCCTCGGCGGTGTCTGGCGCGAGGTCGAGGGGTCGCTGTCCGAGCTGCCCACCGAGCGTGCCGACGGTCACGGCGAGGGCGAGGACGAGTCCCACGCCAGCGACGAGCTGGCTGCCCGCCGCCGGGCCCGCGCAGCCGGCTGAGGTACTCTGCTCTGTAGCTGTTCACCGCACTCGGGAGAGACCCGTTCACACCGGGCGCCGAAGGGGCAATTCCTCCCCGGAACCTCTCAGGCCCATGGACCGGGTGCGTCAGGCAACTCTGAAGCGTGCACTCGTGCGTGACAGAGGGGGAGGCCACCCGGAAGCTACTGCAAGCAACGGAGCCTCTTTCGATGACCGAAATCTCTGCAATCTTCGCCGACCGGCACATCGGGCCCCGCCCCGACGAGGTCGCGCGGATGGTCGAACTCCTCGGGTACGCCGACGTCGACGCGCTCGCGGATGCCGCCGTACCGGCCTCGATCCGGTCCACCGAACCGCTGCGCCTCCCGGAGCCGGCCTCCGAGGTCGACGCGCTGACCGAGTTGCGCCAGCTCGCGGCCCGCAACAACGTCGCGACCTCGATGATCGGGCAGGGCTACTACGGCACCTTCACGCCGTCGGTGATCGTCCGCCGCCTGGTCGAGAACCCGGCCTGGTACACGGCCTACACGCCGTACCAGCCGGAGATCTCGCAAGGTCGGCTTGAAGCGCTCCTGAACTTCCAGACCGTCGTGTCCGACCTGACCGGTCTGCCGACCGCCAACGCGTCGCTGCTCGACGAGGGCACCGCGGCCGCCGAGGCGATGACGCTGGCCCACCGCTCGAACCGGCAGTCGTCGATCAAGGGGGCAAAGTCGAACCGCTTCCTGGTCGACTCCGACTGCTTCGCACAGACGATCGCGGTCGTCGAGACCCGCGCCGAGGCGCTGGGCATCGAGGTCGTCGTCGCCGACACCACCGTCGGTCTGCCCGAGGGCGACTTCTTCGGCTTCCTGGTGCAGTACCCGGGTTCCGGCGGTGCTGTCCGTGACCTCAAGCCGCTGATCGCCGCCGCGCACGAGCGCGAGACGCTGGTCGCGGTCGCCTCCGACCTGCTCGCGCTGACGTTGCTCGAGGCACCGGGGGAGGCCGGCGCCGATATCGTCATCGGCTCTTCGCAGCGCTTCGGCGTACCGCTCTTCTACGGCGGTCCGCACGCCGGCTTCATGTCGGTCCGCGCCGGACTCGAGCGGTCGCTGCCCGGTCGGCTGGTCGGTGTCTCGGTCGACGCCGACGGCGCCCCGGCGTACCGGCTCGCGCTGCAGACGCGTGAGCAGCACATCCGTCGCGAGAAGGCGACCTCCAACATCTGTACGGCGCAGGTCCTGCTGGCCGTCGTTGCGTCCATGTACGCCGTGTACCACGGACCGGATGGGCTGCAGGCGATCGCCGGTCGCGTGCACGGTTTCGCGGGCAAGCTGGCCGCGTCGCTGCGTGCCGGTGGTGTCGACGTCGTGCACGGCGACTTCTTCGACACCGTGCTGGCCCGCGTCCCCGGTGCCGCCGCGGACGTCGTCGACGCCGCCCGGCAGAACGGCATCTGGCTGCGCCAGGTCGACGCTGACCACGTAGGCATCTCCTGTGACGAGAAGACCGATGTCGCCGCGCTGACCCGGGTCTGCCAGTCCTTCGGCGTCCAGTACGACGACACGCTGGCCGCGCCCGAGATCGCCGTACCGCGGACGTCGGAGTACCTGACGCACCCGGTCTTCAACACGCACAAGTCCGAGACGTCGATGCTGCGCTACCTGCGCAAACTGTCCGACAAGGACTACGCGCTCGACCGCGGCATGATCCCGCTCGGCTCGTGCACGATGAAGCTGAACGCGACCACCGAGATGGAAGCGGTCACCTGGCCCGAGTTCGCCGATATGCACCCGCTGGCGCCGATCGAGGACGCCGCCGGGTACGTGAAGCTGATCGGTCAGCTGGAGCGCTGGCTGGCCGAGGTCACCGGGTACGCGAAGGTGTCCATCCAGCCGAACGCGGGTTCGCAGGGTGAGCTCGCCGGTCTGCTGGCGATCCGCGGCTACCACCGGGCCCAGGGCAACGAGGACCGCAACGTCTGCCTGATCCCGGCGTCGGCGCACGGCACCAACGCGGCGTCGGCCGTGATGGCCGGGATGAAGGTTGTTGTTGTCAAGGGCAACGACGACGGCACGATCGACCTGGACGACCTGCGCGCCAAGGCCGCCGAGCACGCGGACAAGCTGGCCGCGATCATGATCACCTACCCGTCCACCCACGGGGTGTACGAGGAGAGCGTCACCGAGGTCTGCCGGATCGTTCACGAGGCCGGCGGCCAGGTGTACGTCGACGGTGCGAACCTGAACGCGTTGCTGGGTCTCGCGAAGCCGGGCCAGTTCGGCGGCGACGTGAGCCACCTGAACCTGCACAAGACCTTCTGCATCCCGCACGGCGGCGGTGGCCCGGGCGTCGGCCCGGTCGCGGTCGCGGCGCACCTCGCGCCGTACCTGCCGAACCACCCGCTGCTCGACCAGGCCGGGCCCGAGTCCGGTGTCGGTCCGATCAGTGCGGCGCCGTTCGGCTCGGCCGGTGTGCTGGCGATCTCGTGGGCGTATATCCGGATGATGGGTGGCGAAGGTCTGACCGCGGCCACGAAGGCCGCCGTACTGACCGCGAACTACGTCGCCAAGCGCCTCGAGGGCGCCTTCCCGGTCCTCTACACCGGCGAGAACGGCCTCGTCGCCCACGAGTGCATCCTCGACCTGCGCCCGATGACCAAGGAGACGGGTATCACCGTCGACGATGTCGCGAAGCGCCTGGTCGACTACGGCTTCCACGCCCCGACCATGTCCTTCCCGGTCGCCGGCACCCTGATGGTCGAGCCCACCGAATCCGAAGACCTCGTCGAGCTCGACCGCTTCTGCGACGCGATGATCGCCATCCGCCACGAGATCGACCGAGTAGCCGCCAACGAATGGCCGGCCGACGACAACCCGCTGGTCAACGCCCCGCACACCGCAGCCTCGGTCATCAACGACAAGTGGGAACACGCCTACACCCGTGAAGAGGCCGCCTTCCCACAGTCGGTCGACCGAGCCTCGAAGTACTGGCCCCCCGTCCGCCGCATCGACGGCGCCTACGGCGACCGCAACCTGATCTGCTCCTGCCCGTCCCCGGAGTCCTTCGAGTAACCCCTTCGCAACACCCTCTCCCAAGGCCGTCTGCTGACCCCAGCAGGCGGCCTTGAAACGTCTATGTCACGCCCATGACAGGCCCCTGCCCAACCCTCGCCCCATGACGACAACCACGAACGACTACGACCTCGACATCCGCCTGGGAGCTGCTGACTGGCGGTTGGGCGCGGAGGCCGCGACCGAGCCGACGACGACCTACCAGACCACGGGCGAACGCGTCTGCTGCACCGACTACTGCTGCGACTGAGCAGCACGACCGAAGGAGTACAACCATGCCCATCGGCATCGACGAGTTCGACCTCGACATCCGCCTGAGCGAACCGACGCCGTACGACGTTCCGGATCCGGTGTCCTACTTCACCACGCGGCCGACCAAGACCAGTCCGTGCTGCACCGACTTCTGCTGCCCCGGCTGAGCCCGTTCGGGCACTCCGGGAACGACCGGGAATTTGTCCCGGTCGTTCCCGGGCGGCGTCTCTGTCGTCCTGGGGAGGGCCGCGCGCAGGGTGGATGACAGCACACCTCATCCACCTGGAGGACCATCATGACGACCGCAACCGGTGACGAGTTCGATCTCGACATCCGCGTGGCGCCGCAGTTCGGGTACGACCTTCCCGAGTTGCCGTCGACCCACACGAGCCGCCCGAGCGGCGAAACGTGCTGCTCCGACAACTGCTGCGATTGAGGGACGACATGCCAACAGCGACCAACGAGTTCGATCTCGACATCCGGCTCGGGCGGTACGACGCGGACAGCCCTGCCGAGGCGGCGACCAGGTTTCCGGTCACGCGCGTCGGGAGCCAGGACTTCTGCTGCACGGACAACTGCTGCACGGTGAACTGCTAGCCCATCAAGGAGGAACCGGTGACCACAGCACTTCTCGACGAGTTCGATCTTGACATCCGGCTCGAGGTGATCGATCCGCAGCGGATCGGTACGCCGATGATGGCGACCAGCCGGCCGTGGTCGGAGCCGTGCTGCAGCCACAGTTGCCCGATCGAGTGCAAGCCGTCCGTCGACTGCTGAATCGGAGGAAACATGCCTACCGCAACTCTTGACGAGTTCGACCTGGACATCAAGCTCGCACCGGCCTGGCGGCCGCGGATCGACCAGCCGATGCTGTCCGGGACCCGGCCGGACTCGGAGCAGGTTTGCTGCACCGACTCCTGCCCGATCAATTGCCAGACGACGACGCAAGTCTGCTGAAACGAAAGAGGCAGCATCCGGCTGCCGAAGGCGCAGTCCCGGGGTATCGCACTGGTGTCCCGGGGCGGGCGCTCGGATCATGGACGAAACCGATGAAGGGGAGAAAGATGCCGACAGCAACTATCGATGAGTTCGAGCTCGACATCCGGCTGCAGGAGCTCCGGGCTGAGCAGCTGAGCGCCGAGAAGTACCCGCCGCCGACCATCCCACTCAACTGCACGACCTCGAAGTACTGCGACTGAGTGCCGATGCCTACAGCAACCAGCACCGGCTGGCAGCCGGTGCTGAGTGCGGAGTTGCGGGCGGCGGCAACCGCGCGGGCCTTCGAGGTGGCTGAGCGGTTGAGGGGGCGGAGCGAGCGGGAGCCGGGGCTGGATGGCTCGGCGGGTACGGCGTTTCTGTTCGGGCAGCTGGATCGCATCGCTCCCGGCGAGGGGTGGGACCAGCACGCGCACGCGGCGCTCACGGATGCGGTTCGCGGTACCGAGAGCACCGGGCGGAATCACCCCGGGCTGTTCGTCGGGACCAGCGGGCTCGCGGCCGCGGCCACCTATCTGTCGCGGGAGGGCAGCCGGTACGGCGGTTTGCTCGCGACGCTGGACGAGCAGGTCGCGCAGGCGACGGCGGAACTGTCGGAGCGGTTCGTTAAGAAGCCCGCTCGTCAGCCGTACGAGGACTTCGACGCGATCTGCGGTCTGGCCGGCCTCGACCGCTACCTGTTGTCGCGGGAGCGGCCGGAGTTGGCCGGTCTCGTAGCGCTGTGCGACTCGGGACCGGACGATCCGAACTGGTTCACACCGCCGGAGGCGATCCGCAAGGACACTGCCATCGCAGAGTGGTACCAAGGCGGCGTCTACAACCTTGGGCTCGCCCACGGCATCCCGGGACCGCTGGCGGTGCTGTCGGTCGCTTACTCGCAGGGGTACGTCGTACCTCGGCACGCAGAGGCGATCGCGCGGACTGCCGAATGGCTGGCCGCGCAGCGGTTCGACGACGAGTGGGGTGCGAACTGGCCTGCGTGTCTGACACCTGGTGGGTCGCCGGACTCGTCCCAGGCTGCTTGGTGCTACGGCAGTCCAGGGGTGGCGAACACGCTCCTGCTGGCGGGCAATGCGATCGGTGACGACAAGCTGCGGGAGCTGGCGATCGAGGCGATGGCCGCGCTGTACCGCCGGCCGTGGTCGGCGCGGCTGACCGGGCAGTCACCTGGTCTGTGTCACGGGGTCTCCGGTCTGCTGCAGATCACTGTGCGGTTCGCCAACGACACCGGAGAGCCGCTGTTCACCGAGGCAGCCACCGAGCTGACCGAGCACCTGCTCGACCTGTACCGGCCGGAGCTGGCGACCGGCTATTACTCACGCAAATCGACCGGTGAGCTGCGCGAGCACGCAGGACTGCTGGACGGCGCTGCCGGTGTCGCACTGGCATTGCTGGCGGCCAGTACGCCGGTTGAGCCGGCCTGGGATCACGTATTGCTGCTGAGCTGAGGGGGAGCCGCATGTTTCGGCCGTTGGACTGGGTCATGGTGCGTACGCCGCTACTTCCGGTCGAGGCGTTCCTTGACCCGCCGACGGCGGTTGCGCCGGGCACCGAGCTGCCGGCGGATCCGCGCATCCAGCGTGCGCTGGCTGTCGGGGCCGGTGACCTCTCACGGGCGCTGGGCAAACCGCCCACCACCGAGAAGGCGTTGCGGCGGATGCGCAGTAGCCTGCAGCGCTATCTGATCCGGATGTCGACGCGACCCACGCCGTACGGGACGTTCGCAGGGGTCGCGGTGGCGGAATGGGGTGACACGACAGACCTGGCGCTGACCACCGAGCCCGCACGAGTCAGGACGCGCCCAGACATGGGCTGGCTGCTCGAGCTGATCGCCGAGTTGGAGCAGAAGCCGGATGTCCGTGCCGGCTTGCGCTGGTACACCAACCCGGCCGCTAGCTTCCACGCGGACCGGCTGTTCCTTTCCGAGCGTGCTGTCCTCACTGACCCCGCCGAAGCCGGCCGCGCGGTGAACCTTCGGGCCACTCCGGTCGTGCGCGCTGCCCTCGAAGCCGCCCGCACACCTGTCCCGTACGACGACCTGGTCGGCGCACTCGTTGCGAACGGCGCACCGCGCGACAAGGTGGAAGGCCTGCTGCAGCAACTCTGGGAGCAGACTGTCCTACTGACCGACCTGCGCCCGCCGGTCACGATCTCGGACCCGGCCAAGTACGTCGTCGACCGGCTAGCGACCGTACCGGCCGCCCGGGCTGAGGCAGCCGCGCTGGCCGAGCTGCTGGACGACGCCGCCGAGTGGGACGGGCTGGACGTTGAGCAGGCCGCCGCGCAGTACCCGAAGCTGGTTGCGAAGGCGAAGACCCTGCGGGACTCGCCCACGCAGTTCCAGACCGACATGGCACTCCCACTCACCGGCCGGGTCACACGGGAGGTGGCGGAGGAGTCGGCCCGGTTGGCCGAGCTGCTGGCACGACTGTCGCCGTCCGCGGCCGGTGTGTCCTCCCTGGACGGCTACCGGAACCTGTTCGAGGACCGCTACGGCCGGGACCGCGAGGTGCCGCTGCTCGAGCTCCTCGACCCGGAGCGAGGTCTCGGCGTACCGCCACGCCCCGAGCGTCTCGAGCCGACCGATGAGCAGAAGCGCCGCAATCGAACGTTGGTCGACCTCGCTCTCGATGCGCTGAAGGACGGCCGCGCGGCGGTGGAGCTGGATGACGCGACCCTGGAGAAGCTCACCCTGGGCTCGCGACCGGCACCCGATTCGCTCGATCTGTCGGTGTTCGTGGTGGCCGGCTCCGCGGCCGCTCTGGATGCCGGCGACTTCCGTTTGGCGATCGGGCCCAACGTCGGTGGTGGCGCGGCCGGGCGCGTGCTGGGCCGGTTCGCCGATCTGGTCGGGGTGGAGCCCCTGCAGGCAGCGGCCGCCGCCGAGGCTGCGGTGAACCCGGAGGTGCTGCGTGCCGAGGTGAGCTACCTCGCGCGCCACGTCCGGTCGGCCAACGTCAGCATCCGTCCGCTGGTCCGCGAACGCGAGATCGCCCTCACGACCACACCTGGCGAACACCAGTTGCCGCCGGACGAGCTGGTCGTCGGCCTCAGCGGCGGCCGGTTCGTCCTGCGCTGGGCCGTCGACGGTCGCGAGGTCGTTCCGTGCGCCGGGCACATGCTGAACACCGTGGGCGCACCGGAGATCGTGCGTTTCCTGGAGCAGGTCTTCCACGATGGCCGGCTGGTGGGCCTGAGCTTCAACTGGGGAGCTGCGGCGGACTTCGCGTTTCTCCCGCGGGTGCAGCGCGGCCGACTGGTTCTGTCGCCCGCGATGTGGCGAGTGGAGCCCGCGGACCTGACCGACTTCGCGGCCTGGCGAGAACGCTGGCAGCCCCCGCGCTACGTGTACCTGGCCGTCTCCGACAACCGGCTGCTGCTCGACCTGGACAACCCGACGCACATCGAGCAGCTGCAGGACCAGGTCCGTGAGCAAGCCGTGTTGCACGAGGCTCTGCCCGCACCAGGTGATGCCTGGGTCACTGGGCCGGACGGCAACTACTTCAGCGAGCTGGTGGTGCCGCTGGTGCTCGACAAGCCAGTGGTGCAACCAGCGCGCCGCCGGTTGCCGGTACGGCGTTCTGAGACCGTACGGCGGTTGCACCCGCCGGGGAGCGATTGGTTGTTCGCGAAGCTGTACCACGTCCCGGCGTACGAGGACGATCTGATCGCGCATGCGCTACATGACTTCGGAGCAGAGTTGTGGTTCTTCATGCGGTACGTCGATCCGGACCCGCACCTGCGGGTTCGGTGGCGCGGTCAGCCGGATGCACTGGGCGTCTTGCAGTGGGGCGCGCAGCTGGTGGAAGACGGGTACTGCAAGCGGTTCGGGCTGGACACGTACGACCAGGAGGTCGAGCGGTACGGCGGTCCGGTCGGGATGGAGTTGGCCGAGCAGCTGTTCCATGCGGACAGCGAGTTGGTGGCCGAGCTGCTGCGGCAACGGCGGACGCTCGACATGTCGTTGCTCGGGGTCTACACGGTGGACGCTCTGCTTGCCGCACTCGGCTATGACGTGGCTGAACGTGAGGCGTTATGCCGAAGCGGCGTTGAGGATCGCAAGGCGACTGCCGACGAGTTCCGGAAGGAGCAGAACGCCTTGCGGGCTGTGCTCGGTGACCCGGACTGGTTGCCTGCGTCAGCGCGGCCAGCAATCAAAACCTGGTCAGAGCGGATCGCGAGCATCACCCCGCGCCTGGCAGACGCTGACGTTAGCAAGGACGTGCTGGCACAGAGCTATGTGCACATGCACTGCAATCGTCTGCTGGGCTGTGGGCATCCGCCGGAGCAGCGGGTGCGTGGGCTGTTGGTGCGCACGCGGGAGAGTCTGGCCCGGGCGCCGTGGCGGCAGCGGTGACTCGACCGCTGGTCGGCGTCGACGAGGTGACCGCACCAGACTGGTTGCAGATCGGCCAGCAGGCAGCGGGAAGCGGTCTGCGCACCGCACTGCGCTCGCTGCCAGGTGCGGTCACGCTGGTGAGCTCGCTGGCCTGGCGCACCTCGCGTCGACTGACACTGGCTGTGGTGGTGCTCCAGTTGGCGGCCGGTTGTGTGGCAGCGTTCGGATTGCTCGCCACCGCCGACGTACTGACTGCGTTGCTGGCAGGTGGTCCCACACCCGACCGGCTCGTTGCTGCACTGCCCGCGGTCGCCCAACTGGTCGCACTCCTCTCGGGCCGAGCGATCTTGGATGCGTTGGGCGGAGCGGCCCAGTCGGCGTTGCGGCCGCGGATCGAGCAGGCCGCGCAGCATGAGCTACACAGGGCGGTTGCCGACGTCTCGCTGATCGCGTTCGAGGACAGCGAGTACGTCGACCTGCTGCGGCAGGGGCAGGAGCGCGGAGTCCGCAGTATCGAGATCAGCGTTCGCGGTGTCACCGATCTGGCCAAGTCGATGATCCAGCTGGTGGCAGCGGTGGTGACAGCCGGCCTGCTACACCCCCTGCTGGCACCGCTGGTCCTGTTCGCCGTCGTACCGGAGATGCTCGCGTCCGCACGCGCCGTGCAGCTGCAGTACCACTCGTTTCTGCGGATGGTCTCGCTGCGTCGCCGTCAGTCGATTGCCAGCGGACTGCTCACCGGCCGGGCGACCGCAGCCGAGATGCGGGCGTGCACAGCAGGTCCTGCTCTGTTGGCCGAGTACCTCCGGATCAGCACGCGCCTCACCAAGGAGGCGCAGCGCGTCGAGATGGCGAAGTCCGGCGTCAACCTGGTTGGACGCGCAGTGGCCGGTCTCGGTACGGCGATCGGCTTCGGCGTGCTCGGTCTGATGCTGTACGCCGACTGGCTGCCACTCGCCCTTGCCGGGACTGCTGTGATGGCGATGCGCCTCGCTGGGACCGCACTGTCGAACTCGATGGCCGGCGTCACGCAGATCTACGAGAACTCGTTGTACATCGACCTGTACACGACCCTGCTCCAGCAGACTCGCCGCCACACCACCCCAGTGACCGGCAAGACCGCACCCAGCGACCCGCGGCGGATCAGTCTCGAGGCGGTCAGCTTCACCTACCCCGGTCAGCCGGAGCCGGCGCTGCGCGACCTCAACCTGGTCATCCGCAAGGGCCAGACCGTCGCACTGGTCGGTGAGAACGGCTCTGGCAAGACCACTCTGGCCAAGCTGCTCACCGGCCTCTACGCGCCCAACGAGGGACGGGTGTGCTGGAACGGCATCGACCTGGCGACGGTCGACGCGCACACCGTGCACGACCGGATCGCCATCGTCGCGCAAGACCCCGCCCGCTGGCCGATGTCGGCGTACGACAACATCCGCATCGGCCGGCTGGAATCACCGAACGACTTGGACCAGGCGCTCGCTGGGTCCGGCGCCGACGAGGTGATCGCCGAGCTGCCGGCCGGCGGCGACACCGTGCTGTCGCGGGAGTTCAAGGCCGGTCGTGACCTGTCCGGCGGTCAGTGGCAGCGGATCGGTCTGGCCCGCGGTCTGTACCGCGACGCGCCGATCCTGGTCGCCGACGAACCGACGGCGGCCATGGACGCCCGCGCCGAACAGGCGGCGTTCGAATCGCTGCGGCGGATCGGCACCGGGCGGACCAAGATCCTGATCACGCACCGCCTCGTCAACGTCCGGTACGCCGACCTGATCGTCGTACTGGAGCACGGCCGGATCGTCGAGCAGGGGAGTCACGCCGAGTTGCTGGCGCGAGGCGGTGTGTACGCCGGGCTGTACGAACTGCAGGCGTCGGCCTACCTCAGCCCAGACCCTCGTGCCGAGCCCGAGCGGCTGCTTCGGCCCGCGAACTGACGCCCAGCTTGGCGAAGATCGCCGAGAGGTGGTTGCTGATCGTTTTCGGCGCCAGGCCGAGGCGCTGTGCGATCGCGGAGTTCGGCAGGTTCTCCGTGATCAGAGCCAGTACGTCGCGCTCGCGACCGGTGAGGCCGGAGAGCTGACCGGAGTCCCGGACCGCGCAGCCGACCAGTCCGCTCAGTCGCCGGGCGACGGTGGGGCCCAGCACGGCCTCACCAGCCGCGACACCGCGAATCGCGCGCAGGATGCTGTCGTGCGGAGCGTCTTTGAGCACGTAGCCCAGTGCGCCCGCCTGAAGTGCCGAGACGATCGACTCGTCCGCATCGCTCATCGTGAAGATCAGGATCCGGGTGTGCGGTGCGGAGCGGAGAATCTCGGTGACGGTGCGCCGACCGAGGTCGAGGTCCAGGACGACGACGTCCGGCCGGTACATCAGGACGGCGCGCACGGTGTCGCCGTACGACTCTGCCTCCGCGGCGACGTCGACGTCGGGGATGGCCTGGAGGACGGCGCGCAGGCCGCTGCGGATCACCGGATGCGCGTCGGCGAGTACCACCCGAAGCGCCTCCGGAGCGACTTGTTCTGCGGCCACCTGGCGTTCACCTCCCCGACGAGTAAAGCCGACAGCACACCGTGATCACCCCGTCGCCGGGTCAGGCCTGCGAGCACATTCCACAACCCCAACGGGCATTACCCTGTCCGGGTGACCGACGTACGTGCAGACACCGCCGCCGCCCTGACCGCCGGGATTGCAGTCGCGCAGAGCGAGACCAGAGTGCCATCGGTGGCCGCCGGTGTGGTGCGGGATGGTGAGCTGGTCTGGACCGGTGCTCGCGGGCGGTTCGCAGACGCTGCTGGGGTGGGGCCGGGGCCGGATGTGCAGTACCGGATCGGCTCGATCACCAAGACGCTGACGGCCGTGCTGGTGATGCAGTGCCGCGACGAAGGACTGCTCGCACTGAATGATGCCGTGGGCAAGTATCTGCCGGGGATCGCGTTCGGCGACCGCACTGTGCGGCACCTGCTCGCGCACAGTGGTGGGATGAACGCCGAGCCCGAAGGGCCTTGGTGGGAGCGCAATCCGGGCGTCTCGTTCGACGAGCTGGTGGCGGCGATGGATGAGTCGCATGCGGTCGGTCCGGCCGATCGGCGGCACCACTACTCGAACCTTGGCTACGCGGTGCTGGCCGAGATCGTGGCGCGGGTGCGCGGCGAGTCCTGGCTGGACCAGGTGCAGCGGCGGATCCTCGACCCGCTGGAGATGCGTCGTACGTCGTACTTCCCGTTCGGCGCGGCTGCGCAGGGGTACTCGGTGCATCCGTTCAGTGGGCAGCTGATCGAGGAACCGGCTTATGACTCGGGCGCTATGGCGCCGGCCGGGCAATTGTGGAGCACGGTCGAGGACCTGGCGAAGTACGCGAACTTCTGGATCGACCCGGTTGGCGAGGTGCTCAACCGCGACACCGTCGACGAGATGGCCGCGCCGGCGGCTGCGGATCCGCGTGAGGCGCTGACTGCGTCGTACGGGCTCGGGCTGCGGTTGATTGCCGAGGACCCCTATCTGCTGATCGGTCACACTGGATCGATGCCGGGCTTCCTGGCTGGGCTGTTCGTCGATCGAGTACGTCGGATCGGCGCGGTCACGTTGGGGAATGCGACGTACGGGAAGGTGGCGTCGCTGGCGCCGGAGCTGATCAGCACGTTGGTTCGCCATGAGCCGGTGCTCGCGCGCGAGTGGTTGCCGGAGCCACAGCTTGAGCAGGGCAACGATCTGCTCGGCCACTGGTACTGGGGAAACACGCCACTCACGATCGCGGTCAGCGGCGGCGTGCTGCAGTTGTCGGGTGCGATGAGCTGTCGCTTCACGCCGTTGGGTCCTGATCTCTTTCAAGGACGGGACGGGTACTTCGCGGGGGAGCGGCTGCGGGTTGTCCGCGCGGCCGGTGGGGTCGACCATCTGAACCTGGCCACCTTCGTGCTCACCAGGACGCCGTACGGCGAGTGACGATGACCACGCGGAGTCGGCTGGTCACCGGACTCGTTTGAAGTTAGGCTCACCTAAGTAAGCGTTGCCTTACTTCAGGAGAGTGAGCGTGAGCTCGACCGAGACGGCCGTCGCGGCGCATCTGAACGCGATTCTGCGGTGCTACACGCGGGAGGCTGCGGTACCGGTGACCACCGGAGTACTGCGGCTGGCCGTCGGCGCATCGACGGTCACGGCCCGCGTCGAGCATGCCTCGCGGAGCGGCTGGCACCAGTTCACCGAGATCCTGGTGGATGGTGTCCCGCCGGCACCCGAGGAGCTGGTGCGGCTGCTGTCGGCCGGCATAGACCCGGCCGAGGTCGACGACCTGGCAGCCCGTACGGCGGAGTCGGTGCGCAACGTCGCGTACTTCGTCGACGCGGGTGGGGCCGACCGTGGCCCGGGCCGCTTCCTGGAAATCGAGCAGGCGTTGCTGTTCGGTCAACTGAACCACCCGGCACCCAAGAGCCGGGACGGATTGAGCGGTGCCGAGCTGGCGAGGTACTCGCCGGAGCTCGGTGGCCGTTTCGCGGTGCACTGGTTCGAGGCCGACACCGAGTTGGTGTCCTCGGACCAGGTGGCCGGCGCGCCCTCGCTGCAGGGACTGGACGCTGTGCAGCTGATGGGCGCGCTGGCCGGTATCACTCCGTCGGCGGGCCGGGTGCTGATCCCGGCACACCCTTGGCAGGCAGCGGCACTGCGGCAACGGCCGCGGGTCGCCAAGCTGCTCGGCGAAGGCCGCGTGAAAGAGCTCGGCCCGCACGGCGCGCAGTGGTACCCGACCTCCAGTATGCGCACTCTGTACCACCCGGATCTGCCGGTGATGCTGAAGCTGTCCCTCGGCCTCCGCATCGCGAACTCACGCCGTGAGTCGACACCGACCGAGCTCCGCCGCGGCCTCGAGGTCTACCGCTTGCTCGACGCCGCCTACAACGCCGGTACGGCGACCGCGCACCCGCGGTTCACGATCGTGCGGGATCCAGCGTGGATCGCTCTTGACGAGGGTGGACCCACGTTGACTGGACTGGACGTTGCTGTACGAGAAGTGCCGAGTGACGTCAACAGTTATGCATGTTTGGCCGGACTGGTCGCACCACGTCCAGACCGCATCAGCCGGCTCAGCGAGTTCGCCGCCGACGACCCGACCGGCTGGGTGGCGTCGTACATCGACAACGTCTTGATCCCCATGCTCCATCTGTACGCCGAAACTGGCATCGGCCTCCAAGCGCATCAGCAGAACACCCTGGTCCGCCTGGACGGCCTAGGCCGCATCAAGGGTGGTGCCTACCGCGACAACCAGGGCTACTACCTCGCGTCGTCGTACCTGCGTGGTCTGCTTGCTGTGACAGGTCTGCGCGACTCAGCACTGGCCGTGGTCGACGACAGCACAGTGGACGATCGACTGACCTGCAGCCTGCTCTACAACCAGGCACTGGCCGTCGTGGGCTGTCTGGCAGCCGATGGCGTTGCCGACGAAGCAGAACTGCTCGATGTGGTGCGCGACCGGCTCATCCTGGCCCTACCGCTCCTGCAAGCTGCCGGGCCGGACGGTGACCGTCTTGCGCGCCGCTGGCTGACCGCAGACACCCTGCCCTGTCAGGCGAATCTCTCGACCGTCTACCTGAACATCCCGAACCCTCTCACCGCATAAGCGGCGGTCCGGACCGCCAGAGCTCGAGTTCCTCGTCGATGACGACTCCGAGGCCGACCAGTTCGGCCTCACGTTCGGGGAGACCAGCCAGGGACAGACCGACCGGCAGGCCGCGATGCTCGAACCCGGCCGGCACACTGAGCACTGCGAAGTCCGCAATCGACCAGGGCAACGACTGGCGGAGCGCTGGGCCTTCCGGCGGCCTAGTGCCGTCGAGCAGCGGGGGTGCCGCGTCGAGTGTCGGATGGGCGATGGCATCCAGCCGATGGGTCGCGATGATCGTCCGCCAGTCCGACTCCCACCGCGCACGCAGCGCCAAGGCTTCGGCGTACCGCTCTGGGCTGACCTGCTCACCGCTGCGGACTCGCTCAAGCACCTGCGGGGTGTACAGGTGGCTGTCGGTGATCAGCGCGTCGTGGACCAGCCGGGCTTCGTACTCGGTGACGGTGTCGAAGACACCGGTGGATTTCGCCAGCACCGCCTCGGTGTTCGGCGGGTGGCCGATCTTGACGAGCTCTGCGCCGCGGGCGACCAGCACATCGAGGGCTAGACGGCAGACAGTGGCGACCTGGTCGTCGACCGGCTCCCACGACATCGCGGTAGGCAGTCCGATCCGCACACCGCTCAGGTCCTGCGGAGGGTCGAGCGGGTACCCCGGTACCGCAGCTGGCCCGGCTGGAACGCGCATCAGCAACGAGATGTCGAGCATGCGACGCGCCATCGGCCCGGCTACGTCGAAGGTCGGGCTGAGCGGGATCACGCCGTACAAGGGAATCCGGCCGCGGGGGCTACGGAGGGTGCTGATACCGCATGCGGCGGCCGGGATCCGGAGCGAACCACCGGTGTCGGTTCCGAGCGCGATCGGAACCATGCGGCCGGCGACCGCGGCCGCAGAGCCACCGGACGAGCCGCCCGGCGACCGTCGCAGGTCCCACGGGTTGGCGGTGGGACCGGACGTCGTCCCGTAGGCGAACTCATGCGTCGTCGTCTTCCCGAGCAAGCCCGCGCCGGCTGCCTCGAGCCAGCCCCAGGCGGCCGAACTCTCCTGCGGGACATAGGTCGCCAGCACCTGACTGCCCGCGGTGGTGCGCACCCCTTTGGTGCGGAAGACATCCTTCAACGCCACCGGTACGCCGGCCAGCGCGCCGACCGCGGTCCCCGCAGCCCGCGCACGGTCGGCGCGGTCCGCGGCCGCTGCCGCCAGGTCGGGGGTCTGGGTGACGAAGGCCTGGATGGACGGGTCGGCTCGGTAGATCCGCCGGAGGCAGTCGGCGAGCAGTTCCCGCGCGGAGAGCGTGCGGTTCGCGAGCATCGGCAGCAGTTCGGTGAGAGTGAGATCTGCAGCATCAGTCGCGATGACGGCTCGGCGAGATGGGCGCGCTCGGGTGGCCATGCCGCTCAGTCAAGGCCACGGCAACTGGCTGTCAAGGCGCTGCCAATTGGCAGCTGGCCGCTACAACTGGCCGGTGAGGCCGAACGGCGAGCGCGCCAGCAACCCTTCGATCCGGGCGCGGTCGGGCATCGAATCAGACAGCGGGAACCCGGCCACCGCACAGGACATCGACGCGGCCGCCCACAACGCGACCTGCGCGGAGAACTTGCCGTGGTTGTCGAGCAGCCGGGCCGCGAGCGCCGTACAGAACGCGTCCCGGGCGGCGGCCGACTCCTTGAAGATCGACGGAATCGTCGGCACGCTGAGAACGTCGCCCGAGGGATCCGAGTAGATCGTGCAGCCACCGTTCACCAGCAGACACAGGTGCCCGACCCCGGCGGCGACCAGGTCCCGGGCGACCGAACCGGGGTCGAACGGACCGGTGCCTTCGGCAACCAAATGGCCGAGCTCCCAGGCATGCGCGACCAGGTAGTCGATGCGCGCGAAGGTGTCCGGCGAGAGCCGTTCGCCGACGTACGGCTGGCCGGGCGTGACGATCACGACCGGTCGGGTGGCCGGCGAGCGGTGGGCCAGTGCGAGCGTGTGTTGCATCGTTTCGCGTGGCACCTCGAACGTCATCAGCAGCGCGTCGCAACCGGCGATCTGGGCGGCGCGTTCGTCCAGGTCCTCGGTGGACAGGTAGACCTCGCTCTGGTTGCGCCAGTTCACAGCGATGCTGTCGCCGAGCTCCTTCTCGAAGACTCCGGTGAACGGCGTCCGCCGGCCACGGATGCGCTTCACCAATGAGGTGTCCACGCCTTCGTCGCGCAGGTACTGCAGGATCTCGGTCCCGAACGGGTCGTCGGTGACCGCGGCGATCAACGAGGTCTGCAGGCCGAGGCGGACGGCCGCGACCGCCTGGGTGAGGCCCTTGCCGCCAGGGGAGAGGTAGAAGTCGAATGCCTCAGTCGACGTCTCCGGCTCCGGCAGCGCCTTGGTCCGGAACGTCGCGTCCATCACCGCGCCGCCGACCACGATCACCCGTCCTGTTGACGGCGAGTCGGCCGAGTACACGTCGCGGCGGATCAGCTGGTTCGCCAGCTGACGCAGTACGGCGGGCTCCGTCGTACCGCGGAGTGCGCGATCGCTCGGCGCTTCACCGGCCCGGTGCCCGAGGGCTTCGTGCAGGCGGTGCCAGTTGTTCAGCAGGGTCTCGCGTCTGCGGCCGAGCGAGGTGCTGTAGAGACCGCGGGTGATGCGCTCGTCAAGACCGGCTCCGCGGTACAGGTCGGCGTACAGGCCGAGTGCCAGGATGGTGTCGGCGACGAGTTGCTTGCTGCCGTGCAGGTCGTCGCGGACACAGCTGGTAACCAGATCGAAGGCGGCAGCTGCCGGATCGAGGTCGTGCGCGCTCGCCAGCTGTCTGGTCGCGGCCAGCTCGAGCAGCGGCGCCGCGATCCCGGTGCGGCCAGCGCTGAGCCGGGCCACGGTCAGGCCGTCGTGCGTGCGCAGCTTCTCCAGCACGCTGGTCAGCAGCAGCACATCGGCCGGCAGCTTGTCGCTGGGGTTCGTCACACCGCTCCTGGGTCGTGGATCTGGTCGCACCAAGTATGCGGGCCAACGCAGTCGGTTCGCACGGTAGGCTGGCGCGGTCCGTCGATCGTCCAGATCGGTGTGACGACCACGGGGAGCAACACATGAACACTGGACACGTCGAGCTCGCACGGGCTCAGCAGGAACGGTGGGAGACCGCTTACGCGCGGCAGCCGCAACTGCACGGAGCGGAGCCGTCGGTGGCGGCGCAACGAGCAGCGGAGACTTTTGGTGCCGCAGGCATCGATGACGTCCTCGAACTCGGTGCCGGTCACGGCCGCGACGCACTTTTCCTGGCCAGGCAGGGATTCAGCGTCCATGCCACCGACTTCAGCGAGACCGCGCTCGACCAGTTGCGGCAGCAGGCACAACGCGAAGGTCTCGACGACCGCGTCACCGCCGCCCTGCACGACGTCCGCGATCCACTGCCACCGGCCGACGCCACAGTGAACGCGGTCTTCGCGAACCTGCTGCTGAACATGGCGTTCACCCCCGACGAGCTGCGCGGCCTGGTCGGCGAGATCCACCGCGTCCTGCGCCCCGGCGGCCTCTTCGTGTACGCCGTCTGGTCGGCCGACGACCCGTGTGCGGCGAACTGGCAGGACCTGGGTGGCGGTCTGTCGGTTCACGACGGTTTCGCCGGCCGCTTCTTCGACCGCGCCCGCCTCGACGAGCTGACCGCGGGCTGGCAGCCGGTCGACACCACGGCGTACACCGAAGGCCCGAAACCACACCGGCTGTGGCGGGTCACGGTCGCGAAAAGGTGAAGTTAGCTCGAAGTACGGCGCGCCACGTTGCAGTGTGATCACCGAAGGGTGACCGTGCTGTGACGCGCCTCACCTTCTCACTATCGGAGAGCAGCAATGCACTGGTTCACAGATGTGATCACCAAGCGGTACGCGCAGTTCAGTGGTCGCGCTCGCCGCAAAGAGTTCTGGATGTTCGCCCTGATCAGCTTCGTGATCTCGATCATCCTCGGGATCCTCGACCAGCTCCTCGGGCTGGACTTCAAGAGCGGCAGCGGCAGCACCGCCGTGCGCAGCGGCGGTTGGCTGGAGACCATCTTCGGCCTGGCCGTGCTGATCCCGACGATCGCGGTCGCCGTCCGGCGGATGCACGACAAGAACCGCAGCGGCTGGTGGGTCCTGATCTGGCTGATCCCCTGTATCGGGTGGATCTGGTTCATCGTCTGGCAGGCCCAGGAAGGCGACGCCGGCGACAACCAGTACGGTCCGGATCCGAAGGCGGCCGAGCGTGGCCAAGGGTTCGGTGGACCGGGTGGTCCGGCCGAGCCGGGATACCCGACGGTCTGAGCAGCACGACGCCCCGCGAACCGGTTCATGGTTCGCGGGGCGTTTTCTGTTTCAGCTGGCCTGGCTGACGCTGGACATGTTGAAGTCCGGGATGAGCAGTGGCGGGGTGGCGGTGCGGGAGAACTCGTCGCCCCACTCGCGGGAGAACGACGGCACGGTCGCGCCGGCGGCGCCGATTCGGGACAGGAGGTCGACCGGGCTCTCGTTGAAGCGGAAGTTGTTGACCGCGCCGGTGACCTCGCCGTTCTCGATCAGGTAGACGCCGTCCCGGGTGAGGCCGGTCAGGAGTGAGGTCTGCGGGTCGACCATCCGGATGTACCAGAGGCAGGTCAGCAGCAGGCCGTTCTCGACCCCGGCCACGAGGTCGTCCGTCGTACCGGTGGCCCCGTCGACCGAGAGGACGTAATTGTCGATCGGGGGAGCGGGGTTGGTGGCGCCGATGAGGTCGGCGGTGTGCCGGCTGGTCATCAGCGTTTCGAGTTTGCCGTCGCGGATCCAGTCGGTCGCGGACAGCGTGAGGCCGTTGTCGAACACGCTCTCCGAAGCACCCGACGAGCGGGCCACCGCGAACGGGAAGGTCTCCAGGCCAGGCAGGTTCGGATCCGAACGCAACTGCACCGGCCGCGACGACAGCGTCTCGCCGACCCGGGTGCCACCGGACGCCTTCGCGAAGACACTGCGACCCTCGAAGGCCTGCCGGCCGTCCAACTGCCAGAACAGGTACGTCGTCAGGTCGGCCACCGCGGCCGGCGGCAGAACGGTTGCGTGGCGACCCGGGTCGACGGCAACTGTCCTCGACGCCCATCCCAGTCGCCGAGTGAGCTCGGCATCGAGCGCCAGCGGGTCGATGTCGGTGAAGTCGCGGGTCGCCGCACCGGCCCACGCGGACTGGCTCAGGTCGCCGGACTTGCCGGTGGAGCTGACGAAACCGCGCGGCAGGGACTGACGAAGCCGGAGCCCGGCCGACGAACCGACGTACAGGGTGATGACCTGGTGGTCGGCGAATCCGTAGAGCCAGCGGCTCTCGTTGGTGGCCCGCTTCAGGGTCTCGCCGAGCGCCGGGGCGAACTTCTCGTAGACGGTGACCGAGGTTTCCTCCGGCTCGTCGTCCCAGTCCGGGCTGGTGGTGCCGTCGACCAGCGGTCGCGCGTCCTCGGCCGGTGTGGCGGCCCGGGCGGTCGCGACCGCGGCCGAGACCTGCTGACGCAGCGATTCGTCGGTGACCGCGGTACGGCGGACCACACCTGTCGCAGTGCCTTCGCCGGCACCGACCGTGGCGATCACGGTGACGTCCGAGCCGCGCATCGCGCCGTTCGTGGTCAGGGTGTTGTTGGCCCAGCGCAGGTTCGCGCTGGAGGTCTCGGCGACGATGACCACGCAACCGTCGGCGCCCTCGGCCGCGGCGAGCGCGAGCCCGCGCTCGACGGTGTCCTGCGGGGTGAGCTGAATGGCGGTCACCGGCCGGCCTCCTGCGTGGTGTTGAGAATGCGGACGCCCCGGAACAGGGCGGACGGGCAACCGTGGCTGACGGCACCGGACTGGGCGGGCTGGGCCTTGCCGCAGTTCAGTGCGCCGTGCAGGACGTAGGTCTCCGGGCCGCCGACCGCCTCCATCGAGCCCCAGAAGTCGGTCGTGGTGGCCTGGTAGGCGATGTCGCGGAGCTGACCGTCCAGCTTGCCGTTGGTGATCTTGTAGAACCGCTGACCGGTGAACTGGAAGTTGTACCGCTGCATGTCGATCGACCACGACTTGTCGCCGACGATGTAGATCCCGTTCTCGACCCGGCTGATCAGCTCCTCGGTGGAGGGCCCGCCTTCCGCCGGCTGCAGGGACACGTTGGCCATCCGCTGGATCGGGATGTGGCCGGACGAATCGGCGTACGCGCAACCGTTCGAGCGGCCGGTGCCGAGGAGTTCCTCGTTCACTTTCGCCATCCGGCGGTCGACCTGATACCCGACCAGTACGCCGTCCTTGACCAGATCCCACTGCTGGCCGGCGACCCCTTCGTCGTCGTACCCGACCGTGGACAGGCCGTGCTCGGCGGTGCGGTCACCGGTGACGTGCATGATCGGCGAACCGTACTTGAGGTTGCCGAGTTTGTCGGTGGTCGCGAAGCTCGTGCCGGCGTAGTTGGCCTCGTAGCCCAGTGCGCGGTCCAGCTCGGTGGCGTGGCCGATCGACTCGTGGATCGTCAGCCACAGGTTGGTCGGGTCGATGACCAGGTCGTAGACCCCGGCCTCGACACTCGGCGCGACCATCTTCTCGGCCAGCCAGCCCGGGATCTGCGCGAGCTCGTCGTCCCAGTCCCAGCCGGTACCGGTCAGGTACTCCCAGCCGCGGCCGGCCGGCGGCGCGCAACTCGTCATCGAGTCGAACCGCCCGGTCTCGGCATCCACGGCGTACGCGGTGATGTCCGGTCCGATCCGCACCCGCTGCTGCGTGTACGACGTACCTTCGGTGTTCGCGTAGAACTTGCACTCGTGGACCGACGCGACATGCACACTCACGTGCGCGACGCCGTCCGCCTTGAGCAGCCGGTCGCTGTAGTCGGTGAGCAGCGCGACCTTCTCGGTCCGCGGCACGCTGAACGGGTCGATCTCGTACGACGAGGTCCAAGTGACGTCGTCGTACACCGGCTCGTCGGCGAGCTCGATCGTCTCGGCGTTGATCGGCCGCGACACCTGCGCCATGTGCACGGCCTGCTCGGCGACCTGCACCACCTCGTCGGTCGTCAGCGCCACCCCGGCCGCGAAACCCCAGGTGCCTTCATGGACGACGCGCACCGCGAGACCGAGGTCCTCGCCGTCGCTCGCACTCTCCAGCACACTGTCGCGGAGCGCGATCGACTCCGACCGGATCCGCTCGAGGCGGAACTCGGCGAAGGTGGCCCCGAGGTCCCGGGCGCGCTGCAGAGCGGCCTCCGCGAGCTCATGCCGGGGAAGGGCAAGGAACGATTCATCGATGTCTGGCACGAAACCGACCCTATACAGCGGAACCGACAGACCGGCTGCGGTGTAGTGACAATGACCTGAAGGTGTCAGGAGGTTGTATCAGCGATCTGGATGAAGTGGCGATTCTGGCTCGGGCGCGTGGCGGGGATTCCGCCGCGTACGGCGAGCTGGTGCTGCGGCATGCCCCGATCGCCAAACGTACGGCGGTCTTTCTCGGGGCCGGTGCGGATGCCGACGACGTGGTGCAGGAGGCGTTCGTGAAGGCGTACCGGGCGCTGGGTGGTTTCCGGAGCGAGGCAGCGTTCCGGCCGTGGCTGCTGCGGATCGTCGCCAACGAGACGCGGAATGCCATTCGGTCGCGGAGCCGCCGGAGTCGGCGGGAAGAGATCGCTGCGCCGCTGGACGTCGTACTGGATCCGGCTGACGAGACGGTGTCGCTGGAACGGCGGGCTGAGCTGCTGAGCGCCGTACGGGCGCTGCCGGAGCCGCAGCGGCTGGTGGTCACGTGCCGATACTTGCTGGAGCTGGATGAGCAGGAGACGGCTGTCGTGCTGGGCTGGCCTCGGGGCACGGTCAAGTCGCGGCTGCATCGGGCGTTGGAGCGACTCAGGAAGGAGGTACGGCCATGAACCTGGATGACGAGCTGCGGGCGTTGGGGCGCTCGGCTGTGGTACCTCCGGTCGACCCTGAGCTGACTGCTGCGGTGCTGACGCGGGTGGCCGCCGTACCGGTGCGTCGGCGGTTGCGGGACCGGTGGCGGGCCTTCCTGGCCGGACTGTGCGTGCTGCTGGCCGGTCTGGCGCTCACGCCGCCGGTGCGGGCGACTGTGGCCGAGTGGCTGCGGATCGGGGGAGTGGAAGCGCACCCGGTTGGTACTGGACCCAGTACGGCGCCTCCGGTGCCTGGGGTGCCAGGGCGCATGTCCCTGGAGGACGCTGCGCGGGTTGCTGGTTTCACTCCGGCTCTTCCGCGTGAGCTGGGGACGCCGAAGGGTGTCGAGGCCTCGCCGGGCTTTGTCGCGCTCGGGTGGGACGGGGTGCGGCTGGAGCAGTTCCGGTCGACGGTCGATCCGGTGTACTGGAAGAAGAACTACACCGCGCTCGAGTACGTGCCGGCCGTCGAGGGCTACTGGTTCGGCACGCCACATGAGCTGGTGCTGGTCGACAAGCGCATCGTCCGCATTGCCGGTCCGACGCTGGTGTGGGAGCGCGCTGGCGTCACCTACCGACTCGAGACCGCAGATAAGGCGGATGCCATTCGACTGGCGGCCGGAACCTCCTGACCGCCGGCGGTGTATCCGGTTCATGATCAGACGGTTGCTCGCCCTGCCAGCTGTTGTCCTGTTGCTGCTCACCACGGCCACACCCGCCGCCAACGCGGGCGGTCCCACCAGCGTGTTGCTCAGCGCGCCGCCACACGTGATCGCCTTCGGCTACGAAGACCCGGAGTACACCGAGCTCCAGAAGCTCACGGACGCCAACGGGGCACGCGGCGGTCCCGATCAGGAGCAACACGACCTCGGCTCGTTCGTCCGCCTCACCTGGCTCATCCACGACATGTCCGTCTGGCGTCGCGACATCATCTACCCCGACGCGCCCGGCGGCCCCTGGATCGCCACCACCGAAGTCACCGACGAGGCCAGCGCCCCCACCCACCCGACCTGGCACCGCGCCACCGACCCGGTCGCCCTGGTCAAACTCCTCAGCAGCCTCAAACTCCTCCCCGGCCTCCGCAACGGCGAGCAGACCTCCGGCGGCCCCACCGCCGTCCCACAACCCCAACCGGAGGCCCAACCTCCCGCCGCCACCACCGAGCTGCCCGCCACCACTGAAGCGCCCGCCTCGACTCAGTCCGCCGCCACGTCAGACTTCTTCACCGGCTGGCGTTGGCTCCTCCCCGGCGCGCTCCTAGGTGCGCTGATCAGCTGGGCAGCAACCCGCTTCCTCCGCCAACGCCAGTGGGACCTGGTCGACGCCGACTAGTCCTCGGTCGTCTTGCGCTGGCCTGTCAGCGATCCTGCGTGGGCGACGGCGGTCGGGTCGTTGCGGGTCTTCAGCAGGCTGGCGACGACGACGATCACCAGGATGCCGATGATGACGCCGAGGCTGACGGGGGTGGAGACCTCGGGGATGGACTTGTGGATGTCCACGTGGCCCCAGTGCAGGATGAGTTTGACGCCGATGAAAGCGAGGATGATCGCGAGGCCGGCCGACAGGTACACGAGACGGTCGAGCAGGCCCTTGACCAGGAAGAACAGCGCTCGCAAACCGAGCAGGGCAAAGGCGTTGGCGGCGAAGACGATATAGGCCTCGTCGGTGACCCCGAACACGGCCGGGATCGAGTCGAGGGCGAAGAGCAGGTCGACGCCGCCGATTGCGACCAGTACGACGAACAGTGGGGTGACCACCTTGCGGCCGTCGATGCGGGCGGTCAGCTTGCCGCCGACGTACTCCTCGCTGACCGGGAGGACGCGACGGGCGGTCTTCACGATCACGTTGTTCTCGACGTCGGGGTCCTCGTCGCGGTGCCGGAACAGCTGGACCGCGGTGTAGAGCAGCAGCAGCCCGAAGATCAGGAACATGAACGAGAACAGCGACAGCAGGGTCGCGCCGAGCGCGATGAACGCCGCCCGCATGACCAGCGCGAGCACGATGCCGAAGGTGAGCACCTTGTGCTGGTGCTCCTCCGGTACGGCGAACGTGGTCATGATGATGACGAAGACGAACAGGTTGTCGACCGACAGACTCTTCTCGACGATGTAGCCGGCGAAGTACTGCGCGCCGAAGTCACCGCCGTACTGGCTCATGAACCAGAGGCCGAAGGCGATCGCGACAGCGACGTAGAACACCGACCAGGCGGCCGCCTCCTTGAACCCGACCCGGTGCGGCCGGATCGCCGCGAGCAGCAGATCCACGGCAAGCAGTACGACGATCAGTCCAATCGTGATCGCCCATGTCGTCCCACTGAGCTCGAGCATGGTGCCGAGCCTACCGACCCGCACCAGCCCCGTTCGTTGCGCCGCGCAACCATTCGAGAATTTTCCCGGTATGCCGCGGATGGCGGGACGTGGCCGCCGTCGTACTGGATGGATTCGGCGGCCGGGATCGCCTCGGTCAGCAGCACGGCATGCCGGCCGGCTCGCTCATCGGCGGTGCCGTGCCAGATGATCGTCGGCACCCGAACGTCGGCGAGCTCGAATCCCCAGGGCGTGGCGAACGCGACGTTGTCGTCGAGACAGCCGTCGGCGCTGCCGCTACCGAACGTTGCGGTCAGGCGGGCCATCGCGGCAGCGTCGTCGCGCGCGGGCGGCCCCGGCGGCGAGCCCGGCGCGGGCGGGAACTCCGGCCCGCCGGCGGCGACCGCGGCCATGATCTGCTCGGCCCCCGCCGCGAATCGCGCGCGGAACCGGGCCGGGTCGTGTACGGCGAGCCACGCCGTCAGGCTCCGTCGCGGGTCGGCCACTTCATCGTCATCCGTCGGCTCAGGGCCCTCGGCGGTCAGCGGGGCGATCCCGCCGACCACGGCACAGCAGGTGACCCGATCGGGCAGCAATGCGGCACACGCGAGCGCGTGCGGCCCGCCGCCGGAACCGCCGATGACGGCGAAGGTCGTCCAGCCGAGCGCATCGGCCAGCCGCGCCACATCGTCGGCCCCGTCGGCGACCGAACGACCGAGCCGACGCGGAGAACCGCCGTACCCGGGACGGTCCGGGATGAGGATCCGCAGACCGGATGCCGCCATGTCTTCGACGGCCTCCGGCCGTTTCCAGCGGGTGCTGGGAGAGCCGCCGAGCGACATCACTGGGAAACCGTCGGTGGGACCGTAGAGGCTGTACTCGAGCAGTTCCATGAGCGGAGAGTAGTCAGCCGACGGGAGGTAAACGAATCCGGAGTTATCGAGTCGAGATTCTCAGGATTCAAGATGGGCCGGACGTGGTGGGAGGATGCGGCCTAGCTTGTGTCGGCTGTTCGAAAACAACCTCGTCGGGAGTGCGTGTGAGTTCGTCGGTTGCCGGGGCCGTCTCGCCTACTCGGCAGGCGCTGCGTCGGGTACGACGGGACCGGAGTGCACGAGTCGGTCTGGGACTGGTGGTTGCGCTGATCGTGGTCGCGGCCGCGTCGCCGTTGCTGGTCAAGTTGTCAGGGCAGGATGCGTTCACCTATCACATCGACCTGCTCGATCCGGTCCGCGGCAACGCGCCGCGAGGGTCGTTCGGTGGGGTCAGCGGTGAGCACTGGTTCGGCGTGGAGCCGTTGACCGGGCGGGACTTGTTCTCGATCGTGGTGCTCGGCCTGCGCACGTCGCTGGTGATCGCGATCGTGGTCACTGCGGTCACGACCGTGGTCGGGACCTTGCTCGGCATCACCGCGGCGTACGTCGGTGGTTGGTTCGACGCGATCTTGTCCCGGTTGCTGGACTTCCTGTTCGGGTTCCCGCAGCTCGTCTTCATGATTGCCCTCGGCATCATCGTGCCGGCCAAGGTGCCGCGGACAGTGCTATTGGTCGGCGTACTGAGCGTCTTCGGCTGGGCCGGGCTGGCTCGGCTGATCCGGGCGCAGGCGCGGTCGCTGGTCACCCGTGAGTTCGTCGAGGCTGCCCGTAGCGTCGGCTCATCCGGCTGGTGGGTGATCACCCGCGAACTGCTGCCGAATCTGCTCGGCCCGGTGCTCGTGATCGCGACCCTGTCGATCCCCGGCTACATCGGTGCCGAGGCCGCGCTGTCGTTCCTCGGAGTCGGTGTTCCACCACCGACACCGAGTCTCGGTCGCTCGATCTCCGACTCGATCGCCTGGGTCTACACCGGGACCGATCCGTGGTTCATGGTCTTCCCCGGGATCGCGCTGTTCGTCGCCGTACTGGGCTTCACGCTGCTCGGTGACGGCGTCCGCGACGCGTTCGACGTACGGCTGCGGAGGACGCACTGATGCCCGACATCGTGTGGTTCGTCATCCGCCGCTTGTTCGCCGCGCTGCTCGTCATGCTCGCGCTCAGCCTCGCTGTCTACTTCGTCTTCTACGCGATCCCGGCCGACCCGGCCCACCTCGTGTGCGGCAAGCCCTGTACGCCGGATCGTCTCGAGCAGGCGCGCCATTTCATGCAGCTGGACCAGAGCACGATCCAGCAGTACCTGAACTTCCTGAAGGGCATCTTCGCCGGTCGCACGTACGGCGACGGCGACGGCGCGGCGGCCGTGCAGTGCAAGGCACCCTGCTTCGGGTACTCGTTCCCGTTGGCACGCCCGGTCAGCACGCTGATCATGGACCGGTTGCCGGTGACCGCGTCGATCGCGCTCGGAGCCGCCGTACTGTGGTTGCTCATCGGCGTCTCGCTCGGCGTGATCGCCGCCCTGAACCGGGGCCGCCCGCTCGACCGATTGGCCGTCGGCGTGGCATTGATCGGTGTGTCGACGCCGTCGTTCCTGCTCGGTCTGCTGGCGATCCTGGTCTTCGGGTTCTGGCTGAACATGGTCCCGGTGAGCGGTTACGTTCCGCTGACCGAGAGCCCGGTCGACTGGGCCTGGCACCTGGTCACCCCGTGGCTCGTCCTCGCGGTGCTGCAGGCGGCGTCGTACATCAGATTGACCCGGGCACAGATGCTCGAGGAGCTGAATCTCGACCACATCACCACCGCGCGGGCGAAGGGTGCCGGTGAGGCGCGCGTCGTGGTGACACACGGTCTGCGTGGTGCGCTGGTGCCGATCGTGACGCTGTTCGGGCTGGACCTCGGTGGTCTGCTCGGCGGCGCGATCCTGACCGAGAAGGTGTTCAGCATGCAGGGACTTGGCGAGTTGCTGATCAGCGCGGTCGGGCAGCTCGATGTCGCCGTGGTCGTCGGGGTCACCCTGTTCTCGGCGTTCCTCATCATCGTCGCGAACCTGGTGGTGGACATAGTGCACGGAGCACTCGACCCGAGGGTGAGTCATGGCTGAGCCGGTGCTGGAAGTTCATGACCTGCGGGTCACCTTCGATACCGAGGGCGGCCTCGTCCCTGCTGTCGACGGCATCGACTTCTCGGTCGCTGCTGGGCAGACGCTGGCGATCGTCGGCGAGTCCGGTTCGGGGAAGAGCGTCAGCTCGGCGGCCGTGATGGGCATCCTGCCGTCGAATGCCGAGGTGAAGGGCGAGGTGCTGCTGGACGGCCGCGAGCTGGTCGGCCTGCCCGCCGACGAGCTGCGCAAGATCCGCGGCAACGACATCGCGCTGGTCTTCCAGGACGCGTTGTCCGCCTTGAATCCGTACTACACCGTCGGCTGGCAGGTCGCCGAGGCGTACCGGCTGCACCACGACGTTTCGAAGAAGGCCGCGTTCCAGCGGGCCGTCGAGCTGCTCGACAAGGTCGGTATCCCGGACGCCGCGCGGCGGGCGAAGAGCTACCCGCACGAGTTCTCCGGGGGAATGCGGCAGCGGGTCGTGATTGCTATGGCTCTGGTGAACAACCCGCGCGTGCTGATCGCCGACGAGCCGACCACGGCCCTCGACGTCACCGTGCAGGCGCAGATCATGCAGCTGCTGTCCGACGTCCAGGCCGAGTTCGGTACGGCGCTCGTGCTGATCTCGCACGACCTCGGAGTGGTCGCCGAGGTCGCGGACGACGTACTGGTCATGTACGCCGGTCGTGCAGCCGAGCGGGGGACTGTGCGGGATCTGTTTTACCGGGCCGCGCACCCGTATTCGCTTGGACTGCTCGGCGCGATGCCGCGGATCGACGTACCGCCTAAGCCTCGGCTGGTCACGATTCCCGGTTCGCCGCCGTCGCCTGGATCGATCACCACAGGCTGTCCTTTTCAGCCGCGGTGTGCGTACACCGAGCGGGTCGGCCAGCGGTGCATCACCGAGCGGCCGGAGCTCACGCCGCGCCCGGGCGAAGGCGATCACGAGGCTGCGTGCCATCTGGGTCGCCGGCCGGAGGCAATCGCATGAGCGAGCAGAGCGTGCGGCAGGACGACGCTGCCGAGGAGCTGTTGCGGCTCGACAGCGTCCGCAAACACTTCGGGCTCCGCGGCGCTCCGTGGCGCGAAGCCCAGACGGTGAAGGCCGTCGATGGCGTCAACTTCGTTGTGCGCAAGGGCGAAACGGTCGGGCTGGTCGGTGAGTCCGGTTCGGGCAAGTCGACGCTGGCGCGGGTCGCGACCAGGTTGCTGGATCCGACATCTGGCCGGGTGGAGATCGGCGGTAAGGACGTCACCCGGTTCCGCGGTAGGCGGTTGCGACCGGTTCGCCGTACGGTCCAGATGGTCTTCCAGGACCCACAGGCCTCGCTGAACCCGAGGCAGTCAGTCGGCACCATCCTCAGTACGCCGTTCCGCGCGCAGGGGACCCGGCCGACGCGGGGTCAGCTGATCGAGTTGCTGCAGAAGGTCGGTCTGTCCGAGGAACATCTGGAGCGGTACCCGCATGAGTTCTCCGGCGGCCAACGGCAGCGGATCGGGATTGCCCGAGCGCTCGCGGTCAGCCCCGACCTACTGATCTGCGACGAACCCGTCTCGGCGCTCGACGTCTCCGTACAGGCTCAGGTGCTGAACCTGCTCGCTGACCTACGCGACGAGCTCGGTCTCTCGTACGTCGTCGTGGCGCACGACCTGGCCGTCGTCCGGCAGGTGGCGAGCCGGGTGGCCGTCATGTACCTCGGCACGATCGTCGAGGAGGGCCCGTCCGACCAGGTCTACGCGGCACCGGCCCATCCGTACACGAAGGCGCTGCTCTCCGCGGTGCCGGTGCCCGAGCCCGGTGTGACGCGCGACCGCATCGTGCTGACCGGCGACGTACCGACACCGATCTCACCACCGTCGGGCTGCCCGTTCCGGACGCGCTGTTACAAGGCCGAAGACATTTGCGCGACTGAACGACCTGTCCTTGAGCTCGTCCAGGGCCACACTGAGCTGCATCTTGAACACCGAGCCGCCTGCTACTTCCCCGAGCCAACCATCTCCTGAGAGGACATGATGAAACACATCACCCGAGCGGTCGCGGTTGCGGCCGTGCTGGCGTTGGCGGCCACCGCCTGCAACGCCAACAACAAGGACGCCCCGAGTGGAGGTGGCTCGTCCGCGGCCGCCGAGGCGGGCGGTACGCTGCAGTTCCTGAGCACCAGCAAGGAGATCAGCTTCGACCCGGCCAAGAGCCAGAACCTCGGGACGAGCGCGATCCACCTGATCCTGCGCGGCCTGACCGCCTGGAAGACCGACCCGGGCAAGCCGACCGAGCTGGTCCCGGACCTGGCCACCGACACCGGTCAGGTCAGCGACGGCGGCAAGACCTGGACGTACAAGCTCAAGCCCGGCCTGAAGTACTCCGACGGCTCGACGATCGTTGCCGCTGACATCAAGTACGGCATCGAGCGCTCGTTCGCGCCGGAGCTGTCCGGCGGTCTCGGCTACCACAAGTCGCTGCTGGTCGGCGGCGACAAGTACACCGGTCCCTACAAGGGCGGCGCACTCGCTTCGGTGGAGACGCCGGACGACACCACGATCATCTTCAAGCTGAACAAGCCGTTCGGCGACTGGCCGTGGGTGGCCAGCATGCCGGCCTTCTCGCCGGTCCCGAAGAAGGCCGACACCGACCCGGCCCACTACGGCGAGAAGCCGGTGGCCAGCGGTCCGTACCAGGTGAAGTCGTACCAGCCCGGCTCGAAGCTCGAGCTGGAGCGCAACCCGAACTGGGACAAGGCCAGCGACCCGGCCCGCACCGGCCTGCCCGACGCGTACGTCTGGCAGATGGGCCTCGAGGCCAACACCGTCAACCAGCGCCTGATCCAGGACGCGGGCGACGACAAGAACGCGGCTGCGACCGGTGTCAGCGTTCCGGCCGCACTCATCCCGACGGTCACCGGCAACCCGGCCGTCAAGGCCCGCGTCGCCACCTCGCCGTCCGGCGCGCTGCAGTACCTCGCGATGAACAACAAGCGTCCCGCGCTGTCCAACCCCGAGGTCCGCAAGGCGATCCAGTACGCCGTCGACAAGCAGGCCGTCCAGGTCGCCGAGGGTGGACCGGAGTTCGGCGGCGAGATCGCTTCGACCCTGATCACCCCCGGCATCGAGGGCTACTCGAAGTACAACACCTACGAGGCCCCGCCTGCCGGTGATCCGGACAAGGCCAAGCAGCTCCTGGCCGCCGCGGGTGTCACCAACCTGCGCCTGACCCTGGTCGCCGACAACGCCACCGGCCTCCCGGTCGCCCAGGCGATCCAGCAGGGCCTCAAGCGGGCCGGCATCACCGTCGACATCAAGCCGCTCGACAGCGAACCGCTGAGCGACCTGATCACCGGCAACAAGCCTGACTACGACCTCACCGTCTCCAGTTGGCTGCCCGACTTCCCGAGCGCGATCGGCAACATCCAGCCGCTGTTCGCCACCTCGGAGATCGGCAACGGCGGGTACAACATCTCCCGCTACTCCAACCCCACGGTCGACGCCGCCATCAACGCCGCCACTGCCGAGTCCGACAAGGCCAAAGCAGCCGCGGCCTGGGGCGCGTTGGACAAGCAGATCATGAATGACGCTCCGCTCGTCCCGCTCCTGTACGCGCGCAATGCGTTCCTGCACGGCTCCAAGGTCCAGAACTTCTACCTGCCGAGCTACCCGCCCTACCCGAACACGCTGATCCTGGGCCTCAGCAAGTAGTCCTTACGTCCGGCCCTCTTTCTCCTGGGCCTCGAAGAGGGTCGGCTGGGTCTCGGCATCGAGTCCCCAGTCGGCCCTCATCACCGTGTACCCGGCCTTCTCGGCCACCGCACACACCTTGATGTCATCGTCGACGAGTACGGCGACTTTGCGCTCCTCCGAGAGTCGCTTCAGCCGGTCGAGTTTCATCTGCGCGCCGGCGCGGCGGTCGGTGTTCCGGCGCATGTAGACCGTGCCATCGGGGAAGCCGTTGTCCTTCAGCCACTTCAGCGTGTCCCGCCGCAGCCGCTCGGGCCGGCCCGTCAGGTACACGATCTCGTGATCGGCCGCGAGCGTCGTCGCAACGGCCAGCCCTTCGTCGAGCACCGCGTCGTTCTTGGCCTCGGCGAAGAACGAATCCCAGTCCTTCGGCTTGCGCTCGAGATAGTGGATCCGCCGACTCGTGTCGGACAAGGTCGCGTCGATGTCGAGCACGGCGTACGGGCGTTGATCGTCAGACACGCTGTCGAGTTTCCCAGGTTTGCCGGTCGAGCGCGTACTCGACCTCACCGAACTCGGTCCCCGACAGTGGGTCGTCGAAGTGCTCATGCCACAACCGCACGAACCGCAGTCCGCTCCGCCGCATCACCGCCCGCGACCGGTGGTTGACCGCCATGGTGTCGGCGATCACTCGGTCCATCTTGAGTTGTCTGAACGCGTAGTCGATGAGCGTCTTGGTGCCTTCGGTCGCGTATCCCTTGCCCCAGGCGGTCCGGTTCAGGCGGTAGCCGACGTCGACTGTGCTCGGTTCCCCGGTCGGCTGCAGCCCGAACCAGCCGACGAACGCACCGCCGGCCTTCTCGTGGGCTGCGAACGTCCCGAGCCCCGGGTGCTCGTCATAAACCTTGAGGATCGCCGGCAGCACGACCGTCGTGATCTCCGCCCGCGGAGTCGGCTGACCGGTCAGGAACCGCATCACCTCCGGATCAGAGTCAAGCCCGGTGAGCAGGTCAACATCATCGAACCTGAACTGACGCAACACCAGCCGCTCGGTCTCCACCCCAACACCCTCCCACCCACCTTGAGCCCCCACCAACCATTTCCCACCCCCGCATGTGGTCGATCCATGCCCAAGGCCCGAGGACGAACGTCACCTTGAGCGCCCACCAACCATTTCCCACCCCTGCACGTGGTCGACACGTGCCCAAGGTCGAGGATGCGTGTCACCTTGGGCGCCCACCGACCATTCGGCGAGCCCGTGGATGGCTGGTCCGTGCTCAAGCCGGTCGACCGCTCCTCGCGACCTCACGGGCCGAATGTTCGTCGGTAAGACACGTGGTGGGTGCGTCACGAGCCACGCCGCACGCTCAGCACCCGGCGCGGAGGAGCCCTAGGACCGACTACTACGTGTCCTTGCCGACGCGGCCGACCGCCAGCACTCACCAACGGGGAACACCTCCACGACGGCGGTTGCGAATGGATCGTCGGCGGACCACCGGCCCCGGCCGACCCACCACCGGCCCCGGCCGACCCACCGCCGGCTCCGGGCGAGGCACGCTCAGCCCGGGGCGAGTCACCCCCCGGCTCGGTTGATCGGGCTCCGGCGCGCCCCCTACCCCATAACCACCTGTCAGCTAGCCGCGTTGCACGCGACGCAGGAGCGGGCGTGCCCGGAGCGGGGTGATCGCGCGGGGCGGACCGCCACCACTCACTAACTTGCCGGCGGCCGCGTGGTTCACGCTCAGCGGATCGTTCGTGGAGGGCCTGAACGGGGGTTGATGAGTGGGGCAGGTCCGCGATCGTGGTGCGGCGTCGGGTTCGGGTCATGCAGCGCGGAAGCTGAGGAACTGCTCGGGTAGCCGTGGAAAGTTTGTTCGGGAGGGCGTCCGGTGCGGCAGAGCAGGACGTCTTCGGTGGACCAGCGATGATCGCCACCTGTGCGAACCACCAGCTCCGGGCGAGCCTTCCCAGCCGCGGCCGAGCACTCCAGTCGCAGGCGAACCGGCAGCTCACCCCAGACTGTTGATTGGGCTCCGGCGTGCGCCCCATCCCGACAACCGCGTGTCAGCTAGCCGCGTTGCACGCGACGCAGGAGCGGGCTGGAGCGGCGGCTGCCTGCGAATGAACGGTTGGGCGCAACTGTTCTTGAGGGAAGCGGCGGTAGCCGCGTGAACGGGTGGGTGGGGCGCACGGGCGGAGCACGCGACGTAGGAGCGGGCGTGCCCGGAGCGGGGGTGCTCATCACCTGCACCAGGTAGACCACCACCTGAGCCACGGGCGGGATCCTCCCGGCACGACCGTCCCACTCAACCTCGGTTCAGCAAGCCGCGTGTCTGCGACGGAGGAGTGGACGGGAGCGGCGGCGGTTGCGAATGGACAGTCGGCGGAACTGCTGTTGAGGGGAAGCGGCGGTAGCCGCGTGAATGGGTGGGTGGGGCGTGCGGGGCGTGCCCGGAGTGGGGGTGCTCGCCACGTGCAGCACGAATTGGGTGTCCGGAGTGTGGGCGGATGGGGGTTGGGGGTGTGTTGGGTTGGGTGGATTTCGGGGGGTCGGGTTAGCGTTCTCAGCGCAATGGACGACTCGATCACGTTTCTGCACAGTTCGGACTGGCAGCTCGGAATGCTGCGCCGGTTCCTGGGGCCGGACGGTCAGGCCCGGTGGGGGCAGGCCCGGCTCGATGCTGTCGCGCGGATCGGCGAGGTTGCTGAGCGGACCGGTGCCGCGTTCGTGGTGGTCACCGGTGATGTGTTCGAGCACAACCAGGTCGAGCGCCAGACGATCCTCCGGGCCTGTGAAGCGCTGAAGCGGATCGCCGTCCCGGTAGTACTGCTCCCCGGGAACCACGACGCCCTCGAGCCCGGCTCGCTGTGGACCTCGAGCCAGTGGCAGGCGCACGCACCGGACCACGTCATCGTCCTCACCGACACGACGCCGATCGAGATCGTCCCGGGCGTCGAGGTCGTCGGCGCACCCTGGCGGTCGCGCCGACCGACCTCCGACCCGGCAGCGGCCGCCTACACCAACCTCGAACCAGCACCACCCGGTACGACGCGGATCCTCCTAGTGCACGGCCAGTTGACCAGCCTGAGCGGTGGCATGTCCGAGGTACCGCCCATCGACCAGCCGGCCCTCGAGGCCGCAGTAGCGACGAAGAAGGTCCAGTACGTCGGCCTCGGCGACCGCCACTCGACGACGAAGGTCACCGACCGGATCTGGTTCTCCGGCACGCAAGAGGTCACAACCCCGGAGGAGACCGACCCGGGCAACGTGCTGAAGGTGACCGTCAGCCAGAGCAGCATCGACGTCGAGCCCATCCGAGTCGGCGCCTGGCACATGGTGGATCACCGGGTGGAGCTGTTCGACGAGGAGTCGCTCAAAGCGCTCGAAGACTGGTTCGCCGAGCTGCCGGACAAGGAGCGCACCTACGTCCGCTTGGCCGGCGACGGTTCGCTGAGTCTCCCGTTGCTCAGCCGCCTCGACACGATGATCGACGTACAGGGTGAGGCGTTCGCGAGCGTCGAGAAGTGGGCCAAGTTCTGGACTGTCCGCCCGGCACCCGACGCAGCGGATCTCGACGCGTTGCAGCTGAGTGGTCCCGCACGCGCCGCGATGGAGGAGTTGCGCCAGGCGCTCGCCGGCGGAGACGAGAGTGCGGGTGCGGCGCTTTCGCTGATGCATCGATTGGCGCGGGACGCGGGATGAGGCTGCACTCTCTGACGCTGCGGAACTTCCGCGGCGTCAAGGACCGTACTGTTCGGCTGCCGGCTCTCGGCACCACCGTCGTGGTCGGCGACAACGAGGTTGGGAAGTCCAGTCTGGTCGAGGCGTTCGGGCTGATCTTCGACCTGCCCGATGATTCCAAGTCGACCCGGATCCGCGACATCCAGCCGGTCGGCCAGGACGTCGCGCCGGAGGTGACCGCCGAGCTGACTCTGGGCGGTCGCGAGCTGACCTACACCAAGCGCTGGTTGAAGAACCGCTCGACCGAGCTGGCCGTCGTCGAGGCCGACGGTCGCCGTACGGCGTGGACCGGGCGCGAGGCGCATAACGAGGCTGAGCGACTCTTCCACGAGTACGTCGATCCGGTGCTGTGGCAGACGTTGATGGTCAGCCAGGGTCAGTCGCTCGTGCTGCCGACCCCGGCCGATGCTGAGCCGCTGATCACCGCCGTCACCGCCGAGTCCGGTACGCCGGTCGATGGCGCGTCGATGCCGTTGGTGAGCGCGGTCGAGCACGAGTACTTGCGGTACTGGACTCGCGGTGGCCGGGCGACCGGGGACTATGCGAAGTCGGAGAAGGCGGTCGCCGCGGCTGAGCTGCAAGCGGCGCAAGCGTTGAAGGCGATGGAGGAGGTCCAGCAGGACATCCGCCGGGCCGAGCGGCTCACGCTCGACCTGGCTGACGTCGACGGCCGGCTGGGCGATCACCTGACCACGGTGGAGGAGGTTCGCGAGCGCAAGCAGGCGACCGACGAGATCCTGCTTCGCCGCGACACCGTTCGCTCGAAGGCTGAGACTGCGCGCGCCCGGTTGGTGAACCACACCCGCACGCGGGAAGAGCGGGAGCGGCTGCTCGACGAGGTCGAGCGGTTCACCAAGATCGACGCCGAGCTCGCGGAACGCCGTACCGATGCGGACACCGTCGCCAAGGCTGCGGCCGAGACAGTGCAGGCGGCCGAGGCGGCGCTGGCGGAGGTGATCGAGCTCAAGGACCTCCGCCGGACCGATGTGCAGGACGCGGAGCGGCGGGTCAGTCAGCTGGTGGATCAGGCCGAGCTGGAGCGGTTGGTCGGGCAGCAGACCGAGCTGATCGACGTTCGGGCCCGGATCGTGACGGCTGCGGCGATTCTGGACAAGATCAAGGTCGACGACGGGTTGTTCGCGGCGCTCGAGGACGCTCGCGCCGCGGTGGTCGAGGCGCGCGCGGCGCTGGCGGCCGGCGTGCCGGAGGTCGTCGTACGGCGGCTTGGCGCGGAGCCGGTCGAGTTGTCGGGCAAGGGCGTTGAGGCCGGCACCAAACGGATGCCGAAGGAGCTCGGGTTCGACGAGACGGCTGAACTGCTGGTCTCGGGTGAGCTGGTCGTCGGCGTACCGGGGCAGGTCGAGGTCACCGTGCGCGCGGGTGGTGAGGCGGCGACCCTGCGGTCTCGCGTCGATGACGCGGTACGGCGCGAGAAGGAGTTGCTGAAGAAGGCCGGGGTGAAGGACGTCGCGGCTGCGCGGGAGCAGTTGCGGAAGGCCGATATGGCGTCGGCGGAGCTGCAGGAGGCGCGTCGTACCGAGAAGTCGTTGACCTCGGCAGGCGACCCGGGGGAGCGGATCGCGGTGCTGACCGCGCGGCTCGGGATCGGTGCTGAGGACGAGGGCGAGCAGAGTGGGTCGAAGCAGGCGGCCGTCGAGGGTGTGCCTGGGCAGATGTCGTTGTTCGAGGAGTTTGCCTCGCCGCTCGACACGCTCTTCGACGACTTCGAACTGCCCGCACCCCCGCCGGATGATCTGACCGGTGCGCAGCGCCAGCTGGATGATGCGCGTACCGAGCTGGCAGGTGTCGAGCGGTTGCTGACCGAGGCCGAGTTCGCAGCGGCGCAGGCGCGGAAGGCTGCGGACGAGGATCGGTCCGAGGCGCAGCAGGCGCGGGCGCGGTCCGAGATCGCCGGGGAGCGGCTGACTGCGGCGGTCGACGCTCTGAAAGCGGCTCGGAAGGTGCTGGACGACGAGGCGGTGACGGCGGCCGAGATCGACGCGACGGCTGAGGTCGAGGCGGTGCTGGAGGAGCTGACCGCGGTCCAGGAGCAGGCCGATGCGGCCGGTGCGGATCAGGTGGCCGGTGAGCTGGCCGACGCGCTGGCGGTCGCGACGCGGATGCAGGGGGAGCGGGACACGCTGCGCGATGCGTTGCGGACGACCGAGGGCCGGCTGGAGCAGTCCGGGCGCGACGGGATGGCGACTCGGCGGGATGTGGCCGAGTTGGAGCTGGCCGCGATTCGTTCGGAGCACGAGAGTCTGCACCGGCGGGCCGAGGCGGCACGGCGGGTCTACGAGACTTTGGGGCGGCATCGGGCCGCTGCACAGACGAAGTACTCGGAGCCGCTGCAGACGCGCATCGAGGCCCTGGGACGGGGTGTTTACGGGCCGTCGTTCAAGATCTGGCTGGATGACGACCTGGCGGTCGCGGAGCGAGAGCTGGACGGCGTGCGGCTGCCGATCGAGGCGTTGTCGACGGGTGCGCAGGAGCAGCTCGCGATCATCACCCGGCTCGCGATCAGTCACCTGGTCAGTACCGGCGACGGCAGCGTGCCGGTGATCTTCGACGACGCGCTCGGCTGGTCCGACAAGGCCCGGCTGCGCGACATGGGCGCGCTGCTCGGCCGGGCCGGGGATCACGGGCAGGTCATCATCCTGACCTGTATGCCGGACCGCTACGAGTACGTCCCGAAGGCGACCTTCATCAAGCTGGACGGATGATCCGCTCCGGGTTGCTGTAGATCACACACCGCTCTCCGCGCGCGAACCCGGCCACCGTCACGCCGAACTGCCGCGCGAGATCCACCGCCAGACTCGACGGTGCGCCGACCGCGACGATCATCCCGAGACCGGCCGCGACCGCCTTCTGCACGATCTCGTACCCGACGCGCCCGCTGACCGCGAGCACGAGGCCCTGGCGCGGCTGCTGGTTCAGCACTGTCCAGCCAACGACCTTGTCGACGGCGTTGTGCCGGCCGACATCCTCCCGTACGACGACCTTGCGGCCGTCCGTGGTGAACAGCCCGGCCGCGTGCAGACCGCCAGTGCGGGAGAACGTGGGCTGAGCCTCGCGGAGCAGATCCGGCAGCCGTCGTACGACGTCGATGTCGACCTCGACGGGGTCGACCGGGTCGTAGTCGCGCTCGGCGAGTTCGTCGAGGGACTGCTGGCCGCATACCCCGCAGGCGGCCGAGGTGACGCCGTACCGCTGGGGTGGTTCGCGGTCCGGCGGGCCGTCGAAGGTGACCGTGACGGTGTTGAACTGCTGCTCGCGGGTGAGCTTGTTGTCGGTGCAGTAGGCAACGGTCCGGATCGCGCCCGGGCGGACCGCGAACCCCTCGCCGAGGCAGAAGCCGGCGGCCAGCTCGAAGTCCGATCCCGGGGTGCGCATCGTCACCACCAGCGGCTCCGGCGGCCGGCCCGGCCACTCGAGCCGGAGCTCGAGCGGCTCCTCGGTGACGACGACGTCCTCACGCCGCGAGGTGCGCTCGCCGTCGAGCACCTCGACCTTGAACCGGCTGGTCGGAGCTTTGGTCATACTCCGAGATTAGGTCGTCCATCCACGTCGGGTCGCCAGCCAGTCCAGGAACGTCCATGCGTAGAACCGTTGGTGCTCCCGTAGTGCCTGCGTGGTGCCGGTCGGCGGTGGGGCGTCGGGGTGCTTCAGCATGTACGCCGCGACCACGGCGACGAAGCAGTCGAGCTCATCAGCCGGTACGTCGGCAGTCAGCGGGCTGCTGCGGATCGCCGTACCGGTGTCGATGCCGTGGTGCTGTGCGACCGGGAGCAGGCCGACCCAATCGAGCCAGCGCGGACCGAGGGCCAGCCAGTTCCAGTCGACCGTCCAGCAGGTGCCGGTGGTGTCGATCAGCAGGTTGTCCGGCCGCAGGTCGGTGTGCGCGGCCGCGTCGCCGGACAGAGCCTCTGGTACGGCGAGCATCAGGTCGGCCAGCTCGGGCAGGATCCGCGGTACCCACTCCTGCAGTCCGCGTGGCAGCGGACGATCCCCGGCCAGGATCTGCGAGGGAACCAGCAGCGCCGACTCCCCGGACTCCAGATCCTTCAGGAACGACTCCAGCCCGGCGATCGGGCTCGGGGCCAGCGCCTGCGCCATCGCCTCGCACCTGGCCGTCACCAGCGCGAAGTCCGCCGGAGTCCACGGCGCACCCGGCATCCGCGCGTCCACCCACTCCGACACCACCGCGAACCAGTCGTCCGTCCGTGCTGTGGTCACGATCGCAGGCGCCTGCGCGGCGGCCGGCAGTTGGGGGACGACCGCGGCTTCGCGCTGATAGGCGCCGTACGAGTGCAGTGTCTTGTCGGACGCCTTCACGAACACTCGGCGACCGTCGGCAAGGCGGACCGGCGCCGCGAACCCGCCCGTGAACCCGGAGGTCACCGACGGCGCGGCACCCACGATGTCGGTGCCCAAGGCAACAGACAGCGCCTGCTGAAGAGCCTCCGGCAACGCATCCCAGGTCGGGCGCGACGAGGTGGCACGGTAATCGACATCAGGCGGTCCACTCATGCCCACAGACGATAGAGGGCCAGTGCACTACACCGCGCGGGGTTTATCCGGGGAGGGTTGAAACCCAGATCGAAAGGTCGAGCGGAACCCATCTGTCACCCCTTACCATCGCAGCGAAATTTCTCGTTCGAGCTGGACCGAAGGGGTTGGGACATATGCACAAGGGACGCATGATCGGCATCACACTGGCGGCGGTCGGCATGGCGCTGGCCGGTGGGTCGCAGGCCGTGGCGAAGGAAGCTCCGGCGGTTGTCGCACAGCCCGCTGCGGTCGCGGCGGGGACGCCCGGGATGTCACCGGCGCCGGAACGCGCCACCTACGTCAGCCGGTTCGGCTTCTACGACTACAACTGCCGGTCCGGCCGGGCCTGTCTGGCCGTGTGGAACGAGCCGGGTGGCAACTGGCGCGTCTTCGACATGCTGGCGTGCACCACCTACCGACTGTCGGAGGCCTACGGCCAGGGAGGGCTCAAGAACAACCAGACTGGCGGCGCAATCGTCAGCATGTACGGCGCCAGCGGCAACCACCTGTACTCGTTCGGGACGGCGGGGCAGGAGCCGCACGAGGTCCGAGACCTGACCCCGGTTTACACCGTTCGTCCCTGCTGACACGAGCTTCCACGTGGGCGTCGTACCGGGCGCCCGCGTGGGGGCGCGGTAGCGTGCGGATGTGGCTCTGCACGTGCTGGATCTGATCGGGATCTTTGTGTTCGGGATCACCGGTGCGCTGGTCGGGGTTCGGAAGCAGCTGGATGTGTTTGGGATCCAGGTGCTGGCGCTGGTGACCGGGCTCGGCGGTGGGTTCATTCGCGACGTACTGATTGGTGCTACGCCACCGGCCGCGCTGAAGGACTGGCGTTATCTCGTGGTGCCGATTGTTGCTGGGCTGGTGACCTTCTTTCTGCATCCGGGGATTGAGCGGTTGGAGCGGCTGGTCAACATCTTCGACGCGGCCGGGCTCGGGTTGTTCTGCGTGACTGGTGCGTTGAAGGCGATGGCGTACGGACTCTCGCCGCTCTCGGCGGCGTTGCTCGGGACGATCTCGGGGATCGGTGGCGGGGTGATCCGGGACCTGCTCAGTGGGCGGGTCCCGGTGGTGTTGCGTCGGGAGATCTACGCGACTCCGGCGTTCCTGGGGGCGACGATCGTGGTGGTGGCGGGGGCGCTCGAGTACGACGCGATCTGGGTCTCGTACGTCGCGGTACTCACCTGCTTCACGATCCGCCTGCTCGCCATCCGCCGCGGCTGGAACGCGCCCCTACCCCGAACCCACTAGCCGGCGTGCCGGAGGGCGGTGCGAGTCCAGTCGTAGATCGGCTGCAACGGCTCAGGGTCCTGCCACCCGTTGACCGCGGCGAGCAGCCGGAGGTACCGGAACCACCGCGGATCCCCGGCGGTGTCGAGCAGACTGCTCAGCCGGGTGCGCAGCTCGTCGTCGGCAGGTCTGCCGACCCGGCGCGCATAGTCGGCCGTGATCTCGTCGACCAGCGCACGGGCCTCCGGTGAGGCCGGATCGACGGCTGCCGCGATGGCCGGGCCGACCCGTTGGCGAAGGGTGGAGACGACACCGGGCCGGAGGTCGTCGGCGCGGTAGTCGTCGACCATCTGCCGGACGGTCGCGCGGAACGCGGTGTCCGTCAGCATCTGGGCGAGCTCGAACCAGGCGCAGAGCTGGTGGTCGGCGGCGTCGTCGGGCAGCTCGGGTGTGAGCGTCTGCCGGACGCCCCGCAGCTCGGGATCGTCGCCGATGACGGCGTCCAGGAAGTCGGTGACGAGCGCCTGGCGGTCGTCGTCGGACTCGGTCAGGTCAGACATCTGATGGATCTCCTCAGGGCGTTGAGCGACCACGCGCAACACTGCCTGCCGGAGCTGGAGAGTGCGGATCTGCACTCCCAGCGCCTCGGCGTGTGCCGCGGCCACGTCGGAGAGCGCGCGTTCGCCGGTCAGCACGGCTCGGACAGTCGGTACGTCGATGCCCAGTGCACGCAGCCGTCGGATCAGCTCGAGCCGGCCGACCGCATCCTCGTCGTACCTCCGATGCCCGGACGGCGCGCGCCAGGAATCGAGCAGGCCGAGGTCCGAGTAGTAGCGCACGGTCTTCACCGTGACTCCTGCTCGGAGCGCGATCTCACCGATCGAATGGTCCATGCCCGGAACTCTCACATCTCCCCTAGGAGGAGATGCAAAGTCTAGTTGTGGGCGAAGGTGGTTTTGGGCCGGGCGAAGGTAATGGAGGCGGCGGCGATGAAGGCGCAGGCGATACCTACGGCCACGGGGACCCAGTAGGCGTCCGAGGGACCCCACAGGTCTACCGCGTGACCGGCGGCGGCGTTGCCCGGGGCTACGCCGAGGAGGATGCCGGTGACGGTCCAGGTGATGGCCTCGGTGAGGCGCTCGGGCGGGACCCACTCCTCGACGCAGGCGGTGACCGCGACCATGGTCGGGGCGATCGTCATACCGCAGCAGAACAGGACGACGCCGAGCAGCCAGACGCTGTCGACCCAGGGGAGGGGCGCCAGGGTGATGGCGAGCAGGATCGTGCCGATCAGCAGTCGGCGCTCCACTGGGGCTCGCCAGTGCACCGAGCCGTACCAGAGCCCGGCCAGCAGGCTGCCGAACGCCCAGATGGCCAGTACGACGCCAGCCATACTGGCCTGGCCCTTTCCGGTGGCGAAGGCGACCGTGATCACCTCGGCACCACCGAGGGTTGCACCGAGGCCCAGACCGATCAGGCTGAGCAGTGCGATCGACACCCACGGCATCGGCGCCTGCTCCTTGCCGTTCGCCTTGCCCCGGCCAGGCGGGTCCGAGCCGCGCAGGAACGCGAGCCACAGACCCCCGAGCAGGCCGAGTACGCCGGCCGTGGCGAGGCCGGCGTACGGGCTGATCTCGGTCGCCAGGAAGGTGACCACGACCGGACCGATGATGAAGACGACCTCGTCGCCGACTGCTTCCAGGGCGAATGCCGTCTGCAGTGCGCGGCCGCGGCCGAGCAGGTGGGTCCAGCGCGCGCGGACGAACGAGCCGACCTGCGGACGGGTGCCTCCGGCAACGAAGGCGAGTGCGTAGAGCACCCAGGTGGGCGAGTGGGCGCGGACCGCGACCAGCAGCCCGGCGAGCCCGACCGTGCACAGCACTGAGCCGACGATCAGCAGCATCCGCTGGCCGAAGCGGTCGACCAGCCGGCCCTGGATCGGACCGGTCACCGCACCCGCGACGACGGCCACACCGGAGACTGCACCGGCTAGACCGTACGAACCGCTCTCCCGGGCGATCAGGATGACGACACCGAGGCCGGTCATCGAGATCGGCATCCGCCCGAGCACACCGGCACTGAAGAACGCGCCGGCGCCGGGACGGCGCATCAGGTGCAAGTAAGGCTTCAGCATGGCAGTTGCACCTTAACCGCTCGAGCACTAAGTCCTGACATCGACCTACCGCCCCGAGCACCGCCGTTTCCCCCGGGCTGAGAGACTGGATCTATGCCCGTCGGTACCACAGATGCTGCCCCGTATGACGCCGTCCTCCTGCTGTCCTTCGGAGGACCCGAGAAGCCCGAAGACGTGCTGCCGTTCCTGCAGAACGTGACCCGGGGCCGGGGCATCCCGGACGAGCGGTTGAAGGAAGTCGGCGAGCACTACTACTCGTTCGGCGGCAAGAGCCCGATCAACGACCAGAACCGCGCGCTGCTGGCCGCACTGCGGGAGGAGATCGAGCTCCCGGTCTACTGGGGTAACCGGAACTGGGCGCCGTACCTGACCGACACGCTGCGCGAGATGGCCGCCGACGGCATCCGCCGGGCCGTGGTGATCGTGACGGCCGCCTACCCGTCGTACTCGGGCTGCCGCCAGTACCGGGAGAACCTGGAGGACGCGGCCCGCGACGTACCGAACGCGCCGCGTCTCGACAAGCTGCGCCACTACGCGAACCACCCGGGTTTCGTCGGCTCGTTCGTCGAGGCGACCGCCGACGCGCTGAGCACGCTGCCCGAGGGCAGTGCGATCGCGTACGTCACCCACTCGATCCCGACCGCGATGAACGACACCAGCGGTCCGGACGGCAACGGGTACGTCGACTGGCACCTGGACGTGGCTGCGGAAATCGATGCGGAGCTGGAGCGCCGTACCGGACAGACCCGGCGTACCGACCTCGTCTACTGCTCGCGGTCCGGCCCGCCGCAGGTCCCGTGGCTCGAGCCGGACGTGAACGACCACCTGGAGGCCCTGGCGGCTGACGGGGTGCCCGGGGTGGCCGTCGTACCGATCGGGTTCGTCAGCGACCACATGGAGGTCATTTACGACCTCGACACCGAGGCGGCCGCGACTGCTGAGAAGCTCCGGCTGCCGATGGCCCGGGCCGCGACGCCCGGGACAGACGAGCGGTTCGTCACCATGCTGCGCGACCTGGTTCTGGAGCGGGCAGCCGCCGAGCGCGGCGAGCAGCCGGAGCGGCCGTGCGTCGGCAAGCTCGGCGCCGCCTGGGACGACTGCCGGCACGACTGCTGCCCGCCACTACGCCGTCCGGCCCGACCATCTGCTGTGAAGGAATCTGCATGAACCCCCAGGACCTCTTGAAGCTCGCCGTGACAGTCGCCGAGGAAGCGGCGGCCCTGATCGTCGAGCGGCGCCGGGGGACCATCACGGTCGCCGACACCAAGAGCACGATCACCGACGTGGTCACCGCGGTCGACCGGGAGTCCGAGGAGCTGATCCGGGCCCGGGTGCTGCAGGCCCGGCCGGACGACTCGTTCCTCGGTGAGGAGGGTGACGACGTGGTCGGCACCAGCGGGGTGCGCTGGGTGGTCGACCCGATCGACGGCACGGTCAACTACCTGTACGACCACCCGACGTACGCCGTCTCGATCGCAGTCGAGGTCGACGGTACGACGGTCGCCGGGGTGGTCGTGGACGCGCCGAAGGGCGAGGTGTTCACAGCGACTCTCGGCGGCGGTGCGTTCCTCGACGGCAAGCCGATCAAGTCGTCGGACTGCTCCGAGCTCGCGAAGGCGCTGGTCGGGACCGGCTTCGGATACGACCCGGTACGGCGGCAGGTTCAGGCCGAGGTGATCTCGCATCTGATCGCCAAGGTCCGCGACATCCGCCGGATCGGGGTCGGCGCGATCGACCTCTGCTATGTCGCCTGCGGCCGGCTGGACGCGGTCTACGAGCGCGGCCTGAACCCGTGGGACTACGGCGCCGGCGCCCTGATCGCCTCCGAGGCGGGTGCGCGGGTCGGCGGGCTGCACGGGGAGCCGGTCTCACCGGAGATGTCGATCGCGGCCGCTCCGGAGCTGTTCGGACCCTTCCATGACCTGCTGGCCGGGGCGGACCCACTGCGCGCCTGATTGCAGTTGAGTGTTCGTTTCTGCTCGAACTGAGCAGTAATGAGCATTCAATTGTTCGGTCCTGACAATTGTTGCGACACGCGGGTCACAAGTTGGACCCCGGCGCGCGCGAAGGGCCTCCGATAGGGCACAATCCCGTCCTCGGGAGCGGAAGTTGCCGCTCCCGGCCTGGCTGTCAAGGGTTTCGGGGGACGAAACGTTCGGCGCTGTACCTCAGCGCGGAATTTCTCGGCCACTCCACCCGTTCAAGGGCTCAGCAAGGCAACACCACGGGTACGAAGAGGGCAGGGAACACCATGGCGACTGATTACGACGCCCCGCGCAAGACGGACGAAGACGCTTCCGAAGAGTCGATCGAGGAACTGAAGACTCGCCGTCACGACAAGAACTCCGGCAAGGTCGACGAGGACGAGGCGGAGGCGGCCGAGAGCTTCGAGCTGCCCGGTGCCGACCTGAGTCACGAAGAGCTGGCAGTGCGGGTGCTGCCACGCCAGGCCGACGAGTTCACGTGTTCGAGCTGCTTCCTGGTTCACCACCGCAGCCAGCTCGCAGAGACGAAGAACGGGCAGCTGATCTGCCGCGACTGCGCAGCCTGACCTGCAGCCCTCTTCTTCGTTCTGACGTCAACGGGACCGTCCCCATCGCGGGGAACGGTCCCGTCGTCGTGTCCGAATCAGTCCTTGTCGATGCTCTTCACGAGCCCGATCCGGGTCGTGGAGTCCTGCTCCCACCCGGGCGGGGCGTGCCCGGTCGACTTCAAGTAGTACGACGCGGCCTGGCGCTCGGCGAACACCGTCGCCACGGCAGCGGCCGCCGCGCTGGCAGCGGCCCAGGCCGCCACCTCGACGTACCCGCCCTGGCCCTTCTTCGGCGGCTTACCGCCCGAGCCGAGTTTCCAGGCCGTACTGACCGCCTTGCTGGCGGCGATACCGACTGCGACCGAGAACGCGGTCTGCACCAGCTTCCAGCCGATCTTGGCTCCGACCACGACATGCCCTCCTTGCGAGTTACCTGACAGTCAGGATCTTGTCACGCTGTTCCCGCTCAGGGCTGCTGCCAATCGCTCCGGGTGGCGCGTGGCGACCACCCAGTACGGCGCTGGGTCGCCCGGATCGGTGATCGCGACCCGCACGGCGCCCCGGGCGTAGCTGCGCAGCAGCAGGTAGGACTGGGGGGCGCAGTCGCGGCCGAAGGCGTTCCGGGCGGCCTCACCGGTCAGAGCTTCGGCTGCGCCGAGATGCGTACGTTCGATGACCGCGCGGCCGGCGCGGAGGCGCTCGTCATCCACCTCGACGCGGGCGCCGCCGTACCGGATCAGTAAGGCCAGCAGCACCAGTAGTGCGACGGCACCGACGATCACACCGGCAAGCAGTCCGGCCGGGACGGCAGTGATGACGAACAGCGTCGCAACTGCGGTGGCGGAGATGATCCACCAGGACACCGGGACGCTCAGTCTTTCGCGGTAAACACCCACAGGGCCAGCCTGGCATGTGGTGTGTCGGACCGCGTCGGTAGGGTCGCTTCTCGTGACCGAGGTTCTCATCCAGCGACTCGACCCTGACCTGCCGATCCCGGCGTACGCGCATCCCGGCGACGCCGGCGCGGACCTGGTGGCGGTCTCCGACATCACCCTCAAACCCGGCGAGCGCGGCCTGGTCGGGACCGGCATCGCGATCGCCCTGCAGGACGGGTACGTCGCCTTCGTGCACCCACGGTCCGGTCTGGCGGCCAAACATGGGGTGTCGATCGTGAACGCACCGGGCACCGTGGACGCGGGCTACCGGGGTGAGATCAAGGTCTGCCTGATCAATCTCGACCCGCACGCCGAGGTGACGCTGAAGCGCGGCGACCGGATCGCGCAGCTGATCATCCAGCAGGTCGAGAAGGCCAAGTTCGTCGAGGTGACCACGCTGCCGGGCTCGGACCGCGGCGAAGGTGGGTACGGCTCGACCGGCGGTTTTGGGAATGTGACACGCTGAGGCTGGTGCGCCGGGTGACACCAGTGATGCGCCAGACTACGGCCTGCCCAAATAATCAACACAGTGAATCGATTTAGGAAGTAGGGAACGGCTGTGATCTTCCGCCGTAAGGGCAAGAACGAAGACCTAGAGGCCGAAGGTCGCGAGGTCGAAGAAGCAGGCACGGGTACGGCGGATCCGCGTGCCGAGGGTCCGTTCGACTCCACCGAGGTGGACGCGGAACTGCTCGAGGCCGACGACCGGATCGACCTTGGCGCCCTGGTGATCAGCGGCCTGCCGGGCATGGAACTGCGGTTGCAGGTCGACGAGCAGTCCGGTGAGGTGCAGGCCATCCTGCTGGTGGTCGAGGAGTCGGCGCTGGAGCTGCGCGCCTTCGCCGCGCCGAAGCGCAGTGGCATCTGGTCCGAGGTGCGTCAGGAGATCGCCGGCGAGGCGACCCGGATGGGCGGTACCGCGACCGAGAGCGAGAGCTCGTTCGGCACCGACCTGGTGCTCGTCGTACCGGTCGAGGACCCGGACGGCAAGATCTACAGTCAGACCTCCCGTGTCGTCGGTATCGACGGCCCGCGCTGGCTGCTGCGCGCCACCATCCTCGGCCGCGCCGCGGTCGAGCCGGAGGCCGCTGCACCGCTCGAGCAGACGCTGCGCGAGGTGATCGTCGTCCGCGGTGACGAGCCGATGGCCGTGCGTGAGTCCCTGCCGCTGCGGCTGCCCGAAGGTGCCCAGCCGGTGGAAGGCACGGAGCAGGCGTAACCCGGACTACAATCACGACTATGGGTAGCGACAAACCCGCCGGCCTGTTCCGGCGGGCCTTCCGCGGGCTGGCCGGCGACCGGGACCAGCAGGACGCCGAGGTCCTTCAGGACTACGCGCTCGACTGTGGCGCGCGGTCGATCACCGGCTGCCGCGACCGCGAGGTCGTCACGCTGTACGGCACGTTGCGGACCATCACGTTCAGCCCGCGCGGCGGCGTACCGGCCTTGGAGGGTGAGTTGTACGACGGCACCGGCACCGTGAAGCTGGTCTGGCTGGGCCGGCGCAAGATCGCCGGCATCCACCCGGGCTCCGAGCTGACCGCCTCCGGCCGGATCGGCGTCGTCGACGGCGACCGGGTGATGTTCAACCCGCGCTACGAGCTGCGCCCGACGGCCGCCCATGGCTGAGTCGTCGGCCGTCACCGAGGCGGCCCCACCGAAGAGCACCACCAAGCAGGTCCTCGGCTGGGTCGGCATGCTCGTCGACATCGGCCTGCCCTGGATCGCCTTCACCGTCGTCTACGCCTTCAGCGACCACGACCTGAAGCTCGCCCTGATCGTCGCCATCTCGGCCGCCGCCGTGGTCGGCGTCATCCGCCTGATCCAGCGCAAACCGATCGCCAACGTCATCGGCGGTTTCATCGGCGTCGGCATCTCCGCCTTCACCGCCTCCCGCACCGGCCAGGCCGAAGACGTCTTCCTCCCCGGCATCATCCTGAACGCGAGCTTCTTCACGCTCTACGCGGTCACCCTGATCACCCGGTACCCGCTGTTCGGCCTCCTGTACGGCGCGATCACCCAAACCTGGCTCGCCTGGCGCCAAGACGCAGAGCTCAACCGAGCCCTTACCCGCGTCACCATGGTCTTCGCAGCCCAGGTAGGCATCCGCCTGGCCGTCATGCTGCCCCTCTACCTGACCAACAGCGTCAGCGCCCTAGGCGTAGCCAAGATCGCCCTAGGCCTCCCCTTCTACGCCCTCACCCTCTGGGCGGCCTACGCAGTCCTCCGCGGCTCCATGTCCGAAGACAAGTGGGACGAAGTCAAAGAAAACTTCACCCACCTCCTCAAAGGCACCCAGCCCACCCCACCGGCCCCGGCCGAAGAGAAGAAGACCGAAGAGCCCGCTCGCGAGAACTAGGCAGCCGGTCAGCTCAGCAGTCCCACGTGCATCCCGGGGGTGTGCACCCGGTGTGGGGGGCTTGAACAAGTTGTGCCTTGTTCACCGCCCCCATTTCCTGTCCACACCCACAACAACTGCGCGTCTAGCTCGGGGCACCCAGTCGACCTCTGGACGCTTTTGGGGCTCTTGCTGCTAGTCGCGGCCGGGGCGGTGGTGGTGGGGGGAGAGCATGTCTTCTAGTTGTTCTTCGGTTTCGTCGGCGGCGACGAAGAGGAGTTCGTCGTTCAGTTCGAGGGTGCCGTCGGGGTCTGGGCGGAGGACTCGGCCTTCGCGGAGGATTACTACCAAGGCGGTGTCGAGGGGCCAGTCGATGTCGCCTACTCGGCGGCCGATCATGGGGGAGTCCTCGGGGAGGGTGAGCTCGACGAGGTTGGCGTCGCCTTGGCGGAAGGTGAAGAGGCGGACGAGGTCGCCGACCGAGACTGCTTCTTCTACCAGGGCGGACATGATGCGGGGGGTGGAGACGGAGACGTCTACGCCCCAGGCCTCGTTGAACATCCACTCGTTGCGGGGATGGTTGACCCGGGCAACGGTGCGGGGGACGCCGAACTCGGTTTTGGCGAGCAGGGAGACGACGAGGTTGACCTTGTCGTCGCCGGTGCTGGCGATGGCTACCTGGCAGCGTTGCAGGGCTGCTTCCTCGAGGGAGGAGAGTTCGCAGGCGTCGGCGAGCAGCCACTCGGCGCGCGGGACCGACTCGGCCTTGATGGCTCGGGGGTCCTTGTCGATCAGGAGGACCTCGTGGCCGTTGTCCAGCAGTTCGCTGGCGATCGACCGGCCGACCTGGCCGGCCCCGGCGATGGCTACCCGCATCACAGCTCCTCAGGCTTGGTGCCGAGCTGGGACTCGATCGCGGCGGCGTCCCGCTCCAGCATCACGACGTGGACCAGGTCGCCCTCTTGGATGACCGTGTCGGCCTTGGGCAGGATGCCCTCGCCGAGCCGGGTCAGGAACGCGACGCGTGCGCCGGTGGCCTTCTCGATGTCGAAGGCGAGCCGGCCGACCCAGGCCGAGTGCACGTGCACCTCGGCCAGCCGGACGGTGCCGGACGGGTCGCGCCACTCCGGCTCCGAGCCCTCGGGCAGCAGCCGGCGCATCATCTGGTCGACGGTCCAGCGGACCGTGCCGACGGTGGGGATGCCGAGCCGCTGGTAGACCTCGGCGCGGCCCGGGTCGTAGATCCGGGCCACCACGTTGCCGATCCCGAAGTTCTCCCGGGCGACGCGCGCGGCCAGGATGTTCGAGTTGTCGCCGTTCGAGACCGCGGCGAACGCCTCGGCCTCCTCGATCCCGGCGTCGATGAGCACCTCACGGTCGAAGCCCATCCCGGTGACCGTACGGCCGGTGAAGTTCGGGCTCAGCCGGCGGAAGGAGTCGGCGGACTGGTCGATGATCGCGACCGTGTGGCCACGCTTCTCGAGGTTTCTCGCCAGCGTCGACCCGACGCGGCCGCACCCCATGATGACGACGTGCACTCGCTGATCACTCCTTGCCCCTACCAGGGCACAATGGTCGGTTCGCAGGGATAGACGCTACAGGAGACTCGGGTGCCCTCTAACATCTCCCTGTGACTCCCGCTCTCGGCGATATCGGTAAACGGCTGCTGCTCGGTCGCAAACTGCGTAGCACCCAGCTGGGTGAGACGCTTTTGCCCAAGCGGCTCGCCCTGCCGGTGTTCGCCAGTGACGCACTGTCCTCGGTCGCTTACGCACCTGACGAAATCTTCCTGACCTTGTCCTTGGCCGGTCTGGCCGCCTACAGCTTCTCCTGGAAGATCGGCCTGCTGGTCGCGTTCGTGATGCTGGTCGTGGTCGCGTCGTACCGGCAGAACGTGCACGCCTATCCGTCGGGCGGTGGGGACTACGAGGTTGCCACGGTCAACATCGGTCCGACGGCCGGTCTGACCGTGGCCAGTGCGCTGATGGTCGACTACGTGCTGACCGTGGCCGTGTCGATCTCGTCTGGGGTCCAGAACGCGAAGTCCGCACTCCCGTTCCTGGCCGGCCACGAGGTGCCGATCGGGGTCGGGTTGGTGCTGCTGCTGACCGCGATGAACCTGCGCGGCGTCCGCGAATCCGGGGCCTTCTTCGCGATCCCGACGTACGTCTTCATGCTCGCAGTCATCGGTATGGCGCTGTGGGGTGTGATCCGGTATGCCTTCGGCGAACTGCCGATGGCCGAGAGCGCGCAGTTCGAGGTCCGGCCCGAACCGGGACACGAGATCTTCAATGGGCTCGCGGCGGTGTTCCTGCTCGCCAGGGCGTTCTCGTCGGGCTGTGCCGCGTTGACCGGTGTCGAGGCGATCAGCAACGGCGTACCGGCGTTCCGTAAGCCGAAGAGCAAGAACGCGGCGACCACGCTGCTGCTGCTCGGCACGATCGCGGTCACGATGCTGATGAGCATCCTGTTCCTCGCCGACAAGATCCGGCTGCGGTTCGCCGAGGACCCCGCGACCCAGCTGACCCAGAACGGCGAACCGGTTGGCGCCGGATATGCCCAGAAGACCGTGATCGCCCAGATCGCCGACTCGGTCTTCTCGAACTTCCCGCCCGGCTTCTACCTGGTGATCGGCGCGACCATGCTGATCCTGGTGCTGGCCGCGAACACGGCGTTCAACGGCTTCCCGGTCCTCGGCTCGATCCTGGCCCGCGACGGTTACCTGCCGCGCCAGCTGCACACCCGCGGCGACCGGCTTGCCTACAGCAACGGCATCATCCTGCTGGCGCTCTGCGCGATCGGGCTGATCATCGCCTTCGACGCCGAGGTCACCAAGCTGATCCAGCTGTACATCGTCGGGGTGTTCGTCAGCTTCACGCTCAGCCAGTTCGGCATGATCCGGCACTGGACGCGGCACCTGAAGAGCGAGGCCGACGGCGGCAAGCGCCGGCAGATGATGCGGTCCCGGGTGATCAACACGGTCGGCCTGACGATGACCGCCACCGTGCTGGTGATCGTGCTGATCACCAAGTTCACCCACGGCGCCTACATCGCGATCATCGCGATGGCTGTCCTGTTCCTCCTGATGAAGGGCATCCGGCGGCACTACGACACGGTCGGTAAGCAGACGGCCGTGGACGGTGACGAGACGCTGATGCTCCCGTCCCGCGTGCACGCCATCGTGCTGGTCTCCAAACTGCACAAGCCGACACTGCGCGCCCTGGCCTTCGCCAAGGCGGCCCGGCCGTACACGGTCGAGGCAGTCACGGTCGACGTCGACCGGGCCGAGTCCGACGTACTGCAGTCGGAGTGGGATCGGATGGGGATCCCGATCCCGCTGAAGCGACTGGCATCGCCGTACCGGGAGATCACCCGCCCGATCCTGCAGTATGTGCGGGACATCCGCAGGCAGTCGCCGCGGGACGTGGTGATGGTCTACATCCCCGAATACGTGGTCGGCCACTGGTGGGAACACGTGCTGCACAACCAGAGCGCACTGCGGCTCAAGGGGCGGCTCTTGTTTACACCTGGTGTCATGGTTACGTCCGTTCCTTACCAGCTGATCTCGTCGCAGGCTGCGGAGGAGCGGCAGGACCGGGAGGAACGAGTGGCCGGACAGGTACGTCGAGGGCCCCGCAAGTCGTCAGGAGATCGGTGACAGCCGAGGACACAGCCGACAGCATCGTCGGGACGGTAGTTGAGGTCGAGGTAGGACCAGTGGCGCACGGCGGCCACTGTGTGGCCCGGTACGAAGGGCAGGTCGTCTTCGTCCGCCACGCGCTGCCGGGTGAGCTGGTGCATGCCCGCATCACTGAGCAGACCGCGAAGTACCTGCGGGCGGACGCCGTACAGGTGCTGACGCCGTCACCGCAGCGGATCGAGCCGCCGTGCCCGCACGCCGGTCCGGGGCTGTGCGGTGGCTGCGACTTCCAGCACGCCAACATCGTCGAGCAGCGCCGTCTGAAGGCCACCGTGGTCTCGGACACGCTCCGACGGATCGGTGGGATCGAGCGCACCGTGGTGATGGAGTCACCAGGGGACGAGGGCCTCGGCTGGCGGACACGACAGCGGTACGCCGTAGTGGACGGCCGACCGGGGATGCGGGCACACCGCTCCCACGAGCTGATCCCGATCGACAGGTGTCTGATCGCTCACCCGGGGACTCCGGACGTGCTGGGGCAGCGGTGGCCGGGTGTGACGTCCGTCCAGGCGGTTGTGTCGTCTGAGGGGAAGACCGCCGTACTGACTGACTCCACACCTGCTGGGCGGGTTGTAGAGGTCGTGCGGAACCGGCGGTTCCGAGTGGAGGCCGGTGGCTTCTGGCAGGTGCACCCGGCTGCTCCGGAGATGCTGGTGGACGCTGTGATGAGCGGACTGGAGCCTGCGGCCGGGGAGACGGCTCTGGACCTGTACTCCGGCGTGGGGCTGTTTGCGGCCTTCCTGGCGGAGGCTGGGTGCTCGGTGCTGGCGGTGGAGGGTGACAAGGACGCGGTGAAGAACGCGCGGCGCAATCTGCACGACCTGCCGAGCGTGACGCTTGAGGCCGGCGACGTGGACCGGGTGCTGAACGCCGCGGCCGGGCAGGGGCTCGAGCACGTCGACCTGGTGGTGCTGGATCCGCCACGCACGGGTGCCGGGAAGGACGTCGTACGGCGTATTGCGGCGCTCTCGCCGCGGCGGATCGCGTACGTGGCGTGCGACCCGGCGGCGTTGGCGCGGGATCTGAAGACGTTCGGGCGGCTCGGGTACGGGATCGCGTCGTTGCGGGCGTTCGACCTGTTCGGGATGACACACCACATCGAGTGCGTGGCCGTGTTGCAGCCTGTGGACAGCTGAGTGGTGGGTACACCGGCCACGGGGTAGCGTGCTGGCTCTGGATTCCAATGCGCTGGAGACCTGAATGCCGCTCGTTGACCTCGACGACCCGGAGGAGTTGCGCGCTCGCTGGAGCGCGCTGGCCGCCGTGTCCCACGCCACCGGTTTCGACCGGCGGTGGTACGCCGATGTGGGCGGGTACTACCACCAGGACGAGACCGGCTCCATCCTGCGGCTTCAGCGGCTCGGTGACGGTCGGGCGGTGCTGTTCGGGTATCAGACTCAGCACAGCCAGACGGCTGGGTCGGATCTGCTGGCCGGCTCGCCGGAGTGGATCGGGCAGCCGGAGGTGCGGCAGAGGCTGGCTGCGGGGGAGTTGGGGTTCGTTTACGGCGCCTTCAACGGGACTTGGGCGCGCGCGGCGTACGAGGGGGACCCGTGGGAGCCGGTACCGGACGGGTTCCTCGAGATCGGCGGCTGGATCACCTCGGAGGAGGACTCCGCCCGCGAGATGATCGAGTGGGTCGCGGAGTGGGCCGATTACCTCGGTGGTCTCGACTCGCTGCTTCCGGCGGGGATCGCGTTGATCCGGACCGGTGGGGCGATCACGCCTGAGGCGCTGGGTGCGTTCTTCGCGGCGTTCACCATCGACCCGCGGTCGCCGGTGCAGCCGAACATCCCGGTCGGGGTGGCTGCGGCGCGGGAGTTCACGGCGAATCTTGCAGTCGCGGAAAAGTTTCCGTCCGAGCCTGACGCACCGGTGGGTTCGGTCGTTGAGCCTGTCGTGACTGGAGCACGCGACGACGGCCGGGCCGGGTACGACGAAGAATCGTTCGTCGTGCCGCCGGGAATCAGCCCGTTCACCGGGCAGCCGATCGCCACCGATACCGGCGGGATCCCGCTCGAGTCCGGTCAACCCGCGGCGTACCAGCAGGTCCCCTTCGGGCGTGACGAGAAGTCCGATGAGTACGGGGTGGTCGGCAAGAAGCAGGGTTGGCTCCGCCGCCGCAAACAAGACGAGCCCGCTCCGCCGGCCGCCGCCGCACCTGCTGCTCCCGCCCCTGGCTCCTACGTCCCGACAGACGTCCCCGACAACGGCCTCCCCTACAACCGCCTGCCTTCGTCGGAGCCCCCACGCGTAGGCGACGGCCGCCACGAAGGCGACGACTTCTACGCCAGCCTCTTCGCCGACACCCCAGCAACCCCCACCACCCCCGACCCAGACTGGGAAACCGCCGAACAACCAGCCTGGTCCGACGCCGACGCCACCAGCGAATACACCCCCTTCCAAGACGCCCCGTCGCCCGACGACGCAACCGCCGAGTGCGCGCCGTTACCCCCCGCCTCGGAGGAGCCGGCGGTCCACTCGCCGTTCGCTCCCACGTCGGACCCGGGCGCGACGGCGGCGCATTCGCCGTTCGCACCTGTGTCCGATTCGGACGTGACGGCAGATCACTCGCCGGTCGCTCGTGCATCGGATCGGGGCGCGACGGCACCCCACCCGCCTGCTGCTCCTGCAGCGGACCCGCAGGCGACGGCGGCCTACTCGCCGTTCGCTCCTGCGTCGGATCTGGACGTGACCGCGGATCATTCGCCGGTCGCTCGTGTCTCGGATCCGGGCGGGGTTGCGGCCCGCTCGCAGTCCGCGCCCGCGGCGGATCCGCAGGCGACGGCGGCCTACTCGCCGTTTGCTCCGGTGTCGGATTCGGATGTGACGGCGGATCATTCGCCGGTCGGGCGTGCGTCGGATCGGGGCGTGGCTGCTGGTCACCAGCCTGCTGCTCCTGCAGCGGATGCGCAGGTTGCGGCGGGTCCCGGACAGGCGAACGGGGGCTGGGACGGCCCGGCCTGGGTCAACGGCCAGTGGGTCGAGGCACCGCCGTCCTCCAACGCGTCTGCGCCGAGCACCACCGACGCTCCGGCGGCCCCTAGCACCGCACAACCGACCGCTTCCGACGGCTCGAGCCCCGAGGTCGGCACCCCGGCTGCTGCTTTCGCCGATGACGACGATGCACCCACCGCGGAGATCGCCGCCGTACCGGCTGACGACGAGGCCTCGTTCACCGGACCGTCGCCGTTCGCACCAGCGGCTGCTGATCCCGTCGGCTCGCCGGACCGCGCTGAACCGACGGACAACCCATTCGCGCCGCACCAAGGCGAATCCACCCGGCAGGCGCCGAACCCCGCCGTACCCGCCCCCAACGCGGGTGCGGTCGACGCGTCCCCATTCGCACCGCGTTCAGCCGAGCCAGGTGGTACGCCGGCCGACCAGTTCCCACCGAATCCCGCTCGCGCGGGGGAGCCGGTGGGCGAGGTGGATGCGGGGAGTCCGTTCGGGCGGCAGTCTGCGGGAGTTGGTGAGTCGTCGGGTAGTCCGTTTGCGCCGGGAGCGGCTGCCGAACCCGACGCCGTACTGGATGACGAGACGGCTGAGATCCCGGTGATCGTCGAAGCCTCGACCGATCAATACCCTGAAGCTCAGGTCGAGCCTCACCCACAGCCGTGGCCGCAGCCCACCCCGGGCCCCTGGCCGCAGCCCACGGATCCGCAGCCTGCTCCAACCCCTCATCCGTCGCCGGATCCCCGCCCCACTCCAGGCCCTGACCCGTACCCCGCACCCGGCCCGGACCCCCGTCCGACACCCGAACCGCAGCCGGACCCCTACCCACATCCGACCCCGGATCCGACGCCCACTCCGGATCCGACACCGCGGCCCGGCCCAGATCCGACGCCGTACCCGGACCCTGAGCCGTCGCCCTTCCCAGTCCCGGATCCGACCCCGTACCCCGCTCCAGATCCGACCCCGTATCCCGCGCCGGATCCGTCTCCCTACCCCGGCCCGGACCCGACGCCGTACCCCGGCCCGGACCCAACTCCCTACCCAGGCCCCGATCCGACGCCGTACCCGACGCCTGAGCCGATGCCGCGGCCTGAGCCGGAGCCGGTTCCGCAGCCGGTGCCGCCGGGGGAGCCGGAGCCTGTGCCCGATCCGGTGCCGGCACCTGAGCCTGGGCCGGAGCCGGTTCCTGAGCCGCGGGAGCCGTCGCCTTGGCCGGATGGGCAGCCGGGGCAGGTCGCGTCCGTGGTTGGTGACGACGAGCCCACCGGCGAGATCCCCGTGGTCGACGCCGCTGCGGCCATGCAGGAACCGGCCGAGGACGAATGGGAGCGCGCCGGTGCGTCCGATGCGCTGACTCGCGTGCCGGAGGCACACGCGCAGTACGACGAGCCGGAGGTGCACGCTCAGAACGGGCACGCGCCGTACGGCGAGCCAGTCGCCGAGGCGTGGTCGGAGGACGCGCACGTCCAGGGCGGCGAGCCGGTTGCCGAGGCGTGGTCCGACAACGGACGCCCGCAGGATGGCGGGGTGGTTGCCGAGGCCTGGCCGGAGGACGGGCGCGCGCAGGCCCGCGAAGCGGCGGGCGGGGCGTGGCCGCAGAACGGGCACGTGCCGGATGGCGAGGCGTGGTCCGACAGCGGGCGCGCGCAGGATGGCGAGGCGGTTGGTGACGGGTGGCCGGCGAATGAGTATGCGCCGGGCGGCGGGTCGGATGAGGAGTGGGCGGAGGATGAGCCGACCGGGGTGATTCCGGCGGTGTTCGATGATGAGCCGCAGACGGCGTACGCCGAGGCGGGCGACGACGGGGGCGGGCCGCAGACGGCGTACGGCGAGGCGCGTCGCGAGGGCGGACCGCAGGCGGGGTACGCCGACGCGGGCACCGGCGTGGAGGCGCCAGAGGAGGTGTATGCCGAGGCTGGCCGTGGGGAGGCGGGCTTCGGGACGTCGGCGGGGCTGGGCGCGCTGGCTAGTGCTGGTGGGATGTCTATTCCGGGGCTGGGGCTTGTTGGGGCTGATGGGCCTGGGGTCGAGCTTGTGCCGGGGTCGCTTGAGGAAGCCATGCGGGCTGAGCGGGAGCGGAGCCGGCCGCGGCCTAAGGGATCGCCGGCGTTTGATGCTCTGCATGCGTGGTGTCGAGCGAGGACTGCGATCGTGCCTTCTGGGTTCACGATTCAGGTGCAGGTGCTTGATCCGGGGGCGCCTTCGTACCGGTTTGATCTGGAGCCGCCTGAGGTGGACGACCCTGAGTTCGCGGCCGACAAGTTAAGCGAGCTGCTTGGGGATCTGTGGGTGACCGAGGCGCAGGGGGAGCACGGTGGGTGGCTGTTCGCCCGCCTCGACGCCGCTGGTCGCACACTAAGGATCGACCGGTGGTACGACCAGGTGCCTGAGTGGTGGGACACGCCGGTCGAGTCGCGGCTGGACGTCGGCAACCTCGCTCGTCGCCTGACAGCGCGGGCTCCGCAGTGGCAGCCGTCGTACGTGGAGAAGCTGTACACCAGCGCGAGATAGCGTTGTCCGCATGCTTCTCAGGATCTTCACCGAACCCCAGCAAGGCGCCTCGTACGACGATCTCCTCGCCGTCGCCCAGAAGACCGAGGAGAACGGCTTCGACGCGTTCTTCCGCTCCGACCACTACCTCGCGATGGGCGACGGTAACGGCCTGCCGGGGCCGACCGACGCCTGGATCACGCTGGCCGGCCTGGCCCGCGAGACGAAGCGCATCAAGCTCGGCACGCTCGTCAGTTCGGCCACTTTCCGCAACCCGGGTGTCCTCGCGATCACCGTCGCGCAGGTCGACCAGATGAGTGGCGGTCGCGCGGAGCTCGGGCTTGGCGCGGGATGGTTCGAGGCGGAGCACGCGGCGTACGGGCTGGACTTTCCGGATACGCCGGGCCGGTTCGACCTGCTGACCGAGCAGCTCGCGTTGATCACCGGGCTCTGGGACACGCCGGTGGGGGAGAAGTACAACTTCGAGGGCGAGCACTACCAGCTCACCGACTCCCCGGCGCTGCCGAAGCCGATCCAGCAGCCGCACCCGCCGATCATCGTCGGCGGTGCCGGCAAGAAGCGCACGCCGGCCCTCGCCGCGCAGTACGCCGCCGAGTTCAACGCCGGCTTCCGTTCGGTCGAGCAGACGGCGGTCATGTTCGAGCGCGTCCAAGCAGCCTGTACGGCGGCCGGTCGCGACCCGAAGACGCTGAGTCTGTCGACCGCGCACACGGTCGTTGTCGGGAAGGACGACGCCGAGGTGAAGCAGCGGGCAGATGCGATCGGCCGGGACGCGGATGACCTGCGGGCCAACGCCATCGCCGGTACGCCGGCCGAGGTCGTCGACCGCCTGGGTCAGTTCGCGGCAGCAGGTTCGCAGCGCCAATACGTGCAGATCATGGATCTGCAGGACCTCGACCACCTGGACCTGATCGCGGCCGAGGTGCTGCCCCAGGTTTCCTAACGGAAGTGACTCGATGTCGTGTATCTTGATGTCGAGAGACTTCCCCGCCACGAGGTTAGGTTTACCTGACCTCGTGGCCGGGCCGGGGGCCCGGGAGGATGGGCCCCAGCGGAACTGGACCGGATAGAGGAGCAGGTTGATGGCGAGCGTCGACAGCTTCGGTGCCCAGGGGGCACTCGAGGTCAACGGACAGTCGTACGAGATCTTCAGGTTGGCGGGTATCGAGGGGGCGGAGACGCTGCCCTACTCCCTCAAGGTGCTGCTGGAGAACCTGCTGCGCACCGAGGACGGCGCGAACATCACCGCCGACCACATCCGCAAACTCGGCAATTGGGACCAGAACGCGGCTCCGGACACGGAGATCCAGTTCACCCCGGCCCGGGTGATCATGCAGGACTTCACCGGGGTGCCGTGTGTGGTCGACCTGGCCACGATGCGTGAAGCGGTGGCCGAGCTGGGCGGTGACCCGACCAAGATCAACCCGCTGGCGCCGGCCGAGCTGGTCATCGACCACTCGGTCATCATCGATGTGTTCGGTACGCCGGATGCTTTCGAACGCAATGTGGAGTTCGAGTACGGGCGGAACCGTGAGCGGTACCAGTTCCTGCGCTGGGGCCAGACCGCGTTCGACGAGTTCAAGGTCGTCCCGCCGGGCACCGGCATCGTGCACCAGGTGAACATCGAGCACCTGGCCCGGACCGTGATGGTCCGCAACGGCCAGGCGTACCCGGACACCTGCGTCGGTACCGACAGCCACACCACGATGGTGAACGGCCTGGGCGTGCTGGGCTGGGGTGTCGGCGGTATCGAGGCCGAGGCCGCGATGCTCGGCCAGCCTGTCAGCATGCTGATCCCGCGGGTCGTCGGCTTCAAGCTCACCGGTGCGGTGCCGACCGGCGTGACCGCGACCGACGTCGTACTGACGATCACCCAGATGCTGCGCGCCCACGGCGTGGTCGGCAAGTTCGTCGAGTTCTACGGTGATGGCGTCGCGGCGGTGCCGCTGGCCAACCGCGCCACGATCGGCAACATGAGCCCGGAGTTCGGTTCGACCGCGGCGATGTTCCCGATCGACGACGTCACGCTGGACTACCTGCGGCTGACCGGTCGCGCCGACCAGGATGTCGCACTGGTCGAGGCGTACGCCAAGGAGCAGGGTCTGTGGCACAACCCGGCCGTCGAGCCGCGGTTCTCGGAATACCTCGAGCTGGACCTGTCGACCGTCGTACCGTCGATCGCCGGACCGAAGCGTCCGCAGGACCGGATCGAGCTGAGCAAGGCCAAGGAGTCGTTCCGCGGCGTGCTGCCGGACTACGCCGCCGAGGAGAAGGACGTCGACCCGTCCGAGACCGGCAGCTTCCCGGCCAGCGACGCGCCGAACGGGCACGGCAATGTCGACGACAGCCCGCATGAGGTTGCCGCCAGCAAGGATCGGGCGACCAAGAAGACCAAGATCACGCTGGACGGCCAGGAGGTCGAGCTCGACCACGGCCACGTCGTGATCGCGAGCATCACCTCCTGCACCAACACCTCGAACCCGTCGGTGATGCTGGCCGCCGCGCTGCTCGCCAAGAACGCGGTCGACAAGGGTCTCGCGTCGAAGCCGTGGGTGAAGACCTCGCTGGCCCCCGGGTCGAAGGTCGTCACCGACTACTACGAGAAGGCGGGCGTCACGCCGTACCTGGAGAAGCTCGGCTTCCACCTGGTCGGTTACGGCTGCACGACCTGTATCGGGAACTCCGGCCCGCTCCCGGAGGCCGTATCGGCCGGCGTCCAGGCGGCCGATCTGGCGGTGGTGTCGGTGCTGTCCGGCAACCGCAACTTCGAGGGCCGGATCAACCCGGACGTGAAGATGAACTACCTGGCGAGCCCGCCGCTGGTGATCGCGTACGCGCTGGCCGGCACCATGGACTTCGACTTCGAGACCGATGCCCTGGGCAAGGACACCGCCGGGAACGACGTGTTCCTGAAGGACATCTGGCCGTCGGCGGCCGACGTCGAGAGCGTGATCTCGACCTCGATCACCAAGGAGATGTTCACCAAGGACTACGCCGACGTCTTCGCCGGTGACGAGCGCTGGCAGTCGCTGCCGACGCCGGAGGGCAAGACCTTCGCGTGGGATCCCGAGTCGACGTACGTGCGGAAGCCTCCGTACTTCGAGGGGATGGCGCACGAGCCGTCGCCGGTGACCGACATCGCCGGGGCACGGGTGCTCGCCAAGCTGGGCGACTCGGTCACCACCGACCACATCTCCCCGGCCGGTGCGATCAAGGCCGACAGCCCGGCCGGCAAGTACCTGGCCGAGCACAACATCGACCGCAAGGACTTCAACTCCTACGGTTCGCGGCGCGGTAACCACGAGGTGATGATCCGCGGCACCTTCGCGAACATCCGCCTGCGCAACCAGATCGCGCCCGGCACCGAGGGCGGCTTCACCCGCGACTTCACCAAGGCCGACGCGCCGGTGACGAGCATCTACGAAGCCTCCGAGGCCTACGCCGAGGCCGGTACGCCGCTGGTCATCCTGGCCGGCAAGGAGTATGGCTCGGGCTCGTCGCGCGACTGGGCAGCCAAGGGTACGGCGCTGCTCGGCGCGCGGGCCGTGATCACGGAGTCGTTCGAGCGCATCCACCGGTCGAACCTGATCGGTATGGGCGTGCTGCCGCTGCAGTACCCCGAGGGTGAGAACGCGGAGTCGCTCGGTCTGACCGGCGAGGAGACGTTCGACATCAGCGGCGTCACCGCGCTGAACGACGGCTCGATCCCGCGCACCGTGCACGTCACCGCGACCTCGCCGGCCGGTGAGGTCAAAGAGTTCGACGCGGTCGTCCGCATCGACACCCCCGGTGAGGCGGACTACTACCGCAACGGCGGCATCCTGCAGTACGTCCTGCGGTCCCTGATCGCCAACTGATCAAGAGAAAGGGCCGACCGGACTGCAATCCGGTCGGCCCTTTCGTCGTTCTCAGCGGCAGCCGAGGGCTTCCTGGTAGCCGTCGGCGGGTTTGCCGGACTTGGCCTCGGGCTTGACCTTGCCGGCGATCTCGTCGGCGAGCAGCCAGATCATCTCCGGGGTGTCACCTTCGGCGTTCATGTCGTGCAGGATCTTCCAGGACTTGCTGCCCTGCATGGCCTTGACGGCCTCGGCCGCCTTCGCCTTGTCGCCGGACTTCGTGGCGGCGGACCACTGGTCGAGCCAGGCGCAGGACGCGGCGCTGGTGACCCGGGCGCCGAGGTGGTACCGCGCGATCACCGTCTCCTGGTAGAGCGGTGCGGCGTTGAAGCCCTTCGGCACGGTGACCTCCTTGAGCATCTGGTCGACGGCCGCACGCACCTTCTCCGGCTTCACGACCTCCTCCGGCATCGCCGCCAGCCAGGTGTCGACGTCGACCTTCTTCAGCTTGCCGAGGATCGCCCGGTACGCCTCCTCGGACCCGAGGTCGGCGCGGGTCTCCACGAAGCTCGGGCCCTTCGACGGCAGCATGAACGCGAAGTCGAAGCCGTCGTTCGCGTAGCGGAACAGTGTCCCCTTCTGGCCGAGCACCTCGACCTCGGAGTGCCCGGCCGTGCCCTGGAACCGGTCGTCGTAGTACGACTTGTAGTCCTTGGCCGGGTACCAGGTGATCTCGAAGGTCTTGTCACCGTTGGCGAGCGTCATGGCGCCCGACTCCTTGGTGAACTCGTCGACCCGGGAGATCTTCCACGCCGGGTCGTCGATCAGGATCCGCTCGTTGGCCTCGGCGACCGCGCGCACCTCCGCGCCGTACGCGCTCTGTGGGGCGACGAACGGTGCGACCGGACTGTCCTTGGGCAGCACGGCGCCGACGACGGCGATGGCTGCTGCGACGGCGACCGCGGCGGCGGCACCGAGGGCGATCCGGCGGCGCCGGCTCGGCCGCAACCGGGTGGCAGGTTCGGTGGTGGTCAAGATCTCCTCCAGCAGTTCGGACTCGGCGCTGTCGGTCGGCAGATGCCGGACGCTGTCGTCGCCGAACGGGTTGGCCCGTGCGATCAGCCGGTCGAGTTCGCGGTCGTTCATCGCTCCTCCTGAGCTGGTCGCAGTGCTCTGTCATCCCGTACATGTCCGTGACCGGTGAACGCGTCTCCCAGCCGTTCCCGCAACCGCGCACGCGCCCGATGCAACCGCGTTCGCACCACCCGAGCCGGTACGTCGAGCACCACCGCTGCTTCCTGCGGATCGAGGTTCTCCCACGCGGTGAGCATCAGCAGCTCACGATCGTTGTCGCTCAACCCGGCCATGGCAGCCACCAGTACGGCGTTCGCCTCGACCTCGTCAGCGTGATCCGGTACGACGTCCTGCAGCTCCACGCGGAGTCGCTCACCGAGGCGGTCCCGCCGCTGCACCCCGCGCCGGTGGTTCGCGAGCACCCGGCGCGCGACGCCGTACAGCCAGAGCCTCGCTGTACCGTCGGTGGGCACCTGGTCGAACCGGCGCCAAGCGACCAGCATGGTGTCGGCCACGACGTCCGCGGCGTCGTCGGGGGAGCTGCATCGGCGCAGGGCATAGCCGAGTAGCTCCCGGAAGTTCGCTTCGAAGAGCTCCCGGAACGCGCCCTCAGCCGTCATACCTCTTCCATGTCCGGCAGTATGCGCGGCGTCTCAGGTCATTTCCGGACAGTTGAAATGGCGTCGCGCCTGCCGGGCGGCGGGTGGCATCATGCCCGGATGCCGATCGATGCCGAGCAGGTCGCCCACGCATTCGACCTCGGGCCCGTGCTGGAGGACCGCCCGCTGGCCAACGGGGACCGCCCCGCCGTCACTCGCATCGTGTCGACGACGAACGGACGCTGGGTGGTCAAGCACGACCGCCTCGGCTCGGCCGACCGCCCTGACCTCGCCGAGTGGCAGCGCACGAAGGCCTGGACCGTGCATCGACTCGAGAGCGCCGCCGCCGCGGCCGGCATCCCGATGCCGAGGCCCGTCCAACCGCCTGAACCGAGCGTGGGCTTCTGGTACGCGCCGCCGGACGCCGACGGCGACCTGGCCCGGGTGACCACGTGGGTGGAAGGCAGCGACCTGCGCGACGCCCGCGTTCCCGACGAGGAACTGGCCGGCTGGCTGGGCGGTGTGCTGGCCCGGATCGCCCGGCTGGACGTGGCAGTCGATCCGGAGGCCGACGCGTCGCCCGTCCACCCGCTGGAGGAGTGGAGGGACTGGGTCGGCGAGGCCGAGAGCGCTGCAGACCGGGCCGTAGCGGGGCAGGGCACGGTCGACCCGGCGCTGGGTCGGGCGGCCCGCGCTGTGCTTGGGGTAGTTGAGGACTCGGCCGATCTGCTGGCCGACGCGCTGCGGAACCGCCTGCCGCTGACGATGACCCACGGCGACGCCGCCCGATCCAACATCCTCGCCACCCCGACCGGACTGGTGCTGATCGACTGGGAGTCGGCGACCGCCGAGGTCCCGTGGTGGGACGCGGTGAGCAACGCCGTCCGGCTCGCCGCTCGCGACGAGCGGAGCATCGCAGGCGGCGACCCGCGGATCGTCCGCTCGTTGATCGGGTCCTACCGAGACCACGGCGGCCCGGCCGGGCCCGCTGATGCGACGGCCTTTGCCGGGTTGCTCGCCGGGCACCTGAGCTTCACCGCCTGGTGCCTGTGGGTGGCGCTCGGGCACCGCGACGAGAGCGCGGAGCGAGTCGCGTACTGCACCCGTTCGCTCCACGACGCCGCCGAGCACCTGCCACGGATCCTGCGGGAACTGGACGACTGGGCCCGGCTGCTGGCCTGACAAGTTTTGTCGGTGGCACGGGCTTTACTGAGCCCATGAAGGAACGGGAGCATCCGCGCGAGGTGGTGCACGCTGCGTGTGCTGTCCACGGCCAGGACACGGTGATCGACTGGGCCGTCGCGTTCCTGACCGGCGAGATCTCCGGTACGGCGGCGTTCGGGGCGGACCTGCCGAAGCTGGTCGCGATCACGGGGTCGGCGAATCCGGGCGGCTGGACGGCTCCGGTCGATCCGGCCAACTACTACTGGATCCGGGTCTGGGCCGCTCGGGTGTTTCTCTACGTCTGGCGGGATGACGTGGTGGATGCGCTGCTCGCGGTTTCAGACGATCCGGCGTGGCGAGTTCGTGAGCACGTTGCGCGGATCACTGCGCAGCGAGAACTCGGTCAGTTGGTCGATGCGCTGCTGCCGATGCTGGAGCACGAGTTGCCTCGGGTGCGCGCGGCCGCCGTACGGGCTGTCGGTGCGGCGGGGGAGTTCGAGCATGTGGACGCGGTCGAGGAGTTGGCAGGCGACCCGGACCTTACAGTCCGGGCCGCCGTTGAGCGTGCTCTGGTGAAACTCAGTGAGCGATTGGATCGGCCAATGCCTTAGAACCCCAGAGTGTTGAGCTTCTCCAGCAGCAGGGTTTGCTGCCGGATCTGGTTGCTGGTCGAGGCCGGGTTGAGGCGGATCGCCTCGGCCTGCGCCATCACTGCGCCGAAGGTGCTGTCCAGCTGCAGGTCCAGGTTGGTGTCCACCTGGGTCCCAAGGTCGAACGAACCGTCGGCGAAGTTGAGCCAGGCGGTCAACGCCTGCCGGTCGAACTCGGCCTTCGGGTTCAGCAGCTGGATGTTGAGGACCGAGTGCGCCTTGGCCATCGTCGAGACGTCACGAGCTTCGGAGAAGACCGGGCTCATGTGCTGCGCCACCTGCAGGTAGCAGTTGATCGTGCTCACTGGCAGGTCGACCGGCGGGATCCGCAGCCCGGGGCGGGTCTGCAGGTACCACAGCGGCGCGATCCGGGTCAGGTGCGCGTTGCCCTGCACGATGACCTTGGCCGAGTCTGCACTCGAACCGTTGTCGTCGTCGCGAGCCGTGAACCCGACGTCGTAGTTGCATGCCGAGCCGAACGTGTGCGACTTCGCATCCGTCACGTCACGCGGCTGCAGGCTCGGGCTGCTGGCCGGATCCGTTCCGGGCGGGTTGACCAGGTAGTTGGTCGTCACATCCGGAGCGGGCGGCCCGTCACCCCAGCTCCAGCTGAGCGCGAGGTCGTCACTACCCGGATCGGTCGAGCGACCCTTGAAGTTCACCGGGTCACCACTGTGCGCGATGAACGTCGGTACGCCGTTGATCACCGTCGCCCCGGTCTCGTCGACAACCGCGGTCGGCGCCACGTTCGTCACCTGCACCGGGAAGGTCGCCGTACCGCTGCCACCGTCGTCGTCGGTCACCTTCACACCAACGGTGAACGACCCGTTGTCGCCGTACGCACGGCTTCCGGTGACAGTCGTCCCCACGATCGAACCGGCGGTCGGAGCCCCGAAGCCCCAGTCGATGCTCGCCGTGTGCGTGTCAGCCGACCCAGGATCAACGAACGACGCCTTCACCCCGAGCGTCGAACCCTCGCCGATCGTCTTCACCTGCGCCGGATCGATCGTCGCCGCCGGAGCAACGTTGTTGACGGTCAGGTGGAAGGTGGTGGTCGCGGTCTCGCCCTTGTCGTCGGTTGCGGTGATGGTGACATCGCGACTCTGGGTCGGACCGTCGCTGGTGCTTGAAGTCCAGGACCAGCGACCGCCGCCGACGTCGGCGACGTTGCCGCTGGAGGCGGACAGCGCGACCGGCCGGCCTTCGGGATCGCCAAAGCCACCGGCGTTGCTGGCCGTCGTACCCTCGTTCACCGTCACCGTGTTGTTGTCGGCGCTGATGGTCGGCGGGTTGTTGCCCTGCTGCAGAGCGCCCAGCAGGTCGATCCGCGGCGTGGTCGCGTTGGTCGTCGGGCTGGTCTGGTAGGTGATGTCGACGCCGGTGTCCCGCAGGTACCCGAGCAGGGTGGCTGCGGTGGCGTTCGGGTAGGCGTTCCGCAAGGCCGCGAACGCTCCGGCGACATGCGGGGCGGCCATCGACGTACCGCTGAGGTTGGCCCACGCGTCGTCCGGCACCGATGCGCGGATCGACGTACCGGGGGCGAACAGGTCGAGCATCGGGCCACGGTTCGAATAGCTGGCGGGGCTGTCGACCTCGTTGCCACTGCCATCGGCATCGATCGCGCCGACCGTCACCGCGGTGGAGACGCAGGCAGGCTCGCCGACGCCGTTGGGGTGTCCCTCGTTCATGGCCGAGATGGTCGTGGTGATGCCGTCCGCGAGTAGTAGGTCGATCGATGCCTTCGTCGTGCTGCCGTCACAGGCGGTGGACTGGTTGCTGGTGTCGCCACCACTCAGGTTCGCGGACGCGATCGTGAAGGTGTTGCGCAGGTCGTGGACCCGCTGCATCCCGGCGATGAAGTCCGAGTAGTAGAACTGCGGGCACGGCGGATTGCCGTTACAGCCCACGTTGTTGCGGTGGTAGATCTGGATCGCGATGATGTTCGCGCCCGGAGCCACACCGTTGCCCGGGGCACCGGTCACGCCGGTCCCGGCACCAGCCGCGATTCCGGCGACATGCGTGCCGTGGCGGCAGATGTTCGCCGTACCGTTGAGGCACTGTGCGGTCTCGGCGTCGGCGGATCCGGCCCCGGTCTGGCTGGCCGTCCCGTTCGGGCACAGCGAGACCTCGTTGGCGCCGCTGGTGCTGGAGTAGCAGGCTTCGGAGACGATCCGGCTGCCGAAGAACGGGTGGTCGAGGTCGATTCCGGTGTCCAGGATCGCGACCGTCTGGCCGGCGCCGGTGAAGCCGAGCTGGTGCACGGTGTTGGCGCGGATGAACGGAATGCTCTCGGTCAGCGACGGCGAACCGAGCTTGTCCGGTTGGATCGAGACCACGTTCGGGTCGGCGGCCAGCTCGGTCAGTGCGGCCTTGTCGGCATCGAGGGCGAGCAGCGGGAACGACCGGTACGTCCGGTTCTGATCCGCCGTGCCCTGGTCGATGTTGTCGAGCACCTGCTGCTTGTCAGCGATCCGGTCGACCTGCACGATCACCCGGGCCGAACCCTCCCGACCGGCCTTCTCGATCAGCTGTTTCTCACCGGGACTCGGTTCGGGCGCAGCTTGTGCCGGCATCTGCATCGTGCTCGCTGCCAAACCGGCCATGGCCAGCGCAACGAACAGTCTTCGAACTTGCATCGTGATTTCCCCCATTACTGTGCTGTCGCCTCAGCCGGACTGCTGGGCGGTGTCCTGCTGTACAGCCGCGACTCGCGGTGAGTGCTGCAGCCGGTCGAGGGCAGCCGCGTCGACGACCAGGGCCAGTTGCGGTACGGCGTCGTACCGCCGGATCACCTGAGCCGTGGGAACCTCGGCCAGTACGGCGTCCTGTGCGGCCCGGATCGCGGTGCGTTGGGCACGGCGCGCCTGATCCCCCAGTTCACCCTCGGGCCGGAAGTTCCCGGCCAGGGTGACGATCACGCGCTGCGACTCACCGGATGGAGTCTCGGCAGGCGTGCTGCCCGTCCCCGTCGTACAGGACGCGATGATCAGCAATCCCGCAGCGAGCAGCCCGCACCGGACCCACCCCATGACGACCCCCCTCGTCAGCGGCCAGGTTTGACCGCGGTCACATCGTGCCGGAGCGCCTTCAGCCAGTCTTAAATACGTGTTTCGTCAATTTCTGTCACGCACTGGCCATCTCCTGGTCAACCACTGGCTGCCCGTGATGGGGAGCGTTCGCCGCATGGAGACTTCGCGAAGATCAGTCCTGAAAGCCGGTCTGGCGTCCAGCGCGGTGGTCGCCGGCCTGACCGCTCCGGCCACCGCGGCGGCGACGCCCGTCCGGCAGGACCCGTTCACGCTCGGGATCGCGAGCGGTGACCCGTGGCCCGACGGGTTCGTGCTGTGGACCCGGCTCGCCGTCGACCCGACCGCGCCGGACGGACACGGTGGCATGCCGAACCGCGCTTACGCCGTCCAGTGGCAGGTTGCCACGGACCGCCGCTTCCACCACGTCGTCCGCGCCGGTGTCGCGGTGGCGCGGCCGGAGCACGCCCACTCGGTCCACGTGACCGTCCAGGGTCTACACGCGGGCCGCGAGTACTACTACCGGTTCCGTAGCGAGGGTTACGTAACGTCGGTAGGCCGCACGCTGACCGCGCCGGCCCGGGGGACCACGCCGCGCGAGCTGTCGATGTCGTTCGTGTCGTGTTCGCAGTTCGAGCACGGCTACTTCACGGCGTACCGGCGGCTGGCCGAGGACCGGCCGGACCTGGTGCTGCACCTGGGCGACTACCAGTACGAGTACACGAAGAACACGTACGTCGCGCCCGGCGGGAACGTCCGTGACCACGACGGCCCCGAGACCACGGACCTGGCGTCGTACCGGCAGCGGCACGCGCAGTACAAGTCCGACCCGGACCTCCAGGCCGCGCACGCGGTCGCGCCCTGGCTGGTCGTCTGGGACGACCACGAGCTCGACAACAACTGGGCCGACGAGATCCCGGAGAAGCCCGAGGACGGGTTCCTGGACCGCCGGGCCGCGGCCTTCCAGGCGTACTACGAGAACATGCCGCTGCGCGCGTCGTCGAAGCCGCGCGGGATCGACATGCAGCTGTTCCGGCGGGTGAAGTGGGGTGAGCTGGCAACGTTCCACATGCTCGACACTCGGCAGTACCGCGACGACCAGGGCTGCGGTGATGGCTACAAGGACTGCCCCGCGGCCGTGGACCCGAAGCGGTCGATCACGGGGGAGCGGCAGGAGAAGTGGCTGATCGACGGCTTCCGCCGGTCGGAGGCTCGCTGGGACATCCTTGGGCAGCAGGTGTTCTTCGCGCAGCGCGACAACAACCAGGGTCCGCTGAAGGTGACGTCGATGGACTCCTGGGACGGGTACGTCGCCTCCCGCGACCGGATCACCCGCGGCTGGGTCGACGCGCGGGTGCGGAACGCCGTCGTACTGACTGGCGACGTACACGCGCACTGGGCGTCGGACCTGAAGCTGAACTACGACGACCCGGCGGCACCGGCGGTCGGTTCAGAGCTGGTTTGCTCGTCGATCTCGACCGGTGGTGACGGTGCTGACTCCGGTACGACGGCTCACCCGTGGCTGACGTGGAATCCGCACCTGCGGTTCCAGAACAACCTGCGCGGTTACGTGAATACGACGATCACGCGCGAGTCGATGGTCGCGGATTTCCGCACACTGCGGACGGTTCGGGACCACGAGGCGCAGGCGTTCACCCGAGCCCAGTTCACGATCGAAGACCGCAAGCCGGGCCTGCACCTCACGGGGGAGACCCCGCCGGTCGCGCCCGCCGCCGCCCGCTCCCTCGCGGCTGCGGCCGACGACACGGTCGCCTGGGAGACCGCCCGGCCCTAGAGCCCCGACTCGTCGAGTACGCCGCGCAGCTTCGCGGCGTACTCGGCGGCTTCGGCATCGTCGGCGTACTTCGTCCGCGGCCAGAAGAACCCGCGCAGTCCGTCCCCCTTCGTCCGCGGCACCACGTGCACGTGGAGATGGGGGACCGACTGCGACACCACGTTGTTGACGGCAACGAACGACCCCTGCGCGCCGAACGCCGTACGGACCGCCGCCGCGACCGACCGCGCCGCACCGAACAGCGGCACGGTCAGTTCGTCGCTTAGCTCGACCATGGTCGGCACGTGCTCGCGCGGCACGATCAGTGTGTGCCCCTTGAACACCGGCCGGATGTCGAGGAAGCCGAGCAGTTCCGGCGTGTCCAGGACGATGTGCGCGGGCGTCGTCCCGGCGATGATCGAGCAGAACAGACAGTCCGCCATCAGCCGAGCTTCTCGTCTGCGAAGCACCAGCGCCAGTTCTCGCCGGGTTCGAAGCTGCGCATCACCGGGTGCTTGGTCTCGTCGTAGTGCTTGCTCGCGTGCTTCATCACCGATGAGTCGCAGCAGCCGACGTGACCGCAGCCGAGGCACAACCGCAGGTGCACCCAGGTGCCGCCCTCGGCCAGGCACTCCTCACAGCCCTCAGGTGTGTTCGGCGCGACCACTACGGGCGCTTGGAGGAGGTGCTCGCAGGCTCCGCTGGCCGAGGCCGGTGGACGCAGGTCCTCGGAGCGGCCGCCGACGTCGTCGTCCTCGTCGCGGTCGAGGATCGACTCCTCGATGTCGAGCACGGACTGCGCGCGCTGCAGGACCTCGTCGGCGACCAGGCCGGCGTCGCGGACCTTGAGGATATGCGCCCGCTCGGCCTCCAGCATCGCCATCCGCAGCCGCCGGTACGCCTCACTCGGCGTCTCGTACTCGGTCTCCGGACGCCCCAGCCGCTCCCACGCCGCCAGCGCGCGCGACTCACCACGCTGCCGGAGAACCGCGAGCACCGCTGCGGGATCATCCGCCGTACTGATCTCGTCGAGCTTCTCGATCGCTGCGCGATGCGCACCCTGCAGTACGGCGGCCTCCTGCAGCGCGTCCTCTGCGGGATCCGGTCCGGGCAGCTGCAGACGCCGTACCAGCCAGGGGAGCGTGGAGCCCTGCAGGAGCAGCGTGCCACCGGTGACGGCCAGCGCCATGAAGACCAGCACCTCGCGGTGCGGAGTGTCCTCCGGCAGCGTGAAGACCGCGGCCAGCGTGACTACACCGCGCATCCCGGCCCAGCAGACGACGATCAGCGCACCGAACGAGACCGGCCCTGGGCGGGACCGGCCGAGTACGCGGCGGGACAGGTAGGTGGTCGGGATGACCCAGATCGGCCTTAGCAGGACGGTGGCTAGGAAGACCGCGACTGTCGAGACCGCGATCAGCCAGCCCGGGAGCGGACTCTCGGAGAGGTCGTCGAGGATCCACCGGGTCTGCAGGCCGATCAGCAGGAAGACCGTGTTCTCGAGCAGGAACTGGAACGTGCGCCAGTTGGTCCGCTCCGAGATCCGCGACTTGGCCGACTGGATGATCGGTGCCTTGTGCCCGAGGATCAGGCCGCAGACGACCACGGCCAGTACGCCGGATGCGTGGACATAGTGGTTTTCAGCCGCGACGTACGCGATGAACGGGGCGGTCAGGCTCAGCGTGGTGTCCAGCACCGGGTCGGTGAACCGCTTCCGGATCTTGGCCAGCACGATCGCCACCACCAGGCCGATCGCGACACCGCCGCCGGCCGCCCGGAGGAAATCGAGCCCGACGTGGAGCACGGTCGGAGCGACCAGCGCTGCGCCGATCGCCGTACGGAGAATGACCAGCGCGGTTGCGTCGTTGACCAGGCTCTCGCCCTCGAGGATCGTGACCACGCGCCGGGGGAGACCCACCCGCTTGGCGATCGCGGTCGCGGCGACGGCGTCCGGCGGCGCGATGACCGCGCCGATCGCGAACGCGGCCCAGAGGGGGAGCGGTTCGTAGCCGTGGGACTCGGCCACGATGTTGAGCAACCACCAGGCGACCAGGCCGACACCGACTGCGGTGAACGCGACCAGACCGACCGACAGCAGACCGATCGAGCGGCGGTGTTTGGTGAAGTCGACCAGGCTGGTCTTGATCGCCGCGGAGTACAGCAGCGGGGGCAGGAACCCGATCAGCACCACCTCGGGCTCCAGCTCGACCCGCGGGACGAAGGGCAGATAGGACGCGGCGACGCCGATCACCACGAGCAGCAGGGGAGCCGACAGCCCGATCCGCCGAGCCAGCGCGGCCCCGCCCGCGACCACGGCGACGAGGGCGACGATCTCGATCGCGATATGCACGGAGCACAGTGTCTCAGTTCCCACTGGTCCGCCGAGCCGGCGTCGTCTAGCGTGTGCGGAGCGAGATCCGTCCACCACGGGGAGTGATCACATGCGCCGTACCGTCTCCGCCCTCTCAGCCCTCTTGATGTTCGGGGCTCTGCTCGCCCCGGCGCCTGCTCTCGCCACGCCTGTTGCCGCCGAGGACACGGTCACGACCGGCTGCGTGCTTTCGGTCCCCGAGCCGGGCACATCCGTGCCGGTGAAGATCTGCTACACCCTCTTCAAACCGGCGGTCGCGTCGGCTGACCACCCTGTTCCGCTGCTCTTCAGCAGCCACGGCTGGGGCGGCTCACGAACCACGGACATCCGCCAGTTCCGGCCCCACCTCGACGCCGGCTTCGGCATCCTGAGCTTCGACCAGCGCAGCTTCGGCGAAAGCACCGGCGTCGCCCACGTGATGAACCCCGACTACGAGGGCCGCGACGTCATCAAACTCATCGACTTCGTCGCCTCGCTCGACTGGGTGACCAAGCAGCGACCCGGCGACCCGCTGATCGGAGCCATCGGCGGCTCGTACGGCGGCGGCTACCAGCTCGCCGGCGCCTTCACCGAGATCCGCGACCACGGCCGAACCCGCGTCGACGCCCTCGCCCCCGAGATCACCTGGTGGGATCTCAAGCGCTCCCTCGCCCCGTCCGAGACCGCGCGCACCATCTGGCTCGGCATCCTCTACGCCAGCGGCGGCAAGAACCTCCCGCCCTCGATCGGCAAGTCGTTCGTCACCATGGTCGCGACCGGCGCCTGGCCTACCGGCAAGGCCGGCCGCGAGCTCACCGCATTCTTCGCCCACAACGGCCCCGCCTGGCACGTCGCCCAGGGCCGCAAACTCGACGTACCGGTCCTGCTCGAACAAGGCATCACGGACAACCTCTTCAACCTCAACGAAGGCCTGTCCATCTTCGACCGCGCCCTCACCCCACGCGCCCGCTCCCACTCAATGCTCGTCGGCTACAACGGCGGCCACGCCCTACCCGCCGTCGTACCACCCGGCTACGGCACCGCAGGCGACCCCTGCTCCATCGCCCTCGGCTCACCCAACTTCGCCGGGCTCGCCCTCCGCTTCCTGCGCCTGCAGCTATTGGGCGAGTCCACCGGCCTCACCGGCTTCGGCAAGTACCACCTCTCCACCGCCGACGGCCGTTGCCTAACGCAACGGTCCCTAGCCGCCAACACGGTCAAACGTCTCGGCAAGATCGCCACCCCCACCGGCGTCGGCGTCCCCGTCAACGTGAAGATCGCCGCCGGCCCACTCACCGTCGCCGGCACCCCCCGCGTCACCGCCAACGTCTACACCATCGTCCCGCGCACCCCGGCATTCCTGGCCCTGAGCGTCGGCACCAACCCCCTGACCGCCCGCGTAATCCAGAACAACACCATGCCGCTCCGCGAAAAACGAGCCGCCCACGGCACCCGCCGTACGATCGAACTCCCCGCGATCGCAGTCGACGTACCAGCCGGCCAAAACCTCTACCTCACGGTCTCCCCAGTAGCCGACATGTTCGCCGGCCAACGCGCCCCACTCCCCGGCGCCCTCCTACTCAAGAACACAACCGTCAGCTACCGCACCATATCCAGATAAGTCTTGTAGACACTGACAAACGGCTCATCCTCAGCCACCGCCGTCACCAACCAGTCACAAGAAGCCTGCGCCTGCTCAACAACCTCCGCCGGATACCCATACTTCACCTGATGCAAGGCGAACTCGTCCTCGTCATCCACCAGCACAGTCCCATCCCGCCGCTTGATGACATCCAGATCCAAATCGATCATCGTCACCCGATCATCCGAGAACTCCACCGGCGTAGTGATATCGCAGTAGATCTCCGTCATCCGCGGCGCATCATTGAAAATCACCGTGAACCACCGCCCCCGCGGAAACAACTGCACATGAGCCTCCTCCGCGGTGATCTTCAACCCCTCACCACGCTGCGAGACAGCCCCCACCCGCCCACCCAACCAAACCCCGAACTCGTCCTCCCCCAAAAACTCCATCCACTGATGCCAGTGCAAACTCTCGTCAAACTTCCGATACACAACCCGCACGTCCCGTCCCATAGCAGCAATCTATCGCTGCGAGGGTGTAGCGGCGGCGACCCGCACCTTGGCGCTCACCGCGGTCTGGAAGTGCTGCGCCTGGCCGGCGTAGTACGCCCGCCACACGCCCCCGGCCGGCTCGTCGACCGTTGCAGAGAACGCGAAACCAGCGCTGTCCCAGTCGGCGTTCTCGATGTCGGCCACAGTCACCCAGGAATCACCTGGCGCCCGGTACTGGATCTGCACCGGGACGGTTCCCGGCGAGTACCTGCCAGGAAATTGCACATGCCCGCTGGCCACCACCTGGCCCGACTCATCCCTGGCAGCGGTGAAATCGCTGAACTCCACCGGCTGCAGCACGCTCACCGACGCCTTCTCCAGCACCAGAGGCAGGAACGGGTCCGGCCGACCGTTCTCGTCGCTTCCTGCGAATCCGACCTGGTAGTAGCCGGTGACGTAGGGCACCGAGGTGACCGAGAACCGCCCATCGGCGTCCGTCTTGGGCACGTCGACAGCGACCGGGCAGGTCCCGAACTGATCGCACTCCAGCAATCCGAACCGCCGATTCGCCAGCGGACGCCAGCCGTCCGGGGATTTCCAGCTCAGCCGGCCGCTGATGGTGACCGGCTCGCCCAGCTTGACCTGCTTCGGGCTGACCTTGACCGTGATTCGCGTTGGCGACGGTGTCACCGAGATGTGCTGGGGCTCCGATTCGGCGAAGACATAGTCACCACCGCCCTCGAACCTGGCGTAGATGTTGGCTTCCTGGTTCAGCGCCACCTCGCCGGTGAAGCGCCCGTCTGGGCCGGTCTGGACGTCCACGGACGGTTCGAAACTGGCGCCGACCCGGACCGGCATCCGCGAGATCGGCCGGAGCACGCCGTCGGTCGGCCATTTGCCGCTCAGTGTGCCGGTGACCTTCACCGTACGTCGGCTGTAGGTGATCGTCGTACGATCAACAGACAGCGGGCTGAAGATCGGCTGAATGACGTAGACCAGCGTCCCAGCGGACCTCTTGGAGGTTTGCTGGCCGAGCGTGTCCACGGCGTCGACATCGATGCGGTAGGTGTCGAACTTGTCGAGTTGGACCCGCGTGCCTGCGGTGAACACGCCGTCCTGGGCCGTGCCGCTGGACAGATTGAACGAGGTGATCGCGGCGAGCTCCTCGCCGGTGGCCTGCGACCGGATGTGCGCGGTCAAACCCTCGATACCCGCCTCGGCGCTCGCGCTGATCTGCACGATCCCGAGATCGCTCTCGGAACTGAACGCCGACCCGATCCGCGGCGGAGTCGCCGCGGTTGCCACCGACGGCACGACCCCGATCAGGACCACGGCACCTGCAAGTACCGCGATCAGTCCACGAAATGCCACCACAGAACGACGCCTCATGCGACTATCCCCCAGATCCCCAGCGGCCCACTAGCTCGCCGCCAGCAGTAGACACCGGCAACGCCTGCTACGCAACGCGGCTGAGTTGCAGGAACGTGCAATCTTGCTCTGAGGGGGAAGCCTCCAGTTGGCGGAACTGTATGGGTTGTTTGTATGAGTTGTATGTGTTGGTCACGCTTTGCGACCCCTAGGATCCTCTACGCATCTGTGGCTCGGGGGAGTCGAGAGCGGTGGGGCAATGAGCGGGTGGGGTGTGCCTTCGGGCAAGCGGCGTGTTGTCGCGGGCGTCTGTGTGCTGGCGGCCGGAGTATCGAGTTGGTTGTCGGCCGTTCCTGGGAACGAGCAGTCAGCCGGTGCGGTGCCTGTAGCAGCCGCGCCGGCCGCGATGGATCAGTCGGCATCGTCGAGGCAGGCGAAGGCGACGGGTACGCGAGTCGAGGTGTTGGGCAAGCGCACCGAGATGGCTCAGACGTTCGCCAATCCGGACGGCACGTTCACCCTCGAACAGTCGAACATCCCGGTCCGGACGAAGAAGGACGGCCAGTGGGTCGACCTGGATGCAAAGCTGTCAATCGGCTCGGACGGTCGTGTGCGACCGGCTGCTACCGCGATGGAGATGAGCTTCTCCGGTGGTGGTGACGATTCGCTGATCGTCATGAGGGCGGACGATCACGAACTCAAGCTTCGCTGGCCGGGGCAGCTGCCCGAGCCAGTTGTCGTCGAGGACAGCGCTACCTATCCAAACGTGTTTCCTGATGTCGATCTGAAGATTACTGCGGCTACTGCGTCGTACAGCGAAGTGCTGATCGTGAAGACGCCGGAGGCGGCACGCCTTCCACAGTTGCAGGGACTCGATCTCGAAGTAGAGGCGCAGGGGCTGAATGTTTCCGAGGCCGCGGGTGGCGTCGTGCTGGCGAAGGATCAGTACGGCAAGGTCATTTTCACCGGACCGGCGCCGGTGATGTGGGACTCACGTGGCGAGGCCCAAGCGCCGACGGACGACGATCGCAGTGATCAGCCGCTCGAAGGTGACAAGGTTGTCCAGATTCCGCTCGAGGTTAGCCAGGATTCGCTCACCATCAGCCCCGAGCCGTCTTTGGTGAACGATGCCGCGGCGAAATACCCGCTGTACATCGATCCGCCGTTCCATTCGGTGCAGTACGGCCGGGCGATGATCAATCAGCACTATCCGACGACCGCTTCGTGGCAGTGGGAGGGGCCAGAAGGCGTCGGCTACCAGGAGTTCGAGCCGTGGAGCCGGAAGCGGCTGATCTACCAGATGAAGATCGGTGGGTTGGAGGGCACCCACATCACGAAGGCCGTCTTCAGTGCCTTCGAGACTTGGGCCGCGAGTTGCACCAAGAAGGAGGTGCAGCTGTGGAAGACAGCCCCGATTAACACCAACGTCACCTGGAACACCGGTTCCGGTTCGAACGTCTGGCTGAAGCATGTGGCCTCGGTTACGGATGCGGTCGGCAGGGACGAGTGCACCCCGGGCGGCAAGTGGCTGGAGTTCAACGCGACGAGCATCGTCGCCGAGCAGGCGGCGGCACGGAAGGCCTACGCCTACCTCGGTCTGCGAGCCGCGAGTGAGACCGACTCGATGGCCTGGAAGCGGTTCGACAAGCGGGTCAGGTTGGACATCATCTACAACCGAATCCCGGTGTTGTCCGGCGCGCACACGATCAATCCGACGATGGGGTGCGCCCCCTCGACGGCGCCGGCGAAGGTCAACCAGGTCAGCCCGGTCCCGCTGATCAAGGTGCTGGACGCGGACCGCCAGTCGTCTCGGGTCGACTTCGAGTTCTGGTTCAACAACGTGGACGAGCCAGTGTGGAAGGGAAGCAGCCTGACCAAGGTGAGTAGCAGCACGGTGGAGTACTCGCCGGCCTCGGATGTGACAGGGTTGCGGGAAGGGAAGTTGATCGGCTGGATGGCCCGGGCATGGGACGGCATCGACCATTCGGCATGGTCGCCGAAATGCTGGTTCACTCTCGACCTGACGGAGCCGCCACCACCCACAATCACCGTCGTCACTCCCGCACCTGCGTCGGGCATCTATCCGCTGGGCCAGCCCATCGAGGTAAAGCTCAGTGTCACGACGAACGACCCGAACTACTTCAAATACGCGATCGATACGGAAGAGCCAACCAGCCCGGTGGTTTCGGTGAATCCCGGCACCTTCAGCTTCACCCCGACCAAGGCCGGACCGCTGGTCATCAGAGCCTGGAGCTTCGATCGGGCGGGGAATCGCAGCGAGCGCTTCAATGCCCGGACTGTTCGGGTCGAAACTGGCCCGTCGACAGGTCGCTGGTATCTGGACGAGGGAACTGGGACGGTGTCGAGGGACACCAGTGGCAAGGCCCACGACTTCAATCTCGGTACTGCGGGGAGTTGGGCCGTCGGTGACTCGTGGGATTCGACCTCGACCGGCGCCAACGACTGGTCTGTCGCGTTGCCGGGCACAGCGTCGATCGCGACCGGCGCTTCGAACATCGTCGATACGAGCCGCAGTTTCACGGTGAGCGCCCGTGTACGTATTGGTGACAACACTTCCCGGCAGGTAGCGGTGAGCGAGGACAGAGCCGGGGCCGGTGGTTTCATGCTCGGCTTCCTCAGATGGGATACGAGTGATCCTGATGAGCGCAGGGCGATTTGGGGCTTCTCCATTCCGGATCCTGACGGAACCGGTCAGGTGACCGTCGAATCCGATTCGTTCGGCTACGAGCCAGGGGACTGGATCTACCTGACTGGCTCCTACAACTCGGCCGATCGTGAACTGAGCCTGGTGCTGAACGACTACGCCCAAGAGTCGGTAGCCGCGGTCCCGGGCATCAAGGCGGCCCCAGACGGCACCGGGCAGTTGCGCATCGGGTCGGCTCTCGACGGCGGAGTGCAGAAGCACTTCCTCAAAGGCCAGGTCGACGATGTGCGCATCTACGCCGGACCGATCGACGGAGCCGCTCTGTCGACCAACTACGAAGACACATCTCCCACCGGATAGCTGAGGACATGCGGATGCGAATCAAGCGACGGGCCAACGTGGCCCTGGTGACTCTGCTGGGTGTCAGCTTGCTGGCGGGAACAGCATCGTATGTACCGGAAGCAGAGGCGAAAACGCCGTCCAAGCCGGCTCCAGGCGTGCAGGCTGAGAAGCCGGCCCGTGGAACGGACTTCCGGCCGGGAAAGGCTGCGAGCCGAGCTGAGAAGCAGAGCGTGGCTGCGAGCAGGCAAACAATTGCGCCGACCTGGCCGAGCGCGACGACCAAGACGATCGGTGCAGTGCAGGGGCAGGCGGCCACGCCTTCGGTGAAGATCGAGACCTCTCCGGTGTCGGTGTCAGCCGTCCAGCCGGCAGCCGCGAAGCTACGTCAGCCGACCGTGAAGGTCGATGTGCTCGATCAAGCCGCCAGTACCCAACTCGGCATTGAGGGCGTCGTCATTCGACTGCAGCGCACGGACGCTGAGCGTCAGCAGGCCAGAGTCAAGGTCAGCGTCGACTATTCGAAGTTCGCTGGTGCATTCGGTGGTGGCTGGTCCGATCGTCTGCGCTTGGTGGAGCTGTCCTGTTCAGCGAGTGGTGCCTGCGCTCACGAACGAGTGCTATCGGGTTCTGTCAACGACACCAAGAAGCAGACCGTCGGTGCGGAAGTAGATTTGTCCGCTCCTCAGGTCGGAGCGCGCACTGCTTCGGGTCGGGGGTCGTCGTTCACGACGCTCGCGGTCACTGCAGGGGCTTCGGGCTCGACCGGCTCCTATGCGGCAACGCCGCTGTCTGCTTCGTCGACGTGGAACGTCAGCGTGCAGACCGGCGATTTCAGCTGGAATTACCCGTTGCGCGTGCCGCCGGGGACTGCTGGCCCGCGGCCCGATCTTTCGATCGGCTACAGCTCAGGGTCGGTCGACGGGCAGGTGGCGTCGAGCAACAATCAGACGTCCTGGGTCGGCGAGGGGCACAGCCTCGAGCCCGGCTTCATTGAGCGCAAGTATGTCTCCTGCGCCGACGACATGACCGACAGCAACACCACCGTGAAGACCGGCGACCTGTGCTGGAAGACCGACAACGCAGTTCTGTCGCTCGCAGGGCACTCAGGTGAGCTGGTCAAGTTCGGCGACAACCAGTTCAAGCTCAGGAACGACGACGGCTCACGCATCGAGCGCCTGTATGACGCAGGCAACGCGAGCGGTGCCAAGGGTGGCGAGCATTGGCTGGTCACCACTTCGGACGGTACGAAGTACTACTTCGGGAGCAACGCGATCGTCTCCGGCACGGACCGTACCGACTCGGTGAACACCGTCCCGGTCTTCGGAAACCAGATCGGTGAACCATGTCGCGCGGCGACCTTTGCCAAGTCGTTCTGTCAGCAAGCGTGGCGCTGGAACCTCGACCGGGTGATCGATGTCAACGGCAACCTGATGCGCTACCGGTACATCAAGGAGAACAACAACTACGGCCGCAACAACAACGAAGGCGCTTCGCAATACCAGCGTGCCAGCTACCCCTGGTTCATCGACTACGGCAAGGTGACCGGTTCCACGGAGACCACGACCGTCGCTCCGGCCCGAGTCTGGTTCGATGTGGCCGAGCGCTGCCTGCCCGGTGGTGCGATTACCTGTGCCGAGTCGCAACTGACAGCGGCGAACGCCTATGCCTGGCCAGACGTTCCGTTCGACCAGATCTGTACATCGGCATCGACTTGTCCGAACCGGACCTCGCCTGCGTTCTTCACCCGCAAGCGGCTGACCAAAATCACCACTGGAACGCTGAAGGGCTCATCCTTTTCACCGGTCGACAGTTGGGCCTTGACCCAGGACTACCCACCGTCGGGCAACGAGAACCGTTCGCTGTTCCTGCGGACGATCACTCACACCGGTCACGTCGGCGGCACACTGACAAATCCGCCCGTCTCCTTCGCTGCCGTCGACCGGCCCAACCGGGTCGACGCGCTCGGCGATGGCGCTCCGGCGATGACGAAGTGGCGCATCGGCGCGATCGAGTCCGAGTCCGGCCAGATCACCAACGTCAACTACAGCAACCAGCACTGCACACCGGACCCAAAGCGCGATCCGGTCAATAACACGCTGCGCTGCTTCCCGGTCTACTGGACCATCGACGGCGGCGCGAAGCCGACGAGGCATTGGTTCAACAAGTACGTCGTGACCAGCATCGTCGTCGACGATCAGAGCACCGATGCGCCAGACCAAGGGACCTTCTACGACTACCTCGACGACGCGGCCTGGCACTACGACGACAACGAACTGACAGTCCCTGCGTATCGGAGCTGGGGCGACTGGCGCGGCTATTCGAAGGTCGCTGTCAGGACAGGCGGGCTGGATCCATCAGAGCAGACGCGGACGGAGTACCTCTTCTTCCGCGGCATGAACGGGGACTTCGCCGACGAGAAACTGACGACCCGCAAGAACGTCAGCGTGACCGACAGTCAGAACAGCTCCCTGGTTGATTCACCGCGCCTGAATGGAGTCGTGCGAGAGCAGATCAGCTACAACGGCGTCAACGGTCCGGTGGTCAGCGCATCAATCAGTACGCCATGGACCAAGCAGGCCACATCGCCGCTGGGCGGCGCCGCAACCCTGTTGCAAGCGAAGTCCACCTCGACTCGCACCCGGCTCAGCGACGGCAGCTACCAGACCACCGCGATCAATTCCGAGTTCGATGACCTCGGCATGGTGACCGAGGTCGAGGACGCGGGCGACGTGGGGAACGCGAACGACGACAAATGCACACGCATCACCTACAACCGCGGTGCCATCCTGCTGACGACGGTCAGCAGAGAAGAGACAGTGTCTGTCGGTTGTGAGGCCACACCGGAACGGCCGGCTGAGGTCGTGTCCGACGAACGCACCTACTACGACGGCCACGCCGGTCTGAACGATCCGCCAACGCAAGGCCTGATCACCAAAGTCGAGTCGCTCAGCGGCTGGTCGAACGGTCCGGTTTACGAGCAGCGATCTCGGACGGCGTACGACACTCTCGGCCGGGTCCTCTCGACGTGGGACGGCCTGAACCGGCTGACCAGCGAGGTCACCTTCACTCCGGCGACTGGCGGTCCGGTAACGGGGCGTGCGGTCAAGGACGCCAAGGGCTTTGTGAACTCGACACTGATTGATCCCGCCTTCGGTGCGACGATCGCTGAGATCGATCAGAACGGACGACGTACAGACCTGGCCTATGACGCCTTCGGTCGGCTCACTGGCGTCTGGCTGCCGAATCGGTCAAAGTCCGCTGGGGTCACCGCGTCGATGATCTTCGGGTACTCCCTCTCGAAGACCAAACCGAACGTGGTCACGTCGCAAGAGCTCAAGCCGGATGGAACGTACAAGACGAGCAAGACGCTCTTCGACGGTCAGTTGCGGCAGCGACAGGTACAGACGCCTGCCGCAACTGGCGTCGGCCGGGTGATGGCCGACACGACCTACGACCGGCGCGGCAACGTCAAGACGACGACGGGCGCCTACTACGAAAGCAAGTCCGGCCCTTCGGACACGTTGTTCGACGTCGACGAGGAGAATCTGCCCTCGCAGACTGTCAATACCTATGACGGCGCGAATCGGCTCGTGCTGGCAAGTTTCGAGGTGCAGGGACACGAGCGCTGGCGGACCCAGACCAGCTACGGCGGCAACACCACGACCGTGATTCCGCCGACTGGTGGGACAACCACCACGCAGGTCGTCGACGCCCGCGGCCAACTCAGCGAGCTTCGCCAATACCGCAGCGCGGCCGCGAGCGGTCAGTTCGACTCGACCAAGTACACCTACACCCCCGATGGCCAACTGGAAACCGTCACCAACGCTGAAGGCAGCGTCTGGCGCTACACCTACGACCTGCGCGGACGGCAGATCAGTGCGGTGGACCCCGACAAGGGCACCACGACCTCGACCTACGACAAAGCTGACCGAGTCACCTCGACAAAGGACGCTCGCGGTCAGCAGCTATTCGTGTCGTACGACGAACTGGACCGCAAGACCGCAGTACGGAGCGGATCGGCAGACGGTCCTGTTGTGGCCAGTTGGGTCTACGACACCCTCGGCAAGGGTCTGCTGACCTCGTCCACCCGGACGATCGGCGACAACAACTATGTGTCGGCTGTGAACAGCTACGACTCGCTGGATCGCCCGACCGCCACCCAGGTCGTCATCCCGGAGTCCGAGGGCAAGCTCGCCGGAACATACGTCTCGACGACCAGCTACAACCCGGACGGCAGCGTCAACAAGGCAAAGCTGCCGACGACGCCGGGGCTGCCGGACGAGACCATCGAGATGAAGTATGACGAGTTCGGCAATCTTCGAGGCATGGGCGGCTGGCAGTCGTATGTCGCCGCGACGAAGTTCAGTGAGTACGGCGACCCGCTCCAATACACCATGGGTCAGAAATCGGAGCTGGCGATCTGGCAGTCCTTCGCCTACGAGCAGGGAACCCGTCTCCTGGAGCAGATGCGGGTCGATCGCAGCGGGGTCGTGGCTCCTGAAGACACGTTCGACTACACCTACGACAACTCCGCGAACGTAACCTCGGTAAGCCACACCATGGGCGCCGTCATCGATCGTCAATGCTTCACCAACGACTACCTGCGGCGTACGACAGAGGCATGGACGCCGACCGGCAGTTGCTCCGATGCGCGATCTGCCTCCACTTTGGGCGGCCCTGCGCCGTACTGGCAGTCCTACACTTACGACCGTTCCGGAAACCGCACCAAGCTGATCGACCACAAGGCAGCCGGCGACGCCACCTCGACCTTCGCCTACCCGGCGCCGACTGCGCCGAAGCCGCACGCCGTCACGGATGTCAACACGTCCGGGCCGGCAGGGACATCGACTGACACCTATGCCTACGACTCGTCGGGCAACATGGCTTCACGCACCGTCGGTGGCGACACCGACACCTTCACCTGGGACATTGAGGGCCATCTCGCCTCAGTGTCTGGTCCGGCTGGCGACACCAGTTTCGTGTACGACGCTGAAGGCAGCCGCCTGATTCGTCACGATCCGAAGGGCGCAACTCTCTACCTCCCGTCGGCCGAAGTCCGCTGGGAGAAGGCTGGCGACACGGTCACCTCGACCCGCTATTACGAGTTCAACGGCTCGACGGTCGCGATGCGGAACGACAGCAAGACGGTCGAGTACCTGATGTCCGACCCACAGGGCACCGCCTCAGTCTCGATAGACGGCCTCACGGCAGTGGTCTCTCGCCGCAACATGGATCCGTTCGGCAACGTCCGCGGTACAACTTCGCCCACCTGGGACCCGAACGCCCGTGGCTTCGTCAACGGAGTCGACGATCCATCAACAGGCCTCACGCACCTGGGCGCCCGCGAATACGACCCGAAACTCGGCCGCTTCATCAGCGTCGACCCACTGCTCGACGTCACCGACCCAATAACCCTTAATGGCTACCGCTACGGCAACAACAACCCGGCGACCTTCAGCGACCCGGACGGCCTGAAGGAGCTCTTCCCTGACGATCCGGCCAACGACGGTGTGCACGCCCCCCGACTCGGCTACAAGCCGCCGAGAACCCCAACCGTGGACGAGGTCAGGGAGGACAACCGCCGCGAGGCCGTCCACCAAGTCAGCCACCACAAGAAGGCGAAGCAGGAAGCCAAGAAGAAGATCAAGAGAGTCGTCAAGGACCTCGTCAAGATCGTCGCCGACGAACTCGGCATCACCGACGCTCTCAACTGCTTCACCGACGGCGACGTCGGGGCCTGCATCTCCACCGGCGTCACCGTCCTCTCCTCCTTCGTCGGCGGCATAGCCGGCAAACTCGTCAGCAAGTACCTCCTCCATGCCAAGAAAGCATGGAAACTCATCGGCCGAATACAAGGCCTCGTCGACGAACTGATCGACGGCGTAAAAGGTGTCCGAAAAGCCGAAGACGACCTCCGCGCGGCCGAACGGACGATGGCCGACTCCTGCCCACTAAGAAACTCGTTCATCGCCGGAACGCTTGTGCAACTAGCCAATGGCAAGCAGAAGCCGATTGATCGACTGCAGGTCGGCGACCTCGTGATGGCGGCTGATCCAGCCACAGGGAAAGTTTCCGCACAAGCGGTTGTCGGGACAATTGTCGGTCACGGGGTCAAGGAACTCGTCGAACTCAAACTGACCACGACCGATGCCGCTGGGCGGCAATCCATGAGCACGCTGACTGCCACTGACGGCCATCCCTTCTACATTCCATCGGCGGGCCGCTGGGTAGATGCGAGCATGTTGAGGGCGGGCGACGAACTTGTGGCGCTAGACCGATCTCAAAGGGTCGCGGTCGTCGATGCTCGTGCGTATCAGTTCGCCACCAGCGTCTACAATTTGAGTGTCAAGACGGCGCATAACTACTACGTTGGCGCAGGCAGGTCGTCGGCGCTCGTCCATAACTGCGGCTCGGAAACTGAATTCGGACAGGCGTGCACATGTGATGCAGATCAACTGTTTGCACGGTTTGGCACAAGTAAGGAGAGTACGGGCCGGTTGGCGCGGAATGCGCAGATGGCTGAGGACGGCACCCCACGGTCCTACGGGCATGGTGTCTCGGTGACCCCTGTGGACAGTGCTGCAGAGGGCGTGTCAGTGGCTACCCGGAGTCAGATTGAGGGCGCCGGTTTCTCACTACGGTTCACACCGACGCGTAATAACGGCCGACATCACACGCTCATCCTCCCCAAACCGGTAACATCCGGTGTTCAGAAGGACTTCAACACCGTCTTTGGGCGGAGATGATTGGCGGTGACAAGGTGGCCAGAGATGATCTCGAAGTGATCCTCAGATCGTTACGGATCCTCGTGCTGCTTGACTGGCGGGATGGGCCGTTCTGTGGAGTAGCGGTTGCTGCAGATAGTTCGAAGTACATATATTTTCAAGTGATAGGCGAGCCGTTTGAATCATTTGAGTCTTCCGGCGAGGCTGATCGATTGATTGGGCTATGGGATATTGATGACTCGCAGAGCTCTGTTTTTCGCGAGAGACTTGTTGGGAATGGGCAGTACCTCTGGCCTCCGGAAGGAGATCCTGCGTTCCCTGACGTTAACAGTGTCGTTGATGCGTTGCTGAACGTACAGCGCACTCTCCCGCAGTCGATCATCCACTCAAGTAATCTGACGTCAGTCGGACAAATGTGGTTCGCGCCACCGGGTTGGCCTTAATGTTTTAGTTGCGGTTGGAACGCTTGACTGATTCTCCTTATGAGTAAGACGATTCCGTGTTCGACGTATCGGGCCGACATGGTGCGGTCATCGCTTGATTGTGTGGTGACCTCTGGCTATTAGAATCCGAGGCGTCCAGGAAATGCTGAGCTACTATCGCGCGAGCGGACAGCTCTGAGAGGGGAACCAGTGGCGGTCAGATCTGAAGTCCAGGATGTCGTAGCGGCTGGGCCGCTGCCGTCGGAGGAATCCGACGAGGACGAGATTGACGAAGCACCACAGAGGATCGATCGAGTGATGGCGCCAGTGACAGACGAGGAGACTCAGCAACTAACTTTGGCGTTCGGTGACGACGACTGCTTCGGGGTTGCCTGGTCGCTGCTGCATCTGATCGAGACTGCGCCTGGGGCTCAGACCGCTGTTTATTCCCTCAGGCCCGAGAACATGTGGGTCCAGCTGCTCAATGCACGAGTGGAGTTCGCGCGAAACAACCCCATCGAGCCGCGCCAGCGTTGAGATGAGTCGGTTGGCGAGGCTATATCTGGATATGGGGTGCTGATGGACCGTCCGGCACTGCCGCCATTTCGCTATCATCCACGGCCGGTTTCAACGGGCTCGGTGGCGCTGGAGGACGGCGCATGCTCGGTGTGTTGCCAATCGCGAGGGGCCCTCTATACGGGATTCCTCGTAACGGACGATGGCGACGATGCGCACGTCTGCCCGTGGCGCATCGCTGACGGTACTGCCGCGGTCGCGCTGGATATCTCGTTCACAGATATCCAGCCGATCCCCTCCGGTGAGGCATCTCTTGAGGTGCTGGATGAGATCGAGTTGCGGACGCCGGGCTTCACCGGATGGCAGCAGGAACGATGGCTGTTCCACTGCGACGATGGTGCCGCCTACCTTGGCCCGGTCGGGGCCGAGGCTCTGAGGCAGCACGACGATAAGGTCAAGGCGATCGAGGCGGAAGGCCGTGAGAGCGGTTGGTCCGACGATGACATCAGGCTTACATCGACTCGCTATCCCGTGACACTTCTCCAACTGCCTACCTCTTCCAATGCCTGCATTGCAGCACCCACTTGGCATACTCCGACTTCACCTAGACGCCCGAACTCATCGGCGGGATCAAAGACTTCGTCGCCGAGATGCTCGACGGCGCTGACGTGGTCGCAATGCCAAGCGGAGGTTGTGGCCCATCGGCGGCCGCTGGTCGGCATGTCGACCCCACTGGATTCGAGGACCCCGACGAGCTGCGCGTTGTATCGGGTTAGTCAGGCGCCTGAGGCTTGGGCCCGAACGACCTTCTATCGAGATGGGAACGCGGTCGAGAATCCCTTCAGGTGACAACTCTGAGAATCCGGTCCTGTTCGGCTCCGATCGGACATTTCAACTGTGGCGATATGGCGCAGGTCATTCTCAGTTACTGCTGAGGGCGGTACCGGACGAGTGTGATGACGCGTGTCTGGGCATACTGTTTGAAGGACCTGACTTCGGTCACCTTTGTCGCATTCGAAACGGTGCGCGGTGCTGGCCTGCGACGATGCGTGTCCGCGCGGGCCAACCGTCTAACGAGGCCGGATTCACCTGGTGAACCGCGGTCGTCAGATCCGGGTGGGCGCGGCGCGCGGAGCCGCCCCCACTCACCAACCCTCTGCTGGGCGGTCCGGGCAGGTCGCGCTGAGCGTGAACCGAGCAGGCTCCGCCGAGTTGGTGAGTGGGGGCGGTCCGCCCATCCCCTCCCACCCCTGTCCCGCCCCATCCCTTGGCACGGTGGCTTCGCTCGACGCGCCACCACCAGCAGCCCGCCTCGAGTGTCAGGAGATTGCCGCCGGTAAACGATGTACAACGACACGGAGGTCACACTCGACCGCCCACTCCCCACACTCGCCGGCCACACCGGGGCCAAGGGTCACCCGGCCAGCCAGGTCACCCGGCCCGCCGGCCCCCACTGCCTGATCGGCCGCACGCCGACCCGCGGGAAGGTGACTTGAACGCTGCCACCGACTGCACGACTCAGGCACCAACCCAAATGACCGAAGTCAGGTCGAACAAGGCTGGGCAGCAGGCGAGAAGACGCAAGCAGCCGGGCGAGGCGCCTTCGCCATCGGCGAAGCCCTCATCGGCACCAAGGGCGGCGCCTCGCTCCTTACAACTACCACCCGCAATTCAGGCGAAACAGACGTCCGAGGGTGCGGTGTGGGGTCAGTAGCAGATCTGGCTGTCGATGTAGATGTGGTCCAGGTCGGTGAATTTCTTCCAGAGGCTGCTCTTGCCGCGGCGGTCCTCGGTGTTGGTCCAGCTGCCCCAGTAGTGCCACTTGGTGACGCAGTTCCGGAAGAATCGGACGGCGTCGGTGTCGTAGTAGTAATAGTGGAACTTCGACTCGTCGCCTGCGGGGAGTTCGACGTCGGAGTTGTAGTTGACCCAGCTGTTCAGGTGCTGGACGCAGGGAAGCGTGTCCCCGGAGTAGGTGTAGGAGGAGCCGGACCAGCAGTTGGCGATGCGGATCGAGAGGCCCGTGTTGTTGGTGACCTCACCGCCGCAGCCTTGCGTTGTGCAGGTGCCTGCGGAGGCGGGGGCGCCCGAGCCGATGGTCATGAGGAGTACGGCGAGGGCGAGTGCCGCTGAGCGTGCGCCCCACTTGCCGAGCCTTTGCTTGATCATTTGTTCCTCCCGGTGATCGCGAATTCGGCGTGGCAGCACGCTGGCAGTAGCGGATCGGACCGGGCCACGGCATTCGGCCTGTGCCGAAACCCTCGGAGCACGCCAAGCGGGCACCAGGCGAGCCTTTGCAGGAAGGTGCAAGTTTGCTCTGAGGGGTGGAACGAACGCGGGGAGTGGTCGAGGATGGGTCGGGTCGCGTTCCGAGAGGGCGCGGGTTGATCGGCCCTTGTCGGCTCAGGGGGGCTCCTAGCCGGCGGGGGCCGGTTGCTGTCCGGGGGTGGGGCAGGTTCAGCTGAGTGCCTCAAAGGGTCACGTGCTGGCTCGCCGGCGATTCTGCTGGTTTCGGATGTGAGGATCGGAGTATGACGACCGGTGCTCTGCTTGATCGCTTGCGGGAACTGTCCACGACGAGCCTCGTCGATGCTGCGTCGACGTTGCGCATTCTGCCGCCGGGGATGCGGCCGGTCGCGGCGGGTGGTCGGCTGGTGGGGCGGGTTGTCACGGCACGGGCTAATCGGGACCTGATGTCGGTGATTCATGGGTTGCGGGAGTCGGGGAGTGGGGACGTGCTGGTGGTTGACGCCGGCGGGGACGACAGGGCTGTGGCGGGTGAGCTGTTCTGTACCGAGGCTCAGCGGCGCGGTCTGGCTGGGCTGGTGATTGCGGGGCGTTCTCGCGATACGGCCACCGTGGCCCGGCTGTCGATACCGGTGTGGTCCATGGGATTCGCCCCGAACGCGTATCCGGCGAAGGCTCTTCCCGAGACCGGGATCGATCTTGTCCTCGAGGGTGTCCGGGTTCGGCCGGGGGATCTGATCGTCGGCGACGACGACGGGTTGGTGGTGGGCTCCGAGCAAGAGTTCGCTTCCGCCGTCGACGCGGCAGCGGCGATCGAGGCCCGCGAGAGGGACTTGCAGGCGCGCTTGCTCGACGGTTCGTCCCTCTTCGACGCTTTGAACTACGACGAGCACCTGGCCGCCCTCCGCGAGGGCCGTCCGACCGCACTCGCCTTCGGCTGAGCTGTCTACGCCAAGGCGCGGATGGCTTCGAGGTAGGGCTGGTAGGCGGACTTGAAGGGTTCGGCGGTTGTGATGTTGGCGGCCAGCCAGGTGCAGGTGGCTTGGGCGGTGGCTACTACCTGGGGTGGGTAGGCGTATTTGACGCGGTGGGCCTCGAACTCGTCTTCGTCCATGACTCGTACGGCGCCGGTGCGGAGCAGGCGGATGTCGAGGTCGAGGTCTACGAGGGTGACGGTGTCTACGCCGAAGACGGGGGGCATGGTGACGTCGCAGTAGATCCTCGTCGCATGCGGGTCGTCGTTGAAGAGGGCGGACCACCATTGGCCCCGGGGGAAGAGGCGGACCCGGTGGTGGTCGACGGTGATCCAGGTGCCGTCGGCGCGGCGGGCGCGTTGGCCGGGGCGGGAGCCTACCCAGAGGCCGTGTTCGTCTTCGCCTAGGTGGACGGCCTCCATCAGGCGGTGTGGGGTGCCGTCGTACTTGGTGAACAGGGTGGTCACCTGATGCATGCGGTCACTGTAGGGGAGACCCCGAACTAATCACGGTTAGTGAGCGTCTCAGAAAGTGAGATTCACCGCACGTGCCCGGCCAGTTCGGAATCGCGCGGGCGCATGCATAGACTCAAGCATTCGAGGACTACCGGTGGAAGGGGCTCGATGCGCGTGCTGGAGACGGTCGGCGGTCCGGCAGATCTGAAGAAGCTGACGCCGAGGGAGCTCACCGATCTGGCGGCGGAGATCCGCGACGTACTGGTGGAGACCGTGTCGCGGACCGGGGGGCATCTCGGGCCCAATCTGGGCATGGTGGAGATCACGCTGGCGATGCACCGGGTGTTCGACTCGCCGACGGATCGGCTGGTCTACGACACCGGGCACCAGACGTATGTGCACAAGCTGCTGACCGGACGGGCACCGAAGTTCGACAGTTTGCGGCAGGAGGGTGGTCTGAGCGGCTACCCGAGCCAGGCCGAGTCCGAGCACGACATCGTGGAGAACAGCCACGCCAGCACGAGCCTCTCGTACGCCGATGGTCTGGCGAAGGCCTACCGCCTCCGCAAGGAGAACCGGCATGTCGTCGCGCTGATCGGTGACGGTGGTCTGACCGGCGGCATGGCGTGGGAAGCGCTGAACAACATCGCGGCCGAGAAGGACCTGAAGCTCGTCATCATCGTCAACGACAACGGCCGGTCGTACAGTCCGACCGTCGGTGGCCTGGCGACGCATCTGACCGCGCTGCGGACCAACCCGCGGTACGAGAAGATCCTCGACCTGATCAAGAAGAACCTCGGCCGGACGCCGTATGTCGGCCCCCCGATGTACGAGGTGCTGCACGGGGTGAAGAAGGGGCTGAAGGACATGCTCGCCCCGCAGGGCATGTTCGAGGACCTCGGCCTCAAGTACGTCGGTCCTGTCGACGGCCATGACCGCGAGGCGATGGAGGACGCGCTTCGCAAGGCGAAGGCGTTCGGCGGCCCGGTGATCGTGCACGCGGTCACCCAGAAGGGCTTCGGGTACGCGGCGGCCGAGCAGGACGAGGAGGACAACTTCCACCAGATGCGCCCGGCCAACAAGCCGCGCGGCTGGACGGATGTGTTCGCCGAGGAGCTGGTCCGGATCGGTCACCGCCGGCCGGACGTGGTGGCGATCACCGCCGCCATGATGAACCCGACCGGCCTCAACCAGTTCGCGCAGGCCTTCCCGGACCGGACGTTCGATGTCGGGATCGCCGAGCAGCACGCGGTCACCAGTGCCGCGGGGCTCGCGATGGGTGGCATGCACCCGGTCGTCGGCCTGTACGCGACCTTCCTGAACCGGGCGTTCGACCAGCTGCTGCTCGATGTCGCGCTGCACAAGTGCGGTGTCACGTTCGTGCTCGACCGCGCCGGCGTGACCGGTGACGACGGCGCGAGCCACAACGGCATGTGGGACATGTCGCTCCTGCAGCTCGTTCCGGGCCTCAGACTGGCTGCGCCGCGGGACAGCACGCGGCTGGTCGAGCTGCTGAACGAAGCGGTCGACGTGAGCGACGCCCCGACCGTACTGCGGTATGCGAAGGGCGAGGTGTTCCCGGACATCGACCCGATCGACCAGGTCGGCGGACTCGACGTACTGCATCGTTCCGGCACTGATGTCCTCCTGATCGGGATCGGCTCGATGGCTGCCACCGCGATGGATGTGGCGCAGCGGCTGCAGGCGCAGGGCATCGGCGTCACCGTGGTGGACCCGCGGTGGGTGAAGCCGGTCGATCCGAAGCTGGTCGAGCTGGCGCCGCAGTTCAAGCTGGTGGTCACGGTCGAGGACAACGGCCGCGCCGGTGGTTGCGGCGTGATGATCGCCCAGGCGCTGCGCGACCACAACATCACGACGCCGGTGCGTGACTTCGGCATCCCTCAGCAGTTCTTGGAGCATGCGAAGCGTGCGGCGGTTTTGCAGGAGATCGGCCTCACCGGTCAACAGATCGCGAGAGACGTCATCGAGGCCGTTGCCCAGACGCAGGGTGAGTCGATCAGTGAGCCAGCGACTGGTCGGCCAGGCGGAGTCTGAGCAGGCGGCCTGAGTGGGCCGCCATGCGGCACCCGCGCGGCGTCGGGCGGCGGGACGAGCCCGTACGCCGCTGTGGCCCTTCCTGCTGTCATTCGTCCTGGTCGCCGCGGCGGTGGCGGGCGGCCTCGCGCTGCATCAATCCACCACCCAGGCCGAGCAGCCGGCCAAGACCGCCCCGAAGACACCGGATATCGATCTGGTCGCCCGGGCCGCGGCCGTCGACAAGGTCCTGAAGCGCCGCGCCCAGGCCGTCCTCCAGGATGACCAGGCCGCCTTCCTCGCCGATGTCGATCAGGCCAACCTGACCCTGATCGCCCGGCAGCGCACGCTCTTCACCAACCTGACCCAGTTCGGCTTCGCGAAGCTCGCCTATCAGCAGCTCGCCCAGCAGTACGACGACGCCGTCACCCGCAAGTACGGCCCTTCGACGTACGTGGTGGCGGTCGCCATGACCTACCAGATCCGCGGGATCGACACCGTCCCGGTGAAAACCATGCTCGGTTACACCTTCCGCGAGCGCGCGGCCGGCCGCTGGACCCTCGTCTCCGACCAGGACATCGACAAGCGCTTGCCCCGGGGTTCGCACGAGGAGGCCTGGGACACGGGCGAGGTCCTCGTGAAACGCGCTACACGGGTCCTTGTCGTCGTCGAGAAGGGCCAGCAGCAGCTGGCGACCAAGCTGACCGGGATCGCGACCAGCGCGGTGAAGGCGGTCAGCAAAAGCTGGCCCGGCGGCTGGACCGGCTCCGGCGTGGTGATCGCGCTCGACGACAAGATCGTCCGCGGCGCCGACTACACCGTCCCGAAGAACGCCGAGGACGCGCTCGCGATGGCGACCTGGGTCTACCGCACCTTGCCCGGCGAGGTCAGCGGAGCCGGCGAACGCGCCGACTCGTACGTCGTGATCAACCCGCGCAACCGCAGTCGGATCGACGCCCGCACCCTCGCCCACGAATTCACCCACGTCGCCACGGCGTCGTACGGGCCCTATGCGCCGCGTTGGCTGGTCGAGGGCGCGGCCACGTACGTCGAGTTCCTGCCGATGGACGGTGCCCAGGACCTGGCGCTCCCGAAGTACCGGCAGGAGGTGCGGACGAAGTACCTGGCGAAGGCGAAGAGTCTGCCGGCCGACGCGGTCTTCTTCCAGCGCCCCGACAGTTCGTACCCGCTGTCCTGGCTCGCGGTCGACTACCTGTTCGACCGCTTCGGTGGCACAGAGGTCGCCACGCTGTATCAGGAGCTGGCCGCGCTGGGCTCCAACCAGCAGGAGCGGGACCGGATCATGACCGAGCATGTCGGCCTCACCGAGGCTGCTCTGTTCCGAGCCTTGAAGACCGCCGCCGCTTCGTGACCGGCGTGTTGGTGGCGGAACGCCGCGAAACGAGTAGGGTGGCCGGGCTGTAGACAGACGGGTACTCGGAGGAACGACCCGACGTGAGTGCGACCATCCCTAGCGCCCCACCGCCAGGCGCATCGGCTGGCCCTGGCCGCTGGCTGGGGTTGCTGCTGGCGGTAGCACTCGTGTCCGGCGGTGTGGCCTACGCCGTCAACGAGCGGTCCGAGGACGCCCGGGCTCGGGTGACTGCGTCCGAGACACCGCCCGAGACGCCGCGATCGCCGTCGAAGGCGTCGACGGCCGCGACCGCTCGCCGGGTGGCGATCGACACGATCCTGATCCGCCGGGCCCAGGCCGTGCAGACCGGGAACCTGACGCTGTTCCTCAAGGATCTCGATCCGTCGAACACCAAGCTGATCGCGCGCCAGAAGGTGCTGTTCGCGAACCTGGTCGAGCTGGGTTTCACCGAGCTCGGGTACAGCCAGGCCGAGGAACGCTTCGACCCAGCGGTCGTCAAGGCGCGCGGACGAGCGACGTACCTGGTCCGGATCCTGATGCGCTACCAGATCCCCAAGGTCGACGTGGCTCCGGTGACGACCGAGCTCGGCTACACGTTCATCAGCCGGGCCGGCCGGTGGGTGCTGACCGATGACGACGACCTGGACAAGGACCTCGGCCCCGGTGCGCACCGGGAGGCCTGGGACCTGGGCCGGATCGAGGTACTGCGGGGGCCGCGCGTCCTGGTCGTGGTCGAGAAGGGTGACCACGAGCGCGGTCGCGCGATCCTGACCGAGGCGGCCGAAGGGCTGACCGAGGTGCGGGACTACTGGCCGCGCCGCTGGCGTGGGTCGGCGCTGATCATCGCGCTCGACGACACCGAGGTCCGCGATGCGCGGTTCGCCGACGAGGACATCGAGTCGGCGGCCAGCGCGGGGTCGACGTTCTCGTCGCTGCCCGGTCAGGACACCGCCGACGGCACCGTGGCCGGCGCCTACATCGTGATCAACCCGAACCAGCGCGACCAGGTCGACGAGATCCTGCTGTCGCACGAGCTCACCCATGTCGCGACCGCCGACCTTGGCGGGTACGAGCCGCTGTGGCTGGCCGAGGGCGCCGCGGAGTATGTCTCCTGGCGCGGTATCGAGGCACTCGGTGGTCCCGGCGAAGTGTCCAAGTGGGAGCAGGAGGTCATCGACGACGCGCTGCCGACACTGCACTCGCTGCCGACCGACGCCGGTTTCTACGAGAGCTCAGCCGACGTGTACGGCGTGAGCTGGCTGGCCGTCCGCTACCTGGTGCAGCGGATCGGCCTGGACGCGGTCGAGGAACTGTACGAGGACATGGCTGCCCACGGCATCAACCAGGTGTCCCGCGATCGCATCCTGCTCAGCCGCAGTGGTCTCACCGAGGTCACGTTATGGACATCACTGCGGACATACCGGCCGCAACGCTGAGTGCCGAATTGACCTCGCGCTGTCAGAGAGGCAGGCTCGGAGGGTTCCGTCCATCCTGAGGAGGCGCAGATGAGTCTTGTGCGGAAGAAGTCGATCGAACAGTCGATCGCGGACACCGACGAGCCGGAGTACCAGCTCAAAAAACGCCTCACCGCTCTAGACCTGACAGTCTTCGGTATCGGTGTGATCATCGGTGCCGGTATCTTCACGCTCACCGGCCGGGCGGCCAAGGCCTTCGCCGGCCCGGGCATCGCCCTGTCCTTCGTGCTGGCCGCGGTCTGCTGCGCGCTGGCCGCCCTGTGTTACGCCGAGTTCTCCTCGACCGTCCCGGTGTCGGGATCGGCGTACACGTTCTCGTACTTCTCCCTCGGTGAGATCTTCGCCTGGATCATCGGCTGGGACCTGCTGCTCGAGTTGATGCTCGGGGCAAGCGTCGTGGCCCAGGGCTGGTCGACGTACGCCGCCTTGTTCCTGGAACAGATCGGGTTGGGCTGGCCCGAGTCGATCGGGCCGGACAGCAGCGTGAACGTGCTGGCGATGCTGCTCGTGGTCGTCCTGGCCACGCTCGCGACGATCGGTATCAAGGAGTCGATGCGCGTCAACCTGGTGCTGGTCGCGATCAAGCTCTTCGTGGTGCTGTTCGTGATCGTCGCCGGCCTGTTCTACATCAAGGGCTCGAACCTGACCCCGTTCATCCCGCCGAGCGTGCCGGCTCCGAGTGGCGACGTGACGATCACGACGCCGTTGTTCCAGGCACTGTTCGGGTTCACACCGTCGACGTTCGGTGTGATGGGTCTGGTCTCCGGTGCGTCGCTGGTGTTCTTCGCGTTCATCGGGTTCGACGTGGTCGCCACGACCGCCGAAGAGGCGAAGAACCCGCAGCGCGATCTGCCGCGCGGCATCATCGGTTCGCTGGCGATCTGCACCGTCCTGTACGTCGCCGTCTGCCTGGTGATCACCGGCATGGTCAAGTACACCGACATCAGTGGTGAGGCGGCGCTCGCCGAGGCGTTCCGTTCGGTCGGTCAAGGTGGGTTCGCGACGCTGATCTCGGCAGGTGCGGTCGCCGGTCTGACCACCGTCGTACTGACGCTAATGATCGGCGCGGCTCGCGTGGTGTTCGCCATGAGCCGTGACCACCTGATGCCGCGTCAGCTCGGCAAGGTGCACGCCAAGTGGGGTACGCCGTACCGGTTGACGATCGGTATCGGTGTCGTCGTCGCGATCGTGGCCGGCGTGACGCCGATCGGCAAGCTGGAAGAGATGGTGAACATCGGCACCCTGGCCGCGTTCACCCTGGTGTCGATCGCGGTGCCGTTGCTGCGCAAGAGCCGCCCGGACATCAAGCGTTCCTTCCGGGTGCCGTGGAGCCCGGTGATCCCGATCGTGGCGGCGCTGATCTGCCTCTACCTGATGCTGAACCTGTCGCTGGAGACCTGGCTGCGGTTCGCGATCTGGATGGCGATCGGCTTCGCGATCTACGCCGTCTACGGCTACCGCAAGAGCCGCGTCGGCATCGAGCAGAAGACCGGGGAACAGGTCCAGGCCTGATTCACTCTCCGGTGGTCGGCTGTGGATAGGATCAGCCGACCATCGGAGGGGGAGTACCCATGAAGCACCCGCGGCGTCTGGTCGCCGGGCTCACCACGCTGGCGATCGCCGGTGCGGTGGCTGTGGTCGGCGTACGGCTGCAGCAAGGTGCCGCGGCACCGGGCGGGCAGGCTGTCGCGGTCAAGGCGAAGCCCGGGGCAGACACGGCGGCGCGCAAGCAGCAGATCAACAAGCTGCTGAGCGCCCGGGCCGCCGCGGTGCGCAAGGGTGACGTGAAGGCCTTCCTCGCCTCGGTGGACAGCAAGGACAGCAAGCTGGTGGCGCGGCAGCGGATGCTGTTCGCGAACCTGCGCCAGTTCGGATTCCTCAAGCTCGAGTACTCGCTGGCCAACGAGCACGAGGTCCCGCGGCTGGTCGCCAAGTACGGTCCCACGGCGTTCTCGTCCCGAGTGCTGATGCGGTACCAACTGGCCGGCCTGGATGCCAAGCCGGTCCAGACCGACGTCGCCTACACCTTCGTACGACGCGCCACCGGCTGGATGCTGGTCGAGGACGGCGCGATCGACGAGGTGCTCAGCCCCGACGGTCACCGGCAGCCGTGGGACTTCGGACCGATCAAGGTCATCCGTCGCGGCAAGGTCGCGGTCGTGGTCGCCCAGCGCGAGGCCGCCCTCGGGCAGAAGATCGCCATCGCGTCCCAGAAGGCAGCCACCGGCGTACGACGGCATTGGTCGCGGCCGTGGGACGGCTCGGTGATGGTCGTGGCGATGCCCGACGCCCAGGTGCTGTCCTTGCTGTGGACCTCCGGAACCGGCCGAGGCTGGACGATCGCGGCGAAGGCGGTCCCGGTGTACGAGGGGGATCCGACCGGGATGCGGAAGGCCGCACCGGCCGGCACCCGGATCGTGGTGAACCCGTCGGTCCGCAAGGAGCTCGACGAGGACCTGCTGGTCCACGAGATGACGCACGCAGCCACGCAGAGGCTCGGCCGCCAGGGCCCGATGTGGATGGTCGAGGGTCTCGCGGAGTACATCCGCTGTGCAGTGATCGAGGACGACCCCGCGTGGACGGTCGACCCGTATCGCAAGCAGGTCCGGAAGACGCTGCCCTCGATGAAGGCACTTCCTGGCCGGGCGGAGTTCGGCGCGGCCGGCAGCCGCTCGTACGGGCAGAGCTGGTGGGTGGTCGAATACCTGGTCGACAAGCTGGGGGAGAAGAAGGTCGCTGCCCTCTACGCCGACCTGGCCAGTCACGAGAACGGGGCCGACGCCATCCTGAAGAAACACTCCGGGATGACGCCGGCCCAGTTGCTCGCAGCCGTCAAGAAGTTCAGAGGCTAGCGAGCCCACGCGGCAGGAATCGGCTGCCGTTGACCTTCTCGGCGATACCGGAGCGGTCCAGGTACGGCGTGATGCCGCCGAGGTGGAACGGCCAGCCGGCACCGAGTAGCAGGCACAGGTCGATGTCCTGCGCCTCGGCCACGACACCCTCGTCGAGCATGATCTTGATTTCCTCGGCGAGTGCGGTGAGCACGCGCGTGCGCAGGTCCTCGGCTGACGACGGCTTGTCGCCGACGGTGACGAGCGCCTCGATCTCCGGGTCGACGACCGGCTTGCCCTCGGGCCAGATGTAGAACGAGGGCTTGCCGGCGGCAACGACCTTGGCCAGGTTCTCGGAGACCGCGAACCGGTCCGGGTACGCCCGGTTCATCGTCTCCGCGACGTGCAGCGCGACCGGGAGACCGACCAGCTGCAGCAGCACAAACGGCGGCATCGGCAGACCGAGCGCCGACAGCGCCTTGTCCGCCTCAGGAATCGGCGTGCCCTCGTCGACGGCCGCGCTGACCTCACCGAGGAAGCGCGTCAGCAGCCGGTTCACCACGAACGCGGGGGCGTCCTTGACCAGCACGCACGACTTCTTCAGCTTCTTGCCGACCGCGAACGCGGTGGCCAGCGTGGCGTCGTCAGTCTGCGCGGCGCGGATGATCTCCAGCAGCGGCAGTACGGCGACCGGGTTGAAGAAGTGGAACCCGACCACGCGCTCCGGGTGCTCCAGATCGGCGGCCATATCGGTGATCGAAAGCGACGAGGTGTTGGTCGCGAGGATCGCGTCCGGGCGGATGATCTTCTCCAGGTCGGCGAAGATCGTCTTCTTCAGCTGCAGCTCCTCGAAGACGGCCTCGATCACGAAGTCGGCGTCGGCGAAGACCGCGCGATCCACCGAGCCGGTGACGAGCGCCTTGAGCTGGTTCGCCTTGTCCGGGCGGATCCGCCCCTTGCCGAGCAGCTTGTCGATCTCACCGTGCACGTAGCCGACACCGCGGTCGACGCGCTCCTGGTCGAGGTCGGTCAACACGACCGGCACCTCGAGCCGCCGTACGAACAGCAGCGCCAGCTGGCCGGCCATCAGGCCCGCGCCGACGACGCCGACCTTGTTCACCGGGCGCGCCAGCGACTTGTCCGGCGCACCGGCCGGCCGCTTGGCCCGCTTGTTGACCAGGTCGAAGGCGTAGAGGCCGCTGCGCAGCTCCGCGCTCATGATCAGATCGGCGAGTGCCTCGTCCTCGCCTGCGAACCCACGGTCGCGGTCGTTGTCCTTGGCCGCCGCGATCAGGTCCAGAGCCCGGTACGGCGCGGGCGCCGCGCCGCTGACCTTGACGTCGGCAAATCCCTTGCCTCGGGCAACGGCTGCGTCCCACGCGTCGCCGCGGTCGATCTCGGGGCGCTCGACGGTGACCTCACCGGTCAGCACCTTCGACGCCCAGAGCAGCGACTGCTCGAGGAAGTCGGCCGAGTCCAGCAGCACGTCGCCGATCCCGAGCTTGACCGCCTCCGGACCGCTGAGCATCTTGTTCTGGTTCAGCGCGTTCTCGACGACGACCTTGACGGCCTTGTCGGCACCGATCAGGTTCGGCAGCAGGAAGTTGCCGCCCCAGCCCGGGATCAGGCCGAGGAAGACCTCGGGCGTCGACAGCATCCCGGCCGCGACCGAGATCGTCCGGTACGTCGCGTGCAGGGCGACCTCGAGGCCGCCGCCGAGCGCGACGCCGTTCACGAAGGCGAACGACGGCTTGCCGCCGTCGACCAGTTTGCGCATCACGCCGTGGCCGATCTTGCCGAGCGCCAGCGCCTGCTCCCGGTCGGTCAGCTTCGGTACGCCGGTCAGGTCGGCGCCGGCCGCCAGGATGAACGGCTTGCCGGTGACACCGATCGCGACGATGTCCTCGCGGGCCAGCGCCGCGTCGATCGCCGCGTTCAGCGAGCCGAGACCCTTGGGACCGAACGTGTTCGGCTTGGTGTGGTCGTGACCGTTGTCCAGCGTGATCAGCGCGAGAGTGCCGGCCTTCCCAGGCAGGACGACGTCCCGGGAGTGCGCCAGCGTGACAACCTCATCGGTCGACAGTTCCGATGCGCTGTCGATCAAAGCCTGCAAGTCGCTCATGCGGCTGCGTTCCCTTCCCAGTTCGGGTTCTCCCAGATGACCGTTCCACCCATGCCGAGGCCGACGCACATCGTGGTCAGGCCGTAGCGGACCTCGGGCTTGAGCTCGAACTGCTTGGCCAGCTGGGTCATCAGCCGGATGCCGGACGAGGCCAGCGGGTGACCGTAGGCGATCGCGCCGCCGTACGGGTTGACCCGCGGGTCGTCGTCGGCGATGCCGTAGTGCTCGAGGAACGCCAGCACCTGAACGGCGAACGCCTCGTTCACCTCGAAGGCCTGGATGTCGTCGATGGTCAGCCCGGCCAGCTTCAGCGCCTTCTCGGTCGCCGGCACCGGGCCGAAGCCCATCACCTCGGGCTCGACGCCGACGAAGCCGTACGAGACCAGCTTCATCTTCGGCTTCAGGCCCAGCTCCTCGGCAGCCTCGGCCGAGGTGATCAGCGCGGCGGTGGCGCCGTCGTTGATCCCGGCCGAGTTGCCCGCGGTGACCCGGCCGTGCGGCCGGAACGGGGTCTTCAGCTTGGCCAGGTCCTCCAGCGTGGTGCCCGGGCGCATCGGCTCGTCGGTGCTCGCCAGACCCCAGCCGAGCTCGGCCGACCGGGTCGCGATCGGCACCAGGTCCGGCTGGATCAGGTCGTTGGCGTACGCCTTGGCGGCGCGCTCCTGCGACAGTACGGCGAACGCGTCCGTGCGCGCCTTGGTGATCGACGGGTACCGGTCGTGCAGGTTCTCCGCCGTCGACCCCATCACCAGCGCGCTGGTGTCGACGAGCTTCTCGGAGATGATCCGCGGATTCGGGTCGACGCCCTCACCCATCGGGTGCCGGCCCATGTGCTCGACACCGCCGGCCACGACCACGTCGTACGCGCCGAAGGCGATCCCTGAGGCGAGTGTGGTGACGGCCGTCATGGCGCCGGCGCACATCCGGTCGATCGCGTAGCCCGGGGTGGTGTTCGGCAGACCGGCCAGCAGGGCCGCCGTACGGCCGATGGTCAGGCCCTGGTCACCGATCTGGGTGGTGGCCGCGATCGCGACCTCCTCGACCTTCTCCGGCGGCAGCGCGGGGTTGCGGCGCAGCAGCTCGCGGATGCACTTGATCACCAAGTCGTCGGCGCGGGTTTCGGCGTACTGGCCCTTGGCCTTGCCGAACGGGGTGCGAACGCCGTCGACGAAGACGACATCGCGGATCTCACGGGGCACGAGGAAACTCCTCTGAGGTTGGGAAAGCTAAGAGCGATGCTACCCGTCGGTAACAGAACTGCCCAACCGCCGCGCGTTGTGCGGCTGCTCACACAGGCGCATGCTGAGACGACAGGTACTTATCGGGAGCGTTCAATGAACGACTTTGATCTCTCAGTCCCGGTTCTGAGCCGGGGGAAGCACCGCAATCCGCGCAAGGGCGCGTGCTTCATGGAATTCGCCTCGTATCTGGCCGGGGAGCCGTGGTCCGACCATCCGGCCTGTACGCATCCCTTGCTGGCCGGCGTGGCCCGCGACGTCAACGACTGTACGTCGGACGCCGGGCGGACCCGGCTCGCGCCGCTGATCCCGTCGGTGATCGGGCTGACGCCGGACGACCCACACGTCGTACCGCGGGTGACTGCTCGTTGCATCCAGCACGCGCTGCCGGTGGTGTCGCAGGAGCGTCAGTACATCTTGGCCGTTGCGCTGATCGTGGGGGAGCGCCAGCTCGCGCTGATCGATGGGCGTCCACTCGACGACCTCGAGCCAGAGTCTCGCGAGGTACTGGAGTCTGTCCCGGCCGCGACCAAGTGGGCGCGGTCCTTCACTGGACGGAACCACCGCGGTACGCCGGACTTCGCGCGCCGGACCGCTCCACGGGCAGTGTCGTGTGCGGTCGAGGGGATTTCGCAGGCGTGTGTGCGGAACCCGGATGAGCGGCTGTTCGATCTGCTGACCGCGGCGATCGAGGAAACCAAGAGCTGGGTGCCCGTGACACGGTCGATTCGGCAGGAGGCCGTACCCTTCACTGTGTGACTTTGGAGATCGATACCGCTACAGGTTTGATGCCAGTCCGCGAGTGGGGAGACCCTGACTCGTCCGCGCCCGGAATCCTGCTCCTGCAGGAGATCTTCGGGATCTCGCCGTACATCGAGCAGCGTGCTGTCGACCTGGCCGCGCTCGGGTACTACGTGGTCGCCCCGGAGATCTACTGGCGCCTGGACGATGTCGACCTGGATGAGGACGCCGACGATCTGCTCGAACGCGCGATCGCGACGATGCAGCGGCTCGACTGGGACCAGGCGGTGACGGATTCGGTGGCCGCGCTGGAATACCTGCGCGGCCGCGATCGCCGTACTGGGCTGGTCGGCTTTTGCTTCGGCGGTGGGCTCGCGTTCAACGTGGCCGCGGTGTCGTCGGCCGATGCGCTCGTGAGCTACTACGGGTCCGCGCTGCCGAATCTGCTGCACCTCGCGCCGGATGTGACCGCGCCCAGCCTTCACCACTTCGGCGACGCCGATGAGTACTTGTCGGTGGACGACGTGGTGGCTGGTTTGCCTGGTACCGAGATCCACCGTTACCCGGGGGCGGGTCACGCCTTCGACAACCCGATGCCGGCCTTCCACGACATCGACGCCTCGGTGCTTGCGTGGAAGCGCACGACCGATTTCCTCTCTCGCAAACTGCAAGGAGCCGCATGAGCCTGTACGACATCCCGCTGACCACGCTGTCCGGTGCGCCGACGTCCCTCGGTGACTACAAGGGCAAGGCCGTGCTGGTGGTCAACGTCGCCTCCAAGTGCGGCCTGACCCCGCAGTACGAGGGTCTCGAGAACCTGCAGAAGACCTACGCGTCGCGCGGTTTCACCGTGCTCGGCGCGCCCTGCAACCAGTTCGGTGGGCAGGAGCCGGGGAGCGCGGAGGAGATCGACACCTTCTGCTCGACGACGTACGGCGTCACGTTCCCGATGCTGGACAAGCTCGAGGTGAACGGCGACGACCGGCACCCGCTGTACGCCGAGCTCACGCAGACCGCGGACGCGGCCGGCGAGGCCGGTGACATCCAGTGGAACTTCGAGAAGTTCCTGATCGGCCCGGAGGGCGCAGTCGCCGCCCGCTTCCGCCCGCAGACCACCCCGGAGTCGGAAGAGGTCGTCGCCGCCATCGAGGCGAACCTCCCGAAGTAGCGGACAAACATTGGCCGCTTCTCCTCCTAGCGTGGGGGTCACCAAACCACCAGGAGGAGAAGCGCCATGACCATCAACCCTGTCTCGCCGGTTCCTGACGGCTATCACTCGGTGACGCCGTGGATCATCGGCCACGACACGGCCGGCCTGATGGACTTCCTCGCGGCGGCCTTCGACGCCGAGGATCTGGGCGGCCGCGTCGTCGACGACCAGGGCCGCATCGGCCACGCCGAGATGCGGATCGGCGACTCCATCGTGATGATGTTCGACAAGCCGGACTGGCCGCCGACCCCGGCGTTCCTGCGCCTCTACGTCCCGGACGTGGAGCAGACCCTGAAGAACGCCGTAGCCGCCGGCGGCACCGTCGTCACCAACCCCACGCACATGTTCTGGGGCGACGTCATCGCCCGCGTCCACGACCCCTTCGGCAACCTGTACTGGCTGCACACCCGCATCGAGCTCGTCGACGAAGCCGAACTCAACCGCCGCTTCACCGACCCCAAGTTCACCGAAGCCATGGCCTACGTCACCAGCTCAATCTTCAAACCCGAGGTCTAGTCGATTTTTGCGGCTGGTTCGGTGGCTATGGCGTTGGTGAGGGTTTCGGCGGTGAGGGCTATTTGCCAGTCGCGGGCGTGGTGGTCGCGGAGGAAGGTGGAGACCGCGGTCAGGTCGGCGTCGGCGGGTGGGGCCCAGGCCAGGCGGCGGATGGTGTCGGGGGAGAGCAGGTTCTCCGTGGGGAGGCGGTGGGCCTCGGCGATCTCGGAGACTGCGGTGCGGGCGGCTGAGAGGCGGGCTGCCGCGTCGGGGTCGCGGTCGGCCCAGGCGCGGGCGGGCGGCGGGCCGTCGTACCGGGGGCCTTGTTTGGGGAGTTCGGTGTCGGGGAGGTGGCGGGCGTGGTCGACCGCCTCCCACCAGGTGCGCATGTGGCGGTGGGCGCCGCGGCCCTTGAAGGCGGTGAGCTTCTGGAGGGTGTCGCGGTCGGCGGGCATCGCGGCCGCGGCCTCGACGATCGCGGCATCCGGGAGGATCCGCCCAGGGGAGATGTCGGCCGACGACGCGATCTGGTCGCGGGCCTCCCACAGCGCCCGTACGACGGCCAGGCTGCGGCGATTGCGGACTCGGTGCATCCCCGAGGTCCGGCGCCACGGATCTGGCTTCGGTTCACGCGGTGGCGCGGACAGGATCGCGGCGAACTCCTGCTCGGCCCACTCCCACTTGCCTTCGCGGCGCAGTTCGGCCTCGATGGCGTCGCGGAGCTCGATCAGCATCTCGACGTCCAGAGCGGCGTACACGAGCCAGGGTGCGGGCAATGGCCGGGTCGACCAGTCGGCCGCCGAGTGCTCCTTGCGCATCCGGTAGCCGAGGACCTCGCTGACGAGTGACGCGAGACCGACCTTCGGGTAGCCCAGCAGGCGGCCGGCGAGCTCGGTGTCGAAGACCTTGCGCGGGATCATGCCGACCTCGGCGAGGCAGGCCAGGTCCTGGTTGGCGGCGTGGATGATCCACTCCGCGTCGATGATCGCGTCACCCAGTGCGGACAGGTCACCGAACGGGATCGGGTCGACCAGCGCGGAGCCGGAGCCCTCGCGGCGCAACTGCACCAGGTAGGCGCGGTGCGAGTAGCGGTAGCCGGAAGCGCGCTCGGCATCGACGGCGACCGAACCGGTACCGGCCCGGAAGGCCTCGATGATCTCGGTCAGCGCAGGGTCGGTGTCGACGACATCGGACAGGCCGTCGCGGAGTTCGAGGAGCGGCAGCTCAACTGTCGGCTCTTCCGGTACTGGCGGCTGGGGGTCGGCCTGGCTCATCGGCCCCGCTGTCCGCGCCGGGTCGGCATCGCGACCACCCCCGGCGGAACCGGCGGCAGCCCGGCCGCCGTACAGAGCACTTCGCCCCAGGCCTCGGCGTGCTTGGTCACATCCACGAGTCCACCGGGTCCGGGCACGGGGCTCCAGGACGCACGGATCTCGATCTCCGCCGTCGCGTCGTCGTCGGCCATCCCGCCGAAGCTCTCCGATACCACGCGAGTGACGGTACCGCTCGGGGCCAGGTACTCCGCACCCCGGTCCGCCAGTGCCTCCATCAGCCAGGTCCAGCCCACGCCACCGAGCAGCGCGTCCGTCACCATCTCCGGTTCGACGGCAGCGCGCACATACGCGACACAGCGGAAGGTCGACTGCCAGGCGTCGTTACCGGCCGGGTCGTAGAGGACGACGAGCCGACCGGTGGCGACATCGTCACCGTCGATCGTCACATCGGCGCTGACCGCGGCCGCATGCGGAGCGATCCGCTGCGGTGCAGGCATCTCCTCGACGAATACTTCTGGCCGGAACCGGGCACCGCGCAACTGCGTCACGGCCTCGGCAAACTCCGCGGGTGGCGCGTCGACCTGCTTGCGGGCACCCATGCTCCGCAGCCTACGACTGATTACGCACCGACGCGCGTTTAGACGCGCCGGTAACGGCCCGTACGCGGAGCGAAAACCTGCACTGGCCAGGCCCGGAAAACGGTTTGTGTGCCGCGTGGGATCATCGTGAGGTGCCCGTGACACCTGCTGCGCTTGCCCGTTCCCCCTTCTTGCTCGCCGCTCGTGGTGAGCCCGGCCCGCACACTCCGGTGTGGTTCATGCGCCAGGCCGGCCGCTCGCTGCCCGAGTACCGTGCGGTCCGCGAGGGGACCACGATGCTCGAGTCGTGTATGCGGCCCGACCTCGTCGTCGAGATAACGCTGCAGCCGGTACGCCGTTACGGCGTCGACGCGGCGATCTTCTACTCCGACATCGTGACGCCGTTGAAGTCGACCGGCTTCGGGGTGGAGATCAAGCCCGGTGTCGGGCCGGTGGTCGCGGACCCGATCCGGGACCTGGCCGGCGTGGAGGCGATCCGCCCGGTGACGCCGGCGGACGTGCCGTACATCACGGAGTCGGTGCAGGAGCTCGTACGGCAGTTGGGGGAGACCCCGCTGATCGGATTCGCGGGCGCGCCGTTCACGGTGGCGTCGTACCTGGTCGAGGGTGGGCCGAGCAAGGACCACGCCAAGACGAAGGCGCTGATGCACAGCGACCCAAAGCTGTGGAACGCGCTGGCTGATCGGTTGGCTGATGTAGCGATCGCGTACCTGACCGTGCAGGTCGAGGCGGGTGCCTCGGCGATTCAGCTGTTCGACTCGTGGGCCGGTGGGTTGTCGCCGCGCGACTACGAGCGGTTCGTGCTGCCGCACTCGGCGAAGGTCTTCGACGCGCTGGCGGCGTACGACGTACCGAAGATCCACTTCGGGGTGAATACCGGTGAGCTGCTCGGGCTGATGAGCGCCGCCGGTGCTGATGTAGTCGGGGCCGACTGGCGGGTGCCGCTGGACGAGGCCGCGCGGCGGATCGGCGGGAAGCCGGTGCAGGGGAACCTTGATCCGGCGCTGCTGCACGCGGGCTGGGAGGTGCTGGAGGCGGAGATCGACCGGATCCTGCTCGAGGGGCAGGCGGCTCCGGGGCACATCTTCAACCTCGGTCACGGGGTTCCGCCGGATGCCGATCCCGAGGTGCTGAACCGGATCGTCAAGCACGTGCAGTCGAAGTCCGCTCGTGCTGTCTGAGTACGGCGTCACTCTCGAACGCCTGACCGCGGACCACGCCGACGCGCTGCTGGCCTTTGAGCGCGAGAACCGCTCGTACTTCGCCTTGTCGATCGCCGACCGTGGTGACGAGTTCTTCGAGCATTTCGCGGAGATCCTGGACGCACGGTTGGTGGAGCAGGCGGAAGGTGTCTGCCAGTTCCACGTGCTCGTGGAGCCGGGCGGCGCGGTGGTCGGTCGGCTGAACCTCGTCGATGTCGAGAACGGGTCGGCCGAGCTGGGTTACCGCCTCGCCGAACGCGTCACCGGCCGCGGGCTGGCGACCGCCGCCGTACGAGCGATCGTGCGGATCGCGGCGAGCGACTACGCCCTTAAGCAACTGACCGCCGGCGCAGCACGCGCAAACGTTGCCTCGTGGACCGTGCTGGAACGAGCAGGCTTCCAACGTATTGCAGAAACCGAAGGGCCGAGGCCTCAAGTGGTGTACGAGCTGAGCTTGGAGGGTTTGTGAGTCGGGTTGTTGTGGTTGGTGGCGGGATCAGTGGGTTGGCGGCCGCGCATGCGTTGGCTAGTGGGCCCAATCCGCCGCAGATCACGGTGCTGGAGGGGTCGCCTCGGCTGGGTGGGAAGTTGGCCGGGGCTGAGGTTGAGGGTGTGCCGGTTGATCTGGGGGCCGAGTCGGTGCTGGCTCGGCGGCCGGAGGCTGTGGAGCTGATCAAGGCGGTTGGGCTGGCGGACGAGCTGGTGCATCCGGCAACCACCTCAGCGGGGTTGTGGGTCGGCGATCGGATTCGGGCGATTCCGCCGACGGTGATGGGTGTGCCGGTCGACGCGGCCGCGGCGGCCGACGTACTGGGGGAGGCGGCGGCTGAGCAGGTTGCGCGGGAGGCTGAGTTGGCGCCGCCTGCGCTGGAAGAGGATGTGGCGATCGGGCGGTTTGTGGCCGAGCGCATGGGGTCTGCGGTGACGGAGAAGTTGATCGACCCGTTGCTTGGTGGGGTGTACGCGGGCAAGGCGGATGAGATCTCGCTGGCCGCCGCGGTACCGGATCTGTACGCGAAGTTGCGGACGGCACCGAGTCTGCTCGCCGCGACGGGCGAGCTGCGGGAGGCCGGGCAGAAGCGGGCCGGTGAGCCCGTGTTCGCCGGGATCGTCGGTGGCGTGAACCGGCTGATCACCGCGCTGGAGCAAGACCTGCTCGCCCGTGGCGTCGTGATCCAACGACAACTCGCCGTACGGCGGATCACGCGCACCCCGGACGGGTTTGAGCTGGAAGCCGGTCCGGTACCGGCGCCGACGTACCTGACCGCCGATGCGGTGATCGTCGCGACCCCGGCCGCGCCTGCGAGCCGGATGCTGGCCGAGTTGGTGCCGACGGCATCGACCGAGCTGGCCGCGATCGAGTACGCGAGTATGGCGATCGTCACGCTCGCGGTCCGCAAGGACGACTGGCCCGCCGACGCGACCGGCTCCGGATTCCTGGTCCCCTCGGTCGAGGGCCGAACGATCAAGGCCTCGACGTACTCCCACGCCAAGTGGCAGTGGTCGAACGACGCCGGGGGAGACCTCGCCGTACTGCGGACCTCGGTCGGCCGGCTCGGCGAGGAGTACGTGCTGCAGCGCTCCGACGAGGAGCTCGTCCGGCTGGCCGCGTCCGACCTGAAACAGGCGATCGGCCTCCAAGGACCGGTCATCGGCTCGATCGTGACCCGCTGGGGCGGCGGACTTCCGCAGTACGCCGTCGGTCACCTCGACCGTGTCGACCGCGTGGAAGCGGCCATCGCCGACGTACCGGGGTTGGCCGTGGCAGGCGCGGCGTACCGGGGTGTCGGGATCGCCGCCTGTGTGGCCTCGGGTGTGAAAGCGGCCACCCGGGTGCGTGGTTTCACCGATTCATTGGAGAGAATGGTCCCGTGACGGACAAGCCGAAGGCGCGCGAGCTGAACAATGTGATCCGCTACACCATGTGGTCGGTCTTCAAAGTCGAGACCCCGCTCGGTGACGCGGACCGTGACGAGCTGACCGCGGAGCTGTCCGAGCTGGTCGGCAAACTCGCGGCCGACGACGTGGTGATCCGCGGGATCTACGACGTCGAGGGTTTCCGCGCCGACGCCGACTTCCTGGTCTGGTGGCACGCACCGACCTCGGACGCGTTGCAGAAGGCGTACCACGCGCTGCGCCGGTCCCGGCTCGGCCGGCACCTGGCCCCGGTCTGGTCGCAGCTCGCGCTGCACCGGCCGGCCGAGTTCAACAAGAGCCACATCCCGGCCTTCCTCGCCGACGAGGAGCCGCGCGCGTACGTCTGCGTGTACCCGTTCGTCCGCTCCTACGAGTGGTATCTGCTCCCCGACGAGGAGCGCCGGTTCATGTTGGCCGAGCACGGCAAGATGGCCCGTGGGTACCCGGATGTGCGGGCCAACACGGTCGCGTCGTTCGCGCTCGGCGACTACGAGTGGATGCTGGCCTTCGAGGCCGATGAGCTGCACCGGATGGTCGACCTGATGCGCGACCTGCGGGCGTCCACCGCGCGTCGGCACGTGCGTGAGGAAGTGCCGTTCTACACCGGCAAGCGCACCGAGCTGGGCGACCTGATCGCCAACCTGGCCTGACATCATGCACCGCAAGGCGTTCCCGGTGCTCTACGTGAGCAATGTCCGGCGGTCGGTCGAGTTCTACGCGCTGCTCGGCTACGAGATGACGTACCAGTTCCCGCTCGAGGGCGACCCGCACTACGTCGGCCTCGAGCGCGGCGAATCCTCGCTCGGGATCGCCGACTCCAACTGGCCGGAGGCGACCCTCGGCATCACCGTCGGTACGGCGCCGCGCTTCGAACTGTTCGTGTACGTCGACGACGTCGAGGCCGAGGTGGAGATGTTCCGCAAGCACGGCCACCCGATCCTCCAGGAACCGGCGACCATGCCGTGGGGCGAACGCCAGGCCTACCTCGCCGACCCCGAAGGCAACCCGGTCGCCCTGGCCACTCCGGTCTAGGTGCCGGGCTTCTGGAACAGGTAGTCCTCGGCCCGCATCGACATCGGCGGCCGCACGTCCTCCGGCAGCAGCTCGCGCAGGTCCTTCTCGGTCAGGCTGTCCGGGTCGCGGGCGGACAATCGCGTGGCCTGGTTGGAGATCGCTTCCTCCAGGACGTTCCGGATGAAGCGGCCGTTGCCGAAGTTGTGGCCACGCGGTGACGGCGGAATGATCGACCGGACGACATCCAGTACGTCGTCGCTGTACGTCATCCCCTTGTACCGCGCCTGCAGCTCGAAGATCGCGACCAGCTGGTTCGTGTCGTACTCGGCGAATGACAGCAGCTTCGGGAACCGCGATGCCAGACCGGTGTTGGACTCCATGAACCGCTGCATCTCGCGGTGGTACCCGGCCACGATCACGATGCAGTCGTTGCGGTGGTCCTCCATCAGCTTCAGGATCGTCGCGATGGCCTCCAGCCCGTAGTCACCCGGGCTGTTCTCGGGCACCAGCGTGTACGCCTCGTCGACGAACAGCACGCCACCGATCGCCTCGCGGAACTTCTCCGCGGTCATCGGCGCCGTCGTACCGGTGCTGGATCCGACCAGGTCGGAGCGGTCGACCTCGACCACGTGACCCTTCTCCAGTACGCCGAGCTGGTGGTAGATGCGGCTCAGCAGCCGCGCGATCGTCGTCTTCGCCGTACCGGGTTTGCCGACGAAGACCATGTGTCGCGCGCGCTCGTGGCTCGGCAGGCCGAGCTCCTGGCGGCGCAGGTTGGTCTTGACCTCGGCCACCATCTTGCGGACCGAGTCCTTCACCGACTCCAGACCGACCAGCGAGTCGAGCTCGGCGAGCGGGTCGTTCGTGAAGTCGACCGGTCCCAGCGCAACAGGCTTGGCAGCCGCCTGCGGTGTGGCCTGCGCGTTGTCCCAGGCAGAGGAGAGCGAGGTCTCCGCCTGCTCGGCTACGGCCACGGGACGGCGGTCCCGATCGAGGAGCCGGAACAACGCATCCAGATCCGGAATCAGCGGATCCGGCCACGGCGCGTCGCCGAGCGCACCGGACAGGTGGACCGAGACACGGGTCGCCGCAGCAGCCCAGGTCCGGGCGGCCGCGCGCTGGTCATGCCGTACGGCGCGGCCCAGCCACTCGGTGTTCGCCTCCAGCCAGGCTTGTGGGCGGAAACCGGTCCGCGCGGACGCGAACGCCTTCTCGACGTCCTGAGCGGCCGGGCCGAGAATCTGCGCGACGCCCGGCGGCAGGTTGGTGAGCCGCCCGGCCAGGATCATTCCGGCCATCAGCTGCGCGAAGTCACCGGCGTACTCGTCCGGGATCGTCATCAGCAGCTTGGCGTGCGCATCCCGCAGGGAGTTGAGCGAGTACTTCAGAGCGGCGCTCGGGCCGGCCAGCTCCGGCAGTACGGCGTGCTCCGCGTCCGTGAGCGCGCTCGTCCGCCAGTACTGCACGATCGCGGGGTAGTCAGCGGTCGTGTGCAGGTGGATCGCGTCGCGGTCGGCGAGGACCCGGTCGAACGCAGCCGTCAACGCCTTCGCCCGGGCCGCCAGCGGCGGTGCGTCGGTGAACATGGCCACCACGTCCCGCGACACCTCGACGGCGTGCTTACGCCCCTGCTCACGGAACCCCTGCGCGCCCGCAATGACCTGCAACGGCCAGTCGGTCGGCGCGACCCGCACGATGTGCCCGGCACCACCGATCCGGTACGTCGGCCGCTGGAACTCGCGCGCGAGGACCGCACCGAGATCGGCGTGGTCGCCGTGCAGCACCGGAATCCATCCGCCGAGCAGCGGAGCCACCTGATTTGTGAACCAGACCGCGGCCGGGGTCCCCTTCGCGAATCCCGCGAACGCATCCGGACGCAGCGGCCGCAACGACCGCTGGTCCTGGCCCCACGCATGCAACCTCTGCCGGACGGCCGTCACCCAGGCCCCCGGCACCTCCCACGCCTGCTCAGCACCCAGGACATCCAGCACGGTCGCAGTCTAGTGGTCTAGCAGGTGATCACTCCGGCTGCAGCGCCAGGCTGACGCTGTTGATGCAGTACCGGAGGTCGGTCGGCGTGCCGTAGCCCTCGCCCTCGAACACGTGGCCCAGGTGCGAGCCGCAGTTCGCGCAGCGGACCTCGACGCGCTTCATCCCGAGGGCGGTGTCCTCGATGTACTCGACCCGGTCCTCGGCCAGCGGCGCGAAGAACGACGGCCACCCGCAGTGCGAGTCGAACTTGGTCTCGCTGCGGAACAGCTCCGCGTCACAGGCCCGGCACTTGTAGACACCGATGGTCTTGGTGTCGGTGTACTCGCCGGTGAAGGCTCGCTCCGTACCGGCCTTGCGCAGCACCTGGAACTCCGCGGGGGACAGCTGCGCCTTCCACTCCGCGTCGGACTTCTCTACGGCGTAGTGCTTGGTGGAATCAGTCACAAGCCCAGTATCGGCGGTAGCGCAAGGAAAACCCCACGCCACCGCCGCTACGTAAGACTGCCGCAATAACTAGCGCACCCAGGACGGGAGCGGGATCACCCGCACCACCTGGGGGTCGTGGTCACTGATCTGGTCCGGGAACTCCGCGTTCATGTGCACCACGTCGTACGACGAGGCCGGCTGCAGGTTCTTCGAGATCAGGATCTGGTCGAGGATCTGGCTGTTGCCCTCGAACACGTAGCTGTAGCGCTCCTTCAGCGGCAGTGTCCGGGGCATGTCGATCAGTGCGGTCTTGCCCGACCCGACCAGGATGTCCGTGGTCTCGGAGAAGTCGAAGTCGTTCAGGTCACCGAGCACGATCACGTTCGCGCCGGTGTCCTTGGCGAAGATCTGGTCGACGAAGCCACGGACCGCCTGCGCCTGCTGGTGCCGCTTGGCCGCGGTCACCTGGACCGGCGGCTGGGTCCGGCCCCAGAGCGGGTTGTCGCCGCCCTTGGAGCTGAAGTGGTTGACCACGACGAACAGGCTCTGGCCGTGCCAGGTGAACTCGCCCGCGAGCGGGACCCGGGTCGCGGCCCACGCCGGGTTGGCCGGGTCGACGCGACCGGGGGAGGCGCTCAGGTGCGGCCGGCCCCGCCGGTCGGTGGTGATCGTGGTCGCAACCGCCGAACCGCCGCCGGCCCGGTCGACGAACTTGACCGCCTTGTCGGTGCGGTAGAGGAACGCGACCCGGATGTTGCCACCCGGCTCACCGCCCTCGGCGTTGTTCACCGGGTCGATCTGGCGGTAGGCGTACTGCGGTCCGCCCGCCTTCACGATCGCCGCGGTCAGCAGATCCAGGGTCACGTTCGCGGCCGTCGTACCGGAGTTGGTCGCGCCGTCGTTGTCCTGAACTTCCTCGAGGCCGATGATGTCCGGCGATGCGAGGTTCTTGACCACGGCCTGGGCGAGTCCGTCGAACTTGGCGTCGCCGTCGGACGGGTCGAGGTTCTCCACGTTGAAGGTCGCGACCGACACCTGCAGCGGCGAGGAGGCCTTGGTCGTCTCGCGCTTCACGCCACCGTCGATCACGGTCGGCGTCGTGGTCGGCAGCAGCTTGAAGTTGCCGAACCCGTAGTCGACGACACCGGCAACGGTCCCGGCGAGCTTGTCACCGGTCTTGGCGTCCGGGATCGGGGTCAGCAGGTCGTCGAGCAGGATCCGCTCGGGGTTGCTGTCGGTCTTCTGCAGCACGATGCCGCCACGGACGGTCCGCACACCAGCCCCAGCCGGTACGACAGACAGCTCGCGGAAGGAGGATGTCGGGCCGGTGACCTGCGGCTGGTCGATCCCGGTCCACATGCCCTCGAGCGACTCCCAGAAGTCCAGACCGTCCTCGGCCGGATCAAAAGTCCCAGTCGTCTCGACGTCACCGGACGAGTCGTTGTCGATCACAGTCGACGGCGGAACCCGTCCACCCGGGCCGACCAGAGTCGGAGCCGGTACGGCGGCAGTCCCGGTGACCGTGATCTTCGCCTGCGTCAGCTCGGTCGTGGTGAGGTTCGTGACACCGCCCGAGCCACCCGGCCGGAACTCGGTCACGGTGCCCTGCACGGTCACGGCGTCGCCCACCGAGACGGTCGGCGCGGAGCTCGTGAAGACGAACAGACCCTCGCTGGTCGCCGGGTTGTCGTCCGGCTGCGGGTCCTGGAACCAGAAGCCGTTGCCGCTCTTCGCGATGACCACACCGGTCACGTTGCCGACCAGCTTGCCGACGAGCGGCGAGAGGTGCGCGGCGCCCTGGATGTCGTGGATCTTGGCGTCGATCGGGTCCGGCGGCGGCGGAGTGTTGGTGAGCACCTTCGGCGTCGGCGCGACCTCGGCGAACTCGGTGCCGTTGTTGTCGGCATCCGTGGTCGGCACCTTGCGGGTGGCCGACGTCGTGTTCGAGGTGCCCGGTGCGGCGCTGGTCTCGAAGTCGTTGGCCGCGCCGTACCCGACGAAGTCGATCACGCCGGGCGCCGTGGCGCAGCCGGTCGTGCAGCTCAGGCTGGTGGCCGAATTGACCAAGGCGACCTTGCCGGAGGCGGCGGACATGTTCACGCTGCCGGTAGCGTCCGGCGTCGGCAGCGGCTGCCCGTTGGCACCGCCAGATGCGCCCTGGGCGAGGTAGACAGCGCCGGGGGCGATCGAGCCGGTCAGGTTGATCTTGTTGGCCCACGAGGTGCCGGCCGCAGAGGCGTACTGGATCGTCCAGCCGGTCAGGTCGACCGGCGCGGAGCTGTTGTTGGTCAGCTCGATGAAGTCGTTCGTGTACGGCGCCCCGCTGTTGCCGCCACCGCCGTACACCTCGGTGATGACCACCGAGGCGGAGGCGGCGCCCGCCGGGTTCGCCGCGATGACGGCCGCTCCGGAGGCGATAAGAGTGGAAGTGATGACCAGGGCGCCCAGGCGGCGTCGTGATCGAAGATGGGCAGACATGTCGCGGATTCTCACACCCGCATAGGTCCGCCGGAAGGTCCAATGCGTGAACAGCAGGTTCCGTTGCCGATCCGCAGGGGGGATCATTCGCCGGTCCTGCCCGCCCCAGTGGGACAGGACCGGCGAAATCACAGGGAGTTAGTTGACGCTCACTCCGGTCCAGGCGGCGGCAACAGCGGCCCGCTCGGGGCTGCTGGCGCCGTACAGGTCGGAGGCCGCGTTCAGCGTCGCGGTCCGGGCCTGGGCGTAGTTGGTGCTGGTCGTCATGTAGACGGTCAGCGCGCGGTACCAGATCTTGCCGACCTTGTCCCGGCCGATGCCCTGCAGCGTGCTGCCGTTGCAGGTGGTCGAGTTGTGCGCCAGACCGCCGAACACCTTGGCGCCGGTGCCCTCGGCGAGCAGGTAGACGAAGTGGTTCGCCACACCGGAGGAGTAGTGCACGTCGAGGTTGCCGACACCGGACGACCAGCAGTCGACGGACTTGCCGTCCTTGCTCGGCTTGTCCATGAAGCGCAGCGCCGGGCGGTCCTTCATGATCTCTTCGCCGATGTAGTAGTCACCCGGGTCGGAGGCGTTGTTGGAGTAGAACTCCACCAGGGTGCCGAAGATGTCGCTGGTGGCCTCGTTCAGGCCGCCGGACTCACCGGAGTAGGTGAGGTTCGCGGTCGCCGAGGTGACGCCGTGGGACATCTCGTGGCCGGCCACGTCGATCGAGACCAGCGGTCCCGCGACGACGTTGTCGCCGTCGCCGTACGTCATCTGCTTGCCGTCCCAGAAGGCGTTGACGTAGTTCGTGCCGTAGTGCACGCGGCTCGGGACACCCTTGCCGTTGTTGAAGATGCCGTTCCGGCCGTGGGTGTTCTTGTAGTAGTCGAACGTCGTCGCGGCGCCGTAGTGCGCGTCGACCGCGGCGCTGGCGCGGTCGGCGTTGGTGCCGTTGCCCCAGTGGTTGTCCGCGTCGTTGAACTTGGTCGGCACGATGCAGCCGAGGCCGAACAGCTGGCACAGGATCGACTCGGTCTTGTTGTTCGCGTCGCCGGTCGCGCCGTTGCCGCGGACCGGGTCGGTGAGCGTGAAGCCGCCGGTCGCCGGGGTGGTGTCGATCGGCACCGTCCCGGAGTACAGGCTGCGGCCGTCACCGGTCGCGGTCTCGATGTGCTGCTCGCTGATCAGCTTGGCGCCGGTCAGGGCATCGATCGTGGTGGTGATGTGGCTGGGCGTCCCGTCGGCCTGGGTGCCGGTCGTGGTGACCAGGTAGGCCAGTCGCGGCGCGCCCTTGCGGGCCTCGATCACCAGCGCGGGCTTGCCTTCGGCCTTCTGGCCCTTGGCGAGTGCCTTGCCGGTCGCGGTGGCGATGCTGACCTTCGGCGTCCGGTCGACGTTCGCGCTCTTGGTCAGCGTGACGCTGGCGCCCTTCCAGGCGCCTTGGACGTCCTGGTGGACGACGACGTCGCCACCGAGCACCTTGAGCCCACCGATCGTCCGGTCCATCCGGACGTGGGTCGCACCCGACTTGTCGACGATCACATCGCGTACGGCGAAGGTGTCGGCAGTGGTGGCCTTGAGCCCGGCGAGGTTGTCGCCGATGGCTGCTTTGGCCCGGGCGACGGCAGCCGCAGGACTGGGGACGGGGGCTGCCGTGGGCGCACCGGTGGCGGTGGTGGCCGAGGTCAGCCCTAGGGCGGTGGTGGTCGCTACTGCGGTGGCAGCGGCGAACAGGGCGGATCTGTTCATCCTCGCGCTCCTCTTAGAAGCGTCCCGGAGGCCTCACGCCCCAGGAACGAAGTGCACGTACGTTACCGCCCAGTTACCGGACGTGCCTAGCCTTTACGAAAACTTGCCTTTCCGCAGTTTTCCAGCAGATTGTCCGTCCTGAGCGGTAGCGTCACCGCATGGCGGCGACCAAGGCAATCGAGCTCGAGATCGGCGGCCGGCAGGTGCGGGTGAGCAACCCGGACAAGCCGTACTTCGCGGATCGCGGGCTGACCAAGCTCGACATCGTGAACTACTTCGTCGCGGTCGGCGACGGCATCCTGGGCGCGCTCCGGGACCGGCCGACCACGCTCGAGCGCTGGCCGGGCGGTTGGTTCGAGGGCGCCAAACTGTCCACCCGGGCCGACAACCGCGGCGATGCGTTCTACCAGAAGCGGGTCGCCAAGGGCGCGCCTGAGTGGGTAGAGACCGCGACCATCAAGTTCCCGAGCGGCCGGCCCGCCGACGAGGTCTGCCCGACCGAGCTCGCCGTGGTCGCCTGGGCGGCCAACCTGGGCACGCTGACCTTCCACCCCTGGCCGGTCCGCCGGCCGAACGTCGACAACCCGGACCAGCTCCGGATCGACCTCGACCCGCAGCCGGGGACGGACTTCAAGAGCGCGGTCGCGGTGGCTCCGGCGCTGCGTGAGCTGCTCGCCGAACACGGCTTGGAGGGTTTCCCGAAGACCTCAGGCGGCCGAGGCCTGCACGTCTACGTGCCGATCGAGCCACGATGGGACTTCATCCAGGCGCGGCGTGCGGTGATCGCGCTCGGGCGTGAGCTGTCCAAGCGGCTCCCCGACCAGGTCACGGTGAACTGGTGGAAGGAGGAGCGCGGCGAACGCATCTTCATCGACTACAACCAGATGGCCCGGGACCGGACCATCGCCTCGGCCTACTCGGTCCGTCCGAACGCGCGGGCGCGGGTGTCGGCGCCACTGCGCTGGGAGGAGCTCGAGGACGTCGTACCGGATGATTTCGATGTGCTCACGATGCCGGCCCGGTTTGCGGAGGTCGGTGACCTGCACGCCGCGGTCGGCGAGCAGGCCTTCTCGCTCGACTCACTGCTGGAGCTGTCGGCCAAGCATGAGCGCGACCACGGCGAGGCCGATCTGCCCTACCCGCCCGAGTACCCGAAGATGCCGGGGGAACCCAAGCGGGTGCAGCCGTCCAAGGACCGCGACCGGCCGAAGGCCGACTAGGCGGTGCCGTCCTTGTAGACCGGGTGGTAGTCGGTGTTGCCGTTGACCTTCACGACCCAGACGCGGACCGGGGTTCCCTCCGGAAGGTCGCCGCTGGCCCAGCCGGAGCAGTACTCGGCGGCGTGACCGCGGGTGCTGACCACGCGGTCGATGTCGCCGTCGCGGCGGATGTCCAGGCGCACCTCGATTCCCCACCCGTCCGCCTCGATGTCGCACGCGGCGATCGCGTCCCCGGGTGCGGTCCCGCCATGGAACGGCCGCGGGTCGTCGCCCGGGTCCTGCTGCCAGAGCCCATAGCCGCCGCCCTCGTAGGCGCCGTAGCTGAACGACGCGGCGTTCGCGACGCCGGTCGTGGTGACCACCAGTGCAAGTGTGCCGAGCAGTACGCCGGCCGTCCGGATCTTGGTGCGCATAGATCAGTTCCTCCCATGGGGCGATTGAGGCTGTTAGAAGATAACAGCGCCTCTGTGATCTAGGCGAGTAAATACCAAGAAATACTGTGAAGATCCCGTCCTTTAGAACGTGCGGAGTGCGCCGCCGTCGATCGGGATGATGGCGCCGGTCAGGTACGACGCGGCGGGGGAGAGGACGAATGCGGCAACTCGGCCGAACTCGTCGGGATCGCCGTACCGGCGGAGCGGAATGGTCCGCTCGGCGCTGCGGCGGGCCACCTCGGGGTCGCCGCCCTTGCCGTCCAGTTCCTTGAGCCGGTCGGTGGCGATCCGGCCGGGGAGCAGGCCGTTGACGCGGACGCCGTTCGGCCCGAGCTCGTCGGCGAGCGTCTTGGCGACCATCGCGAGACCGGGCCTCAGGCCGTTGGAAATCGCCAGGCCGGCGATCGGGGACTTGACCGACGAGGACAGCACGAAGGCGATCGACGTACCGTCAGAGCCGGCCCGGGCGACCGACTTCGCGATCCGCAGGCCACCGAGGAAGACGCTGTTGAACGCGGCCTGCCAGTCGGACTCGTCGGAGTCCAGTGCGGTGCCGGGCTTCGGGCCGCCGACGCTGATCAAAGCGCCGTGCAGGGCGCCCCACTTGGCGATCGCGGTGGCGGCCAGCCGCTCGGCGCTCTCCGGGTCGGCGTTGTCGACCGGGATGCCGACCACGTTCTCACCGAGCTCGGCGGCGGCGCGGGTGATGTTCTCCTCGCTCCGGCTGGAGATGACGAGCCGGGCTCCGTCGGCGGCCAAAGCCTTCGCGGTGGCGAAGCCGAGGCCGGTGCTGGCACCGGTGACGATGTAGATGCGGTCGCGCAGTCCAAGGTCCACGGCACCATCCTGCCTCACCGCCGCAACCTCCGCACCTCGAGAGTTCGTGGCCGACGGCAAGCGTTCGTTTGTCAGTCCCGAGGGGTCGCGGGTGCCGGCTCTTCGTTGCGCTCGGCAACAACTTCGCCGGCCGCGTCGGTGGCCGGCCGGCGGGTGAAGTAGACCAGACCGGCGACGGCGAGGATCGCGAACAGGAACCACTGCAGCGCGTAGAAGAAGTGCGGTCCACTGTCGATCTCGGGCCCGGGGAACTTCCCGAACGCCGGGTCGTTGGCCGGAACCTGGTTGTCGATCATCAGGTACCCGTCATACAGGTCCAGACCAAGTGCCTTCGCGTACGCCGGCCCGTTGATCAGCCGCGCGGTCCCGTTGTCCGGCGTACCGCCGTTGGTACTTCCGCCGCGCTCGCTGCGCTGCAACCGGCCGGTGATCGTCACCTCGCCATCCGGTACGGCGGGCACCTTGCCCGGGGCGAGTTCGGCGCCTTGCCGGGCCAGGAACCCGCGGTCGACCAGGATCGCCTTGCCGCTCGGCAACACCAGCGGGGTGACGATTTCGAATCCGGGACGGTCGTTCACGTTCCGATAGCGCAGAACTATCTGCTTGGCGGCGTCGAAGCGGCCGGTGACCTCCGCCGTACGCCACGCGTGCTGGTCGCCGACGACGCCCTGCGGACCGACGATCTGGTCGAGCGGTGCCGGAGCAGCGGCCAAGTTTGACGTGGTCACGCCGTTGCGGACCTCCCGGTCGTGCAGCCGATGCAGTTGCCAGCGGCCGAGCTGAACGCAGACCGTGGCCAGGACCAGGATCGTCAGCGCGGCGCCGAGCCACCGGACGTTCATCAATCGACGCACGTCTCGAACTTAAGCCATACCAAAAACTTGTCGGCGGTCGGCACGTACTCTGGGCTGGTGAGGGCAACCGACGAGGTGGCGACGCAGGCAGGTCTGGCAGACACGTACGGCCGGATCGCCACAGATCTGCGTGTCTCGCTCACGGACCGTTGCAATCTGCGCTGCACCTACTGCATGCCGGAAGAGGGCTTGGACTGGCTGGCCAAGCCGGAGCTGCTCACCGACGACGAGATCGTCCGGCTGGTGGGGATCGCGGTCACTCAGCTCGGTGTGCACGAGATCCGCTTCACCGGCGGCGAGCCGCTGCTGCGCCGCGGTCTGGTCGACATCGTCGCCCGTACGACGGCGCTCACGCCGCGACCCGAGGTGTCGCTGACCACGAACGGGATCGGGTTGGCCCGGCAGGCGGTCGCGCTCAAGGCGGCCGGACTGGATCGGGTGAATGTGAGTCTCGACACCATTCGTCCCGATACTTTCGTTGAGCTGACCCGGCGGGATCGCCTGAAGGACGTGCTCGCCGGCATGGTCGCCGCCCAGGAGGCCGGGCTCACGCCGGTCAAGGTGAACGCAGTACTGATGCGTGGAATCAACGACACCCACGCTCCGGAGTTGCTCGAGTTCTGCCTGGAGCACGGCTACGAGCTGCGGTTCATCGAGCAGATGCCGCTGGACGCGCAGCACGGGTGGAACCGAGCCACGATGGTGACGGCCGATGAGATCCTCGAGCAGCTCGGCGAGCGGTTCGGTCTGGAGCCGACCGACGCGGCGGCCCGGGGGAGTGCGCCGGCCGAGATCTTCAGTGTGCGCGGCGGTTCGCAGACCGTCGGGATCATCGCGTCGGTGACGCGGCCGTTCTGCGGTGATTGCGACCGCGTCCGGCTGACCGCCGATGGTCAGGTGCGCGACTGCTTGTTCGCCCGGACGGAATCCGATCTGCGCACGGCAATGCGTTCCGGGGCCGATGACGCGGAACTCGCGGATCGCTGGCGACGCGCGATGTGGAAGAAACTTCCCGGGCACGGGATCAACGATCCGGCGTTCCTGCAACCCGTTCGCCCGATGTCGGCGATCGGTGGCTGAAAAGCGGAAAGGTGCTTTTTCGCTAAGGCGTCGTCGCGCTGAAAGGTTCGACGTCGCGCAGGAATCCACGGCGGTCCAGGAAGTCGGACAACGTCGCCTTGTGTTCGTCACAGGCCAGCCAGGTCTTGCGCCGGTCCGGGGTGTGGATCTTGGGGTTGTTCCACAGCACCGCCCAGGTAGCGGCGTTGCCGCAGCCCTTGGACGAGCAGATCTCTGGCATAACCATTCCTGATCCCTCAATTATCAATAGCCTGGGGTAAATCTTCGGACCCCCGGCACAAATGAAGCGACGTCGGACAGCCACGGGGGGAGCCGTCCGACGCCGCATCAAGTCTCTGAATTCCAACCGTGAACTTCAGAGCACGCGGGAGATTCTGACACGGAACCCGGCGAACTTTCCAGTCCCGGCACAGATCACTTTTCGGTGTCGGTCTGTCGCACCGGTTCGGGGTCCTCTTCGGCCCGGATCACCGGGCCCGGCGACGCCTCCAGCGCAGGCCGGTCCGGGGCGACGTACGGCGTACCGCTGTCCTGGGTCGCGGTCTTCGCGACGTTGGCCAGCACGACCGCGAAGTACGGCAGGAACACTGCACCGACGACGAACATCCAGCGCCACGGCGACGGCGTCAGCACCGCCAGCACGAAACACACGACCCGCAGTCCCATCATCGCGGCGTACCGGATGATGCGGCTGTCCAGGTCTTCGGAACGGCTGGGCTGGGCACTGGTCACCGAAATGACCGTTTCGCCGGACCGTTCACGACGTTTGGACATCTATCCTCCTCACCAATACCCACGGTACGCCGCTACGGAAGGAAGCTCATGACCGAGCGCAGCGAGGGCATCAATCCAACACAGCCGGCTCGTGCCTCAGCGGCGCCCGGAGCGAAGCGAGGACGACGATGAGTAATCGGACCTATCGCGTCACGGAGATCGTCGGTACGTCGAAGGAGGGGGTGAACGAGGCCATCACCAACGGGATCACCCGGGCCGGCGAGACGCTGCGGCACCTGGACTGGTTCGAGGTGACCCAGATCCGCGGTCACATCGTCGACAACCAGATCGACCACTACCAGGTCGGCATGAAGGTCGGTTTCCGGCTCGAAGACTCCTGAGGATAGCGTTCGGCTACGACTGCCGACGGTGAGGAGTTCTTGTGAGCAGGTCTGTGCTGGTGACCGGGGGCAACCGGGGGATCGGTCTGGCGATCGCGACTGCGTTCAAGGAGGCCGGTGACCAGGTCGCCGTCACCTACAACAGCAGCCCGCCGCCGGACGGATTCCTCGGGGTGAAGTGCGACATCACCGACCAGGAGCAGGTCGACGCGGCGTTCGAGACCATCCAGGACCAGCACGGTCCGGTCGAGGTGCTGGTCGCCAATGCCGGGATCACGCGCGACACGCTGCTGCTGCGGATGTCCGACGACGACTGGGACTCGGTCATCGACACCAACCTGACCGGTTCGTTCCGGGTCGCCCGGCGGGCGGCCAAGGGGATGCTGCGGCTGCGCAAGGGCCGGATCGTCTTCATCTCCTCGGTCGTCGGTCTGCTCGGCCAGGCCGGTCAGGTCAACTACGCGGCCAGCAAGTCCGGTCTGGTCGGGATGGCCCGGTCGATCGCGCGCGAGCTCGGCAGCCGCGGGATCACCGCCAACGTGGTCGCGCCGGGATTCGTCGAGACCGACATGACCGCCGTACTGCCCGAAGAGACCTCGAAGCAGTACCTCGGCCAGATCCCGCTCGGCCGGTTCGGCCTGACCGAGGAGATCGCGCACGCGGTCCGCTGGCTCGCCTCCGAGGAGGCCGGGTACATCACCGGTGCGGTGATCCCGGTCGACGGCGGCATCGGCATGGGCAACTGACAACACTCTTGTAGAAGGGGGACGCCGGTGGGCATCCTCGACGGCAAGCGGATCCTGGTCGCCGGGGTCACGCTGGACTCCTCGATCGGCTTCGCGACGGCCAAGGTGGCGCAGGAACAGGGCGCCACCGTGCTGATCTCGAACTTCGGCCGGGCGCTGAGCATCACCAAACGGATCGCGAAGCGACTGCCGACCGAACCGCCGGTGCTCGAACTCGACGTGACCGACGCCGACCACCTGGCCGCGCTGCCGGACGCCGTACGGGAGCATGTCGACGGTCTCGACGGGGTCGTGCACTCGATCGCGTACGGGAACCCGGAGACGATCCTCGGCGGCAAGTTCCTCGAGGGGCCGTGGGATGACGTCGCGCAGGCCGTGCACGTCTCGGCGTACTCGCTGAAGGCGCTCGCGACCACGTGTGCGCCGCTGATGCCGCGCGGCAGCAGCGTCGTCGGTATGACGTTCGACGCGACCGTGGCCTGGCCGGGCTACGACTGGATGGGCGTGGCCAAGGCCGCGCTCGAGTCGACCAGCCGCTACCTGGCCCGCGACCTCGGCGCTGCGGGTATCCGCTGCAACCTCGTTTCGGCCGGGCCGCTCAAGACGCTGGCCGCCAAGGCGATCCCGGGTTTCGAGAAGTTCGAGGAGCCCTGGCTGGAGCGCGCCCCGCTCGGCTGGGACCCGACCGACCTCGAACCCACCGGCAAGACCATCGTTGCCCTGCTCAGTGACTTCTTCCCCTCCACCACCGGCGAGATCATCCACGTCGACGGCGGCTACCACGCGATGGGAGCGTAGTGTCCACGTCCCTTGTTGAGCTCCGTGTGCTGGACGGCGCCAACCTGTACTTCAGCCGCGCGGCGGTCAAGCTCACGCTCGACGTGACCGCGCTGGTGGACGCCCCGGCCCCGGCCGCGAAGGCGTACGCGCAGGCCGTCGGCCTGGGCGCAACCCGGCCGGGGCGGATCGGCTCCGGGTTCCGGCAGCGGTTCGCGATCCGGGTGACCGGACACGTCGTACGGCGAATTGCTCGCGAGGCCGGGATCGGCCGGATCGGTGTTCGGGTCCGGCCGGAGTCCGACAACCACCGCCTGGTCGTGGCCTTCCCCTGGGCCCACGAACAGCGCGCGCGAGCGCTCGCGGCGGCGATCGTCGAGGTGCTGGACGCGTTCGGCGCCGAACACCTGCCTGAGCTGATGGCGACCGTCGGCGAGCGCGTGCACAATGAGCCGCCCGGCAACGTGCCGCCGACCATCCGGCCGAAGGTGCCGGTCGTCGCGGTCACCGGCACCAACGGCAAGACCACGACCTCCCGGATGATCGCCCACATCGGCCGCGCCGCCGGGCTGCACGTCGGCTGGTCGAGTACCGACGGCGTCTACTTCGACGGCGAACTGGTCAAGTACGGCGACTTCTCCGGCCCGAGCGGTGCCGGCCAAGTGCTGTCTCAGCCGGGGATCCAGTTGGCGGTCACCGAGACCGCCCGCGGCGGCATCCTGCGCCGCGGAGTCGGAGTCGCCTCGAACGACGTCTCCGTCGTCACCAACGTCACCGCGGACCACCTCGGCCTGGGCGGGATCGACACCGTCGACCAACTCGCCGAGGTGAAGGCGGTCATCACCCAGATCACCCGCCCACGCGGCTGGTGCGTGGTGAACGGTGACGACCCACGCACGTTCGCGATGCGACTCGGTTCGCCGGCCAAGTGCTGGGTGTTCTCACGGGACCCCGACTCGCCGTCGATCCGCGCCGTACTCGACGAAGGCGGCCGCGCGACCACCGTCCTCGACGGCTTCATCACGGTCCTCGACCAGGCGACCGATCCGGAACCGCTGCTGAAGGTCGTCGACGTACCGATGACGTTGTCTGGCTTGTCGCACTACAACGTCGAGAACGCGCTCGCGGCTGCGTCGGCAGCGCTCGGGCTCGGGTTGCCGCGGGCCGCGGTGATCGAGGGGCTGAGCTCGTTCGCGCCGAACGAGAACAACCCCGGCCGGATGAACATGTACTCGCTGCGCGGCTTCACCGTGGTGATCGACCTCGCGCACAACGAGGCCGGCCTCGAAGCCCTCCTCGAGATCATGAACGGCGTACGGCACGAGGGCTCGCGCTTGCTGCTTGCGCTCGGCTCGCCGGGCGACCGCGCCGACGACATGGTCTCCGCGCTCGGCGCGATCGGTGCGCGTGGTGCGGATCAGGTGGCGATCGGGCACAAGAGCGAGTACCTGCGCGGGCGGCCGCCGTCCGAGCTGGAGGCCGTGTTCCGCGAAGGAGCGGCATCGGTCGGCGTCGACGACGTACCGGCGTACCCGACCGAGCTGGAAGCGGCGCAGTCACTGGTCGCTCAGGCGCAACCGGGTGACGTAGTCGCCGTCATGTCTCTGCAGGATCGGGCGAGTCTTGACGGCTGGTTGCGGTCCGAGGGAGCTACCGTCGACACACCGGAAGACCTGAAGTCCAAGGTCGAAAGAGCCCAGCACTAGTCCCACCGCCCTCGGTTGGGGCGGGACGGGGATGAGGATGCGCTACCTGTGGTCGATCCCGGCTGCTGCCGTCGCCTGGTTCGTGGGTGGCTTCTCCGCCGTGTATCTGAAGGGTCTGCCGAGCGGTACGACGATGTTCGTACCGCCGCGGCTGGATCTCTTGCTGCTAGGCGGATTCGCCGGGGGAGTGCTGGCCGGTCTACTGGTCGCCCGCGTCCGCGCGACCGTACCCCTGGTGCTGATCGTTGCCGCCGGCGCCTGGTGGCTGACCGGCAATCCCTGGCAAGAGCGGGAGTTGCTGATCTCGTTGCTGGTGGCAAGTGCTGTCGGCGGCGTCTTGGGTGCCCTAGGCACCAGAAGCTCGGTGGTCGCCGCATTTGCGCTCGCGTTGCCTCTCGCGTGGTACGCGCGCCGTCCGGCTGGTCAGCTGACCGACTTCCGCTGGCTCTGGCAGCTGAACGGGCTCCTTGTCGGTGTCGGTCTCGCGCTGCTGCTGTACGTCGCTTGTTGGTTGCGCGGGTGGCGGTCGGCGTACTTCTGGGTGCCGTTGATTGCGTGGTACCTGGCCTCGTTCGGTTTGGTCGCGGCGGTGCAGGCGGTCGAGCGGGCGCCGAGCGGTCAGGGGTTCAACCCGACGGTGGATGCGGCGATGGACGCGTTCTTCAATTCACTGGGACCGATCTTGCGGGAGTACGGGGCATGGCTCGTGGTGGCCGTTCTGCTCGCGATCCCGATGGTCGCGCTCAAGCTGCGCGCCCTGCCGCCGGTCCCGCCGCCGCCCGACCCGTACGCCGACCGGACGAACGACGCCGTACTGGGTGACGACCTGGACTGGATCGACCGCGACGAGCCTCGACGCCGCTTGTTCTCCCGCCGCAACACGCCGGAAAGCGCAGTCTGAGTGAACGTTCAATCATAAGCTCGTCGGTGACAGAGACCGCCCCTCTCTCACCAGGAGTCGCTTTCATGAACCTCCGCATCGTCCTTCTCGGCGCCACCACTCTCGTGCTTGGCGCCGTCGCCAGCCCGGCGTCGGCGTACTCGGAAAGCACCGCGTGTGAGCCCGGCCAGGCCTGCTTTTATGAGACGACAAGCTTCGGCGGGAAGAGCGCGATCTACAACGACGTCCCGACCGCCTGCACCCAGCTCGCCCTCGCCCCTGGTTCCCTCTTCAACTGGTCCTCCGAAGACGTCCTCCTCTACCGCACCCCCGACTGCTCGGGGAGCCCTTCCCTCGAGCCGGCCAACAACTTCCACAGCTACCCAGGCACGAAGTTCCTCAGCTTCCGAGCCGGCTGATCAGTCCGCCTCGCCGGACCTGCGCCACTCATCAACCCCCTTTCAGGTCCTCCCCGCTCAGCGCGCTGAGCGTGAACCCCGCGACCGCCGCCAAGTTAGTGAGTGGCGGCGGTCCGCCCCGCACGATCTCCCCTCGCTCCGGGCACGCGCGCTCCTTCGCCCGTGTGCCCCACCCGCCCGTTCACGCGGCTGCCGCCGCTTCCCTCAAACGCTTCCGCCCAGCTGTTCATTCGCAAGCAGCCGCCGCTCCAGCCCGCTCCTGCGTCGCGTGCACCGCGGCTAGCTGACAGGTGGTTGTGGGGGTGGGGGCGCGGCGGAGCCCGATCACCGAGGGCTGGGTGGTGCCGGGGCTGGGGGCACCCGGCTGGTGGTCCGGCTCATGCGATTCCCCCTCGCTCCGGGCACGCGCGCTCCTCCGTCGCGTGCTCCCGCCCGTGCGCCCCACCCACCCGTTCACGCGGCTGCCGCCGCTTCCTTCAAACGCTTCCGCCCAGCTGTTCATTCGCAGGCAGCCGCCGCTCCAGCACGCTCCTGCGTCGCGTGCACCGCGGCTAGCTGACAGGTGGTTGTGGAGGTGGGGCGCGGCGGAGCCCGATCACCGGGGGCTGGGGTGGTCAGCGGTCGCGCTGGCGCGGTCTTCAGGGGCTGGGTGGTCACCCGGTGGTGTTGGCGCGGTCTTCGGGGGCTGGGCTGGGGTGGTCACCGGTTGGTGTTGGCGCGGCTTTCAGGGCTGGGGTGGTGTTGGCGCGGTTGTCAGGGGGTGGCGCGGTTGTCAGGTGGAGCTCGCGGGGTGGGGCGTCGTTCGGTTCGTGCTGGACGCCCGCGCATTGTCGGTAAGGACACGTAGTAGTGCCGCAACACCGGTCGCCGCGCGCTCACCCACGCTTGACCGGAGCCTTCGGAGGCGACCTCTACGTGTCCTTCCCGACGCCTGTCCCCCCTCGCTCCGGGCACGCGCGCTCCTTCGTCGCGTGCTCCGCCCGTGCGCCCCACCCGCCCGTTCACGCGGCTTCCGCCGCTTCCCCTCAAAAGCGTTTGCACCCGACCGTTGATTCGGAAGCAGCCGCCGCTCCAGCCCGCTCCTGCGTCGCGTGCACCGCGGCTAGCTGTGAGGTGGTTGTGGGGGTGGGGGCGCGGCGGAGCCCGATCGCCGGGGGCTGGGTGGTGCCGGGGCCGGGGGCGCGCCGGGGCCCGGTCAGCGGGGCTGGGGGTGGCTGGTTCGCGGCTGGTGGTCGCCAGACCTGATTGATTGGCGTGGGCTGGTGGTTCGCGCGGAGGTGGGCGATTCGCGCAGGTGGCTAGCAGCTTCCCGCGGGCTAGCGGAAAAGCTTCCGGCGGGCTAGCGGATCGGGCGACCGTTGGCGTCGAGGGGGACGGCGGTCCAGTCTGGGGCGGGGACGCCCTCGAAGGCGACTGCGAAGAATCGCTTGGTGGTGCTGGCGGGGGTGCCGACCGCGTCGACGACGTAGGTGTGCTTGCCGTGGGTGACTCGGACCTTGCGTGCTGCGGCGGTGGTCGTGCCCGCGAGGATGCCGATGCTTTCGCCCTCGCGCCCGAGGCCTGCCCGGAGCCGCGGGTAGCCGTCTGGCTTGCACTTCGGGCCTTCGCCTGAGGTCATCGAGATTGTGTCCGGATTGCTGATGCCGCGCCACAGGTTGGCGTTCTGGAACACCACGCAGCCGTGGCGGGCGCCGACGATCCAGTGGTACTTCCCGACCTTGCCCTGGGCGAAGTGGTACAGGTCATGCGTGCCCGGAACCGCCTTGTGCACCCACGGGTCAGGCAGGCGGAACGTGGGCTGCGGAACGAGCGTCGGTTTCGGGAGAAGCGTCGGTTTGGGGATGAGTGTCGGTTTCGGGGTGGCGGCGGTCTGGGTGTCGGGTCGCAGCAGGGCGCCGGCGAGTGGTGCGGCGGTGAGTGCGGCCGCGGTGATTGCGGCGGTGGCGAGGACGCCGACGGTGGTCCGGCGACGGCGGCGGCGGGTGATGCCGGTTCGCACCAGGCCGGCGGGGTCGATGGGTTCGGGGCGGTCGTCGGTCAGGGTGGTGAACTTGTCGGCCAGGTCGTGGGTCATGCGATGCCCCTTCCGGCCAGGACGGCCAGTTCATCGGGTGCCGTGAAGTCGAGGTCCGCGCGCAAGGCGTCCAGGCCGCGGCGGGTGTGTTGTTTGACCGAGCCGACCGAACAGCCGAGCAGGTCGGCGACAGTGCGTTCGGACAGGTCTTCGGCGTACCGGAGGTAGACGGCAGCGCGCTGTCGCGGGCTCAGCTGAGCCATCGCGCGTCGGAGCGCGAGCCGCTCGTCGACCTGGCCGGTGGCTGCGGCGATCGCGGTGTCGGGTGGAGTCTCGGTTGGGTGCTCACCGAACCAGCGACGCCGTCGGGCGGATAGGAACGTGGTAGTCACGATCCGCCGCAGGTAGGCCTCCGGACTGCCGGTGCCGGCCTTGCCCCAGTGGAACCACAGTTTGGTGAACGACTCCTGCGCGAGATCCTCGGCCCGTTGGTGGTCCAAGGTCAGTGCGTACGCCAGGCGGGCGGTCGCGCTCCAGCGCGCTCGCACGAAGTCGTCGAAGTCCGTCTCGGTCGGACGGTCTCTCATCGGCATCGCCTCCTCACCCCCTAGAACGCTGTGGCGAGCGTGCCAGGGTGACAGGTCAGCCGAGAAGCTTCTCGCCGATCCAGCCGGTGGGGTGGAAGCCGGGTGGGATGGCGAAGACGGCGGAGCCGATGGTGGTGGTCCACTCGTTGAGCGCGTCGGCCGCGTCCAGGCGAGCGAGCAGGGGGAGGAACTGCCCGGCGATGTCGGCTTGATAGCTGAGGAAGATCAGACCGGACTCGCGGTTCGTACCGGTGTCGTGGACGTAGTTGAGGCCCTTGCGGAAGATGCGGCGGCCGTCGTTCTCGGAGTGGTGGGAGAGGCGGGCGTGGGCGTTGGCTGCGATCGCCGGGCGGCCGTCGGCGTCGCGGGCCTCGAGGTTGAGCTCGTCGTGTTCGGCGGTGCCGGTAAGGGGCGCGCCGGTGCTGAGCTTGCGGCCGACGGCGCGTTCCTGTTCGGAGCGGGTGAGTTCGTCCCATGTGTCGAGGTTGAGCTTGATCCGCCGTACGACGAGCGTCGTGCTCCCGTCCGCCGCCCAAACCGTCGCGTCGAACTCAGGTGTCCCGACCGCGGGGTTGCCGGTGCCGTCCACCTGACCGAACAAATTCCGCCCGGTCACCGGCTTCCCGTCCGGCCCCGTGCTGTTCCAGAACCCCGTCTGCCGCCACACCGGCACCGCAAACGGCTTAGCATCCGCAACAAACCGCCGTACGGCGTGCACGACGCTCAGCTCGTCATCCGCGCCGACGAGGATGAGCAGGTCGCCGCCCGACCACTCGTCCTGCAGGCGGTCGTGCCGCATCACCGGCAGATCATCCAGCCCGGCCGGCTTGTTGCCGGTCAGCTGGAACACCCGCGGCCCGAATCCGACTGTCGTGGTGAGTGCGACGTTCGCGTTCGCCAGCTCCGGAGCCGGGTCGCCGGGCGCCGGCCGCCCGTTGCCCAACGCAACCACATCCGCCGACCACAGCCGCAGCAACCGCCCGAGAGCGGCCTTGTCGGTGCCGGGCTTGAGGTTGAACGCCACCAGCTCCCCGTGTCGAGGGGACGTCGCCGCGATGCCGGGCTGATGGTCGCCGTACGGCGAGATGAGTCTGCCGGCCGGTGTGGGTGCGGGCTGTTCCTTGTCGAGGGCAACGACGGCGGCACCGGTGACGGCAGCACCTGCGGCGGCTGCTCCGGCGTACCCGAACAGCTGCCGCCGCGACGGCTTCACTTGGGGGTTGGGGTGGGGTGGTAGTGCTCTTCTTCCTCGGTGAAGGCTTTCACGGGGACTTTGAGGTCGTGCGTGGTGTTGTCGGAGAACTTGAGGGTCAGGGGGACCTCGTCGCCGGGTTTGAGGGGGCTCTTGAGGTTCATCAGCATGATGTGGTCGCCGCCCGGGGCGAGGTGGGCGTGGGAGGTGGCGGGGACGGTGACGCCGCCGGCCTTCTCCTGCATCACCATCTTGCCGTCCTTCTTCGTCATCTCGTGCAGTTGGACCAGGCCGGCGACCGGAGAGGTTGCCGAGATCAACTTCACGTCGGCACCCCCGGGGTTGGTCAGGGACATGAAGGCTGCGGTCATCGACTTGTCCTTGGTACCGACCGTCGCGCGCACCCAGGCATCCTCGACCAGCACGCCAGGCGCTGCGGCGGCCGGTTGCGGGGTCGCCGCGGTTCCGCAGGAGGACAGCAGGACCGGGAGAGCGACAGCGATGGTGGCCGCGAGCAACTTCATCTTCACGCACGGCCAACGCCCCCGCCCTCCGCGGAGTTCCCGCTAGGCGTCGGAGGGATCCTCGGTTTCGTCGGAGGGCTTCACGAAGTCCGGGTCGCCGCCCTCGTCACCCGAGCGGGCACCCGCCTGGGCCAGGTGCGACACCGACTCCAGCTCGGCCAGCACAGTCTGGTGCTGATCGACACACAAGACGACCAGATCACCACGGTTCGACCGGGCCAGTGCGTGCCGGATCGCGGTCAGTTCGTCGATGACGATCTCGACCTGACGGCACCGAGCACCGGCGTCCATCGCGCTCCGCACGCCGGCCTCGATCAACGCCGCCAACTCACCGCGCTTCCGACCCCGCAGCCGTGCGTCCTCACGGACAATCACGACATCGAAGTGCTGAGCAGCGATCTCGCCCAGCTCGTGGATGTCCTCGTCGCGCCGGTCGCCCGCGGTGGCGATCACGCCGATCCGCGACGGCCGCCCAAGCTCGGACGACGCGATCAGGCTCTCGCCCAACCGGTCCACGAAGTCACCCAGCATCCGCATCGCAGGCGCGTTGTGGCAGTAGTCGACGATCACCGTGCGACCATCGACATCGATCTCGTTCAGCCGCCCAGGCGACAGATAGTACGACGTGTTGAACGTCCGCAGGCCTTGCCGGATGTCGTGCAGCGGCGCACCGGCGGCGAACGCGGCTGCAGCAGCGGCCATCGCGTTCTGCACGTTCATCATCGCCCGCCCACCGAACGTTGCCGGAAGCAAGTGTGTCCACGCGAGCTGCATCGAACGGCGGCCGTGCTTGACCACGATCATGTCGCCCAGGTCGGAGCGCTCAAGAACGACAGCACGTCCACCGCGCCGGCAGTGACCCTCGATGTAGTCGCGGACCTCGCTGCCTGGTTCGGCCATGCTGAACCACACGACCTGTCCGGAACACTTCCGCCGCATCTTGCGAACCAGCGGGTCGTCGGCGTTCAGTACGGCGTACCCGGTCCGCGGCACCGCCTCGACCAGCACGCCCTTCACGTCGGCCAACTGCTCCAGCGTGTCGATCCCACGCAGTCCAAGGTGATCCGGCTGCACATTCAGTACGACGGCAATGTCGTTGCGCTCGTAGCCGAGCCCCTCCCGCAGGATCCCGCCGCGGGCAACCTCGAAGACCGCAAAGTCGACGCGCGGATTCTGCAACACCATCCGGGCGGACTTCGGCCCGGACGCGTCCGACCGGATCACCAGCCGCTCGTCGATCACGATGCCGTCGGTCGACGTCATACCGACCTTGCGGCCCATGCCCTTGAAGACGTGGCTGATCATCCGTGAGGTGGTGGTCTTACCGTTCGTCCCGGTGACGGCGACGATCGGGATCCGGCTGGTCGCGCCCGGCGGGAACAGCATGTCGACGACCGGCTTGGCGATGTACTGCGGTTCGCCGATCGTCGGGTTGGTGTGCATCCGGAAGCCCGGAGCGGCGTTGACCTCGCAGATCGCGCCGCCGGTCTCGCGCACCGGCTGGGTGATGTCGGGGCAGATGAAGTCGATACCGGCGATGTCGAGCCCGATCATCCGGGCCGCTTCCTCGGCGATCTCGACGTTCTCCGGGTGCGCTTCCCAGGTCCGGTCGATGGAGATGCCACCGGTGGACATGTTGCCGGTGAGCGTCAGCTTCACCATCACGTCCTCGGGCGGTACGTCGTCCAGTTCGAAACCCTGGCTGCGGACGAGCTCCCGGGCGGCCGCGTTCACCGTGATCCGGGTCAGGATCTTCTCGTGCCCGACACCGCGGCGCGGGTCGGCGTTGGTGATGTCGACCAGCTCGGCCACCGTGTGCACGCCGTCGCCGACCACGTGCGCGGGGACGCGCTCGGCAATCGCTTCCATCCGGCCGTTGATGATCAGACAGCGGTAGTCCTTGCCGACGACCATGTTCTCGACGATCACCCAGCCGCGGCGGGACTGCTCGGCGGCGATCGGGAAGGCCTCCCGAACGTCGTCGGCGTTCAGCAGGTTCAGGCAGACGCCGCGGCCGTGGTTGCCGTCGAGCGGCTTGCACACGACCGGGTAGCCGATCTTGTTCGCGATCGAGACCGCCTCGTCGACTGTCCGGATCGACTCCGACCGCGGCACCGGCAGACCGGCCGACGCGAGCAGCCGGGTGGTCAGGTCCTTGTCACTAGCCACGTCGACCGCGATCGATCCGGTCTCCGACGTCATCGTGGCCCGGATCCGCTTCGCGTGCACACCCTGACCGAGCTGAACCAGGCTGGCCTTGTTGAGCCGGATCCACGGGATGTCCCGGGAGACCGCCTCGTCGACGATCGCCTGCGTGGACGGACCGAACGCCGTACGCTCGGCCTGCTTGATGAACTTCTCCAGCTCGACAGTGAAGTCGAAGTCCGGATCCGGCTGGACGAGGTTGTTCACGAACCGGACGGACAGCTCACCGGCCGCGAGCCCGACCGCCTCATCGGCGTACGCGTAGACGATGTTGTAGGTGCCGGGACGGCCCTTGACCTGGCGGGTCTTGCCGCGCCGCATGTCGTGGCCGGCCTCCTGCTGCAGCTGCAGCGCCACGTGCTCGGCGATGTGGCCGAGCCAGGTGCCCTCGTTGAGCCGCTCGATGAAACCGCCGCGGCGGCCGCGCGAGCAGTGGTGCTGGTCGAGCCGGGGCAGGTGCTCGAGGAGCTTCTCGGTGAACCCGGGGATCGTGTTCGACGGGAAGTTCTCCAGCGAGCCCAGGTCGACGACCAGGTGAATGGCCGGGTCGTAGCTCCACACGTTCGGCCCGCGGTAGACGCGGGTCTCGATGATCTTGAGGTCCGGACTCGGCGTCCCGTGGGTGTCGGTTGAATCGGTCATGCGGTCCCACTGTCTGGTTGCAGGCGGTCGGGGGTGTCGAGGTCGGCGCCGGCCGGGATCGGCTCGGTCGCCTCCGGTCTGGACTCCCCGGCGGCCGAGGACCGCGCGGTCTTGGCCGTCCGCCGCCCGGCCCGCTTCTTACGATCCGCGTAGTACTTGGGTGAGACGCCCTCGGCCGCGATCTCCTTCGCCAGCTTGCGCAGATCCGCCTCGGCGGCCTCCAGCCCGGCGATCTCCTCGGCCGGCGGCTGCGGCCCGTAGGAAAGCAGCACCCGCGCCTCGAGGTCGAACGTCGCCGTCGCCGGCAACACATGCAGTACGACGCCCGACGCGAGCAGCGGTTCGGACCGGCTCGCGTTGTGGGCGTTCGAGGTGATCCGGCTCCCGTCGAAGATCGTCACCGCGCCGCGGCCGACCACCTCGAGGTGAGTCCCTCGTACGACGGCCGCCGTGTCCTCGTCGACCCCGATCCCGAGCAGCCCGGGGGACTGGGCGACCAGCGACAGCAGCCGCCCGTACCGGTTCCGCTGGGCGAAGTGCTGGTCGACGATCGCGCCCTGGACCAGACCGAGCCCGTTGGACAGCTGGCTCATGCGCTGCCGCGGAGTCGCGCCCGACCGGCCGAAGGCGATCATGTGCTCGGCCAGGATGCTCGCACCGGCCGACGTACCGCCGACCGCCGCCCCGCGCGCGTGAGCCGCGGTCACGGCCCGACCGAACGCCGTACCGGTGACAACCCCGGACAGCTTCAGCTGGTTGCCACCGGTCATGAAGATGCCGGTGGCGTCGTGCAGCGGTGCGATGAACGCCGGGTCGTCGGCGTCCTCCCGGTTCTCCGGGCGGACCCCGACGACGCTCTGCGCACCGAGAGCCGCGAACAGCGCGTGGTAGACGTCGACCACATCCGGCCCGAGCGCGGACGCGGTGGGTACCACCACGATCCGCGCCTTCGAGCCACCGGCGGCCTCGACGAACTCCTGCAGCACCGTGCGCTTCTTCAGCTTGTCCTCGGCACCACCGATGGCGAACAGGGCCCCCGGCCCGCTGTTCACCCCACCCAGCTGTTCTGACATAGCCGAAGGATAAGTGCTCGGCCCCCAGGAGGCCGCAATCCGGCCTTACTGCTGGATGGGATTGCCGTCGGTACCGCACACGTAGCCGGCCCGGATGCAGTTGTCGACGCGCCGCTGGAGCTCGGCCGGGTCCCAGACGTTCAGGAAGTCGCCATGGAACGTGTAGCCGGGTGCGGTCGTGACATTGCTCCCGTTCCGGGTGCCGGCCAGGGTGAGTCCGCCACCGTTGACCGGATAGGTGATCAGGAACTCCAGCCGCGGTACGACGACCGGATGCGTGGACGGACACGTCGTACCGACCGGGAACGCCATGTGGTCCTTGTGGTTCGGTGAGTCGAGCCGGGTGCCGTCCCAACACGTCGGGAAGTCCAGGTAGTTCTCCAGCTTGGTACCGGCCGGACAGACCAGGAAGTCCCGGCTGGACTGGCTCTGGCCGACACAGGACCACCGGGCGGCCGGGTTCTGGTCCGGACTGGTCGCGAGCGCATTGCCGATCACATAGCGCAGGCCCTGTGGATAGGCCCGAGCGTTGGTGCGGTCGGTGATGCCCTGGTAGTAGATGGTCACTCGCTCAGGCGCGACCGGTACGCCGTTCTTGTACAGCGTCGGAGTCCAGTACGCCGATTTGTCCGACACCGGATCGCAGTTCGTGCCACCGAGCCGCAGCGACTGCAGAGTCGAGTTGGCGTTGGTCGTGGTGTTGCCGAAGAACTCGTGGATGTGTGAGCCGCCGGACTGGCCGGGGAACACGATCGGATCGTCACCGGCCCGGTGACTGCTGCGGCACTCGGCCCGGAACTCCGAGCCGCGAACCGGTGCGGCCTGAGCGGCCATCATGGCCGCCTCCTCCGCCTTACTCGGTACCTGACCGTGTTGCGAGTGGTCCATGGTCGAGTGGTCGACGCCCGCCTGGCTGGTGGGCTGGTCGTGGATCACCAACGCGGTGACCACACCGACCAGCACCACACCGGCGGCGAGAAGCTTCGCCGTACCCATGTCAGTGTCCGAAGGTGAACCAGTTGACGTTCACGAAGTCCGCCGGCTGACCACTCGTGAAGGTCAGGTAGACGTCATGGACTCCAGTGACCGCGCTGATGTTGGCCGGTACGCTCCGCCAGCTCTGCCAGCCGCCTGTGTTGGCGACGGCGAAGCTGCCGATCGGAGCGTTGCTGCGGCTGTCCAGGCGTACCTCGACCAGCCCACTGACCCCACCGGAGGCGCCGGAGGCGACGCGGCCGACGAACTGGCGTGCTGCGGAACTGCCGAAGTCGATGGCTCGGTAGCGGGCCCAGTCACCATTGCCGATCGCCATCAGGTTCTGACCGCCGCCGGAGTCGCTGGTTGCCTCGACTCCCGTACCGCCCTGCTCCTGGTAGGACTCGGCCTGCAGGGTGCTGTAGGCGTTGCCACCGCCACCCGGCGGGGGAGAGGACGGTGGCGGAGAGGTCGGCGGAGGTGTGGTGCCGCCGCCCCGCTGCGTCACCGCGACGTAGTCGACGATCATCGGGCGGTCAGGCACGGTCTCGGCGCGCGGGGTCGGGCCGTTGAGCGCGTCCGGGAACGCACCGCCGATCGCGACGTTCAGCAGGATGAAGTACCCCGCATGCGAGGTCATGTTGGCCCAGGTGTCGGCCGGGAGCTGATTCTGACTGATCGTGTGGAACTGCTGACCGTCGACGTACCAACGGAACTGGTTCGGCGAGATGCTCGTGTCCCACTCGAACCGGTACGTGTGGAAGGCGGACTGACAGCTGGAGCCCGGGCAGGCGCGGTTGCTGGCGATACCGGAGGTCTCGTTGCACGGGCCGCCGGGGTTCACGCCGCAATGCAGCACAGCCCAGACCGAGTTGATCCCGTTGACGTTCTCCATGATGTCGAACTCGCCGATCCCCGGCCAGTTCCAGTAGTTGCCGCGGTACGGCGACCCCAGCGCCCAGAAGGCCGGCCAGTAGCCGAGAGCCGCGTTGCCGGTGACGTTCGGCATCTGGATCCGGCTCTCGATCGCCAGTACGCCGTTCGACGGGGGCTTGAAGTTGCTGCGCTGAGTCTCGATCCGGGCCGACGTCCAGTTGCCGGCGCCGTCGCGGCGCGGCGTGATCCGCAGGTTGCCGGCGCCGTCGAGGCCGAGGTTGTTCGTACTGCTCGTGTAGTTCTGGATCTCACTAGTACCCCAGTTCCCGGGACCGCCGGGATAGGCGTGACCGGTGTCGATGATCCAGTTGGCGCCGGACGGCAGCGTGTTCGCCGGTCCGTTGAAGTCGTCGACCCAGACTGTGGACCAGCCGGCCGGTGGGGTTGGGGCGCTCGCCTGCGCGACGACGGTCAGCGAAGCGGCGATGAGGATGGGGGCGGCGAGTGATGCGATGAAGAGTGGGCGGGAACGCATGGCGACCTCCGAGGCGGGTCGAGGCCAACAGTTGTCGCCAATGTGAGCGCTCTCACGCTCGCTGTCAACAGTTCACAACCACAGCCGATGAACCGTCGTACTGCGCCGGACCCGCAGCCCGAGGTGCTCGTACATCGCCAGCGCACCGGTTCCCGAATGCGTCCACAGGATCAGGTTGTCGCGCCCGAGCCGGTGGAATTCGGCGGCCGTCCGGTCGAGCATCGCCCGCGCGATTCCCCGGTTCCGGTGGTCGGTGGCGACCGCGAGCTGTTCGACGTACCCCTCGTCACCGTCGAGCGCGATCACCACCCCGACCAGTACGTCGCCGTCGTACGCGAGCGTCGACGCGTCCGGCCGGAGGCTGTCCCGCGCGACCGTCAGCTCGGCCCACTCCTCAAACGACTTCCGCCGGGACCCGAACTCGGCGAACGCGTCCTCAACCACGTCATGCGCCTCCTCGGCACGAGCCGAGTCATAGGCCTCCAACCGAATCCCAGCCGGGGCCTCACACGGTTGGCTCCTGAGCGGACGCTCCAACAACCAGTTGATGGCAAGAACGTCGTACCCCCGCGCCTGCAGCAGCTCGGTCCCAGCCTTGTCCGCGTCATCGACCGTCTGCGCGATCCAGTCGCTCCCGACCTCCCGCGACCGCCCCTCGGCCCAGTCGAGCAACCGGCTCCCGAGCCCCAGTCCCCGGTACGACGGATGCACGTCCACCTGAGCCCGTTTCCCGCCGTGGTTCCACGCCCACCCGGCGAGCTCGCCACCCGGCGCCTCGAGCACAAGCGTGTCGACCTCCAAGTCGATCAACGGCCGCCGCAAATCCGCCGCCACCCGATCCACAACCACCTCGGCCCGCCCATGCCACCCCACCTCAGCCGCCGCGATCACCCCGCAGATCGCCCCCGCATCCCCAACCTCCGCAGCCCGCCCACTGAACTCCACAACCCCAGAGCGTAAGCCCCCGTTAGGCGGGTTGGTCGGCGTCGGCGGTTTCGACTTCCTCGCGGCTGATGCCGAGGAGGTAGAGGATCGTGTCGAGGTAGGGGACGCTGACGTGGGTGTCGGCGGCGGCCTGTACGACGGGTTTGGCGTTGAAGGCGACACCGAGGCCGGCCGCGGCGAGCATGTCGAGGTCGTTGGCGCCGTCGCCGATCGCGACCGTCTGCGAGAGCGGGGTCTTCGAGCGCTCGGCGAACTGGCGCAGGGCCGTGGCTTTGCCGGCCCGGTCGACGATCTCGCCGATCACGCGGCCGGTGAGTTTGCCGTCGACGATCTCCAGCTCGTTCGCCTTGGCGTAGTCGATCCCGAGCTCGGCCGCGAGTTTGTCGGTGATCTGGCTGAAGCCACCACTGACGATCGCGAACTGGTACCCGAGCCGCTTCAGCGTTCGCACGAGCGTCCGCGCACCCGGTGCGAACTGGATCGCGTCGTACACGTCGTCGAGTGCGGACGCCGGCAGCCCGGCCAGCGCCTTGACCCGGTGCTCGAGGGACTCGGCGAAGTCGAGTTCGCCGCGCATCGCCTGATCGGTGACCCGGGCAACTTCGGCCTCGCGACCGGCGTGCCCGGCGAGCATCTCGATCACCTCGCCCTGGATCAGCGTGGAGTCGACATCCATCACGATCAGCCGCTTGGCGCGCCGGTACAACCCACCGTCCTGTACGGCGACATCGAGCCCCTGCCGCACCCCCTCCTGCGCGAGCACGGTTCGCAGCGTCTCCGGTTCCGCACCGGAGACCGCGATCTCCATCGCCGTCACCGGGTACCGCGCCATCCGGCTGATCCGGTCGATGTTCGCCCCGGTGTCCGCGATCCGCCCGGCGATCGCCGCGAGCCCGACCGCCGACAGCGGATGCCCGATCACGGTCACTTGGCTGCGGCCCTTGCGCCGGGGTTCGTTGTCGCCGACACCCTTCTTGACCGAGATGTCGATGTCGAGCGCGGCCGCGAGCTGCTTGAGCTCTTCCTTCAGGTTCTTGTGATCGCGCGGTGCCGACAGCAGCACACCGAGGATCAGCCGACCCCGGAGCACGACCTGCTCCGCGTCGATGACCTCCAGCCCGCGGGTGGCCAGCGTGGACAGCACGGCAGACGTCAGCCCCGGCCGGTCCGTACCGGTCAGCGTGACCAGCAGTGTCGGACGATCCGAAGAATGCATCTCAACCTCAGGCAGCAATGTCATCTCACCCTGAACGCTACCCACAACACCTGTCACCCAGTGGTCCGGTCCACATCCCAAACATGAACAGGGTCAGTCGGGGAGCGGGGGAGCGCAGGCGGCGACGAGGGCTCGGCGGGCGGCGGTGGCCAGGGCGAGGAGGGTACGGCGGCGTGCGTCGGCGTCGGTGGTGGTGATGGCGGCGCCGTCGTCTTCGAGGGCTGCGTCGGCGATCGCGAGTAGCCGGCGGGCCGTGGCAGCCGACTTGACCGCGCGGGACGGGTAGCCGGGAGCCAGGTCGTCGCCGCGGCCGGTGCCGATCCGGCGGATGTCGATGAGGGCGTCGGCCACCTCGGGCTTCCACCGGGCGACATCCAGGGCGGCCAGTGAGTCGGCGGCTTCGATCATCGCGAGGCGCAGAGCGCGGTCGGCCTCGCCGAAGTCGGCCAGCGGGGGACTGGTGGCGGGGAGTGCGGTCCATTGGACAGCAGGACCGACGTACGCCGGAACCAGGCCGAGGTCCGGTCCGGTGAACACGACTGCTTCGCCGGACTCGAGGGCGAGCTCGTTGAACGCCGGTGGTCCGGCCAGGCCGATCGGGTCGCCGGGAATCGGCAGCGCGAGGTGCGCCTGCTTGGTACCGGCAGCACGCAGCAGGTTGAGCGCAACGGGCAACGTCGCGGGCTCGGGATGGCCTGGCAGTCCGGCGACGTGGTGCCCGACGTCCGCACCGAGGATCTTGTGCGCGGCGGTGTCGGGATCGCAGGCGCCGGTCAGCATCGCGTTCGTCCACACGGTGAACCGGACCGAGGCGGAGGTGGTCAGCACGCATGCCAGTGTCTCACCCGCGTGCCCGGCGTACGGCACCCGGCAGGCACCACGTAGGTTTGCCCGCATGACTGCTGTGGTGGAGCTGGCAGATGTCTCGATCGTGCGCGGTGGCGCGCGGCTGCTGGACGGTGTCGAGTGGACGGTCGACGAGGCCGACCGCTGGGTCGTGATCGGACCGAACGGTGCGGGCAAGACCACCCTGCTGCAGATCCTGGCCGCCCAGATCCACCCGACCTCGGGTGTCGTCGGTCTGCTCGGTGAGGTACTCGGCGCGATCGACGTCTTCGAACTCCGCCCGCGCATCGGCATCACGAGCGCGGCACTGGCTGACCGCCTGCCGAGAAGCGAGCGAGTCTCCGATGTCGTCGTCTCCGCCTCGTACGCCGTCCTCGGGCGCTGGCGCGAGGAGTACGACGAACTCGACCACCAGCGGGCCAAGGAGCTACTCACCGAACTCGGTATCGCGCACCTGAGCGACCGCACGTTCGGCACGCTGTCGGAAGGTGAGCGCAAGCGCGTCCAGATCGCCCGCGCGCTGATGACCGACCCCGAACTGATGCTGATGGACGAGCCGGCCGCCGGCCTCGACTTGACCGGCCGCGAGCAGCTGGTCCGCTCACTCAGCTCGATCGCCACCGCCGTCGGTGCCCCCGCGATGGTCCTCGTCACGCACCACGTCGAGGAGATCCCGCCCGGGTTCACCCACGCCCTCCTGCTCAAGCAGGGCCGGGTCGTCTCCGCCGGCCCGATCGCCCAGGCCCTCACCTCCGAAACCCTCAGCGACACCTTCGACATCGCCCTCTCCCTCACCCACGAGGACGGCCGCTACACCGCCCGCGCCCTCTGACCCAGCCCTGGTGGGAGCCGGATGGGTAACGGGTGCGTCATAGAGCCTGCCGAAAGTCCCGAACGTGGATAGGGTTGGCAGATGGATTGGTTGCGCGAGAACCTGTGGGTCGCCTGGCTGTCGATTGCCGGCGTACTGGCTCTGGCCGAGCTTGCCTCGCTCGACTTCACCTTGCTGATGCTGGCGGCCGGTGCGTTCACGGCCGCGGGTGTGGCGGCGGTCTTCCCCGGACTGCTCTGGCTGCAGATCGTCGTCGGCCTGGTGACCGCGGCCGCGATGCTGGCCGCGATCCGGCCGATGATCGTCCGGAAGATCCATGACGGCAAGGAGCTGAAGACCGGTTCGGCGCACGTCATCGGGCGCACCGGCACGGTCGTGAAGGAGATCCACCCCGACGGCGGTGGCTCGATCCGGCTCGGCGGTGAGCTCTGGACAGCCCGCCCGTACGACGATGTGTCGACGATCAAGCCCGGGACGCGGGTCGAGGTGATGTCGATCGACGGCGCGACCGCGGTGGTCTATCCGATCAGCGAGCCGGTGCGCCACGAACTGGACACGCACCCCGGGCTGAACGACCCTGAGCCAGGTCCGCAACCGCCTCAGTCGCCCGCGCAGTAGGCTCGAAAGCAGGGACGTCGAGCAAGTTGCTCGAACAGGCAGCGACGCGCCGGGAACCGGACCGCCACTTGCCCCGTCGATAGGAAAGACTGTCCGTGCCTTGCGGGTTCTGTCGAGTTGGAGGGTCCAGTGATCGGCTTCCTTGTGGTGCTGGCGATCGTCGCCATTCTGGTGATCGTCACCCTGGCCAAATCAGTAAGGGTGGTGCAACAGCAGACCGTCGGGATCGTGGAGCGGTTCGGCAAGTACAAGACCGGCCTGCAGCCGGGCCTGAACCTGCTGACCCCGTTCGTCGACAAGGTCCGCTACACCATCGACATGCGCGAGCAGGTCGTCTCGTTCCCGCCGCAGGGCGTGATCACCGAGGACAACCTGATGGTGTCGATCGACTCCGTCATCTACTTCCAGGTCAACGACCCGGTCCGGGCGACGTACGAGATCTCGAACTACATCCAGGCCATCGAGCAGCTGACCATGACGACGCTGCGGAACATCATCGGTGGTATGGACCTCGAGCAGACGCTGACCTCCCGTGAGGAGATCAACGAGAAGCTCCGCTACGTGCTCGACGAGGCCACCGGCAAGTGGGGGATCCGGGTGAACCGGGTCGAGCTGCGCTCGATCGACCCGCCGCCCTCGATCCAGGACTCGATGGAGAAGCAGATGCGCGCGGACCGCGACAAGCGCGCCGCGATCCTGACCGCCGAGGGTATGCGGCAGTCCGCCGTTCTGTCGGCCGAGGGCCAGAAGCAGTCCGCGATCCTGACCGCCCAGGGTGACAAGGAGTCCCGCATCCTGCGCGCGCAGGCCGAGCGGGAGGCGCGGATCCTGAAGGCACAGGGTGAGGCGCAGGCCATCACCACGGTCTTCAACGCGATCCACGCCGGCAAGCCGGACCAGGGTCTGCTGGCCTACCAGTACCTGCAGATGCTGCCGTCGATCGCCCAGGGCGACGCGAACAAGCTGTGGATCGTGCCGAGTGAGATCGGCGATGCGCTCAAGGGTCTGGGCAGCGCGGTCGGCCAGGTGGCCGGCATCCCGCAGAAGGCCGAGGGCAACTGGCAGGCGCCGGAGATCACCGATGCCGCGGCCAGCCCGGAGGTCGAGGGCGGTGTCCAGGACAAGGCCGTCGCGGAGGCCGACAACGCCGTACAGGAGGCCATCGCGGCCGCCCAGAGCGCCGCGGTCAGCGGCCGGACCACTCCGGCTCCGGCGCCGTCGACCAGCCCCGAGCACACTCTGCCGGAGGCAGAGCCGCCGCTCGAGCGCTGAGCAACGTCACGACAGGGCCGTCCGGGTTTCCGGGCGGCCCTGTTCTTCGTTCACCCTCCGGACCGGATCGCGAGGTTGGTCGTCCGGCACCGTAGAGTCAGGCAACGATGACATGGTTCGAGGCGCTGTTCGTCCTGGTGGCGGGAATGGGCGCGGGCACGATCAACGCCGTGGTGGGTTCAGGCACGTTGCTGACCTTCCCCGCCTTGCTCGCTGTCGGCATCCCACCCGTGCTCGCGAACGTCAGCAACAGCGTCGGTCTGGCTCCCGGTACGGCGGCCGGTGCGATCGGTTACCGGCGTGAGCTGGAGGGCCAGCGCGGGCGGATGATCCGGCTGATACCGGTCTCGTTGATCGGCGGTGTCATCGGGGGAGTGTTGTTGCTCACCACACCCGAGTCCGCGTTCCACGCCGTCGTACCGGTTCTGATCCTGCTGGGCTGTCTGCTGGTCGCGTTCCAGCCGTGGTTGTCGAAGTGGATCAGCGTCCCGTCGCACACTCATCGCGGCGCGTGGTGGGTGCTGCCCGCGGTCTTCGCCACCGGCGTGTACGGCGGGTACTTCGGCGCAGCTCAAGGTGTCCTGCTGATGGCGATCCTCGGCCTCGGCCTGGATCCGGACCTGCAGCGGATGAACGGCCTGAAGAACGTGCTGGCCACGGTCGTGAACACGGTGGCCGCGATCCTGTTCATCATCGTCGCCGACGTGGACTGGCTGGCCGCGGCCCTGATCGCCGTCGGATCCACGATCGGTGGATTCCTGGGCGCCCGCTACGGCCGCAAGCTGCCGCCGATCGCGTTGCGCGGGCTGATCGTGTGTATCGGCATCGTCGCCATCGTCACGATGCTGTTCTGACCGTCAGACCCGCCAGCAGCAGGTCGAGCCCGTAGTCGAACTGTGTCTCGCCACCGGTCGTCCGAGCGAGCTCGGGAGCCAGCTCGATCACGGTCGGAAAGTCCCGTGACGACAGCGATTCCATCGATGCGCGCAGTCGCCGCAACGAGTCCGGATCGGACTGCTCGGCCGCCATCTGGATCTCCCAGGTGGTTGCCCCGAGCACGTAGGTGAACAGCGTCGTGTGGGTGCGCGCCGCGATCTCCGGTTCGAATCCGGCCGACCGCAGTACGCTCAGCAGACCTTCGGCGACCCGGGCGGTCTCGTGGCCGCTCAGCGGCCGGCTCGCCAGTAGTTGCGCAAGGCAAGGATGCTGGAGCATCAGGACACGCAGATCCCGGCACACCGACCGGACCTGGTCAGGCCAGGGGAGACCCTCGGGTGGGGGCGGCATCAACCCCATCAGGTGGTCGCGGATGGCGTCGTACAGGTCGTCCTTGTTCCGGAAGTAGGTGTAGAGGGCCATCGGCCCGACCCCGAGCTCACCGGCGACCCCGCGCAGGCTGAACCCGTCGGCGCCCTTGGCCTCCATCAGCTCCAGGGCTGTCCGGACGACCAGCCCCGAACTCAGTGTGTTCCGCGGTGTCCGCGCCATGTGTGATGCAGCTCCCCTTCAACTCACGCTGCGTTCTCTAACGTACAGTGTATAGTACAACGTATGCGAGCAATCGAGATCACTGAATTCGGTGGACCTGAGGTCCTCAAGGTCGGCGACGTTCCGGATCCGGTCGCCGGTGACGGCCAGGTGCTGATCACCGTCGATCACGCCGGGATCAACTACGCCGACACCCACCAGGTGGAGAACAGTTACCTGCAGGCGGCCAAGCTGCCGATGATTCCGGGCGGCGAGGTGGTGGGTCACACCGCCGACGGCCGCCGCGTCGTCGCGCTGGTCGGTTCCGGCGGATACGCCGAGCAGGCTGTCGCCCACGCGCCGTACGCCTGGGATGTTCCCGAGGGCGTCACCGACGGGCAGGCCCTCGCGCTGGTGCTGCAGGGCACGACCGCCTGGCACCTGCTGAAGACTTCGACGCACTTCCAGCCCGGTGAGTCCGTGCTGGTGCACGCCGGTGCCGGCGGCGTCGGATCGCTCGCCATCCAGCTGGCCAAGCACTGGGGCGCCGGCCGCGTGATCGCGACCGCGTCGTCGGAGGAGAAGCGCAAGCAGGCACTCGAGCTCGGCGCCGACGCGGCCATCGACGGTACGCCGGAAGGTCTCAAGGACCGCATCATCGAGGCGAACGGCGGCAAGCCGGTCGACATCGTGCTCGAGATGGTCGGCGGACCGACATTCGACGAGTCGTTCGCGGCGCTGGCCAAGTTCGGCCGCCTGGTCACCTTCGGTGCGGCCTCCCGGCAGTCGGCGGCGCCGATCGAGTCGAGCCGGCTGATGAAGGGCTCCAAGACCATCGTCGGCTTCTGGCTGGCCGACTGCTTCGGCGACCCGAGCCTGCTCGGTGACCCGCTGACCGAGCTGTTCGGCCTGGTTGCCGACGGCACGCTGCGCCCGATCGTCGGCGGCGAGTACGGACTGTCCGAGGTCGCCACCGCTCACGAAGACATGCGAGCCCGCCGTACTGTCGGCAAGCTCGTCCTCGACCCCACGCGCTGAAGGAGAGACATATGACCACCCCGGTTGAGAAGGTTCTGTACACCGCCAAGGCCACCGCGGAAGGCGGCCGCGACGGCAAGGTCGCCAGCAGCGACGGCAAGCTCGAGGTCATCGTGGCCCCGCCGGCCGAGCTCGGTGGGACCGGCAACGGCACCAACCCCGAGCAACTGTTCGCGGCCGGCTATGCCGCCTGTTTCCAGAGCGCGATGCTGACGGTCGCCCGCCGGCTCCGCGTCGACGTGACCGGTTCGACCGTCACCGCCGAGGTCGGTCTCGGCGCGATCGCCGGCGGCGCCTACGGCCTCCAGGTCGCGCTCGTCGTCAGCCTGCCCGGTCTCGAGCAGGACGTCGCCCAGGACCTGGTCGAGAAGGCCCACCAGGTCTGCCCGTACTCCAACGCCACCCGCGGCAACATCGTCGTGGACCTGAAGCTGGCCTGATGAAGCTGGACTGACTCCGTCCAGTCAGTCCAGGCGCGCCAGGGCCTCTTTCAGGAGGCCCTCGGTCGCGCTGACGGGTGCCGCCGCGATCGTGAGCCCCTCCATGATCGCGGCGTACTCGTCGACCTCCTCGAGTTTGTCGAGGTAGAGCGCGCTCGCCGCGTGCTCGATGTAGACGATGTCGGGCAGGTCCCCGTCGGGGAACCGCAGGATGCTGAACGCACCACCCGCGCCGGGATAGCCGACACTGCTGAACGGCATGATCTGCAAGGTGATGTTAGGCTCCCGGGCCACCGTCATCAGGTGCTCGATCTGAGCCCGCAGGATCTCGGCGCCACCGACCGGCCGGTGCAGCACCGACTCGTCGATGACCACCCACAGCCGCGCCGGCGTTGAGCGGCTGAGGATCTTCTGTCGCGTCACCCGGAGCGCCACGCGCTGCGCGACCTCTTCGTTCGGCAGGTAGGTCTTGCCGAGCTGTACGACGGCCCGCGCGTACTCCTCGGTCTGCAGCAGCCCGGGGACGAACATCACCTCGTACGTCCGGATCAGCGTCGCCGCGACCTCGAGACCGACGTAGTTCGTGAACCAGGTCGGCATCACATCGCCGTACCGGGACCACCAGCCGGGGTTGTTCGCGGCGCGCGCCAGCTCCATCAACCGGAAGCGCTCGTCGTCGTCGCGCATCCCGTAGAGGTCGAGCAGGTCGCTGACATCGCGTTCCTTGAAGCCGACCCGGCCGAGCTCCATCCGGCTGACCTTCGACTCCGAGGCTCGGATCTGCCAGCCCGCGTCGGCGCGACTGATCCCGGCCTGCTCCCGCATCCGCCGAAGCTGGCCGCCCAGCATGATCCGCAGTGCCGTCGGCCCACCGTCACCACTGCCGCCGCCGGTCACCGTCACCCCATCACCCGCCACACCCGTCCACTCACCCATTTCAGCCCGCGATGCTACTCCGTGTCCACGGGCCAGGGCGGGTCGCCGCTCCGAGGAGCCAGATCACCTTTGCGCGAGCGCGAGCACGGTAGCTGTCGGTAGCTTCGCCAGTTCGGCGCCGTCGATCAAGATCTTGGAGGCGCGGATCCCGCTCCCGATCACCACCAGGCCGGCCGCGACGACCGCCTCGTCGACCAGCACCGGCCACTCGACCGGCAGTCCGATCGGCGTGATCCCGCCGTACTCCATGCCCGTCGTACCGACTGCGTCGTCCTGTGCGGTGAACGAGATCTTCCGGACGCCGAGGTGTTTGCGGATCACCCCGTTCACATCGGCGCGGTCGTCGGCGAGCACCAGCACCGCGGCGTACGACGACTCGCCGCCGCGCTTGCCGAGCACGATCACACAGTTGGCCGACGCAGCCATCGGTACGTCGTACTCCGCGCAGAAGGCGGCCGTATCGGCCAGGCCCGGATCGATCGCCGCCGCGTACGCCGGGAGGTCGCCGAGTGCATCACGAGTCGGCGCAGCCAGCAGCTCCGGTACGTCGGCCGCCGGCTGCCAGGCGAGTTTGCCGAGAACGGGTGCCGTCATCGCGCGTCCACGAGGTCGGCGTACTCGGTGTGTTTGGCCAGGTAGTCCTGGTAGTACGGGCAGGCGGGCTTGACCCGCAGGCCGAGCGCGCGGGCGTCGTCGAGCGACTTGACCGCGATCGCGCCGGCCACACCGCGGCCGCGGAAATCGGGCAGCGTCTCGGCGTGCAGGAAGCTGATCACGCCGGGGTGCAGCGCGTAGTCCACGAAGCCCATCAGGTTGCCGTCGGCGTCGAGAGCCTCGTACCGGCTGCGCTCCTTGGCGTCTACCACGCTGATCTCGTTCTGCATACCGGCAACTGTATGTCGGGTTTGGAATGCGGTGTCCAGGGGGTACGGGCTCCGATGGGCGTGTCCCAGCCGAGGGGCGCCGGGCTCGGGAGGAGCAGGGATGAGCAACGAGCACGCGCTGGACGAAGGTAAGGCGATACCCAGTCTCGTCCCGGCCCGAATGGACCGATTGCCGTGGACAAGATTCCACTGGATGATCGTCGTCGGTCTCGGTGTCTCGTGGATTCTGGACGGTCTCGAGATCCAGCTCGTCTCGCTGGTCGGCAACACGTTGAAGGAAGGCGCGACCCTCGGGCTGTCCACCGCCGAGGTCGGTCTGCTGGCCTCGATCTACCTGGCCGGCGAGGTGGTCGGTGCGCTCTTCTTCGGCCGGCTGACCGACAAGTGGGGCCGGCGCAGCCTGTTCATCATCACGTTGATGGTCTATCTGATCGCGTCCGGCGCGGCCGGTCTGACCTGGGACTTCTGGTCGCTGGCGCTGTGCCGGTTCGTGGCCGGGATGGGCATCGGCGGTGAGTACGCCGCGATCAACTCCGCGATCGACGAGCTGATCCCGTCGAAGTACCGCGGTCGCGTCGACATCGGCGTGAACGGCACCTACTGGGCCGGCGCGCTGATCGGATCCGCGGTCGGTCTGGTCTTCCTGAACACCGACATCATCCCGATCGAGTGGGGCTGGCGACTGTGCTTCCTGGTCGGTCCGGTGATGGGTCTGATGATCATCTACCTGCGCCGGCACATCCCGGAGAGCCCGCGCTGGCTGATGACGCACGGCAAGGTCGCCGAGGCCGAAGCGACCGTCGACCGGATCGAGGACACCGTGCGCGCCCAGGGTGGTCAGCTGCGCGAGGTGAGCCCGGACGAGGCCATCAACGTCGTCGACTATCCGCCGGTGACGTACCGCGAGATCGCCCGGGTGATGTTGCGCGACTACCGCAGCCGCTCGTTCCTCGGCTTCTCGATGATGGTCACCCAGGCCTTCCTCTACAACGCGATCTTCTTCACCTATGCGCTGGTGCTGAAGTCGTACTTCGGGCTGAGCGACTCGGGGGTCGCGTTGTACTTCTTCCCGTTCGCGATCGGCAACCTGGCCGGGCCGCTGTTGCTCGGGCACTGGTTCGACACCATCGGCCGGCGGAAGATGATCTTCGCGACGTACTCGATCGCTGCAGTCGTACTGTTCATCACTGCGCTGCTCTTCAACTCTGGTGTGCTGACCGCGACCACGCTGACGCTGATGTGGTGCGTGGTGTTCTTCTTCGCCTCGGCCGGTGCCTCGTCGGCGTACCTGACGGTCAGCGAGATCTTCCCGATCGAGTTGCGCGGCCAGGCGATCTCGTTCTTCTTCGCGATCTCGCAGCTCACTGGTGGAGTTGTGGCACCGTTCCTGTTCGCGTCGCTGATCGGTGAAGGTGAGCACCCGGCTCGCGGTCCGCTGGCGGTCGGTTATGTCATCGGTGCGGTGGTCATGTTGATCGGTGGTGTGATCGCCTGGTTCTTCGGCGTCGATGCCGAGGGGCAGTCGCTGGAGAACATCGCGAAGCCGCTATCTGCGCGGGAGGGCGGTACGACGTTCCAGGGAGCGGCTCCGCGACTGCCTAGCACCGATGCGCAGGGCCGCCGGATCACGCCGGTCAAACCCGAGTCGGAACAAGGCGGGGGTGAACCGCCCGTCAGCTGAGTGCGCGGCGGATGGCGTCCATCACGTCGGATGCCATCCGCTTGCTCACCTCGGCGGTCGCGACCAGGCCGGAGCCGTGGAAGGTGCCGCGGTAGTGATGCAGTTCGGTGCTGACTCCGGCTTGGAGGAGTCGCTGGGCGTAGATGATTCCTTCGTCGCGCAGCGGGTCGAACTCACACACCGAGACGTATGCGGGCGGGAGGCCGGACAGGTCCTCGGCACGGGACGGAGCGGCGTACTGGAGTCCTAGGGTTTCCGGTGTGCCGGAGAGGTAGTACTTCCAGCTGTACTCGGCGGCTGGGCGGTTCCAGAGCGGGGTGTCGACGAACTCCCGCATCGACTCGGTCTCGAGGCGGTCGTCGAGCTCGGGGATCTCTAGGACCTGAAAGCAGATCGCCGGGCCGCTTCTATCGCGGGCCAGCAGAGCGACGCCGGCGCTCAACCCACCACCCGCGCTGCCGCCGCCGACCGCGATCCGGTCGGGATCGATACCGAGCTCTTTGGCGTTGGCCGCCAACCACTCGAGCGTCGCGTAGCAGTCCTCGAGGCCCGCCGGGAAGGGGTGCTCCGGCGCGAGCCGGTAGTCGGGGGAGACGACCACCGCGCCGGCCCCGGCCGCGATGTCAACCGCGCCCTGTTCCATCATTTCGATGTCGCCCATCACGAACCCACCGCCGTGGATGTAGACGAACCCGGGCCGCAGCCCGTCCAGCCCCGTCGGTGTGTACACCTTCGCGCGAATGTCGTAGCCGTCCCGCCCGCGGATCGTCACCTCGCGGATCTCGATCCCATCCGGTACGACGACCGGCGGAATCAGGTGCTGCATCTCCGACCGCTGCGCCCGCACGACCGCCATGTCACTCAGGTCGACCTCCGGAATCATCGCCAGCCAGGGCGTCAGTTCCGGGTCGATCGCGTACTTCGTCATCGTGGTACCTCTCTGCTCGCCGACCCCTCGAGCATCCCGGCCCGGCCCACCACCGCGCAGCCGCCGGGTGGCGGAGATCCGGGCCTCGCATTCCGCCGTTCGGCGTAACCTCACTGTATGAAAGGCCTGTTGCTGCGCCTGTCGTCACTCGACGCCGACGCCGAGAGCGCCGTCCGCGTCATCGGCTTCTTCGACGCCCTGATGACCGACCGAGCCGAGCTAACCACCCTGCTCCGCAGCACAGCAGCCCTAGCCGAATGCCCCGTAGGCATCGACGCCCCCGCCCGCGGCCTGGTCCTCCGCGCCAACCCCACCGGCACCATCGACCTGGCCGAACCCCCACCCAACGCCGACCTCCGCGAACACAACGACACCCGCTTCTGGCTAGCCCGCCCCACCACTGCCCTCCCGCTAGACGAAATGGTCCTGGAACGCTTCGCCCTAGCCGGCTCAATCCTCCTCGACCGAACCCTCAACAACCTCCCCGCCGTAGGCGACCCAGCCTTGGTCGAGCTAGTAATCTCCGCCACCGCCGGCATCCCCGAACGCTCCAGAGCCCTACACCTCCTTGGCATCACCCCCACCAGCACCCTCCGCGTAACCGTCTCAACCCCACCCCCAGACACCTCCGCCCCCGCATCTCGTCCGGCTGCTGCAGGCGGCCCCGCTCCTGGTTCCACGGCCGAGAGTCACTCCGGCCCCGCACCTCGGTCTCCTGCGGCAGGCGACTCCGCCACCACCGCTCGTCCCGTGGCTGAGGGCGGCTCCGGCCACGCTCCACGTTCGACCGGTGCAGGCGAGCCCGGCCCCGCCCCTCGTTCCACAGTCGTGGTGCAGGCTGCTCCGCGGCTTGCTCCTTCCTCAACCACCGCGCGCGTGATCTCCGGTTCGGTCGGCTCACACCTGGTGAGCCTGTGGACCGACCCTGACGCGCAACCGGCGGCTGAGGTGCGGACTGGGGTTGGGCCGATCGTGCCGGCGATTCGGGCGGCTGACTCTTGGCGGGATGCGTGTACGGCGCTCCGACTCACCTCGCCCGAGGCACCCGTCGTACGGTCCGATGATCTGGGTGGTCTGCTCGTGGTGGTCGAGCGACTGCGGCCCGAGGACATCGCCGCCTCGCCCGACGTCGCCGCGCTGGACCGAATAGCCGCCGAGCCAGGCGGCGCCGACCTACTCGCGATCCTGCGTGCGTACTCCGTCACAGACTCGGTCCGCAAAGCCGCCGCGCTCGTCTTCCGGCACCACAGCACGGTCGCGTACCGGCTCGAACACGCCGAGTCCGTCCTCGGCTTTCCGTTCAGCAACGCGGGCGGCCGGTTCCGCCTGCATCTGGCGCTGACGATGCGAGCCTTAGGATCAACTCCGTGGCAGGACTCCTGATCGCTGGTACGACGTCCGACGCCGGCAAGACGACCGTGGTGACCGGACTGTGCCGCTGGCTGGCTCGCCAGGGTGTGCGGGTGGCGCCGTACAAGGCCCAGAACATGTCGAACAACTCGATGGTCTGCGCCGACGGCACCGAGATCGGCCGGGCGCAATGGATCCAGGCGATCGCCGCCGGCGCCGAGCCCGAGGCCGCGATGAACCCGGTCCTCCTCAAACCCGGCAGCGACCGCCGCAGCCACGTCGTCCTGATGGGCCAGCCCTGGGGCGAACTCTCCGCCCGCGGCTTCCTCACCGAACGCGCCGAGCTCGCCAAAGCCGCCTTCGCCGCGTACGACGACCTCGCGTCCCGCTACGACGTGATCATCGCCGAAGGTGCCGGCAGCCCGACCGAGATCAACCTGCGCCAGTCGGACTACGTGAACATGGGCCTCGCCCAGCACATCAAGTCGCCCGTCGTCGTGGTCGGCGACATCGATCGTGGGGGAGTGTTCGCCTCGATGTTCGGCACCGTCGCGCTCCTCGACGCGGCCGACCAGGCGTTGATCAGCGGGTTCCTGATCAACAAGTTCCGCGGCGACGTCTCGCTCCTCCAGCCCGGTATCGACATGCTCACTGCGGTCACCAGCCGCCCGACGTACGGCATCCTCCCGTGGCTGCCCGAACTCTGGCTGGACTCGGAAGACGCCCTCGACATCCCGGTACGCCGAACCGCGACGAGCGCCGATGTCCTGTCGATCGCCGTCGTCCGCTTCCCGCGGATCAGCAACTTCACCGACCTGGACGCCCTCGCCGCCGAACCCACGAACAGCGTCTTCTTCACCACCAGCCCCGCCGAAATCCGCGACGCCGACCTAGTCGTCCTCCCCGGCTCCCGCGCCACCGTCTCCGACCTCGCGTGGATGCGCTCCCTAGGCCTGGACACCGCAGTAGCCACCCGAGCCGCCCAAGGCCGCCCGATCCTAGGAATCTGCGGCGGCTACCAACTCCTCGGCGGCCCCATCACCGACCCCCACGGCGTAGAAGGCGGCGGCACCCACACCGGCCTAGGTCTGTTGCCCGCAGCAACCGAATTCGCCCGCGCCAAAACCCTCGCCCGCCCCACCCCCACCGCCTACGAAATCCACCACGGCGTAGTAACCGTCACCGGAGTCGCGGATCCCTTCCCCGGCGGCTGCCGCACCGGCAACACCTGGGGCACCATCTGGCACGGCCTCCTCGACGACGACCCCACCCGCCACGCCTTCCTCACCGAAATAGCCGCCCTCACAGGCAAACCCGCCCCCGACCGCACCACCTCCTTCACCACCCTCCGCGAATCCCGCCTCAACCGCCTAGCCGACGCCATCGACGAACACGTAGACACCACCGCCCTCCTACGCTTGATCGAATCCGGCCAACCCCCCACCCCCTTCATCCCCCCAGGCGCCCCCACCCTCCCCTGACCCCGTCCACCATCGGCTGCTGCCACCGCAACCCATCGTGCCCGCGAGCCCAGGGGTTGCCTGTCGAGTCGTGGGGTTGCCCCCTGAGATTTTCGATGGGCAACCCCCCAACTCGAGGGATATCCCCGCGAATGGGGGGTTCGCGCACAAGGGCCGAGGAGGGGGAGGCTCGTCGGTGCCGGGGGTGAGGCGACCAGTTGCTGGGGGTGTGAACAGGAACTGGTGGGCCGAGACAGGGAATAACGTGTTCAAGCCCACCACCGGGTTTGCTCACCCCCGCGGACTGGCTGGAATCTCGCCCGCGGCGTCGGGCGCTGGGCCTGGCGCGCTGGTCCGCGAGTTCGCGCGGGCGAATTGTCGGGGCGGGCGGTTAGCGTGCTGGGTATGAAGACGGTGTTGCATGACTACTTGCGGGACACTCGGGCGTTGGTGCTGGCGAAGCTGGAGGGGTTGAGTGAGTTCGACCAGCGGCGGCCGGTGGTGCCGTCGGGGACGAATCTGCTGGGGCTCGTCAAACATCTGACCGGGATCGAGTACGTGTATCTGGGGACGAGCGTGGGGCGGCCGCCGAAAGAGCAACTGCCGTGGGAGGCGGATGGGTCGGTGTGGGAGGGGGCGGACATGTGGGTGCAGCCGGGGGAGAGTTCGGAGTACATCACCGGGCTTTACCGCGAGGCCTGTGCGCACAGCGATGAGTCGATTGCCGAACTCGACCTGGACGCTCCGGCGGAGGTTCCGCATTGGGCGCCGGAGAAGCGGCGTACGACGTTTGGTGCGCTGCTCGTCCGAGTGGTTGACGAGACGGCGCATCATGCCGGCCATGCCGACATCGTCCGGGAGCTGATCGACGGCCAAGGGGGCCGGGACAGCGACGCAATGGACGACGCCGGCTGGTCGGAGTACTACACCACCATTCAGCGTGCAGCCGAGGCGTTCAAGTAGGTCACCAGCCCAGCACGGTGAGTTCGGCGGCGCTGGTCCACGGACCTCGGTTGCCGGCTTCGGTCAGGGCGCGCAGGCGGAGGTACCGGGCGGTCGTCGGCCAGCAGCGGATGGTCTTGGCCGCAGCGGTGTCGGCGAAGCGGCCGGTGGCGTGGGGTGAGCCCCAGTTGGTGCCGTCGGTGCTGAGGTAGAGCTCGTACTGACCGATGCGCCCGCTCGCGCTCCCGTCCTGCCGCGGCAAGTAGGTGAGCCCGGTGACAGTACGCGCGGAACCCAGATCGAGCTGGATCTCGTGCGGCAACGGAGCAGCTGGATCACTCCAGCGTGAGTGCCAGTACGTCGACGTGTTGCCATCGACCGCCGCGGTCGCCGGATTGCCCGTCTCCTGGCTGTCGAACGAGCGCACCGAACACGTGAGTCGCCCGGACGACATCACCGGATCGCTGATACTCGCGACCCCCTTCTCGAGGTGTCCGGCGAACCGTCTGACGAACCCGTCGGTGGTGTCGGCGGTCGCGGTCAGGTCGTACCAGCCGTCGGCGCCATTCGCCGTACTCCACCAATCCTCAACCGAAGCACCGGCGCCGACGCTGTATGTCCAAGGCCCACCAGCGCGGTTGTTCGTCTGGATCGTGATGACGCAAGCCTTCGTCCCGGCGTTCGTCATCTTCAGCCACACCAGGTTGTCGGCCGGCGCATACCGCAACGTGACCTCCGGATTGGCATTCCCGTTCGTCGTGGCGGTGATCCGGTTGCCGGCGAAACGACGGACGAATCCGTTCGGCCCGACCACCGTCAGATCGTAGGCACCACTCGGCGTACCGGCCTGCCAGTAGTCGGAAACGTTGCTTGCGGCACCGACCGTATAGCGCCACGGACCATCAGTGCGGAAGGCATTGGCATACACATAAAAGTGCGCCCCGGCAGCCCCGGTGTTGGCGAAGTCGATCCAGAAGTTGTCGGCGGCAACCCGACCCGAGACGGTCAACGTGTACGGCACCGGCCGAGCTGTCCGTGGCCCAGGCTCCTGAACAGGCAGCACCTGGTTCGCCGGGGGAGCCGGGTACGTCGTTTCCCAGCCAGGCGTAGGTGGTGTCGTGGGCAGCGACGGATAGCTGGGGTTGGTCGTCGTCAGATCAAGCGTGGACGTCAGGTCACCGCAGACCGCACGCCGCCAAGGCGAAATGTTCGGTTCAGCGATCCCGGACCACTTCTCCAGGAACTGCAGCACCGACGTGTGGTCGAAGACCTGTGAACTCACATTCCCGCCACGACTCCAAGGCGAAACAACGAACATCGGAACCCGCGTACCGAGCCCGATCGGCTCACCGTTCACCAACTCGTCAGCAACCCCAGGCGTCGACTGACCCTCAGAAGTCGACACCGGCGGCACCGGCGGCGGGACATGGTCGAAGAAGCCGTCGTTCTCGTCGTACGTGATCAGCACGAGCGTCTTGTTCCACACCTGCGGGTTCGAGGCGAGCTTGTCGAGGATCTCCTTCGTGAAGTTGGCGCCCTCGGCCGGACCCCACGCGGGGTGTTCGCACTTCGGCTCCGGCGCGACGATCCACGACACCGCCGGCAGCCGCCCACTGTTGATGTCGTCCGCAAAGGCAGGCACCAGCTGATCCGCCGCCACCCGGGCCAGGCCGCGATCGTAGAGCCGCCGCTCCGCCGGGGTGAGCGTGGCGACCCCGGCCGCAAGCTGCTGCAGCAGCGTCGCGCGCTGCGAGGCGTTCCCCGGCCGCACCCCTTGGTCGTAGAAGAACTCAAGCTTGCTGTACGACGTTTTGGCCAGCGCCTTCCGCCCGACATCGAGGAACTTCTTGAAGAAGTCGAGCGAGTTGTCCCCGTAGTTGTCCCACTCCTGGTAGACCCGCCACGACTTGCCCGCGGCCTCGAGCCGTTCCGCGTACGTCGTCCACGTGTACCCCGTGTGTCCCGGGTTCTGCCAAGCATCGTTGCCGATCGCACGAGTCGACGTACCGGGTTCGAAGCCGAGCATGCCGGTGAACAGGTAGAACCGGTTCGGATTCGTCGGCCCGAGTTCGGAGCAGTGGTACGCGTCGCAGATCGTGAAGGCGTCGGCGAGCGCGTAGTAGAACGGCAGCTCGGAGCGGAGATGCGTTGCCATCGAGTACTTCGTCTTCTGCGGAATCCACTGGTCGTTCCTGCCGTGGTTCCAGGCCCGGTGACCGGTACCCCAGTCGTGCGGCGTGCCCGTCATGTACTGACTGGCCACCGGATACGGCAGCACGTACCCGGTCCCGCTGGGCTGATGGAAGACCGATCGCCCGGTCGACAAGGTTCGCGCGAGCGGATCGTTGAAACCGCGGACTCCGCGCAGCGTGCCGAAGTAGTGGTCGAAGGAACGGTTCTCCTGCATCAGGATCACCACGTGTTCGATCATCTCCAGCCCGCCGGCCGGTGCAGGAGCCGCGAGGGCACGCTGCAGGCTGTCGGGTAAGGCCGAGAACACGCTCGCGGTCGCGGCGGTGAGGCCGGCGGTCTTGAGGAAGTCTCTCCGGTCCATCGTCATCGTTACACCTGTTCTGTCGGGGCGGCGCCATCAAGGTGGAAGACGTTCGGTAACGGTGTAAGCGCCAACGGTGACGGCGTCAAGATCTGTAGTTCCGGATGCTCCGGTGCTACCGTCGAAGGCAAGTGCCCCAGACCCCGGCAACGCTCAGACGTCGAGCAGGGGCAACTTTCATGTACATCGCATCGCCAGGCCTCGAACTGGGCTGCTTTTTTGTGTGGCCGGGGGGTCCTCAGCTGCTCGCCGTCGGCGATCCGGCGACGGCCCAGCACCTCGGCTCCTGGTCGTTCGGGCGGCCCGGCGGGACTCATCCCTTCGTCGGCGCTGTATTGGCCGCTGCCTGCACTCCTCCACGGCGGCAGCAGGCCATCCACCAGATTCCTCCCCCTCGCCGGCAGTGCCCGGACCTGCCGGCTCGCACGTAGACCGAGCGGCCACGCCGGATGACTTGACGACTGTGACAGTAGAACTGTCACAATGGCGGCATGGGACCTCTGGAGGGCGTGCGCGTCGTCGAGCTGGCCGGACTCGGCCCGGCGCCGTTCGCTTGCATGATGCTGGCCGAGCTCGGTGCCGACGTCCTGCGGATCGAGCGGCCGGGCGGCGGTCTGGCGATGGGACCGCCTGAGCTGGAGCTCGTGAACCGCGGCCGCCGCAGCGTCGCGCTCGATCTGAAGAACCCGGCCGCGATCGACGTCGTACGGCGTTTGGTCGCGCAGGCCGACGCACTGGTCGAAGGGTTCCGCCCCGGGGTTGCGGAGCGGCTTGGGGTCGGTCCGGAGGACTGTCACGCGCTCAACCCGCGTCTCGTCTATGGCCGGATGACCGGTTGGGGTCAGGATGGACCGCTCGCCCAGTCGGCCGGGCACGACATCGACTACCTCGCGCTCTCGGGTGCGCTGCACCTGATCGGCCGAGCCGGGGGACCGCCGCAGGTCCCGGCCAATCTGCTTGGTGACTTCGCCGGCGGTTCGCTCTATCTCGTGGTCGGTGTCCTGGCCGCTCTGCACAACGCCCAGCGGACCGGCGAGGGCCAGGTCGTCGACGCCGCGATCGTGGACGGCTCGGCGCATCTGACGACGATGCTGCTCGGCGCGCTCGCGGGCGGATCCTGGAAGCAGGAGCGCGGGACGAATCTCCTCGACACCGGCGCGCCGTTCTACGACGTGTACGAGACGGCCGACGGCAAGCATGTCGCGGTCGGCGCGATCGAGCCGCAGTTCTACACCGAGCTGATCACCAAGCTCGGCATCGAAGCCCCGGACCGTTACGACCCAGCGAACTGGCCCGAACTGCACAAGGTGCTGGCCGAGACCTTCCGGCAGCGACCGCAGGCCGAGTGGACCGAGCTCTTCGACGGCTCCGACGCGTGCGTGTCCCCGGTCCTCCCGCTGGCGGGCGATCATCCGCACCTGGAGGCTCGCGGCACGTTCGTCGACAAGGACGGCGTCCGCCAGGCCGCTCCCGCACCGCGCTTCTCCCGTACGCCGACCACTCTCGACCGCCCGCCCGCAAAGGCCGGTCAGCACACCCGCGAGGCGCTCGCCGACTGGGGCATCACCGACATCGACGGTCTCCTTGGGACCGGCGCCGCCGTACAGATCTGAAAGAGGTCCGCCTGTGGAACGTCAGCTCTTCGACGCCGATCACGATGCCTTCCGGGAGACCGTCCGGGCGTTCTGTGACAAGGAGATCGTCCCGCATCACGACAGCTGGGAGGCGGCCGGCATCGTGCCGCGGGAGCTGTGGACCGCGGCCGGTGAGGTCGGTCTGCTCGGCTTCATGGTCCCCGAGGAGTACGGCGGCGGCGGGGTGCGCGATTTCCGGTTCAACGCCGTGCTGCTCGAGGAAGCGGCCCGGGCGCATGCCAGTGGGGTTGGATTCTCGCTGCACACCGACATCGTTTCGGCGTACCTGCTCGACTATGCCAACGACGAGCAGAAGGCGCGCTGGCTTCCCGGGTTCAGCTCGGGGGAGACGATCACCGCGATCGCCATGAGCGAGCCGGGCGCCGGCAGCGACCTGCAAGGCATCCAGACCACCGCTCGCCGTGACGGTGACGACTACGTGCTGAACGGCCAGAAGACCTTCATCTCCAACGGCATTCTCGCCGACCTGGTGATCGTGGTCGCCAAGACCGACCCGGCTGCGGGTGCCCAGGGCATCTCGCTGATCGTGGTCGAGCGCGGGATGCCCGGCTTCGAGCGCGGCCGCAACCTCGACAAGATCGGCCTGAAGGCACAGGACACCGCCGAACTCTTCTTCGACAACGTCCGGGTCCCCGCCGCCAACCTCCTCGGCGAAGAAGGCCAGGGCTTCGTCTACCTGATGCAGAAGCTCCCGCAGGAGCGCCTCGCGATCGCCGTCATCGCCGTCGCAGCCTGCGAGAACGTCCTCGACGCGACCCTGACCTACGTCAAGGAACGCACCGCCTTCGGCCGCCCGATCGGCTCCTTCCAGAACAGCCGCTTCGTGATCGCCGAACTCGCCACCGAGATCCAGATCGCCCGCGTCTTCGTCGACCGCTGCATCACCGAACTCAACGCCGGCACCCTCACCGTCGCCGAGGCCGCGATGGCCAAGTGGTGGACCACCGAACTCCAGAAGAAGGTCGTCGACCGCTGCCTGCAGCTGTACGGCGGCTACGGCTTCATGACCGAGTACCCGATCGCCAAGGCCTACCTCGACACCCGCGTCCAGACCATCTACGGCGGTACCACCGAAATCATGAAGGAGATCATCGGCAGAACGATGGGCATCTGAGAGGTTCAGGTGGTTGACTGCCCTCAGGATGCCTGAGGGAGGTCGGCCATGGGGATTGTTTCGCCGGGGTTCACCGGTCGTCGGCGGAGTGCGGAGGAGCTGCCGCCGGGGCAGTACCTGACACATGACTTCCCGGTGCTGTCAGCCGGGCCGACACCGCAGGTGCGGACCGAGCACTGGGAATTCACCGTGACCACGGAGACCGGTGAGAAGCACAAGTGGGACTGGGCTTCGCTGCTGGCGTTGCCGTCCGAGGAGATCACCAAGGACATCCACTGTGTGACGCGCTGGTCGAAGCTGCAGACCGAGTGGCAGGGCGTCTCGCTCGACACGCTGCTGGCTGATGTCGAGACCTCGGCCGACTACGCGCTCGTGAGCAGCTACGGCGGCTACACGACCAACCTGCCGCTGGACGACCTGCTGGACGGTCAGGCCTGGATCGCCTACGAGTACGACGGCGACCCGATCGACCCCGAACATGGCGGCCCGGCGCGGTTGCTGGTGCCACATCTGTACTTCTGGAAGAGCGCCAAGTGGGTGCGAGGTCTGGTGCTGTCCGACAGTGAAGACCTGGGATTCTGGGAAACGGCCGGTTACCACGAGTACGGAGACCCATGGAAAGAACAGCGGTACGCCGGCGACTGAGCTGGCAGGTCGCCACCGTCGCCGACGTACGACGGGAGACCGCGACTGCCCGCACGATCGTGCTCGACGTTCCGGACTGGCCCGGTCACCTGGCCGGGCAGCACCTTGATGTCCGGCTCACCGCGGACGACGGCTACCGCGCGTCCCGGTCCTACTCGATCGCGTCCGCCTGGACCGGTGCGACGATCGAGTTGACCGTCGAATCGGTTCCGGATGGCGAAGTCTCGCCGTACCTGGTCGACGTACTGAAGCCGGGCGATCCGCTGGAGCTGCGTGGCCCGGTCGGCGGCTGGTTCGTCTGGAAGCCCGAGCAGGAAGGGCCGGTCCAGCTGATCGGCGGCGGATCCGGCGTCGTCCCGCTGCGCGCGATGTTGCAGGCCCACACCTCCAGTACGACGCCCTTCCGACTCCTGTACTCCGTCCGCCGCCCGACCTCGGTGATCTACGTGGACGACCTGCGCGACCTGGCGGCGTCCGACAACGTGCACGTGAGTCTCGTCTACACCCGCGAAGCGCCGGCGGGCGAGACCCGAGTCGGCCGCATCGACGCCGAGACGATCGAGCAGCTCGCGTTCACCCCGGCCGACGAACCCACGACGTACGTCTGCGGGCCGACGCCGTTCGTGGAGACCGTGGCCGACCTCCTGGTCGCCGCCGGCCACGATCCCGCCCGCATCCGAACCGAACGCTTCGGACCGACAGGAGGCTGAGCGATGACCGACTACCTGGACGGCAACGCCGCCGCCGGCGCATTGAGCGAGGTGTTCGCCGTCGACGTGACGGCCGCGATCACCCGCTGCGACGGCTGCGGCCAGACCGGCGTCTTCGCCGACACCCGCCTCTACCTGAACGCACCGGGCATGGTCGCGCGCTGCGCAGGCTGCGACCACGTCCTGCTGCGCGTGGTCACCACACCGACCGAGACGTACGTCGACCTCCGCGGCCTCACCTACCTTCGGCTACCCACTTCCTGATCACCTGGTGCGTCAGGGGTCCGGAGCGATAATCTGGGCGAAGTTTCGGCTACCCCGGACCCTGGTGCCGATTCTGCAGCCGATCAGGGTTGTGGGGGGCGGATGACGCCTGACTATCTGGACCGTCTGGCCCGGTCGGAGCCGTTGGATGGCTGGCGCCCGGACGAGCTGGTCGCGGCGCTCGCGATGGTCGAGGGGCTGGATGCGACCCGCAAGCGCTGGGAGCCCAGTACGGTGGTCGTCGACATCCGCTACGCGAGGTACCGGCGTCGGCTCCGGCAGGAGCTCGACCACCGGATCGCGGACGACAACCTGCTCTGACCGCACGAGATCCGCCGTTGGAGTGGAGCATGGATGAGCGCATCTGACCGCAGGGTGCGGGAGGTCTTCATCGAGTTGGCCGACACCCTGGTCGACGACTTCGACATCATCGAGTTCCTCGACCGGCTCGCCGTCCGCTGTGGCGAGCTGCTCGGGGTGACCGCGTGCGGCATCCTGCTCGCCGACCCCCAGGGCAATCTCAATCTGATCGCCGCGTCGACGGCGGAGGCCCGGCTGGTCGAGCTGACCCAGCTGCAGCAGTCGGAGGGTCCCTGCTTGGATGCCTTCCGGATCGGCCGCCCGGTTCAGCGCGCCGACCTGTCCGACAACGATCCGCGCTGGCCGTTGTTCACCGCAGCCGCCCGCCAGGCCGGCTTCGCCTCGGTGCAGGCGCTGCCAATGCGGCTGCGCGATGTCGTGATCGGCGCCGTGAACCTGTTGAGCGACCGCGCCGAACCGCTCGACGAGGACACGATCGCCCTCGGCCAGGCGCTCGCCGACGCTGCCACGGTCGGCATCCTGAACCAGCGGGCGCTGGTGAGGCAGGAGGAGCTCAGCCAGCAACTGCAGACGGCGCTGAACAGCCGCATCCTGATCGAGCAGGCCAAGGGCTACCTCACGCACAGCCTCGGCCTGGATGTCGACGACGCCTTCACCGAGCTGCGCACCTACGCCCGGACCAACCACCGCCGGATGACCGATGTCGCCAACGACATCGTCCAGGGCCGGCTGGACATCAGGGACGCGCCCTAGCCGTCGGTACGTTTGCCGCGTTTGCTCTGCGTACGGCGGATGGTCTCGCGCTGAGTCTCGCCGACCGCACGCTCGTAGGCGATCACGAGACCCTGGATCGTGACCGGCTTGAAGCGCTCGACGAGCTGCTGGATGTGTTCCGGAGCGCCGCCCGAGTCGCGGTAGTGCGGCCAGACCATGGTCCGGAACACCTCGGTCAACTCCTCGGCGATCGCGCGGCCGTGTTCGGAGAAGACCTTGGTGACCGCGAGCACCGCATCGACCGGCAGATCCAGGTCGAGCAGTTCGGCGCCGAGTCCGAGATGGGCAGTCGCGACGTGGAAGACATCCTCGTCCGGTGTCGGCTCGACCACGCCGAGCGCGACCAGGGCGACGATGTCGTCATCGCTCAGTTCGCGGCCAGTACGTCGTACCAGCGCGGCCCGGTCGAGGGTTTCGGGCAGGTCGCGCATCCACGGGGTGAGCAGTGTGCGATGCAGCGCGATGTCCTGGGGCGTCGCGTCAGCCGGGATCCGCTCCAGGTAGCCCTCGATCGCGGACAGCGTGAACCCGTGCGCCTGCAGCTCGCGGACGAGGTCGAGACGCGCGATGTGCTCGGCGCCGTAGTACCCGACCCGGCCGCGCCGGACCGGCGGTGGGATCAGGCCGCGCCCGGCGTAGAACCGCAGCGTGCGGACCGTCATCCCGACCCGGGTCGACAGTTCGTCGACGGTGAGGGTCGCGTCGTCCGATGATTCCGGCATGGCGGAGATCATAAACGAGCCCTCTTGACGACCGTGACACCAACACTGTCACAATGCGGGGGACGACTCGACCGACGGGAACATCATGAGTGAAGCCTTCCTGTACGACGCGATCCGCACCCCGCGCGGTAAGGGCAAGCCGACCGGCGCCCTGCACGAGGTGAAACCGATCCAGCTGATCACCGGCTTGCTGGAGGAGTACCGGGCCCGGAACCCGCAGCTCGATCCGGCGGTGATCGATGACGTGGTGCTCGGCGTGGTGACGCCGATCGGCGACCAGGGCATGGATATCGCCAGGACCGCCGTACTGATGGCCGGTTATCCGAACACGACCGGTGGGGTCCAGCTCAACCGGTTCTGCGCCTCCGGGCTCGAGGCGGTCAACCAGGCTGCGCAGCGGGTTCGCTCCGGCTGGGAGGACTTCATCCTGGCCGGCGGTGTCGAGTCGATGTCCCGGGTGAAGATGGGCTCGGACGGCGGCGCCTGGGCGATGGACCCGGAGACCGCGCTGGCCACCGGCTTCATCCCGCAGGGCATCAGCGCCGACCTGATCGCGACCATGGACGGGTTCTCCCGGACCGATGTCGACGCGTACGCCGCCGAGTCGCACGCGCGGGCCGCCAAGGCCTGGGCGAACGGCTACTTCGCGCGTTCCGTCGTACCGGTGGTCGACCGCAACGGCCTGCAGGTCCTGGACCACGACGAGCTCGTCCGGCCCGGTACGACGGTCGAGACGCTGGCCGGTCTGCCCGCGTCGTTCGCCGCGATCGGGGAGCACGGCGGGTTCGACGCGGTGGCCCTGGAGGAGTACGTGAAGGTCGAGCGGATCAATCACGTGCACCACGCCGGCAACTCGTCCGGCATCGTCGACGGCGCCGCACTGGTCGCGGTCGGCACCGAGAAGGCGGGGGAGGCCCTCGGGCAGGCTCCGCGCGGCCGGGTCGTCTCGGTCGGCGTCAGCGGCGCGGACCCGACGATCATGCTGACCGGCCCGGCGCCCGCAGCCCGCAAGGCGCTCGCGAAGGCCGGTCTGGAGGCGTCCGACATCGACCTGTTCGAGATGAACGAGGCGTTTGCGGCCGCTGTCCTGCACTTCATGAAGGACCTCGGAGTACCGCACGAGAAGGTGAACGTGAACGGCGGCGCGATCGCGCTCGGGCACCCGCTCGGTGCCACCGGCGCGATGCAGATCGGAACCCTGCTGGACGAGTTGGAGCGGCGCGAGCTCCGCTACGGTCTGGCCACCCTGTGCGTCGGCGGCGGTATGGGCGTCGCGACGATCATCGAGAGGCTTGCGGCATGATCGAGTGGAAGAACGACGCCGGCGTCATCACACTGACGATGAACGACCCGGATGCGTCCGCGAACACGATGAACGACGCGTACGTCGCGGCGATGGGCAAGACGATCGAGCGGCTCGAGGCCGAGAAGGCGCTGATCAAAGGCGTCATCGTGACCTCGGCCAAGTCGACGTTCTTTGCCGGCGGCAACCTCGAGCTGCTGATCCAGATCCAGCCCGAGCACGCGCAGCAGGTCTTCGACATGGTCGAGGAGATCAAGCGCCAGCTCCGCGTCCTGGAGACGCTCGGCGTCCCGGTCGTTGCCGCCATCAACGGTACGGCGCTCGGCGGCGGACTGGAGATCGCGCTGGCGACGCATCACCGAATCGTTGCCGATGACAACCGGATCGAGATCGGCGTACCGGAGGTGACGCTCGGTCTGCTGCCCGGCGGCGGCGGCGTGACGCGAACCGTCCGGATGCTCGGCTTGCAGGATGCGCTGATGAAGGTGCTGCTGCAGGGGCAGCGGATGAAGCCTGCGCACGCGAAGTCGGTCGGGATCGTCGACGAGGTCGTGCCCGCCGATCAGGTCCTCGACGCGGCCCGCGCCTGGATCGCGTCGTACGACGGTGATGCCAAGCAGCCGTGGGATCGCGACGGGTACAAGATCCCCGGTGGTACGCCGTCCTCGCCGAAGCTCGCCGCGTTCCTGCCGGCTTTCCCGGCGAACCTGCGCAAGCAGCTGAAGGGTGCGCGGTACCCAGCACCGCGAGCGATCATGAGTGCCGCGGTCGAGGGCGCGCAGGTCGACTTCGCCACCGCGTCCCGGATCGAGTCGCGGTACTTCGTGTCGCTGGCCACCGGTCAGGTCGCGAAGAACATGACCAAGGCGTTCTTCTTCGACCTCCAGGCGATCAACGCCGGGGCATCGCGGCCGACCGGCATCCCGCCGTACAAGGCTCGTAAGGTCGGTGTCCTCGGCGCGGGCATGATGGGCGCCGGGATCGCGTACGAGTGCGCGCGGGCCGGGATGGAGGTCGTGCTCAAGGACGTCTCGCTGGAGGCGGCCGAGAAGGGCAAGGCGTACTCGGAGAAGCTGCTCGCCAAGCAGGTGCAGAAGGGGCGGAAGTCGCCCTCGCAGGTCGAGGAATTCCTCAGCCGGATCACGCCGACTGCCGACCCGAACGACCTGGCCGGGGCCGACCTGGTGATCGAGGCGGTCTTCGAGAGCGAAGAGCTCAAGCAGAAGGTCTTCGCCGAGATCGCCGGGGTGATCGAGCCCGACGCACTGCTCTGCTCGAACACCTCGACACTGCCGATCACCTCGCTCGCCGACGGGATCGACCGGCCGGACGACTTCGTCGGGATGCACTTCTTCTCGCCGGTCGACCGGATGCCCGCGGTCGAACTGATCGTGGGGGAGAAGACGTCCGACCGGACGCTGGCCAAGGCGTACGACGTCGTACGGCAGATCAAGAAGACGCCGATCGTGGTCAACGACAGCCGTGGCTTCTTCACCTCGCGGGTCTTCGGCACGCTGGTGATGGAGGGCGCGGCGATGGTCGGCGAGGGCGTCGACCCGGTGATGATCGAGCGCGCCGCGTCGCTGGCCGGGTTCCCGGCACCGCCGCTGGCGATGCTCGACGAGGTCACGCTCACGCTGCCGCAGAAGATCCGCGACGCCGCCCGCGCGGCCGGCGGCAGCGCTGGTGCCTTCGACGACCACGCCGGGATGGCGGTCACCGACCGGATGGTCAACGAGTTCGACCGCCGCGGCAAGGCGGCCGGCGCGGGCTTCTACGAATACCCCGCCGACGGCCCGAAGCACCTGTGGCCGGGGTTGCGTGAGCACTTCACCGGTACGTCGGACGCCACTGTGGTCGACCTCCAGGACCGGTTCACGTTCATCATGTCGCTGGAGACCGTCCGGTGCCTGGATGAGGGCGTACTGCGCTCGGTCGCGGATGCGAACATCGGCTCGATCTTCGGAATCGGCTTCCCGCCGCTGCTCGGAGGTGCGCTCCAGGCGATCAACTCGTACGGCGTACCGGAATTCGTCGCCCGGGCGCGGGAGCTTGCGGCGACGTACGGATCGCGATTCACTCCGACGGAGTCGCTGATCCGGATGGCCGAGGCTGGGAAATCGTTTAACTGATCACGGCCAGATACCGTCCGCGCAACATTCCACACAATCGAACAAATAGCAGCGCGCCCGGTCTTGCGCCGGGCGCGCTTTTGGGTCAGGGTGCCAGAGACTTCTTCAACGATTCACCCGGGTAACGTGCCCCGGTGGAGACTGTTGCGATGTTGGATTTAGTTGTACTGTGTGCGAAATCGGAGATGCTTAACGCTGTTAAGTAACTCGGAACTCCTGGCGTCCCAACCCCTGCGGCGCTGCTCTTCGGGAAGGTGGAATTCATGCCTGCTCATGTTCCGAACGCTGGTCTGAACCGGCGGGATCTGCTCAAGCGGGCCGGTGGCCTCGCTGCCCTCGCCGCGCTCACCGCGGCCTGTGGCGGCAATACCGGCCGCCCGTCGAGCGGCGGCAGTGGTGGCGGTGCGAAGGTCAACCTGTCGCAGTGGTACCACCAGTACGGCGAGGCCGGCACCCAGCAGGCCGCCGCGAAGTACGCGAAGGCCTACACGGACGCGAACGTGGCCGTCCAATGGACCCCTGGTGACTACGCCAGCAAGCTCGCCTCCGGCCTGCTGTCGAGCAACGGTCCGGATGTCTTCGAGAGCCAGCTCAACATCGGCATGGTGAAGAGCGGCCAAGTGGTCCCGCTCGACGACATCATCGCCGACGTGAAGAGCGACTTCTCCGAGGGTGACCTGGCCACGAACACGATCGACGGCAAGGTCTACGGCATCCGGATGATCGTCGACCCGCAGGTGATCTACTACCGCAAGTCGATGCTCGACAAGGCCGGTATCAAGCCGCCGGAGACCATCGACGACCTGATCGCCGCGGCCAAGGAGCTCACCACCGACAAGGTGAAGGGCATCTTCGTCGGCAACGACGGCGGCAACGCGCTCGGCGGCCCCGCCCTGTGGTCGTCCGGCGGCACCTACCTGACCGACGACCACAAGCCGGGCTTCACCGGCGAGCGGGCGGCCCAGGCCTTCGGCAAGCTGCACCAGATGTACGCCGACAAGTCCGTCCTGCTGGGCGCCCCGACCGACTGGTGGGATCCGGGCGCCATCAACCAGGGCCTGGTCGCGATGCAGTGGATCGGCATGTGGGCGGTCCCCGGCATGCAGAAGGCGCTCGGCGACGACCTCGGTGTCTTCGCGTTCCCCGCGCTCGATGCCCAGGGCAAGCCGGCCGTGTACTCCGGCGGCTGGACCCAGTTCGTCTCCGCGAAGAGCGCGAACGTCGAGGCCGCCAAGAAGTTCGTGAAGTGGCTGTGGATCGACCAGGCCGAGTTCCAGGAGGACTGGTCGCTGAACTACGGCTTCCACATCCCGCCGCGCAAGTCGCTGGCCGCGAAGGCCGCCAAGCTGCAGAGCGGTGTCGCGGCCGAGACGGTCAAGCTGACCACGGACTACGGCCACACCGACAACCCGTCCTGGACCCCGAAGATGGGCACCGCCTTCGCCGACCTTCTCACCAACGTGATCAAGAAGGGAGCTGACCCCTCCGCGGAGATCACGAAGGCCGAGAAGACGGTCAACGCAGAGCTGTCGCGGCTGTTCGGATGAGCAGCAGCACCGACGTCCGCCGTACCGACTCCGCCGCGCCTGACGCGCGGCGGAAGCGGGGACGGCGGCAGAAGGGGATCGCCGGGACCACGTTGTGGTTCTGGCTGTTCGTCGGCCCGTTCGTGATCGGGCTGCTGATCTTCTCGTACCTGCCGATCATCTGGAGCCTGGTCCTCAGCTTCTTCGAGGCCTACAACACGGTCACCCCGTCGAAGTTCGTCGGTCTGCAGAACTACGTCGACATGCTGACCGACCACAACTTCCTGTCCAGCCTGGGCACGTTCACGATCTTCGCGGTCTTCATCGTGCCGCTCACCTTCGTGCTCTCGCTGGCGCTGGCGCTGCTGGTCAACCAGGTGAAGATCGCCAAGGCGTTCTTCCGCTCGGTGTTCTTCCTGCCAACGGCCTGCTCGTACGTCGTTGCGTCGCTGATCTGGAAGTTGTCGATCTTCAACGGCGTCCGGTTCGGCCTGGCCAACACCGTGCTCGGCTGGTTCGGGATCGAGAACGTCGCCTGGCTGTCGACCGTGGATCCGCCGTGGTACTGGATCCCGATCATCAGCGTCCGGCTGTGGCTGCAGCTCGGCTTCTACATGATCCTGTTCATCGCGGGTCTGCAGCGGATCTCGCCGACCCTCTACGAGGCGGCGTATGTCGACGGCGCCAAGCCGGGGTGGCAGATCTTCCGCTACATCACGCTGCCGCAGTTGCGCGCGACCTCGGTCTCGGTGCTGATCCTGAACCTGATCGCGGCGTACCAGGCCTTCGACGAGTTCTACAACCTCGTCGGCAACGTCAACTACGCGCGGCCGCCGCTGGTCTACCTGTACGGCATCTCCCTCGGTTCGATCCAGGACCTCGGGCACGGTTCGGCCGGCGCGCTGATCCTGGCGGTCATCATCATGCTCGTGACCCTGTTGCAGACACGGATCTTCGGCTTCGGAAAGGCAGGTGACTGATGGCCACCGCGGAACGCACCTCAGGCACGCTGGAGCCGATCGGCTACACCCGCAGCCCGCTCGGCCGCGTCGGCATCGGCCTGCGCTGGCTCGCCCTGCTGATCGCGGTGATCCTGTTCCTGCTGCCGTTCTACCTGATCCTGCGCAACGCCCTGTCGACCGAAGCCGACATCACCGCACCGGACTGGACCCTGTTCCCGCCCGAACTGCAGTGGGGCAACATCAAGGAGCTCTTCAACGACACCCAGGTCCCGATCGCGCGGGCGATGTACAACTCCGCCGTCGTCGGCATCCTCGGTACGGCGGGCCAGCTCCTGCTCGCGTCCATGGCCGGCTACGGCCTGGCGCGGATCCCGTACCGGCACGCCGACAAGGTCTTCTACTCGGTCGTCGCGACCCTGATGATCCCCGGCGCGGTCACCTTCATCCCCAGCTTCATCGTGGTCTCGTCACTGGGCTGGGTCAGCACCCTGCGCGGCCTCATCATCCCGACGCTCTTCAGCGGATTCGCCGCATTCCTGTTCCGGCAGTATTTTCTGAATTTTCCCAAGGAACTCGAAGAAGCAGCCCGCGTCGACGGAGCCGGCTATTTCGGCGTCTTCTGGCGCATAGTCGTCCCGAACTCGCTGCCCTTCTTCGCCGCCATCGCCGCGATCACCTTCATCGGCAACTGGAACTCCTTCCTCTGGCCCCTGGTCATCGGCCAGGACTCCAGCTCCTGGACCATCCAAGTGGCGATGTCCACCTTCATCACCGCCCAGACCGTCAACATCCACGAACTCTTCATGGCAGTAGCGGTCTCAATCCTCCCGCTGGTCCTGATCTTCGCCTTCCTCCAGCGCTACCTCATCCAAGGCGTAACCCAATCCGGCATCAAAGACTGACCAAGGACACCGCTCCGCGGCGGCCATCCCCCCAGCCGCCTCCGGCGCCACCTCCCGGCCGGCGGCGACCGCCCCACCGAGCCCCGGTGGGGAGTCCACCAGGCTCCCCACCGGCGGTCGATCCGCCGACCGACAGGACGTATATCCCCACTAGCCCCCAACCCGGCGCCCCCACCGCCTGCGCCATCCACTTGGCACCCGCATACGTCCTGTCGTTCCGCAGATGCGGCTACCGACACGTGGTGGTAGGAGTTCGGCCGCGGCACGCTCACGCGGCACCCGGCGGGGTGAATATTCCGCCCCCACCTCATGTCCTTGGCGACAGAATGCTGGGATGGCTTTTCCTAGTGCGGTGATGTTGGGTGACCCGGACTTCGTGCCGGTGACGCGGAGTGGGATCACGCGCGGGGTGCAGGCGCTCGGCGTGCGGGCGGGGGACGTGCTGATGGTGCACGTGCGGTTGTCGGCGCTGGGCTGGGTGGTGGGCGGTATCGACACCGTGGTCCACGGCCTGCGCGACGCCCTCGGCCCCGACGGCACCCTGCTCGCCTTCTGCGGCTGGGACGACAGCCCGTACCACGTGAAGTTCTGGCCAGAGACCTGGCAACGCGCGTACGACGACCTACCGCCGTTCGATCCGGCGGTGTCGTCAGCACGCCGCGACTTCGGCCGTTTCCCGGAACGCCTACGCACCTGGCCAGGCGCCTCCCGAAGCGGCCACCCCGAGGTGAGCTTCGCCGCCCTCGGCCCGCACGCAGGCGACCTACTGACCGACACCGACGACCCATGGGGTCCCGACGGCCCACTCGGTCAACTGGTCGCGCTGGACGGGCGGGTGCTGTTACTGGGCGCCCCGCTGAAAACGCTCACCTTGTGCCACCACGCCGAGTCCATCGCCGACGTGACAGGCAAACGGTTCCACGAGTACCGCATGCCGGTTGGCACCGAGTGGTGCGACTACCGCACCCTCGACACCTTCTACGGCTCACTCCCGTACGACGCCCATGGCATCGACCACCCCATCGCCGTACTGGCCGACCAAGCCGTCCAAGCAGGAGCCGCGCACCCAGGAAATGTCGGCCCAGCCCCCACCTGGCTCTTCAACGCTCCAGCCACCGTCGCAGCCGCCGTCCACTGGATCGAACGAACCTTCTAATCGCCCAACCGACAGGGTGGGGTCGTACGGCGGCGCCCGGCGTCGCGTCGCTCGGATGCGGCCGGGTTCGTACGGCGGTGGTTGCTCGCCGGTGCTGTCTGGGGGTGCTGGGGTGTCCTACCTCCCGAAAACGACGGGTGGGACTCCCCGGCCTCATCACCGAGCAGGCATCAGCTGAGGCCGAGCTCCCCAGCCCCCGCATACCGCGCCGGCCCAGCCAACAACCGGGGGTTTGGATAGGAAATCGTGGGCTTGAACAGGTCATTTCCTGTTCAAGCCCACCATGCGGTCTCCACACCCACGACTCCGTCTTACAGTCCCAGGCGTCTGCGTCCTGCCCGTTGGGGGGCTACTCCGCGGTCTGGTACGTCGGGGTGAGGATCGCGCGGGCGAGGGTGTGGAAGGCGAGGTTGAAGCCGACAACCGCGGGGGTGGCTTCGTCGTCGACGTCGAGGGCTTCGATGTCGAGGGCGTGGACGACGAAGTAGTAGCGGTGGTTCTGGTCGCCCGCGGGCGGGGCGGCGCCGCCGTAGTTCTTGGTGCCGAAGTCGTTGCGGACGTGGAAGGCGCCGTTCGGGAGGCGGTCGGTGGAGCCTGCGCCGGTTTCGAGGGAGGTGACGTCGGCGGGGAGGTTGACCAGGACCCAGTGCCAGAAGCCGGAGACGATGGGGGCGTCGGGGTCGAAGCAGGTGACGACGAAGCCCTTGGTCTCGGCGGGGAAGCCGGACCAGCTGAGCTGCGGGGAGGTGTTGCCGGCGGCGAAGACCTGGGCGTCGGAGAGTTGCTTACCCTCCGTCACGTCGGTGCTGGTGAGGGTGAAACCGCCCACCTCGGGGAGTAGTTCGTACGGGTCCGGTGTGACGGGACGGTCGAGCGACATCTGGGGTCCTCCCCGATCTGTGACGTGTGGTGTATCCGACATTACTGTCCATCGGATCGCATGCCGTCCGAGGGGACTCGCCCGAGGATGCGAAGATCGGTGCACGAGTGGGCACCGAACAGTGGAGGGCATGCGGTGGAGGAGTACCTGGCGCGGATTGCGCCCGCGGACGAGGTGGCGATGCGGGCGGCTGCGGAGCGTCAAGGGCAGCTCACGAAGCCGCCGGGCGCGTTGGGCGTGCTGGAGGATCTCTCCGTGCGGGTGGCGGGGATGACCGGGGTGTGCCCGCCGGCGGTGCCGATGCCGGCCGTGGTGACGGTGTTCGCGGCCGATCACGGCGTACACGCGCAGGGGGTTTCGCCGTGGCCGCAGGAGGTGACGGCCGGGATGCTGGCGAACTTCGCCGCCGGTGGCGCCGCGGTGAACGCGTTCGCCGCGAACAACCGGGTCGAGGTCCGGGTCGTGGATGTCGGCGTGGCCACGCCGGTGGAGGAGCTCGACATCGTCCACGCCAAGGTTCGCCTGGGCACGCGCGACCTGTCGGTCGAAGCAGCCCTCACGAACGACGAGGTGCGGGCCGCGATCGCGGTCGGGTTCGACCTCGCCGACACCCTGGTCCGGGACGGCTACCGCTGCCTGCTGACCGGCGACATGGGGATCGCGAACACGACCGCCTCGGCCGCCCTGATCGCCACGTTCACCGGTTCGACCGCCGAGGTGGTGACCGGCCGCGGTACCGGGATCGACGACGCGACCCTCGCTCACAAGACCGCGATCGTGCGGTCGGCGCTCGAAAAGCACGCCGTACCGGCGACTGACCCGCTCGGTGCACTCCAGGCGTACGGCGGCCTCGAGCACGCCGCGCTGGCCGGATACATCCTCGGCGGTGCGGCCAACCGGGTCCCGGTCATCCTCGACGGGGTCATCGCCGGCGCGGCCGCACTCGTGGCGCAGGCGCTGCAGCCGCACTCGATCGAGTACTGCGTCGCCGGCCACCGCTCGGCCGAACCAGGTCACGCGGTCGCGCTGAAGACTCTCGGCCTCATCCCGCTGGTCGACCTGGACCTGCGGCTCGGCGAAGGCACGGGTGCCGTGCTCGCGTACCCGATCCTGGCCTGTGCCGTCCGCGCCCTCGGCGAGATGGCGACCTTCGAGTCCGCTGGGATCGACTCGTGACCGACCAATACCTCTCCGGTCTCGTCCTCACCGGGCGCCGCGTCGTCGTGGTCGGCGGTGGTGGCGTCGCTCAGCGACGCCTACCGCGGCTGCTCGAATCCGGCGCGGTCATCGACCTGATCTCCCCGTCGATCACCCGGACCATCGAGGGTCTCCTGGCGAACCCTTCGCTGACCTGGATCGAGCGCGGCTACACGAACGGCGACCTCGAGAACGCCTGGTACGTCGTCGTTGCCACCGACGACGCGGTTGTGAACGACGAGGTGTCGCGCGAAGCCGAGGAACGCCGCATCTTCTGCGTCCGTTCCGACGACCGTTCCCGGGCGACCGCGTGGACCCCGGCGTCGGGGCAGCACGACAACGTCACCATCGGGGTACTCGGTGGAGGCGACCACCGCCGTTCGGCCGCCGTCCGGGACGCGATCCTCGAAGGGCTGCGGACCGGTGAACTCGGCGCCCGGGACGCGAGCGGTAGGCGGCCCGGCGTGTACCTGGTCGGCGGGGGACCGGGCGACCCGGACCTGATCACCGTGCGCGGACGCCGGTTGCTCGCGGAGGCCGAAGTGGTCGTCGCCGACCGGCTCGCTCCGCAACAACTGCTGGACGAGCTGTCACCCGATGTCGAGCTGTTCGACGCGGCGAAACTCCCGCGCGGCCGAGCTGCCCAGCAGGAGGAGATCAACCGCATCCTGGTCGACCGCGGCCGCGAAGGAAAGGTCGTCGTACGCCTCAAGGGCGGTGACCCGTATGTCTTCGGCCGCGGTTTCGAAGAAGCCCTCGCCTGTGCCGAAGCCGGTGTCCCCTGGACCGTCGTACCGGGCATCACCAGCTCGATCTCGGTGCCCGCAGTAGCCGGCATCCCGGTCACCCACCGCGGTGTCACCCACGAGTTCACGGTCGTCTCCGGGCACATCCCGCCGTCGCACCCGGACTCACTGGTCAACTGGGATGCGCTGGCCCAACTCTCCGGCACCCTCGTCCTCCTGATGGCAGTCGAAAACCTCCCCGCCATCACCGAACGCCTGATCGCAGCCGGCCGCCCCGCCACCACCCCCGCCGCAGCCGTTGCCGACGGCACCCTTCCCAGCCAGCACCTGGTCACCTCCGACCTCGCCAACATCGCCACCACCATGCACGAAGCCGGCGTCGGCGCCCCCGCGATCGTTGTCATAGGCAACGTAGTCGAAGTAGCCGAGTCAGCCCGTCCCACGGACACCCCCCGGTGACCAGCCCCACCCCAACCGCCACCACACCGACTTCACCCGACGTCGCCCCGCCCGGCACGCTGGCTTCACTCGACGTGGCCCCGCCCGGCACGGTGGCTTCGCTCGCGGTCCCTCGCCGAGTGTGGGGACCTGGTCGCCGGAAATCGGTTCCTGACGACACGGAGGTCACACTCGTCGGCTCACTGCTCGCAGTCGGCATCCCTTGGCACGGTGGCTTCGGTCGGCGTGGGCATTCCTTGGCACGGTGGCTTCGGTGGACGTGGGGTGGGCTCGGCACGGTGGCTTCGGTGGGCGGGGTTGGTTGGGCGGGAGGTGGGCTCGGGTGAGTCAGTTGGTTGAGGTTACTGAGGCTGGGGATCCGCGGTTGGCGGATTATGTGCAGTTGCGGGAGGTTAGCCTGCGGCGGTTGCTGGAGGAGGAGCACGGGCTTTTTATTGCCGAGGGCGACAAAGTCATTCGGCGGGCGGCTGAGGGTGGGTTTGTGCCGCGGTCGTTCTTGCTGGCGCCTCGGTGGCTGGAGTCGTTGGGTGATGTGCTGGCGCAGTGGCCCGAGACGCCGGTGTATGTGGTGTCGGAGGAGTTGGCCGAGCAGGTCACCGGGTTTCATGTGCATCGGGGTGCGCTCGGGTCCTATCGGCGTACGGCGGCTGCTCCGCTCGAGGAACTGCTGACCCCGGCGGTACGGCGGATTGCGATCTTCGACGACATTGTCGATCACACGAACGTGGGGGCGGGGTTTCGGGCCGCGGCGGCGATGGGTGTGGACCTGGTGCTCGTCACCCCGACCTGTGCGGATCCGTTGTACCGGCGGTCGATCAAGGTGTCGATGGGGACGGTGTTCCAGGTGCCGTGGACCCGGCTCGAGAGCTGGCCGGGGGCGCTGGGCGTCCTCAAACAGCGCGGGTTCGTGTCGGCCGCGTTGGCGCTCACCGATGAGTCGATCACGCTGGACGAGTTGGCGGCGCGGAACGACGAGCGGCTGGCGCTGATCTTCGGGACCGAGGGGCATGGGCTGAAGCCGCATGTTCTCGAGCAGGCTGATTTGACGGTGAAGATCCCGATGGCTGGGGGAGTGGACTCGTTGAACGTCGCCAGTTCGGCGGCGGTCACGTTCTACGCGACCCGGAAACCAGCAGCGCGTCAGTAGCCGACGGAGTCGATCCGCGCGGCGATCGGCTGCAGGTCGTCGATGAACTGGTCGAGCTCCTCAGGCGTCAAGCCGGCATAGGCGGGAGCGGCGGCGGCATCGGTCTGAGCCTCGATGCGGTCCTTGAGCTCCCGGCCGGCTGCGGTGAAACCATCGGTGGAGTCGACCAAGCCACGGTCGCGGAGACGCGCCACGACGGTCTCCAGTTCGGTGTCCGACAGCGGGTCGAGCCGACCGTACTCGCGCGGCTTCATCCCACTGTCCAGCGCGGCGAACACATGCGCCTCCTGACCATCGATGCCTTCGGCAACGAGTGCGGCGTTGTGCCCGTCACCGCGGTGCTCCCGCAGCAGAGTCGCCGCGTGCCACAGCCGGGCCAGCGGTGCAGAAGGTACGGCGATCGACCGCAGACCGGCGTACAACGGCCGACCCTCGACCGGCGCGCTCATCGCCAGCCGGAGCGCGAGGTCAGCGGCCCGAGCGACAGCGGGGGTGTCGGCGAGCGGACCGAGGATGCGACGCAGGGCGGCGACGCAGCCGGCCTCACGCGCGGCCAGTGCCTCTGAAGGCGTGGTGATGTCCCAAACGCCGGTGTAGAACTCGTCGGCCATGCCCGGCGCGAAGTTGTAGAAGATCGCGTCCACGACCGCGGCCGGTACCTGGCCCAGCGGTGCGGCCCGACCGGCGAAGTACAGCGGCCAGTAGTTGGCGGAGTCGAACCCGATGGCCTCCATCGCCTCGTTCGGCTCGTCGGACATATAGGTGACCAGGTGGATCGGCTCCAGCAGCTCCCGACCGAGGTAACGAGCGAGGGTCGTGGTGGGGGCGGTGATGGTCATCGTGACCTCCGGTGATCGGCCGGAATCGGCCCGTTGCCGATCCCTCACCCTGGCTACGAAGTCCCTCCGCCCACTTCGACAGCCGGCCCGAAAATTCGAGGAGATCCACTCTTGACCCCACTCCGGGAATGCGCAATCCTGCGAGGAAAGCGCATTCCCGCCAAGAGAGTTCAGCAGAGTGAGTGAGGCCCGCATGGAGTACGAGGCACAGGTGTGGATCGACGGATGGGCGGAGGCCCCCGCGTCGGACTGGTCGCCGGTCCTGGACAAAGCAGCCGGTACGCCGTTCGCCCGCTATGGCACCGCTTCGTCGGAACAGGTCGACCGGGCCGTCCGCAGCGCCCGCCGGGCTCAGCCGGGCTGGGCCGAGGTCGACGCGAACACCAAGTGCGAAATCCTCCGGGCCTTCGCCCGTGAGCTGGAGAACCGGCGCGACGAACTGCTCACGCTGATCATCCGCGAGACCGGCGGTACGCGGGAGAAGGCCGAGGAGGAGCTCGGGCAGTCGATCAACCAGCTGCTGAACTCGGCCACCCAGCTCACCGAGAACGCCGGCGCGATCCTGCCGCCGTACAAGAACGGCAAGATATCGCTCTCTCGCGCGGTCCCGCTCGGCGTGATCGGGCTGATCGTGCCGTGGAACTACCCGATGAGTCTCGCGATGCGCGCGCTCGCGCCCGGGCTGGCCTACGGCAACGCTGTGGTCCTCAAGCCGGCTGAGCTGACGCCGATCGCGGGCGGTCAGGTGCTGGCCGAGGCTGCGAAGGCGGCCGGGGTCCCGGCGGGCGTGTTCAACGTGGTCCCGGGAGACGGCCCGGAAACCGGGAGAACGCTCTCTGTGCATCCCGATCTCGATCTCATCCACTTCACCGGCTCGTTCGAGGTCGGTCAGCAGATCTCGGCGTTCGCGGGGAAGAACTTCCGGGCCGCGGCCACCGAGCTCGGTGGCGACAACGCGTTCGTCGTACTGGATGACGCGGATCTGGACCAGGCGGCGAGCTGCGCGTTGTGGTCCTCGCTCTGGTACCAGGGCCAGACCTGCATCACCGCCGGCCGGCACATCGTGATGCGCTCGGTCGCCGATGAGTTCACCGCCGCTGTCGTCGAGCGGGTGGCCAAGCTGAGAGTGGGCGACCCGCTCAGAGATGACGTAGATCTGGGCCCGATCATCACCGAGACACAGCGGGAGCGCTTTCACGAGGGTCTCGTCGAGCCGTCGATCGCGGCCGGCGCCAAGCTCGCCACCGGGGGCACGTACGACGGCCTGTTCTACCAGCCGGCCGTGCTGACCGGGGTGACCCCGGAGATGCCGGTGTTCACCGAGGAGATCTTCGGCCCGGTGATGCCGATCACCGTGGTCGACACCGAGGCGGAGGCGCTCGACCTGGTGAACCGCCACCGCACGTTGATGAATTCGGTCTTCACCAAGGACCCGATGCGCGGCCTCGCCTTCGCCCAGCAGGTGAAGAGCAACGAGGTGCACGTGAACGACGGCTATGCCCGGCACGGCGGCGAAGGCCAGCTGGCCGGTTACACCCATCGGCAGTGGATCGGCATCCAGACCACCCCGACCGACTACCCGGCCTGGGCATCCAAGTGAGGCCAAGAGAAGTGAGCACAGCCATGTACGCACGTATCGGCGCCAGTCTCGTCATCGCTGCGCTGGCCCTGCCCGCTTGCTCGGGCAACGACACCAAGCCCGCCGCTGGTCCGAGCAGTAGCACCGAGAAGATCGAGTTGACCTACGTCAACTGGGACGGCGGGATGGACAAGGTTGTCGACGACTGGAACGAGCTGAACCCGAACATCCAGGTGAAGCTGACCAAACCGTCCGGCACCGGCTACACGCTCTACAACAAGCTGATCACCAACAACAAGGCGGGGACCAACCCGGACATCACCGAGGTCGAGTACCAGGCGCTGCCGGCGCTGATCGCGAACCAGGTCGTGGTCCCGATCGACGACTACGTGAAGGGTCTGGACACCAAGTACGACAAGGCGTCGCTGTCCCAGGTCCAGTTCGAGGGCAAGACGTACGGCGTACCGCAGAACGTCTGCCCGATGATCTTCTTCTACCGCAAGGACGTCTTCGACAAGCTCGGCCTGAAGGCACCCGCGACCTGGGCCGAGTACGCGACCACGGCCGCCGCGATCCACAAGGCGGATCCGAAGAAGTACATCGGCAACTTCACCGCCGCCGACCCGGGCTGGTTCGCCGGGCTGGCGCAGCAAGCCGGGGCCAACTGGTGGAAGGCCGACGGCGACACCTGGACGGTCAACATCAACGACGCGGCCAGCAAGAAGGTCGCCGACTTCTGGGACGACCTGATCACGAAGGGCCTCGTCAGCCCGCAGCCGAACTGGTCGGCGCAGTGGAACACCGATATGAACAACGGCACGTTGATCGGCTGGGTCGGCGCCCAGTGGGGACCGAACCAGCTGCCCTCGATCGCCAAGGACACCGCCGGCAAGTGGGCCGCCGCGCCGCTGCCGGCCTGGACCGCCGGTGACACCACCGTCGGCATCTGGGGTGGTGAGACCGAGGCCGTCACGGCGAACTCCAAGCACCCGGCCGAGGCGGCCAAGTTCGTCGAGTGGATGAACTCGTCCGAGGCCGGGATGGCCTCGCTGATCAAGAACGTCCAGGCGTTCCCCGCGTCCCCGGCCGGTCAGCAACTGCCCGAGCTGAAGTCCCCGCCGCCGTTCATGTCGAACCAGCCGGACTACAACACGCTGATGGCGACCGCGGCCAAGGGCGTGCGCACATTCGACATCTGGGGACCCAACGCGAACGTCACGTTCGACGCTTACTCGAATGCCTTCGGTGGCGCGTTGCAGAAGAAGACACCGCTCTCCGGCGCTCTCGACACCATGCAGGAAGCCACGGTCGCCGACATGAAGAAGCTCGGCTTCCAGGTCGCCGGCTGAGATGAGCCGTCCCACAAGACAGTACGGCGGGTCGCTGCCCGCCGTACTGGTCACCCCAGCCGTGGTTCTCCTTGCCCTGTTCACGATTGCCCCGGCGATCTATGCGATCTTCCTCAGCTTTCGCCGGCTTAAAGTCGGCCGCGGTCTGCTCGGTGGCGGTAAGCCGACCGAGGTGTGGACCGGGCTGTCGAACTACACCGCCGCACTCACCGACCACGAGTTCTGGGCGAGTCTCGGGCGGATGTTGCTGATCGGCGCATTCGGTGTACCGATGACCGTCATCCTGGCGACCGTCTTCGCGCTCTGCCTGGATGCGAAACGCGCCCGGCTGACCGGCTTTGCCCGGCTCGCGATCTTCTTGCCGTACGCCGTTCCCGGTGTCGTCGCGAGTCTCCTGTGGGGGTTCATGTACCTGCCGGCGACCAGCCCGATCGGCGGCGGCACGTTGGACTACTTCGGCAACCGCGGCATCTTCTTCAGCGTCGCGAATGTCGCCGTCTGGGGTATCGTCGGGTTCAACATGGTCATCCTCTACACGACCGTGCGGAGTCTGCCGCGGGAGTTGTTCGAGGCAGCCGAACTCGATGGCGCATCGGAGTTCCAGATCGCGGTCCGCGTGAAGCTCCCGTTGATGGCACCCGCCGTCGCGATGGTCGCGTTGTTCTCGGTGATCGGCGCACTGCAACTGTTCAACGAGCCGACCACCCTGAAGCCGCTGGCGAACGCGATCTCGTCCACGTGGGTCCCGCTGATGCGCGCCTACACGGACGCGTTCGTCGACAACAGCATCTACGAAGGTGCAGCGACGTCGTTCCTGCTGATCCTGATGACGGTCGCGGCGACCGTGGTCGTCTCGGCGATCGGCCGCCGGATCGGGAGGACCCGATGACTCAACGAACGCGCTGGGTACCGACGCTGATTCTGTTGATCGGTGCCCTGTACTGCGTACTGCCGGTGCTGTGGATTCTGATCGCGTCGACCAAGACGAACGACGAGTTGTTCTCGACCGCACCTTTCGTGCCGGTCTTCAATGGCGGTTTCTGGTCGAACCTGGATGCCTTGTTCAGCTACAACGACGGCATCTTCGGCCGTTGGGTTCTGAACTCGGTGATCTACGCGGTCGGCGGTGGATTGTTGTCAACGGCAATCGCCGGGGCGGGCGGGTATGCCTTGGGCAAGTACCGGTTCACCGGAAGCGTCGTACTGTTCCGGGCGATTGTGGCCGCCGTACTGCTTCCGCAGATCCTGCTCGCCGTACCGCAGTTCCTGTTGCTGGCCAAGGTCGGGATGACCAACAACTACGCTGCGGTGTTGCTGCCGCAGTTGGTCAGCCCGTTCGCGATCTACCTCTGCAAGATCTACTCCGAGGCCTCGGTCCCGGACGAGATCATGGAGGCGGCCCGGATCGACGGCGGCAGCGAATGGCGGATCTTCCGGTCGGTCGGCGCACCCATGATGCTGCCGGCGCTGGTGACTGTGTTCCTGCTGCAGTTCATCGGGATCTGGAACAACTTCCTGCTCCCGTTCGTGATGATCAACGACGATCACCTGTATCCGCTCACCCTCGGGCTCTACGGGCTGATGATCATCACCGGCGGCCAGGCCGCGCAGTACTCGATCGTGATCGCCGGCGTGCTGGTCTCGATCGTGCCGCTCGCGATCCTGTTCCTGAGCCTGCAGCGCTACTGGAAGCTCGACCTGATCAGTGGTGGCGTCAAGCTCTAACGCTCGAAGTACGCCGCGGTCTCCGCGTCCGCGGGGTAATAGGCCTCGACGGCGAGGTCGTTGAGAGTGAGGTCGAGGGGAGTGCCGAAGGTCGTGATCGTCGAGAACAGCTGCAACTCGACACCCTCGAAGCGGATGACCATCGGGATCACGACCTCGGCCTCGACCGTTTCGCCGGTATCACCGTCCGCGAGCAGTTCGGCGTACAGGGCGGTGAGCCGGGGATTCGGTGCGGCGGCCAGTTGCCGCCGTACTCGGGAGCGGAACACGTTCCGGACGTCGCCAAGGTTGGCGACCAGGGGTGCGAGCCCACGCGGGTCGAGGCCGAGCCGGATCAGGTTCATTGGCTGCAGCAGTTCGGGCGCGACGCCGACGAGGAAGGGATCGACAGCACGGTTCGTCAGCACGATGTCCCAGTGCCGGTCGAAGGCGATCGCCGGGTAGGGCTCGTGCGCCCGCAGTACCCGATCGACCGCAGCTCGCGCCATCGACAACGCCGTACTGTCGAGCGGAGTTTCGGCGTACCGGGGTGCGAAGCCGGCCGCGAGCAGGAGTGCGTTGCGCTCACGCAGCGGTACGTCGAGTTGTTCCGCAAGCCGCAGCACCATGTCCGCGCTCGGTTGCGATTTGCCGGTCTCGACCAGGCTGACATGTCGTGGCGAGACGTCAGCGGCGATCGCGAGATCGAGCTGGCTGAGTTGCCGCCGATGCCGCCATTGCCGAAGGAGTTCGCCGACCGTTGCCATGGTCAACGAGCCTACCCATCTCGGGCCGGATGTCGATGAAATGCGACTTCATCGACAGCCGCTGCACGCCACCTCAACATTGCAGGCATGACAAAGCAGAACGAACAACTCGTGCAGCAGACGATGGCCCAACTCCTCGGCGAAGGCGGCGTCGCCGCTGTGGAACACGTGCTGAGCGAGGACTTCCGGCACTACCGCCCGGAAGGCCTGATCCGGAACAAGAGCGAGTGGTTGGCCGACATCTCCAAGTCCCTGCTCTCGCTCGAAGGGATGCAGGTCGAGATCCTGCACCTCCTGTCCGACAGCGACTACGTCGTCATCCACACTCGCCGTCGCCTGCCCGACGGCAAGCCGGGCATCGTCGTCGTCGACATCCTGAAGATCACCGACGGCCAGTTCACCGAGGCGTGGGAACTCGTCGAGCCGGTCGCCTCGGCGCAGGCACACCTGACGTGGTGGGACCTATAACGGCGGCGTGCTGGCGCGGATGACCGGATAGGCGGGCACCGTACGCCGGGTCAACACCTGATCGGTGGTGGTCGCGCGATACACGGCCTCCTGCGCGACGGCGTTCAGAGCGACATGCACAGTCGTCAGCTTCGGTACGACGTCGCGCAGGGTGCTGATGTCGTCGAATCCGGCCACGCCGACGTCCTCCGGCACCCGCAGACCGCGCTCGCGCAGTCCGGCCAGCGCACCAAGCGCCATGTCATCGGTCACCGCGAACACCAGGTCGAGCTCGGCTGCCTCGGCGTCGGTGAGCCCGAGAACGAACTCGCGGGCCCCGACCCAGCTGAACCCGGGCTGATGCACTTGGACGCGAGTACCGCCGGACTCGGTCAGCCCGGCCACGAACCCCTCGACGCGCTGCTGCATCGAGAGCAGGGGAGTGGCGCTTCCGAGGACCAGGCAGTTCCGGTACCCGAGCGTGGCCAGCTCACGTGCGAGCTGCCGTGAACCCTCGTGGTTGTCGAAGTCGACGGTTTCGAACGGCAGGTCGGACCGGCTGATCAGGACGACCCGGCCACCGGTCTCCTCGTACCGCTGCAGCTCGTCGATCAGCGCCTGCTCCGACGGCGGATCGACGTACCCGGTGCCGGCCAGGATGATCGCCCGCGGCTGCTGACCGCGCAGCTCGCGGATCAGGTCGAGCTCACGCTCGGCCTGCCGCTCGGTGACCGCGATCGAGACGTGCAGCCCGATCGCCTCGGCCTGTTTCATGATCTCGGCCGCCATCGCGGAGAAGTACGGGTCGGAGATCAGGCTGATCACCAGCGCGATCGTGCGCGATGTACCGCGGGCCATTGCCTGTGCGGGCAGATTCGGCGTGTAGCCGAGCTCGCGGGCGGCGCTCAGCACGCGCTCGCGATAACTTGGAGCGACCCGGCGGGAGCTGCCGTTGAGCACCCGCGACGCGGTCGGCTGGGAGACCCCGGCGGCGCGCGCGACGTCGTCCAGCGTGACAGGACGCCGCTGCTGCGCCGTCGGACTGTTGATCTGCTCCCCCGGCCCGTTCATCGTTGCAGTTTATCGATAGGGGGAGACGATGCGTACGACCGAACGGCTGATCCTGCGGCCGTTTCAGGACAGCGACCTGGACGCCTGGGCCGCGCTGAACAGCGACCCCGACGTCATGCGCTTCATCGGCGGGCCGCTGACCCGGGCCGAGTCGGACCGCGAAGCGGCCGGGATCAACCAGACCTGGGAGAGCGAGCGCTACGGCTTCCTGGCCATCGAGCGTGCCGCCGACGGCGCGTTCGTGGGCGCCGGCGGGCTGTCGCGCGAGCAGTGGTATCCCGACACGCTCGAGGTCGGCTGGCGGCTGGCCCGCGAGTACTGGGGGCACGGCTACGCCACCGAGGCCGCCGCGCATTGGCTCGCCTACGGGTTCACCGAGCTGCAACTGCCGCGGATCAACTCGGTCACCGACACGCCGAACGAACGCAGTATCGCCGTGATGCGCCGCCTCGGGATGACGTTCGAGTGCGTGACCGATCTCGAGTTCGACGGCGAGACCTTCAACGCCACCGTTTATTCGATGACGGCCGAGGCGTTCCGCATGATCTGATGTCGGCATGCCCAAGGTCGTCCTCGTCACCGGTATGCAGGCTGCCGGCAAGTCCACGATCGCACCGCTGCTGGCCGCAGAACTCGGCCCACCCGCGGCCACCATCGACGGCGATGTCTTCTACCACGGTGTGGTCGCCGGTGCGGAGGGGATGACCCCGGACCCGTCGCCGGAGGCCGTGCGCCAGCTGGAACTCCGGTACGCCGCCAGTCAGCTAATCGCTCAGCACTACGCGGATAACGGATTCGACTTCGTCTGTAGCGACATCATGCTGGGTGAGCACGTCGAGCAGTGGTTCGCGGGACTGCGGGATGTCGAGACCTACCTGGTCGTGCTCATCCCGTCGGTCGAGTCGATCGTGGAGCGCGAGATCGGTCGCGGTGGCCAGAACTCGTACCGCGCCTGGCAGGAAGAGGGCGCTTCGCTGGCGGACGGCGTACGGGCTTTGCAGGCTGGACTGCAGGAGATTCCGCGCCGGGGTCTGTGGCTGGACACCACCGGTCAGACCCCGGAGCAGACGGTCAAGGTGATCCTGGCGGATCTGGAGCAGGCGCGCTGGTGATCGCCTAGTTGGCGGAGACCTCTTCGTCCTCGTGGGCGACCATCGGGGTGATCGGCCAGTCCTCGGGGTAGTCGGACGCGAGCTCCTCGGCCTCGTTGAAGAGGCGCTTGCGGTACTTGCGGGAGAGCCGGTCGCCGAAGACCGTGCCCTGGGTGTGGTCGGTCTCGTGCTGGAGACAGCGAGCCAGCAGACCGGTGCCCTCGTACGACACGGGCTCGCCGTGCTCGTCGACGCCGGTCACCTTGGCGAAGTCCGGTCGGACGCACTTGGTGAACGCGCCGGGCAGCGACAGGCAGCCCTCGTCACCCTCGTCGAGGCGGCGGTCCTTGCCCTCGGGGAGCTCGATGACCGGGTTGCAGACGACGCCTTCGATCCGGTTCCCGTCCTTGTCCGGGCAGTCGAAGATGAACAGCTGCAGGTCGACCCCGACCTGGTTGGCGGCCAGGCCGACGCCCTCGGCCGCATCCATCGTCGAGAACATGTCGGCCACCAGCGTCTGCAGCTCGGGACCGAACTCGGTCACCGGCTGGTTGAGGTGGTGCATCACCTCGGTGCCCCAGCGGGTGATCGGCCGGACGGAACCACGCTCGTACTTCGAAACCATGCGGGAAATCCTATCCGGCCGACCGCCACACCGGCGTACTGGCTACTTGCCGTTGACCTCGTCACGCCACGCGACCCAGTCGCGCAACTGGCCGAGGTCGTAGTCCGGGCCGGAGGCCGAGACGGTGAACAGCCGGGTGCCGACGTCGAGCAAGCCCTTGCCGACGGCCTCCGGCGACTTGTCGCCGACCGCGGTCGAGCGCTCGATCTCACCCGGGTCGCGGCCGATCGTCTTGCAGTGCTCGTCCAGTACGGCGTGCTTGTGCGCGATCGTCTCCGCGTCACCGAAGCCGTGCCAGATGTTGGCGTGCTGAGCGACCAGCTTGAGCGTCTTCTTCTCGCCGCCACCACCGATCAGCACCGGGATGTCGCGGGTCGGCTTCGGGTTCAGCTTGGCCCAGCGCGCCTCGATCCGCGGCAGGGCCTCGCCCAACGCGTTCAGCCGGCCGCCCGCCGTACCGAACTCGTAGCCGTATTCGTCGTAGTCGCGCTCGAACCAGCCCGAGCCGATGCCCAGGATGAGCCGGCCGTCGCTGATGTGGTCGACGGTGCGGGCCATATCGGCCAGCAGGTCGGCGTTGCGGTAGGAGTTACAGGTGACCAGCGCGCCGATCTCGACCCGTTCGGTCGCTTCGGCCCACGCGGCCAGCATGGTCCAGCACTCGAAGTGCAGTCCGTCCGGCTCCCCGGACAGCGGGTAGAAGTGATCCCAGTTGAAGGCGATGTCGACGCCGATCTCCTCCGCCTGGGCGACGGTACGCCGGATGTCGGCGTACTCCGCGTGCTGCGGCTGAATCTGGAAACCGATCCGGACGGGGTAGGCCGCGTACGGACGCTCGGTGGACTCGGAATCTGTCATGGTAGAGATCCTATCCGGCGTTTCGGAGGGCCCTCCGGATCGGGTCCGGGGGACGGACAGTGGGGAGGACGGCCGCGATGCCGGACGAGCACGAGATCGACGAGTTCGCACGCCTGTTCACCGGGTTCCTGGAGCGGATGCAGAACCACCGCGGCGCCGGGATCAACCGGACCGGGCTGCGCGACAAGCTGATGGAGCACCTGGGCGCCGAGCCCGAGCAGATCCCGGTGGTCTCGTCGAGTTTCGCGCCGTACGACCTGCCGAACGTGCAGCTGGCGATCGAGGCCTGGTTCGACTCCTTCGAGGTGGTCGGCCTGGCCGGTTCGAACCGCGGGCACTACTCACTGGGCGAGGTCCTCGAGCAGGCCGTCTACGACCGCTTCGGGATCGGCGCGGTCGACTACGTGCGCGTCCCGATCGACATCGACGAGGAGATGGACTGCGTTGCGTTCGGCTTCTACCTCGGCATCCAGGGCGACGACCGGTACGTCGCTCTGTTCCGCGCCCCGAACCCGCAGTACGGGCGATCGACCGTCGATCTCGAGGTGCTGACGGTTGGCGAGGGTGCGGGGGACCGGTTCCTGAACGCGCTGCCCGAGCTGATCCGGACGCACAACGTGTTCCGCGGCAAGGTGGTCTCGTTCGAGGGCACCGAATTCGGTCAGGGCGTCGGGCCGTTCCGGCTGCACCCGCGGCCCGGGATCACCCGCGACGACGTGGTGATGCCGGACGGCGTACTGGAGCGCGTCGAACGCGAGGTGGTCGGGATCGCGGACCACCGCGAGACGCTGCTGGCGGCCGGTCAGCACCTGCGGCGCGGTGTGCTGCTGTACGGTCCGCCCGGGACCGGGAAGACGCACACCGTGCGCTATCTGCTGTCCCGCCTGCCGTCGTTCACGGTCGTGCTGCTCGCCGGCACAAGCATCCACTTCATCTCGCAGGCCTGTGCGCTGGCCCGGATGCTGCAGCCGGCGCTCGTCGTACTGGAGGACTGCGACCTGGTCGCCGAGGCGCGCGACTACTCCCGGGGGATGGAGAACCCTCTGCTCTTCCAGGTTCTGAACGAGATGGACGGGCTCGCTCAGGATGCTGACGTGGCGTTCCTGCTCACGACCAACCGCGCCGACCTTCTCGAGCCTGCGCTCGCGCAGCGGCCCGGCCGCGTCGACATGGCGGTTGAGGTCCCGCTCCCGGACACTGACGGTCGCGCGCGTCTGCTGCGCCTGTACGGTCCGGCTCTCGACCTGTCCGCTGAGATTGTCGATGAGGTGGTCGAGCGCACCGAAGGCACCACGGCTTCCTTCATGAAGGAGCTGGTACGCCGCACTGTCCTGCTGGCCGCTCAGGCCGACGCGCCCCCGGCCGCCGAGCACCTGCGGATGGCCGTCGACGAACTGCTGTCGTCGCGCGACGCGCTTACCCGCCGCTTGCTAGGCGCATCCGCCTCCGACTCGTATGATGCTGGGCCGCCTGTACCCGGCATCGCTCCTGCCGCCCATCCAGGGATCTACACCGGCGATCAGGCTTACACCTCGTCGATCCACATCGCGTACGACGATTAGGCGCCGGCCGCCTCCTGCGCCGCCATCACCGTCTCCGCGTGGCGCTCGGCCCAGTCGCCGAGCGCCTGGATCGGGACCAGCAGGTCCTCGCCGGCCGCCGTCAGCGAATACTCGACGCGCGGCGGGGCTTCGGCGTACCGGCGTCGCTCGACCAGCCCGTTGGACTCCAGCCGCCGCAGCGTCTCGGTGAGCACCTTCTGGCTGATGCCGCCGATCTGCTGGCGCAGCTCACCCGGCCGTCCGGAGCCCTTCGTGAGCGCGTACAGCACGACCATGGGCCACCGGCCGCTGAGCACGTCGACGGCAACCCGCGCCTGACAATCGGAGAAGAATCTCGGCTCCACGTTGTTCATTGTGCCCCGCTGTTACACACCGATTGGTTCCTATTGGCCTGGCTAGCGTTTTGGGCATGCGAATCGGAATTGTCGGGAACGGCGGGATGGCGGAGGCACTGGGGCGACACTGGGTGTCGGCCGGGCACGAGGTGATGATCGGCGGACGAGATCCGGGGCGGGCCTCGGCGACGGCCGGGCGGATCGGGGCGACATCAGGGTCGTTGCAGGAGGCAACGACGTACGGCGAGGTGGTGCTGCTCGCCGTACCGGCTGAGGTGGTGGTCTCCGTGGTCACGCAGCTCTCCGTCGCGCCGGGCACAGTACTGATCGACTGCACGAATGCGCTCGACCACAGCGACTTCACCCTCGCTCAGCCCGCGGTGGCCGAGGCGATCAGCCAGGCAGTTCCACATGCGCACGTGGTCAAGGCCTTCAACCTCGCTGCTGAGGCGGTCTGGCGAACTGCACCGCACACCTTCGACGGTGCTTTGCTCGGGGTCCCGCTGTGCGCCGATGACCCGGCCGCCCTCGCTCAGGTCTCCGACCTGGTCCGCGCAGTGGGCTGCACTCCGGTCCCAGCAGGCGGTCTGGCCCGCGCCCGCCTCCTAGAAGCGACGGCCGCCTTGGCCATCGGAATGTGGGTCACCGGCGCCGACGTCCGCGCCACCTTCCCACCGCTCACCGCCGCCTTCGGCGACACCCATCCCACCGAGGTGAGCAGCCGGAGTGCGTCGGCCGACGTGGCATCGGCCGGGGTGTAGACCTCCAGGCGATGTCCTCGGCTGTCGGGTTGGAGCCACACCTGGTAGTCGACGTCGAGTGCGCCGTACTGTCCGCTCGCTGGGTCCTTCAGCGGTCAGCTGAGCCTGCGAAGAGCTCGTTGAGCTCGGATTGGGGGATCTGGTCCTTGGCGAAGGTGATCGTGCCGTGGGTGGCGAGCTCCTCGGCGCTGCGGCGGATGAAGCCGAGCGCCGCCCGCGCGATGCTGCCGCCAAGGCTGATCCGCTTCACGCCGGCGTCCAGCAGGTCGGGCACGGTCAGCGTCGACGAGCCGAGCCCGATGACCACATTCACCGGACCGTCGATCTCCCGGACGATCGTGCGGATCGTGGCGAGGTCGTTCACGCCGGGGAGGTAGAGGCAGTCGGCGCCGGCCGCCCGGAAACGGTTGGCCCGCTCAATCGACTCCGCGAGCGAGGTCGGCGCCCGCAACAGCTGCCCATCCGTACGGGCCGTCAGCACGAAGTCCGCGCCCGCCGCCTCCCGAGCAGCGACAATCCGGTCAACGGCCAACTCCACGTCGTACAACTCATGGCCGTCATAGTCCTCGATGTTGCCACCCGCCAACCCGGCCGCACGAGCCAACGTGATCGTCTCCGCAACCCGCTCCGGCGCCGCGCCGTACCCATCCTCAAGATCACCACTCACCGGTACGTCGACCGCCCCGGCAATCTGCTGGATCCGCTCGAACATATCCTCCCGCGACACACCCGGCGCTCCGTCGGGCAGCGTGTGATCCCCCTTGGCCAGCGAGAACGCGATCCCCGCACTAGTCGTAGCAATCGCCGAAAACCCAGCCGCAGCAAGCAAAACCGCACTCCCCGCATCCCAAGCATTAGGCATCACAAACCCGCTCGACCCCTCATGCAGCCCACGAAACCCACTCATACCCCCGATCCTGCCACCCCCCACCGACACTCCCCATTTCGTAGGCCCACCCACGCCAATGCAGGTGAGCCCGCCCATGCCAATGCGGGTGAGCCCACCGCACGCAGTTGGCCAACCCAACACGCGATGGGTCAGCCCATCGACTGCGATGGCGCAGAAGACCCATCTGGTGGGTGAACCCACCAGGTAGGAGGTTCCCACCCCGGAATCCGGTGGGGGAACCTCCCATTTGGTGGGTTCACCCACCATGCCGGGTTAGTCAAGGGCTCTCACCACGAGCCGGTACGACGTTGTGCACGGGTCAACCATGTGCGCGATCGGACGGTGGTTGAGGGGTGCTCAAGGTGAGCTGGCCGGGGCGACCTTGAGCACGGTTCAACCGTTTCGGCGGGGGTCAGATGGATGGTGGGTGCACAAGGTGATTGCCGGCCCGCGATCTCGGGCCCCGGGGGATATCTGGCGCGTTGATCGGAACATTTTCGGCGCCTGGAGGCTGTTGCGGAATGGTGTTTTGCGGGCCGGGCATGGAATCTGATGGGTTGGTTGGTTGCCCGGGCGGGGCCCGGGCGGGCCGGGTTCAGGTTGCTGGGTGGAGGGTGTGGTTGCGGAGTTTGAGGAGGTTGACCACGGTGGCTGCGAGGTTGAGTTCGCTGGCCGCGGCGGCGAGGCCGCGTCGGGAGAACCGTCGGAGTCCGGTTTGGTCTTTGAGGTGGGCGATGACGGTTTCGACGGTGGCTGATCGGCGTTTGTAGGTGGTGTGGCCTTCGGGGGTGCGGATCCGGTGCCGCATCTTGTCCGCGGGGCTCGCGTCGGGTGGTGGTGGGCCGTGGGCAGGCCGGTTGCGGGCGTCGCGGGTGATGTCGCGGTGGTTGCCGGGCGCGATGAGCCGGTCAGGGCCGGGCAGAGTGAGGTTGGGTTCGGACCAGTAGCCGGCATCGGCCAGGACCGTGCCCAGCTCGCCGGCTCGCCCGATGTGTTGAGTGGCGGTGACCGCGGCGTTCATCATCGGTTCGAAACAGTGGTAGTCGTTGCCGTCCTGGGTCAGCTTGGTGGCCAGGATGAGATGGTCGTCGGTGACCGCGATCTGGGCGTTGAAGCCCTGCACGAACCCGCCGTTCCTGGTCGCCATCTTCCGGCTCTCGGGATCGGTGATGTTCGCCTCCGGCGCGGCGGTTGTGGCGCGGCGGCGTTTCCTGGCCGCGCCGCCTTCGCGGTCGACCGTCCCGGCAGCGGCCGCGGCCCGGGCGGCCTGCAAGGCCTTCTGGGCTAGGCGAATCTGACGCGACGCGGTCTCGTGGGCCCGGGTCTTCGGATCGGCCGCCTCGAGCCGGG